>JANYCZ010000068.1 GCA_025360015.1 Verrucomicrobiota bacterium | reverse complement strand
CGCGAACTCTCGGCCAAAGTGCTCAGGAGCAGCAAGGTCAAAGGCTCCATTCGCAGCCGGCGCAAGCGCTGTGCTCTGGACCCCGCTTTCAGGTCCCAGGTCACCTCTCGCATTTTCCACGGTTTTGGTGCGTAAGCCCTGAGGAAGAAGCCCGAGGCCTGATCCGCGTCTTGCACCTGCGGGCGGGCGCTCTACGCTGGCGGCATGGACCGCCCCGCTGCCATCGCTCAAATCCGCGAAGCCTGCAAAAACATCGCCCTGCAATTCATGAAGATTCATCCCGCCGTTCCCGGACTGGCCGATGAGGAAACGCAGAAGGAATGCTTCCGCAGCGTGCATGAGATGACGGTGCTCCTGGAGACGATCAAAAAGAAGATCGGCCGCTTGGAACGCGACGACGACAGCACCCTGCTCTGACATTTGGCTTACTTGCCTGAACCTGCCTCTGATACGACAATCCCCCATGAAACGCCTTTATTTCTGCCTCTTTCTGCTTGCCCCCAGCCTGCAGGCCGAGGTCAAACTGCCCGCCATTTTTTCTGACGGCATGGTTCTGCAGCAGACGCAGCTTGTCCGCATCTGGGGCACTGCTGAAGTCGGCGAAAATGTAAAGGCCACCTTTGGCGAGCAGTCGCACAGCACGATCACGGACCCGACCGGCAAATGGTCGATCACGCTGAACCCAATGAATGCGAATGCCCAGCCCGCCGATCTTGTGGTGGCTGGCAAAAACACGATCACGCTGAAAAACGTTCTCGTCGGTGAAGTGTGGATCTGCTCCGGCCAGTCAAACATGCAGTGGATGGTCCAGCAGGCCGGCAAGGCGCAGGAAGAAATCGCCGCCGCGAATTTCCCGCAGATCCGCATGTTCAATGTGGAGCGCCGCCCGAGCATGACGCCGGAGGCCGACTGCAAAGGCGTGTGGAAAGAGGCCTCCAGCGCCAACGTGGGCGAATTCTCCGCCGTGGGTTATTTCTTTGGCCGCCACCTGCATCAGGTGCTGAAGGTTCCCGTCGGTTTGATCAACACCTCCTGGGGTGGCACACGCATCGAAGCCTGGACAAGCAACCAAGCGCTCGAAGAGCGTCCCTGTGCTGCTGAGATGCTCACCGACTGGAAGGATGCCGTCGCCAAATGGGATGGCCCCAAGGAGCTGGCCGCCTTTGACCAACGTAAAGCCGACTGGCAGGCCCAGGTGCAGAAGATCGATGCAGACAATGCCAAGCTGCCTGCGGATAAAAAGCTGCCCAAGCCGCAGGCACCACGCCCACCAGATGACCCCAACAAGAGTCAGCACCATCCCAGCGTGCTGTTCAACGGCATGGTGGCTCCTTTGATCCCGTATGCGGTCAAAGGTGCCATCTGGTATCAAGGGGAGTCGAATCAACGCCGCGCCTTCCAGTATCAGGAACTGCTGCCCACCATGATCAACGACTGGCGCAAGCAATGGGTGGACGCTTTCTCCTTTTACATCGTGCAGCTCGCAAACTTCGGCAACAGCAAGCCTGCAGCCAAGGAAGCCGGAGTCCCCGACACCTGGGCCGAACTGCAGGAGGCGCAGACGCTCACGGCTCAAACGCTCGACAAATGCGGCATCGCCATCATCAACGACATTGGCGAGCAGAACGACATCCATCCCAAGAACAAGCAGGAGGTCGGCCGCCGTCTCGCGCTTCTGGCCTTGGCTCAGGACTATGGCAAGTCGGGTGCCGAATCCTGCGGCCCGCTCTACCTCTCCTCCGTTGTGCAGGCAGACAAGATCCGCGTTCAATTCACCCATACTGGCTCAGGTTTGAAAACTCGCGATGGCGGCGAACTGAAAAGCTTTCAGATCACCGGAGCTGATCAGAAATGGGTGTGGGCCAAGGCCAAGGTCGAAGGCAGCGAAGTCGTCGTCTGGAACGAAAATGTACCGCAGCCGATCGGGGTGCGTTACGCCTGGGCCAGCTGGCCGGAAGGTGCCAACCTCATCAACGCCGAGGGCCTCCCCGCCTCCTGCTTCCGCACCGATGACTTCCTGCCGTCCACCCTTGGCGTCGTGTCGCCCTTCAAAGAGGCCGCTCCTGCAAAGCCCGCGCCAGCCAAACCGTGATCGCCTGAGCCACGCGTGCATCTCTTCCTTGCTGATCTAGACACCGAGCCGTTCCTCGCAGATGAACTGCGCCGTGCTGCGCCAGACGCCGAACAACGCGAGATCGAAGGCGTCGGCATAACGTCCGATGTACCGCTGGAAGGACTGCTGCTCGCATTTGCGAGACAAACCCTGCCCGACGTTACCGAAGTCAACGCCGCCTCCATCAATGCGTGGGCGGATCGTATCATTGACGCCACTACCGGCGTATTTCCTGACGACCAGCCCTGGCGTCTGCATCTCTGGCCGCAGTATGGAGAAGGCAAAGCCGGGCAGCATCGCTGTGAACTGATTCAGGCCAGCCTGCTGGAGCGTATGAAAAAACGGCGTCGGCGCCTGCTGCGCTCCTTGGTCGATTCTGATGCCGTGTTTGATGCGCAAACATCCCTGGTGCAGTGCATTCTCACGTCCACCGAAACCGGCTGGCTTTCCACCACCCTCGCCCCGCAGTCCCATGCCCTGCGCCGTTTGATTTCCAGCTTCCCACGCGGCGAGGTCCCGCTGGCCGATGACAAAAGCGCCCCCTCCCGGGCCTTCACTAAGCTGGTGGAGTCCGAGCAGCGCCTGGGACGTCAGATCGGACGTGGTCAGACCTGTGTAGATCTCGGCGCTTCACCCGGAAGCTGGAGCTACGTGGGCATCCAGCGCGGCGCCCATGTCATTGCCATCGACCGCTCGGAATTACGCGAGGATTTAATGCGCAATCCACGCCTGCATTTTGAAGTTGCCGATGCCTTCAAATACAAGCCTCTTCAGACCGTGGACTGGCTCGTGTGCGACGTCATCGCCGCCCCCCAGCGCAGCATCGATCTGCTGCTCGAATGGCTGCGCGAGAAACGCATGCGACAGTTCATCGTGACGATCAAATTCAAAGGCCAAGACGAGTATCCGCTGCTCGAAATCCTCAAACGCGAAGCTCCGCTTCTATGCGCCGACTTTCGCCTCACGCGGCTCTGCGCGAACAAGAACGAGGTGTGCGCGTTTGGGGTGGTTTGATCCACAGCAAGCCTGTCTATACACCTACAGCAGTGCCTCATGCGCGCGGCCATCCTTGGCCTCGCAGTAAAGAATGAAGGACTGGTTCACGACCGAATAGCCGCCGGGGGTCGGATAGTCACCACTGAAGTACCAGTCGCCATACTCGGCACCGAGAGCGGTGTGGAGGTCGGGGATGGTCTGGTAGATGACTTCGACACTGCCATGCCATGGCGTGTCCTCAGGACTGATCATCTGGGCGACGCGCGCGGAGATCTCCTCGTTGGTGAATGGCGAATAGATGGCCTTCACGGCATTGCGCATTTCTTCCTTCGGCTTTTTCAGCTCGGCTTTGCAGGCGAGATAGGTTTCATCCACAATGTGCGACATGCCGCGCGTGCGCAGGAGTGAAATGGCGGCTTGGAAGGCGATGAATTTGCCGAGTTCAGCCATGTCGATGCCGTAGCAGTCGGGGTAACGAATCTGCGGGGCGGTGGAACAGACGATGATGCGCTTCGGATTGGTGCGGGCCAGGATGCGCAGCAGGCTTTTCTTCAGCGTAGTGCCGCGGACGATGGAGTCGTCGATGACCACCAGGTTGTCCTTGGAGGTCACGACACCGTAAGTGATGTCATAGCTGCCGGACACCAGCGCATCACGCCCGGTTTCCTGGGCGATGAAGGTGCGCATCTTGATGTCCTTGAGAGCGATCTTCTCTCCACGCGGCCAGTTGCGCAGCACGAGGTCATCAAGCTTGGCCTCATCAAGTTCACCACGCTTGAACATGTCCATCAGCGCCTCTTTGACGACGACACGGCGGCTTTTGCGGAGCCCGTCGAGGAAGCCAAAGTAGGCCGTCTCAGCCGTGTTCGGGATGAAGCTGAGCACGGTGTGCTCGAAGTCGTTGTCGATGGCCTTGACGACCTGCGGCACCAGCTGTTCACCCAGCGCCTTGCGCTGGTGGTAGATGGAGGAGTCGTTGCCGCGCGAGAAATAGATACGCTCAAACGAGCAGGGCTTGAATTCGCGCGGTTCGTTAAACGGCTTGATGGTCATGCCGCCATCCGCTTTGATCACGGCCACATGCGCCGGGGGGATCTCGTGAATGTCCTCTTCATTGACACCGAAGACAGACATCAGCGCGACGCGCTCGGAGGCGATGGTGAAGATCTCGTCGTTTTCGTAGTAGTGGCAGGGGCGGATGCCGCTGGGGTCACGCATGGCGAAGAGATCGCCATTACCAATGACACCGACGATGCTGTAACCGCCATCCCAGCGCTTGGCAGACTCTTTGATCACGGCGGTCACATCCAGTTTCTCACTGATGTGCTGCGGGATGTCTTCTCCGGGCATGCCGGAGTCACGCAGGACGTGGTAGAGCTTGGTGTGCGCCTCATCGAGCTGAAAGCCGATTTCTTCGAGCACGCTCTGCGTATCCGTGCCGAAGACGGGGTGCTGCCCGCGCTTCATCATGACCTCGTTGAGTTCACGGGTGTTGGTGAGGTTGAAGTTCCCCATCACCATCAGGGTGCGCGTGGGCCAGGTGGTGCGGCGCATGTAGGGATGCAGCGCTCCTTTGCCGAAGTCACCGCTGGTGCCGTAGCGCAGGTGGCCGATGTAAATTTCTCCGGCCATCTCGAACTCGCGCTTGATGGCGTCCGGATCGTCTTCAAAGGACACGAATTCTTTGCCCTCCTGGTCACGCTCGTCCTTGCGCTGCTTGTCGATGCGGCGGGCGATGCGCTTAAACTCCTTGCGCTCATCCTCAAAGACCTGGCCGATGCGCTCCACGCTTTCAGTACTGCGCATGCGGAACATGTAGGGCAGACCGGGGGGCATGCCGAGCTTGCTGCAGCCGATGCCCATGCCGTCCTGGCCGCGGTTGCGCTGCTTGGTCATGATGGCCTGCAAGGCGTCAAAGCCGTAGAGGGCGTTGCCGTATTTTTGATAGAAGTATCCCAGCGGCTTTTTCAGCCGCACCACTGCTATTCCGCACTCGTGACTGATTGGGTCGCTCATCGTAAAGGAGCACCCATCTTTGGCATGCGGAGTGAGGAGTGCAAGACGTGGAAAAAGTTTCTCATCGGCGTCCTCCGCCGCTCGTCGGGCGTAAGCTCCTCTCCATCCTTCAAAAACAGCCGATGGAACGATCCCCCGCCGCCGGCAGCCAGCACGTCCGGACGAATGTCAGCCCACGAATATAAAGGCAGTGCGGATGCTGCTCTGCCCAGCAGAGTTTATGTCTCCTTTATTCAACAAATATGTTTCGAGCAAAACAAGATCCCTTGCTGTCCGGATGGCATGGTCCATGCAGTCAGAAACCCATCCCCCGATGAAAATTTTCCTATTTCCACGCTTCTGGCTGCCCGCTGTGACGTTGGCCGCCTTTTTGACGGGCAGTCCTGGTTATTCCGCTATCCCAGATGCGGCGACCTCCCTGCCCGTCCCTGCATTACCCGAAATCCCAGCGCTGGAGATCCCTGAGGAGCAGATGCCAGGCATCGCGCTGCGCAGACTCGCCTTTGATCGCGAGTTCGATTCTCCCGTCACGCTGGCCTCCCTGCCGGATGCCAGCGGGGAGCAGGTGATCGCCATGCAGCGGGGTGAATTCTGCGCCGTGCGCCTGGATGGCAGCGGCCAGTGGCGGCCCTTTCTCGATTTCCGTGCGAAAATGAAGGGCATCGTGCTTTTCGAAGAGGGTGTGCATGGCATCGCCTTTCACCCCCGCTTCGCCGAAAACCGGCTGTTTTACCTCAGCTACACCCAAAACGAACCCCGGCGCACGGTGATCAGCGAGATGCGCGCCTCCGAGGATTCTACCCCCGATGCCCTGCCGGAGACGGAGCGCGTGCTTCTGGAGATCCCCCAGCCGCTGGCTGACCACTGGGGCGGCCACATCACCTTCGGGCCGGATGGCTGCCTGTATATCGCGCTCGGTGATGGCGGCCTGCGTGATGATCCGTACCGTCTGGCCCAGAACCCCTGGGTCCTGCATGGCAAAATCCTGCGCATCGACGTGAACGGTCGCACTGGCACGCTGCCGTATGCGATTCCTGAAGACAATCCCTTCACCAAAGCGCAAACCGTCCGCCCTGAAATTTTCGCCCTCGGTTTTCGCAATCCTTGGGGACTCTCCTTTGACGCGCGCTCCGGCCAGCTCTGGTGCGCGGATGTCGGGCAAGATCTGTGGGAGGAGATCAACCGCGTGGAAAGCGGTGCCAACTACGGCTGGAGTGATCGCGAAGGCCCCGCGAAGAGTTTCGCTCATGCGCACAGCTATCTGCCAAACACGGTCACCACCGAGCCCGTGCATGCCTACACCCGTATGCGTGGCGAAGGCCTCTGCATCGTCGGCGGCCTGCTCTATCGCGGCCAAAAACTGCCACAGCTTGATGGCGCGTTTGTCTTCGCCGACTGGGGCTATGGAACCGTCTGGGCGCTGGGCATCGATCCCTCCACTGGCAAGGCTTCCCGTCGCAGCGTGCTGCACCGCAAGGATCCGGAGCACAAGTTCAACCCCTCACTTGTCACGGCGGATGTCGATGGCGAGCCGGTTCTCCTCTCCCAAGATGGGGCATTGTATCGTCTTGAGAAAGACGACGAATGAGCCGTGTTTGCTAAAGCAATCCGCTGATCGGCTCGCGCCGGGGTCAGCACATTGAGCAGACTCGGTGGCAGACCATCGGTTTAGCAGCCATGGGAGCCACTCTCCTTCCTGATTGTGCTTGCCACCCGGCATTGGGTTCGGGATGCTCCCGCCATCATGCGCATCCATCACTTCATTCTTGCCGCCGCACTGCTGACCCTCGATGCCGCTGCCGATTCCACTGAATGCCTGCATTGTGACAAGCATTTCCTGCCGCAGCCGCTGAAGCTCATCCCAGGCAGAAAATATGCGCGTGACCGGCGGGCGGACATTCTGCATGTGAGGCTCAATGTGACGCCGGATTTTGCCAAACGCACTGTCTCAGGCACGGCAACGCTGCGCTTCAAGCCGATCGCCCTGCCATTGGAGAAACTGCAACTGGACGCGGTGGACTTGAAAATCACCTCCATCACGGCTGCGGGTGCTCAGGTGGCGGAGCAGCAGGTCACGAATGACAAACTCATCATCACGTTTGCCAAAGCGATTGCACCTGATGCGGAAGCGACGGTGACGATCACCTATTCCGCACAACCTGAACACGGCCTGTATTTTCGCACGCCAGAAATGGGTTACAAAGCCGGCGACACGCAGGTGTGGAGTCAGGGCGAGGCGGAGGAGCATCGCTTCTGGTTCCCCAGCTACGATTATCCCAATGAGCGCTTCACCAGCGAAGTCATCTGCCATGTGCCCAAGGGCATGCAGGTCATCTCCAATGGCACACTGCAAAGCGAAAAGCCCGGTGCCGATGGCCTCGTGACCTTTCACTGGCTCCAGGACAAACCGCATGTGAACTACCTCATCGCGATGGTGGCAGGCTATTTCCACAAGCTGGAAGACAAGGCGGGAGATCTGCCCCTGGCAATGTTGGTTCCTCCCTCGCATACCGCACAGGCAGCAAACGCTTTTGCCGACACCCGCAAGATCATCGAGTTCTACCAAAAGGAAATCGGCGTACCCTTTGCATGGGACAAATATTACCAGATCTACTGCCTCGATTTCATCGCCGGCGGCATGGAAAACACGAGCTGCACCTTTGAAGCCGCCGACATGCTGTTCAACTCCGACACCGAGCAACTCCGCTCCCTGCACAGTCTCGATGCGCATGAGACCGCTCATCAGTGGTTCGGCGATCTCGTCACCTGCCGTGACTGGTCACACCTGTGGCTGAATGAAGGCTTTGCCAGTTACTACACCGTTCTCTATGAAGAGCAGAAATTCGGGAATGATGCGATGAAGTATTCGCTCTGGAAGGAAGCCCAGCAGGTCCTCCAGGCAAACGACACCCGCCCCATCGTCTGGCCTGACTATGGCGATCCAATGCAGCAGTTCGACTCGCGTGCCTATCCTAAAGGCGCATGGGTGCTGCACATGCTGCGCAGCCAGCTTGGTGCGGATTTGTACCGCAAGTGCATCAAGGCGTATCTTGAGCGGCATCGCAACAGCATCGTCCGCACTGAAGATCTGCAGGATGTCATCGAAGAAGTCAGCGGATTTTCGTTTGATCAGTTTTTCGATCAATGGCTCTTCCATGGCGGCGTGCCTGAATTGAAGATCGACTATGCGTGGGACGCCGCTTCAAAGCAGGCCAAGATCACCGTGCGGCAGACGCAGAAGCTCAGCGATCAGGTGCGTCTCTTCCGCGTGCCGCTGCCTGTGGGTTTTGCCATCGCTGGACAAAAAGAGCTGCTGCGCGTCAAAGCAGACGTCAGCAAGGAGGTCGAAGACTTTTACTTTCATCTGCCTGCTCAGCCAGAACTGGTTCGCATGGATCCCGACTACACCGTGCTGGCCAAGATCGCTTTCACACCTTCGGGCCCTATGCTCGACAAGCAGCTGCAATCCGATGTCATTGGTCGCCTGCTCGCCATCAGCACGCTCGACGAAAAGCACATCGACAAACTTGGCAAAGCCTTGCGTGAAGACGCCTTCTACGCCGTCCGTGCCGAGGCCGCAAAAGCACTCGCGAAAATCGCCGAGCCCGAAGCACGCGCTGCACTCATCGCAGGCAGCAGCAACCAGCCCGATGCACGCGTGCGCCGGACCATCGTGCAGTCTCTCGCCGCGCTGAACACGGCGGAATCACAGGACACCCTGTGGAGAATGGCCCAGAGCGAAAAGAATCCCGACATTCTCGCCAGCATCATTGAAAGCTGGGGAGCCCGCCCTGGAGACGCCACGGTTGCCACTGAACTTCGCAAACACCTGAGCGGCACGAGCTTCAACAGCTCAATCCAGCTTGCCGCCATCAAAGCGCTGCGTGCTCAGGACGATGAATCCGCCGTGCCAGATGTTTTGACCCGGGTGCAAGCCCTCAACGATCTTCGTGGTCGCGACGCAGGCACCGCCTTCGACGCTCTCGCCTTCCTCGCGCGGCGGCCCACAAATGCACAGCGCGATGCTGTGCGAGAATTCTTAGCATCTAAGCTCACCGATCCGCGCAACGACTGGCGTTTCGCCAGCGCCAAGGCCCTTGGTACACTGCGAGATCCCAAGGCGCTCGCCGTGCTGGAGCCGCTTCTCGCCGGCAGCAATGACCGCATTGATCCCATGCGCGAAGCAGCGGCAAAATCCGTGCAGGACATCCGCGCCGGCCTTGAGAGCCCGGCCGACTTAAAGAAACTCTGGGACCGTGTGCAGCAGCTGCAAAAGCAGGCTGAAGAGCAGCAGAAGGAGCTCGAAACCCTGAAGAAAAAATCACAGCCAGCCACCGCCGAAAAAAAGGCAGGCAAGTAACCGAACATGCGCTTTCCACGCCTTCTCACCATCGCCACCCGTGTCGTCAAAGACACGCTGCTTTCATTGCCAACCGAAATTCGCAGTGAGGCAGGAGACTGCCGCATTGAGTTAACCGAGATGGATGCCTTGGTCGATATTGATGAGGATCTTGACCCCGATCTGCTCGGCCTGTTTGAAGGCAACGCCCGCTGCGATCCCCTGCCGGAGTCCCCCGATGAAATGCCGCGGATCCGCCTTTTCCTGGACAACCTCTGGGACGAATGCGCTGGTGATCTCGCCACCTACCGCCACGAAGTGCGGATCACGTTTCTGCACGAGCTGGGGCATTACCTCGGGCTGGATGAAGACGAGGTGGCGGCGCTGGGGCTGGAGTAACTCACTTGACGTCATCAGCCACGACGACCGTGGTCTCCGCGATCAAGTCATGAACACATCGCTTGTTCTCACTGAAAATGAAACAGGCGTCAACGATGCCATACAGCGGGACAATATTGCTGATAACGAAGTTCACCACGGCGCGCAGCCAGAAAGCCTTGGCAGCGCCGGCAGGCAGCCCGCTGGGGAAGCGCACGACACGGATGCCGAGCATGCGCTTGCCAATCGTCTGGCCATGCTGTGCCAGCCACATGGCATTCCACACCAGCAGTCCACAAGAAGCCAGGAACGCCGCACCAAACCAATACATCGCATAAACCGGGAAGTCATTTTCCAGTTTCCCCGCACTATCCGCCTGTGCGATCGCAACGAAACCCGGAATCGTCGGCAAAGCCATCACCGCCAGCACGATGAACCCGTCCAGCAATCTCGCCCCCAGGCGCACTCCACGCGATGCGAGATTGAGCTGTGGCAGCATGGCAGAAGACACAACATTGGTCAGCGGCGCGGCATAGGGATTAAATGATCCAGCGGCCGCAGCGGCAGATGAAAAAACCGGCGGCGCCACCGCAACAGCGAAGCGGGAATTCAAAGGCTGCCAATCCGGCATGCCTTCCGCCCAAAATAGATCGTCGGGCAAAAAACGCCCTGTTGAGATCCCCGGCTGCATTTCCGCTTCGGAAAAAACGCCAAGCTGCTGTCCATTACGGGCGATGTGGTAGTCCATGGAGGCTCCCTTTGGGTGAAACAGCACCTGCTGTCGAGGAAAAACTATCCCATCTTCCGCCGCCCGTGCAGCGCCTGGTACAGGGTGAGTTCGTCCACGTGATCCAGTCCCCCGCCCGCAGGCATGCCCTGGGCCAGCCGGGTGACAGCAATGCCCGCCGGGCGCAGCAGATCGGCGATGTAGCTGGCGGTCGCTTCGCCTTCGACATCGGACCCGAGGGCAATGATGACCTCTTCCGTATGCAGATCACGCACACGAGTGACCAATGACTCCATGCGCAGGTCTTCGGGTGTCACGTTGTCGAGCGGCGAGAGCCGACCGCCCAGCACATGATACAATCCTTGAAACGCTCCTGAGCGCTCCATGCGCAGCACGTCCGCAGCCTGCTCGACAACGCAGAGTTGCTGCTGCTGGCGGCGCGGGTCATGGCAGAGCAGGCAGTTGCTGTCGCTTTCAATGAAAAATCCGCAGTCGCCGCAGGAGACGATGCGTTCCCTGGCCTCCAGCAGCGCGTTGGAAAGCGTGGTGAGGCGCTCATCACTCCGCTGCAGCAGCCAGATCATGAGGCGCTCCGCGCTGCGTGGTCCTAGACCGGGCAGCGATTTGAGCTGGGCGACGAGACGCTGGATCGCAGGTGGATAGTCAATGCGCACGGCAGAAAAACTCAGGTCGCGGCGAGTTTGCGGGAATGTTTGGGTGTCTCCTTGGCAGGCGATGATTTCTCTTTGAGACCCAGTTCGACGCGCTCCATGAAGTATTTCAGCGGCGCATCCTCACGGCTTTCAGTGGCGGCATTGCTGAAGCTTTCCAGCGCCTGCTTCAGATCGCCTTTGCGATACTGCACCACTCCCTGCCAGAAGGCGTCACGCGCGCGGATGTCCGCCTCTGGCAGCGCACCTTTCTCACCGAGAAGTTCATACACCTCGCTCATCTGACTGGAGCCGGCGGTGCTGACCATCTCCATCGGCCTGACCTCGGCAGTGTCCTTCACCAGCGCATAGGTTCTCGCGCTGAGGAGCACCTTGCTGCCATACTCGGCGTTCAAGACACAAAGCTGCGCAGCAAAATCGATCACGTCCCCGACCGCGCTGAAGCTTTCAAAGTGACTGACCCCAAACAGCCCGCAGACCGCCGGGCCGGTGCTGAATGCCACGCCGATCTGCGCCTTCTTGCCGAAGCGCTGCTCGATCTCACGGGCCAGCGTGGCAACATGCGTGCGCAGCACCGCAGCCACCTGCACGGCATGCAGAGCGTGGTGCTCGTCTGACAGCGGGAAACCAAAGAAGACGCGCACCTGCCGAGCGGTGCAGTCATCCAGATAAGCACCGCGGGCGATGAGAAATTCTGAAATGCTGCGCTGGAAGTGAGTGGCCAGTTCCTCGAACTGCGGTGCCTCGATGCCCGTGGAAAGCTCGCCATGATTCAGCAGGCGGCAGGTCAGCACGGTGATCTCCCGGCGCTCCGTCATTTTTGCGGGATTGTTTTGATCTGCGAGTTCTTCAAACAGGCGCGTGGAAAGCCGGCCCACAAAGTAATCACGCATGACATGGCAGCGATACCCATTCACCGAGCCACCGACAGCAATGCCGGCGATGCCCGCGAACCACAACGCCAGTGAGCCGGAGATGGGCTCAAACAAAACGCCGCTCATGGCCATGATGCAGGCAAAGGTGATGGTGAGAAAAGTGCCGCCCAGCAGAAATGCAAGACGCCGCCACTGCGAGGGCATCTCAATGCACACCCAGGCGCTCATAAACGCCATGACAGTGTAGTAGCCGTATTGCAGCAAAACGACCTGCTTCAACCCACCGGCCGGCAAAATGAACCCGCGCGCAAACAGCACGGCAAACCATTCAGCGGTGCCTTTGAAATAGCCAAAATGGTACAAGGCCAGCAGTGGGATGCAGACGAGCACGCCAATGAACATGGCGGCGGCATGATTACGATTCATGGGCGGGAGTGTCAGGGGTGAGATCGATGATGTTGGAAACCGGCGGCTCGGGCTGGCCACGACAGGCGTTCACGACGAGTTCACTGACGTACTTGTCGGGATTGGCAACCGCGTCGGTGGTAATGACAAATCTCGTCGCTCCAGTGCTGCGTGTCACGAGCTTGAGGCCAAAGGAATAATCTTTGAAGAGTTTCGTGCACATGGCCTCCACATGCAGCCCTTCGCGCTGAGCCCGTGCAGCCACGGCGGCGATGGCTTCGCTGTCAAAGTCGAGCAGGAAACCATGCTCGCGCTGGAAACGCTCCGCAAAGGCCCTGACCTCACCGGCATGCGCGGCACCGAGCTCCCTAAACTGGCTGACGGCTTCGGCGCGACACTGGGTGAGCGCCTGCTCCGGCTCTTTGACGAGCGCGCCGTCGATCAGCAGTTCGGGCAGACCGAGGCTGGGCATTTCGAATTTAAAATCACGCAGCACCCGCTCCCAGGCGGTGACGAGACCGCGCGCACCGGTCTTTTCTTCCTCAGCACGGGTCGCGATCTCACGCAAGGCGTCATCCTTGAAGGTGGCTTTGACCCCATAGGCGGCGAACTCACGCTCATACTGGCGGATGAGGCTGCCTTCGGAATTTTTCATGATCTGGAACATGTCGTCCGCACTCAGCGGATCACAGACGACACGCACAGGCAGGCGGCCGATGAATTCGGCCTCGAAACCGTAGTCGATGAAATCCTTCGTGCGTGCTTCACGGAACAGATACTCGGCGGCGGTCGTTTTCGTGTCCGACGAAACGAAGCCGATGGATTTCCGGTTCGTGCGCTTTTCGATGATCTTTTCCAGCCCGCCGAAGGCGCCGCTGACAATGAAGAGAATGTTGCGCGTGTTCACCACCTCGCGGCCGGTGCGGCCTTTGCGGGTGTCGAACATCATCTGCATCTGGCTGCGGATGTCGTTCGGTGCGTAGAGTGCCACTTCGGTTTCCTCCATCAATTTCAGCAGGGTGGTCTGCACGCCGCGCCCGCTCACGTCCCGCCCCAGTCGTTCGGGGCCGCTGCTGAGCTTGTCGATTTCATCCAGATAGATGATGCCATGCTCGGCCAGTTCGATGTCGCCATTGGCCTTTGCCACGAGGTCGCGGACCAGATCATCAACGTCCGCGCCGACGTAGCCGGTTTCGCTGAATTTTGTCGCATCCGCCTTCACAAACGGCACACCTATAAGATCGGCGATGTGTTTGACGAGATAGGTCTTCCCGACTCCCGTGGGGCCGATGATGATGACATTCTGTTTCGAGAATTCGAGCTTCGGCCCGCCGGAGTCCGACTCACGGTCATCGCGCAGCATCTGGGCGTGGTGGTAATGATCACACACCGCAGTGGCAAGCACTTTTTTGGCCTCGTCCTGCCGGATCACAAACCGGTCTAGATGTGCTTTGATGTCAGCCGGGCGGTAGTTGAATTCGAAAACTCTGCCATTGTCGGGTTTGGCATCTTCGACGGGTCTTTCCTCTCCGTCAGGCAGGCGACGCCCCCCAGGCCCCTCGACGCGGGTGAACAGCACCTGGCCACCCAGCGTGTTTTTGATGAAGTCCTCCAGTTTGCGTGTGATCTCTTCCGGGCTTCCGGGCGCTTTGGGTTTTTCTGGCTCTGGGAGTTCTGGCGTGGGATCGCTCATGAGGGGGGCGGGAATAGTGTGCGAGGCGAGGCCCGCTGACAAGCGGCACGATGCGTGCTGTGATCCGGCAAGAAATGCTCTTTTTCAGGGTTGCACGGCCCCCATGACATCCCATACTCCGCCCCCCGCATTATGTCCGCACCCGTCAAAGTCGCCGTCGTTGGAGCCAGTGGTTACTCTGGAGCCGAATTGCTGCGCCTGCTGCTACGGCACCCGAACGTGGAACTGGTGGCGGTGACTTCGCGGTCACTGGCGGGAAAAGCGCTCTCCAAGGAGTTCCCACGCTTCCGCAGCGTCGGCGTGGCCGATTCGCTGACCTTCACCGCGCCTGACGCCGCCGCCTTGAAAGCCGCTGGTGCAGAGATCGCCTTTCTGGCGCTGCCACACGGGGTTTCCGCCGAATATGCGAAGCCGCTGCTGGAGCTTGGCCTCAAGGTGATCGACCTCAGCGCCGATTTCCGCCTGCGGAGTCCGGCGCTGTACGAAGAATTCTACGGCCACGCGCACCCTGCGCCTGAACTGCTGGATGAAGCTGTCTATGCGCTGCCGGAATTGCGTGAGGAGCAGATCAAGACCGCACGGCTCATCGCCTGCCCGGGCTGCTACCCCACCAGCATTCTGCTGCCGCTCATTCCGCTGCTGAAAGCGGGCCTGCTGGCGGAGTCGCCTCTCGCCGTGGCCAGCATGAGCGGTGCCAGCGGTGCGGGCCGCAAAGAAAGCATCTCCCTGCTCTTCTGCGAGGTGCAAAACAGCGTGCGCAGCTACAGCGTGCCGCTGCACCGGCACCTGAGCGAAATCGGTCAGGAACTCGCGCTCGCCGCCGGTCGGGAGGTGAAGCTTTCGTTTGTGCCGCACCTCATGCCGACGCATTCGGGCATCTGCACGACGACTTTCGCGCAGTTGCAGCCAGGCGTGACGATTGAACAAATCAGCGCCGCCTTGCATTCAGCCTACGATTCCGCCCCGTTCGTGCGTTTGCTCGGGGTGAACCAGTCACCCGATACCAAACATGTCACCGGCACCAACTTCGTGGACATCGGCTGGTCCTATGACGCCCGCGCGGGACAGCTCATCCTGATGAGCACTGAGGACAACATCGGCAAAGGCGCCTCTGGCCAGGCGGTGCAAAACATGAACCTCATCTGCGGCTTTGAGGCCACCGCAGGCCTGCTGAACATCTGATATGCCTGCTAAAGCCACTGCAGAACGCGAATGCCGCGTTCCATTCAAAGTCATCGACGGCGGCGTGACCGCAGCGAAAGGCTTCCGTGCCAGTGCCGTGACCTGCGGCATCAAAAATCCCGATGCCACCCGCCTGGATCTGGCGCTCATCGTTTCCGACGGCCCGACCGTGACGGATGCGGTCTTCACGACCAACAAAGTCCGCGCCGCCTGCGTACGGGTGTGCCAGCAGCACATCAAGGAAAGCGACACCCGCGCCATCATTGCCAACAGCGGCAACGCCAACGCCTGCACCGGCGTCCAGGGCATTCATGATGCCAAGGCCATGACCAAGGCCGTGGCTGAACAGCTCGGCGTGAAAATGCGCCAAGTGCTCGTCTGCTCCACCGGCATCATCGGCATGCCGATGCCCATCGAGCGTGTCATTGTCAAAGTGCCAGATGCCGTGGCCAAGCTGAAGGCTGACGGTTCCGATGACGCCATGACCGCGATCATGACGAGTGACACACGGCCCAAGACCTTCGCGGTCGATGTGCCCTGCGGCAAAGGCAGCTTCCGCATTGGCGGCATTGCCAAAGGCGCGGGTATGATCTGTCCAAACATGGCCACCATGCTCTGCTTCATCACCACCGACGCAAGGATCGGCAGGGATGAGCTCCACCGCTCCATGCGCTACGCCGTGGAGAAGAGCTTCAACTGCATCACCATCGACGGCGACACCAGCACGAACGACACCGTCATCGTGATGAGCAACGGCCAGTCGGATGTGCCCACGATCAAGAAGGGCTCGCCCGAGGCGGAGCTCTTCCGCTGCGCGCTGCACAAGGTGATGCTGGAGCTCGCCAAGATGATCGTCTGCGACGGCGAGCGCGTGACCAAGTTCGTCGAAATCCGCGTCCGCAATGCCCGCACCCTGGCCGACGCCCGCAAGGTGGCCGAGACCGTGGCCAAATCCCTGCTGGTCAAATGCTCCTTCCATGGCTGCGACCCGAACTGGGGCCGCATCATCCACGCGGTCGGCTATTCCGGCGCGCGCATTCGTGAAGAGCTCATCGACATCTATTTCGGCGGTCTGCAGGCCTGCAAAGGCGGGCTGGCCACAAAGACGCCCGTCGGGGAGATGGAGAAGGTCGTTAAAGAGCCGAAGTTCACCGTCACCATTGATCTCAATCTCGGCACCAGCGGATACACCGTTTACACCAGCGACCTGTCCAAAGAATACGTTGATTTCAACAGCTCGGAATACTCCGCCGCCATTCATGCGAAACGCCAAAAAGGCTTCGCTTGAGCGGATCACGCTTTCACATTCATCGCGATGAATCCCCTCGACGCCCAAATCACCAAATCCGACGTACTGCTTGAAGCCCTGCCCTACATGCAGAGCTTTCGTGGCTGCACGTTTTTGATCAAGGTCGGTGGCAGTGCGATGGAAGACCCGGTGCAGGTGGACTCGTTTCTGCGTGACGTGGTGTTCCTGGAAGCCGTGGGCATCAATCCCGTCATCGTGCATGGCGGCGGCAAGGCGATCTCCAAGGCCATGACGGAGTCTGGCCTTCAGGCCAAGTTCATCAATGGCATGCGCGTGACTGACGACGAGACGATCAAGATTGTCGAGGAAACGCTCGCCCGCGTGATCAACCCGGAGATCGTAACGAAGATCAACGCCTTTGGTGGCAAAGCGGTCGGCATTCCCGGCACCGAGGTTTTTCTGGGAGAAAAGATGAAGGGCGATCTCGGCTGGGTCGGTGAAGTCAGCGACTGCAAGCTCGGCCTGATCCAGGCTGCTGTGGCTGGCGAATTCGTTCCTGTGGTTTCGCCTGTCGCACGCGAGCTCGACTCTGGCAAAACACTCAACGTGAACGCCGACCTCGCAGCCTGCGGTCTGGCGAAACGGCTGAAGGCCACGAAGCTCATTTTCCTCAGCGACGTGCGCGGCGTGATGCGTGATCCGAAGGATGAAACCACGCTGATTCCCAGTCTTGATGAAGCCTCCATCGCCAAGCTAAAAGCAGACGGCATCATCAGCGGCGGCATGATTCCAAAAGTGGACTCATCGCTCGATTCACTGCGCGGTGGCGTCGGCAAGGTGCATCTCATCGACGGCCGGCTGCCGCATGCGCTCATTCTCGAAATCTTCACCGATGGCGGGATCGGCACTGAAATCCATTTGTAATCCCAAGATGAGCACGAGTGATCAACTGATGCAGGAGTTCGTCCTGCCGAACTACGGTCGTTACAATGTGTGGCCGGTGCGTGGCGAAGGCCCGTATGTGTGGGATCGTGATGGGAAGAAGTATCTCGACTTCGCCGGCGGCGTAGCCGTGTGCCCGCTCGGTCATTGCCCCCCCACGGTGGTGAAAGCACTCACGGAGCAGGCTAACACGCTAATCCATGTCTCGAACTGGTACTGCATCGACAAGCAGGCCGAACTGGCGCGCATTCTTGTGGAGGAATGTGTCGGCATTGCAGGGAAGTGTTTCTTCTGCAACAGCGGAGCGGAGGCGAATGAAGGCCTGCTCAAGTTGGCGCGGAAATACGGCCAGCAGACAGGCGGACGCTACGAGATCATCACGTTCACCGGCTCCTTTCATGGTCGCACCTTTGGTGCCATGACCGCCACGGCGCAGGAGAAGATCCACGGCGGCTTTGGTCCTCTACCACCGGGATTCGTCTATGCCCCGTTCAACGACATTGCGGCACTCGAAGCTGCGATCACCGACAAGACGGTCGCCATTTTCATGGAGCCGATTCAGGGAGAAAGCGGTGTGCACGCCGTCACCCCCGAGTTTCTGCGCGCCGCGCAACGGCTTTGCCGCGAGAAGGATCTGCTGCTGCTGCTGGATGAAGTGCAGTGCGGCTTTGGTCGGGCGGGCGAGATGGCGGGCTGGCGCAGCATCATTCCGGGGGACGAGATACAGCCGGATGGAATTAGCTGGGCCAAGGCCATTGGCAGCGGCTTCCCGCTCGGCTCGTTCTGGGTCAATGATCGCCGCGATTTGAGCAAGACACTGGGCCCCGGCACGCATGGCACCACCTACGGCGGCTCGCCCCTCGCCTGCGCCGTCGGCATCGCCACCCTGCGCACCATTCTGGACGAGCACCTTTGCGACAATGCCAAAGTTCGCGGCGCAGCCATCGCTGCGACGGCCCGTGAGTGGAACCACGTTCTGATCAAAGAGGTGCGACAGCTCGGCCTGTTCATCGGCTTTGAACTCAATGCAGAAGCCATCGCCGCTAAATCCGGTGGCAAACTGCCTTCCATCTTCCTCGCGCAGCAACTGCTCGATGCCGGCATGATGGTCACGCCCGCCGGCCCCAATGTGGTGCGCTGGCTCTCGCCGCTGAACATTACCGCAGCCCATGCCGACGAAGGGCTCACCCTTTTCAAGAGCGTGCTCGATCAGCTCGCGTAAACCCGCCACGATATGAACCACCTTCTGTCCATCGAAGAACTGACCAAGGAACAAATCGAGAAAATCGTCGATCTGGCCTGTGTGCTGAAAAAAGACCGCACCGCCTCGCCGCAGGTGCTCACCGGCCAGCAATGGGCGCTGATTTTCAGCAAGTCTTCGACACGCACACGCGTGAGTTTTGAAGTGGGCATTCGCGAACTGGGCGGCTCGGTGATGTTCCTCTCCAGCGCCGACATCCAGCTTGGCCGTGGCGAGCCGATCAAGGACACCGCACGCGTGATGGGCCGCATGATTCATGGCGCGGTCATCCGCACCTTCGCGCAGCAAGACGTGGTGGATTTCGCCAAGTACAGCGGCATCCCCACCATCAATGCATTGACCGATGACGAGCACCCCTGCCAGGTATTGGCGGATTTGCAGACCATCCAGGAACACCTCGGCGGCTGGAAGGGCAAACGCATCTGCTTCCTGGGAGACGGCGACTGCAACATGGCCCGCTCCTGGATCTGGGCCTCGGTGCATCTCGGTTTTGACCTCGTTATTGGTGCCCCTAAGGCCTTTCAGCCGCAGGAAAGCTTCATGCATCGTGTGCCCGGAAACACGGTGAGCATCGTCGATGATCCCGCCGAGGCCGTGGGAGCCTGCGATGTTGTTTACACAGACGTGTGGGTCAGCATGGGCAAGGAAGCCGAAAGCGCCGACCGCATCGAGACCCTCAAGCCCTGGCAGATCAACAGCGCCCTCATGAAGCACGCCAACCCTGGCGCTCTCGTCATGCACTGCCTGCCCGCTTACCGTGGCAAAGAAATCACCGAGGAAGTCATGGAAGCCCACGCCGATTTGATTTTCGATCAGGCCGAGAACCGCCTGCATGCACAGAAGGCGATCATCGTGGAGATCACGCGGAAAAGTTAATTCAAACCATGAGCACCCCCGTCACTGCCAGCAGCCCTCTCGGCGTCTTCGACTCCGGCGTTGGCGGCCTGACTGTGGTTCGGGCACTGCGTGATCTCCTGCCCAACGAATCGATCATCTACCTCGGCGACACGGCGCGCGTGCCGTATGGCTCCAAATCCCCGGACACAATCCGCCGTTTCTCGATGGAGGACACCCAGTTCCTCGTCTCGCATGGCGTGAAGGCCGTGGTAGTGGCATGCAACACCGCCACAGCCCATGCTCTACCTCTGCTCCAGGCCACATTTCGCGTTCCCGTCATCGGCGTGCTCGGTCCCGGAGTAGAAGCGACGCTCGCTGATGCCACCTGCGAACGCGTGGGCATCATTGGCACTGCGGGCACGATCCGCAGTCATGCCTATCAGCATGAGATCGCCATGCGACGGCCGGACATCATGATCGAAGCGAAGGCGACACCGCTGCTCGTGCCGTTTGTGGAGGAAGGCTGGACGGATCATCCAGCGCTCAAGTCCGTGCTGCGTGAGTATTTGAAGCCGATGCTCGACAAGGGCATCGACACCTTGGTGCTGGGCTGCACCCATTATCCGCTGCTGATTCCAGTGCTGAAGCGCATGCTGGGGCAAAAGGTGCGCCTCGTGGATTCTGCCAGCACCTGCGCGGCGCATGTGAAAGCCAGCCTCGAACAAGGCGGGCTGCTGCGCACGACGAAAACCAAGCCCACCCTCGACATCTACCTCACGGACCACTCCGAGCAGGCGGAGAACCTCGCGAAGCGCTTCCTGGGCACGGATTTTGGCAAGGTGAAGAAGGCGGTCGTTTGAAGCGCAGTCTATGGCAATCTCAAATTGCCCGGCGGTGAAGACTCGCTAGCCTCTCTTTCCATCCATGTTCCCGCGCATCTTTGACCGCTACCTCGGCCGCCAGGTCGCATCAGCCACGCTGATCGGCGTGGCGCTGCTCAGTGGCGTGATGGTGCTGGGCAACGTGTACAAGAAGCTGGACCAGTTGCTGGGCAACACGGAACTGCCCATCTCGGTGATCGCGGAGTTCGTGCTGCTGGTCATCCCCTTCTCGCTCATCTTCACCATTCCCTGGGCCTTTCTGACGGGGATTCTGCTCGTATTTGGCCGGCTCTCTGCCGACAATGAACTCGTGTCCCTGCGCATGACCGGCATGTCGATGCCACGCATCTGCGCCCCGGTCTTTGTCCTGGCGATCGCGCTGAGCGGCATCTGCCTCTGGGTAAATGTGAGCCTGGCACCGGCGGCGAAGGACCGCATGAAGCGCCTGTTTTACCAGGTGGCGGTGAAGAATCCCGAAACCCTGTTCCAAGAAGGTCAGGTGCTGGAGCGTGTGCCGGGCTACCGCATTTACACCAGCAAGCGTGATGACAAGACGCTCACGGACATGCACATCATCATGCTGAAGGAAACCCAGGCCAGCACCTACATCCACGCCAAAAAAGCCACCCTTCACACCACCCCGGGCTCGATTGATCTGAAGATGGAGCTGGAGGGCATGACGGAGGAAACCGTGCCAGTGCAGGGTCAGGGCCAGCTCGGCGGACTGGCCATGAAGGAGCAGTGGCTGAAACTACCGCTCTCAGAGATGCAGAAAGATGCCGTGCGTGTGAACGCGAGCATGAAGACCACCAGCGCGCTGGCCGAGGAAGTACGCACCTGGAAAGACACCGTCACCGGCGAGGCACTGACACCCGTGACGCGCTCCCTCTCACTCACCGAACTGAGCAAGCGCTACAGCTTTTCGATGGCCTGTTTCACCTTCGCCTTGGTGGGTATTCCGCTGGGAGTGACAGCGCAACGACGCGAGACCTCTTCGGGCTTCGCGCTGAGCCTGATCACCGCGACAGTTTACATCGTCTTCATCATTCTGGCGGACACGCTCAATGACAAACCGGCGGCGATGCCCCATCTCATCATGTGGCTGCCCAATGTGATCTTCCTCGGCATGGGCGGCTGGCTGTTCTACAAGCTCAGCCGGAAGTAAGCGGCCCGCCTCACTTTTTGAGCAGGCCCATGACTACTGAAGTCATCGCCGTCACTCCCGTCTCGATGGTGGGTTCTGGAACAGGTTTGAAATAAGGCGAATGCAAAGACGGTAGCGTGGTGCCCTTCGCTTTGGCAGCAGCCACGACTGCGGGAGACTGCGTGCCGAGCCAGAACATGCACAGCGGCACCTTGTCCTTCGTCATGCCGTATTCGGAGAAATCCTCCGCTCCCATGACGGGCTCACGGGTAAGGACGTTGTCTGCGCCAATCGCGGCCCCGATGAACTTGCGCACCTCCTGGCAAAGCTCGGGCTGGTTGTAGAGCGCCGTGGCGCTGTCATCTGACACGAGCACCTCAGGCATCTTGTCCGCAGGCATGCCTGCGGACTCCGCCTGGGCTTTGACGATGCGTTTGATGGATTCGATGAGGTGCTGCCGCGTTTCCTTCTTGTAGCTGCGCAGCGTGAGCTGTAGGCGCACTTCCTCAGAGATAATGTTGCTCTTCGTACCGCCATGGATGCTGCCCACGGTGATGACCGCTGGATCACCCGCCCTGATTTCGCGGCTGACGATGGTCTGCAAGGCCAGCACGATTTGCGAAGAAAGCACAATAGGGTCTTTGCACAGGTGCGGCATGGAGCCATGACCGCCCACGCCCTTCACCACGATCTCCATGGAGTCCACATTCGCCAGCGCAAACCCTTCGACGATGCCCACCTGGCCATGCGCCATGTCGGACGAGCAATGCAGTGCCACGGCCTTGTCCGGTTTGGGGAATTTCGAGAACAGTCCAGCGCGCAGCATGAACCGCGCCCCCAGCACCCGCTCCTCCGCTGGCTGCCCGATCATCACCACGGTGCCCTGCCACTGATCGCGCAGTTTCACCAAAGCCCGCGCCGTGCCGATAAAGCTGGCCATGTGCATGTCGTGGCCACAAGCATGCATCACGTTCAGCTCGCGGCCCGCGTCGTCCTTCACCACCTTGGTGCTCGCATAAGGCAATCCCGTCTGCTCCTTCACCGGCAGCGCATCGAGATCCGTCCGCACCAGAATCACTGGCCCCTCGCCATTTTTCAAGGTTCCAACGACACCATGACCGCCGACATTTTCCGTGACCTCCAGCCCCGCCTCACGCAGCTCTTTGGCAATGCGTGCCGCCGTTTCGACCTCATGCAAGGACAGCTCCGGATTCGCATGCAGCTCTTTATAAAGCGTGACGAGAGACGGTAGTTCCTGTTTCACCACCGAAGCGACATCGGCGGCAGCAAGAGATGACCCGACCAGCAAAGAGAGCAAAAACGGTTTCATGCCATCCACTAAGCCGACAATCCCGCCGTCTTGCAAGACTCAAGGTGATTTGAGCAGCCATCCCATGGCCCCCATCCACTCCGCACAGCGCTGTGGCCAGGCGTTGATGGGCTGCTTGTTGTCGCGCATGCCGAAGCCATGGCCGCCTTTCGTGAAGAGGTGAATCTCACAGGGGATTTTGTGCTTCCTGTACTCCAGATAGAGCACTGCAGCGGCAAGCGGGTTCTGGCCGTCGTCGTGGGCACAGGCGAGAAACATTGGCGGCGCGTCCTTCGGTACGGTGAAACCCTCCTTGAGCTTCGCAGGGTCTTTAGAGTCCACGAAACCGCCGCCGTAGGTCATGATGCCAAAGTTCGGCAGGGCGGTCTTGGTGGCGCGATCACAGGCGATGTGGGCCAGCAGGTTCCCACCCGCGCTGAAACCGAGCAGGCCGATGCGGTTCGGGTCCAGGCTCCATTCTTTGGCCTGCTCCCGCACGAGCGCGATGGCCCGGGCCGCATCAGCCACCGGCTTTTCATGCGGTGCGGCTTCATCACGAGTCGGGGTACGATATTTGAGCAGGATACCAGTGACGCCGAGGGTGTTGAGCCATTCGCACACCTCCGTGCCTTCGTGAACGGCGGAGAGGAAGACGTAGCCGCCACCAGGGGCGACGATGACGCTGGTGCCGTTCGGTCTTTCCGGACGATACACGGTGATCGTCGGATCGTGGATGTCGGTGACGGTGCTTTTGCCCGACTTGGTGCGGATGAAGTCCTCGGTGCCCTTGGAGTGCGGCAGCATTTGGCCGGGAGCACCGTCCGGCCAGAGTTTGATCTCGATGGGATCAGCGGCACCGAGCGGCAGGGTGCAGAGGAGAAGAGCAAGCAGAGCTTTCATGGTTGTGCATGCATGATGAAGGAAAGGCGCGGCTTTGTCACTCGTAGAGATAAGTGTTCATGAATCCCCTCGATGCCAACCGCCTCCACCTGACCCGTCGCTCCCTGCTTGGGAAATCGGCGCTGGGGATCGGTGGTGCGGCGCTGGGCGGGCTGCTGACACGGGAAGGATTTGCCATGCAGCAGCCGGATGCCACGGCCCCGGCGCTGCCGCATTTTGCGCCGAAGGCGAAGCGGGTCATCTACCTGCTGCAAAACGGCGCGCCCTCGCATGTGGACCTGTACGATCACAAGCCGATGCTCAAGAAGATGCACGGCACGCAGATCCCGGACAGCATCGTGGCCGGCAAGCGCTTCAGCACAATGACAGGCGGCCAGACGGCGCGTCCGGTTCTGGGTGAGATCTCAAATTTTTCGCGCCACGGCCACAGCGGCGCGACGGTGAGCGACTTCCTGCCACACACGGCAGCGATGGCAGACGAGCTGTGCTTCATCAAGTCTCTGCATACGACGCAGGTGAATCATGCGCCTGCGGTCACGTTTTTCATGACCGGCAGCGAGCAGGCAGGAAGACCGGCGATTGGCTCGTGGCTGAGCTACGGCCTCGGCAGCGATGCGGAGGACATGCCGGCCTTTGTGGTGATGACCTCGCGCGACAAGGAGGCAAGCTGCGGCCAGATTTTCTATGATTTCTACTGGGGCAGCGGCTTCCTGCCGTCGAAGTACCAGGGCGTGAAATTTCGCGGCAGCGGCGATCCCGTTTTGTACCTGAGCAACGCCGACGGCATGAGCCGTGAGGTGAAGCGCACGATTCTCGATGGCATCGCAGGCTTCAACGAGATGAAGCTGAAGGATTTCGGCGATCCCGAGATCGCGACGCGCATCGCCCAATACGAAATGGCCTACAAGATGCAGACGAGCGTGCCAGAGCTGACGGACTTCTCCGACGAGCCGCAGCACATCCTCGACATGTACGGCCCGGACGTGATGCGGCAGGGCAGCTATGCCTACAACTGCCTCATGGCGCGACGCCTCGCCGAACGCGGCGTGCGCTTTGTGCAGCTCATGCACGCCGGCTGGGACCAGCACCGCAATCTGAACACGCAGCTCAAGATTCAATGCACCGACACCGACGCGCCCAGCGCCGCACTGGTGAAGGACCTCAAGCAGCGCGGCCTGCTGGAGGACACCCTCGTCATCTGGGGCGGGGAGTTTGGCCGCACGCCGTTCCTGCAAGGCAAGATCGAGGATACCAAGCAGTGGGGCCGCGACCATCACCCCTATGTCTTCACGGTCTGGATGGCCGGGGGCGGCATAAAGCCCGGCATGACCTACGGCGAGAGCGATGAGTTTGGCTTCAGCGTCGCTAAAGACGGCGTACATGTGCACGACTTCCAGGCCACGCTGATGCACCTGATGGGCATCGACCATGAGCGTTTCACCTTCCGTTTCCAGGGCCGCCAGTTTCGCCTGACGGATGTGCATGGGAGTGTGGTGAAGGCGGTGGTGGGTTGAGGTGGGAAATTTGAACGATGCGAGATGGCAGGCGCGATGGTCGCACATCCCGGTTGCATCCCGCTCCTGCCGCGTGTTTGAATCGTTCCGATGCCGATCCCCCGCTTCCTCCTTGCCCTCGCGCTGTGCGTCTGCGTGGTGGCGTGCAAGCGCGAAGCGGTGAAGGCGGCCACGAAGCCGGATGCGGCGGCGTTTGTCGCGGATGGGGGCGGTGATGGCAGCGTGTGGGTGGTGGACGGGCCAAACGGCGGCCGCCTGTTCCTGTGCGGAACGATCCATATTCTGCGTGAGAAGGACTACCCGCTGGCCCCGGCTTATGAGGCGGCGTACATGTACTCAAACAAGCTGGTGCTGGAACTGCCGCCGGGAGCGGCCACAAGCTCGGAACTGACGAGCCGGATGTCGCAACTGGGTCTGTATCCGGCAGGTGCGTCGCTGGAAGCGAATGTGAGCAAGGAAACCTGGGAGGCGGTGAAAAAATGGGCGGCGAAACACCGCCTCAATCCCGCTCCATTGAGCCGCCTGCGTCCGTGGTTCCTGGCGCTCATGATCACCTCGACCGAATATGCGGCCCTCGGGGCAAAATCCGACCAGGGCGTGGACTCTTACTTTGAGGAGCGGGCAAAGAAGGATAGCAAGCCCGCCGAAGGGCTGGAGACGGTAGAGTTCCAAATCCAGCTGTTTGCCTCTCTAAGTGAGAAGCAGCAGAATGAGCTGCTGGAGCAGACATTGGCAGAAATCAGCACAGTAGAACTGGAGTTCGAAAAGATGATCAAGGCCTGGAAATACGGCCAGCTGGATGATTTGAAGGAGATGCTGTTTCGCGAGGCGGAAAAATATCCCGACCTGATGAATCTTTTTCTCACCAGCCGCAATCTGGCCTGGATCGACCGGCTGGAGCAGATGCTCAACCGCGGCGAAAAGGTGATGGTGCTGGTGGGCACCGGGCATCTCACCTCGGACACCGGCCTGATCGAGCTGATGCGCAAGCGCGGCCACCGCGTGCGGCATTACCGTGAAGTGACTGACTTCTGAGCTTGCCTCACACGATCCGCAGCCGGGTGAGGTCCTGCGTATCCACCATGCCCACGGGTTTGCCCGAATCATCGACCACGACGATGTCATCCACGCGGTTTTTCTCGAGCGTGGCGAGGACTTCGGCGGCGAGTTTGCTGGCCTGGATGCTTACCGGACGCGGTGTCATGAAATCACACACGGGCTTTTCGGCGATGGCATTGTTCTTCTGGAAAGCGCGGACGAAGTCGCCATGCGTGAAAACACCAGCAAGCGTGCCATCCGTTTGTGCCACAATGGCGGCACCACTGCGTGCGCGTGTCATGGCCTGGAGCGCTTCGCGCACGGGGGTGTCCGGCTGGATGACCGCGAGCTGCTCCCCGCTGCGCATGACATCGCTCACACGCGTGAGAAGGGCGCGGCCAAGCGAGCCGCCAGGGTGCAGCCTGGCAAAGTCTTCGGACTGAAAACCACGGGCCTCAAGCAAAACCATGGCCAGCGCGTCACACAGGACCAGCATCGTCGTCGTGCTGGAGGTGGGGGCCAGGTTCAGCGGGCAGGCCTCCTGCGTGACGTGGACGTCGAGCACCACATCCGCATTCTTTGCCAGCGTGGACTGCATGCCGCCGGTGATGGCGATGACCGGAATGTCAAAACGCTTTAAATGCGGCAGCAGGTCCAGCAGTTCGGACGTTTCACCGCTGTAGCTGAGCATGATCGCCAGATCGCCCGGATCGATGACGCCAAGGTCGCCATGCAGGGCATCTCCGACATTGAGTAGGACGGTGGTGGCCCCGGTGCTGTTGAGCGTGGCGGCGAGCTTGCGGCCGATGTTGCCGCTTTTACCCACACCACAGACAATCAGCTTGCCCCGCTGGCGAACTCCCTTGAGCAGCAGTTCAATGGCCCGGGCGAAAGATTCGTTGATGCGCGCATGCAACCGCTGCAGCTCGTCGATTTCGAGCTGGATGACGCGGCGGGCTTTTTCGGGGTAATTCATGGGCTGAAACTGTTAGGCGGGGACTGAGATGCAGCAACCAAGTGCTTGAGCATGAGAGATTTCCCCGCCATGATAGACGCTGCTCCATCTGAATTGTTCTTCAATCAATGACTTCTGGCTCCATCGGTTCTCACCGCGCCTTCATGGGTGTGTCCATTACGCTGTGCGTCGTCCTGTCTTTGACCCTTTATGTGGGATGGAAGTTTTATTTCTTCCGCACCACCAACCGCAACAGCCTGATTGAGCAGGCTCAAACTGCCGAAAAAAAGGTTCAAGATCTGGAAAAGCTGGGGATTTCTTTCGATGCGGCGCAGGCCGAAGCCACCGCCCCGTCGGTGCTGCCCAAGATCCTTGCCGGTGGTGAGGACATTCTCAAAACCTCCCCGTCCACTGCCGCCGCCCCGCCGTCCGCGCTCCCCCCCTCCAGTTCGCAGGCTTCCCTCTACCCTGCGGAATCCAGCATCAAGGAACTGCCGATGCTGGATTCCAGTGATGAAGTCGTTCAGGCCATCGAACTGCTGGATCAATACTGGAAAACTGCAGCATGGCAGGAACGTGTGCCGCTAGTGGCCCATTCTGAGCGTGTCGCCCCTCTGATGAAGGATTACTATGAGACGCAGGGTGCCTCAGACCCTGTGCCTGGTGGTTTGGCCAGCAAGGCGCGTTATCAGATCGACGGCACTGAAATTCTTTATTTCAGCTACAAAAGCAGCCGGCCCACTGGCTCGCTGGAAATCGCCATGCTGCGCGGCCCTCAGGGCAAATTCCTGATCGACTGGGAAAGTCTGACCGGGTATGGCGAGATGTCTTTTCAGGAGTTCCGCACCAAGCGTCCCACCAAACCGGTGCTCATGCGGGCCTACGTGCGTTTGTTTGAGTACTACAATTTTGAGTTCTCCGACGCTAAAAAGCACCTCTGCGTCAAGTTGATGTCCGAGAGCGGTGAAAGCTCCGTCTATGCCTACTGTGAACGTGGCACCAAACTGGCCCGCTGGATTGAGACGGATCTCGCCTCCACCGGGCCTTCGGGTTTCAAGGGCTACACCATGCTGCTATCCTTTCCGCCAAACGCACAGTCAAACCAGTGCGTCAACCTGGACAAGGTGGTGGCCCAACGCTGGCTTCAGGTGCCCTAAAAGGCACCCGGCGGACGGTTCGAAGCCAGAGGCTGACAGCCTTACTCGCCGTCGCGACCGATCGCTTCCACTGGGCAGCCGGTCAGCGCTTCTTCGCAGAGTGCACGCTCCTCATCCGTTTCAGGCTGCTTGTAGAGGAAAGAATGACCGCCATCGTCGTCACGCTTGAAGTTTGCAGGAGCCGTCTCGCGGCAGAGGTCGCAGTCAATGCACTGGTCATCGACATAGTAAGCTCCGGAAGCGTTTTGGGCGTATTTGTTTGCAGCGTCGGCCATGGGGATCTGGGAAAGTAAAGGGCGGAGATAGTAGTCCCCCCCCCCTGGGTTTCAAACGGTTTTTTGGCCGGTCTCCCCTCCCCTGCCAGCTGATTGACAGAGTCTTTACAATAAAAGCTCGCCTCAGCCGTGATGCTCGCCGCATCATCCACTCCAACCCCGCCTCCGGCCATGAAATCGCTCGTCCTTGCCCTCCTTCTCCCTCTCGCGGCTCATGCCGACAATGAAATCGGCTTCATCGAGCGCTTTGCCCTCGCCGCAGACCGTGAAAAGGCCCTCGGCGAGCTCGTTCCTGGCTCGGAGGAGTACTATTTCTTCCACTCCCTCCACTATCAAAACGTCCGCGACAACGCGAAGCTTGATCAAATACTCAATCAGTGGCGTGAACGTGTCCCCAACGAAAACGAAGCCCGGCGCATCATTCTCAATCGTGAGGCCCTTCTGGACTACGAGCGTGATCCCCAGGCCACGCTGAAGTACCTCATTGAGCGTCTCGGCATTCGTCACGACCACCAGCGGGAGGTGCGTGACCAAAAGCCCGACCTCCCCACGCAGCTCGATCCCGCCAAAATCAGCCGCGAGGTTTTTCTCCATGATGCGCTGAACAAAGACCGCGGCCTTGAATCCCTCTCCCAGGAGGCTCTCTCCTCCCTGATTCGTGACCAGGTGCCGCTTTCACCCGATCAGCGCCGCAGCGTGCTCAGCAAACTCCAGCGCCCCGACGTGCCAAATCTCGTCCAGGCCATCCTCGCCGACCTTCAGGCCGACAAATCCCGCACCTTCGGCTCCCTGCCTATCCATCGCGCCCTGCTGCCGGAGCAACTGGATGCCCTGCTGCAAACCTACCCCCAATGGCTCGGCCAGCAGGCCTTCGTGAACACCCGCCTCCGCAAGCTCGCCCCTAACGCGGATGTGAATCTGGAATACGATGACGCCGAGCGCGCGGCCTGGCTGGATCGCGTGTGGGCCTTCGCCAAAAAATTGCCGTCCTCCCAAAACACGCTCAAGGCCCGCATCCTTTACCTGCGTCTCGACCACGATCGCAAGCAGGGCATGTATGACCGCAGCCGTTTCATGGAATACATCAAGCTCCCCCGCCAGCAGGGCTACATCAACTATAGCTATATCAAGGACGTCAGGCCGGGCGACATCTCCGATCTCAGCGCCGACCTCAGCGAGGCCCTGCTGCTTTCCCCGCCCATCAGCACCGACGAGCCGCTCGTCCGCGAGTATTTCCTGCATCTCTTGGCCTCCGAGGTAAAGCCCGATGCTGATCCCAACGACGTGCTCTCACAGTGGACCAGCTACATTGCCGAAGAATGGCTCACGCCCGTCCTGGCGGAGGCGCTGATAACGAACGGCATCGGCAGTCCCGAACACTGGGCCTCGCTGCTCACACCCGCCGCATTTCAAAAGCTCAAAGAGCGCGTCGATATTGAATTCCCCGCCACGAATGCTCCGCAGTTCACGCCCCGTGACGACATCCAGTTCGACGTCACCGTCAAAAACACGCCGAAGCTCATCGTGAAGATCTTCGAGCTGAACACGCTCAATTTTTTCCAGACCCAGCAGCGCCAGCTCAACACCGATCTCAACCTCGATGGCCTCGTGGCCAACAGCGAGCAGACCCACGCCTTTGAGGGCGGCCCCTTCACACGCAAGCGGCAGACCTTCAAGTTCCCCGAACTCAAAGGCAAACGCGGCGCTTGGATCATCGAGTTCATCGGCGGTGGCCGCAGCAGCCGCGCCCTCATCCGCACCGGCCAGTTGCATGTGCTTCAGCAGACGGGTCCCAGCGGAGATCTGATCCTCGTCCTCGACGAAAAGAACCAGCCGGTGAATGATGCTGTGGCATGGTTTGAAGGCCGCAAGCTGCTGCGCAACGAAAAGCTCGGACGCATCGTCGTACCGTTCACGAGTCAGCCAGGCACCAAGAACCTCATCATCGGGGATGCTGCAGGCACCTTTGCCACGCTCACCTCCATAGCCCACCATGCCGAGGACTACCGACTGGACGCGCAGTTCCACATCGAACGTGAGCAGCTTCTCTCCCGCCGCGAGGCAACCCTCGCCGTGCGCACCGCCTTGATGATGGGTGAGGCGCACCTCGCCCCCGAACTCCTCAGTGAACCGAAGCTCACCATCACCAGCACCACGCTTGACGGCATCTCCACCACTCGCGAAATCCAAGACCTCAAACTCAGAGCCGGCAGCGACCTCACACAGACGCTCACCGTCCCCGAGCGCCTCGCCTCGCTCACCGTGACCTTCAGTGCCAAAGTGGAAGCTCTCAGCACCGGTGGGACCAAAAAAGATCTCACGGCCAGCCACACCTGGACGATCAACGGCATCGACAAGACCGAAGCCGTGAACGACGGGCACCTCAGTACTTTTGACGGCCAGCGCGTTTTCGAACTCCTCGGAAAAAATGGCGAACCCATCGCCGACCAGCAAGTACTGTTCACCTTTAAGCATCGCGAGTTCAATCGCTCCCAGATCGTCCCGCTGCGCACCGACGCCCAAGGCCGCGTGAATCTCGGCAACCTCGCCAGCATCGAATCCGTCGCCGCCAAAATCCCCAATGGCCGGCAAACACTCTGGCCGCTGGAGGATGCTGACAACACGCTCTCCACCACCATCCACGCCAAGGAGGGCGAGACGATTCGGATTCCCGCTCATCCCGCCGTCAGCCTGCCTGCATCACTCCTAGCGCAAACCTCCGGCACCTTCACCGCAGACCTTGCGGCCCTCCTCAAAACTGAAAACGGCTTTCTCACCATCAGCGGTCTCACACCCGGCGACTACTCACTGCAAATCCCCGGCCAGCCGCTCATCACTCTCAAAGTGACGCAAGGCGAAACCTTCGGTGGCTGGGTGCTGGGCAAGCACCGCCAGCTCGAACTCAAAGGCAATTCACCGCTCCACATCACAAGCATCGAGAACGACAAGGACTTCATCACCGTCAAACTCGCCAACAGCAGTCCCTTCGCCCGCGTCCACTTCGCCGCCTCGCGTTTCGATCCCGGCAACGGCATCTTCGGTGGGCTCGGCGGCTTCACTCGCTTCGGCGCAGCGTCCGGCGCGCCAGCGAGAAACCCGAACCTCTACTCCGCTGGCCGTGAAATCGGAGATGAGTACCGCTACATCCTCGAACGCCGCTACGCCAAACTCTTCCCCGGCAACATGCTCACCCGTCCCGGCCTGCTGCTGAATCCATGGGAGATTAGCAGCACCGATCTCGACGAACTCGCTCAAGCTGGCGGTCAAAATGCGACCATGACACGCGGTGGGGCCACCGGCACTTCGAACACTGCCGGCATGATGCCCGCAAAGAAGATGAAAGCCCAAGCCGGTCCGCAAGGCGGCACCAATCTCGACTTCCTCGCTGCATCCGCCCCCGTCATCTACAACCTCGTGCCCGACAAAGACGGGGTCGTCCGCATCGAACGCAAAGCCCTCGGCGACCGCCAACATGTGCAAATTTACGCCGAAGACCTGCAAAACGCCTCTTGGCGCACGCTCACGCTGCCGGAAGCCCCCACCAAATTCGCCGATCAGCGCCTCGCGCGGAATCTTGATCCCGCGACGCCCTTCACACAGAAAAAAGAAATCACCGTCCTCGAAACCGGCAAGGCCCTAACCCTCGCCGACATCCTCACCAGCGAACTCGAAACCTACGACACCCTCGGCGGCATCCACTCCCTGTTCACCACGCTCAGCAGCGATGGCCACCTCACAGAATTCGCGTGGTTGTTGCACTGGCCCAAGCTCAAAGACGACGAGAAGCACGCCAAATACGGCGAGTTCGCCTGTCACGAACTGAACTTCTTCCTCTCCCGCAAAGACAAGGCGTTCTTCGATGCCGTGGTGAAACCCTACCTCGCCAACAAGAAGGACAAGACCTTCATGGACGAGTATCTCCTCGGCCTCGATCTCACCCCACACCTCGAACCCTGGGCCTATGCTCGTCTCAACATCGTCGAGCGCATCCTGCTCGCGCAGCGCATCAAAAACGAAGCGCCAAATACCGCTCGCCATGTCCGCGAACTGTTTGAAATGATCCCTCCGAATCCTGAAGAAGCCGACCACCTCTTTGAAACGGCTCTCCGTGGGCGGACGATGGAATCTGGAGACAGAACGGCTGGTGGAGTCTTGGAAGCAGCAAAAAATCAAGCTGCCGCCGCGCCGCCACCATCGCCGATGTCTCCCGCCCCTGCAGCCTATGCAGATGCGCCTGATCCCAGGGGAGGATTTTCCAAAGGGATGGGCATGGCGGGAGGGGAAAACAACTCCCCAGCAAGCACCCTACGTCGCTCCATGACCGCCGCTGAGTTGCAACAGCTCCCAGGTCAGAAAGATGCGAAGCCCCAGGAGATGACGGCGCTCGGCCTTCAGCGCCAGGACGCCTTTCAAAAATCGGGCACGGATCGCTGGGCGTTCAGCGGTGCCAATACCTCTGCCGGGGCGATGACCGTCAGTGGCGGCTACCTCTATTTCGGCACAGGAGATGCCACAGACGCCCGCAAAGAAGTCCGCGTCTTCTTCCGCGCCCTCGGCCCCACAAAAGAATGGGCGGAGAACAACTACTACAAACTGCGCATCACTGAACAGAGTGCCGATCTCGTTACCGTGAACGCTTTCTGGCGTGACTATGCCGCCTGGATCGCCTCAGGTTCAAAGGGTGGCTTTGTTTCCAGCAACGTCGCCGAGGCCAGCAGCAACTTCACCGAGATGATGCTTGCGCTCGCCGTGCTGGATCTTCCCTTTGACGCTCCAAAGCACGGCACCAAGGCCGACAACGGCCGTTTCACCTTCACTGCAGGCGGCCCCTGCATCCTATATCACAAAGAGATCAAACCTGCCGCCGTTGAAAACAACACGCAGGGTCAGCTCCTCGTCTCACAAAGCTTCTTCCGTCAAAGCGACCGCTACCGCATGGAAGGAAACGAGAAATTCGAGAAGTATGTGACCAGCGAGTTCCTCACCGGCGCGACCTATGGCGCAAACATCGTCGTCACCAATCCCACCAGCAGCCCGGTGAAGGCCGTGGTGCTGCTGCAAATTCCGCAAGGCGCACTGCCCGTGCTTGGCAGCAAGGCCACCAACTCACGCCAGATCCGCCTGGAACCCTACACCACGCAGACCTTCGAGTATCACTTCTACTTCCCGCTCGTTCCAGCCAAGCCCGGCCTCAAGTTTGCCCACTTCCCCGTCAACGTCGCCACCAGCACCAGCGCGGCAGGCGCCAAACCGTTTGGATTCAACGTCGTGCCGAAACTCACCGAGGTGGACAAGGCCTCATGGGATTATGTGTCGCAATACGGCAGCGATGCGGAGGTCTTCACCTTCCTGGAGCAAACCAATCTCCAAACTGTCAATCTGGATCGCGTCGCCTGGCGCTGTCGTCAGAGCGTGGACTTCTACCGGAAGCTCATCGCCTTCATGCACACGCATCACCTTAATGATGAAGCCATCGCCACCTACGCGCTGCTGCACAATGATGCCGCCACGCTGCGTGAGTGGTTGAAAGAAAAATTCGACAATGAATGCGGCCCGTATTCCGCCAGCAAACTCCTCACGCTCGATCCCATCGAACGCCGCAGCTACGAGCATCTCGAATACTTCCCCCTCGTCAATCAACGTGCGCACCGCGTCGGCAGCGAGTGGCGCATCGCCAATCCGGCGGTGCTGGAGCAGTACACTCACCTGCTAAGCATCCTCGCTCACAAGCCGCAGCTCGACGCCATCGACAACCTGAGCGTAGCTTCCTTCCTCTTCCTGCAGGACCGGGTGGAGGAGGCGCTGGCCCGCTTCAAGTCCATCGACGCCACCAAGCTGCCCACGAAGATCCAACACGACTACTTCCAGTGCTACGCCGCCTTTTATGAAGGCGATCTCGCCGCCGCACGCGGTCTGGCAGCCAAGTATGCAGATCATCCGGTGCCACGCTGGAAGCTCCTCTTTGCCGGGGTGGCCACCCAGCTTGAGGAAATCGAAGGCACGGCTGCGAAGACAGAAAAAGGCGACAAGCCCGACCGCGAGAAGCAGCAGGCTGAACTCGCAGCAAGCGAGCCGGGCTTTGAGTTCAAAGTCGAAAACAAGACCATCGCCCTCACTTGGAAAAACCTGGGCGAAGTCACGCTGAACTACTACCTCATGGACCCCGAGTTCAGCTTCAGCAGCAATCCTTTCGTGAGCCAAGATGCCGGACGCTTCAGCATCATCAAGCCGAACAAAACGGCCACGCAGGCACTGCCGAAAAATCAGACCACACTCGACCTCGCGCTGCCTGCGGAATTCACGAAGGCCAACGTACTTGTGGAAGTGCTCGGTGCCGGACAGCGCAAGACCCAGGCCTATCATGCCAACACCTTGAAGCTGACGGTGGCGGAAAACTACGGCCGCCTCGAAACCCGCGACGCCACCACCGACAAGCCGCTGCCGAAGGCCTACATTAAAGTGTACGCACGCCTCAACAACGGCACCGTACGCTTCTTCAAGGATGGCTACACCGACCTGCGTGGCCGCTTTGACTACGCCAGTCTCAACGGCCCTGAAAATGGAATGCCGCAACCCACCCCCTACGAAGCCGCTCCCGCCAACGGCCTCGACTACCAGATGCTCAAGCCCGCCGAACTGCACAACGTCGAAAAACTCGCCCTCCTCATTCTCAGCGAAACGCACGGCGCGACGGTGAAGGAAGTGAACCCTCCAGGACGCTAGATTGATCTGCGATGAGAGAACACGCCTTCTTCAAGCGTGAAGAAGGCGCTTCACCCACCATGAAATTCATCCTTGCCGCCCTGTTTGCCTGCACCCTCACACTCTCCGCGCGTGACCAGACGCTCGACATCTACTGGATTGACTCCGAAGGCGGCGGCTCCACCCTGATCGTAACACCGGCGGGGGAATCGGTGCTCATTGATACCGGCAATCCCGGCGGGCGCGATCCTCAGCGCATCCAGAAAGTCGCGATGGAACAGGCAAAGCTGACCCGCATCGACCACGTCATCATCACCCACTTCCATTCCGATCACTTCGGCGGCTTGGCTGAACTGGCGGAGCTGATGCCGATTGGCACGCTCTACGACAAAGGCATACCCGACGGCAGTCCGGATGGCAAAGCCCAGGACATGCGCTGGACGCTGACCAGCCGCCCCTACCGCGATGCAAAGGTGGAAAAGCGCGTCACACTGGCCGCAGGTGCCGCCGTTCCACTCAAGCAGGCTGAGGGCAGCCCGAAGCTGACGCTGCGCTGCCTGGGCGCGAATCAGCAGTTCATCCCGCCTTACCCCGACCAGCCCGAGAACCCGCTCAAAGGTTCCGTGCCACCCCAAGCAGCCGATCCGACAGACAATGCGAACAGCGTGGTGATGCTGCTGCAATTCGGCGACTTCCGCTTCTTCGACGGCGGCGATCTGTCATGGAATGTGGAGGAAAAACTCGTCTCCCCCTTCAATGTCGTCGGCACTGTGGATCTGTATCAGGTGGATCACCACGGCCTCGATGTGAGCAATAATCCCATGCTCATCCACAGCCTCCAGCCCACGGTTTCAGTCATGAACAACGGCCCGCGCAAGGGCACCAGCAAGTCCGCGATGGACGCGCTCAAATCGACCCCGACGATCCAGGCGATGTATCAGATCCATGAAAACGTCCGCGACGACCATGAAAACACAGCAGACAAGACGATGATCGCCAACCACGGTGATCTGGCTGAAGGCTGCGCTGCCGAGCACATCCACTGCGCCGTCAGCGCCGACGCGAAAAGCTACACCATCGAAGTGCCCTCCCAGAAGCACAGCCGCACTTTCCAAACGCGCCCAAGGTAAACCACATCACTTCCTGGCGCGAATCACCGGTGCAAGCCATTTGGCCGTTTCATCCGCAATGACGTTGTAACCCGCCAGGTTCGGATGGCGGTCCCCTGCCCATCCCGGCAGGTGGCCAAAAATGCCATCAAGGTGGTTGTCGAGCACGACCACGGCGGGGTCGGTGCCGGGCTGAATGTACGGCGTGGCATAGGCGCGCAGCTTCTCCGGGATCTTCGCCACCGGGTAGCGGCGGTAGTTCAGCATGTCCGGGCCTTTCTTCAGCTCGGCAATGTACCGTGGCACGATGTCAAAAAGCGTGAGCTTCTCCTCCGCAGCAAACTGGATGACGACTTCATTGATGTCCGCATGTGGACTCTCGATCGTGTAAGGAATGACGGTCATGGGAATGAGCATGGCCTGCGGATGATCCACGCGCAGGCGGCCGAGCAGTTCACGAAAGTCCTTGGGGAAATTCGTTTTAAAATCCTCGCGCTTGGCGATGTCGTTGATGCCATAGCGGATGAAGATGTAGTCGGCCTGCGGCTTGGTTTTCACCGCCTTGTCGTAGCGTGTGTCCAGCAGACGGCGGATGGTTTCGCCGCTGACGCCTTCGTTATAGACATCGCAGGGCGGCAGATCGGTCTCGGCGGCGAGTTTGATGCGCAGCGTGTCCTCAATCTGCGGCTCATCCGGCGCAAGCATCTTCGGAATTCTGGCCTCGGTGGTGCTGTCCCCGAGCAGGATGATCTGCAGACGCTTCATGCCCGCAGTGGCATCAGTAAATGCAAAGGGCTTGCCGCCGATGAACTGGTCCGACGTGATCGTGGGACAAATACGTTTCTCTACATGCGCAACGAACAACTCGGTGCCACGCCTGTGGCTGACGAAGGGCCAGCGTGCGGGATTGTACATCGTGTCCGTCAGGTCGCGCATGAGGACGACGTGCCTGCCGTTCTTTGCCAGCTGGCGCAGACCGAAGGGACGGCCGGAGACGCACATGTTAAGATGCACCCCCATGAGAATGACATTGTCGATGTTCCGCGCTTCGAGGAGATTCCAGATCTCGACACCGCTGTCGCTGATGGCGTCTTTGTCCTGATCAATACGCAGCACGTCGATCTGCTTGGTCCACGGCGCTCTGGGGTTGAGCCCTTTCGCAGTGAGTTCCTGCGCCCAAGCCGCATGCTCGACAAGGTCGTCATCTTCGCTGTCCGTTTGATCCAGGGGATAGATGGCCTGTTCTTCCGCCGGGATTTGTTTGCACCACTCGGCGATTTTGTCGGGCAGCCGCGCCGCAGTGGGCGCGGATTTGGCGCGCTCGCGGGCGGGCGTGCCTTCGTAGGGCTTCATGCAACTGCTCGGCGCATGGATGATGAGCACCCCATCCTTGCGGGCCTTTTCGAGCACCTCATTCATGCGCGGAGCCATCTCCACCTCACGCGTCACCGCGTTTTTGCAGTGATGCAGGTCCCACATGTCACAGACGATGATGGCGGTGCGGGAGGGCAGCCACGGCTCTTTCACCAGGGTCGTCTTGCCAGCAGGAGCGCGCGATTGCAGGGTGAGTGGGATCGGTGCTTCGACCGCAGCAGCGGAAACAATGAGCGTCAGCAGCAGGGCGGGAGAAAGAAAACGGAGCGGCATGCGCAGATTACGTCCTCACGAGCGTGGATCGTTCATTCAAGGCTTCGACTTCATCCACGAATAAAAACTCGCGCCGATCTGTGCGTAGCCGATGGGATTGGGATGCACCCCATTGTTGTTGGGATAGCCATCGACCGGATCAAGGTTGAGCTCCGTGGGCACGATGAAGATGCCATCCTTTTCACGATTGCTGAGACGCTTGAGCATGAGCTGCACGATGCGGTGCTGGATGCGCTTCCAGCCCCAGCGCGGGTACTTGTCCTGGTAGTTGGCGGTGAAGCCTTCCTGGCGCGCGTTGGGCGGCGTGGTGAGGCCGACGGCGAGCTTGGCATTGAGCGCAGCCTTGTGGAATGCAGCGAGGAGTTTGTCGGCGTTGTCGAGCACCTCGTTGATTTTGGCATCCGGGTTGTTGGGATCAGCGCCGAAGCAGTCGTTGATGCCGAGCAGGAAGGTGACGACATCGGGCGGCTGGACATCGCAATACTCCTTGAAGTAGCGCGGCAAATTGAAGACGCCGGTTTTGCCATCGGCGGCAGGAAAGATGAAGGGGCTCGTGGCTTTGCGGGCGAGCGGACCCGCAGCCACTCCGGGAGTCTCAGGCGCGAATTTAGTAAGGAAGTCGGACCATTTCCAGCCGCCGTAGCCTTCATGCACGACGCCCGGCTGAGCGCCCGACGGTTTATGGGTGCCGAGCAAGATGAACTTAGGGTTGCCGGGCAGAGCAAGCAGGCGGGCTATCTCATTCGGGTAAACACTCGCATGCGTGAGGCTGTCCCCAACGATGAGCAGGCGCAGCGGCTTTGCGGAAGCCGATTTGCGCGGGGAGATGTGCAGCATGGTGCGGCCCTGCTCCAGCACTTTGCCGGCAGCGTCTTTGACGGTGACGGCGAGCGGATGATCGCCGACATCGCTGTCAGTCGGTGTGAGCGTCCAGCGGCGCGCTTCGCTTTTACCCAGCTTGCAGGTGAACTCGAAGCGGTAGCTCTCAGGAGTCTCCGTAAGCACGATGTTGTCGTGATAGATGCTCATCGGTACGTCCGGCGTGGCGTAAACGGCGGGTGGGAGAGTGAGCTGGAGATCTCCGGCGAAGGCGGAGATGGTGAGCGCGCAGAAAAGACTGAGAATCCGGTGCATGACCTCCACTACGGAGCGCCATAGGCAAATCGTTCCATGAAGCGCACAATGGCAGCCATGGAAAGCTGGCCGCCGGGCGTGGAAGGAAAGTAGTCCATGCCATGCGTGCCCCAGGGCAGTTCGAGAAAGAAGCAGTCCTCCCGCTGAGTGAGGCGGTCGTTGAAGCGGCGACTGTGTCCGATGCCAACGAGAGAATCCTGTGTGCCGTGGAGGATCAGCGTGGGAAGATGGCGATGTTCAAGAAACTCCGTCGCTGACGCGGTATGGTAAGCCTCCGGAACTTTTTGCGGATCGCCCCCCATGTATTGGTGGACCAGAACGAGAGACTTTAAAAGATCGTCCGGTAGCGACCATTCATTCGCGAGAAACATGTTGGGAGTGCCATACACGTCGATGCAGGCACGGGCCCCAAGTTCCGAGATGCCGTAGGCACAGGCGCAGGCGATCTGCGCACCGGCGGAGCGCCCCATGAAGACGATTTGATTCACATCAATACCGAGTTCGCCGGCGTGATCGCGCAGCCAGGTGCAGGCACGCCTTGTATCCTCCGCCTGAGCCGGCCACGGATGTTTCGGAGCAAGACGGTAGCCGTAGGAGCACAGCACGTAGCCATGCGAAGCGAGTTCCGTGTTCGCAGATTCAAACTCCCCGGGATCCCCGCTGTCCCAGCCCCCGCCGTGAGCGATGAGCAGGCAGGGCAAAGGCTTGTCAGTACCAAGAGGCCGATAAATCACCATGTCGAGCGATTCATCCCCCTCCCGCCAGAAAATGCGGCGTTCGTGCTTCACTTTGAATTTACCAGTGTGCAGCGGCAGCCATAGTCGCTGCCAGGAAAAGCTGAGTCCCTGAGCGCTGGCGATGCGCGAAGCCTCTATGGCAGGAACAAGAAAGACGAGGGCGAGCAGCAGGCAGACCAGCCCCAGCCAGCGCGATGAATGCATGGCAGGATAAATCAAAACCAGCGCCAGAAGCGCGAGCCAGTGCCCAAACTCCGTGGTGACCAGTTGAAGCATCCATTGCAACTTTGTCGGCGACATGATCCAGGCGTTCACCGCCAGAAAAGCGAGAAGGAGGAGTGCCAGAATGAGAACTACGGATTTCACAAGTCGCATGCTATCCGTCTTGTGAATGAGGATGGATTCACGAATTTAACAAAAAGGCGCGGATCTCACGATCCGCGCCTTTTGGAAGTCACTGAACCGAGATCAGCCGGCAATCGAGAACACCTCGCGGGCGTCCGCGATGCTGCCGGTGAGGGCGGCGGCGGCGACCATGACGGGACTCATGAGGACAGTGCGGCCGGTGGTGCTACCCTGACGGCCTTTGAAGTTGCGGTTCGAAGAGGACGCGCAGAGCTGATCGCCGACGAGCTTGTCGGGATTCATCGCCAGGCACATGGAGCAGCCTGCGCCGCGCCATTCGAAGCCTGCTTCACTGAAGACTTCGTGCAGACCTTCCTGCCGGGCGAGCGTGTCCACGATCTGTGAACCAGGAACCGCGATGGCTTTGACACCTGCGGCAACTTTGCGGCCCTTGATGAACTTAGCCACCTCGCGAAAGTCGCTGAGACGGCCATTGGTGCAGGAACCAATGAAGGCGACGTCGATCTTCGTGCCTTTGATCGGCTGGCCAGCAGGCAGCTTCATGTAATCAAGCGCGTCCTGGATGGAAATGCGGCCGGGCTCGGTGGTGGCGCTCTCGGCGGTCGGCACGTTTTCAGTGACGGCGATGGCCTGGTCCGGGCTGGTGCCCCAGGTGACTGTGGGCGGGATGTCTTCAGCCTTGATGTTGATGACATCATCATAAACGCAGTCCACATCCGACGCGACCGCGCGCCATTGAGCGACGGTGGTCTCCCAGGCATCACCCTTCGGCGAGTAGGGCCGGCCATTGAGATATTCAAAAGTCTTTTCGTCAGGATTGACGTAGCCACAGCGCGCACCGCCTTCGATGCTCATGTTGCAGACAGTCATACGCTCTTCCATCGACATCGCGTCAAACAGGCTGCCACCGTACTCGTAGGCGTAGCCGATGCCGCCATTCGCACCCAGTAGGCGGATGATGTGTAGGATCACGTCCTTGGAATAAACGCCGGGGCGCAGCTGGCCATCCACATTGATACGGCGGACCTTCATCTTGCCGAGAGCCATGGTCTGCGTGGCGAGAATGTCGCGCACCTGCGTGGTGCCGATGCCGAAGGCGATCGCGCCGAAGGCTCCATGCGTGGCGGTATGGCTGTCGCCGCAGGCAATCGTGGTGCCGGGCTGGGTGATGCCCTGCTCAGGACCCACAACGTGCACGATGCCCTGCTTGCCGCTGGAAAGGCTGAAGTAGGTGATGCCGAAGTCATTGACGTTCTTGTTGAGTTCCTGGATCATCGCCTCGGCGAGAGGATCGGAAAACGGCGAGACCTGGCTGTCTGTCGGCACGATGTGATCCACGGTGGCGAAGGTGCGGTGCGGGTAGGCCACTTTCAGATTCAAATCACGCAGCATGCCAAAGGCCTGCGGGCTGGTGACCTCATGCACGAGATGCGTGTCAATGAGGAGCTGTGTCTGGCCATTGTCGAGGGTGCCGACGACGTGCGAGTCCCAGACTTTTTCGAAGAGTGTTTTGCCCATGATGCGTGCTGATTGGTGGTTTGGAGGGGTCACAGCGTAGCACGCCCGGCGGCGGGTGCAAGGAGACCCGAATAACAGGGGCAATGATCCTGCAAGTGTCACCTTGCGATCCTGCGCGGCGAGGAGCATATTTCAGCGCATGAAATCCATCTCGCTCGACCTCGACCGTGAACTGGCCACGCTTGACCAATCGACTGCGACACAGTTCAAGAGTGCGGTGCTTGCCATGATGCGGCTGGTAAAGGCCGGACAGGTCCGCAAAACGCAACCGTTTGCCGAACGTATCGCCCGCCATCCGGCGATCGGCACCTGGCCCGTAGAATTGGATGCGGACAAGCACCTTGCCCAAGTCCGGGACGAATGGAGCCGCTGAAACGACTGTGAGCGCCTTTTTCGACTCCAATATTGTCATCGACATGCTCGCAGGTCATCCACCTGCGTTGGCGGAAGCCGCGATGCATGGTGAGGCAGCAATTTCACGCATTACCTGGATGGAGGTGCTCGTGGGCGCGCCTGACACGGCAACGCAAGCCGTTTGGGAGTCGTTCCTGATGCAGTTTGAGATTGTCGAACTCGACGAGGATGTATGCAGGGAGGCTATCCAACTGCGGCAAAAGCACCACATCAAGCTGCCCCACGCTCTGATCTGGGCCTGTGCCCGCGCTTATGGAAGCGAACTCGTGACGCGCAATACCAAGGATTTCGCAGCCGACACGCCAGGCATTCGAGTTCCCTACAGACGCTGACAACGCCGCCTCAGAGAGGGCGCAAGAATGCCTCTTGGCTTTTGCCGCCAGACCTGCCAGCATCGGCCCTCATGAAATGGCTTAAAATTCTCTACGTGCAGGTGATTATCGGCATCGTACTTGGCGTCCTGCTCGGCTGGCTGTGGCCACCGGAGAATTCGATCGTCATCTTCGGTCATTCGTACGATGCGACCGCGCTGCAGCCACTGGCGGAGATTTTCATCAAGGCGGTGAAGATGCTCATCTCTCCGATCATCTTCTGCACCGTAGTCTGCGGAATCGCCAGCATGGGGGATTTAAAGCGGGTGGGGCGGGTGGGATTGAAAGCTCTGCTGTACTTTGAACTAGTCACGACGGTGGCACTGATCATCGGCCTCGTGGTGGCGAATGTGATCGAGCCCGGTTCCGGGGTGGATCACCATGCCTCGGCGAAGGACGTGGCTGAACTGGCCAAATATCAGGACAAGGCGCACGACACGAGCACCAAGACTTTTTTGATGAACATCGTGCCGAAGACCTTCGTTGGGGCATTTACGGACGAATCAGTGCTGCCAGCCTTGTTTCTCGCGATACTGGTTGCTGTGGCGCTGTGCCAGATGGGCGAGAAGGGCAAACCAGTGCTCGATCTGCTGCACAGTGTCTCGGAGGTGTTTTTCAAGCTGGTCTCCATCATCACGCGCGTGGCCCCTGTCGCAGCCTGCGCAGCAATGGCCTTCACCGTGGGCTCGGAAGGTCCGGACATTCTCATCAAGCTGGCCAAGGTGCTGGGCTGTGTTTATCTCACGTGCGGACTGTTTGTGTTCGTCGTGCTGGGCAGCATCGCGCGATGGAATGGTTTCAGCCTCTGGAAGCTCCTGATTTTCATCAAAGATGAACTGCTGCTGGTGCTCAGCACCTCCTCCTCGGAGACCGCACTGCCCCAGCTCATGCTGAAGCTCGAAAAAGCGGGCTGCGACAAGTCCGTGGTCGGCGTGGTCATCCCCTCTGGCTACTCCTTCAATCTCGACGGCACCTGCATCTACCTCACGCTCGCAGCCCTGTTCGTCGCCCAGGCCACCAACACCCCCCTGACACTCTGGCATGAGATCGTCCTGCTGGGAGTGCTGCTGCTGACCTCAAAAGGGGCCGCAGGAGTCACCGGCGCGGGATTCATCACCCTGGTCGCCACGCTCTCGACCATCGACACCGGCATTCCCGTCTCAGGTCTCGCTGTGCTCATCGGCATCGACCGCTTCATGTCCGAAGCCCGCGCCATCACCAACCTCATCGGCAACACGCTTGCCACCCTCGTCGTGGCCAAGTGGGAGAACGAGTTCGATGCAGAAAAGGGGAAGATGCTGCTGCGGTAATCGCCAAAGCATGCGTTATCTCACAGCTCGATCTTCATCGGCGGCGGCGGAGCCAGCTTGAGCTTGGGGCCGTCTTCTTCGGAGGGTCCCACCGCATCAACGGGAATGGCTTTGCGGATCGGCGTGCCATCGTCATTCACGGGGCTGGCGCGGGGGACGGCCTGTTCGGAATTGTAGGGATCTTCGCCAATGACCGTGAGCGCCTTCATGCGCACGGGGTCGATGTGGACCCAGCGGCTGGCCGCGGCGATGAGCGGGCCGGAGTCGAAGCCACTGGCGGGAGTTTGATAGCCGAACTGCTTGATTTCCACCGGCAGGCCTTCGCCCGTGTGCAGGTTGCAGAAGCCCTCCAGCGGCGTGCCGGGACGCAGGTATTCAAAGTAGGTGGAGCGCACCGATTTTTCACGGCCATCGGGCCCCTTGATCTTCTCGTAGCAGTAGTCCGTGGCGCGCATGCCGCTGCGCTGGCACATTTCCACCCGCTCCGCTGTCTGCGGCGGCTCCACTTCCTGCGGTACATACCGCGTGGCGCTGGCATTGATCATGTCCACCCACACCGGAAGCACGATGCGGTTGGAGAAAGCCCCGGGATAGATGGTCTTCTGCTTGTCAAAACCCGCCCACACACCGCAGGTGACGCCGGAGGTGTAGCCCAGAAACCAGAGATCCTTAAATTCGTAGTGCGTGCCGGTTTTGCCACCCGCCACGAACTCGCCGAGCTTGTAATCACTCACAGCGGGGCTGCCCGTGCCGCGATGCAGCGCGTCCACCAGGCAAGTGTGCGTCTGATACGCAGCGATGGGGTCCATGCTCTGCACACTGCGCAGCGCAGCCTCGGAGATTTGAAACACCGCTTTGTCGTTGTTGTCCGTGATGCGCTGGATGAGGTTCAGCTTTTGCGGGCGGCTGCCAAGAGTTGGGAAATTGGAATAGGCCAGGCACATCTCACTCAGTCGCGCCTCGCTGGCACCGAGGAAGGTGGAGGGGTAGTCGCGCATTTCGGAGGTGACACCTGCCTTCTGCGCCACCTGTTTGACCATGGGCACGCCAACCCGTTCGCCGAGGCGCACGGTGGCTGAGTTGCGGCCCTGAACAAGTGCCTCACGCGCGCTCATCGGTGCCTGCGTCCATTTCGGATTGTCCACTTCCGCTCCCCATTCGCCCAGAATGCCGGTCAGCCCCCCGATCATCACGCGGCGGTTGTCCAGCGGGGCGTCATCCACCTTGGTGCCAGGGTAAAGTCCCGGGCTGCTGAATGCGGCGGCATACACCAGCGGCGTGAAGGCCGTGCCCACCGGGCGCACACCGTCCGTGGCGCGGTTGAACTGGCTGTCGCCAAAATCACGTCCACCCACCATCGCCAAAATGCTGCCGTCCTTGTTGTCGATCATCAAGGCGGCGGCCTGCAAGTACTCGGGCAGCGGCTTGGGTGTGGCAGGATCAATCTCACCCCGCTTCATGCGTGCACGGTAGTCGGTCAAAATCGCGCGAAACTGCGCGAAGGTCTGGTGCTCGTAGCCCTGGCGTTTTTCCACCTCGGCCATGCGCTTGCTAACGGCCTCCTCGGTGGCCTTTTGCAGGTCCTGGTCAATGCTGGTGTAAATGCGGAAGCCACCGATGGAAGCCCGCTCCTCGCCCACCAGATCCACGACTTCACGCCGCACGGCATCAAAAACATAGCTCAGGCGCGGGTCAGTGCTCTGCGGCGCGGTCACCAGCGGCTTTCTCTTGAGCTTTGCCGCTTCGTCCTTCGTCAGCGTGCCTTCGATTGACATGCGTTCGAGCACATAATTGCGCTCCTTCATGGCACGCTGCGGGTGCTTGATGGGCTGGATGTTGTTCGGACTTTTGATCAGTCCGACGATCGTCGCCGACTCCTCAATGGTCAGTTCTTTGACATCCTTGCCAAAGTAACCGCGCGCCGCCGCCTGCACGCCATAAAAATTGATCCCGAAGAAGATGCGGTTCAGGTAGAGTTCGAGAATCTCTGACTTCGAGAAATGCTTCTCGATCCGCTGGGCGATGAAGGCCTCCAAAATCTTGCGCTTGTAGCTGCGCTCAAGAAGCTTGAACGTTTGCCGGGCGAGCTGCTGCGTGACCGTGCTCGCCCCCTGCGTGATGTCCCGGGCCACAATGTTTTCCTTCACCGCGCGGAGCAGGCCGATGTAATCGACCCCGTCATGCTTGAAAAACCGCGAATCTTCCTGCGCCACCAGGGCGTCAATCAAATGCTGCGGCACATCCGTGATAGGCACCGGGGTGCGGTTCAGCACGTAGAGGCGGGCCATTTCATCACCATCGCGGTCAAAGATAATGCTCGCGGACTCCAGCTTCTTGAGTTCCTCCAGATCAAACTTCTCCGCATCCCGCCGCAGCGGCGCCACAATGACACTGTAAATGCCAAATGCTGACACCACACAGAGCAGTGCAAAGGCCATCAGCGCACTGAACCAGCCACGGCGGTAGAACGGCAGTTTCAGGCCGGCTTCGCCACGCCAGTTGCGCACAGGCTGGGGATCGGGATCATCACGGAACATGGCTTGGTAAGAAAGAAGGGTGGTGAAACTACCCGCCCTTCACAATCCGCGCCAGTTCTTTCCCGTGCATCGCATGTCTTCCCTGCCCCAGCTTCTTCGTGAAACACTCGCCGCCACGCCGTCCGGGCGTCTGCCCTTTGCGCAGGTCATGGATCTGGCGCTCTATCATCCTGAGCATGGTTATTATGGTGCAGGCCCGCGCAAAATCGGCCGCAAGGGCGATTTTTTCACCAGTGTGAGCATCGGGCCGCTGTTCGGCAAACTTCTGGCCATGCGCGCCTTGCAGGAATGGCAGGCGCTCGGCGAACCCGCAGATTTCACCATCATCGAACAAGGCGCGCACGACGGGCAGCTCGCGGAGGATGTTTTAAGCGCACTTGGCGGCCACCCTATCCGCTACCTCATCGTGGAACCGAATCCCAAATACCGTGCGGTTCAGGCCACCCGGCTCGGCGACCAGGTCCAGTGGGTGGAAAGCCTCGCGGCATTGGAAAACGGGCCCAAGCACGGCTTTTTCCTCTGCAATGAGCTGCCGGACGCCTTTCCCATCCATCTCGTGCGGTGGAACGGCGAGCGCTGGGAGGAATTGTTCGTCGAGACCGACGGCACCGAGGCCTTGCGCTTCATTCCAGGCGAATGCTCCTGCACTGAACTCAGCGACGAAATGAAACACCTGCCGTGGGATCTCGAAACAGGCCACACCCTTGAAATCAACCTTGCCATGCTCACTTGGATTCGCGCCCTGGCGCAGGCTGCGTTTCGCGGAGCCATTTTCATCGCCGACTACGGCCTGGATGCGGAGGAGTTTTTCGCCGACTCACGCGCCGATGGCACGATCCGCCGCTACCATCGACACCAGATGGACGGCAAGGTGCTGACAGACCTCGGCGAATGCGATCTGACCACGCACATTAATTTCACGCGGCTCATTGATGAAGCCGTGCGCCATGGCCTCGCCCAGCGGGAATATGACCTGCAAGGCCGCCTGCTGGGCCGCATGGCGATGAGCTGGATTCAAAGCCTTGAAGGCAGTCCACCGGATGCCGCCACGATGCGCCAGTTCAATTCCCTCACGCACCCAGCCTTGATGGGGCGCTCGTTTCGGTGCCTCATCTTGGAAAAGTCAGCCCGTTGATCCATGGCACGCGTATTTCGGCCATGAAAAAGGTGCTCACTATCGTCGGCGGTCTGGTTGTCAGCGCCATCGGCATTGCAGCCTGCGCCACGTCACGTGCGGGTTATGAAACCGCTCCGTGCAAAGTCATCAGCACGGACGGTGCCTTTGAGATTCGTGAGTATCCCGAGCTCAAAATCGCCACAACTTCTCGTGATGCTGACAATTCCAGCTTCATGCGGTTGTTCCGCTACATCGACGGCGGAAATGCAACAAAAGAGAAAATATCCATGACGACACCGGTCTTCATGGTGGGTGGGAAAATGGCCTTTGTGGTACCGGAGAAGCATAAGAACGATACGCCCGCCCCTGCGTCTTCCCAGGTACACGTGGACACCATGAAAGCGCGAACAGTGGCCGTGTATCGCTTCAGCGGTTCACAAACGAGGGAACTGGAACTGCAGGCCTTGGCAAAGCTGAAAGCTTGGATTCAACATAAACAGCTTCAGGAGACTGGCGCGCCCTTCAGTGCCTACTACGATCCTCCGTGGACCCCGGGTTTTCTGCGCCGCAATGAAGTGCTGGTTCCCGTCTCTACTCTTTAATTTTTATGCGCATCGGCATTACAGGCGCGACTGGCTTCATTGGCAGACATCTTGCGGCATATGCCTCGGGTCGGGGTCATGAGGTCATCGGGTATTCGCGCAGGCCGGGATCGGGTCTGCAGCAGCCTAAACAGGCGCCATATGAGCTGCCTGAGACGAAACTGGATGCGCTGGTGCACCTGTCAGGTGAATCCCTCATGGGCCTTTGGACGCAGGAAAAGCGAAACCGCATCTGGCAAAGCCGCGTGGATTTCACCCAGGCGCTGGTAGCGCATCTGGGGACATGGCAGGAAGAAAACCGGCCCAAGGTCCTGGTGTGCGCCTCCGGAGCCGGATTCTATGGCAACAGCGGCCCTGATGCCGTGGATGAAAGTTCGCCGCGCGGCGACGGCTTTCTGGCGGATGTGTGCGCCGGCTGGGAGAAAGCAGCGCGCCGGGCCGAGGCACTCGGCATGCGCGTCGTCACCTCGCGCACAGGAATGGTGCTGGGTCGCGATGGCGGAGCCTTTCCACTGCTGCGGCGGGTCTTTAGCTGCGGTCTCGGCGGCAGATTGGCATCAGGGAAGCAATGGATGTCCTGGATTCACGTGAACGACGCGGCGCAGATTCTTCTGAAGGCGATCACCACTGAAACCGTGAGCGGCCCGGTGAATCTTTGTGCGCCGGGAGCGGTGACGAATGCAGAATTCACCCAAAAACTTGCCTCAGCCCTGCACCGCCCAGCCTTCTTTCACGCGCCGGCCTTCGCACTCAGGCTGCTGCTGCGGGGAATGGCGGACGAAATGCTGCTGGGCGGCCAACGAGCGATTCCTCGCGTCGCGACGGAAATGGGCTGCACTTTTGCCTACCCAGACATCTCCAGCGCACTCAAAGCGCTGGTCTGAGAGGGAAGATTACGGTAGCTGATGACCGTGGTTTGGAAAACAATCCTCAACGACTGTCACCAGCCGTAAACAACCGTCAACTTCTCCTCCCCACAGCATGGCATCCCAACAGACCACCATCGGCATCATTTACGATTACGATCAGACGCTCAGTCCGACGTACATGCAGGATGAGACCCTTTTCCCTCACTTCGGGATCAACCCGGAGCAGTTCTGGAAACGCAGCCGTGAACTGGTCAATCAGGAAGGCTACGATGGCGAGCTTGCCTACTTGAAGTGCATGCTGGACTACCTGGACATGGACCGGCCGACGAACGACGATTTAAGAAAATTGGGCGCGAAGTTGAACTTTTTCAAAGGTGTGCCGGAGTTGTTCGACGAGCTGAACAAAGTGCTGAATGAACAGCACCGACTGCTGGGGGTGAAGGTCGAGCATTACATCATCTCCAGCGGCCTGAAGGCGCTATTGGACGGCTCGGCACTGGCACCGTTTGTGAAGCGGATCTTCGGCTGCGAGTTCGGCGAGGACAAAAACGGCCGCATCACCTTCCCCAAGCGCGTCATCAGCCACACCACCAAGACGCAGTATATTTTCCGCATCAACAAGGGCATGCTGGAGCCACATGAAGACGTGAACGACCACATGGCGCATGAGCTGCGCCCCATCCCCTTCCAGCACATGATCTATGTAGGCGACGGCCCAACGGACGTGCCCTGCTTCACGCTGATGAAACGCTACGGCGGGCATGCCGTGGCGGTTTACAATCCGGATGAAGTAGGCCGCAGCAGCTTCCGCAAGTGTTACCAGCTCACCGGACTGGCGGACCGCGTGAAGCACATCGCGCCGGCCGACTACCGCCCAGGCAGCCATCTGCGGCTGCTGCTGGAGGAAATGGTCACGGACATCGCCGACGGCATCGTGCGCAAAAAGCGCCAGGAGATCGAAGAGGGCACGGTGTCAGCACCGCATTTTTAGCATACGGCGATGCCCCGCGCCCGCATGTCACGGAACCATTCCACATAGGCAGGCACCCCCTGCGCAATCGTGGTGCCCGGCTTGAAGCCGAGGAGCGCCTTCGCCTTGCTCACATCCGCAGAAGTCAGCGGCACATCGCCCGGCTGCTCCGGCAGTTGATTGATCACGGCCTTTTTGCCCACCGCCTGCTCGATGGTGGAGATCAGGTCATTCAGCGTGACGGTCTGGGAGCCGCCGAGATTGAAAATGTCGCAGATGGGACCGCTACGGTAATTGAGCGCGCCAACGATGCCATCGACGATGTCGTGAACGAAGGTGTAGTCCCGGGCGGTGCTGCCATCCCCGTATTTGTCGATCGGCTTGCCGTCCCCGATGAGGCGGGTGAATTTGGAAATGGCGAGGTCAGGGCGCTGGCGCGGGCCATAGACGGTGAAAAAGCGCAGGGCGACCGTCTTCATGCCGTAAAGGTGGCTGTAATTGGAGCACATCTGCTCGCCCGCCATCTTGGTCATGGCGTAAGGGCTGATGGTTTGTAGAATCGGGTCGGCCTCCGCAAACGGCACTTTTTTGTTCACACCATAGACCGAGGAACTGCTGGCGAAGACAAAGTGCTTCACTCCAGTGCGACGGGCGGCTTCAAGGAGGTGGAAGGTCCCCTTGATGTTGGTGTCGATATACAGCTCAGGCTGTTCAATGGAGGGACGCACCCCGGCACGCGCGGCCAGGTGGATGACTGCGTCAAAACGGCCCACATCAAAGGTCTTGGCGACAAACTTCGGATCGGAGATGTCCCCCTCACACACAATCACCTTCGGACCGAGTGCCCGCAGGTTCTCACGCTTGATCGTTGGATTGTAGTAGTCGTTGAAGCTGTCAATGATTGTGATCTGCCCTGCATCCTCACGAACAAGGCGCTCAACGGTGTGGGAGCCGATAAAACCAGCTCCGCCTGTGACAAGAATTTTCATGCTAGAAAAGGCCTGGGAGTCATGGTTGCCGACCACCAGATCACCAACTAACGAGCACTGGCCGGACAATTGCAAGACATCAGGAGAAAGGGATTGACGCCAGGGGGCAAAATTCGCTAAATATGAGGGAATTCTCTGAATCATTCCTTTTTCCGTCCCTGACCCATGAGCGAACCCGAAAACACGTTACCGCCCCCACCCCCTTCAGGCTCTTCGCCGAAGACTGCCGCCGTCCCGCTCAAGAAAGAAACGGTGCGCATTACGCTGCGTGGGCGTCCAAATGCCGGGGTCACCCAGCCACGGGAGTCCACTGCCCCCGTTTCTCCGGCTACAGGGGGCATTCCAGCCTCGTTCAACACGACTTCCGTGGTTCCCATGATGTCGAAGAAGTCCACGGCTCCGATTCAGCTGCCCTCAGCCCCGCTGCCCCCTCCTGCGCCCAAGTCTAGCACTGCGCCGGTGAAGCTGCCAGCGCCGCCGATGTCGCCTCCGTCCCGGAAGACCACCGCTGCTGTTCCCGTGTCGTCCTCACCGCCACCGGCTGCACCGGCCCCTTCGGGCGCCATGCCCCCGCCGATGGCTCGTCCGATGGCTCCGCCCACAGCGCCAAGGCCCCCAGGAGCGCCCATGGCACCGATGGCACCTCGTCCTTCTGCCCCCATGGCAGGCCTGCCTGCGGCAACCCGTCCGCTTGGCCAAAATCCCGCCGCCGCCCCTCCTCCGCGCATCGAAACCGGCGCTCCTACCGTTCCGCTTCAGAAGCCAACAGGTCCGCGTCCTCCTTCGGCACCTGGCGCTGGCACCGGCCCGATGGTCGGTGGTGGCACCGGTCCGGCGGCTCCGCTCCCGAAAGCAACCGTCAAGCTGCAGCCCACGCAGGCCATGCAGCGCCCGTCCATCTCCGCCCCTCCCAGCGCACCTGTGAAACGCAGTGCAGCGGCTGATGCGGAACAGTTCTATGAAGAGAAGGACCCAGAAGCAGGCTTGGTGCCGCTGTCGGTGATCTGCTTTGTGCTTTCGGCCGTTTTGATGGCAGTGCAGATGTTTGGAGCAGATGCTGTTAAATCTGATCCCACTGGTGAATCACCGATTATGGTGCCGGAAAAAGGCAAGAAGGACTGGGAAACCGTTTCTACTACGGGTGTCTGGAGCAACGAAAGATTTGCAAATTCCTTGCAGAAGATTCCTTGAAGCCATCGACCATTCGCTCACTTCCACTTCTTCTTATCTCATGCCTCTCGCCTGGTTAGTTTTCCTTCTCGCCGTTGCCACCTTGGCCCTCAACTTCCTCGCCAGAAGCGGCGGGGGCATGTGATTGGGATGTGGCTCTGACCTTGGTCAGGTGACACTTTAGTTAACGCTGATCCGCGTGGCATCAGGTTGCATGATCGCGCATGGCCATCTTGTTCCTTTGGCTCACCCCAGCAAAGTGATTGGAAGCACCTTATGCCCGAGGGAAAAACGACTGAACAGCTGTTTAACTAAACGCCGTTCGTGACAGAACTCTATACTGGCGCTGATTCGACCAGCCAGCCGCCCCGAGCGCCTACTGCTTGCTCCCGCGACCGCCAGGATTGGGATCCATGTCCAAGTCGAAGTTGAATTTGGGGAAATCCTTGAGCGTGAAGGAGAGCAGAAGACCAAAATCAGAAACGCCAGCGCCGTTATTACGTGACATCACACCAAAGGAAGCGATCCAACTGCTGAGATCTTTTGAAAAGCTGTAGCTTTGGAATTGCAGAACGCCGCCAGTCGCCTCGTAAATATGGTAGGTGTTGAAGCCGAAATCCTCATTCAGACGGGCGTAAAAACGTGTGTAAATCAGGCTGCTGTTGCGGAAAAAAGGATGATCATACAGGTATTGATGCCCCATTTCGAACGAGGTGCTTTTGTTGATCAGCCACGTGATGCTGTTGTTGGCTTCAGTAAAGCTGCCTGTGCCCGTGCCGAGAGGCAGCTGCAGATCTGACTTCAGGCTGGCCCAAGGCACCGGAACCCAGAAAAGCTCATTGTAAACATTCGAGAGGCTCTTGCCGTATTCCGGGTCTTTGCCAAACACGTTCACATAGGTGTTCATGCCAGCCCAGGTGTAGGTCTGGTCATCTCCGCCTTCGGGTGTCTCCCAGAAACTGCCGTAGCCATTGCTTCCCATGTAGTCCCGTTTCGTTTGCAGGAGATTGCGGAAACCGACACGTGCCACATTCCATGAGCGCAGGCTGTCCACCGCGGTAAACAGGGGAACATCAATGGAGCGCGGCCGGGTGGTGGCGGAAAGCCGGTCGATGGCTGGCAGCCCGGCATTTTGAGCGGCATCCAGATAGGAATAGTTCAGATAAGGCTGGAACACATGCCGGATGCCATTGAGACCCAGAGATGGAATTTGCACATCACTCCAGCTCTTGGAAACTTTAAAGGAGACGTCCAGTCCAGCGCTGTAAATACCGCGGGTGAAATTCCGCAGCCCGGTGACACTGCCAACGATGCCATTGTAGCTCGTCATGCCAATTCCCAGCCTGGGCGTCACATTCAGCCAGCCCATGTAAGTCTTGGGATAAAGAAACTCATGGTAGGTGTGAAAACGGGCATAGCCCGGCTGCGCCAGTCGGCTGGAAATAGCCCCTAGCCCTTGAGTGACATCGACCGGGGTCAGCGCGGCTGTTCGTGGAGCCCCCGCGAGGCTGAGGAAAGAGGCACCGGCTGTTCCGAGTGGATCGCCAAGCACGCCAGCCAGGCCCCCTGCACCCAGTGCCTGGAGACGGAGCAACTCCGCCTTTTCCTGCTGCCCGACCAGTTCGCCAATGATGCCAGCGGTGATGGTGCCCTGGTGATAAATGCCTGAATTCCAGAGAGGCCTGCGGGTGAAATCGATGGAAAGCTCAGGCAGACGTGTCGTCGTCCGGTAGAAGTTGTTCAGCTTAAACTTCGCCATCAGGGTGGCGACGTAGGCGTCATTCGTGTGAATGAGCGAAATCAGATTGTCGGGTTCGCGATTGGTGCGGAAATCATTGAAGAAGAAATCTTCATAGAAGTGAATATCGCTGATCTTGTTGATGTCGAAATCAAGATACCAGGTGCTCACATCCGGACCCGGAAGGTAGATGCGGTGCTGGAAATTCACCCGATACCTGTCCTTGGGCACTGGATAACGTGTGGCGCTGGTGGCGTTCGTATTGGGGGCGGTGTCATTGACGCCGTAAAGCTTCAGTGTGCCGAAGTTCTGCCGGTTGGCACTGTACCGCAGTGAAATGAGATCCACCCCGGCGCCGACACCACGCTTGCTGCGCAGATCAAATTTGTATTTCGCGTAGGTATGGTCGCCATGCACCACGGCCATCTGTGTCAGCAAGAACGCGCCCCAGCGGCTTTGATAACCCGGACCAAGACGGATGTTGCTATCTTCATCCAGCGATTTGGTGAGCTTGGGCAGATACAAAATGGGCGTCTTCCCAGCGTACATTTTCACATCCTTCAGGATGGCCTTGTCCTCTGGATAAACCGTCAACTCTTTGACACTAAGTCGGTAATTCGGGACCTGCAAATCGTGGGATGTGAAAGAAACCCCCTTGGCATCGATCCGGTTTTCAAGCTTGCTGCCTGAGTGGAAATCTTCCGCTCTGAAGAAAAACATGCCCGCCGTTCTTCTGAACCCGCCACCGCTGGGGCCGCCGCTGCCGGTCAGACCCGTTCCAGGGATGCCTGGGGCTCCTGCGCCGATGCCCGTAATCACATTCTTCCCTGACATCTCACCTGTGATGGAGTTGTAAGTGATCGAATCTCCATGGTAGAGCGTTCCGTCACGCCAGATGGTCACCCCATCCTTGGCGATGACCTCACCGGTGGCTTGGTTGTACTGCGCACTGCCACAGCGCATTTCAATATTGCCATACTGAATATGAACATCACCCGTCACCGTCGCTACGCCCGTTTCAGGATCCATCGTAGTGGTGAGGCCACGAATGTTCAAATCGCTCGTGAGGCTGTCGAGGAGGGATTGCCCGCTCGCCGCCCCGGCCATAGCCAAGGCGCAAACGAGAACCGTCAGGCAAAATTTTGAAAAAATCATAACACGAGAGGACATCGCCCTACACAGGCAGGCGATGAGAGCATTCTAAATAGGCTACCGGGGTCGCGGTGACAAGAAAAAGCCGGACTTTTTTCGCCTCAGTCGTCCTCGCGTCCTGGACGCACGGGGCAGACCCCTTTTTTGCTCGGTGCCTGCACAAATTCCAGCAAGCGTCTCGCCTTGTCCGGCCATTCTTTGGCCGCCGCCTGCTGCAGCGCCTGCGTCAGGTTCATCCCTTCGCAAAATAGCAGTTGAAACAGCTCCTTGATCGCCCCCCGATCCTCCGTGGTGAACCCCTGCCGCCGCAGGCCGATCACGTTCAGTCCCGTCACGCGATTGATGCGCTGTGCGGCGCAGTAGTGCGGAATGTCCTTGCTGAAACTGCCGTTTCCCTGGATCACGCAAAAATCTCCGATCCGCAGGAACTGGTGAAACACCGCTCCGCCGCCGATGAACGTGTTGCTGCCGATGTGTATATGCCCGCCCAGCAGGACCGCGTTCGCCAGGATGTTTTTGTCCCCCAAGACCACATCATGCGCCAGATGGCAGCCCACCATGAGGAAATTGCCATCCCCGATGCGTGTGATGCCCCCCGCTTTGCTGCCACGATGAATGGTCACATGCTCGTGAATCACGTTTTTTTTGCCCAAAATCACACTGCTCTTCGTCGCGGGATCAAATCCCAGGTCCTGTGGCTCCCCGCCAATCACGGACCCACGCCCGACCTTCGTCCCCTCCCCCACCACCACGTGCCCCACCAGCTGGGCGTGCGCTTCGATCTTGCAGCCAGCCCCCACCTCACAAGGCCCGTCAATCACCACATAGGGGCCGATCTCGGCAGTCGGGTCGATTTGGGCGCTCGGATCAATCAGGGCGGTCGTGTGGATCATGCGCGATGACCATGGATGCCGCCCCGCCGGGGATCAATCCTGACTTGCAGCTCGTGCAAACTTCCTCTTGGCAGGCTGCAACACGGTGCCTACTATCTTCGCTCCGCAACGCAGCACCTGGAGAGGTGGTCGAGTGGTTTATGGCTCCAGTCTTGAAAACTGGCGTGGGTTTATCCCCACCGTGGGTTCGAATCCCACCCTCTCCGCCATTTTTTGTCTCCCCAAGGAGGCAAAAATGCTCTCCGTAGCTCGAAGAGCGAAGGACTGGGCCTCAGCTAAGAACCATACTTCATCGCATTCTTCCTTGCAGTTAGCCTCCTATCCACGCTGATCTTCAGCCGAAAACAAAACCTTCATGCTTCTACGCACCACGCTCCTCGCCACCCTGGCCCTGCTTCTGCCTGCCTACACCCACGCCGCCGAGCCTCTGCTGGGCGTGTACGGGGAGAACTCCATGCAGCGAGTCACGGACTTCGAAACCTGGCTGGGACGCAAAGTGGATGTCATCCTGTGCACGGTGGACTTTCAGAAGTGGGAGAACTACCGCTATGCGAACTGGTTGAGCCAGACCGTGTATGGAGAGCGCGGCGACCGCAGACTGGTCTATGACGTGCCCATCATCATCAACGGGGCCAGCTATGCGGAGGCGAAGACCGGAGCATATGATGAGCACTGGAAATGCCTGGCGGGCTCAATCCTGGAGAACAATCCAGGCACGTATGAGATCGTGCTGCGTCCGAGCCACGAGATGAACGGCGAGTGGTTTGCCTGGGGAGTGGGCGGAGCGAAGCAGGCGCAGATCCCGGACTTCATCGCGTCCTGGCAGCGCTTTCACGGAGTGTTTCGCGGCGTGCCCGGTGGTGACCGTTTCCGCTTTTGCTTTTCCACCACTGAAGGTGCCAGCGATCCACGGCCCATGTGGCCCGGCGATGAGTATGTGGACCTCGTGGGCCAGGATGTGTACTGGAAACCCAAGGTGATGGGCGGCGAAGGCTGGGAAACGAACGACCCCACAGAAGCCTGGGAAAAGCGCGTGGGGCTCTATGGCTACAATGAATGGAACCTGGCTGGCATGCTGGCCTTTGCCAAGACACACGGGAAACCCTTTCAGATCGATGAATGGGGCGTGTGGGGCCCGAACGCAGCTCCCTTCGTGGAAGCGATGGCGGCCTTCCTAAGGACAAACGGGGCGCGGTCGCACACGTATTGGAATTCAAACGGGGATTATCCCGGCGAGCTGAATCAGCGCGACAAGGAGTGGCCCAAGACGACGCAGGCATTCAAGGCGGCGTTTGGAAAAGCGAAATAGTTACGGTCCATTCCACACATGCATCACGGCGTAGCTTCGCCATGGACGCCAGACTTGGGACATCTCTTCGGCTCGCTTCGCGGTAACTCCGCCAAGGTTGTTCCGCACGACGATGTCTTCTTTGGGAAAGGCATCCGGCCAGCGCAGGGCGCGCATGGCGATGTAGTGGGCAGTCCAGGGGCCGATGCCTGGAAGGGCCACCAATCGCTGGATGGCGGCTTCTGGATCCGTTCCAACATCGAAAGAGAGCGTCCCCCCTTGTACCGCCTGGGCCAGGGCGAGAATGCACTTGGCACGGGCGCTGACGATCCCCAGCCTGGCAATGTCATCCACACTGGCCCTGGCCACGCGCTCGGGCAGGGGCGACAGCCGGGTCAGTTCGGGAAAGGGTGTCTCGATCTTTTCTCCGAACGCCTCGGCAAACCGACAGGACAATGTCGTGGCCGCCTTCACCGTGATCTGCTGCCCCAGGGTCGCCCGCAGGGCCAGCTCAAAGCCGTCGAATGCTCCTGGCACGCGGAGCCCGGGATTTTTCATGACTCCCTTTCTCAGCAAGGGGTCCTGCATCAAATGCGCCGCGATCAGGTCCGGTCGTGCAGCGAGGTCGAACAGATTGCGCAGCCTGCCGAGCAGCGCCGGCAAAACGAAGGTCAGTGAATGGGTGAACTCGACCAGCAGCGCACGCTTTTCCGCCGCATGCGTCACACGAATCCAGCCCTTGCTCTTTCCCAGCAAGACGGTGCGCGCGTAACTGCCATCGCTGACCAAATCCACGTCCTTGATCACGCGGGCGCTGAGGAACTTGAGGAGGCCTTCCCAGTCGTAGGGCGGGCGGTAGGTGAGTTGCAGCGTCGAGGTATCGGCGGCATTGATCTTGCCACCATGCTGCTCCGCCTCTTTCCGCAGCCGGGTCGGCGGCATGCGATAGTGGGAACTGAAGGCCGCATTGAAACGACGCAGGCTGGAGAAGCCGCTGGCAAAGGCGATGTCGATCACGGGCAGCTGGGTCTCGGTCAACAGTTGCTTCGCCAGTAGCAGCCGACGTGTCTGGATCAGCTCCATGGGCGACACGCCCAGCTCCTTCTGCACAATGCGGCGCAACTGCCGTGAGCTGAGCCCTAGGTCCGCTGCGATTTCCTCCAGGCCCGCGCCATCATCCACATGCCCTTCGTCGATGCGGTGCACAATCAGATGCGCGATGCGCTGCGCATGGTCCACGGGCGCACTGCCCGGCGCCAGTTCGGGACGACAGCGGAGGCAGGGGCGAAACGTGGCTTTCTCTGCCGCCTCCGCGCATTGAAAAAAACGGCAGTTCTCACGCCGGGGTGTTTTGACGGGACAGATGGGTCGGCAGTAGATGCCCGTGGAGGTAACCCCGACAAAGAACACGCCATCGAAACGAGGGTCCCGGGAAGTCATCGCGTTGTAGGCGGCATTGTCGTCAATGGCGGTCATCAGAGCCGCACCGTAACCTTTCTGCATGGCCTCGCTGGCCGTTTTCGGACACCACACTCTTTTTTGTTTCCATGTCCGAAAACGGCCAGCGTTTCCGCTAAAGCCAGTCATCGTGGCACCGCATCCCAATCTCTTCCCCCATGACTTATTTTTACAAAACCATGCCGTCGCCGGTGGGCATGCTGACTCTCGTGGCCAATGATCGCGGACTCGCTGCCGTCCTATGGGAGAACGACGACCCGAAGCGTGTGAGGCTCAGCCCGCTGGAAGAAAACCTGGCCCATCCCGCGCTGCTCGAAGCCGAGGACCAATTGCGTGACTACTTCGCGGGCAAGCTGAAGAAGTTCACCCTCAAGCTCGACTTCGCCGGCACCGCTTTTCAAAAGAAAGTCTGGGAAGCCCTGCTGACCATCCCCTTCGGAGAAACACGTAGCTATGCGCAGATCGCCACGCAGGTGGGCAGTCCCAAGGCCGTGCGTGCCGTGGGAGCGGCCAACGGCAAAAACCCCATCTCCATCGTGGCTCCGTGCCATCGCGTGATTGGTTCCAACGGAAAATTGACCGGCTTTGCAGGTGGCCTCACGGCCAAGGAACTGCTGCTGCGCCTGGAGTCCGACCAGCCCCACCAACCCGTGATGAATCTGGGTTAAGCCGCCTGCACCTTCTCGTAGATCTCCGTGATTTCGACGATGTCATTTTTCACCGGCGGAGCTCCCTTGATTTCCTCCACCCAGGCCCTCACCAAAATGGCGCTGGTGTCGCTGCATGCCTGCAGCCCATACGAGTAAGGCCGTATGCCGGTGGTGTGAGGAAAGGCGATGTCGTGAATGCGCGGATTCGGTTTGCCGTCGCTGCCGATAACGCGGTAGGTGCCGTCGATATCGATGCCGCCGATGTGGTAAAACAAACCGTCACCGTCTTTGAAAAGATGCTCTTTCTTTTCCTGCGGCAACGCATCTGCTACGGCTTGCGAACCACAAAAGGCGGCCCGCGCTTTTCGCACCGCGCCGCTTTTGACAAGGCTGGGAAAGGGGTAGTCCTCCAGCTCCAGCGGCTTCTGGCCGCTGCAATCAATAAACATGCGATAGCTCATGCTCGATTCCCTCCCATCCTCGTCCACCATGATCGTGGTCATGCCCTGCTCAGTCTGCTCATCGGCGATGCGCACTCTGCCAGCGACCATGTCCAGCTTCCCGGCATGGTACAGGGCCAGAAGGGTATTGCCAGAGGGCAGCGGCATAGCGGCGATGACGTTCATGAGAAACGGCATCACCTTGGAGTGCAGCAGCAGATGATCCTCCGCAGGCATGAGCTCAGCATGAAAATTGAGCGTGTACATCAGGTCGTCGATGACCTCCTTCCAGTGCACCGGCTGGTGATTCAGCACCGAGTTCCTCGCCTCCACCATCTCATGAGCCATGCCATCGAACGCGTTGGAGTAGTCGTGCTTGTCGGTCATTTTTTCGACGAATTCCACCAGGCCAAACTGAGGATCATCCAGCGCGACCACAAGCTCAGGCATGGCGTCTTTCTCAAAGGCACGTCGCAACGCCGGGCGGCATACTTTTTCGAAGAATGTGCCGATGCGCAGGAAGCCTTGGCCATCGATCAGGCTTAACATGCCGTCACGATCCACATGCCGGTAGATCTCCCGAAAGGGCTTCTCTTGGTCGAACTGCAAATGTGGAAGCAAACCATGTCCCGCGTGCATGATGATCTTGAAATTCTCCGTGCCGGGATGTGGCCGGAAGATCATTTTTCCTTTGTCCTGCAGAATGAATTCGCCGTGCCGGTGGGACAGCGATGAGATGACATCAAAGGCGCTGAGAGATGCTCCCAGCGTGCCAATGGCATGATTGTGATGCTCCCCTTCCCCCGGCAGCAGTTTGGAAATCGGCCAGGGCGAGGCATAATAACCCGACTGCGGCTTGTCCGCGCCAGCCCAGTAATGGCCGGTGGCAATAATCACTCGATGAAAAGCATGCATCACGCCTTGAACGGTGGTCAGCACCACACCCTCCCCGTTCGGCTGATCCTGCACATCAATGATCTCACAGTGCGGGTGTTCCATGATCTCGATGCCGCACTCGCCAAGCCGGGCGATCAGCGTCTGGTATTGCGCATGCAGGTAGCGGCCCAATGCGAGGCGGCTGTACACCTCGCTGTCGCTGATCTTAACCCCATCGAGATTCAGCGCTTTTAAGACAGCGGGCTCCTGCGAGCGCAGCCAGTCACCCAGGGTCACAGGCAGCTCCGGCAGCTCTTCGGAGGAAATGTTCGACATGTTATACACGTCCGTCGTCTTCGGACTGTAAGGCATGCCCATTCCCGTGAGGCGGCTCTTTTCAAAGATTGAAATCCTAGAGACCTGCAGCGCGAGCAGCGGAGCCTGATCCAGCAGATGTTTGAGCAGGTAGATCGAGGAAGCCCCACTTCCAATGATGGCCAGATGTTCGTTGTGATTCATTCGATGGACTGTCTCATTCTCTTCAAATCGCGCTGCGAGGCTTGAATGCGCGGAAGATTCGAGCGATCCCCCACGATCAACTTTGGGAGCTGGTCGATACAGCCGGATCACCCCGCCATGACGAAGAATACCGGGAACCCGCTATGGATGACGGAATGGAGAACGAAGAAGCTGCCAATCCGTCCGCCCAGCTGCCGGTGTGGCATGCTCGTCTGCTCCACATCTACATTTCACCTGGCCATGATTACTGGGGTAAGCAGGGCGCAGGTCGTTTTCAAAGCGGCATCACCGAGGTCAAGGAAATCGAGTGCGTAGCCGGCATGGGGCTGCGTGGTGACCGCTACTTTGGCCACCGGCCCGATTTCAAAGGACAGGTCACCTTCTTCGACATCGCCATCGTCGAGGATGTGCGCCATCACTTCAAACTGGCGCGGCTTCCGGCCTCGGTCTTTCGCCGCAACCTGATCGTTCGCGGCATCGACCTGCAGCAATGGATGGGAAAGCGCTTTCTCTTTCAAGGCGTGGAATTCGAAGGCAGCCAGGAGTGCAGGCCTTGCCACTGGATGGACCGCGCCATCGCGCCCGGCGGGGAGGAGTTTCTCAAAGGCAAGTTTCGCGGTGGGCTGAGAGCCAGGATCATCACCAGCGGCATGCTGCACATCGATTGAAGGCAGCCCCTCCTCACGGCACCATCTCCACCCGCACCTCCACCGCAGCGCTGCGCCCCTGATCGTCCAGCACATGCACGCGCCACTTGCCAGCGGCGGCGGCCCACATGACCGGCGTGGCCGGATCGCTGGCACCGAGAAAGCGGGGTCCGGCAAACCAGAAGACGCGGTTGACGCCCGGAGCTGTTTCGGCACGCAGCGGGATCGTCTGCCGCGCCGCATCGGAGGCTTGCAGGGTGTAAACCAAGGCGGCACGCGGCGACACAATCTTCGGCACCGCACCTGCATCGGCACTGACAAGCGATTCAGCATTCGCTTCCAGCGGTGGCGGTGTTTTGCGCGGCACCCCGGCCAGCTTGAACATCTCCAGCAGGTCCGGCGGCCAGAATTCGAACACCTCATGTTTCAGCGCACGCTTGCCATCATCCCGCGCCACACGCAGGCCGCTGGCGGCATCAATCAGCACTTCGCGATGGATGTCGCAGGGCGTGATGGGTGACACACCGGGAATGAAGCCGCCCTGCACGCGGTGCTGGCAGTACGGTGTGGGAAGCTGGCCTGATACCGCGCATAACTCCACCTGCGAAACTCCCGCAGGCGGCTTCTCTCGCTTCATGGGCAGGCGCAGATGCCGGAACGTTTCAAACAGCAGCGGCGCCGCACACTCGCGAGCGATGAAGGCCGGGTTGGCCTTGCCGTTGAAATTGCCGATCCACACCACCAGCACATACTCGCCGCGCATGCCCGCCGCCCAGGCATCGCGAAATCCGTGTGAGGTGCCAGTCTTCCACGTCACTGCCGGATCATCCATCACCGGCTCGCCTTCACGTGTGCGCAGCATCTCCCGCGTCAGATAGCACGCCTCATCGGTGAGCAGTGGCTTTGCCTCCACGGTCTGTTCTCCTTTGAAATAATTCAACCGTCGCGCGGTGCCATCGCTCGACAGCAGCGCATAGAGCTCGGCCAGTTCTTCCATAGAAACTTCCCCACCGCCAAGCGGCAGCGACAGCCCATAAAACTCCGCAGGCTGCGGCAGCGCCACTCCAGCCTCTTTGAGGAAGCCGTACAGGCCCGGCGCATCGAGCCGCTGTGCCAGCGCCACCGCTGGAATATTACGGCTGTGATACAGCGCATCTCCGGCTGAAATCGGCCCGGCAAAGTTGCGGTCAAAATTCTCCGGGTTGTAGCTGCCGAAGGCCATCCGCCCGTCGCGCAGCAGCGTGTGGGGATGAATCAGCCCCTGCTGCATGGCCAGCGCATAAATGAAAGGCTTCAGCGCCGACCCGGGTGAGCGCCGCGCCAGCACACCGTCCACCTGTCCCTGGATCTTGCTGTCGAGAAAGCGGCTGGAACCCACATAGGCCAGCACTTCGCGCGAAGGCGCATGCACCAGCAGCGCGCAGGCATTGGTGATGCCCACCTCGCGTTTGCGCTCCACGTAATCATTCACCGCCTGCTCCACGCCTTGCTGCCGGCTCGCATCCAGTGTGCAGCGCTGCGGCACCCCGGAACTGGCGCGATCTTCCGCCGGCTTTCCGGCAAACAATCGGCGTGCCAGATGCGGTGCCTCACGCGGCACGGGCTGCAACTGCCGCAGTGTGAATGCCCCATCCAGCGGATCCGCAGGCTGTCCGCGCTCCTCACGCAAACGATCCCACAGCCGATGCTGAGCGGCGGCCAGGCTTGCGTTGTCACCCGTCACACGCGGCCTGCGTGTCGTCGGACTTTGCGGCAGCACGGAGAGCGTCACCGCTTCGCGCAGGGTCAGCTCCTTCGCTGGCTTGCCGCACCACAGCAGGCTGGCCGCGCCCACACCTTCCACATTCCCGCCATAGGGTGCCTGATTGAGATAAGCCTCAAAAATGGCCTCCTTGGAATAATGTTTCTCCATCTGCACCGCGCGCAGCATCTGCCACGCCTTGCCCCAGGGCGTGCGTGTGTGCAGATCGTAACGCAGCCGCGCCAGTTGCATCGTAATGGTGGACCCACCGCCACGCGCCGCCCCTGAAACAACACCCCACGCCGCGCGCAGCATCGAGAGCGGATTCACTCCCGGATGATCGTAAAACCTGCGGTCTTCCAGTGTCAGTGTTGCCTCGATCAAAGCGGGGCTGATCTCCGCCAGCGGCGTGAAGCGGCGATACTTGCCATCCGGCGTCAGCGCGAGATGCAGCAGCCTGCCGTTGCGATCCTCCAGCGTGCGTGAAAAACGAAGCTCCGGCGGATACAGCTCCGGCTGCGGCAGCAGCAGCCACACCACCGCCACAAAAAGCAGCGCCGCGCCCGACCAGCGCAGGAACTGCATTCGCAGCAGACGGTGAAGCGTGCGCATGGCCGTTACTCCACGTTCACTTTGCCGCCGCCATCGCGCCCTTTGATACCGCGATCATACATGCTCTCAGCAAACGCTGGTGGAATCACATAGCTGCCTGCTGCGATGGGTTTGATGCGATAGCTGAAGGTCTTCACTTCTCCTTTGCCCAGGCCGCAGAAGAACACATTGCGATCCTCCCGCACATCCACATAATCCGCCCCCGGCATGGTGCCACGTCCGGGCTTGAGTCCATTGGGCTCCAGCTCAAAACTGCCGGGCATCAGATCCAGCAACGCGATGTTGCTGAGCGCATCGGGGGAAACATTGCGCACGGTCAGGCGCACCAGCGCACCTTCACCGACCTTGAGTTTTGCCACCGCTTTTCCATCCGCAGCCAGAATTTCACGGAATACTTCCAAACCATCCGCGATACGCTGGGTCGGCACACCGGTGTCGAAACCAGCCTCCGTCACCTGGTAAAACGCGCCCAGATCGCGACCTCCGTCTTGCGCGATACCGAAGCGCAAGCTACCCGCCTGCGCACTGAAGTTGCTTTGGATCAATCCAGTCGTCTCTGGCACCAGCACACTCGGCGTTCCTCCTGCGCGCGCCAGTTCCGCCAGCGAGACACGCACGCCGGACTGCTTCGCGAGATCGGAGTACGCCTTGAGCGCGAGGATCGTCGTGGCAGCGCTGATGGTGTTGAAGCGATTGCGTGCCAGCGGTTCGGTGACGATGGCGAGATCATCATACCCAAAGCTTCCCGCCAGCTCCGGGAAGTGCTTGCACGCCACTGCGAAGCCCTCGGCCTGGCTCACCTGCGGATCGAGATAATACGAGCCCCGCCATGATGTCCCCGACGCACGGCCTTTGCGCACTGCTGCCCAATAATCTTGCATCAGCGCCACCGCTTCTGGGCGCTTCTGCAGCAGTGCATACGTGCCCGCCAGATACGCAGCCGTGAGGTGGCTGCGCCATTTCTCCTGATATTTCTGCCGCAAGTTGTCGCGCAAATTGAGCACATAAGTGGAGGTGTTTTCACCCTGGCGCGTGAGCAGATAAATCGCCGCCGCCTGGATGGCTGCTTCATCAAGGCTGCTCACCTGCAGGCGTGCCATCTGCCGCATGCGATTGCGCGCACCTTCGAGCAGCGCGGACGGCACCGCATTGCCCGCATCCCGCGCTTCCGTGAGAAAGCATGTCACATAGACCGAGAGATAATCCACGCCTGCATTGGCATCTGAATCCCAGTAGCCGAAACCGCCATTCGAATGCTGACGGCTGCGCAGCAGGGCAAATGCTGCATCCAGTTGCCGCGCGGAATCGGCGGCATCGAAACCGAAGTCCACCTCCTTTGCCAGCAGCAAACGTGAGACGGCACGGCTGGTGATTTGCTCGGAGCAGCCATGCGGATATTCGTGCAGATAGGACTCCAAACCACGTGCGAGACCGAGCGGCAGGGCGGATACGTTGGCGTTCAGTTTGCGATACTGCGGGAACATTTCACGGGTGACCTTCACGTCATGGCTGCCGTCGCGGAAATAGCCGCTCTGCACATTGGTGAGGTACTGTGTCATGGGCCGCACGCTGAGAGTGACACGCCGCAGCACCACCTGCCCGGCTGCCTCTGCCTTGAAGGTGATCTCCGCGCTGCCAAGCTCGTCCTTCACACGCACACGAAAGCGCACCGTGTCCTCCTTGCCAGGAGCCACATTGAGCGCTCCCTGCGGGGATGCGATGACTTCGAGATGCGGAGTGACCTGCACCACGATGCTAATAGGCCCATTCGCGTCCGCGCCTTCCAAATTGTTCGCCACGGTGAGTGAGGCGGTGAACTCATCCCCCGGTGCGACGAAGAACGGCACGTTCGGTGTCAGCACCAGCGGCCCGCGCACGATGCTGCTGGTTTCAGCACGACCCACCGCATCATCAGCGACGGCTACGGCCATGACGTTGAGTTTACCGGCGAAGTAATCGGGGACTGTGTAACTGACTTCGCGGCGCTCGGGACCTGCAGCGATCAAGCCCGACCAGAATACCACAGGCGGCTCCTTGCGGCGCTTGAACGGATTCAGATTCAATCGCAGCGGCTTGTCCGCATCACCCCCAAAAGCCTTGTGCTGCGCAATGAGCGAGAACTCGGGCAGGATCAAATCCATGAGCTGCTCCGTCTCCACCTCGAGCGCGCGCTTGCGATTCAAATGCGCGAGCGGGTCCGGCAGCTTGTAGTCGCTGATCTGGTGGATGCCCGCATCCACCGCATAGACGACAATGCGGCAGGGTTTCGTTGCCGAAAAACCGATTTTCATGACATCCCCCGGCTTCACTTTTTCCGGCGCGTCAATCTTCACCTCGATGCGGCGTTTGTCAGGATTCGCGACGAAATGATCCACCGCGTAGCTGAGCGGCGAGGTGAAGATTTCCTTCGAGTCGAGAGCGCGAACAAAGGAGGCATTCACATAGGCGGAGCCTTCCATATCATTGGGCACCAGGATGTTCTGCACGCTGGCCGTTGTGCCTGACTTGAACCACTGCCAGCCGAGCACTTTCTCCCGCTCGATGGTGAGCAATCCCGCGCCAGTGTAGGTGGCGCTCAGACTTGCCTCCAGGGATTCACCGCTGTTCCAATTGCTGCGTGCCAGTTTGATGCCCAGCTCTGCGTCACGCTCCATGCTGCGCTCCATGTCTCCTTTGCCCACCACGGTGAACGAGGTGGCGCAGACGACCGTGTTTTCTGGGTCGCGCAATTCGAGGCGGAACTCGCCTGCCGTATTCGTCGGCAGAGCGTAATCAGCTCCCTCAACCGGCAGAGCGAACCGCGCCTCCGACACCATGGATTCACGCTGCGTCGAGACATAGGCGTAGCTGCCGCTCTCCTGCTTGGTGAGCACGGACACGTGTTTGATCTGAATCAGACGCGCCATGAGATCCTTCGGCGCGAGGGGCTTCAAATCCGGACCCACCGCCATGAAGCGCACATTCGCCGCAGTGTCCTTGCCGAGGTAGTCGAGCTTCGCATCCGCCTTGTAGCCGACGACATACGGCAGTGCGGCGACAAGAAAATTCTTCCCACTGCGCACACTGCGCCCGCCATCAGCTTCAAAGCCTTCGATCAGCAGGCTCACTTGGAAGCAGCTCTTGTCGAAACGCTCCAACGCCAGATCAAACTGCGCCGCACCCGTGTCATCCGTGGTCTGCTCGCCAAGATTGATCTTCTGCCCGGCTTCGGTCTCCTCGGTGTCCTCCGCTTCAGGCAGTTGATTGTGGAAGATGAAATCAGGGAACTGCGCAAACGCGAAGGCACCCGGGCTCAGCTCCATCCGCGCTTTCAGCAGACGCTTCGCCGCCGGAAAGCCAAACAAGGTTTGCAGGGAGACTTCCGCCTTGATCTCACTCGGTTGCAACCATCCGGCGAGTTCGTCACCGGTGAGCTTCACCTCGATCTTCATGCGGTCCGGCTGGAAATCCTCCACCTTGAACGTGGTCTGACCGAGCCGGGTGCGCTTGTCCTCATCATCCTTCTTCACCAGATAAAGGCGTGCGATGTAGCGCCCCGTGGGGTCAGCCTCATCGGTCTTCATCTTCACATCCATGAACCCGTCTGCTGACAGCACAATCTTCTGCGTGTCGATCACCTCGTCCTTCGCATTGACCAGGTCCATTTCCAGCGGCAGTCCGGCGAGACCTGCGGCCCAGTCACGGCGCTTCAGCACCGCGCCGATGTGGATGTCATCTCCGGGGCGATACACGCCGCGCTCGGTGAACACGAAGGCCTCCAGCGCCTCCTTTTCAGAGGCCAGCACGCCGCCGATTTCGAAACGTGAGAAGTCGAGCAGCCGGTCAGGGCGATCGAATGGCAGGAAGGACAGGTCATTACCCAACGTGGCGGTGATGGCCACAGGGCGCTTTTCCCGTTGAAAATTACTCACGTCCGGCAGCAGCACGTGGCCATCGGCGGTGGTTTGCTGCAGGAGATACTCGCCGTTCTTGGCCAAGACGGTAATCGTGGCACCGTTCACGGGATCGCCGGTCTTGATGCTCTGCACGAATGCATCGCGTGAGCCGTCAGCGTTTTTCTTTACCATCAGGCCCAGATCGGTAACGAGCACGAAGCGCTTCGTTGTCGCCTGATCCATCACCTGCCAGTCATCTTCCACAGCATCGCCCTCCAAGCGCTTCTTCGAGTCTTCCACCGGTTCCACCCCGTCTGCGGTGAGAAAGAACAGACCGCGCGAAGCATCGGCATCCGAAGTGTCCGTCGCTTGCAGCGCGCTGGCAAAATCGACCATCGAGTAGCAGGCCTGATACTCGTTCTTCATGGCCACTGGCTGTACGTGGCGCAAGAACTGGGCGATGTTCGATTCATCAAAGCTGTCTCCCATCGTGAAGTTGGGATTGGCGAAGTCGCCTTCAGACATCACCACCAGATGATTCACCTGCCGTGCGGGCACGCGCGCCATGTTCACCCGGAGAAACGGCACGCCGCGTGATTGCAGGGAGAGTTTCCGCTCACCATTGAGCGCGAGGATGCCGCCCTTGCCGAGCAACTGCACCTCCTTCGGAAAGTCTGGGGTGGCTTCAAGGGAGCGGAACTCATTGCCTAGCCGGAAGCCACCCAGCGCCTCGACACTTTTGGTGATGCGCACAAACAGGCGGCCCTGACTTTCTGCGAGAAATTTGAACGCATGCCGCGTCGTCGCCGGATGATCGTCGCTCAGCTCCAGCTCGACCGGCTTCAAAGATACGGGCACATACTTCTTGAGCACATCGGTCGTCACATCGTTCACGGCGGGAGCCAAGTCATTGCCACGCGAATCCTTGATCGTGAAATTTTCCGGCTCCTGCCAGACACCGAGATGCTTGAGCAGGCTTTCCGTCGTTACGTAGCCCTCGGTGTTGATGAACAAAAACTGCTCCGGCTCGCCATCCTCGGTCTTCAGGATTTCCGTGTTTGCATCAGCGATCTTGAAACCGCTGGTGATATCTGGCACGCGCACTTTTGAGATGAGATCCGCCGTCAGCGAACCGCCGCCAAGCGTGCTGGTGATCTCCTTATGGAGAGTGACCTTCACATAGTCCTCCTTTTCCGGGACCTGAATGCGCGTGGTGCGAATCCAGAACTCACGCTGGAACTTTCCTTCGCTGACCGTGAACAGCGCATCCGGTTTCTGCCCTTTCCAGTCGAAGATTTTTAAGCCGCCCACAACCTCCAGTGAGACCAATTTCTCAATCTGCGTCTTGTCGAGTGGATGGGTGGAGGTGAAACCCACCACGACGCTTTGCAGCGACGGATCACGCGGATCGATCTCGAACGCAGAATCAGTCAATGACACCACCAGCGGCGGAGTCTGCCCCTTCCATCTCGCGTCCTTCAATGCCACTTCCTTGGGCAACTGAGCCGGATCAAGCTGCACTGTGAACTCCTGCCCGGACGGCCAGTCTTTCGCCGGCGTGAACACCAGCAGCTTGTCCGTGTTCCATTTCCACATGCCCGGGTGTGCAGGCGAGAGCGCCACGCCAGGAGCCACCTTGCCCACGGCATCCAGCTTGGCCACAGAGACATTGAACTGCACCGTGAGCGGCTGAGGCTGCGGTTTTTCCTTGATGATCGGTGTGACGCCCGGCATCAAAAGTGTCCCTTTGGCCTGCCGCGCTTCAGTCCGCACCTGCGGTCTCGGCCGATGCGCCTCCATGTCCTGGCGAATCTGCGGGACAATGAGGAACATCGCCCCGGTGACCACGATGGCGAAGGCGTAGCAGCCCGGATGTTTGGTCACATGGTCATCCGCCGCACGGCCAAAGCGAGGGAGCCAGGCGGGCGGCTGGTAGTTAAATTGCCCAAACAAAGCACGCATTAAGCGCGCAACCCACGAACCGGAAGAGTCGGACATATATGTAAAAATTGTGCCGGAGAGTAATCGACCGCCCTCCCCGTGCGCAGGGAATCTTGTGAGAAAATGGAATTTAATTCCTCTTGATCTCCCATGGGCTGTCACTCGGCCGTCCCCCGATAGTTCGGGGGTGCTGCATGAACGCCCTCACACCGCCGTATGAAAAGCAGATGCTCAACCGCGCTCTGCTCTCATGCCTTGCCCCCGCTCTGCTTGCCGCTTTCGGCGGAGCCGGGAAGGCCGCGCCTGCCGCCACCCTTGACCCGAAGGTACAGACCTATTTCGAAGAGCACTGCCTGAAGTGCCATGATGCCGATGTGCAGAAGGGCGACTTCCGCATGGACACGCTTTCTCCCAAGGTCGGCTTTGAAAACACGCCGCAGTGGTTGGAAATCATGGAGCGCATCAATTCGGGCGAGATGCCGCCAAAGAAAGAGAAGAAGCGCCCCGAAGCCACAGCCAGCGCCCAGGTCGTGGAATGGATCGCGCACAAGATGAAAGAAGGCGAGTCGGCGCGCATGGCGTCGCGCGCCAAGGTAAACTACAATCGCCTCACGCGGGATGAGTATGTCAACACCGTTCGCGACCTCCTCGGCGTGGAGTATGACGCGAAGGATCCGGGTGCCTTTTTGGAAGACCCGGAGTGGCACGGTTTTGAGCGCATCGGCTCGGTGCTGACGCTTTCGCCGTCGAACATCGAGAAATATCTCGGCGCAGCGGAGACGATCTTGAACGAAGCTTACCCGGACATCACCACTCCGGCAAAGAATGCGAAACCAGCAGCTCCCTTCGGCGGGTCAAAGCCCGTCCTGTATGAAGAGCAGATCAGCGAACGCCACCGCGAGCGGCTGCGTGAAATGGGTCTGCTGGACAAGGTGCGCTATGAAATGTGGCCGGGGGACATTTTTCGCTATTCGTTGCTGAAGGACCCGCTACCAGAGCCGGGCGTTTATGAGATCAGCTACACCCTGAGCGGACTGAAGCCGGAAAAGGGCCGCGCACCGCGCATCAAGGTCTATGAGGCAAAGCTGGATCGCGTTCTCTTCGAGCAGGACATTGTCGCAGCCGAAGACAAACCGATCACCGTGACCTTCCGCGCACATTTGCCCAAAGGCCGCCCGAACATCGAAGTGTACAACGATGTGCCTGGACCGTCGAACATTCCGCGCTCAGGCCGCCATGGAGACACGCCATTCATCAGCACCAAGATCGGCCGCATCCCATGGCAGATGAAGCTCACCGATGAGCAAGGAAAGCCACGCTATCCCTTCCTCATCATGGACTCGATCTCATGGCGCGGCCCACTGCTGAGCGATGCGGGGAAGAAGCTGCGCGACGACTACCTGCCCAAGGAAGAGGGCAACATGGAGCAGGTGCGCAACTGCCTCGCCACGCTGGCGCAGCGCGCTTTCCGCCGCCCAGTAACCGAGGAAGAAATGGAGGGCTACCTCGGCATCGTGAAAGCGGAACTGGCGGCCAAGGAAAAATTCCGTGATGCGGTGAAGGCGGGAATGCTTTCGATCCTGTGCTCGAAGAGCTTTGTTTTCCTGGCAGAAGGAGACGAGAATGTGAGTCGCCAGACTCTGAACGACTGGGAGATTGCCTCCCGCCTTTCCTACCTGCTCTGGAACACCATGCCGGACGCGGAACTGTCCACGCTGGCCGCTCAGGGCAAACTGCGAGACAAAACCGAGCTGTCCAAGCAGGTAACCCGCATGCTGACAGACACGCGTTCTACTCGCTTCACGGACTCCTTTGCCACCCAGTGGCTGCGCCTGCGCAAGGTGGGCATGTTCCAGCCCGACAAAAAACTTTACCCCGACTACGACAAAGCGCTCGAAGCCAGCATGACCGGGGAGACGAAAGCCTTCTTCCACGAAGTGCTGCAAGCTGGCCTCACGCTGCGCGAGCTGATTCACTCGGACTGGAGCATGATGAACGGACTGCTCGCACAATTCTACGGCCTGCCGGAGGCCAAGGTGTCGGGCGATGAATTTCAACGCGTCTCGCTGCCTGCGGACAGTCATCGCGGCGGTCTGCTCACACAGGCTTCCATTCTTTCGCTGACCTCCGATGGCGTGCGGCATCGCCCCGTTCATCGCGGTGTGTGGGTGATGGAGTCCATTTTTGGCAAATCACCGCCGCCGCCGCCCGCGAACGTCGATCCCATCGCCACGAATCCTGCGGCACCGAAAGCAACGCTGCGCGAAAAGCTGGAAGCGCACATCCACGATGCCAACTGCGCCTCTTGCCATGCGAAGATTGATCCGCTCGGCCTCGCCTTTGAAAACTACGACGCCATTGGCCGCTGGCGTACCGAAGAGGTCACCGACGGCATCGGTGCCAACCCCAAGGTCAAAGCCTCGGGCAAACTCCCAGATGGTCGCGAATATCAGACCGCCGATGACTTCAAAAAGCTCCTCCTCGCCGATCTCGACGCCTTCAACGCCACCTTCATCGAAAAACTCGCCACCTACGGCCTGCGCCGCAGCATGTCCTTCGACGACCGCGATGACCTCAAAGCCATCGCCGCCGCCAGCAAGGCCAAGGATTACCGCCTGAGAGACATCGTCGAGGCGTTCGTTTGTTCTCATCTGTTCCAGAAGCGATGAACCGCATGCCCCACATAATGCCCACATTCAAGGTACTGCTGCTAGCGGCGGTCTGCTGGGTTGGGGGAATTTCCGGTGCGGAAGCCATTCATGAGCCGACCGTGAAGCTTCCAGTGATGACCTGGTTTCATCCTGTGCTGGAACCCGGTGTGGCAGACATTCTTCTCCTCTGCACCGTCTCTGAAGTTGTCAAGGTGGCTCCTGTGTACGAAAAGGACTACTGGAAGGTGACGCTGAAAATTGACGAGCGTCTCTATGTGGCAAAAAGGTATGTCGGGCGGATGAAGGACGTGACATTCATCGAGTCGGGTGATTTCAGGGAACGTTCCAAAGGAGAGCGTCTGCTACTTTTTGCGGGTGGAGAACCTTATGAAGGCGACGACTTTCTATTGCCATGCTGGAGTGGCACGAATTCGGATCTGGGAATTGTACTTTACCCGCCGGATCATGATGATCTTGGAAAAAACAACCACCTGCTTGAGCAGCTTCGCGCCGCTGCGGCGGGCAAGGCGGACCCGGCAGATTTTTATGAAGCCTTTGCGGACTTTTGCCCCAAGGGTGTGGCCAAGAAGCTCATCATGGACATTCGCATGCAGTCATTGAAAAATGAAGAGAAAGCGGCCAGACCCTTTAAAAAGAAATAGAAGCCAATCCATTGGAAACAGAGTCACCCACACCCTTATGAGCAATCTTATCCTCAATCGCTGGCGTATGAGCCGCCGCCAGATGCTGCGTGGCCTTGGGGCTTCGATTTCCCTGCCCTGGCTCAATTCCATGGGGGTGCTGCCAGCGCCATCGCAGCCAAAGCGCAGTGTGTTTCTGTACATCCCAAACGGTGTGAACACGCTCACCTGGCAGATTGACAAGGCAGGTGCAGATTACGAGTTCACGAAGCCGCTGCAGCCGCTTGAAAAACATCGCGCTGACATCACGCCCATCAGCGGGCTGCATCATCCCATGGTGCTCGGCAAGCATCACAACTGCGAAAAGGTCTGGCTCACCGGCGCGAACGTCCCCGGTGATGGCGGTGCCTTCCGCAACACCGTTTCCGCCGACCAGCTCATCGCCGAGGTGCAGGGCAATGCGACGCGCTTCTCTTCACTCGAAATGGCCATCGAAGGCACCTCTCTCGCGTGGTCGAAGGATGGCATCCAAATTCCCGCGGAGCGCAACACGCAGCAAATTTTCAATCAGCTCTTCGGCGTCGAAAAGGACAGCAAGGAAACCATCCGCCGCCGTCTCAGCCGCCGTGGCAGCATCCTCGATCTGGTGGCTGACGACGCGAAACGCGTGAACAACAAGCTGGGCAGTGAAGACCGCGGCAAGCTCGACGAATATCTCACCGCCGTGCGCCAGGTCGAAGAGCGCACCCGCCGTGCGGACGAGTGGCTGAATGTAGCCAAGCCCGCCATTCCTGCCACCGAAGCCGCCCGCCTCCAGCGCAAGCTCAGCATGGCAGAAGCGGGCGAGTATTACCGCCTCTTCTATGACCTCATGGTCATGGCCCTGCGCACGGATTCCACCCGCGTCATCACCTGCGGCATCGGTGGAGAGGGCAACAACAGTGGCATCCCAGAGATCGGCATCCTGCAAACACGCCATGGCCTGTCCCATCACAACGGCGACCCTGAGCAACTCCGCCGCCTGACCGAAACCGACACCTTCCTCATCGGCCAGCTCAGCTATTTCCTCGACCAACTCAAAGAGTACAAAGAAGAGAACACCCCCCTGCTCGACACCACGCAAGTCCTCTGGGGCAGCGGCATGGCCTACGGTCACAGCCACGGCAACGCCAACCTGCCCACCATTCTCGCGGGCGGTAAAGCCCTCGGCTACAAGCACGGTACGCATGTTGATTTCAACCTTCCCAAGATCGGCAAATACGACGTCTCCAACGCCACTGAACACTACAAGATCTGCTCCCGTCCCGTGGACGGCGACGCCCGCGTCAGCAACCTGCTGCTCACCATGCTGCAACGCGTGGATGTGAAGGCCGACTCGTTCCAAGACAGCGTGGGCCCGATCTCGCAGATCATTGTGTAAACGGAATCACGCAAACCTAGCATGATTTTTTGATTTTGTAGAACCTGACAAGATACCCTGCGCCGTTATACTTCACTTATGAAGCCCTTTGAGGAAATCGTTCATTTCATCGCGGACACTGCCGGCGCAGAACGCTTGAGCACTTTCCGGCCATCCGCCGCTGCTGAAAAACGTGTGACTGCATTGCTCGCGAAGCAGCACGCCGATTCTTTGACCCCAAAGGAGCGGGAGGAATTGCAGTTGTTTGTGCAGCTCGATCACGTCATGAGCCTCGCCAAGGCCCGCGCTCGAGTACGTGTTCGTTCCCGCCGTATCGCGACCTCATGAGCGAATCGATCCCAGCCGCCCTTCGCCGCCTCATCGTGGAGAGAGCTGGCGGTCTGTGTGAATATTGCCTGATCCATCAGGATGACGCGCATTTCACCTTCCAGATAGATCACATCATCAGCCGCAAACATCGTGGCCCGACTTCGGCTGCCAACCTCGCACTTTCCTGCCTGCGGTGCAATGTGACGAAAGGAACCGATGTGGGAGCCTTTGCGGGGCGAGCAAAAAAACTGGTCCGGCTGTACCACCCACGCAAGGATTCGTGGACAGAACATTTCCGCCTAGCAGGAGCGCGGATTGCGCCGCTGACGGAGACTGGCGAAGCGACCTCTCAGCTTCTCGAACTCAATGCCAGTGATCGTCTGTTGCTGCGTCGCACCTTGATCAAGGCCGGTCGATATCCTTCGCTGGAGGCATTGGCCTATCTGCGTGACTGACGGCCCGCCAACTCCACACCCAATCAAATTGCCCCCAAATGCGTCTTCTGCCCGTCTCCCTAATTTTTGCCCTGTGTCTGCACGCTGAGGACAAACCCAAGTTTCGCACCGACGCTGATGGCCCGGTGAAAGGGAACGAGAAGCGGAAAGCTCCCAAGGACCGGAAGCCAGACGACGCGCCCGATTGGTTCCAGCTCGTCGAAGGTCAGTTTCCGCCGGAGGGCTCCTCACATGCAGTCACGGGGGAGCTCATGCACGTCGAACACTTGGACAGCCATTTTCAGATTCGCGTGGATCGCAATGACAGCCAAGAGCGCGGGATCTGGGATCTGCCGCTGGATGCCACCCTGCTGCCTTATGGTTCCATCTGGTATCAAGGCGCGCCTGCAGCTTTGCAGGACATCCCGCTTGGCACACACCTGCACGGCCTGTTTTATCTGACCGATCCCGAGGACAAAACGCCGCTGCCGGACACCTCGTACAAGCGCAAGACGCCGGAATGGGAGTTCCGCCGCTGTCTCCGCATCGAGGATGAATTCTCTTTCCACGCACGACAGAAGCAGCTTTGGAAGATCGACAGCGTGGATCTCACCACCAAGAAGCTCACCGCGACGCTGCAGGACCACGGCAAACCCAGCGGCCAGCCCAAGCTCTTTGATCTGCTCAGCAGCACTCGCATTTTCCAGGGGCAGGGTATCGTTGATCTCAAATCCCTGCAACCTGGCCAGACGATCCTCTTCAATCTCACCTGGGTCACGCTCTATGGCCCGGGCCGCATCACCGATGTCTGGCTGGATGAGCCTGCACGTGCACTCGTCACCGCGAACCAGTTCGAACGCAATCGCACCTACATCCGGGAGCGCGGACTGCCCGGCTGGGTGACGGGAGTCGATGACGCGCAGCAGTTCGTCACGGTCATGTTCTTTGCCAATGTGGATCCAAAACTCTTCGACGAATTGAAACTCAAAGATCCCAATCTCCCACCGCCGAAAGACGGCAGCCCGCCGCCTGTCGAACCGCGCGGCGGTCTCGCCGTCGCACGAGACACTCTCATGGCTTATGATCCGGTGAATGACCGCAAAACTGGCAGCGTGCTCGAAGTGAAAAGCGTTCCCTCCGAGCCGGGCGGGAGCGGCGTTCAGATGAAGATCAAGATGGACATGATGCTCGAAGGCTACCGCCCAAAACGCATCGTCCGTTTTTATCCCGAAACCTGGAAAGTTATCGCCATGCCCAAGGAAGAAGAATACTTCGGGAAAGAATAAACTCGCATCATGAAAACTATTTTTGCGGCACTCTCCGCCTTGTCCCTTTCCGCTTCCGCCGCCGACACGCCTCCGGCCAAGCCCATACCCGTCATCACACCGGGCCAGGTGATCATCCCGTTTGAAAAAATGCGCCGCATCTGGGGCGAGCTCATCAGCCTCGATCTCGCCACACGCACTGGAACATTCCGCAATGAGAGCAATGACGAAGTGATGAACTTCACCGTCATGCCCTATGCCGAGCTGCTGCACCACGCCACGCTCGGAGATCTGCAGGATTTCAAAGTGGGCGAGCGCGCCATCTTTCGCCTGCATGTGAATGAAAAAGAGCAGTGGGTGTGGCTCACCTACATCCAAGACGAGATGAACATGATGAACGGCCATGGCGAATACTTCTTCGTGGACCAGATCGACGCCAGCACCGGCAAACTCACCACCACCTGGGCGAAGGGGGACATGACCTTCGTGCGCGAAAAAAACGTCGTGATCGAGACTGACAAGGATACGCGCTTCTGGAAAGCCGGGCAGCCCGCAAAGTTCAGCGACATCAAGACTGGCGACAAACTGCGCACCAAGACCCACGGCATCGGCAAAGGCAAGATCCGCATGGCCTGGGAGGTCTTTCTCGATGACGAAAGCCTGCTCAAATTTCAGGCAGAGCAGAAGGCAGTGCATGCTAAGCGCATCCTCGAAGAAGGAGTTCCCGGCTATGTCGATGCTTCCAATGGGACCCAGCTCACCCTGACCCTCTTCAACGAAGGTGCGGAGCAAATCAAACTCCTCAAGCAAGGCACCGCCATCCAGGTCGCCCCAGCCGGAGTGGATCGCAAGCCCACCGCCGCTCCCGTCACTGGCAAAGTCATCACCCTCGGCAAAAACGGCCGCCAAACCCAGGCCACGCTCGAACTCACTGCCAGCGGTGAAAAATTTCAGCCCACCGGCATCGCCCGACTGTGGGTGGATCAACCCTGACGATGTCGCCGCACTTTGTTCGTCCGGTTTTGACGCTGATGGCGAGATACATTGATCTTCCCCAATGCGTTTGTTTCCACCCCTGATGAACCGTCTGTCCCTGCTTGTCGCCGTCCTGCTGTCTGCCTATGTACCCTCTCAGGCCATCGAGGCCCAAGGTCGTGCCGTGATGGATCAACGGCACAAAGCTTTGTTCCAGGAGGCTTGTATTTCTTGCCACGGCCCTGAAAAGCAGAAAGGAAAGTTTCGCGTAGACGATCTGCCGTTTGAGATCAAGAACATCGAAACAGCGGAAAAGTGGCAGAAAGTGCTCAACCAGATGAACTCGGGCGACATGCCCCCAGAGGACGAGAAGCAGCCTGCGAAGGCAGCGAAGACGGATTTCCTCGATGATCTGGCCAACGTGATGGTCGCAGCTCGGCGCAGTCTGGGAGACCAGAATGGCGTCATCACCATGCGGCGGCTGAACCGCCGCGAATACCGCAATACATTACGGGAACTTCTCGGCGTGGAGATCAATGTGTCCGATCTGCCCGCAGACAGCGGTGCGGGTGGTTTTGATACGGTGGGGGCAAACCTCTTCATGTCGGCGAATCAGTTTGAGCAGTACCAGGTGCTGGGACGCGAGGCAATGGAGGAGGCGTTTGACTGGCAGGCAGCGGCGGGCGTGGAGAAAAAACTGCACTATGAAGCCGAGACGACGACGCCCATCGTGCGAAAGTTCGTAGAGTATCAAATCGATGCCAAAGCACGGGCCGAGCGCTGGGTCAAAGCGGTGGAGGAAGCGGCAGCAAAACCTGAAAACAAGGACATCGTCGCCAAGATCCGCAAGGAATCAAAGAACGACAGCATCTTCCGCCGTGAGTGGGCCCGGATTCCCGGCGCACCGAATCCACGCACCTTTGGCTTCGACAAGAAGGGCGAGAACGACGCCGATCTGGCCAACGATTCTCTGGGCGCTGGCTGGCTGAAGTATCACCAATATTACATGGCGCAGCCTGCGGTGGACCGGGGTGCCTATCTCGGCACACAGACACGCCATCCAGCGGAGCTGAACGTGAACTACATCGAGCTGCTGGTGCCGTTTGACTGGCCGGTGGGCGATTACATCGTGCGCGTGAAAGCCGCAGCGGCCAAGGACGCACCGCCTGAGCGCCGTTTCCTCGACTTCGGCATCTATGCCCGTACGGGACGCGTCATGGCCACTCACGAAATCACCGGCACGCTGGAAGCGCCGCAGGTGATCGAGATTCCGCTGACTCTGACACGCAGCAACATGACGAGGGAGAACCGCCTGCTGTTCGTTCGTGAAAAGGGCAGCTGGGACACCAATGACGAAGGCGGCCGCAGACGTGCCGAGGCGGTAAAGCTCAATGGGATCGGCCCGGAACTCACGCTATGGGTGGACTGGATCGAAGTCGAACGCGTGCCAAAGAACGCCAAGCCCAAGCCTCCTGGCATTGCGGCACTCGGCATTCCTCTGGATGACAAATCGCCCGCACCTGCCGCACCCGAACTCCGCACGGCGCTGGAGCGTTTTGCCAAGGAAGCATTCCGCGGAACAACTCCACCGAAGGACTACATTGACCGCTTGCTCAGCCTCTATGACGTGCGCCGCAAAGCGGGAGACAAGCACAGCGCGGCGCTGAAGGACACACTGGCAGTCGTGCTGACCTCTCCCATGTACCTCTACCTTGCAGAGCCTTCTCTAGACGAGAAACGGCGGCAGCTGACGGGAATGGAACTCGCCACCCGCCTGTCGTATTTTCTCTGGAGCGCGCCGCCGGATGCTCAGCTGCGTGAACTCGCACAACGCGGAGATTTACAGAAACCGGAAGTGCTCACTGCACAGACGGAGCGGCTTCTCAATGATCCGCGTTCGGCAGATTTTCTCGAAGCATTCACGCATCAATGGCTCGGCCTGGATCGAATCGACTTTTTCGAGGTCAATCGCACTTTGTATCCGCGCTTTGACACCGGCACGAAGGTCGCGGCCAAGGGCGAGATCCATGAAACCATCGCGCACATCATGCGCAACAATGCGAGCCTGCGGGACCTCCTGAAGTCCGACTACGTGATGATCAACCGCGTGCTCGCCCACTACTACGGCATTCCCGGGGTGAAGGGAGAGGGCTATGAAAAAGTGTCGCTGCCCAAGAACTCACCACGCGGTGGCTTGCTCGGCATGGCAGCCATCCACTTCATGGGTGGCAATGGCGAACGCACCAGCCCAGTCGAACGCGGTGCCTGGGTGCTGCGCAAGCTGCTGCACGATGCACCACCCCCTGCGCCAGCGAACGTCCCTGCGATCACTCGGCTCGCAGGCAAAGTGCTCACCACTCACGAGCGCTTGCTCGCCCATCAGGAAGATCCGCAATGTGCAAGCTGCCACCGCAAAATCGACCCCGTCGGCTTTGGCCTGGAAAACTTCGATGCCGCCGGACAGTGGCGCACCGAGGACAGTTACATGGCCATCGACGCGAACGGCAAACCCGATCTCAAGAGCAAGAAGACCTGGACCATCGAAGCCGCCGCTGCGCTCTACAAAGGCCCTGCGTTCAAAGACTTCTTCGGACTGCGCGACATCATCGCCTCCAAATCAGACGCCTTTGCCCGCAGCTTCAGCGAGGCCCTGATTGAGTTCGCTCTGGGCCGCCCTCCTGGCTTCCGCGACGAACCGCTCATTGCAGGCATGATCCAGCAAGCCGGTAAAAAAGACCTCGCCATACGCGAGTTCATTCAAGCACTGGTCGCGAGCCAGGAGTTTCACACCAAATGAACTTAAGTCATCCAGACTCAGCCAGATCGAGCGCTCTTTGCAGCAGGTCAGAGACTCCGACTTCATCTGCACTTTGGCGAAGCAGATCAATGTCCAGCCGTCCGCTGTTGAGCCGCAGTACGCCCAGCACATCCTGCCATTGCCGTTCCGAGTCTTCCCCACCGAGACGATACCATTCCAGCTTTGCTACAACGATATCCTCCGCGCAGCATATGGACGCCTCGACACTACTGCCTTCGGCCACCGACATCTTGCGTGATCTGGTAAACTCGCCGTCGTCAAACCGGCGTGGCTTGGGCAGAAAAACATCCACCTTCATTGCCGTGGCGAAATGGATGAGATTGAACGATGACCGATGGCTGATCGCATCCATGATGGCTCCCTCATCAGCATACCATTCGTCACCGAGCCGCTTGATGAAAGGGCTCACATGCTGCGTGTGTAAATCCGCCATGATGTCAGCATTGAACGTCGCACGAGGGATGCCATGGACTGAACTGGCCAGTGAACCCCCGAGAAACCAACGGACTCCCAGTTCATCGAGAATATTTGCGGCGGCTAGCGCAGCTTTAAGTGTGTCATCCATGAGCGTTCAGCGGGCCATACACTTTCGTGGCAAGCTCGGCCCCCAGCAGCCGCTCCGACAAGTGGCGATGCAGTTCGGCCTCCGTCATATGAGGGTGCTGCCGTCGCAATCCCGCACGGCTCATCTCACGCACCGACTGGCTCCATCCCACAGCCATGGACAGACGCTTTGCAGGGCTCATGGCCTGCAAAGCACGCAGACGAATCTGCTCGGCTTGGATCGTAGTATCCGTCAACATGCCTGATTCCTGTCACACTTTCCATTGGATCGCAACTCTCACTCCACACCCATGAAAACCCGCCGCTACTTCCTCCAATCCAGCACCGCGCTCATTGCATTGCCGGCACTGGAATCCCTTGGCTTCCGTCGCTTTGCCTCGGCGGCGGCTCCAGCAGCACCTCCGAAGCGACTGGTGTTTCTTGGTTTTGGCTGGGGCATCACGACAGAGAGCTGGTTTCCTGACATCAAACAACCCGGGGCTGATTACACCCTGCCAGAGGGGCTCACGCCGCTGGCACGGCACAAGGCAGACTTCACCGTCGTGCAGGGGCTTTGGAACAAGTACAGCAACGACGGGCACTGGGGCAGCACCATGTGGCTCAGCGGCGCGAACCGTTTCGGAGAGCCGGGGCAGAACTTTCACAACAGCATCTCCGCCGATCAGGTGGCGGCGGCGAAGCTCGGCCTCGACACGCGCTTTGCCTCTCTGCAACTCAATGGCAGTGAAAATGCAGAAGCATCAGGGCACGGCCCAGGTCTCTCCATGGCATGGGATGTCAGCGGCAAACCCATCGGCGGACACAAAGGGCCTGTGGAAGCCTACCACCGGCTCTTTTCCAAGGATACCACGCCCATTGAGCAGCAGAAGGCCATGCTCGCCCAAAAGCGCAGCGTGCTGGACACCGTGCTGGAGAATGCACGCACCATGCAGCGCGGCCTTGGCAAAACGGACCAGGGCAAGCTTGATGAATACTTCCAGGGCATCCGCGACATCGAAACACGTCTGAGCAAGGACGAGCAGTGGATCGGTGTGCCGCAGCCCCAGGCACCGATTCCTGAACCTGCGCCCGGTCTCGCTGGAAAAGAGGAGATCAAGATCATGTATGACATCATGCTTGCCGCGATGCAGACGGACAGCACCCGTGTGCTCACCTACCGCCAGCCCGTCAGCACCCTGCTCACCAGCATCGGCATCAAGGTCGCTCCGCATGACATGAGCCATTACCACTCGACCCTTGGCGAAAAACTCGAGGCCTCCAAGCAGCGCGACCTCACGCAGAGCGATCTGCTCGCCGGGCTCATCGACAAACTCAAAGCCACCAAGGAGGCCGACGGCAGCCGTCTCTTTGACCACGTCGCTCTCGCCTACGGCAGCAACATCCGCACCGAGCACAGCCTCGACAACTGCCCCACACTCCTCACCGGCGGCGGTGCAGGCATCAAGCTCGGCCACAACATCGTCGCACCGAAAGACACACCGCTGTGCAATACCTGGCTCACTCTGCTGCATGGAGTTGGTGTGAATGTCGAACGTCATGGGGACAGCTCTGGCGTGCTCAAGGAACTCATCGCCTAGTCTCACCGGCCTCATTCCATGAAGCCTTCACTTCTCGTCGCTGCGCTGCTGCTGACGAATGTCCATGCCGCCGACATCGAACTCACCGAGACGCAGCAACTGCCCGAATGTCACAGCCTCGGGTGGGTGCGGGCCAACACGCAGGTGAAGGGCCAGAAGAACTGGGACGGTGTGCTTGATGAAGCCAAATGGGGCACGCCTTCGCCGCAGCAGGCCGTGGAGCGAAGCTGGGACTGGAAACTCACCGACGAGCAGTGGCAGCAGGCCGTGAAGGAAAAAGGCGAAGGTAAAAAAGAAGACGTGAAGTTTGATCTCTGGCTGCCCGCCGAGGTCGCCGTGACCAAGGGCATCGTCGTCATCTCCGGCCACGGCAGCGGCGAGAATCTCTACAAGCACCTGGAACTGCGCAAGATCGCTCGTGATCTGCATCTCGCCCTGTTCAAATTCAACGGCAATCCCATGCAGCGCGGTTTCTGGCCACGCAGCCTGCTCTATGAACGGCTCAAAATTTGCGGGCAGAGAGCCCAGCACCCGGAACTGGAAAATGCGCCGCTCTTTCTCTACGGCCATTCGAACGGCACCGGCTTCTCCGCCATCTTTCCCTCTGAAAGCACCCGCGTGTGGGGCTGGGTTTCCATGCGTCCTGGTACCACCTATCAAGTCTATCAACCCGGTGCCGCCCAGATTCCCGGCCTCGTGATCTTTGGCGAGGTGGATGACTTCTTTGCTCGTCCCTCCAAAGCGGAGAACATGGGCGTTGTCGAAGCGATGCGTAAAAATCACCACGCGCTGTGGAATTATGCAGTCGAACCCAAGACCGGCCATGGCCCCGGTGAAAAAACCTGGCCACTGGTGTTTTCCTTCCTGCGCCACACCTTCGCCGCTCGCGTCCCTGCGGATGCTGCTCCGCTCAAAGGTCCGGTGAAGCTCAATGCGCTGACACTTGAGAAGGGCTCACTCGGCAAAAACTGGGATGCCACGCAGGGCGGCTACCAAACGCTGCCCATGGCACCCTTTGCCTCATTCACTGGAGACAGAGCCACCGCTTCCTGGCTCATCAATCCAGCCTATGCCGCCGATTGGCAGATGTTTCAGCGCGACGGCCAGATCACACGCCCCTGAACGGATCAGCCAAATCAGCGAAAACCACATCTGCCGACATTTCGCCACCCCTTTGGCGTTTAGTTCGTCTTCAGACTCATCCCACCATGATTCATCCTACCCGTTTTCTTCTCTCGCTTGCTGTTTCAGCCACCATTGTCGCGTCATCCTGGGCGGCTGACAGCGTCAAGATCGTACTCGTCGCCGGCAAGGTCAAGGTGGAGGACAAGGTGGGCCATCATGATTACCTCGGAGGCTGCCGCCTCATGCAGACGCTGCTCCAGCAGACACCGGGTGTGGACGCAGTGCTGGTGCGTGAAGAATGGCCAGCCGATGAGAAGGTATTCGACGGCGCGGCTGCCGTGGTCTTTTACACCGATGGCGGCGGCAAGCAGGCCTACCTCGCCACGCCGGAACACGTGGCCGCCGTGCAAAAAATGGCGGATGCCAAAGTGGGCCTGGTTAACATTCATCAAGCAGTGGAGTTCACACCAGCGTTTGCGCAGCAGTCCATGAACTGGATCGGTGCTGTTTACAATGCACTCTCAAGCCGCGGCCATTGGGACAGCGTGCATGACACCTTTCCCAAGCACGCCATCACCAGCGGCGTCACGCCGTGGAAGATCAATGACGGCTGGCTGAACCACTTTCAGTTCCCCGCCGAAATGAAGGGCATCACGCCCTTGGTGTGGTCCGGCAAAGAAAAACTGGGCTCACCCGAAGGCGGCGACAAGGACATCGTGGCATGGACCTATGATCGCCCCAGCGGTGGCCGCTCCTTCAGCTTCAGCGGACTCGATGCGCACCATGCCTGGGAGCAGGCAGGCATGCGGCAGCTCGTCATCAATGGCGTGCTCTGGTCCGCCGGTGTCGAGATCCCTGCGGCCGGTGCCAAATGCGAGGCCGACAAGGCGCTGATTGATTCCTTTCAGACTCTGCGCACCGCGCCGCCTAAAAAGGTGAAACCTGAGGCGGCTGCACCTCCTGCGGTGAAGTAGGGAGACGAGCAGGCCTGGTGTGGACGTTCGTTCTACGATTACCGCGACCGAAACACCTCGCTCATCAGACACTCGACCAGAAGAGTGTTCAGGCCGAGGCCCTGCTGCTTCACTTTGGCGTGGAGGTTGTCGATGATGAAGTCATCATTGAGCTCCATGGTGCGGCCGGTGGTGTAGGTGAGGATCTGGCGAATCAGGTGCCGGCTGAAAAGATCGGCACGGGTGTCGTGGATGAGCTTCTTGAAGCTGACAAAGTCGGTGTAGGTTTCGCCAGAGGGAAATTCGCCTGTGGTGTCGATCTTGGCAGCGGGAGTTTTTTTATTGGCCTGCGGGTACTTGCTGCGCCAGCGACCGACGGGATCAAAGGATTCAAGGCTGAAGCCGAGCGGATCAATCTTATGGTGGCACTCGGCGCAGGCAGCATCGGCCCGGTGTTTGGCCAGGCGGTCGCGTATGGTGGTTGCCCCGCTGACGTCCGGCTCAATGGCGGGAACGACATCTGGCGGCGGTGGCGGCGGAATGCCAAGAATGTTTTCTGAGACCCACACCCCACGCGTGACGGGTGAGGTCTCGACGCCGTTCGCGCTCACGGTCAGCACGGCGGCCATGCCGAGCAGGCCACCACGATGCGCATCGCCTTTGAGGCTGACCTTTTGAAAACCATCGGCCAGGCGAAGGGTTTTCTGTTGGGGCAATTCGTAGAGTTTGGCCAGCTTCTTGTCCACAAAGCTGTGGTCGCTGTCGAGGAACTGCATCACAGAGCCGTTGTTCTTCAGCAGATCGCGAAAAAAGAGAGTGGCCTCGGTTTTCATCGAGGTGGGGAGGTCCTCTGCGTAATAGGCGCGCACCACCTCTCGCGGCGGTGGCATGCCGCCGAGTTCACGGAGGTTCAGCCAGCTGTCCAGAAAGCCGTTCACGAAACCGCTGATGCGTTCATCGGCGAGCATGCGATGAATCTGCTTTTTCAGCTCGGCATCCTGCGTGAGCTTGCCGGACTTCGCGGCAGCGAGCAGTGCGTCATGAGGTGGCGCAGCCCACAGGGCAAAAGAGAGGCGCGAGGCGAGATCGTAGGCGCTCAGAGCTTTCGCAGACTCCTCAGTGATCTCGCTCAGGTAGAGGAAGGAGGGAGAGCAAAGAATCAATTTCAGCGCATCCAGGGCGGCCTGGCGCGGCGTGGCTTTTTCAGCCAGCCGCTTGTCATACAGAGCGCGGATGGGCTGGCGGTCGGCGTCGGTGAGTGGACGGCGATACGCCCTCTCCGCAAAAGCCTCGAGTTCAGCCAGCGCATGCTCCACCTGGAAGCCATCTTTGCCAAATACGGCCACTTCCTCGGCACCCCCGTTTTTCTCAGGCACCGGGCCGTTGATCTTGATCTCGCTGATGCGGATGTGCGGAAGCTGGCCTTCCAACAGGATGTGGGCGCGTCCGACGCCCGAGGACCCGACGTCCGCCTTGAACTCGTCCTTGTAACGTTTGTTGATCGTCACCACCGACGCACGGGATTCATACGGGCCGTTTGGGAAAATAAAGCGCGGGGTTTGCCCGGCCTCCAGCCAAACGCGGAATTTGAACCAAGTGGGCGTATTGTCCGGCACCACGGCGCTGGCGAGCAGCGGCTCAATGGCCTGTGGGTAATGGATGTGGCCTTTGGTGACATCTCCCGGCACGACACCGAGGATGAAGGGTTCTGAGAAATCGATGCCAAAGATGGCTGGATCGTAGTGCGTGTCCCGATGCATCGCAGCAGCCTCCACCTCGATGTCGTAAAGGCCGGAAACGGGCACCCCCTGCTTGAAGTCCTCGATGTGGCCGTAGCCCCCCTGGCGGGTGTCAGTGTTCGGCTGCTCGTAAAGACAGAGGTAGCGGAAGTTGAAGGCGGACTTGTGGGAGCCGGTCAGCTCTTCGTATTGCACAAAGTGGCTGTTGAAGCGCCAGCTCTTCGACTCGGTTGCCGGTTTGCCGAGGCGCATCTCGACGACGCGGTTGGCGGATTGGAAATATTGATCAACAAGAAAGCCCGAGGTCACCAGTGACTTGCCGATGGTGTCCATGTGCTGGCTCATCTTCTCCTTCGGGAAATCTGCCGTGAGCCCCAGCGTGTCCACCCGGCGGCCAAACAGCGTGGCGAGTGTGTTTTCATACTCACGACTGGAGAGACGGCGCATGACCGTGCGGCTGCCAGTGCTCTGGAATTTGCCATAGGCGGCCACTGTGCCGTCCCGCAGCGCTCGGATCACACCCAGGCGCTCCTCATCGGTGGGCTGATCCGCCTTTTTCGGTGGCATCTCCTTCAAAGTAAGCTGGTCGATGATGTCACGTGCATCAATGATCTCAGAAACGGACTTCAGCGGCAGAGCAAACTTCTCAAAGGCACGATCTCCCTTTTGCACATCCGCGTCATGGCACTCCAGGCAGTATTTACCGATGAACTGCTGGGCAAGCTTTGGCGCATCATCAGCGGCATGAGCCGCAGTGAGCAAAGCGAAAAGCAGTGCGCTGAGGCGCGGGATCGGAGCCAGGCTCATCACGCAAAACGCCCCGTGCTGTTCCCAAAGGCCTCCGTCTCCACACCCATCTTCTGCGCAATGTCCACGAAGAGATTGCACAGCGGCACTTTGTTGATGCCCTCACGCGGTACTTCACGAAATTCACCGTGTTTGTAGCCCCCACCCGCGAGGATGACGGGCAGGTCGGAGTTCTTGTGCGAATTGCCATCGCCCATGCCGCTGCCGAAGATCGCCGTGGTGGAGTCCAGCAGAGTGCGGTCGCCATCTTTCATCTTCGAGAGACGCGTGATGAATTTGCCGAAGTGCTCGATCTGGTACTTCTCCAGGGCGATGAGACTCGCGACCGCCTCCGGGTCATTGCCGTGGTGCGAGAGGCCGTGCCAGTCCTTTTTGATCCCGAGATGCTGCGGCATGAAGTCACCGCCGATTTCCAGCGTGGCGATGCGCGTGCCGTCCGTCTGCAAAGCTAGGGCGATCAGCTCATACAGAATCGGCAGGTCTTCCACGGCATTATGATTCGCGGGCTTGTCAAAAGGTGCCTTGGGCTTCGGCTGGCTGACCCAGCGCTCACGCAGTTCCAGGCGCTTCTCCACATCGCGAACGGAGGTGAGATATTCATCCAGCTTGTCCTTGTCCTCTTTGTTGACTCGCTTGGAGAGGCGGTTGGCCTCGTCCATCACCGAGTCGAGAATGGATGATTGAACCTGGTTTTCCTGCACCCGGCGTGCCTGGCGTTCCTTGGAGTCACTGACGAAAAGCTTCTCAAACAACTGCGACGGATTCGTGACGGGAGGCACGCGCACGCCCGACTTCGTCCAGGCGATCTGGCAGCCGCCGTGAATGCCGCCTTCCGAGCCGACTGTCAGCGAAGGAAACCGCGTCTCGAAGCCGATCTCGTCCGCGAGATATTGATCGATGGTCACATTGCCATCCGGGCGGTTTTGCGCCTCGGAGTTCAGCACCCCGGAAAGGAACGAATGTACCGCGAAATGCCCGCCCTTCACGCCGTGATCGAGGCCGCGAAAAACCGTCATCTGGCTGCGATTGTCCCACAGCGGCTCCAGCAGCGTGGTCTTCTCATAGTCGCGGCCTTGGGTGCTCGGAAAGAGCTGCTTCGTCTGAAAGCCTAAAAGATTGCCCACCGCCACGAAGCGACGCGCTCCAGCCCCTGCGCCCTTGGCGGCTTTCACAGCGGAATTACCACCCACCGTGCCGGCCATGAGCGATGGGAGTCCCGGCAGGGCCAGCGAGGTGCCCAGAGATTGGAGGATAAAACGGCGTCTGTTCATGATTGGGGGATCAACTATTACGTAGCCAGAGCCCCCAGTGTTGCAGTAGGAAACACACCCTTCACTCGGATTTCAGCCCCACCGTGTTGACCGCGATCACACGATAGGTGTGCTTCTCGCCTGCCTCGGGCTGCTTATCGGTGAATCGCATCTCCACCAGAGGATTGGCGGGCGTGTCGCTGTATTGCAGTCCCTGGAAGACCGGGCGGCCAAAGGGATTCTTCGCCTGCTCCGGCACCGTGCCGATCTGTTTGCCGTCGCGTTCGATGATGAAATGAGCCAGGCCGCTTTCGAGATCCGCCTCCGCCTTCCAGGTGAGTTCACTGCCTTTCACCTGAAGCTCTGTGGGCGCAGGTGGTGGCGTGCTGTCAGAGAGCGCGGTATCTTTGATATAGACCGCCCAGGCTTTTGCGATGGCCGCGTCGGGCAGCCACACGGCCTTGTCTTTTTCCCCTGCAAACTCAGCAGCGGGCACCGCCTCAGTCCCGGTCAGCGGCGCGAGCCAGGCGTTCTTCGTCGGCATCGGTTTCAGCGCGCCGCCGCTCTTCTCCGGCAGCCGCGCAGTGAGGCAGGCGTCCAGCCAGCGGATGGTGAAGTAGCGCTGATTGCCGCACTCATGCATGGTCAAAGGGTCCACGGACACGCCGATGAGCCCGCCCTTGGCACGTACGGCAGTGAAGAACGTTTCATTCGACGTCCAGGCTCCAGCAAAGCGGCCTTCTTTGACCGTCACACCTTCCTTGGTCCCCAGGTTGCACATGATCGGCACTCCCGCGACGGCCTCAGGCAAAGTGTAGGCCTTCATCGTAGGCCGCGCCGGATTGGCCTCCAGCATCGGCACGCCCGAGCGCAAGCACGCAGCCGCCACACGCTCCGGATGCAGCAGCGTCATGCCACCTGCCCAATGCCCGCCGCCGCTATGTCCCCACAGCGCCCACGGCACCTTCGCAAGTTCGGGATGCCCGGACTTCGCGCCAAGATCGGCGAGCGCCTTTTGAAACGCTGCATCCGAGCCATTGCGCGGATCGCACCACATCTGACACTCCGCTTTCTCAGGCTGCTCGTAAGACGGTGCCAGCAGAGCGCAGTCATGCTTCTTCGCCAGCGCCTGCCAGTGCAGGTCGTAGGCACCTGTGAGGCCGGATTTGCACGATCCCTCGCCACAGCCATGCTGGTGCACGATCACCCCGCGCAGCGCCTTCACCCCCGGCGGCACCCACACCGTGTAGTTCACCGCATAGATCAGCTCCCCCGGCTTTGTGGACGCCTCATACCGCACGCGATAGTACGGCGGATCAGCCGCAGGAAAAACATCATAAGGCGGCTGTTGCGCAGGCAACGAGCTGGTCAGGACAAGAAAAGTGAGAAGGGCAAGGGAACGCATGGCGATAAGAACAACAGGGAATGAAGTGAGAAAGTTGCAAGCACCACGAGAAATTACGGCGCAGCGCCCGTTCTTCCTGCCCCACCCCGCTCCGCCTCATGAGACTTCCCGCATTCCTCACCCTGTTCCTATTCGCCGCCGCAGCTTCTGCTGAGGACGGCTTCACGTCCTTGTTCAATGGCAAAGACCTCACCGGCTGGGATGGCGATCCCAAACTCTGGAAAGTGGAAAACGGCGAAGTCATCGGCACCTGCACCGGACCGGACGCCATGGCCAACAATTCCTTCCTCATCTGGCGCGGCGGTGAGGTGAAGGATTTCGAACTGCATGCCACCGTGCGCGTCGAGGGAGACAACAATTCCGGCATTCAATACCGCAGCCGCGAGCTGCCGGAGGTCGCGCCTTGGGTCATCACCGGGTATCAGCTCGACATCCATCCCGCCACCGAGCACACGGGCATGACTTATGAGGAGAAGGGCCGTGGCATCTTCGGCCTCAACGGCACCAACGTCCTGCTCGATCCCGCAGGCGCGCTGTGGAAACTCTCCGAGCACGAGCCTGTAAAAGTCGATGTCTCGCAGTGGAATGAATACACCATCATCGCACGCGGAAACCACTTGGTGCACAAGATCAACGGCAAGGTCACCTCTGAGCTGACCGACTGCGATGAAAGCAAGCGCGCCCTGGCAGGCCTGCTCGCCATTCAACTCCATCGCGGCAACACAAACAGCGTCCACATCAAAGACCTCCGCCTCCAAGTGCTCCCTGTCACAGAACCACCGGCCTTTGATCCAGCAAAACTCCCCGCCGGTGCTGTGAAGATCGAGAAGCCACGCACGAAAAGCCCGCAGGGCACCGGCCCTGTCGTGCCGCCGACGAAGAAGTGAGCCTAATAAAATTCACCGGCCTTTCATTTTGATTGTCCGGTTTCTCGCCCAACCGCGAGATACACCCCTGTTACCCACGTTTGCTCCAACCTTTTATGATCCGCCCAGCCGCCATACTCCTCACCCTGTTCTCGCTCGTGACCTTCGCGAGCGCCGCGCCCCTTGTCTTTGAAGGCACCGAAGGGCCCGGTAAGGGCAAGCACATCGTCTTCCTAGCTGGAGATCATGAATACCGCTCTGAAGAGTCGCTGCCAGCCATCGCGCGACTGCTGGCAAAGCATCAAGGCTTCAAGTGCACCGTGCTGTTCGACATCGACAAAGACGGCGACATCGTGGCAGGAGAAGTCGCCAATATGCCGGGAATGGAAGCGCTGGACTCGGCCGATCTCGCCGTGGTCTTCCTGCGCTTTCAGCAGTTCCCAGCAGAGCAGATGGAGCACCTCGATGCCTACCTCTCCCGTGGCGGTCCGGTGGTCGGACTGCGCACCGCGACCCATGGCTTCAAGACAACGAAGGATGATCCCTTCGCCAAGTATTCGTATGACAGCAAGGTCAGCGGCTATGAACTGGGCTTTGGCCATCAGGTGCTCGGGCAGACCTGGGTGGGCCACTACGGCACCAATCACAAGCAGAGCACCCGCATCGCCATCGTGCCGGACAAGGCCGCCCATCCGATTCTCCGTGGTGTGAAGGACATCTGGGTGCAGGCAGGCGGCTATGTGGGCAAACCAACCGATGGCGAGATCTTGACGATGGCCCAGCCGCTCAATGGCATGACACAAGATTCACCTGCGGATGCGACCAAGCCACCTATGCCCAGCGAATGGACGCGCACCTACAAATCATCCTCCGGCAAAACCGGCCGTGTCTTCACCACGCTGTATGGCACCTCGGAAGACATCACGAACGAAGGCTATCGCCGCATGATCGTGAACGGCATCTTCTGGACGCTCGGGATGGAGGACGCGATCAAGCCTGACCTCGATGTGTCCTTTGTCGGCCCCTTCAAGCCCAACACCTTCGGCGGCGGCGCGTATGCGCGTGGCGTCAAACCCGAAATGTACGCTGGCTTCACCTCACAGATCCCGGCAAACAACAATACGAAGGGTGGCAGCAAGACCCCCAAAACGGAGGCGAAGCCCGCGGCAAAAAACGATGAAGCACCCAAGGTGTCACTCGCCACAGGCAAACCCGCGCGCTACGTCCGCGTCGAACTCCCCGGTGACAAACGCACGCTGACGCTGGCTGAAGTCGAAGTGATGAGCGGTGGCAAGAATGTCGCCAAAGGCGGCAAGGCAACTCAATCGACCACCGCAGGGGGTCCGGCGGAACGGGCGCTGGATGGCAACAAGGACCGTGAGTGGGGCAAGGCTGGGCAGACGCACACCCAGGAAAATCTGCCGAACACCTGGTGGGAGGTGGATCTGGGCGCAGCGTTCGCGGTGGATTCGGTGGGCATCTGGAACCGCACGGGTTTTGAATTTCGCCTCGATGGCTTCACGCTAAAGCTGCTCGATGCAGATCGGAAGGAAGTCTTCGCAATCAGCAACGTGGCCGCACCTGAATCGATGGTGATCGATGTGAAGAGCGGCGGCAAAACGACCTACCTGACCTATGATGGCAAGCCGGGTAAAGCAGCGGCGAAAGCCAGCGTGCGTGCAGCGGCACCGCCGGTCAAGGAGCCTGAACTGGCCGAAGTGCCTGCGGACTACAAAGACCCGGCAGCGTTCGCGTTTGGCAAAGGTGAAGTCGTCGCCATCCTCGGCAACGCTCTGCCGGACCGCATGCAGCATGATGGCTGGGTGGAAACTCTGCTGCAAAGCCAGCTTCCTGATCTGCAGGTGCGCTTCCGCAACATGAGCACGAGCGGTGACCGCCCGAACAACTACCCACGCAGCAGCGGGGCCACGCACATGACGGACTACCTGCGACATGTGAAGGCGGACGTCGTCTTCGGCTTCTTTGGCTACAACGAGTCCTATGACAACAAGCCCGAGGAGTTTCAGAAGCAGCTCATCGAGTTCGTGAAGAAGACCCGCGGCAGCAAGGCGAACGGCAAATCCTTCCCGCGCATCGTGCTCTTCAGCCCCATCGCCCATGAGGACACGCACAATGTGAACGTACCAGATGGCAAGGCTCACAATGCGCAGCTCGAAGCCTACACAAAAGCCACTGAGGCAGCAGCCAAGGAGGCGGGTGTGGCGTTTGTGGATCTGTATCATCCATCGCTTGAACTTTTCAAAGCCGCTAAGGAACCTCTCACCATCAATGGCGCGCATCTCTCCATCGAAGGAGACCGCCAGCTCGCAGAAATCATTGCGCAGGCCCTGCTAGGCAAGCAAGTGAGCGCGTCGCCTTCCATGGAGCCGTTGCGCGAGGCCGTGATGGACAAGGAACTGCACTGGTACAATCGCTACCACGCTTCCGACGGCAACGACGTCTGGGGCAGCCGCTCCACACTGAGCTTTGTCGATGGCCAGAACAACGCCGTCGTGCTGCAGCATGAGCTTTCAATGCTTGATGTGATGACGGCAAACCGCGATGAACGCGTTTGGGCGCGCATCACCGGCGGAGATAAAAAGATCGACGACAGCAACGTGCCGAAGCCCGTGCCAGTCATCTCCAACGTCGGGGGCGGCAGCAAGAGCAGCAGCGCGCAAAAGGAAGGCACGCTGAAGTACCTCAGTGGTGAAGAGGCGATCAAGCACATGGCGGTGAAGAAGGGCTTTGAGGTGCATCTTTTCGCCGATGAGTCGCGCTTCCCGCAAATCGCCAACCCGGTGCAGATGCAGTTCGACACCAAGGGCCGCCTCTGGGTCGCCGCATGGCCGACTTATCCGAAGTGGGAACCTCTCAAGGAGATGAACGATGCCCTCGTTATCCTGCATGACGACAACAACGACGGCAGCGCCGACCGTGCCACCGAGTTTGCCCGCGTGCAAAATCCGCTCGGCTTCGAGTTCTGGAACGGCGGCGTGCTCGTCACGCGCCAGTCGGAAATCCTCTTCCTCAAGGACACCGATGGCGACGACAAGGCGGACGTGCAGACGATCATGCTCACGGGCCTCGACAGCTCTGACTCACACCACGGCGCGAACAATCTCATCTACGGCCCGGATGGCGGTCTCTACTGGCAGAGCGGCGTCTTCATGCAGCACAATTATGAGCATCCCTGGGGGCCTTCCCTGAACACCGGCGCCTCCGCCATGTATCGCTTCGATCCGCGCCGCTTCACCATCGCCTTGCATGCGATGAATTCACCAAACCCACACGGCACCTCCTTTGATTCCTGGGGCTATCAGTATGCCACGGACGGCACCGGCGGCCGTGCCTATCAAGTGCGCCCCGAAGGCAACGGCTTCAAAATGTATGAACTGCTCAAAAAGGAAGTGCGCCCCGTGACCGCCAGCGAAATCGTCAGCAGCACCCACTTCCCCGAGTCCATGCAGGGAGACTTCCTCATCTGCAACGTCATCGGCTTCCTCGGTGTGAAGCATTACCATCTCGAACGCGATGCCGACAAAGGCACCGTGTGGGGCGAACCCGCAGGCGACGAACTCACCGTCAAAACCACGCAGGCCGACGGCAGCGTCACCGAAGAAACCTCTCGCGGCTTCCTCATGAGTGGAGACAAAAACTTCCGCCCCAGCGATGCCGTCTTTGCACCCGATGGCTCGCTGTACCTGAGCGACTGGCAAAACGCCATCATCGGCCACATGCAGCACAACGTGCGTGACCCGAACCGCGACCACAAGCATGGCCGCATCTATCGCATCACCGCCACCGGCCGCCCATTGCAGCAGATCGTGCCCGTGGACGGTCAGCCGATCCCTGCGCTGCTAGAAAACCTCAAACACCCTGCCGACGGCGTTCGCCACCGCACGCACATCGAGCTCAGCGAGCGCGACACCAAGAAAGTCATCGCCGCCACGCAGGCGTGGATGAAGCAGTTTGATCCAAACAAGAAGGAAGACGCGCATCACCTGCTCGAAGCGCTGTGGATTCATCAACAGCACAACGTGCGCAATATTGAGCTGCTCGGCCAGTTGCAGAAGTCGCCCGAGTTGAACGCCCGCAACGCAGCCAACGTCGTGCAGCATCTCTGGTTCAACGTCGAAGCCTCCATGCACGGCGGCGTCATTGCCGGTGAAGTGGAAGCCAAGGCGCAGAAATCCGGCGTCCTCAGCGACACCCCGGACCTCACCACCATCCGCGTCGCCACCCTGCCCGAGCGCATGATGTATGATGTGAAGGAACTCAACGTGAAGGCAGGCAAAAAAGTGAAGCTCACCTTTGCCAATCCCGACTTCATGCCCCACAACATCCTCCTGGTGAATCCCGGCAAAGCCGACGAAATCGCCACCCAAGCCATGGCCCTCGGTGCCAAAGGCTTCGACACCGGCTTCATCCCCGACAACAAGGACATCCTCTGGCACAGCAAGCTCCTCGACCACGGCAAAGAACAAGTCATCGAGTTCACCGCCCCCATCAAGCCCGGCGACTACCCCTACGTCTGTTCATTCCCCGGCCACTACCTCATCATGCGCGGCGTGATGCACGTGAAGTAATTTTATGAGAGCATTTCCATCATTCCCAATACGCTGGTGGCACTGGCTATTGGGAGTGATCCTGCCGATACACACGATCATCTTAGAATTTCTGACCCATCAGATGAGCGGGGCTATGTTTGACCCAATGGTCACTCCATGGCATGCCCTGATGATGCTGGCGCTGCCGGTCGGTAATGGTCTGCTATCAATATCTTCCCATGATAAGAAGATCTCGGTGATCGGACAAGCATGTCTCGGCTGCGGCCTGCCGTTGATGTTGTTCATCGTCTGGGCAATTGGGATCAACCATCTCAACGCCGTCATGACTCTTTTCATCGGAACTCTGCAACTGGTCAGCGCCCCCTTGGAGTTTAAAAAAACTTTATTCGGCGATTACTATGCATCGCCAATAGCGGCTTTAGCCTATCTGGGGCCGCTGGCAGGCTGCAGCATGGCGGTGAACCTGATAAGAAAAAAGCGTGGCCATGGAATAAGAGGGGTTGTCTTTGCGACCTTCATCACAGCAGCATTTTTCGTCTCATATCTGGAGATCCGATCTTTTTCATTGAGAAAAGAAATCACCAGGACATACGAAAATTTGGAAGCAGGACACGACATCAAAGCTTCGCGCATTTTGGAAACAGTCAACGCCAGGAATGTGCTCGCAAGGCTCAGCCGGCCTGGGCGGCAGTTCTCCAGTCCTGGAGCACTCTACGCAGTGGGCCCTGTGGATGTGTTTGGCCCTTATACATACTTAAAACAGGGGCGATTGAACCCGGTCGGAATTCTACACCAGACGAAATGGCCCAAATATTCCAAGCTGTATGATGCTCTCTGGCCGGGACAAACACCCCAGCCCCATTCATGGAGGGGGCTGTCTCCCTGGGAGACAGCGAACCCATAGTGCCGTAAAACAAGGCCCATGGCGTTTGAATCTGGGGACTGGAAGAGGGCTGACTGGTTCGCCACGTCTTTTTTCTTGTCTGCTTTTGCCCCGATTTACGGGAAACAAAGACCGTCCAATCACGTTCCACTTCTTTACATGAGCCGACCAAACGTTCTCCTCACAACCCTTTCGATCGCCTTAGTCGTCGCATCGCCTTCAAGTGCTCAGAACAACAAGCCGGACAAACCGGTGAAGAGGTTTGAGGCGATGGTGAATCCGCTGGATGCAAAGAACACGGACACCGGCAAGCCGCCGCCGCCCGAAGATCCGGCGCTGGCGACGTACTACATGGAGGAAAAATCCGCACCGCTGCCACCGGTGACAGCGTCCGTGGATACAGCGCTGCCGCTGGCACTGGCGAAGAGTGATCACGTCGTGTTCATCGGCAACACGCTGTTTGATCGCGGGGCACAGTTTCCGCACTTTGAGGCGATGCTGCTCAAGGGGAATGCGGACAAGAGCCTTGTGGTTCGCACACTCGCATGGTCGGCCGATGTGGTGGATTTAATGCCAAGGCCAACGAATTTCGGAACATTGAACCAGCATCTGCATTCGCAGAAAGCGGATGTGATTTTTGCGGCCTTTGGATTCAATGAATCTTTTGGCGGGTTGGAGAAACTTCCGGACTTTAAGCTGCGGCTCACGGCATTGGTGCAGGAACTGAAAACACATGCTTACAATGGAAAATCAGCGCCGCGTGTGGTGCTGGTGTCGCCCATCGCGAACGAGAATGTGCCGGGCATACCGGCGGCAGACTCGAACAATGCTCGACTGGCGGCTTACACGAAAGCGATGGGTGAAGTCGCCGCGACGCAGAAGGTCGGATTTGCGAATGTTTTTGAATCCATGATGCCCGCGATGAAGGGCCTGACTTTCAACGGCGTACATTTGGAAGACCAAGGATATGCGGTGTTTGGTGAGGCACTGTATCGCGCCACCTTCGAAGTCAGCGCCCCGGAGACATCGCCAGAACTGCGCGAGGCCATCGTGGACAGGAACCGGCAGTTTTTTCAGCGTTATCGTCCTCTGAACGGCTTCTACTACACAGGCGACCGCAACAAGGACTACGGCTACCTCGACTTCCTGCCCGCGATGCGAAGCTTTGATGTCATGGTGTCAAATCGCGACCAGCGCATCTGGGCCATCGCGAAGGGCAAGAGCTTCGCAGGAGAGAAAATCGATGACTCCAATGTCCCCGCTATGCCCGAGACCAAGGAAAGCAAGGGCGCCAACGAATGGATGACGCCCGCAAACGAACTCGCCGCCTTCAAGGTCGATCCTCGCTTCGAAGTAAACCTCTTCGCCAGCGAAGAGCAGTTCCCCGAAATCGCAAACCCCATTCAAATTCGCTGGGACACACGTGGCCGCATGTGGGTGAGCACTTCGCAGGCTTATCCGCATCTCTACCCTGGCCACGAGCCACACGACCGCCTCATCATTCTGGAAGACACGGACAACGATGGCCGCGCCGACAAATCGACGGTGTGGGCTGACAAACTGCAAATCCCACTGGCTTTTGAGTTCGGCGACGGCGGCGTGTATGTCTCCGACGAGCCCCACCTCACCTTTCTCAAAGACACGGATGGCGATGGCAAGGCGGACTTCAGCCGCCAGGTGCTCACCGGTTTCGGCACGGAAGACTCACACCATGCGCTGCATGATTTTGTCTGGAGTCCGGATGGCGACCTCATCATCCGCGATTCCATCTTCCTGCACTCCCAAATTGAAACCGCCTACGGTCCCGTGCGCCTGGACAACTCCGGCTGGTTCCGCCTGCGCACCGACACGCAAAAGCTGAGCACCTTCGGCAGCTACCCGAGCACGAACCCCTGGGGCGTGACATTCGACGACTGGGGTCATCACATGGCCAGCCATCCCATCTTCGCCAGCGCCTTCCATGCCACGAATCCTCCCTACCCTGAGCAACATCCCGGCGCTGGCAAAATGCCCGCGTATTCCGGCACCTGCGGCCAGGAGTTCATCGATTTCGATTTCTGGCCGCAGGAACTGCAGGGAGGCTTCATCAAGGCGCGCTACAAACCCACGAACAACATCGAGATGCATCAGTGGATCGAGATGGACGACCACTATGAGGAAAAGAAACTCGGCGATCTCATCTTCTCCACCAACCTCAGCTTCATTCCCACGGATGTGAAAGCCGGCCCGCGTGGCGACTTCTACATCTGCGACTGGTACAATCCCATCAAAGGTCACGCGCAGTACTCGCTGCGTGATCCGCGCCGCCTGCGCACCAGCGGCCGCATCTGGCGCATCGTGCCCAAGGGAGCCAAGCTCGCCGAACCGCCGACCGTGGCCGGTGCCCCTATCCCCGCGCTCCTCGATCTCCTGAAGAGCCCACACTACCGCTGGCGCTACCAGGCCAAACGTGAACTGCACGAACGCGACGCCGCCGAGGTCAAACCCGCAATGGATGCCTGGGCGGCAAAGCTCGATCCCCAGGATGCGCGCTTCCGCCATCATCAACTCGAAGCCCTGTGGACCTACCGCACCATCAGCACCGAAAACACCGCCCTGCTCAAAGAACTGCTCAACTGCGAAGAACACCACGCGCGCGCCGCCGCGACGATGCAACTGCGCTACATCGATCTACCAGACCGCATCGCACAGCTACGCGCCCGCGCCAATGATGACAACGGCCTCGTGCGCATGGAAGCCATCATCGCTGCCAGCTACATCGGCACGCAGGATGCGCTGGATGCCGTGCTTGGCGTACTCGACCGGCCCATGGGCGACCACCTGACCTACGCCGTCCGCACCGCGCTCGGCAGCGAGGCACTATCACGCCACTGGAAGGTCAATGAGAATCCCAAGATCACCGCGTTCATGAACACCTTCGCCGCGAACTACAAGCGCAGCTCCTTCGAGAAGAAAAAGACCATCGAGGAAACCGCGTTCGACAAGCAGCCCGGTGTTGCCAAAATCACCATTAACTGCGTGCGCGAGCGCATGCTCTTCGACAAAACCGAGTTCAGCGTGAAGGCTGGCCAGCCCGTGAGCCTCGTCTTCAACAACCCCGACGCCACCGCCCACAACCTCGCCCTCTGCACACCAGGCAGCGTGGAGGAAATCGGGCTCGCTGGCAATGAAATGGCCAAAGACCCCGAAGGCATCAAAAAGGATTTCATTCCACCGTCGGACAAGATCCTGCACCACACCAAGCTGCTCAATCCCAACGTCAGCGAAACCCTCCGCTTCACCGCCCCCGCATCTCCCGGCGACTACCCCTACCTTTGCACCTTCCCCGGCCACTGGGTCATCATGCGCGGGATGATGCATGTGAAGTGAGGCCGCCCCTCAGCCCTTCTTCGACTTCTTCTTCGCCGCGACTTTTTTCTTCGCAGCCTTCTTCACTGCTTTCTTTGCGACTGGCGGCTCCGGTGTCACTTCCGCGCTCAAGTCGATGCCAAAGATCGCCGAGAGATCGACACCGGCGAGATCACCTTCAGAGGCGGAAAGATCGGTGATGGCGGCGCTGCTGGCATTGGCAAGCAGCTCTGCCTGATCGACATCACGCAGGGTGAAGAGCAGTTCCGGCTTGGTGTCGAGCATCACACCCACGCCGTAGAGCACGGCGGAAACATGCTTGCACATGTCCGCATGGTCCGGGCAGGAGCAGTTGAAACGAATCTCTTTCGGCTTCGGAAACAAGCCACCGTCTGGATCTGTGAGCACCTTCATCAGGCCATCGCCCAGTTTCCCCGCGAGCAGATCCAGCATGGAGCCCACCTGCCCCGCGCCTGATTCCACGATCTGCTGCCACTGCTTCTTCGGCAGCGGCTGGATCGTGATGCTCGTGTCATACAGCTCCGATCCCGCCACCACCGCGCTGAGCTTGCCTGATTGAATCTTCAGATCATACACCTTTCCCTGCCGCAGGTAGCTGCGTCCACGCGGCAGCCGCGAATCATAGTCCTGATACGACTCCAGATTCCGACACCAGGACTGCCCCCAAAACGTCGTGCTCAGTTTCTTCTGTCCAGCCGGAGCCGGCAGCACCTCAAATTTCTCGCCACGCTTCTTCCGCTTTGCGATCTCGCGTTGCACCTGTTTTTTTTGTTCTTCAACATCTTGGTAAGACCACCACATGAGAGTCTTTTACACGACCGCAGAGTTCACATCAAGCGCGACCAATCTCAGCAACTCCTCCGCCCCCATGTCGGTCAGCAGCTTCTCCGCCCCGCCATCTCCAGTGATGAGATCATGGGCCAGCCCCATTTTTTCCTCGATCATGGCGTCGATCCTCTCCTCAATCGTGCCCTGGCAGACGAATTTGTGCACCATGACGTTCTTCTTCTGCCCGATGCGGAAGGCACGGTCCGTGGCCTGGTTTTCCACGGCGGGATTCCACCAGCGGTCAAAGTGGATGACATGGCTGGCAGCCGTGAGATTGAGGCCAGTGCCGCCGGCTTTGACACTGATGACCATGAAGGGCGGCCCGCCGGGCTGCTGGAAGGATTCGACCAACTGCGGGCGCTTCTTCACCGCCGTGCCACCGTGCAGGATGAGCCCCTCGCGACCAAAGACGGTGGCGAGGAAGCGCGCCAGCGGATCGCAGGTCTCTTGAAACTGCGTGAAGATAAGCGCGCGCTCCCGGCGTTCGGCCAGCTCGCTACAAATCTCCGCCAAGCGCGTGAACTTGCCGCTGTCTTCCGGGTTCCAAGCCCCATCGCCGTTCCAATGACTCGGATGATTGCAGATCTGCTTGAACTTCAGCAGGAAGCCAAGCACAAGCCCCTGGCGCTTGATCGGTTCCATCTCCTTGTCAGCCAGCATCTTCGCGAGCTGATCCACGAGCTTCGCATAAATCGTAGCCTGCCTCTTCGTGAGGCCGCAGAAGGCTTTCGTTTCGATCTTGTCCGGCAGGTCGCTGATGATGCTCCTGTCCGTCTTCATCCGGCGCAGGATGTAAGGCTGCACAAGGCGGCGCAGCGGCGCAAAACCGGCACTGCTTTTGGCGCAGTTTTTTACCGCCGCCGCAAAGGTGCTGGAGCCGCCAAGCAGGCCAGGATTCAGGAAGTCAAAGAGACTCCACAAATCCCCCGGGCGGTTTTCCACCGGCGTGCCGGTCAAAGCGATGCGCGTGGTGGCCTGCAAACGCTTCACCGCCTTCGTGCTGGCGCTGCCGGGATTCTTGATCGCCTGCGCTTCATCTAAAATGACGACACTCCACGGGTGCTGCTGCCAGGACTCCGTGCGTTGCAGAAACTGGTAGGTCGTCAGCATCGCATCGCAGCCACGCAACGCTTCCGCAGGCCGCTTCACCGCAAAGTCCAGCTCTTCACGCGAGGTTTGCGAAGGATGCGCGATGAACAGTTTTAAATCCGGCGCGAACTTCGCCACTTCGGCCTTCCAATTGCCAACGAGTGAGGCGGGCACGATGAGCAAGCCGGGCGCTGTCCGCTCTTTTTGCCGTGCGAGCAGCAGTGCGATGACTTGCACCGTTTTACCCAGACCCATGTCATCGGCCAGACAGGCGCCCAGGCCAAGGCGGGTCATGAATTGCAGCCACGCAAAGCCTTTGAGCTGATACGGACGCAACGTGGCGCACAGATTCGGCGGCGCTGGCGCTGCAGCGGGGTCCCGCATCTGCTGGAGCACCGCTGCGAGATTTTTCCCCGCCACGATGTCGCTCCAGTCATGCACCATCTCCTCGCTTTCCTCTCCCACGGCAGCCAGTCGCGGATCAAAACCCGCCAGCAGGCGCATGCCATCGAGAAAGCCGATGCCGCCCTCACCCGTGGCATGCTGCACCCTCTGCCAGTGGGACATCACCTGCTGGAGCTGGGCCCCATCCACCTCGATCCACCGGCCGCGCAGCGAAACGAGCCCTGTGTCAGCACTCAGCAGCTTTTCCCACTCGGCGTCGGTCAGCGGCTCGCCTTCGAAGCTCGCGGCGATTTTGAAGTTCAGCAGCGCTCCGGCATGCAGGGAGGTTTGCTTCGGCGCATCAATTGTCACCGAGACCGCCGGACGCGGGCCTTTGCCGCTGCGCCACCAGTCCGGCAGTTTCATGACGATGCCGCTCTGCTGAAACACCGCCGTCTCACGCAGCACGCAAAACGCCTCCTGCGCAGACATGGCCATCGGCTGAAACAGGCGCTTCGTCTCCAGCCACTCTCGTAGCAGCTTGGATTTTTCCGCCGCTGTGCGCACCGGTGCCAGCAGCGCATTCAGCGCCGTTGGGTCCTTCTGCCCGGCATAAAGCTGCAGCGCACGCGCCAACGGCAGATGCTGCGGCTGGCCGGAGGCGCTCAGTTTCTCGGTGAAGGTGGCCAGAAAGGCGAAAGGTCGCTGCGTGTCCGTCTTGTTTTCCGCGAGGTGAAAGGTCACGCGCCCGACGACATGCCACGCAGGGCACTCCTTCCGCAGCCAGTCTTCCACACCATCCGCAGCCAGTCGCGCGATGTGCCCAGCCAGATCCAGCCACCAGCGCTCCAGCACCTCCACCGTGAGATATTCCGCCCCGGCAAACGGCGGCGCGGTGGCGATGAACACCTCACGCTCGGCCTGCGTGGGCGTGGGGGTGCACAGCGCGTCTTTCGTCTGGCACAGCCGGATGAAAAACTGCTGGCCGTATTCCCGCAGCCATTTCCACGGCGGCTCCAGCTCGGCGGTGAGCAATTCGGTGCTCAACACACACAAAATCGCACTCGGCGAGTCAGCAGCGGCGGTCTTCCTCTCCGCAGCCGATTCCGCCCCTCCTTCGCAGGAGAGAAAACCTTCTGGAGTGAGGACGAGGACAAGCATGGGCTGTGTTTGGACGAGGAAGCGATGTCAAACAAGAGTTTGGAGCTCGGAAATTCAGCAATCCTCGTTTCCCAAAGGCCTCTGTCCATGCTATCGCTCCGGTTCCCCCGCCGCTGACCAGCGCGGGCCTCAATTCCGCGCATGTCCAGCCTCATCTCCCAACTTCCCGTTCTGCTCCGCCCGTTCGACGCACGCACCCGTCAGGAGGCTGAACGCCTCGTAGATGATGATGCCGTGAGGGGACTGGAACTGCTGGAGGATGAAATGATGGCCGAGGTGCGGCTCGATGACCGCCCGGCCCAGGTGCGCTGGCTGCGCGGCGAGCATGGCTGGCACGGCGAGACCGACGTGGACGATGATCAAGAATTGGAAAATCTCGCCCTCTGCACCACGCTGGTGGCGGTGCAGCGCCGCGAGGCCCGTGGCACGCTCCCCCTGCCTCCGGTGGAGGAGGAGGATTTCGAGCATCAGCTCACCGCTAAGCTCGAACGCCCGCTCACGCCTGATGAAGAGAACTATCTGAGCAAGATGGAGAAGCGCTACGAGCGCGTGCGCCTCACCGGCAAGATCTTCGATCAGGATATGGTGCGCCTGCATCCGAAGTGGGCCATCCAGAATCTGGACCCCGTCGCGCTTTGGCCAGAAGCACCCAAATCCCTGCGCGAGTTCTGGAACTACATTGCTCTCGCCCTTGCCGACAAGGGCCTCGCAGTCCCCCTCTTCCTGCGTGGCATGTGCGACATTGATGCCACCCGCGAAACCCTGCGCGAATGGCGGCATGCCAGCACCGTGCCCACGTGGCAGAAGCGCATCCGCGAATTCATCGACTCACGCCAGGACGATCGCAAAAGCCACCGCCAGCCGCCGCGCGTGTGCGACTTCCGCCTGCTCATCACCGTCAATGATGCGCGCCTGCAGATGCGCCTTGAAGGTGAAACGCCCACCCCATACACCACGGTCGATGCCGCGCTGCTCGACAATCTCCGCCGCGATCATCGCGATGGCCGTATCGTCACCTCCGGCGGCTCGGAGCTGCTCTTCATCTCCTGCCTGGCTCAGAGCGAGGAGGATTGGAACGACTCCTTCCGTCTGGAGTCCAAACATCATGCGCAATGGCTCGCCACGCTGTTCCAGCAGTCGGCGTTGCATGAGCGCATGATCACCCTGGATGAAGCCCCCTTTCACCGTGTGCCCGAGCCTCTGAACTGGGTCGCCCGCCTGAGTGCCAATGGCCTGAACCTGACCCTGCAGCTCGAAACGCCAGACGGCACCCCTGCCCCGCTGCCGCTGCGCATCCTCCGCGGTGTGCAGACGTTGTACCTCAGCTCGGACACCTTGTTCAGCGGTCCGGTCTGGCTGCATGATGAGTCACGCATCGACGCCGGCATCACCATGCCGCTGGAGGCGCTCGCCACCGCCGAGGGCATCGCCTTCATGCGTGAGATCGACATCCCCGTGCCAGACGCGATCAAGAGCCGCGTGCGCCATGAAGACCTGCATGTGAACATCACCGCCGCCTGCCTGGCCAAGACCTCGCACTCCAGCGGAGCTGAGTTTGTCACCCTCAAAGCCGAGGCCGTCGATGGCGAAGGCCGCGTGCGTGAAATGCTGCGCTTTTCCGGCTGGCAGCCGGTGGATGAAAAAAAAACGGCTGAAAACGACGACACCATCGTCTGCCGCGACCGCCGTGCCCTGCGCGATGCCGAAGAGTTGATGAACCAGCTCCGCCGCACCTGGGACATGGAAAATGACGCCTGGCGCGTGCGCATGGCGAAGGATTTCCCTGATGTGTTTCATGCCTGGGCAGCGCAGCTCCCTGAGAACGTCAGCCTGAAGACGGATGAAAGCCTTCAAACCATCCTTGCAGATCCGCTCATCGCCCGCGTGCGCCTGGAAGCCACGCAGGCAGGCAGCATCGACTGGCTGGATCTGCGCCTCGTGTTTGACATTGAAGGCATGGATCTGAAACCCGCCGACATCCGCCGCCTCATCGCCGCCAAGGGCGAATTCGTGCGTCTGGCCGATGGTTCCTGGCGCCGGATAAAGCTCGAACTCAGCGATGAGCAGCAGGAAATGCTCGACCGTCTCGGCATTGACCTCAATGAGCACAGCGACGAGACCCACCGCCTGCACTGGCGGCAGCTCGCGCAGGAGAATGCGGCGGAAATCGTCAATCCGAAGGCCTGGAGCAAGATCGTCGAACGCATGGAAGAGGCAAAGCTCGATGCCCGCCCGCCCGTGCCCGAGGGCTTGAACGTCACCCTGCGCCCGTACCAGGTCGATGGCTTCCACTTCCTGACCTACCTCACCTCCAACCGTTTCGGCGGCATCCTGGCGGATGACATGGGCCTGGGCAAAACCTTGCAGGCCATCACCTGGGTGCTGTGGCTGCGCTCGCGCAAAAAGGCCGATGGCCCCCACCTCCCCGTGCTCGTCGTCTGTCCGAAATCAGTGCTCGACGTCTGGGCGCTGGAGTTCAAGAAAGGCTCGCCAGATCTGCGCGTGCTCGTGCTGCATGACCGCGATCTGTTTGATCTGAACCTCGTGATGACCCAGATCGATGTGGTGGTCATGAACTACGCGCAGATGCGTGGCTTTGACGGCGAACTCGCTGCTGTTCGCTGGCTCGCAGCCATCCTTGATGAAGGCCAGCACATCAAGAACCCCGACTCCAAGGCCGCCAAAGCCGCGCGCCAGATTCGTGCCGACAACCGCCTCGTGCTGACCGGTACGCCGCTGGAAAACCGCCTTCTCGACTTGTGGAGTTTGATGACCTTTGCCACGCCCGGAGCCCTGGGCGAGCGCGCCTACTTCCACCGCCACTTTGACCGCCGCAAAGACCCGCGCGCCTCGGAGCGCCTCGCCGCACGCCTGCGCCCCTTCCTGCTGCGCCGCACAAAATCTCAGGTGGCCCGCGACCTGCCTTCACGCAGTGAGGAAAACCTCCTCAGCGAGATGAGCGGCCGCCAGGCGGAGCTCTACAAAGAGGAGCTCGCCCGCGCGCAGCACATGGTCCTGAACAGCTCCGGCTTCGACATGGTGAACCGTCGCCGCTTTGCCATTCTGCAGGCCCTCACGCGCCTGCGGCAGATCTGCTGCCATCCCGGCCTCGTGGACAAAACGGCGGAGAATGAAGAGAGCGCCAAGCTCACCTCCACGCTCGAAGTGATCCAAGGCCTGCATGACGAAGGCCACAAGGTCCTGCTCTTCAGCCAGTTCGTCTCCATGCTGAAGATCATCCGCACCAAGCTCGAAGAGATGAAGCTGCCCTACCACTGGCTCACCGGAGCCAGCACCGACCGCGCGGGCATCGTCAGAGCCTTCCAGGAAGATGAAAACGCCAGCGTGTTCCTGCTCTCCCTAAAAGCCGGCGGCAGCGGTCTCAATCTCACCGCCGCGTCCTACGTCATCCTCTACGATCCGTGGTGGAACCCCGCCGTGGAAAACCAGGCCATCGACCGAGCGCACCGCATCGGCCAGACGCAGCCCGTCATGGCCTACCGCATGCTCACCAAGAACACCATCGAGGAAAAAATCATGACCCTGCAGCACAAGAAGAACCTCATGGTCAACAATGTCCTGGGCGAAGGCGGCTTCACCAACCTGCTCGAAAAGGAAGATTTCGACTTCCTCTTCGATCTCGAAGCCGAGCGCGCCGTCTAGCGAGATCAAGATCATCAGTTGCCGGGTGTCCCGTGCGATGCATAATCGCACACCTCCGTGCGCACGCTCCTGTAGCTCAACGGTTAGAGCAGGGGACTCATAATCCCTTGGTTGCGGGTTCGAATCCCACCGGGAGCACCACTTTAATAAAGCCTTGTAAAACTTGGAGCTGAGCCCTCTCAATGAGGCCGGAAGCCTTGATTTATCAGGGATCTTTATCTCGCTTCATGCCTTCATTTTTAGATGGGCATTGCGCGACAGCTTGGGCAGGCTTGACTTTTCTCACATAATCTCACATAATCTCACATAGGAGTATGTGACTATGGATTGGAAAGGCTTTAGACTGACCGCTCGGCTGAACCTCAAGGCAGAGGTCGTTGAGAAGGTGTACAGCAGCATCGCGGAGATTGATGCTGTCAAAAACGGCTGGCAAATCACAGGCAGGATGCAGCCGCAGACACTGGAACGCCTCACGCATTCTGTGATTGTGACCTCCACCGGTTCGTCGAACCGCATTGAGGGCAATCGGCTCAGCGATGGCGAAGTGGAGGCGCTTTACCGGAATCTCCGCATCAAAAAGTTTGCGACCCGTGATGAGCAAGAAGTTGCCGGCTATCTCGAGATGCTTGAATTAGTTTTCGAAAACTTCGCAGACATCCCTGTGAAGGAATCGACCATCCTGCAACTGCATGGCGACATGCTAAAATACAGCGAGAAAGATGTCCGTCACAAAGGGCAGTACAAATTCGGTTCAAATCGTGTCGAGGCGAAGGATCAGAGCGGGAATGTCCTCGGGGTGATTTTCGACCCGACTCCCCCGCATCTGGTCAAAAAAGAAATGCAGGAACTGGTGGAGTGGTACCAATGGGCGGTGGAGGCAAAGCAGAAGCACCCCCTGATCTTGGTTGCCAATTTCATCTTCGAATTTCTGGCAATCCATCCCTTCCAGGATGGGAATGGGCGGGCGAGCCGGCTGCTGAGCAACCTAATGCTGCTGCAGCATGGCTATCATTTTGCAGCCGTGGTGTCGCATGAAAAGCTCGTCGAAAGAAGCAAAACCGATTACTATTTGGCGCTCAATAAGACCCAAAAGACCTGGAAATCCAAAAAGGAAAACGTCTCCGAATGGCTGCTTTTCTTCCTGCGGATTGTGCAGGCTCAAGCTCTTCAAGCGCTGCGGATTCTTGAAGGGGAAAGCATTGATCACCTGCTTTCGCAGAAGCAACTGCGACTGTGGCAGTGGGCCGCGGCAGCACCCGGCGTAGAATTCTCACGGAAGGGTGCTATCGACGCGCTGGGCTTCCCCACGCGGACTGTGGAATCCATCATCAAAAAGCTGCTCGATATGAAGAAGCTGGAGCGGCTTGGCGCTGGGAGGGCCACTCGGTACAGAATTCTGCAATGACACCTGATTGAAAGCGCAAGCTCTAAGGGCAGCTGCAAAATCGCTAATTGAGGATGATCAGTTGCCGCGTCTTTCGTGTGATGTGCAATCACGTGCCTGAGTGCCTCAACGGTTAAAGCAGGGGACTCATAATCCCTTGGTTGGTGGTTCTAATCCGCTTGGGAGCCCCATTCCAGCCTGAAGACTAAGCCTACGGCGAGGCCCCAGTAGAAGCGGGGATTCTAATCCCCTATACAAAACCGCAGATCCCCGCTGAACTCGCAATCGGTGTGGAGGTTCTCCCAGAAATATGCTAATTTAAACAAATGTCAGCCCCCGCTTTTGGTCGTCTTCATCACCTGCCTCTGGCTGCGTTTTTATTGGCCCTGAGTTTTGCCAGTTCGCTTCAGGCTGGCTTTACCACATTCTGGTCTCTCGGCGTGCAAGACAGTTCGGCGAATGAATTCGCTTCCGAGAGTTACGACAGCAACGCGTTGCCAGGCAGTGCCACGCTGGAGGATGACGATTATTATTTCGCGGGTACCTATCCGGCTCCGATTGGTGCCGTTTCAGTGAGTGAGAACCCAGCGACAAACTTTGAGCGCGCCATCACCACGAGTGATCCGAACGACCGGTTCCATTTCATTTTGAGCACGGCGCAGGCCGCCAGCACAGCCCGCTACCGGCTGACCTTTCACCTGATCTGGGGAGGATGGTGGCTGCCAGCGCAAGGCATCGGCGGGAAAGGCTACGGCACGCATGATGTCGTGGTGAAAATGAATGGGGTGGTGGTGGGCACAAAAACCTTCAGTCACGATGACGGCCTGGTGCTGTCTTTCAATGCCAGCCAAGTCGGTGCCGTTGCCGGTGCCAATGTGCTTGAGATTTCCCGTGCGGGCGGGTCCACGGATGCGTGGATCGCCTTTGATGATGTGGCGTTTGAGTTGAATCCGACTGCACTGGTCGATGCAGATCATGACGGCATTCCGCAGTATTGGGAAGAGGAGCAGGGCCTGAGCGACAGCGATGCCACGGACGCCGCCAAGGACAACGATCACGATGGCCTGACAAGCCTGCAGGAATACCCCCTCAGCACGGACCCGAACAATGCCGACACGGATGGCGATGGCCTGACAGACAAGGAAGAAGCGGCCACCTATCTCACGAATCCCCTGCTGGCGGACACCGACGGCGATGGTGTGAGCGATGGCGATGAGGGCAAGCTCTACCACACAAAACCCTTGCTGGTGGACACCGATGGCGATGGTGCACCGGATGGCTGGGAGATACGCACAGGCTATGATGCCAATAGTTCTACGAGCAAGCCTCCGGCCTTTCCCAATGCCATCGGCTTTCATTTCGCCACGGATCAGAATGCCACCAACGTCATCAAGCCTCTGGAGGTCACCGGCTACGCGCCGCAGATGGACTGGAACGAGACACGACTGATGTCGCCCTGGGGCGGCGTGAACGGCGATGTCACGGACATGGGATCTCCTGTGCTGGGCAAGCTGGTGGACAGCTCCGGTGCAAACACCAATGTGAACATCGCCTGGACGGCCAGCGGCATGTGGTACACGGGCAATGACGGCAGCAGCAACCAGCGTCTTTTCAACACCTTCCTGAATGTGGGAGATGACACGCCGGTGAGCGTGACGATGAGCAACATCAGCTTTTCTCATTATGACGTCATCGCCTATGTCGGCAGCTATACGGACGGCAATCATGGCTATGCGCGTCTGAATGATGATGCGGCCACGGATCGGCATTTCCTGTCGAACTCCACGCGACCGCAGTCGGAGTTTGTTGAGCCGGCATTGTCCTCGGAGAGCAAACCCTGGCGGGGGAATGTGCTGCGCTTTCGCAATCTCACCGCCTCATCGTTCAACCTCAAACTGTACCGCTACGGTACCGACAACGTGGGGCTGCATGCCATCCAGATCGTCCACGCCACCGCAGACACGGATGGGGACAGCATGCCTGACTGGTGGGAGCTGCGGCACAAGCTGCGTCCTGACTTAGCGGCGGATGCCAGTCTGGACCCTGACACAGATGGAGCGACGAACCTGCAGGAATGCCTTGCAAGCACCGATCCTCACAACGCAGACACCGATGGCGATGGCCTGACAGACGGTGCGGAGATAAACACCTACCATTCCAATCCGCTGCTCTCAGACACGGATGGCGACGGACTCACCGATGGAGATGAGGTGAAGACCGACCACACGAACCCTCTGCTGGCGGATTCCGATGGGGATGGCCGCACGGATGCGGAGGAATTGAAAATGGGCACCGACCCGCTCACAGCGGAGGCTGCTACCTATTTGATGCCGGTGATCACCATGGCACCGCGCACCTTTGACTGGTCGCTGAACAATGTGCAGCTCGTGTGGGATCACGGCCAGGGCCAGACTGCGGTGGGGAGCTGGGAGGACACCCTCTTTACCGCAGCCGTGACCAACTCCGCGGCGGCCGACGGGGATTCGCTCCGCGTGGGACTGCGTTGCACGGGGAACCGCGTGGCACGTTACTTGTACTCGGGGGCGGCCGGTGCTTTCAGCTACTCCAATAATCCGACCTGGGACATCTGGGACACAGACTGGAACTGGTACGTTCAAGATCTGCGCGCAGCGCTGGGCTTCAGTGGCCAGGGTCACATGGACATCTCCCAACGCCTGCGTTTCCGCGTGAACGGCACCAACGCAGGCAATGATCCGAATGCGTGGACGATGACCTTTGAAATTCGCAACATGGACACCAACCAAGTGGTGGACAGTGTGACCTTCACAAACTGCACGCTGGCTCCGAGTGCGCACAATGGAACCGCGACGTGGCAGAACAATTCAGACCCGGCTGCGGCCAATCGGCTTTCGATCGACACCCTGCCTGGCGTTCAGCTCTTGATCCGTCCGACAGCACTGACAGACACGGCGGCCTTTGCCGCCTACAAGGACACCGCCCGGGATGGCATTCCTGATGCCTGGGAAGATGCCCACGGCCTGAACAAGAACGACCCCGCAGACGCCGGGCGAGATCCCGACCATGATGGTGAAACCAACCTGCAAGAGTATTTGCTTGGCACGGATCCGCACAATGCGGATACCGATGGTGACTCCGCACCCGATGGCGTGGAAGTAGCTGCCGGCTCCGATCCTTTAAATCCGCTGAGCAAACCACCGTTTTACTCAGGCCTGCCCGCCGGTGTCAATGGTGTGGACTTGAACGGCAATGGCATTGCCGATGCCTATGAACAATGGTCCGGCACCTTCAATCTACAAGGTGGTCGCGACAGTGACGGCGATGGTTTCACGGACGCGCAGGAAGCCACGGCAGGCACCAATCCGCTGGACCCCAAATCTCACCCCTGGCTCAGCTTCCTGCAAACCGGCAACGACTTCACACTTCGCTGGGGGCTTGCCGCCAGCAAGCAGCATCAGGTCTGGCAAAGCACGGATTTGAAAAACTGGGCACCCGCCACCGGCTCGCCATCCACGATGTCCACAGAGATGCGGCAGACCTTTGCGAATGCGTTGAGCAGCGCGCGAAAGTTTTACAAGGTCGCGGTGAATGATGTGGATACGGATGGCGATGGCGTGAGCGACTGGCTGGAGATCAACGTCATGCACTCGGATCCCAACAGCGCGAACAGTCTGCACGCACCCGTGACCGTGACAACGACGGTGAACGGCAGTCCGGCGACGACCACGATCAGCGGTGACTACTATGCCTATATCGAGCGCTACCAAGGCGGCACGGTGAATGGCGGCTTCGTCAGCACCGACAGCGGCGGCAGTACGGGCACCGGCATCTCCCGCGCGAATGCGGCGCTCTTCCTCACCCAAGCCACGTTTGGCCCCATCCCCGGGGACATCGAGCGCCTGCAGGGCCTGGGATATGCAGCATGGCTCACCGAACAGATGGTCAAGACTCCGACGCTGCACTCCACCTACATCAAAAAGATAGCCGATGACGTTCTCGGGGCGCACACGGACCATCTCTACAACACCAACGATTCCCTTCTCCTCTTTGGCAACAACATGATGAGCGCCTTTGCCCGTGCCGCAGTGCAGGGAGATGACCAGCTCCGCCAGCGCGTGGCCTATGCTTTGAGCCAGATCCTGGTGGCCTCCCGGCATGATGCCAATCTGACGGAAAAGCCGGTCGGTATGGCGAGCTTCTACGACATCTTTGTGAAGAATGCCTTTGGCAACTACTACGACGTGCTCTGGAACGTCACGCTGCACCCGTGCATGGGGCGCTACTTGAGCCATGTGGGAAATCAGAAAGCGAAGCCTGAGATCAACCAATACCCGGATGAAAACTTTGCGCGTGAGGTCATGCAGCTCTTCAGCATTGGCCTGTGGGAGCTGAATCCAGACGGCTCCCGCAAGGTGGATGCAAACGGACAGAACATTCCGACCTACACCAACACGGACATCACCCAGACTGCGCGCGTCATGACCGGCCTGTGGTTTGGCGGCCGCGACTGGGGAAACGGCGGCTGGACCGATCCTGATTACAGCACGCCGATGACCATGCATTCGGCCTACCATGACTTTGCTCCCAAGACATTGGTGCATGGCCTCGTTGTCCCGCAACGTCCGATGACCGATGAAGACGGCATGCGCGATGTGGCGGAGGCCATACGCAATCTTTTCAATCACCCCAACTGCGCCCCGTTCATCAGCAAGCAGCTCATTCAGTTTCTCGTCACCGACAATCCCTCACCTGGCTACGTGCAGCGCATTTCGGCCAAGTTCGCGGACAACGGCAGCGGCGTGCGGGGTGATCTGGCCGCCGTGGTGCGTGCGATCCTGCTGGACGATGAAGCGCGTGATCCACGCTACTCTGAAAATGTGGCGTCACACGGCAAGCTGAAAGAGCCCGTGGTTCGCACGATGGCCCTGGCACGGGCGTTCGGCATCCGTGACGTACCGACCTTTGTGTGGTGGGACTGGGGTGACTTTTACGATAGCTCACGCCAGGAGCCGACGAACTCACCGAGCGTTTTTAACTTTTACCGTCCAGAGTACCGCGCCGCAGGGCTGCTCACGCAGAACAACCTTGCCGGCCCCGTCTTCCAGATCACGGACAGTTACTCATCCATTGCGATGCCGAACAAACTTTGGAGCATCATTGACGATGGCTTCCACATGTCCGGCGTTTATCATTTCCCGCTGGACTACACCTGGGCCGCTGCGCTTGCCACGACGCCGGAGCTGCTGGTGGATGAGCTGAACATGCTCTTCTGCGGAGGGCGCATGGGGGTGGCCACACGCGCGATCATCCTCAATGCGATCAATCAAATCCCTGCCGAGCAGGCCACCGCCCGTGCGAAAGTGGCCGTTTACCTCACCATCGTCTCACCGGAAGGCGCCGTGATTAAGTGATGAAACCACCCTTTGCTGATGCCTCTATGAAAAAGACCCGACGCCGTTTCCTTGGAGAAGCCGGTTGTGCGGCCATGAGCTCCCTCTCAATGGCGAACATGATGCTGAACCTCCGGCTCGCATCGAGTGCCGCCGCGCAGAGCGCCCCGACCGACCGCAAGACGCTGGTGTGCATTTTCCTGAACGGCGGCATGGATTCGTTCAATGTCCTAGTGCCACGGGATGATACTCGCTACGGCAATTACGCCACCTCACGCGGAAACCTCGCGCTGGACATGGCGTCCTTGAAAACGCTGAGTCAAATCTCCGGCAGTGACGGCACTCTCTATGGGCTGCACCCGAGTTGCAGCGGCTTTCAGGAACTTTTCAACGGCATTGGGGGCGACACCTCGAAGCGTCGTCTGGCAATGATCTCGAACATTGGCACACTGATCCAGCCGACCACCAAGGCGCAGTATGTCACAGGCAATTCGCCTCTGCCGCGCGCGCTTTTCTCCCACGCAGATCAAACCGACCAATGGCAGACTTCAGTCCCACAGGGCATGGCGCAGGTCAGCGGCTGGTTTGGCCGCGCAGCAGATATTTTGCACGGTAGCACGAACAGCGGAGCCACTGCGATGAACATTTCCCTCAGCGGGAACAACCTCATTCAGGTCGGCAACACCACCCAGCAGTTCGTCATCACCGATTCCGGCGCACTGGCGCTGTCCCAGCCCACGGACGACAATCCTGCAAACCCTGGGGCATGGAAAAACAGCGGCCACCGCAGCCTCCTCGCGCAGCATTACAGCAACCTCATGCAGGAGTCGTATTCGCAGCTCACGAAGACGAGCATGGATTTGCAGGAGAATTTCCAGACGATCTTCCAGGCCTACGACGGCTCCGCCATCGCCCCTCTTTTTCCGGACACTTATTTTGGCGGGCAGATGCAGGCCGTGGCAAAAACCATCGCCATCCGTCAGTCGCTCGGGCTGCACCGGCAGACCATCTTCCTCAGCTTCGGCGGCTGGGATCATCATGGTGAACTCCTGAAAACCGAGGCTGGCATGCTCACCACGCTGAGTGCCGGTCTGACCGGGTTTCAAAAAGCGCTGGAGGCTCTGGGATTGCAGAACGACGTGATCACCTTCACGGCTTCGGACTTCGCCCGCACGCTCCGCAGCAATGGTCGCGGCACGGATCACGCCTGGGGCGGCAACAACTTTGTCATGGGCGGCCCGGTCCAGGGTGGCAAAATCTATGGCACCTTTCCGGATGTGACCCTCGACAGCAATGACGACGTTGGCTACGGCGGACGCATGATGCCCACCACCAGTGTGGATCAGTTCTTCGGCGAGTTGCTGCGTTGGTTTGGCGTCAGCTCAGGCGACTTGAGCTACGTGCTGCCAAACATCACTAACTTCTACAGCGTGAATTCCACCACACTGCCGATTGGCTTTTTACAACCCGGCACATGGAGCTGAGCCCCTCCTGCAAGACCTGGCATCGTTATGGCCTTTGGATCGGAGTCGTCCTTCTCTGTGTCATTGGAGGGGCCTGGTTCTTTTCGGCTAAAAAGCCGGATCCATCCGATCAACTTAACAGTCAAAAAAAGGTCATCTCCACGGTCCAGGTCACAAGTCAGAAACCAGCGGTGGAAAAGCCGCTTGTGGGAGAAGACATTCTGCAAGGCTATGCCGTCGCCAGCACCACGGTGCGGCAGGATCTCACCCTCATGTCTCATGTGCTGGAGAACTTCGCGCTGCTGGTGAAAGGAGCTGATCCCCTGCCGCTGGGCGCGAACGAAGAAATCGCCGCAGCTCTGCGCGGGCGCAATCGCCTCCAGCTCCGATTCGTCCCGGACACGAGCCCCATCTTCAACGCAAAAGGACAGATCGTGGATCGCTGGGCCACCCCTCTCTATTTCCATGCGATCTCACGCGACCAACTGGAAATCCGTAGCGCAGGCCCGGACAAGATCATGTGGACCCTCGATGATGTGCAGCGCCACAATGACGGCTCCTTCCTGAACACCGAAGACCTGCAGGCACCGAGCCTGCTGGAGGCATCGTCACAGCGGCAGGGCAATCAAAGGAAATAACACAAGATGCTCTGCCGATACGCCTGGGGCATCATCCTTTCAATATCTTCACCACCTCGTCGCGAACGAAGCGCAGTTCCACTTTCTGTCCACCCTCACGCAAATGCAGCAGGTTGATTTGATCTTTGAAGAGATCCTGAAAGACCGCGTTTTTTAGCTTCTGCCCCCTCAGACCGTCGGGCATCCCCATCTCAAAAAACAACACCACCGCCGGATCACCACTCTTCGCGCTCTCCTCATCCATCTCTCTTCCCACCCACTCCACTTTCGCCAATTTGCCGGCCGCATCCGTCACCACAAAATTCTTGACGAGGTAGGTCCGAATCTGCGCATCAAATTCCGCCGCAGGCGTTTGATCAATCCGCATCTCCCGCTCGCTCTGTCGCACGAGCGCCAGCTCCAGATCACTCACAAAAACCGTCAGACTCACCTCCAGCTTTTTCGTCTGCGGGTTGTATTCCGCCTCCGCAGTGGAGCGGTGTACCGAATGCGCGTGCAGGCACGCCGCCGCTAGAAAATAGAGAAAGGCTGACAGGACGCGCATGAGGCTTGAAGTTTAGAGCAGATCGTGGCGCAGCGGCAACTTCATGATAAGATGCGCGCGTGAATTCCCCCGCCCCCATGTCCAAACGCCGCCGCTTGTGGCGCTGGACCTGGCGTCTCACCCTCGCGGCCACCCTGCTGCTGGCGGCCTTACTTTACTGGGCATGGCAGCAGCGTGTGTCGCTGTCGAACAGGCTGCTGAAGCGGTTTCTCGGGGACATGCAGGTGGAGATCGTCTCGCTGGAGTGGGAAAACGGTGCCCTGCATGTGGGAGAGGTGAGCACCCTGCACCTGCCCAGCTCAAAGCTCATTTCCAGCGTTGGCCATTTGGAGTGGCGCCCACGCTGGGACCAGATGCATCTGGGCAATCTGGGCGGGCTGAAGGTGGAGGGCGCCACGGTGGATGTGCCGCTGGCGTGGCTGATGCCATCACCATCCCAGCCCGGCGCTCCTGCGGCTGGATCCTCCTTCCGCTGGCGCTTGGACCTGATCGACCTGGCTCCGACAAAGTTCGTGGTGCGCGACGAAAACTGGGAGCCCGTCTGCAGCATCATCGTGACGCAGAAGGTGAAGATCTTGGAAATCGGCGGCAGCAAATCGCCTTCGTTTGAGACGGTGATCACTGACCTGCAGCAGGCGGAGTGGCATGGGCAGCCGGTGTTCAGCAGCCTGCATCTCGAAACGGAGATGCGCGGGGAGGACATCACCGTGAAAAAAGCCTCCCTGCATGGCGGCAAGCTGGATCTGGCCTGGCTACGAGACTTCAGCGCGAAGCTGCCCCCCTTGCTCGGCGGCCTGCAGTTTGATTGGGAAGGTCGTGATGTGAAGCTGACAACCGCCGGCCTCCTTGCAGGCGGCACCCATGAGGTACATTTGAAAAATCTGCAGGTGCAGCCGCTGACCGGCCCCGGTCAGATCAAGGCCGCGTCCCTGGATCTCAAAGCCGCACAGGATTTAAACGGTCTCTGGCATGTGGAGAGCGGCCTGCTGCTGAAGCCGGTGATCGAATGGACCGGTGAACTAGAAACAGCCCTGCTGCCCAAAAGTGAATCCAAGCAGGCGTCTGTCTGGCAGGTCAAGATTGATGAACTGGAAGTACGCGAGGGCGCAGTGAAACTGACACCGACGGAGCTCTGCCCCGTCGCAGGCGAGCTCACCTGGAGCACACAACTGGAGGCGCTGGCTCTTTCCTCCGAGGGGCTGCGCTCCGCAGTGCAGCAGAAACTCACGCTGGCAGATCTCTCCCTGCGCTGGGGCCACATGCCTTCCCCGTTCATGCAGATGAAATCGGCCGCGCTTGCCGTTGTCCCCGACAGCCTGCGTGAGCTGTGGCAGGTCGACTCGCTGGTACTGACGGCACCGCGCTTCGCCTTCACCCCGGAAAACGGGCCCTGGTTCGACAAGATCGAAACACCCCCGGTGAAAATGCCGCTCAAACCAGCGCTCCCCTGGTGGAAGCAGTTGCAGTTCGGCACCCTGACGCTCACGGATGGCGAGCTCGACATCGCCATGCAGCTTGCCGAACGCTTGGAGTCCTCGGTTCGTTTCGCCATCGCGACAGAGCAGTCAGATCAGTTCCTCCGCATCGATTCGGCAGAGGTGCGCATACCGAGACGCTCGACGCTCCCAGTGCTGAATTTTTCAGACGTGGAGGTGCTGGCAAAGCTCCCGCAGATGTGGCGCACGCAGCGGCTGGAGTCCCTGAAAATCGCGGAGGGCCATGTGGCCGTGGGAGATGCGCTGATGACTTTGTTCAATGGCGACGCGGCCGTGGTTCAGACCAAGGCGGATGCCGCCGCAGCGCGCTGGACCGCAGGAAAAATCGAGGTGGATAAAATGGGTGTGACTCTGGTGCGCATCGCACCGGGGCTGCCACCGGTGCGCTTTGATGTCAACCTCGTCACGGACGAGACGCCGCTGGATCTGAACGGCCTGGCGGAAAATGTGGAACCACAGACCATCCAGCTCACGCGACTGCGCATCCCCTCCCCTCACGAGCCCCTGCGCACGGTCGCCGAAATGGATGTGATCCACGTTTACTACACGCTCGATGGCCTCCTTCACCGCCGCATTGACCGCGTGGAGATCGTCTCGCCCCTGCTTTATGTGGGCGAAGATTTGTTCTGGTATGTCGAAAACTTCCGCAAAATAATGAAGGGAGAGGCACCCGTGCCCGATGCGACCCATGGCCCGCCCGTACCCGCGCCACCCACCGCCCCCGGCTGGCATGTGGACATCCTCGCCGTGAGCGACGGCAAGCTGCTCATCGCGCCCAAAGGCGTGCCTCTGGCGGGCTTCAGCCGTCCGTTCCGTTTCAGCTTCACCTCGAAACTGGAGAGCGGCCAGCTCGATGCCCAGTTCGACATCCCGACGGACAATTACACGCTGAAGGATCTGAAGCTGGAGTTTCGCGGCATGAAAGGGCAGGTCCATTTCAATCTGCCCATGAAGGACCGGAACAACAACTTGACCGAGACATTCACCGTCGAGCAACTGCGCTGGAAGCAGCTCCACTTCGAAAACGCCCACCTCAGCATCACCTACGATGTGCGCGGCATCTACGGCGTGTTTGGCAGCTCAGCCTACGGCGGCTATGTGAATGGCGCGTTCGACATCTTTCTGGACGAAACCTTCACCTGGGACGGCTGGCTGGCCGGTGACGGCGTGGACCTGGGACCCGTGACCAAGACGCTGCTCCCGGAATACTTTCTGATCGACGGCAAAGTGCAGGGCAAGATCGTCGCCACCGGCAACATGAACGAACTCTATCAGGGCGATGCCGAATTCCAAAACCGCTCTCACGGCCGCTTCAGCGTCGCGGCGCTGAATGACGTGCTCAAATCCCTGCCTAAGGCGCTGACGGGGAGCATCGGTGATCAAATAACCCGTATCGGACTGGAAACGCTGCGCGACTTCGAGTATGAGGGCATCGATGGCAAAGCACGCTTCTACGGACGGGAAGGCCGCGGGCATCTGCGGTTCACCGGACCGCAGGGCTCGCGCAAGTTTGATGTGAATGTCTATGATCACCGCTGGAAAGACGAACCACGCAAACCCGACACCGCTGATGCAGCTGAACGCTGAACGACTCCTCCTGCTGTCCGCCGCACTGGTTCTGAGCTCATGCAAGAATCTGCCGCAGATCCCCATCACGACGCCGAAGCCGCTGGAGGTGAACCTCAACATGCGGCTGGACGTCTATCAGTACCGCGGTGACGAGCCCCAGGACAAGCAGGCGCTCAAAAACTCCAGCGAGGCCACTGAGCGCATGCGCAACCGCATGGAGGAAGTCCAGACTTTGAAAAACAACCAGCTCGTGGCCGAGGATCATCGCGGACTGCTGCAAATCCGTGAGGTGCCCTCCGGCGACTGGGGCGCACAGGTGAAAAAAGCCGTGGCTGCGGAGAACGACGACCGCATGCTGCTCATGCGCCAGAAGGCCAAGGACGCCAACCGCCCGCTGCACGAGATCGAGGACGAGCAATGGCACCTCCGCACCGAGCAGGCAGACAGCGGCGAATGGATCGAAGTTCCAGGCACCACCCCGGGTTCGTTTCAGTGGAAACGCGTGGCTGCCGACAAGGCTCCCCCGGTCAGTCAGCCAACCATCACTACGCCAGCCACCCCAGCCACGCCCAAGCCATGAGACTCATCATTTTCCTCCTCATCTCGCTGCTCGTCGTTCTCGCCCTCACCAATCCCAACGAGGCTGAATTCCGCTCCTACATGCAGCAGAAGTACGGCATTGCCGGCTCGCTTAGCCTGAAGGTGGCCTCCATCTTTTCCGCTGGCACCAGCACCGGCGTGGCCCGTGACAACTACGTCGTCTTCAGCCGCTACTACATCGGCGGAGACGGCATTCTGCCACGCACAGATCTGGCCTGGGGCGTGGCCGGGAAGTTTTTCGACATCAAGGAAGACGACGCGAAGTAAACCTCAAGGTGCTGTCTGGCTCGCCTCCTCCGCCTCGGCTTTTTTCACCGCTGGCAGTTCCACCGTCACGCTTAGCTCCCAGGCACGAATGGTGATCAGCCAGACCAAAAACGCCACACCGAGCAGGCCCACCACAGCCAGATGTACCATGCATCCCGTGCGGCAGCCGATTCCTTGAAACGAATCGTGATAAGTGCGGATATTGGTTCTGGCGGAGTCCCCCATGCATGGCAACCTGTGTCATCTTGGATTGGACAGCCAGCGATTGTCGTCGATTTTTGGCCTGCCTTTCACCGATCCCACCACCCAAATCTTCCTGAGCCGCCCATGTCACGCCGTGCCCAATCCGGAGTTCGCCCCACCCACTGGCTGGGATTACTCGCCATCCTCGCCGTCGTCGGCGGCGGTGGTTTCTTTTTGATGAATCGCACGTCTGATCCCATGACGGGCATCACCGAGCTCAGTTCCAGTGAGTTCATGGAAAACGCCACCGCACTCAGCGGCAACGAATACAAGGTCGAAGGCACCGTGGATGACCGCCTCGACAACTGGCGCAGCACCGAGGGGCGTCTCTTCAGCCTGCAGATCAGCAGTGGCTCGGGCGGCACCTTCGTTCCGGTCTGGGTGCCGCCAGATTACAAAGGTGCCAATATCCAGCGCCGGCAGCGCTACATTTTCAAAGTACGCGTCATGGAAACCGGCGTGCTCAAAGTGCTCGAACTCATCAAAGCGTAAACCCACACCGTCATGAAGCGCCTCATTTTTGCCCTGGCCCTGGCCGGACTTTCATCCGCCAGCGCCCAGGTACTGCCCGGCACCACCGGTGCCGGTGGCCCGCCGCCCGCCACCACCACCAACTCCAACAACAATTACAACATGGCGCCCGGCAGCGCCTCAGACAGGCAGACAGACACACAGACCGGCCTCGGCAACATGCCCATGGGCGACCCCGGTTCAGAGAACGTCGCCTTCAATGGCAAGCTCTGGAATGTGACCAACAACCGCCTCATGCGCTCCCGGTTTGAGACCTATCTCACCACGCCCGAGGCCAACGGCCCTGAAGACCAGGCCTACCGCGATCTCATGGCGCAGATCATGGAACTCCTGGCCCCCACCCACAAGCAGGCGCCTGATCCCGTCACCAAGGCGCAGGCTCGCGGGCCGGAGGTCATGCGAGCCTTTGCCATGCTGCCGGAGGCCGGTGCCGCAAAAATCGACGGCGGCCTCTGCAATGCCGTCGCCAACGCCATCTGGGATGTGTGGACCTCCCAGAAACGCGTGAACGAACGCAAGCTGGCAAACACCGCCATGATGGAGCGCCGCAGGCAGCTGGAATGGAACTCCGAGATGGGCTTGAACAGCACTCCCCTGGCCAAAACCAGCGGCCCCGCCTCTAAAAACGGCCAGCAGCAAAACACCCAGCAGCAGCAGCAGACCAACAGCGCCACCGTCGGCCGCACCTCCGGCTACATCAAAGGCATCGCTGAAATTGAAGCTCGCGCCAAATTGAACGAGGCCGCCATGGGCCTCTCCGAAGTCACCAGCAAGATCCAGTTCCAGGCCCTCATCATTCAGATGTTCATGCAGCGCCGCTTTGAGCACGCCGTCATCGCCTGCCGTTTTTATCCCAATCTCTTCCGCGATGGCGAAAGCATCCTCCAGCTCGACAAGAACAGCGATGTGCAAAAGCTCCTCTCCAGCAGCTTCGGCGTCCCGCCCACCGTCAGCATGATCGACGGCCTCTCTCTGGAGGCCATCCGCAGTGTAGATGAATCTCTCGTCTCCTTTGAAAACCTCGTCGCCCGCCGCGATACCGACAGCGCCGGCAACCGCCTGCTCGAAGCCTTTGCCGTCGGCGAATACCTGCCTCGCGTCCGCCGCCTGCCCATGTCTGAAAAGACCAAGGTGCTGGATTTCGTGCGCAAGAAAAACAAGCTCCTCTCCTTCCTGGAAATGCGCGACTACACCAGCGCCGAAACCGTCGTCATGGAGCTGCGTTCTGCCTCCGACGACTTTGAATACGCCAAGCCGCTGGCCGCCATTCAAACGGCCAAAACCATGAGCAACCTCCATGTGAACAACGCCAACGCGGCCATGGGCAGCAAGGATGCCGTGACCGTCGAAAAGGAAATGAAGGCCGCCGCAGAAATCTGGCCCACCAACCCGCGCGTCACCCAGCTCAGCGAGCACATGATGCAGTCCACCGACATGAAGTCCCAGGCGCTCATGGAATTCGACCGCCTCCTCAGCCAGCGCAACTACCGCCAGATCTTCGAAAACCAGGCCCCCTTCATCGCCGCCGTGGCCGATGACCTCACCCGCAAGCAGCAGCTCGAAAAAGTCCTCAAAGACATGGGCCGCCTCGAACTCATCCTCGGCGGTGCCAAGGAAATGGCCGCCAGCAGCCCACCCGCTGCCTGGGAAAAAGTCGAGAAAGAATCCAAGCTCTACCCCGACGATCCCGTGCTCAGCAAACTGCGCGCAGACCTCGGCGTGAAGGCCAGCGAGTTCGTCACCGCCATCGAAAATGCCCGCCAGCAGGAGGAAAAGCAGCAGGTCGGCTCCGCCCTCGCCTGGTACTTGAAAGCCAAAAGCATGCACCCCCTCAGCGAGATGGCCCGTGACGGCATCAAACGCCTCGTCGAACTGGTCAAAAATGGCGACGAGCCACCGACCACCAATCCCGAACCGACCTCAGCGCTCAACAACTAGTCGCCTGTTGAATTATCTTATAGCCTCAGGGGCTCATAATACCGCGCGGACATAAAGCCAATCCCCTCTCCCCATCGCTGATATGGCAATGCCCCAGGCACCCTTGGGGGAGAGGTAAGGGTGAGGGGGCATTCCCATGCTGGCGATCTGCGCACGTCGGGTGCCTCAGCGATACTTCGACAATCCTTCCAGATACTGCCTCGCCAGTTCAGTCTGCGGCCGCGTGAAAAAATCCACCGCCGTGGACGACTCCTGCACCTTCCCCGCCACGAGGAAGACCACCCAGTCCGCCACTTTGCGCGCAAAGCTGATCTCATGCGTCGCCAGGATGATGCTCTGCCCCGCTTCCGCCAGTTCACGGATCACATCCAGCACCTCCCCCGTCATCACCGGATCAAGCGCTGATGTCGGCTCATCAAGCAGCAGCAGGCGCGGCTTCGGTGCCAGCGCCCGTGCAATGGCAGCGCGCTGCTGCTGACCACCGGAAAGCTGGCTCGGCCGCTTGTACTCATGCCCCGCAAGGCCAAGTCGATGCAGCAGTTCCAGCGCACGCTGCGTGGCCTGCTCTTCACCCATGCCATGCACCTCCCGCAGCGGCAGCGTGATGTTTTGCAGCGCCGTGAGATGCGGAAAAAGATTGTACCCCTGGAAAACGAACCCGTTGCCACGCCTCTCAAGCAGCGCGCCCTCTTCATCGTGCGGCAGCGTGCGGGTATCGATGCTCACATGCCCCTCATCCGGCACCAGCAGGCTGCCCAGCACGCGCAGCAGCGTGGACTTCCCACCTCCCGAAGGCCCCAGCAGCGCGATCACACGCGCTTCGCCGCCCGTGGTCAAAGTGGCACCATCCAGCGCCGCATGCGCGCCATACCGCTTCGTCACCGCATGCGTTTCAAGTTTCATACGCAAACCTCCCTTCCAAACGCCGCGCCAGGTGCGAAAGCGGCAGCGTCACCACTAGATAAGCCAGCGCCAGCGGCAAATAGCCCTCCAGCGGCGCAAAATTGGCCGCATTCATGATCTTGACCTTCTGCACCAGTTCCTCGATGCCAATGACTGACAGCAGCGACGAGTCTTTGATCAGCGAAACCAGCTGCCCCGTCGTACCAGGCAGCGCCCGCCGCAGCGCCTGCGGAATGATGACAAACCGGTACGTTTGCGCCTTGCTAAATCCCACCGCACGCGCCGCCTCAAGCTGCGAGGCGCTGATGCTCTCCACCGCCCCCCGGAAAATCTCCGCTAGATACGCCCCCTCAAAACACCCCAGCAGAATGATGCCCGTAAACAGCGGCTGGTCGATGTTCAGCGCCTGCGCGATGATGTAGTGCCCAATGAGCAGCTGCACCAGCAGCGGCGATCCCCGCACCACTTCGACCACGCTGCCGCAAAACATCCGCACCGGCAGCCACGCCGCACGCCGCCCCAGCATCAGCAGAAAGCCAAACGCAATGCTCACCACCATCGCCACCAGCGAGAGCCCCATCGTGGCCAGCCAGCCATACGCAAACTGCGCACGATACTCCCACACCCCGCTCCAGTTCCACGGATACGCCACCGCCGAAAACACCCCATAGAAACCCGCCGCAGCCAGCGCAAACAGCACCAGCACATAAAGTGCGTAGCGCGCATTCGAGACAGGCATGGCGTGAGAGTCAGACAAGACCCGCTGATCTACACCGGAAAGCAGCCGTTTGTCCCGTAGATTTATTTCGCCACCGCAGCGATCACGGCAGGTGTGGCCACCCGCGTCTGCAAAAACAGCACCACCCCCCTCGCGATGCCACTCGCCACTTGATCCCGATACCCGGCCTGCTTCAGCCGCACCGACTCACGGGCGCTGGTGATGAACCCACACTCCACCAGCACCGCAGGGCACGCAGCCCGCGCCACCACCGCGTAGTCACGCGCCTTGATCCCGCGATTCTCCGCCTGCGTGCTGCCGCAAACCAGACGCTGCACCACGGCGGCAAAGTCAGCACCCTCCCCCATTCCAGGCCGCTGCCGGGCAGACAAAGACTTGGTCTCAGCAAAATACGTTTCAATCCCCTCAGCCGCGCTGCCCTCGCCATCCGTGTTGAGGTGCACGCTGACAAAGGCGTCGGCCTCATGCGCGCCCGCCAGAGCCGCCCTCTCATCCAGCGAGAGGAAACTGTCGCCACGGCGTGTCATCAGCACGCGCAGACCCGTAGCCTCGAGTTCCTTTTTCAACCGGTTGGCGATGTCGAGACTGAGATTTTTTTCAGTCACCCCATTGGCCACCGCGCCCCCATCATGCCCGCCATGCCCCGCATCCACCACCACCAGCGGGGCCACCTCATCCCACAACGACTCCTTGGGCAGAGCCACCGCCGCCTGCCGCTGCTCCAGCCAGACAAGAGAAAAAGCGCTGCCACCCAGAGCCGCAAAAGCGACCACGGTTTGCAGACTCAGGACAGTGAACCGGCGAAATTTCAAAAATATATTCGGATATGTAAAATATTTATTTGAATTAACAAACAAATATTTCTATAATAGCCATATATGAAGACCTCTTGCCCTGCCTCCCGTACGCTGAGTTCTCTCTTCCTTGCCTGGGGAATCGCTTCCGCATTGCCCCTCTCCGCCCAGCCCGCTCAGCCCTACACGCTGCAACCCCCGCCGGGTTATCCAGCCCCCGGCGCCGGGCTTCAGCAGCCCCCCACCCGCGCCACTCGCCAGTCCGCCGCAGCGATCCAGGCCCCGGTCACCCACCCGCAATACCCTTCCACGTATCCGCCCCCTGCCGGCTACACCTACCCGCCGCCGGGTTACGGTGCGCCACCGAAGGCGCATGCGCCCAAATCTTCCCCCCTCAAGCCCGTCAGCAATGGCAAGGCCGCCAGCAAATCCAGCGCCAAGCCGACCCCCGCGAAAAAGCCCGCCGCAGGCCCCCCGCCTCCGCCCAAGGTCTATGGCCCCACCGGCGACTTGAGCAGCCAGGTCGCCAAAGTCCGTGAGAGCGACCACGTCCAAAACCTCCGCATTGGCGACCTCGAGCGCGACATCAGCACCATCAAGCGCGGCGGCAAAAGCACCACGCGCTACGATGGCGGCACCGACCTCGCCGCACACACCACCTACATCTCCCGCCCCGGGGACACCCTCTGGCGCATCGCCTCCACCCACCGCGTCAGCGTCGGCGAGATCCAGCAGCTCAACCGCATGACCGAGGACGAAGTCCACGTCGGCCAGACCCTCCTCATCCCCTCCCCCCATCGCCTCAGCGCCTCGCCGCCCACCACTCAGGTCAGCTACACCCCATCCACCCCCTACAGCAGCCCTCCGCCTGCATCAGGACCCGTCACCGTGACGAAAGTGATCAGCTCTCCGCTCTACTACACCGTAAAAAAAGGCGACAGCCTCAAAGCCATCGCCCTCAAGCACAAGATCACCCCCGTCACCCTTGCCACCGCCAACAAGATCAAAGACGCCAACAAAATCGTCGTCGGCCAGCGCCTCAAAATCCCCGGCCGCACCACCACCGTCACCGTCGCCTCCAAAACTCAAGTCCAAGCCAAAGCCCGAGCCCCACGCGCCGAATCCTCAGACACCATCCCCCTCCCCGGCTACGGCGTCCCCGGTGCCCCACCCCCGCCCGCCGCCGGGTTCGCTCCTGCTTCCGCCCCACCCCCCATGGCCGCCATCCCGCAGCCCCCTTCCCCCGCCGCGCCCAAAGCCCCCGACACCTCCGACTCCCACCGCGGCATCCTCGCCTACCGCGTCGATCGCTCCGACACCATCGAAGGCATCGCCACCCAGTTCACCACCACCCCAGATCAGATCCGCGAAATGAACCGCCTCGCCCCCGGCTCCACCCTCAAAGCCGGCGACGAAATCATGGTCCCCGCCATGGGCGCCGTCTCCGTCAGCAGCCGCTAACCGCCCTCCGCAGGTAGGGCGGCTTGTCCTCAAGCCGCCGTCCCCCTCCCGCAGCCTTGGTAGGGAACCGCTGTGTCGGGTCTCAAATTTCGGGTCTGCGGTGCCGCAGGCATTCAAAAACGTGCGCCGTCCTTGGAATGCGGAAAGCAGAAGACGTGGCCCGGCCAGGAGAGGGATCATCTTGATCCCTCCACGCTCCGCCTCACGCCAAGCCCCGCGCATGCCCACCGCTGGTAGGGCGGCTTGTCCCCAAGCCGCCGCCTCAAGCCTCCGCCTCGCGCCCGACACCGCGCCCCTCTCCGAAATCAAAAATCATAAATCATAAATCATAAATTCTTCCCCCCCCATCGCGGCCTGAAGGGCCGCCGGACTCAGCCCAGGGCGGAGCGCAGCAAGCCTGGGTCACCCCACCACGCGCCCTTTTCCCCCGAAGCTCGCACCCTGAAGGGGTGCGGGAGATCACCACTTCGTCCATGCGCCCATGCGTCTCCCTCCGAAAGCCCGGAGGGCTGGCACAATCGTAGCCGGGGGCGTCAGCCCCCGGAACCGCATCACCCCGTCTCCCAAATTTCGTGGAACCACGCAGCGGTGACACAAAACGCCGCGACGCCCAAACGTGACAACGTCAGCGTCAAAAGCAGGTTTTCAAACATCGGCACGCCCCGCCGCAGCCCAGCACCTCCGAAAGTAGTCGAGGCATTTCCCATTCTCTGTGGCAGGACTGCAAAGGATGAACCTGCCCCGCCTGCCGCCCCATATCCAACATCCAACATCCAACATCCAACATCCAACATCCAACATCCAGCATCCAGCATCCAGCATCCAGCATCCAGCAACTACCCCCCAACCACCATTCCCCATCGCGGACTGAATGGCCGCCGGACAACGCCCTGCGTACGAAGACCTTGCAGCGCACGCGCAACGGCTTAGCCTTCCCCCCCATCGTGGAACGTTCCGGACGTTTCAGAGGAGGACTCTCTCGCGCGAGGTGCATCCACCGCCACGACATTTCTTCCGCTGCGTCGAACACAAAACGGCAAAGACCGCGACCCATGAGCGTACCCACCACGGGGAAATGAATCGCAAAAGCGCGTCACTGGAAGCTCAGCTTGGATGCCTGGGTTTTCAGTTTTCAGTTTACAACTCTTCTGCCCAGCCCAACCGAGCGTCTCCATGCCAGATGTCTTCACCCCAGCCAAGCGCAGCGAGTTGATGAGCCTCATCCGCTCCACCGGCAATGCGGCCACGGAGCTGCGTTTCAGAGCGATGCTGCGCGCCGAGAAGATCACCGGCTGGCGGCGGCACGTGTCCCTGTGCATGCCCCATCCCAAGGCCGCAGCGAAGCAGCGGCGCAAGCCCCGCGTGCGGCCGGACTTCGTCTTTCGAAAGGAGCGCGTCGCCATCTTTGTGGACGGCTGCCCCCGCCATGCCACGCGCCCGCAGCAGAACCGCAAGTTCTGGGACGACAAGATCGCCCGCAATCAGCAGCGCGACCGCCTCGTCACCCGCGAACTCCGCAAGTCCGGCTGGACGGTGCTGCGCCTCTGGGAATGCGCCCTGGCACGCAAGCGGGAGGCAAGGACGATGGGTCGGCTGGGGCGGGCGCTGGGGTCTTTGGAGCGCGGACTTTAGTCCGCAGCAACCCGCAAGCACACCACGCTCCGCACCTTCCCCCACGGCCCCTCCACACCGAGGATCAGCGTGTTGGCGGCGTTCAACAGGCAAACCCACCCGCTGCATGAAGTCGACCTGTTGAGGAACCGAGTGAAGCGAGGAAGACGACCGCAGGGAGCCCGAAGGGTGAGCGAAGCGAATCAATAAATTCCGCGCTCCGAAGGCGCTGCCGCACCCACGAACCAAGAACCAAGAACAAAAAATCCCGGCAACTCAGCCACCTCCTCAGCCACATCCTCAGTTTCCCTCCTTTCTCGTTCCGCCGCCCCTGGAAACCGCAGGCCGTGCGGGGGCTGCGGTGGCAGGCGAAACGGGAGTGAGCTTACGTTACGAAGCATGGGGTTCGTCGATGCTATTGACTCCGCAGCATGCCAGATACTCAGCGGTGGCGTTGAATAGATGCCTTGGGAGTGTGGGGTCGCTGTCGCAACCTTTGGGAACGAAAATCACCATTCCTTCGCGAGCGCGGGTCAGAAGCACGCGGTAAGCGTTGCGAATATAGCGCTGTTTGTTTTCGCGTGGCACGCGGCCTCTGGAGGCACCGTTGAGACGTGAGTAGCACCAGCCACTGTCGGACTGCCAAAGAAAGTCTTCGCCCCAGCAGAGACCACCCCAGTCGATTTCCAAACCTTGGCACTCAAACTGACTGGCCGCGACTTCAAGTTGGTTGGAGGCACGAGAATCACCATCTGGTTTAAGATACCAGTTTTCGTACTGCCCTTTGTTGCCACGAAATCCTTGGGAAAGTTCGATGCCTTCAGCCCGTAGCCTCAATGCTCCTGCACTGGCAAGCAGGCCAGATCGGCGCTCACCACGTCGTTGCTGGTTAATCCATTTGCGTGCGGTGGAAAGGTCGCGCGTGAGTTTTAACGGGTAGTGTTCTAGCTGCTGCGCCACCTGTGCTGCTGTTGCTGAATCACCACCCACAACGGCATCTACCCATGCCGACAGCGCTTCAGCGCGGTACGAACGGATACTTACGGCGAGGTGCAATTCCTCAGCAGCTTCTACCGGGCTGCTTTCAGGAATGGCATCATGGAATAATCGATGACCCGACAACCCGGCTCCCCCTGGAAGAACTGCTGGAGACGCGGCAATGCGCCAGTGAGGGAATTTGGTTGAGAGTGCGCGCCCCCACTCCTCAAGACCGGCCTCTCCGTCATTGATCTCTTGCCCGCCACCGACCAGAGCAACCAACACGGCCCAGCTTGGATGCTTGTCCATGACACGCAGCATCATTTCAGGTTCAGACATGGAGTCGAATGCCTCACCGAGCACGTCGAAGCCACGCTGGCGCAACTGACTGTAACGTCTTGCTACATGACTGGCATCCCAAGCACGCTGAGCCTCATCGAAAACAGCGATGTTTTCATGTGGTGGAGCATCCAAACGCAAACCATCGCGAATGTAGGAGTGGACGTTTTGGATGAAGGCTCCGACTTGTCTTGTAGCATCAGGAGGTGCCAATGTGCTGGCGGCCAGTGAAGCGCTCACCACACGCACCAGCGGACCATTGCCCGAGAGGAAAACAGCATTGGGAAGCCCAGTGGCGCGGATGGCTGGATTGTGGGCAAGATTCAATCCCGCGAGTGTCTTTCCAGCTCCGGGTACACCAGTGAGAATGCACACGACCTTTTCCCCTGTTCGTTGTGCTCTGTCTACGACACTCAAAAGGAAATCCGAGGTGTGCGTGAGGTTTTGCGTGCTTGCTGAGGCTTCAGCTATGTCACGAACATCATGTTCGGCAAAAAGTGCCTCAGCAGCTTCTAGAATGGTTGGCACTGGCCTGTACGCAGAATGATCCCATGCGTGCGGATCGATTGCTTCAAGGGTCGTTCCAGCCACTAAATCGTGATCGAGTAAAAACTGTCCAAGGCCGGCATAATCACAAACCACGGGGGCTTTAACGACGTCTGGCGTTGTGACTGCCGGTTCTGTCAAACGGATGCCAGCGGCGTCAAACTGCATGCAAACGACTGCAGGGATGATTTCTCGGCCAAGACTGACTGCGTGAAAGTCGCGCAGATCGAGCGCATAATCCTCGACTTGGCTTAACGAACTTTGAGGCAATTTATGTGCGCCGGTTTTGAATTCGAGGCAGTAAATGTGCTGTGCGCTTAAGATCACCGTATCGATGCGCTTTTGCCGTCGCGGTATCGGATATTCCAGCAACAATGACCAATTGCTTGAGGAAGGATGTCTCCCGCGTAGCCAGTTGCAGGCCGATCGGAGTGCCACCAATTGTTCCTGCCATGCGGGCGTTTGGGCATTGAATGCTATTGCGTGTCCTTCTACACCTTGAGCGGCTGCCAACGTACCAAGAATCTCTGCATCAGACTGTGCGAGAAATTCAGTAAACGAAGCTCGGTAGTAGGCTGGCATGGTTATCCGCCCTTGAATAGCCAGTCGAGCGTCACGCCGAGAACCTTTGAGAAGGCTTTGATCTCAAAGTCATAGACAGAGCGGGCACCGATCTCGATCTTCGAGATGCCGGCGCGATCAATTGTAACTCCCTGCTCTGATAATTTGTCCGCGAGTTGCGCCTGCGTCATTGGCGGCTTCATGCGCAAGCGGGCTGCCTGCACACGAGCCCCGATGATGTTTTTGGATTCGGGCGGCATGAAGTGCCCCAATCATTTAGCCAGAAAAGCCGCTTTGTGTGCTCTAGTTTAGAACATTACATCTTAAGGATGATGAATGTACCACTGCGGGCTATTCCAGTCTTTTCGTGCAGCCATGCCAGGAAACTAAAACCCTCATTCGTTGCTGGGAAGTCATGATTTTTAAAAACGACTCCCTTGATCCTGCTGCCGTCTTCGCCTGTGCCGTCTCTTTGCGCGATGCCGGAGATCAGTCCGCCAAACTCGAAAAACTCAATCTTAGCGAGGCCTTCAATGGTATAGATCAGTTCTACCGCGAGGCCATGCACATCGCCGCCTTGTTCGAGGAGTGGGCCTGTGAGCATGTGGTCTTTGATGAGATGTGCGACGTCTGGCCCTACCTGCTGGAGGACAAGTTTGGAGCCGCATGCCTGCAGCGCATGAGTCTGGAGGACCTGAGCGGCTTCGACGCCGACGACTGCCCGGATGTGGCCATGAAACTCCTGCTGCCGCTGCATTACCAGGATGCGCCCCGCCTGCCGCTGGATGTGATGGCAATCAATCCTGTTCCCTCCTCTACCTTCACTCACTGGCGCATTCAAACCATCCGCTGCCTGACCGGGGACGACAGCTTTGAGACCATGATCTATGGCGATGATCCCTTGGACCCTGAATACGAACCCTCAATCATCGCCCTCTATGGGGTGAATGCCGAGGGACTGGTCGAGCACATCAAAGATTTTGAACGCTATGCCGACGCAGTGGCCTTTGCAGGCAAGCTCGCACCGGGGGTCGATTTTCCTGAGAAGCCTGTGGTGCATGCTCGGGGAGATTCCACCCACCCATGGAAAAAATGGAAAAAATGCCAGTCATTATGTACGCACCGCAAGACGTAAATGATTGACAATCAAAGTCAAATCGAGGCATCCGCGCCGACCCATCAGGCACGTGAGCACGCGGGGCACAGATGCCTTCCATCCATCCGGTTCCTGAATTCCTGCCTTCCTTATTTTCAGATCTTCTGCATCAGCGTTCCTGTCAGCGTCCCATCAGCCCTTAAAATCCCACTCTTCCACCAAGAGCATTAAGCGAGTCAGTTTCAGACTCCCTCATCCGTGTCAATCCGTGTAATCCGTGGTCAGAGATTCTGGAAGTGAACCCATGAAAGGCTCGGTAGTGGTTTAAAACCCTGCACTCCAGCCTGCAATACTTGCCGGAATGACCGCCTAAATTCAGTCATTCACGTTGCTCTCCATTCCCTTGCTAAAAACCAATGGCCCCGCAGCATCCAGCATTCCTCACTCCCTCTTCCCCCTTTTTTACGGCCCCAATTCCGGTCTTCATTTCAGCTCCCCCCTTTTCCCCTTCTTTCCCCTTTTTCGGCCAACCCATTCCGGCCTCTCTCTCACTCCTTCACAAAATCCCTCATCTCATACAGCTTCGGGTCCCTCACCGGCCCTTGGCGTGAGGCCCTGGCACGCTTGAGCATCTGGGCAAACAACGCGTCCCCCGCCTCGCCTTCATCCATGCCGCCAAACTGCTCCTCCAGTTTTTCCGGATCTTCCCCCGCTTCCAGCCGCCGCACCATCTCGCGCAGTTCCGGCGGCGTCTTGTCCCCCATCATGTCCGTCATCTTGCGCATGAAATGCCCGAGCTGACGCGGATCCGGGTTCTCCTCGTCCATCCCGCCCATCTCCCGCTCCATGTCCGCCATGAAGCTTTCCATCTTCGACTCATCCACCCCCGCAAACGGATCATCCCCCGTCTCCTCCTTCGCCTTGCCGATCACCGCAAAGGACGACACCCGCCTCTCCATTTTCAAACCTTCGCCATCCGGACAGACCGGCAGCTTGTCCCGCAACGCCAGCGTGCGTGCGAGGAATGAATACAGCTTGTTGTTGTCAGGGCAGTAGAACTCGTAAATCGGCATAGCTCATAGTATAGGCAGCCAGCACCGTCTCTCAAGGAAAGCCAGTTTGGTTCACCCTCCGTAAATCTTCACTTGGCAGACCCCGGATTCTTCGGCACACCATCCACGTGCCCGCCCTCTTCACGCCCCCCGATCACTTCCGCGAACTCACCCGCGCCGAAATCTTCCCCGACCCCTCCCGCCCGCTGGAAGTCGATCTCGGCTGCGGCGACGGCACCTTCCTCAGCGGCATGGCCGCCCAGCACCCCGAGCGCGATTTCCTCGGCGTCGAGCGCATGCTCGGCCGCGTGATCAAAACCGCTCGCAAGATCGACAACCAGCAGCTTCCCAACGCCCGCATCATGCGCCTCGAAAGCGCCTACACCGTTGGCTGGCTCCTCCCCACCTCCGGCGTCTCCCGCCTCCACCTCCTCTGCCCCGACCCGTGGCCAAAGAAGGGCCACATCGCCCGTCGTCTCGTCAATCAAAGCGAGTTCCTCGACGGCCTCGCCCGCATCCTCACCGACGGCGGCGAATTCCTCCTCAAAACCGACGACCAGCCCTACTTCGAAGACGCCCTCGCCAGCTTTGCCACCCGCGAGCACCAGTTCACCCGCCTCGACTGGCCAGCCGACGCCTTTTTCTACACCACCACCGACTTCGAGCAGGACTGGCTCCACATGGGCCGCACCATTCACCGTGCGAGATGGCAAAAAATCGGACGTTAAAAGCCGACCATGCTCCGCCATTCCCTGCTCTTCCTTGCCCTATTCCTCAGCCTCAGTCCCGCTGAAGAACCCCGCACCCGAGTCGCGCTGGCCGGAGACTCCACCGTCACCGACAAAGCCGGCTGGGGGGCCGCCTTCGCCAAACACCTCGGCCCCAACGCGCAGTGCCTGAACTTCGCCGGCGGCGGCCAGAGCTCCAAAAGCTTCCGCGACTCCGGCAACTGGAAAAAGGTCCTCGACTCCAAACCCGCCTTCATCCTCATCCAGTTCGGCCACAACGACATGCCCGGCAAAGGCCCCAAACGCGAAACCGACCCCGCCACGACCTACCCGGAAAATTTGAACCGCTTCATCCAGGAAGCCCGCGCCATCGGCACCCAGCCCATCCTCGTCACCTCCCTCGCCCGTCGCATTTTTGATAACGGCAAAATCCGCGGCGAACTCAAACCCTACGCCGATGCCGCCACCAAAGTCGCCACCGAACAAAAGGTGCCTCTGGTCGATCTCTTCGCGCGCAGCGTCGAGCTGCACAACAAGCTCGGCATTGCGGAATCCGACACATTCAATCCACCCGGAAAAGACGCCAAAACCACCGATCACACCCACCTAAACGCCCACGGTGCCGAAGTCATCGCCGCCATCATCGCCGAAGAACTCCGCAAAGTGGCCCCGGATCTCGCGAAACTTTTGAAGTAATCCGGGCCCGTGTTGCAGCTTGGCGCTGGCAGCAAAGGCGTCTATGATCGAGGCGTGAAGTTTGCAGGTCAGTGGCATCGGCTCAGGCGCCTCACCGGGACGCTGGTGCTGGCATTGGCGCTGCAGTCCCGGGCGCAGACGTCAGCGAAACCTTGGGCGGAGCGGGAGACAAAGCTGGCGAATGAATATCTCTCCCTCTTGGTGCAGCAGCCGGAATATGGACGCGTGCTGGACCTGCTGTGGGCGCTGTATGAGAAGCATGACGCGACAAAGCTGCTGGTGGAAAATGTCTCGCAGCAGGCGGCGAAGTCCAAATTTGAAGCGGTCAAAATTGTCGAGGCGCATCTGATTCGGCGCGGCGGAGATCTCAAACGGGCGGCACAACTCTATGACGAACTGCTGAAGGCGGACGCAAAGAATCTGATCCTCCTGAGGTCCCGTGCGGAGGTAGCGCGTGAGCTCTCAGACCCGGCCACGGCGTTCACACTGATCAAAAAAGCGGCCGAGCTCGTGCCGACGGACGATCCGCAGGGGCCGCGAATGTGGATCGAACTCGGCGGCATGGCGATGGCTGGTGGCAAGAACGCCGAAGCTGCAGATGCGTATGAGCGAGCGGCGAAGCTGAAGCCGCAGGACATTGATCTGGCACGGCAGGTGGCGCAGCTGCTTTTGCAGGCAGGTTTTCCCGAACGCGCGGCGAATTTTTTCTCCCAGCTGGCAGATCAAAAAGATCCGCAGCGCAAACTCGACGCGCTGTATGATCTAGCACGCATTTACGAGCATGCAGACCAGTTTGCGAAGGCAGACAAGGCGCTGACGGACGGGCTGGCGCTGCTGCATTTTCGTGATGGGCGATATCTTGATTTTTTTCGCCGGCGGGTGCGATTGCATGAGCGCTTCGGTACGCTGGATGATCTGCGCAAGACTCTGGTGGAAGCAGCCAAGGCCACGCCACCGTCCGAGCAGGCGCTGCTGAATGCCGCACGTTTTTTTGAGCTGACGGTGGAGCCGGACGAGCAGGTGCGCTGGCTGCGCGCGCTGGTCCAGGCCGTGCCACAGATGGAAGACTACCGCTGGGAGCTGGTGCGCACCTTGCTGGATCATGAGGGGGCGGCAGAGGCAGCGGATCTGCTGGACGAACGACTGAAGAACGATGGCAGCGATGTGCCTGCCATCGTGCTGCTGCGCTGTGAAACCGATTTGCGCCGTGGTGAAACGGACGCCGCGAAGCAGCGCCTGCTGAAACTGCTGGAGGTGCAGAACTCGCCCGACGTGGAAAAGCAGGTTTTGGGTTTTGCCCAAACACGCGCGCTGGATGCAGTCATCGAAAAAATCCTGCGCGCACGCGTGGAGCGCGATCCGCAGAAAGCAGAGGCGGTCTTCGATCTGGCGGGGTTTTTCCGGGCGCGGCGTGATGTGGTGGCGGAGGACAAGCTGCTGCGTGGATTCACCGGGAGTGCGACAACGCAGGAGGAACGGCAGAAGCGGCTGGGGGATGCCTCGACCTTTCTGGCGGCGAGCAACAACCTGGACAGCGCGATCATGCTGGCGCGTGAGGCTGTGGGGAAACCGGGTGCGGGGCGCGAGACATGGCTGCATCTGGCGGAGCTGCTGGCCGAACAGAGTGAGAATGACGAGGCGATGGAATGGATCGAAAAGGCCTGGCATGGCAGCACGACCGACGAGGAGCGCGTGGATGTGGACGAGCGGATGCTTTCGATCCTGATGGGAGACACCAAAGCGGCACCCAAGCTGCAAGGACTGGCGGCCGAGTTCAAGCTGCCGGATGCGTTCACGGGTGTGAGCTTTGCCAGCGATGCAGGAGAGAGCGAAGGGGCCAAGCGTGAAAAGCTGCCGGAGCGGGTGATGGAATTTGCCAAAAAAATCATCTCCAGCGCGAGGCAGGTCGATCCCAAGGCGGAGGACGCGCAGGCCATGCGGTTTCGTGGCTGCTGGTGGGCGACGCGGACGAAGCAGTTCGAGGATGCGTATGAACTGCTGAATGCGCTGGAGTTTGATCCGGTGACGGAGAAGAAGCAGCCGGTTTCTCTGGTAGTGGATCAGTTGAAGCTGGATCTGGCGCAGGAGGATGAAAATCTTGCGCTGGTGGAGCGGCAGCTGCGATTGCTGTCGCAGCTGGATGCAACGGGACGCATCCGGTATACCTTGCGGCTGGCGGAGCTGATGATGGAGGCGGAGCGGCGGGTGGACTCCGAGACGAGCAGCCCGGGGTGGAAAAGCGACAATCCGCTGGCACTGCCAGGGGTGACGGCGGCGAAGCTGCTGGAACAGGCGTACCGGGAGTTTCCAGATTCAGGGCAGCTGCTTTCGGCGCTGTCCCAGATCTATTTCCTGCAACGCCGCGCGGATGATGCGCTGGCGTTGTGGAAGCAGGCGGTGAAGCGGACCGATGGGCCGGCGGCCATCCCGCTGCTGGAGAATTATGCGGACATCCTGCTGCGGCAGCACCGCATCACGGATCATGTGGAGGTGCAGGCGCAGATTTTGGAACGTGAGACGGATGTGAAACGCCGCCGCGAAGTGCTGCGCCGCTGCATTGACCGGCTGACGTTTTCAGATGCAAGCGGTGGTGAACTGGCGCCGAGCGTGGCACGCGACCGCCTGAAGCTGCTGGAGCGTGCGCTGCTGGAGCGGGTGCAGCGGCATCCGTTCGATGGATTTTACCATGAGGCGCTGGCGCAGGTTTATGAGCGCGGGGGGGATCATGTGAAGGCCTTTGCGAGCATGAAGCAGGCGTATTACACCGCGCCGGACACGCCGTTTTCACTGGATCAACTGCGCGATGCGGCGCTGAAGGTGGCGGATGTGAAGTCGGCGATTTACTTCCAGAAGCAGATCGCTGCGGTGGCTCCGCCGAAGGAGATCGCGGCGGAGTCGCGGCGGCTGGTGGAGCTGCTGGAGCAGACGTTTCAGATTACGGAGGCGGACCGGGTGCGGCGGCGGCTGGAAAGCCGCTTTGCCCAGGATGCGACGGCGCTGGAGGAACTGGCGAAGTATTACCAAAGCTCCGGGCAGGACGAGGCGGAGCGGCGTGTGTATGAGCAGATGACACAGGTGCGTGCCTGGGACGGACGTGCGCGGCTGCGGCTGGCACTGAAGTGCCTGCGGTTTGCCGACGAAGCGGAAGCGGAGAAGCAACTGCAGGTGGTGCTGGCCACGCCGGTGAGGGTGCGCAATTATTCTTTGAGCGGCGTGCGCGCACCGCTGCCGCTGACAGATACGCGGCGCACCGGCGGCGGGGTGACGACGGGGGACATTGTCTCGCTGCTGGATTTTGCGCCGGGGCTGGAGCGCAAGGATCTGGACACACTGCGGGCATTTCTCGGCCAGCCAAGGGCGGAGTTTGCCGAGCTGCCGGAGGACGCAGCACTGGTGCGACTGCGGGCGATCGAGGAGCTGGCAAAACTGCGCCATGCCCATGGAGGTGAGGCATTGAGCCAGTGGGTGCAGCAATGGAACAGTGACACGAAAGTCAACGATGTGGAGAAACTGTGGGCGCTGTTTTATGCCGGAGCGGGCGTGGAGTTTCGCGGGGTGCTGAAGCGGGTGCTGCCGGACACGACTAAGCTGGAGGCGCAGTTTGCGCTGATATGGCTGACGCTGCACAGCGATGGGATGGATGAGGCGGTGCGCTGGGCAGGCGAGAAAGGCTGGTCGCCGGAAGTGATCAAAGCGCGGGCGAGTCTGCTGCAGGCCTGTGTGTCGATGCTGGGGGATGTGAACGGTTTCCGCTTTCGCCCCGGAAGTCTCGCGCAACTGGGCAGCAGCCGGGTGTTGCGCAACTCCGCCATCGTGGAGCTGACGCGCAAGCTGCAGGACAAGCAGCGCTATGACGAGGCGCTGGCGCTGGGCGCCTGCCTGCCGCTGAATTCACCGGAGATGGAGATGGACTACTCGCTCTTTCTCGCGCGCATCGCGGAGAGTGCGGAGCGCTGGGAGCTGGCGCGGCAGTATCTGGACGTGGCGGTGCGCGGGCCAGTGGCGGCGGAAAACTACCGCACGACCTATGATCCGTTTTTACTGAGCCTCTCCTCGCTGAGCCGCATGTCGAACTCGGAGCAGCAGCGGGAGGAAACGCTGCGCAGCGCGTGGCAGAGACTGCAGCGCACGCAGCCGTCAGCACTGACGGCCATCCGCAAGGCGGCGGTGGCAGGGATGGCGGGCGCGGATCAAACGGGTGCGGAGACCCTGGGGCGGTTTTTGTCCGGGCCCTTCATCGCCCAGAGGGACATGACGGACAGCAAGGGCAGCCTGCTGCCGCAGGGATCGTCAAGGTATGAAGAGCCGCCGCACCTGCGCAGCCTGTGGGAGGAAACGCGGGAGATCGAGGCGCTGCTGGTGCAGCAGGGCCTGGGCGGTGTGGTGAAAGGCGCGAACTCGACCCTTGCCCGGCACTACGATGCCACCATGCTGGGACCGCGCTCGGATTCGGAATTCGGTGAATGGCGCATCAATGACCTGCTGGGCAGGCTGCGCGGCGTGGACTACTCCACCCGGCGACGGCTGATCCGCGAGCATCTGGCTGCGGTGGATCTGCGCACGGAGCACTCGGTGGACACGCTGGGCAATCTCGGCAGCCGCCTGGAGAGCGCGGGCTTTGTGCGCGAGGCCATCGACATTTACAGCATGCTGCCGGACCGTGCTCCGTCGAATCCAGACTACGCGCTGTGGATGCTGCGGGTGTGTGAGACGTCGATGGAGATCGAGCCGGGGCTGAGCTTTTCTCTCAAGCTACTGCTGGCGGAACCGCCGCTGAAGCCACCACAACCCGGTGATGACACGCTGAGGGAGAAGCATGCGCTGTTCCTGGCGCGCAGTTTCAATGTGGATGAGCTGCGCAGGCAGGGTTTCCGCGAGCAGTTTTCACAAGTGCTGGAACGCCGCCGCCCGCACGAGGTCTCCTACCTGCGTGAACTCGGACTGCTGCATGAACGCATGCAGAATGACCAGGCGGCGCTGTCCGCGTGGGACCGCGTGCACGCCTCCTATGTGGCGAATGACCAGGCGGGGACCGACCTGGACGTGGAGGCCAGCCTGCATCGCGGCCAGATTTTGCAGCGACTGGGACAGCCGCAGGCCGCGCTGAAACTGCTGCGCGAGGTGCCGCTGGCGGAGCCGCTGGACCCCATCGCTCAAGAATTGCTGAAGCTGCGCTGCCAGATGGCCACCAGCACCGGTGCGTGGGATGATGCGCGGGAGCTGATGACGCTGTGTGTCGAACGCAAATCCCTGCCCTGCGTGGTGGCGCTGGCCACGGGCTTGCGCACGCATGACCGTGCCGCCGAGGCGTTGAGCCTGCTGACGCAAGCGGACCGCACGATCAAGGGTGACCATGAGCGCTTCACGCTGCGGCTGGAGCAGCTCAAGGTGCTGGCGGCAGCGGCGGACTGGGCGCCGGAACGCGGGCGGGCGCAGATCGCCGCGCTGTTTCGGACCACGACTCGAGATCGTGACACGCTCAAAGACATGCATGCCTGGCTCAAGGGACTCGCCGCCGGCAAGCAAGCTGCGGGCTGGGTTGCGATGCTGCGGACTGAAGCACGGGCGGGCACTGACCGGCCGCTGGCGGCGCTGGCGCTGAGCGCCTTTACCGCAGGGCTGCCGCAGGAGGCGCATGAGGACTTCATCAGCGCGTGGCAGAAGGTGGAAGAAAAGGACCGCATCTGCATTGAACTCGCCGCCGAAGAAATGCTGCAGGCGGGACGCGCGGCCTGGGCCTGGGATGCCTGCGAGATTGTGGCCGGCATTCCGACCTTCCGCGAGCAGGGGCGCAAGCTGCCGCTGGCCGTGCGCGTGGCACATGCCCTGAACGATGAAGCGGCGGTGCAGGAGCTTTTCAGCGAAACACTGCGGCTGACCTTCCCAGGTGGCGCACAGACCATCGAGTGGGCACGGGCCCTGGAAGAGACCGGGCATGCAGGGCTGGCGCAGGAGCTGCTGGCGGCGGCGCTGCAGCGCCTGGAAGACACCACCGCGCTGCAACCGGAGCTGTTTGCCGCGCAGGCGCGCTTCCTCCTGCGCCAGCAGGATTTTGAAGCTGCGGAGGCCTTTCTTATGCGCAAGAGCTGGACCATGCCGACGGAGTCGGCCAAACTGATCTTTGAACTCTATCAAAGCTGGGGCAGACTCAGTGGGATCGAAACGGAGCTGCCAAAGTTTCACCTGCCCGGCGGCGTGAAGCAGGAGGTCCTGTTTCTCAGCCGCCAGACGACCGCCAAAACCACGCCCCAGCCATGAACCTGCCCGCACGACTTCTGATCTGCCTCGGCGCAGGCGCTGTCCTGTGCCAGTGCACCGGCCCGAAGAAAAAAAAGGCAGATGCGACCGAGCAAACGCTGGTGAAGCGCACGACCTCGGGGATGGACATGAGCAAGCGCAGCTCGTTTGAGAAGTACATGACGGACCCGAAGCTGGCGGGAGGCAGCGCGGGATCGTATTTTTCCAAGCAGTCGCATCACGCCAAGAGCTTCAACGGCGGCAACTCGTATGCCGGACAGAAGCAATTCAAGACCAGTCAGAGCCTGTTCAGCAAAAAGGCCACCGGCTTTGACATGACATATGCGCTGGGAGACAAGCGTGCGGGCGGCACGAAAAACAGCTTCAAAACCGATTCATCCCGCTTCGGCAGCCAGCAGGCGCGTGAAGGCAATTCCTTTTTTGGCGGAGCCGACCAGACCTTCAAAACAGGTCTGGCGCTGCCACGATCCAAAGGCATCGGCAAAGGGCCGAAGATCATCGAAAACTACAATGACCGGGGCGGGGGCAAAAAGAGTGCGTATTCCGAAGATGAGGTGCGCAAGCTGCTGAACCGAAACTGAATCGCGTGGCGCAGCGGCTGATCCTTTTGATGCCGGTGCTTGCAGGAGCCTGCGCCCATGCCTATGCAACTGCATGCGCATCCTTCACACTGCGGACTGGCATCTCGGCGCACGGCTCGTCGAGCGTGATCGTCTGTCGGAGCATGCCGCCTTTCTGGACTGGCTGATCGAGACGCTGCGGGCCGAGAAGATCGATGCGCTGCTGCTCAGCGGGGATGTCTTTGATGCGGCGAATCCGCCGCAGGATGCGGTGAGCTTGTATTTCGACTTTCTCAAGCGACTTGCTGATCTTCGAACGGTGAAGGCTGTGATCACGGGCGGCAATCATGACTCTGCCTCGCACCTCAATGCGCCGCGTGAGCTGCTGAAGCGCTTCGAGGTGCATGTCTTTGGGCATGCGGGGGAGAATGTGGTCGATCTTGGGGAGGCCGTCATCTCCGCCGTGCCTTTCCTGCGTGAACGCGATCTACGGCAGGCTGCGGTGGGCGAGGCCATGACGGATGTACAAAGCCAGGTGCGCGCGGCCATTCGTGAGCACTACCTGGCACAACATGCGGCCTGCCGTACGCTGGCCGGGAAGAGGCCGGTCATCGCCATGGGTCATCTCACGGTGCTGGGCGCGACGACGAGTGACAGTGAGCGGGACATCCACATCGGGAATCTCGGTGCCGTGGGCGCGGATGTGTTCACGAGTTTTGATTACACCGCGCTGGGGCACCTGCACAGGCCGCAGAAGGTTGCGGGACTGGAAACGGTGAGGTACAGCGGGTCGCCGGTCGCTCTCAGTTTCTCGGAGGCTGCGGACAAAAAATCTGTCGTCGTGCTCGACACGCAGGGGATGAAAATTGAAACGATTTCCGTGCCTGTCACGCGGGTGCTCAGTCGTGTCAGCGTCAGCCGCGCCACGCTGGCGGCTGATCTCGCCAAGGTGGGCGCTGCCTGCTGGGCGGAGATTACGGTGAAGCTGGATGCACCGGAGTCTGACCTCGACCGCCAGGTGCGCGAAGCTGCGGGCGGGCGCTTTGAAGTTTTGAAAGTCCTTGCCGATCTTCCCGTGAGCCTGATTTCCACCTGGCAGCATAACGGTCCTGCTTTGAGTGAGCTTCAGCCGCGTGAGGTGTTCCGGGAACTGCTGAAGGAAAAGCAGATTGAGGGCGAGGAATTGAGTGCGGTGTTTGATGAGCTGCTGGCGATGAGGGAGAATCTTTCTTTGACATAGAAGCTCTTCCTGTTTGCCGTGATACGCGCATATCTTAATCTTACTATTCGGCTCAATCAAAAAGACAACACACCATGACCAAACCCACATTCATTATTGACTGTCCTTGGTGCAAAGCCAAAGTGGCGGCCGAACAAGAGGGAATAGCAGAGGAAAAGGGATGGCATCCTGATGATGGCGTTCCTCACGGAGAACGACTTTATGTCGGCAATTGTCCAAGATGTCGGACTCCACTGGCTGGTGAATCTCATCAAGTCGATTTCGAAGGGATTGATGCCGAGGAGGATCGCTGGTCGGATATCGTTCGTGTCTTTCCGAAGCCAGCACGATCATTTTCTAGCTGGCGGATTCCGAATGTTGTGACCGATTCGCTCAATGAGGCAGATAAATGCCTTCAGGTTGGAGCTTATACAGCGGCCTGCGCTATGCTTGGACGAGCATTGGAGGCAGTTTGTAGAGACATATTGCTCCCGAAAAACTTTGATCCTGATATTCCTAACTCACCTCTTGCCCCAGAAAAGAAAATCATGCTGGCAGAGGGTATCAAGAAACTAAAAGAAGCGAAACATATTGATGAACGCTTATTCGCGTGGAGCCAAGAATTGCATGCCTTTAGGAATATGGCCGCACATCCAGAGGACATTGTAATTCCTCGCCAGGACGTGGAGGATCTGCAAGCCTTCGTGTATGCAATAGTCGAATATATTTACGACCTCACGGATCGATATGAAGAGTTCAAAGCGAGGCTGGTGAAAAACAAATCCAAAAAATAAGAGCCCAGGGCAATCAAATATCACTGATTCAATCAGCGATTGGCTCTCGCTATACACTGTCCCATGCGCCTCCTTGCCGTCCGACTTCAAAATCTTAACTCACTCAGCGGGAAGCATGAGGTGCGGTTTGATGCGGTGCCGCTGAGCGCAGCGGGGGTGTTTTTGATCACGGGACCGACGGGTGCGGGGAAATCCACCTTATTGGATGCGATGACGCTGGCGCTGTATGGGCGGGCGGCACGCTATGGGAATGACCGGGCGGATGAGATGATGAGCCGGCATACGGCAGAGTGTCTGGCTGAGGTAGAGTTTGAAACGGGTGGCGAGACGCTGCGTGCCATCTGGCGGCTGCGGCGGGCACGTGGCAAGGCGGATGGGAAGCTCCAGCCGGTGGAGCGACGGCTGGCGAATGCCATCACCGGAGAGATCCTCGCCGAGAAGGCTGCCGAGATGGACCGCATTATCGAAGAGAAGACTGGCCTGGATGTGCAACGCTTTCTGCGGTCTGTGCTGCTAGCGCAGGGACAGTTTGCGGCTTTCTTGAAAGCGAAACCGAACGAGCGGGCGGAACTGCTGGAAAAGATCACGGGCACGGAGATTTACAGTGATCTGTCTGTGCTGGCGTATGAGACGCACAAGGCGAAGGATGAGGCTGCACGTATGCTGAAGGAGCGCCTGGGCGCGGTGATTCTGCTGGATGACGAGGGACGTGCGAAACTCGAAGGCAGCCTCGCCGAGGCTCAAACGAATGCCTTACGCCTCCAGACCGAAAGCCAGGCAGCGACGCATCAATTGCGGGACCACCGCGAACATGCAGTCATTACCGCAGAAATCGCGAAGCTGACGGCATCGCACCATGCGCTGCAGCAATCGCATGGGGAACTGACCCTTGCGGTTTCCAAAGCCATTGCCGCTGCTGAGGAGGCGAAACGGCAACGCGTGAAGCGCGAACCGGCGTGGGAGCAGGCAGCGGGCATGGCGGCGCAGAGCGAGCAGTTTGAAAGGCAGCTCGGTGAGAGCCGCACGATGTATCTATCCTGGGCGAAGGAGCAGAAAGAAGCCGGAGGGAGATGCGAGGCTGCTGAAAAGGCGCTGACCGCGCACACGAATGCCACGCAGGCACTCGAGGCATGGCTGAAGGAGAATGCAGGCGACGCAGTACTCGGCGACACCTTGCCGAAGGTGCGAACGGCGGTGCGCGAGTGGCGTGGCGCGTTTGAAAAACTCGCTGAAGGCCGGAAGCGGCATGCTGAGGCAGCGGCACTTCACGACAGCCTGGCCAAAGCGCAGGCGGCAGCGGCGGCTCTGACGAAACAAGGCGCTGAAGAGGCCGAAAAAGGGAAGAAGGATCGTGCGGAACTGGAACGGATGGCCAAAGCACTCGAAGCCCAGCGAGAGCTGACGCGACATGCCGAGCAGGTGGCGGGCTTTGATGAGCACCGGCACGATTTAAAACCAGGCGCTGCCTGCCCGCTCTGCGGAGCGCTGGAGCATCCGTTCGCGCAGGGGGAAACGAATTTTGAGTCGCAACTGCAAACCGCGCGCAAGCTGCTGGTGACGCTGGAGAGGCAGCATGAGCAGACGAATCGAAATCTCGTGACGCTGGAGCGTGAGCTGACGAAAAACGAGGCTGAGCTGACGGCGGAGAAGAGGCGAATCGAAGAGACCAAGCAGCGCGTCAGCAAGCTGGAGGCGCCCACGGATGGGGAGCTGAAGCAATGGAGTGCGGAGGAGGAACAGAAGCGTGGAGTGATTCAAAACACTCCCGTTGCACAGCAAGTGGGCAACTTTGCTTCGCCAGATGCGGCCGAGCTTGGGCTGGATGCGCTGGAGAAGCGGGCGGGCGTGTTCACTAAAAAGCAGCAGGAGGCCGTGCAAAAGCGCGGGGAGAGGCAGAAGATCGAGGGCGATATTCAACTGGCGCAGCAGGAGCAGGCGGCGAAGACGAAGCGCCTGGAGGAGCTGAAGGCGGACGGCGTAACGCTGCGCGCGAAGGCGGAGGCGCTGAAGACGCAACTGAACGAACTGCTGGATGGCAAGACGCTGATGGAAGACCGGCAGCAGCATGAGGGCAGCGTTGCGACAGCGGAGAAAGCTTGGCGTGAGGTGGAAGCAAAGCTGAATGCTGTGCAAACGCAAAGCGCGGCGACGATGGCGAAGCTGGAACAGCTCGAAATACGCCGAGAGCCGTTTGCGGGACAGAGTGTGCTGGGTGCGGAGGCGCTGAATGAGCTGGAGGCGAACGCGAAGCAGTTGAACGATGCTTTTGCGAGCAAGCGCACGGAACTGGGATCGCTGGAGCAACAGGTGCGTAATGATGATGAAGCACGGAAGCGGCGGGAGAATGGCGGCGCTGAACTGCAGGCGGCGGAGGCTGAGGCGCAGAGGTGGGGGCGGCTGAAGGAGCTGATCGGCTCGGCGGATGGCGCGAAGTTTTCGCGCTTCGCGCAATCACTCACGCTGCGGCAACTCATCGGGCTGGCGAACGAGCATTTGAAGACTTTGGCGGAGCGCTATCGGCTCATGGCGGCGGAGGGTGATGAACTGGATCTGCGCATCGTCGATTTGTATCAGGCGAACGTGGACCGGCCGATGGAGAGCCTCTCTGGAGGGGAGAGCTTTTTGGCGAGTCTGGCACTGGCACTGGGCCTGAGCGAACTGGCGAGCCGGCATCACCCGATTGATTCGCTGTTCATTGATGAAGGCTTTGGCACACTTGATTCCGAGACGCTGGAGATAGCGCTGAGTGCGCTGGAGAATCTGCGGTCACGCGGGAAGACGATTGGTTTGATCTCGCATGTGGAGCTGCTCAAGGACCGGCTGACCACGCAGGTGCGCGTGGTGCGCGGCGCGGGGGGGACGAGCCGGATCGAGGTGGTGGCGTGAATGGTGGGACGAAGAACGTTTCTTGCATACCTTCCGCATGCGCCCTTGAGAAGGGTATAGCCTTGCATGGGTCCAGGGGTGGCACTCGCTCCGCGAGTTTACCCCTGGCTACCTTCTGTGATCCCTTCGGGATCCAATCACTTTTTTTCGAAGACTACTTTGCCGCCCAGCCAAGTCTTGAGCACTTGGGTTTGCACAAGGTCGTCGATGGGGCAGGTCAGGGGGTCGCGGTCCACGAGAATGATGTCGGCGAGCTTGCCGGGCTCGAGGCTGCCGGTGTTTTTTTCGGCTTTGAGAAGGAAGGCGTTGTTGATGGTGTAGAGGCGCAGGGCTTCTTCGCGGGTGAGGGCGTTTGCTATGTGAACGGGCTTGTCGAGATTGCGGGCTTTGCGGATGATGGCGGTCCACATGCCGAGCCAGGGATTGTAGGGATTGATGCTGCGAAAGGAGCCGATCTTCTGCATGTGATCGCTACCGCCGCCGACGATGATTTTTTGATCGAAGCAGGCACGCAGGGGCTGGAAGCGGGACATTCGCTGCTCCCCGAAATGGCCCATGAGGGTGCGGCCGTCCATGTGGAGCCAGATGGGCTGCAAATCGATGCAGACGCCGAGTTTGGCGGCTTTGGCGATGGAGTCGGGGTGCATGAAGTTGCAGTGGGTGACGCTGCTGCGTGCGGCGCGAACGCTGCCTGGATTTTGGCCATCGACGGTTTCGTAGGTGTCGATGAGGAGCTGCACGGCGGCATCGCCGACGCTGTGCGCGGTGAACTGCAGACCGGCGGCGGTGACTTTTTCGACGAGCTGCTTCAAGCGCTGTGCGGTGATTTTTTGCACGCCGCGATATTGCGGATCGCTGATGCCGTAGGCTTCGCTGATGCCCCAGGGCTCGATCATCCATGCGCTGCCGGTGAGCATGCCGCCGTCGAGATAGACCTTGGTGCCGATGATTTGGAGCATGGGATCTTCCTTGGTCAGCGGGTGCTGGATGACTTCATCGATGGCTTTTTCGCAGGCGGGCCAGAGGCTCATGGTAGGAATGCCCGGAGAGGGACGCATGCGCACGGTGAGATCGCCCTTGGTGAGCATCTTTTGATACAGCTCGCACTGCTTGAAACTGGAGTCGCGATCCGCGACGGTGGTGAGACCGACGGAGTTGTAGTCTTTGAACAACTCTACGGTAAGGCGATAGCTGTCTTCCAGCGTGGGTGATTTGACGGAGGTGGGCGCTTTGACGTTGTGGCTGAGGCTGCGGAGCAGGCCGGTGGGCTCGCCATTGGCATCCACCTCCATTTTGCCGGCGCTGCCTTTAGACACTTTGTAGTCCCGACTGTAACCGCCGAGCTTGAGCGCGAGGCTGTTGAGCATCGAATCCGGGCCGGTGGAAAAGACGATGGGGTTGTGCGGGGCGATGCGATCCAGCTCCGCACGCGTGGGATAGCGCTTCTCTTCAAGCCGCGTGATGAAAATCTGCCGCACCATGATCAGCTCTCCGGGCTGGGAAATCTTCACGCGACCGCTGAGGTAGGCGAGCACCTCGGCGATGGTTTCCATGGTGGGAATTTCGTGATCAAACTCGATCATGGCCGCGCCGGGATGGACGTGGGAATCCATGAGGCCTGGAAGCACGGTCTTGCCAGCGAGATCGAGGAGCTGCGTGGCGTCTTTTTTCAGAGCGAGGACTTCATCGCTGCTGCCGACGGCGGCTATGCGGCCATCTGCATCAATGGCGATGGCTTCGGCGATGCGAAAGTCTTTGTTGATGGTGATGACCTTGCCGTGGTGGAGGATCAGCGCGGGCGCAGCGTGGAGAGTGGCGGCGAGCAGAGTGCACAGAGAAGCGAGTTTCATTGGCATACTAACGTCGTGAAAAGCCAGTTTGTGCTTCTCTGAACGGTGGGCCCATGCTTGGTTGGCTGCATCCCATGGCCATTTCAAATATCGAAAACAAAGAGTCCCAGATCAGGGTCTATGATGAAAACAGCCGATGCATTGGGAGCATGCCAAACACTCGTATTGAACTGGCTGGATATACCTCCGACTTCTTTGTCACGATGGAAGGTGGCTGGATACGCACCTATGACCAGGACTGTGAACGGCTTGGCAGTTTGAGCGCGATTGGCGTCACTGTTCGCAGTGTTTCGGGTGGCAACTTCACCGTATCTGAAGCAGGCAACATCAGGACATATGATCGCCGCTGCAAAGAGGTGAAGAAACGGGGCTGAGCGCTACACCCACATGGCCTGCAGGCGTTTGACGCTGACAGGCTGGGCGGTGCCTAGTTCTTGGGCGAAAACTTGGACGCGGTATTCTTCCATCATCCAGCGGAAGGTTTCGTGCTGGGATTTGGGGACGTGGGAATGCCAGCCGTCGAAGTCGGCGATGAGGTTGTATTTGTCGATGTCCTTGGCGGGATTGGCGAGGCAGCGTTCGTTGCGGATTTGAATGGCTTTTAAATAGCGCGGGAGATGCTGAAGCTGCTCGTGCGATGTGGTGGCGAGGAGATCGGCAGGAATGAGGCGAGCGAGGTCCTGCTCGAGGCCAGGGTAGCGTTTGGGCTGAGCGAGGAGTTTGGCGCGGAGGTCGTGGATCTGGGTGAAGAGCGTCTTCACACGATGGGTGACGACGGGAAGATCGCGGCGGACGGTTTCGCAAAGGGTGAAGAAGCGTTTTTCGGTGAGCGGAAAGGTGGGCTGCAGGCGCAGCATGTGGGCGAGGATGTGCTCGTGGGCCTGCTGGGCGAGATTTGACACAGGTGCCGCAACGGTGGGAGAATGGAGCTGGGTGAGGGCGACCTGGAAGCTGGCGGGCTGCTGTGGCTTGGCGGCGGGGCCGCTGATGCTGCGGAGTTCTTTAGGCAGCCAGACGAGGTCTTTGCTCAGGGTGTTCTCGGCGAGCTGACGAACGGCGGCGGGTGTGGTGCGGGCGGCTTCGGCGGAGGTGCGGAAGAGGCGGACGTCGATCTCGGTATCGCGCAAGACGAGGCCGAGGTAACCAAGGATGGGGGTGCCGTTGAGTTCTTCGACGACGATGGTTTCCGGCAGATCGCCGAAAGACCAGGATTTGAGCGCGAAGCGTTCGACGCGTGGCAGCAGCTTGTCCCAGGCATCGGAGCGCAGGTCCTGCTTCTGCATGCTGCCACGGATGGTGTCGAGATCGCGGCTGGAGGCGATGACGGTGTTCTTCTTGGGATCGAGCACCTCGACGCGCGGCTGCAGATGGGCGGGCAGACTTTGCGGCGGCCAGTCTTCGGGGCGGACTTGGATGCGATAGCGGCGAGTGATGAAATCGGCGAGTGCGTCGAGAAAGGCATCGCGACCGGGATCAAATTCGGCGGCGATTTCGCGCGCCTTGGGATCGATGGGCATCAACTGGCGGCGGATGACTTTTGGCAGCGCACGGAGCATGACGTTGGCGAGTTCTTCGCGAATGCCGGGCACCATCCACTGGATCTGGCCGCTGGTGAGATGACCGGCGAGCTGCGCGGGTACGCGGACGGTAACGCCGTCGTTTTCTTCGCCGGGCTGGTAGTTGTAGGTGAGGGGCAGCGCGGTGTTGCCGAGGGCTACCTGGTCCGGGAACATCTGGAGGTCGGCCTCGAACTTTTCACCGGCGGTGAGTTCCTGCTCGGTGGCGCAGAGGAAGTTGGGCTGCTCGTCGATGTGCTCTTTGACGAAGCGGTTAAGGTCGTGAATCGACGAGACGTTTTTGATGCGCTCGTCATAGAAGGTGAAGAGGCGCTCCTCGATGGCATAGACGCGATTGCTGCGCACGCGGGTGAGCATCGTTTCGATCTTCTGGCGCAGCTTGTTGTTGTGCGCGTAGAAGCGCAGGGTGATGGGCACCTCCTGGCTGTCGATGAGCGCGGCGCGGATGAACATCTGCGTGGCGGCGACGGCGTCCACTTTGAGGAAGTCGATGTGCTGGCGACGCACCTCCAGGCCGTGCAGGAGCACGCGCTGCGTGACGAGGACGCGGCCGGCTTTGAGGTTCCAATGGGGCTCGCTGTATTTGAACTGGCAGAGATGGGCACCGAGTTCGGCGATCCAGTTCGGATCAATCTTGGCGAGGGTGCGGGCGAAGAGCTGCGAGGTCTGGACGATCTCGCCGGCGACGATCCATGGCGGCTGGCGGCCTTTGTCCTGACCGGGCTTGCCCTTGCCATTTTTCTCGCGGCGTTCGTAGAGATTTGAGCCGGGGAAGACGGAGACTTCGCGATTGCCCGCCGCTTTGTAGAGGTTGCGCTCCTCCTTCATCGCGACGTGGCCGAGCTGCGCGGCGAGGATGCTGCGATGGATGGCGTCGTCGCTTGCGGGTGGTGTTGGCTGGCGGAGATCGTCGTTGAAGGAATCGCAGAGCTGCTTCCAGACATCGCGCCATTCCTGCATGCGGGTGAAGGACAGGAAGTTGGATTTGCAGAACTTTCTCAGTCCATTGCGCGAGCCGCCGGAGGCTTCGGGCGTGGCGTTCCAGATCTTGAGCAGCGTGATGAAATCGGACTCGGGCGCAGCGAAGGCTTTGTGCGCGGCGCTGGCGAGTTCGCGTTTTTCTTCGGGGCGTTCACGCGGATCCGGAATGCTCAATCCGGCGGCGATAATGAGCAGCTCGGGCAGGGCCTTTTCAGTGCGCGCCTGCAGCAGCATGCGACCGAGGGTGGGATCGAGAGGGAGGCGGGCGAGTTCGCGGCCGAGCGGCGTGAGTTCGTGGGTTTCAGTGAGCGAGCCGAGTTCGTGGAGCAAATCGTAGCCGGCGCGAATGGAGGCGCTGACGGGGGGATTGATGAAGGGGAAGTCTTCGATCTCGCCAAGCTTGAAGGCCTTCATGCGCAGGATGACTTCCGCGAGATTTGCGCGCTGAATCTCCGGCATGGTGAAGCGGTCGCGCTTCTCAAAATCCTCCTGCGAGTAGAGGCGGATGCAGATGCCGTCCTGCACGCGGCCCGCACGACCGGCGCGCTGATTGGCGCTGCTTTGCGACACGGCCTCGACCGGCAGGCGCTTGGTGCGCGTGCGGGGATTGTAGTGGCTGATGCGCGCGAGGCCAGTATCCACCACGTAGCGGATGCGTGGAATGGTGATGGAGGTTTCAGCGACGTTCGTGGCAATGACGACACGACGTTTGCGACCCGGCTGGAAAATGCGCTGCTGCTCGGCGGAGGCCATGCGGCCAAAGAGTGCGAGCACTTCGAAACCTGAGCCGAGGCGGCCATCGAGCAGATCGCGGGTGTCGCGGATGTCGCGCTCGGTCGGCATGAAGACGAGGATGTCGCCGTCGTCGGTCTCAATGAGGGCGTTTTCGACGGCGGCGGCGGCACCGTCGATGAAGCCGAGGTCGTCTTCACCGCCTGCCAGCGGTGCGTAACGAATATCGACGGGAAACATGCGCCCGGAGACTTCAATGATCGGTGCGCCACCAAAGGCGGCGGAAAAGGCCTCGGTGTCGATGGTGGCGGAAGTGACGATCAGCTTCAGGTCGGGCCGCTTTTTGAGCAAGCCGACGAGGTAGCCGAGCAGGAAGTCGATGTTCAGGGAGCGTTCGTGCGCTTCATCCAGAATGAGCACGGCGTAGTTCCGCAGCATGGGATCGCTCTGGATTTCGGCCAGGAGGATGCCGTCCGTCATGAACTTGATGCGCGTGTCGCGGCTGGTGTCGTCGCTGAAACGCATCTTGCAGCCGACTTCGCGGCCCCAGGGCACGTTCAGTTCCTCGGCGACGCGCTTGGACACACTCATCGCCGCCACACGCCGTGGCTGCGTGCAGCCGATCTGACCACGCGCATCGTGCAGGGCTTCGAGACACATCTTGGGAAGCTGCGTGGTTTTTCCCGAGCCGGTCTCGCCTGCCAGGATGACGACCTGATGCTGGCGGATGGCCGCGACGATCTCGTCACGGCGGGCCGTGATAGGCAGGTCTGGGGAATAGCTGATGTGCGGCATGAGACGAAACGGGCGCGGAGAGTAGGCGGAAATTGGCGGATGACGAATTCCGAATGACGAATGCGCTAGAGATGTATTATCCGGCATGGAGTCCACCCGCACCAAAACCGCCCCCCATGGCATCTGCGCCGTCACGGGCAAATCACAGCCGATCACCAAACTCCTGGTCCTGAGAGAACTGCGGCCCAACATTGCGCAAACCCTGCGCACCCATCATCCCGAGCTGGCGGATGACTCAAGGGTGAGTGCTGAAGCAGTCAACGCGGCAAGGCTGGAATACATGCGCCACCTGCTGGAAACCCAGGTGGGTGATCTGACAAAGCTGGACGAAGAGGTGGTGGAAAGTCTGCACAAGCATGAGGTGCTGAGCGAGCGACCGCTCTCGGAGACAGAGGAGGTGCAGAAGCTCACGTTTGGGCAGTGGCTGGCGGACAGGATCGCGGCCTTCGGCGGGAGCTGGACGTTCATCATCTCTTTTTGCCTTTTTCTCGGGCTGTGGATAGCCATCAATGCCGGGGTGCTGATGAAGCAGCCGTTTGACCCGTACCCGTTCATCCTGCTGAACCTCCTACTGTCGTTCTTGGCGTCCCTGCAGGCACCGGTGATCATGATGAGCCAGAACCGGCAGGAGGCACGTGACCGCCGCCATGCGGAGGGCGACTACAAAATCAATCTGAAGGCCGAGCTGGAGATCCGCCACCTGCACGAAAAAATGGACTATCTGCTGCATCAGCACGCCACCAAGCTGATGGAGGTGCAGCAGATCCAGCTCGACCTGCTGCGCGAACTGGCGCACGGACGTGGAAAACCTCACGTGTGATTCAGATTGATCGCGGCAGCGGTCCCAGAGGGATGAATTTCACGTTGTTCGTGGGCAGTCTGGCACCGTCTTTGATCCAGCTGCGGAGGACCTGGATATCTTTCCTGGAGATGGCATGACCGCTGGGCGGCATGGCTCCGGGGATTTCGTCAGAAAGGGTGACGACCTGGAAGAAGCGGCTGGCCTGGGGTTTGCCAGGTGCAATCCAATGTGAGCCGATGAGCTTCGCAAGCGCATGCGTATCGTTGATCGGTGGCATGGAGGAGAGCCGGTTGTTGCCGTGGCAGTGAACGCAATTGTGTTCGAGAACGGTGATTGCGGGCCCCCAATTCCCAGATTCGGCGCTCATGGCCGCCGATTTGTCACCCCAGGCAGGTTGCGTGCATGAGGAGATCAGGACGAGGCAGGCAGAGAGCAGAAGTCGTTTCATGACTCAGCATGCCAGCATTTCGTGATCTTAACATCGCAATGCCTGTGCAGGGATTGGCCTACTCCTCGCCTTTGAAGTACTCCACTTCCTGCATCTCGAAGGACTTTTTGTGCGGTTTGGTCATCCATTTGCCAGAGTCCGGGTAGTGAATCACGTCCGCCTGCGGCTGGTTGGCAATGACGAAAAAAGTGAGGTCTTCGGTGCCGTTGTTGGTGATCTGGTGGGCCTCTCCGGGTGGGAAAACGAGGTAATCGCCCGCCTTGATGTCTTGCTTGCCTTTGGGGGTGCGCACCTCGCCATTGCCACTGAGGATGTAGTAGGCTTCCCATTGGGCGGTGTGCTCATGGAAGGGGAAATTGATCTTCCCGGGCGAAATGCGGTGGATTTCGAGGTCAAAGGGGTGGCCACCGGCCCAAGTGCCGATGTCCTTCTGGCCGCCTGCGGCAATCGACAGTGACCGGCGGGAGAGGCCGAACTTGCCTTGAGGGGAGTTTTGCTGGGTCCAGGGGAGGTCTTCGGCTTGAGTGCGAGTCATGGGGGCAGGTTGTAGCACGCGGCAGGCGTTTTGGCGTGATTTGGAGCAAAGAATTTTCGGCAAAACCGGCATCCCCGCTTGCCAATCTTGCGTTTCCAATACAGTTAGAATCATTCTAATTCTAAAACGTCATGCCCCCTTCCCCTTCACGCACTCCTGCCAAAGCCTCCGGCTTGGACTGCCGCCTCGTTATGCTGGGTTCGGATGTCCGCCTGACGCCGCACCGGCGCGAGGTCTTCGAAGTCCTCGCCTCCTCGACGGACCACCCGACGGCCTACGACATCCTTGACCGGGTGAAAAGCCGCAGCCCGGGGATCTCCCTGGCGACGGTGTACAACTGCCTCGAACACCTGAGCACCAACGGCCTCATCAAGCTCGTCCATTTGGAGCGTGGCCAGTCCCGCTACTGCGCGAACCTGCACGAGCACGTGCATTTCCACTGCGAGACCTGCGGCAAGGTGATCGATGCCCATCCCTCCACCGACTTTGACCCGGCCAAATTTTGGAACCTCCCGGCTGGCACCAAGGTGGCCCGAACGGATCTGGCCATCCATGGCACCTGTTCCGCATGCGCGGCCAAATCATAAATCCCTTCTCTTTCCCCACATGTCCCTCGAAATAAAAGCCCTCCACGCCCAGATCCCCGGCCGCGAAATCCTCAAAGGCCTGAACCTCACGATCAACCCCGGTGAAGTCCACGCCGTCATGGGGCCGAACGGCTCCGGCAAGAGCACGCTGAGCAAAGTCCTCTGCGGCCATGATGACTATAAGGTCACCAGCGGTGAAGTGCTGCTGGATGGCGTAAACATTCTGGACATGGCCGTGGATGCGCGCAGCCGCGCTGGCCTCTTCCTGGCCTTCCAGTATCCTCACGAGATCCCCGGCGTCAGCAATGCGAACTTCCTGCGCGCCGCGCTGAAGGCCCGCCTGCCGAAGGGCGAGGACATCGATGCGGTGAAATTCTACAAGCAGCTCTACTCCCGCATGGACGCCCTCGAAATGGACCGCAGCTTCACCAGCCGCAGCGTCAATGAAGGCTTCTCCGGCGGCGAAAAGAAGCGGAACGAGATCCTCCAGCTCATGATGCTGGAGCCGAAGTACGCTATTCTCGACGAAACCGACTCCGGCCTCGACATCGACGCCCTCAAAATTGTCTCCCGTGGCGTGAACGCCATGCGCAGCGAGAACCGCGGCTTCCTCGTCATCACCCATTACCAGCGTCTGCTGAACTACATCCAGCCCGACATCGTCCACGTCCTTAAAGACGGCCGTATCGTGAAGACCGGCGGCAAGGAACTGGCCCTCGAACTTGAAGAAAAGGGCTACGACTGGGTCCATGAGGAGCCTCTGTCGGCGGCTGCATAACCCAAATCTTTGAGAGCCTCTCTTCATGAAACCCAGTGTGTACATCGAAACGACCATCCCAAGCTACCTCGTAGCTCGGCCTAGTCGTGACGTGGTGCTCGCGGGGCATCAGCAGGTCACGCGTGATTTTTGGGATCGTCGTCGCCAGGATTTCGATCTTTTCATATCCACGTATGTCATCGATGAGGCACGCGAGGGTGAGGCTGAAATGGCCGCCAAGCGGCTGGAGAGCCTGCATGGTATTACACTGCTTTCTTCCACGCCAGAATCAGAGGCCCTGGCTTTGCATCTAGTCTCTCGTCTGGGCTTGCCTCGGAAGGCAGAGGCTGACGCTTACCACATTGCCATCGCGGCTGTTCATGCGATGGACTTTTTGCTCACCTGGAACTGCAAGCATATCAATAATCTGCACATGCAACGGCGCATTGAAGACACGTGCCGCAATGCAGGTTTCAACCCGCCGGTCATCGGCACTCCCGACGAACTCTCCAAACCTTTGCTGTCATGAATGCCTTCGAAGATCCCATCGTTGCTGAAGTGCATGCCGCACGTGAGGCTATTTTCGCACGGTGCGACTACGATCACACTAAGTTCAACGCCCACGAGCGGGAAGTCAGCGAACAGCTCAAGCGCGAAGGCTGGGTCTTTGCCGACCGCCCCGTCGTCCGCCGCGCCGCAAGTTACCAGTCCACAACGTCTCAGGAGTCCTTCGTCGTCCGCGAAGACCCGCCCACCAGGACGGCCCCCTGAGCAGCCTCCTAAATCGCAATTCCCACCTCTCGCCGCCAAAACGAAGCACTCTGTGATCAACTAACCGTCGTTATGCCCACCGTCTCCAGATTCTTTGGCATCAGCATCAAGATGTTCTTTGCTGAACACAATCCTCCGCATTTTCACGCGGTGCATGGTGATGAAATCGGCTGGATCAACATCCGCACCTTGGAACTTATCAAGGGTGGCTTGTCGCCTCGCTGCATGAGGTTGATCAAAGAATGGGCTTCCGAGCTCCAACAGGAGCTGCTGGAGATGTGGGCAAGCCATGAATTTAAACAAATCCCAGGCCTCGACTGATGAACGAAGAATGGAAAGATTACCCCAGCCTCACGTCCGTCAAAGCTCTGCCGGACCATCACCTCTTATGCATTTTCGGCAATGGTGATGTGCGCCGCTACGACTTCCGCCGGCACCTCGGCCTTCCCATGTTTCAACTGCTCAATGAGCCCGCCTATTTCCGTGCCGTTCAGACTGACCCACATGGCCTCGGTGCCGTCTGGAACGACGACATGGACATCGCCGCCTCCGAACTCTGGATCAACGGCCAGCGTGTCGAAAAAACATGCGGCCAGCCAACGCTGATCGCACCCGATTTGAAATTTTAAACCTGAAACCCGCCAAACTTTAACACTATGGTCACCGCCCCAGACAACGACATCTCTGACATCAAGGTCGATAGCGTCGGCGATTTTACTTTTCCTGAGCGCAACAAGTTCGACTCCGGTTTCGGCATCACCGAAAAGACCGTCGATTTCATTGCCGATGTGAAGAATGATCCTGATTGGATTCGTGAGTTCCGGCATAAGGCACTCAAAATCTTCCAGGACAAACCGATGCCGACGCATTGGGCCACGAAGGACCTGGAGAACATCAAGTTCGATGAGTTTCGCTATTACCTCAGTGATGGTCAGAAGCCTAAGCGCTCCTGGGACGATGTGCCCGAGGACGTGAAAAAGACGTTTGATCGTCTCGGCATTCCTGAGCAGGAGCGAAAGTTCCTCGCGGGTGTCGAAGCGCAGTACGACTCCGAAGCTGCTTACTCGAACATCAAGGCAGCGGTCTCTGAGCAGGGTGTTATCTTCGTGAACAGCACCGAAGGGCTGCACAAGCACCCCGAAATCTTCAAGAAGTGGTTCGGGAAGGTCATCCCGACGGGGGACAACAAATTTTCTGCGTTGAACAGCGCTGTGTTCTCCGGTGGCTCGTTCATCTATGTGCCGCCAGGTGTGAAGGTGAGCCATCCGCTGCAGGCCTACTTCCGCATCAACAGCGAGCAGTTTGGTCAGTTTGAGCGCACGCTCATCATCGCCGACGAAGGTGCGGAAGTGATGTACATGGAAGGCTGCACAGCGCCGAAGTTTGAGACCGCCACGCTGCACAGCGCTGTGGTGGAGCTCGTCGCCTTGAAGGGTGCCAAGATTCAGTATGTCACCGTGCAGAACTGGAGCAGCAATGTCTTCAATCTCGTCACCAAACGCGGCATCGCGATGGAAGACGCGGAAGTGCGCTGGATCGACTGCAACATCGGCAGCCGCCTCACCATGAAGTACCCCGGTGTCATCATGAAGGGCAAACGCGCCCGCGGTGAAGTCATCAGCATCGCTCTGGCGAACAGCGGCCAGCATCAGGACACAGGTGCCAAGATGGTCCACGCCGCCGATGACACCACGAGCAACGTCATCTCCAAATCCATCTCCATCGGCCAGGGCCGCAGCACGTATCGCGGTCTGGTTCATATCCCGAAACACCTCAAGGGCTGCAAGAACAACACCGAATGCGATGCGCTGCTCATCAACAGCAACAGCCACACCGACACCTACCCCGCCATCAGCGTCCGTGGCAATCAGCACTCCACGCAGCATGAGGCGAGCGTCAGCCAAGTCAGCGCGGATCAAATTTTCTACCTCATGCAGCGCGGTCTCAACGAGGCTGAAGCGATGAGCTTGTCGGTGAACGGCTTCATCAACGACCTCGTGAAGGAGTTTCCAATGGAATACAGCGTGGAATTGAAGCGCCTCATTGACCTCGAAATGGAAGGCAGCGTGGGCTGAGCCGATGTCCGGAATGATGAAACCAGAATGAGGAATGACGAACAGACTTTGCGCGAAGCTCTACGGGCTTCCGTAAGGCAGCCAAGGGGTGAGCCAAGGGCCACTTGGCGCTCATCCTTGCGTCTGTTAAACTTTCCACGGATTGATCAGCGACAGTCTGGCCGGAAAATCCTTTTCATTCCGCGTCACCATCGTCAATCCGTGCAGCTCGGCCGTGGCCGCAAGGATTGTGTCCATGAACGGCGGCTTGCGCTTTGTCAGCCTTTCTTCACGGCTATAAACCGGACCCCAGAAACTCATGAGCTTCCGGTCCACCGGAAGGATGCGTCCGGCCTGCCCCATACCGTCTGCGATGGCATTGAACCACTCCAGCAGACGCCCTTTGCGCAGGCTGTCATTCATTTTAGTGATGCCACGCTCCAACTCGCCGAGCGTCAGGACGGAGATGGCACATTCATGACGGTGAAGGGCGAACCACTGGATGACCTTGGGCTCCTGTCGCCGCTTGGTCGGCTCGCTGATGACCATGGTGTCGAGCAGATACTTCATGAAAAGTCCACGTCGCGTGGTGGCCCAGGTGTGCGAAAGACGCGTTTGTGCAGTGTCTTGTCGGGACAAGCCAGCAGATGCTCCAGCAGATCGAATTTTTCCTCCTTGGCCGGAGCCAGGCGGCGAAACTCCTCTTGGGACAGCACCACCACGACCGGCTTGCCGTGGCGCGTAATGGTTTGTGCGCCATCTGTGATCGCCCGGTTGACTACTTCACTGAAGCGGTTTTTGGCGGTCTGGAGCTGCCATTCCGATTTTTTTCCTACTTTCATGTTCTCAGCCTAACCGCCCTATTCTAGCCAGTCTAGCCAGATTTTGTCCCATGCCTGCCACTCTTTCCTCCAAAACCCCGCTCTCTCCCGTGCCCGCCGCCCCCGAAACTCCCGCTCCTTCCGGCCTCGAAATCACCGTGCCTGCGCGCGATGAAAAATCCGCACCCGGCTGGTTCATGGCCCGCTCCGAAGCCGCATGGGCTGAATTTCAGAAGCTCCCGATGCCTGGCATCAAGGATGAGAACTGGCGCTATTCCAACTCTAAGAAGATCGAACTGGCCAACCACACGCCTGCCGTCGCACCTACGGCTGCGAACATTGCTGCGGCGCTTGCAGCTACGCAGGGCCTCAAGGAGAGTGCGGCCCGCTTTGTCTTCGTGAATGATGTGCTCATTGAGTCCGACACTACGAATCTGCCTGCCGGTGTCGTCTGCGTGACCTTTGCGGATGCGCTGCGCGATCACAGCGAGGTGCTCAAGGAGCATTTCATGCAGCGCGAGATGACGCTGGGCTCGGCAAAGTTTGCGGCGCTGCACCTTGCGCATGTGAGTGCAGGCGCGGTCATCATCGTGTCGAAAAACGTGACCATTGAGAAGCCGGTCGAAATCTTCCATTGGGTCGTCGGCGATCATGCCGCCATCTTCCCGCACACGCTTATTGTCACCGGTGACAATGCCGAGGTCAGTGTGGTCGATCATTACCGCAGCCTCGAAGGCGAAGGCGGGCTCAGCATCGCCATTGCCGATCTCGTCGGCGGTCGCGGCAGCAAGATCACGTATGCGGCCTGCCAGGAACTGGCGGATGACGCGCAGGCGCTGCATCTTTCCAGCATCGTGGCCGGGCGGGATGCCGCCATCAAGAGCTTCCAGGTGCAGCTTGGTGCCCTTTTCAGCCGCAGCGAAAGCGTGAGCGATCTCATCGGCGAAGGCTCGCGCAGCGACATGCTCAGCGTGTCACTGCCCATTGGTGAGCAGGTCGTGGATCAACGCACGCTGCAGAATCACAAGGCTCCGCACGCCAGCAGTGACCTGCTGTACAAAAACGCCCTCTACGGCAAATCACGCAGCATCTTCAGCGGCCTCATCACCGTGGATAAAGGCGCGCATTACACCGACGCCTATCAGACCTGCCGCAACCTGCTCAACAGCAACGAGGCGGAGGCCACAAGCCTGCCTGGCCTCGAAATCAGCGCGGACCAGGTGAAGTGCAGCCATGGCGCCACCTGCGGCCCGATCAGCGATGAAGAACTCTTCTACCTCAAAGCACGCGGCATCAGCGACAGCGAAAGCCGCAAGCTCATCATCGAAGGCTTCCTGGCTGGCGTGATCGAACGCTTTGGCAATGGCGAGCTGCTCGACACGCTGGTGGCGCGCATTGATGAGAAGCTGGAGCGCGCGGAATAAGTCCTGAGTGACTGGCCGCAAGAGGTAAAAATAAAAAGAGCCGGAGTTAAATCCGGCTCTGTTTTTTCCTTCTTTGAATTTTTGTTATCAAACCCGATCCAGGGCTGGAATCACTCCGGCTGAAAGAGCCACCGGGCAGTTGGTCACGCTGGGGGTAAGGCGCTCCCACATGTACTGCACGGCCTGGGCGAGCAGTTGCACGTCCACGCGGGCATCGTGGCGCTTCATGTTCTTGCTGCATACACCTACGCGACCCAGCACTGCGTCCAGACCATGGCCGCCTTTGCCGCCCCAGATTTTGCGGGAGAAATCACGCGAGTCGAGAGCGCTTGTTTCCCGCACTGGAATGCCATGCCGTTTGCAATGCTCCGCGATGAAGCGCATGTCGAAACGAATGCCGTTGTGGGCGATCAGTGTCGCGTCATGACCGACGAAACGAGTGAACTCCATCAGCACATCCGTGGGATGGGGAGCATTTGCCACCTGAGCCTGCGAGATGCCAGTGAGCTTGGTAATGAATGACGGAATATGGTTTTCCGGCCGCACATAACTGTCGAAATACTCCCCTTCGTTCCACTTGCCGTTCTTCACCTTCATCGCCGCGATCTGGATGATCTCATGCTGGGAGGGTAACAGGCCGGTAGTTTCGAGGTCGAAGATGATGAGGTTCATGTATGCGGGCGGAACGCGCCTTCGCATCCCGCCCCTTTGTTGCGGCCATAGCAGGCCGATTGCAAGACATTAAACATACACCCGGGGAACGCGGGAGTTGATGTTGGTGAGCACTTCATACGGAATGGTTCCCGCCCAGTCCGCTACATCTTGAGCCGAAATGCCCGCGCCGATGAGTGTCACGGCGTCTCCATTGTAAGCGGTGCCCCATTCGAGATTTACCATGAACTGATCCATGCACACACGGCCCGCGATGGGATGCCGCTGGCCGCGAATGACCACCTGCCCGCGATTTGACAGCGCGCGGAAATAGCCGTCGCCATAGCCCACTGGAACGGTGACGACGCGCACAGGATGATCGCTCTGCCAGGTGCCGCCATAGCTGAGGGGACTGCCCGGCTGCACGACTTTGAAAAACACCACCTGCGATTTCCAATTCAGCGCCGGCTGCAAGGCGACCGTTTGGCACACTTCCTTCGAGGGATACACGCCATAGAGCATGATGCCCGGGCGCACGAGATCGAAGTGGCTCTCAGGCAGTTGGAGAATGCCCCCGGAATTGGCGATGTGCCGCTGAGGCGGCTGAAGACCGCGCTTTGGATAAAACTCCAGCACTTCGAGAAAGCGTGAGAGCTGCTCTCTGGCCGAGGTGAGGTCTGCGGCGTCTGAATGTGCAAAGTGCGAGTAGATGCCCGCCACCTCCACGTTCGTAAAGCTCAGGCTGGCCTGCAGCAGTTTCTCCGCGCTGTACCAGTGCACGCCGATGCGCTCCATGCCGGTGTCGATTTTCAGATGCACGCGAGCTTTGGTCTTCACCGCAGCGGCCGCTTCGTCAATCTGGCGAAGCTTGTCGATGGAGGACGCCGCCATCATCAAATCATGCACGATGAACTGCGGGATCTGCCGGGTGGCCACACCGCCAAAGACGAGGATGGGCAGCGTGATGCCCGCCTGCCGCAGGACGATGGCTTCTTCCAGCAGGGCCACGCCGAGGCAGGGAGCGCCATGATTCATCAGGTGCCGGGCTACTTCGACGATGCCGTGGCCGTAGGCGTTTGCTTTCACCACGGGCATGACTGAGGCCGTACCTACATGGGCGCGGATCGCGTCATAGTTTTGAGCGATGGCACCGAGGCTGACCTCGACGTGGGCTGGGCGGATGGCGTCAGTTGGGTTCAAGTGGGCAACACTCGGCTAGCCCAAGATGGCTTTCAACTTCGCTGACACATCGGCAAAGGCTTCGTCACACAATGCGGGAGTCGCAGCTGCAGCCAGGGGCAGGCCCTCTTCAGGCAGGGTAACCCAGGAGCGGCAGCCGCCGTAGCTCTTGGCATACGGGAAATGCCAGTTCTGCGGCAGCGTGTAGGCGCGGACGAGAGCGACGTGCAGGCAGCTTTCGTCATCGTAAACAAAGCGCTCCTTCACGATGTCTTCATTCCAGATGTGCAGCGGGGCCAGGGCGGCTACCTTGTCCCATTCCGTGACTTTCCAGACCTGCTCCAGCGTGGCGCAGCCGTCGATATCGACGCTGGTGCGCTGGTCTTCGGGCGGGAAGTCGCGCTGGGTGTTTTCGGGCACCCAGTTCAGCTTTTCGGCCTGAGTGTGAAACCAGGTGGGGAACAGGAAGAACTCGCGGTGCTTCCACTCAAAGCCGCCGCGGCCTTCGTGGATGCCGCCTTTGCGCAGGATGAGGCTGAGCCGGCCCTGCGCCAGGGCGTCGCAGACGAAGGACCATTCTTTGAATCCGGTGGGGGTGGTGAGGCTGGGCATGCCTGCGGATACATCGCGCCCCGGTCACCCGCAAGTGCTGGCAGAGCACGGAAAGTGCGGCATGCTGTGCTACGTTTGATTCTACGCATGGGTCCTCCTTTCAATCCTGCCGGTGCCTGCACCCGCATCAGCCGCCGCCAACTGCTCTCCGCTGGCGGATTGGGGATGTTTGGGCTGACGATGCCGCGCTTTCTGCGTGGCGCGGAGACTCAGGGCATTGAGAAGCTGGTGGCGCGGGCCAAGTCGGTGATCTTCTGCTTCCAATGGGGCGGGCCGAGCCATCTGGAGACCTTTGACATGAAGCCGGATGCGCCTGAGGGTATTCGTGGTTTTCATAAGCCGATCAAATCAAACGCCGATGGCATCTGGATCTCGGAGAAACTGCCGAAGACGGCGAAGGTTATGGACAAGGTGACGCTGGTACGATCCGTGCATCACACGATGAAAAATCACAACAGCGCGGGCTACTACGCGCTGAGCGGCCACGCGCCGCCGAGTGATGACCAGCGGCTGAAGGATTCACCGGATCTGTTTCCTGCCTACTCGTCCGTGGTGGACAGAATCGCGCCGCTCACGGGAGAAATCCCGACGGCGGCCACTTTCCCCTACATCATCAGCGATGGGTCGGTAACGCCGGGGCAACGGGCTAGCTTTCTGGGCAAGGAGCACGATCCTTTCATCGTGCTGCGAGATCCGAGCGCGCCCGGATTTGCGCTGCCTGAGCTGAGCCTGCCCAATGGGGTGAGCTTTGAGCGGCTGAATGCGCGGCGTGAGCTGCAAAAAATGGTCGATTCACAAACGCGGCTGCTTGATTACTCCGCCGAGGCGCGCGGCATTGAGAGCTACTATGACAAGGCCCTTTCGATGCTGCACAGCGAGAAGCTGCGCGCGGCCTTTGATCTCACGAAGGAGCCGGACAAAGTACGCGATGGCTACGGGCGCTCGCCGTACGGGCAGAGTCTGCTGCTGGCGCGGCGGCTGGTGGAGGCGGGGGTGAAATTTGTGACGGTTAATTTCTCGCAGGGCATCGGCGGCCAGAGCACCACGGAGGGCGGATGGGACACGCATGGCTTCAATGACACGCGCATGTTTCCGATCATCGAGAAGTATCACATGCCGATCACCGAGCAGACGCTGCCGACATTTCTGACCGACCTCGATGAACGTGGTCTGCTGGATGAAACGCTGGTGGTGTGGGTGGGAGAGTTTGGCCGTACGCCGAGGATCAACAAAAACGTCTCGCGCGACCACTGGCCGCAGTGCTACACGGCGCTGCTGGCAGGAGGAGGTGTGAAGCGCGGCTATGTGCATGGCGCGTCCGACCGAAACGGCGAGCACCCCGCTGACAAACCGGTGAAGCCGGATGATCTGGCCGCGACGATGTATCACCTGCTGGGCATTCAGCCCGATACGGAAGTGCGCGATGTGGTCAACCGTCCCGTGCCCATCAGTTACGGCAAAGTCATCCAGGAAATCATCGCATGAAGACACTGCTCGCCACACTTTCGCTCTGCCTGCTGGCTGCTGCCAATGTTTCGGCCAAGGATCTTGGCATGAGTCCGGTCTTCAAACATTACGTCGGCAAATGGAAGGCTGCGGGCGAACTGAAGGGGGAGAACAACGTCCTCGACATCAAGGAAGAGTGGAGCGGCGCTGCGGAAGGGGACAATTCCTTTGTGGTCAAAGGCACGCGCACGATCAATGGCGACACGCAGCCGTTTCAATGGACGATCACTTACAACGAAGGAGCGGACAGCTACGAGGCCATCCTGTCAGGGGCGGAAGGCTCGCAGACGATCCGGTTTGAGGGGCATGTGTCCGAGGTCAATCTCACGTTTGAACTCAAGGCCATCACCGGCAGCGGGCAGAGCGGCATCACCATCACGGAAGCATTCGCGAGCGATGCCAAAGACGTCATGGAAAGCAGTGTCACCTTCACTGGAGACAGCGGACTGACGACGCTGCAAGGCGTGATCAAACACCAGAAAGAGAAACAACCATAGTGACCATTACCGACTGGAATCAGGCTTATCAGGAGAACTTTACACCATGGGACAAAGGCCTGCCGTCACCGCCGCTGGTGGAGTGGCTGGCCGACAATACCCTTTCAGGACGGGTCCTCGTGCCTGGATGTGGGCTGGGCCACGATGTGGCGTATCTGGTGTCTCGCGGGATCGATGCGTATGGGCTCGACATTGCGCCGACAGCCGTGGCGCGAGCGCAGGAGCAGCACCCGCAACTGGCGGAGCGCTTTGTGTGCGCGAACTTGTTTGAGTTTGAGGGCCAATATGATGCCATCGTGGAGCATACCTGCCTGTGCGCGCTGCCGCCGGAATGGCGCACGAAGTATCGGGATGCGGTGGCGAGCTTGTTAAAGCCGGGCGGACTGATGGTGGGCGTGTTTTACATCAATCCTGAGATGGACCCTGGAGAAAGCGGACCGCCGTTTGGCATTTCGATGGATGACCTTACCGCCTTGTTCGCGGAGCGTTTTCAGGTGGTGGCAAGCCACGTGCCTGCGGCGGCGTATCCGGGCCGGGAAGGCCGGGAGTGCCTGCGCGTGATGCAGCTCACTGCGGCTTAAATTTTCTGCCGCATTTGCCCATGAACGGGCAAATGCGGTGAAAGCTGACAAGCCTAGCTTGAGGCGTTGGCGTTCGCGTAGTCGATGGCGGCGCGGCAGATGTCCCAGAAGCTCTGGGGCTCCATGCTGGCTCCGCCGACGAGGGCACCGTCCACGTCCTTCTGACTGATGAGCTCGGCCATGTTGCCAGGCTTCACACTGCCGCCGTACTGGATGCGGATCTTGGCAGCGACGTCGTCACCAAAGAGTTCGCCGAGCACCTGACGTGTGTAGGCATGGGCTTCCTGCGCCTGCTCGGGGCTGGCGGTGCGACCGGTGCCGATGGCCCAGACGGGCTCGTAGGCGATGACGCAGTCGGTGATGCGACGCGGACCCACTTCGGCCAGCGACTCACGAAGCTGGCTGCCCAGCACTTGCTCAATCTGCCCGTTGTCACGCTCAGCGAGGGTTTCGCCGATGCAGAGGATGGGGTGGATGCGGGCTTCGAGTGCGGCGAGAACCTTGGCGTTCACGATGGCGCTGGTTTCGCCGTAAAGGCTGCGGCGCTCGCTGTGGCCGAGGATGACGTGCTTGCAGCCGCATTCCTTGATCATGCGGGCGCTGATCTCGCCGGTGAAGGCGCCGGCTGGCTGGGCGCTCATGTTTTGGGCGGCCAGTTCCACGCTCTGCTCGCGGGCATTGACGAGCACGTCCTGGGCCTTGGCCAGGCTGACGAAGGGCGGAGCCACGACGATCTGCACGGAAACCTTGTCAGGCACGAGACGGGCGAAGGCACGGAGGAAGTCATCCGTCTCCTGCGGTGTCATGTGCATTTTCCAGTTGGCGGCGATGATGGGTTTGCGGAAGGGAGGGGGGGCCATAGTAGGGGTAGAGGGGGGAGTTTACGATTGTTGGCGGTTCGAATTACTTATCCTTGAGGCAGGCGACGCCGGGGAGGACTTTGCCTTCGAGGAGTTCGAGGGAGGCACCGCCGCCGGTGGAGATGAAGGTCATTTTGTCGCTGAGCTTGGCTTTCTTGACGGCCTTCACGCTGTCGCCGCCGCCGATGATAGTCTTGGCGCTGGAATTGGCGGCGAGGGCTTCGGCCACATCGAAGGTGCCTTTGGAGCTTTCCTTGATCTCAAACACACCCATGGGGCCGTTCCAGATCACGGTTTTGGCTTTGGAAATTTCTTCGGAGAAGAGCTTCACGGATTCAGGGCCGATATCGACGCCTTCCCAGCCGTCTGGGATGCTTTCGCCGGCGGAAGTGTACTTGGTGTGGCCGAGTTTCTTGGCGTCGAAGTCGAAGGCGTCAGTGATCAAAGAGTCCACGGGGATGAGGATCTTCACGCCTCGTTCCTTGGCCTTGTCGAGCGCCGCCTGTGCGATCAGCTCCCACTCGGGCTTGTAGAGGCTCTTGCCGATGGAGATGCCATTGACGAGCTTCATGAAGGTGTAGGCCATGCCGCCGCCGATGATGATGGTGTCGGCCTTTTCGAGCAGGCGATTGATGACGCCGATCTTGTCGTTCACCTTGGCACCGCCGAGGATCACCACGAAGGGGCGCTCCGGGTTTTCGAGTTCGTCGTGCAGCCAGGTCAGCTCTTTCTCCATGAGAAGGCCGGAGACGGCAGGCAGATAATCGGCAATGCCGGCTGTGGAGCTGTGCGCGCGATGGGCGGAGCCGAAAGCGTCGTTCACGAAGATCTCGGCGAGATCGGCCATGCCTTTGGCCAGCTCAGGGTCATTCTTTTCTTCACCGGCGTGGAAACGGGTGTTTTCGAGGAGGAGCACATCGCCATTGCCGAGGGCAAGCGCCTTGGCCTTCGTTTCTTCGCCGACGCAGTCACTGGCGAAAGCGACCGGCTTGCCGAGCAAGGCACTGAGAGCCGGAGCCACGGGAGCGAGGCTCTGCTTGGGATCAGGCTTGCCTTTCGGGCGGCCCAGGTGGCTGGCGAGGATGATTTTGGCACCTTTTTCGATCAGGAACTTGATCGTGGGCAGAGTCTCCTGAATGCGGGTGTCGTCGGTGATGACCATCTGGCCGTCTTTCTCATCGAGAGGCACGTTGAAATCGACGCGCACAAAGACGCGTTTTCCGGCGAGGTCGAGGTCACGAATGGTCTGCTTGGGCATGGTGTTTTTTTAATGGGGGTCAACGGGGCCGCAAGGCGGCATGGGGCCGGATTCCTAGCACAGAGCGTGCTCGTTGCGCATGGAATTTTTTGCGGGACTGTCTCCAAAGAGAGGGCATAAAGGCTACCGCTCATTGAGGTCCAGCTTGTGAATTTCAACGGGGAGCTCCTGTTCAAGGTATTCGATCAGGCTTTTCACCCGCTGGGGCAGGTGCTCGTGCGAAGCGTGGGCGATCTGAAGCTCCAGGGGGGCCAGGTGCCAGTCTGGCAGCAGCTGTACGAGCCTGCCAGCCGTGATGTCACGCGCCGCCATCCACTCCGGCAGGATGGTGAATCCAGCCCCCTCGATGGCAGCCTCACGCAAGGCGGTGACCGTATCCAGCAGCATGGCCGGCGAGAGCTTGAGTTTTTTGATCTGCTTCGCCCGCTCCAGATCGACCCGGTCACGAGAGTAGAAATGCGGCTGTAAAATTCCCAGCCAGGGCAGACTTTTCAGGTCCTCCGGACGCGCGGGCAAAGCATGGTGTTTCAGCAAAGACGGCGCGACAACGAGCCGCCGCTTGAGCTCGGCGATCTTGCGGATGGTGACCCGACGGTCCGTGGCTGCGCCCACCGTGATGCCGCAGTCGAAGCCCTCTTTGATGAATTTCGTCGCGCGGTTGAAGAGGTGCAGCTCGGAGGTGATGCCAGGATGGAGTTTTTGAAACCGTGAAAGCACACGGGAGACGATCCACTGGCCGACATCGACCACGGAAACCATGCGCAGATGCCCACGCAGAGAACGGCGCTCCGCGCGCAGACGGCCGCCCATGCGGTCTGCCAAGGTGAGCAGCTCGCGAGCGTCCGAAAGGACGATGAGGCCCGCATCCGTCAGGCTCATGGAGTGGGTGTCCCGGCGGAGGAGCGGGGTGCCCACCTGCGCCTCCAGAGCGGCAAGGTGCCGGCTGAGCGTGGGCTGCGCCATGCCGAGCACTTTGGCGGCGCGAGAAATGTTTCCAGAGTCAGCAACCTGCACAAATTCCCGCACATGCTGGAGGTCGTTGAAAGGGGTCATGCAGGAATGGTATAACCGATATGTCGATTATGCACTGTTTTAGGTGCATTCATGTTCGTAACTCTGTCCATGCAACGCCTCCCGCTTTCTCCCATTTTTCTCATGTCACCCTGGCGGAATGCCATGGCAGGCCTGCTCATGCTGAGCTGCCTGGCCTCCTGCAAACGCGGTGCCGCAGGTCCTGGCGGTGTGCCCCAAGCTCCCACGCCTGAAGTCACGGTTGCCAAACCCATCGCTAAAAGGCTCAAGGACTGGGATGAATTCACCGGCCGCCTGACATCGCGCAAACGTGTCGAGATTCATTCACGCGTCTCCGGCTACATCACCAAGGTCAGCTTCAAAGAAGGCACCGAGGTGAAGGCAGGAGATCTGCTGTTCACCATTGATCCACGCCCTTATGAAGCCATCGTCGAACGCGCCGAGGCCATGCTGGCCCAGGCGAAAACGGTGTCCGAACTCGCCGGCGTGGAAGCCAAGAACGCCACGGCCCTGCGCCAGGGGCAGGCGATCTCGGTGGAAGAAGCGGAACGCCGCCTGAAAAGCGCCACGGGAGAACAAGCCGGGGTGCGTGGTGCGGAGGCGGCCCTGCGCGCCGCCAAGCTGGATCTCGAATTCACCGAGATTCGCGCGCCCATCGCCGGACGCATCAGCGATGCACGTGTGACGGAGGGAAACCTTGTCAGCGGCGGCAATCAGAACACCACCCTGCTGACCACGGTGGTGGAACTGGATCCCATTTACTGCGAGATTGAAGCCGATGAGCGGTCCGTGCTGAAATACCGCGAGATGCACAAGAGCGGCGAGCGAGTGAGCGCGATGTTTGAGCGCATTCCTGCCGAGATGGAGCTCATCAATGAAGGGACCTGGCCGCATCATGGCGAAGTCGATTTCGTGGACAACCAGATCAATCCCGCCACCGGCACTATCCGCGCCCGCGCCGTGTTTCCGAATGCCGACCGTCTGATGGCGCCTGGTTTCTTTGCCAAGGTGCGCATTCCCGGCGGTGGCGAATACGATGGGGTGCTCATTCGTGATTCCGCCGTGGGAGATGATCAGGGCAGCAGCTTCGTCTGGGTGATCGATGCGGAGGACAAGGCAGTCTATCGCCCCGTCACACTCGGGCCGCTGCTGGAGGGGCTGCGCGTGGTGCGCAACGGCCTGAAGGCGGAAGATCACGTAGTGGTGCTCGGACTCATGAGCGTGCGCAACGGTGCCAAGGTGAAGGCCACCCTGACGGAAATGCAGCCAACAGCCGTGCCCACCAAGTAATACATCATGAATTTCGCCCGCTTTTTTGTGAACCGGCCCATTTTTGCGGCTGTGCTGAGCATCGTCATCACGATGCTGGGCGCCCTCGCCTACGTGTCGCTGCCCATTGCGCAGTACCCTGAGGTCATTCCACCCACCGTGGTGGTTTCAGCGATGTATCCCGGCGCGGATGCGCGCACGCTGGCCGAGACCGTTTCCACGCCGCTGGAGCAGGAGATCAACGGCATCGAAAACATGCTGTACGTGTCCTCATCGTCCACGAGTGACGGTCGAGTGCAGATCACCGTCACCTTCCGCCTCAACACGGATCTGGATGAAGCGCAGGTGCTGGTGCAAAACCGCGTGAACACCGCCATCTCCCGGCTGCCGGAAGAGGTGCGCCGGCTGGGGGTCAATGTGAACAAGCGCTCGCCCGACCTGACCCTGTCGGCCCAGTTCTACAGCCCTGACGGCTCACGTGATGTCTCGTATCTGAGCAACTACTGCATCCTGCAGATTCAAAATGAACTCGCCCGCCTTCCCGGTGTGGCGGAAGCCTCCTCCCTCGGCGGCATGGACTACTCCATGCGTGTCTGGCTTGATCCCGAAAAGATCGCCGGCCTGGGGCTGACGGCGGGAGACATTGTTCGTGCGATTCGTGAGCAAAATGTGCAGGTGGCCGCCGGGTCTCTCGGCCAGCCGCCAGCTCCCTCGGGCTCGGATTTTCAATACACCCTCACGGCACCGGGGCGGCTGAAGAAAGCGGAGGAATTTGGTGACATCGTGCTCAAAACTGGCAAGCAAGGAGACGTGGTACGCCTGGCCAACGTCGCGCGCATCGAGCTCGGCTCGCGCGACTATTCCAGCCGCACTTACATGGACGGCTACAATGCGGTGTCGCTCCGCGTGTTCCAGCTTCCTGGCAGCAATGCCATTGCCACCGCCGACGCCGTTTACAAACGGCTCGCGGAACTCAAGCTGCGCTTTCCGCCGGGCGTTGATTACGCCATCAACTACGACACCACCAAGTTTGTCCGCTCCTCGATCAAGTCGGTGCTGCACACGCTGATGGAGGCGATCCTGCTCGTCGTGCTCGTCGTCATCATCTTCCTGCAAAGCTGGCGCGCCTCGGTGATTCCGCTGCTGGCCGTCCCTGTGTCGCTCATCGGCACACTGGCGGTGATGCAATGGATGGGTTTCTCGCTGAACAACCTCTCCTTATTCGGGCTGGTGCTTGCCATCGGGATTGTCGTTGATGACGCCATCGTCGTGGTCGAAAACGTGGAGCGAAACATCGCCAAGGGCCTGTCTCCGCATGATGCCGCCGTGCAGGCCATGAATGAGGTGAGCGGCGCCGTCATCGCGGTGGCGCTGGTGCTGTGCGCGGTGTTTGTGCCCACGGGCTTCATCAGCGGCATCACCGGCCAGTTCTACCGGCAGTTTGCGCTGACCATCGCAGTTTCCACTGTTATCTCTGCGTTCAATTCGCTCACGCTCAGCCCTGCGCTGTGCGCCATTTTGCTGCAGCCGCACGGCGCGCCGCCGGATCGCTTCAGCCGCCTCTTGAACTTCTTGTTCGGCTGGTTCTTCCGGGGCTTCAACCGTGTGTTCCAGTTCGGCTCTGACTTCTATGCCGGGATGGTCGGCAAACTCATCCGTTTGTCCGTGCTGGTGCTCATTGGCTACGGCGCTTTGATCGCCCTTGCAGGGAAGCTGTTTCAAGATGTGCCGGCCGGGTTCATCCCTTCCCAGGACATGGGCTACGCTATTGTGCTGGTTCAATTGCCGGATGCGGCGGCCTTCGAACGCACCGATGCCGTGGTGAAAAAAATGGACGCCATGGCACGCGAAATTCCCGGCATCGCCCACACCTTTGCCATCTCGGGTTACTCCTCTGTGCTGCAGGCTAACCAGCCTAACGTCGGTGCGGCCTTCCTGATCTTCGATCAGTTCTCCAAGCGCGACAAACCCGAACTCAAAGGCGAGGGGCTGCTCGCCGTCATCCGCCAAAAATTCGCCACTATTCAAGAAGGCCGTGTACTGGTGCTGCCACCGCCGCCGCTGCGTGGTCTGGGCAATGCCGGTGGGTTCAAAATCCAGGTGCAGGATCTCAACAACGCCGGCCTCCCCGCGCTGGAAGCCGCCACTCAAAAGCTGCTCGCGGCGGCTCAGCAGGAGCCGGGCTTGATCTCGCTCATCACCGGCTTCCGCGCCAAGAGCCCGCAGTTCAAGCTCGAGATCAATCGTGCGCAGGCAAAAACCATGGGCATCTCCCTGGCCGACCTGAATGAAGCCCTGCAAATCTATCTGGGCTCCGTCTATGTGAACGACTTCAATCTCTTTGGGCGCACCTATCAGGTCACGGCGCAGGCGGAAGCCGCCTTTCGCAGAGATCCGACTGACGTCAGCCGCATCAAGATTCGCAATCAAGCCGGGGACATGGTGCCGCTGGGGGCGCTCGTCAAAGTCATCAAGACCGGCGGTGCCGACCGTGTGCAGCGCTACAACCTCTACTACTCCGCCGACATCAATGGCAACACGCTTCCGGGCGTCAGTTCCGGGCAGATGATCGAAAAGATCGAGCGCCTGGCCAGAGATAATCTGCCGGTGGGGTTTTCCATCGAGTGGACGGACCTTACCTACCAGCAGATCCTTGCTGGCGACACGCTCGTCTACATCTTCCCACTGTGCGTCATCTTTGTCTTTCTTGTGCTCTCAGCGCAGTATGAAAGCTGGAGCATGCCCATGGCGATCATCCTGATCGTGCCGATGTGCCTGCTCTCCGCCATCGGCGGGGTGTGGCTGCGGGCGCAGGACAACAACATCTTCACGCAGATCGGGCTGGTCGTGCTCGTGGGCCTCGCGGCTAAAAACGCCATCCTCATCGTGGAATTCGCCAAGCAGCTTCAGGATACGGGCATGGACCGGGTCAAAGCTGCGGTGGAGGCCTGCCGACTGCGCTTGCGGCCCATTTTGATGACCAGCTTTGCCTTCATCCTCGGCGTGCTGCCGCTGGTGCTCGCCGAGGGCGCGGGTGCGGAAATGCGCCAGGCGCTTGGCACGGCGGTGTTCTTTGGCATGATCGGCGTGACCATCTTCGGTCTGCTTTTTACGCCTGTGTTTTATGTCATCCTCCGCGCCTTCGTCGAACGTCGTGAACAGCGCCGCGCCGCCGTCCCCTCCCCTACGTTACATGAAGCCCATTAAACCTTTTTTGTTTGTCCTTTGCGCGGTTTCAAGCTGCAATGTCGGGCCGAAGTTCGTCAAGCCGCAGCCCAAGATGCCTGCCGACTTTGCCTCACGGGCAGGTGCTGCCCATGCCGCCACGGTGGACGCCGCCTGGTGGCGCAAGCTCAACGACAGCACGCTGAACGACTTGGTGTCCATGGCCGACGCCCAGAACAAAGACATCAAGGCCGCGCGCTCGCGCTTGCTGGAGGCCCGCGCGCTGTGGCGTGAGTCGCGCTTCAATCTCGCACCTACTGTCACATTAGGCGCGGGTTATGACAACGTCCGCAATGGAGCGACTTCCTTTTCGGGTCTGCGCACGCGGGATTATGAGCTGTACCGTGTGGGTTTCGATGCTGACTGGGAGCTGGATTTCTTTGGTCGCGTCCGCAACTCCATCAAGGCCGCGAAGGCAACTTCGAGTGCTGTGGATGCCAATTTGCAGGATCTGCTGATTTCGCTGCAGTCTGAGATTGCCTCCAACTACATGGAGCTGCGTGGTGCCCAGGCGCAGCTCACCGTGGCGAATGAAAACGCCCACAATCAACAGGATGCCCTGCACATCGCCGAGGCGTCGCTCAAAGGTGGGCGCGGCACGCAGCTCGACGTGGCCCGGGCCAATGCGCTCTGGAATGCCACGCAGGCGCAAATCCCCACGTATCAGGAAAACATCGCCAGGTCCATCCACCGCATCGCCGTATTGTGCGGACAGAATCCCTCCGACCTCCGCCCCCGGCTGCAACCCATCAAAAAGCAGCCCGCAGTCCCTTCTCGGATCGGCATCGTTAAACCGGAGGAATTGCTGCGCAGGCGTCCTGATATTCGAGTCGCCGAAAACACGCTGGCGGCCGAAACGGCACGCATAGGCGTGGCGGTGGCGGATTTGTTTCCGCGGATCACTTTCAGCGGCCGCATCAACGTCGAAGCAGCCACCCTGTCCTATTTTGCGGGTCGTCCGGGTGCCGACGCCTACACCCTGGGTCCGCGCTTTACCTGGGCAGCCTTCAATCTTGGTCGCGTGCGGCAGCAGATCGCCGCAGCCGGAAAACGCGCCGACACTGCGCTCGCACGTTATGAGCAGACCGTGCTCCTCGCGCTCGAAGAGGCAGAAAACGCCCTCACCACGTATGACCGTGAGCACGTCCGCCTGCACCATCTGGAAGCCTCCGCCGCATCCGCGCGCGAAGCCGCCACGCTGGCGCGCAAACGCTATCAGGACGGCATCGCCGATTTCCTCACGGTGCTCGATGCAGAGCGTGTCGCCCTTGGGGCCCAAAATGACATCGTGCTCAGCCGCACCCGGGTGGCCACTGCCTGGGTGGGCATCTACAAGGCCATGGGCGGCGGCTGGAACGGCTGAGGTTTGACGTCGCGTTCCCGAATAGCGGCACTGCTCTTCACGTAGATTGGTCGTGTTTGGTGTCGAGTGCCGCGCATGCTTCAACATACGCTCCGCCAAACCGCCCGATTGCGAGGGGTCTACGCCCTGGTGTTTGCAGCACGCTCACAGGCGGGCGGGCTGTCGCCACATCCATCCTCTAACCGCTAGTGCCCCGGTCGATATGGAACCCCCTATTCGGGAACAAGTCTAGTGGTCCACAGAGCCTTCAGCGCGATTTCCAGACTGCCGGACCCGTGAACTGCCGGAAAGGATAAGGCCGCTTCAGCAGAGCCATTCATTTCAGCGCTTAAGGCCCGACCATCAGGAGCTTCCCTTCGCTCTTCGGCACGCCACCTTTTTTCTCGACGCTGAGCGCGAACTTGGCTTCGCCGGACACTGCCTCAACCGGCTTGAAGCTGGTCTTACCGGAGCCTTTGGAATCGACGGTCACCACGCCGGCGCTCACCGGATCTGGCTTGGCCGGGTCAACGACCCAGAGCTGGTAGTCTTTGTCGGAGTCCACCTTGGGCATCTTGTCGAGCATCACCACGCCCTGGCTGCGTTTCTGGTCCCAGACCACCAGCATTTCGCTGCGACGGTATTCCCAGACCTTGCTTTGCAGGGTGGTGATCTGAAGCTGTGACTCCTGCTCCTGGTGCTTCAGTGCGGCGACTTCAGCGGTGAGCTTCGCGGACTGGGTCTTGGCATCCGCCTCGCCTTTGCGCAGGGATTCGATCTCTGCGGCGAGGGCCTGCTTCTGCGCTTCGAATTCGTCCCGCCGTTTTTTAAGCTCTTCTTCCAGCGTGCGCGTCTTGCCATCATCCACCGCCGGAGCGGCCGGATTATGCACTGGAGCAATGGCACGGGATGCGGCGGCAAGCTGCTGCGTCATGCCCGCACGTTCCTGCCACAGCCATACCGAAGCCACGGCAAAGGACGCGGCGAGCGCCCAGCCGATGCCGCCGATGACAAAGCCGCGTGAAACGCCGACTCCTCTGACACCCGTGGCACGCATCTTGGCACGGATGCGCTTCTTCATGTTCGCAGGCGGCTCCATGGGCACAATCAAACGGCCCAGTTCCGCTGTCGTCTGGTCAAGCTCCAGGCTAAGCGCACGCAGTTCTTTGTCGCGTGCGATGGCACCGTCCAGAGAACGCTTTTCGTCGTTCTCCAGCATGCCGAGGGCATTCATGGCGGCCAGTTCTTCAAATCGTTCCTCGTCCATCATGCGCCTCCTTTCAAAAGATCACGCAGGCGCAGGAGCCCGCGGCGGATGTTGGTCTTTACAGTGCCGAGCGGAATGCCCAGCGATTCGGCGATCACGTGATGCGTGAGACCCTTCAAAAAGGCGAATTCGATCAACTGGCGCTGGTCCTTCGGCAATTCATTCAGCGCCTCGCGCACGACCAGGCCGCGTTCATTGGACTGGACCTCATCGTCCACCCCTGAGTAGGCGGAGTCTGCCAGGGTGGTCTGCTCCAGAATGGCGCTGTCCACCAGGCGGTTGCGCCGGCCCAGCATGCGCATGCGGTCGATGGCCTTGTGGCGGAACAGCATGACCGCCCAGGTGAAAGCCCGGCTGCGGTCAGGGTCGAAGGTGGAGGCACGCTCCCACATCAGCACAAAGCCGTCCTGCAGGATGTCTTCTGCCTCACGCTCGTCATGCAGCATCTGGCGGAGAAGACCAAAAAGGCGCGGTGCCATGCGGTCATAGAGTTGGTCAAACGCACGCGCATCCCCACGTCCAGCACGCTGGAGCAGGTCTTCTTCGCTGAGTTCTGGCTGGCTCATGTGAGATTTGGGCGCAGATCGCGCCGAAAAGGCTACGATGTGCGGATTCCATGCCAGAGCTAATGCGGTCACACAAGTTTTTGCGTCACCAAAGGCGGCTTGGATTCAAAAAAAGTTACATTACGTCCACCAGACGACAGGTCCGGGTGAACAGCAGGGAGGATCCTATCTGCTCCGGTTTCAGGCCTGTCAGCCGCATGAGCGCCTGGCGGTACAGCAGGATCTGCGGGCGGTAACCCGCCACTTTTTCAGCCAGAGCTACCTCGTCCGCCGCTTCATCTGTCTTAAAATCAATGAGTCGCACCGAGTCGCGCTGGACTATGACACGGTCAAAAATGCCGCTGATCCAGCTCTCTTCATGGATCAAGTCGAAGGGTCGCTCCCTCCAGGCCTGGGCCTCCGGCGCAGGTTTGGCAAAGGCGAAAGGGGCGGCGGCGGAATGCAATACGGCGCGCACCATGGCCAGCGCCGTCGTCTCCACCTCCTCCCCGCGCAGCAAACCGGCGTCCTGCCAGCGTGATTCGAGCGCGGTCATGCTGGAGGCTGCATCCCACCACTCCACGTGCGCCAGCAGCTCATGCACCAGATTTCCCAGTCTGCGGCCTGGCTCCCGGCCTGCGCTGAAGAGCATGCTGCCCTTGATATCGAAAGCTTCCTCCCCTGAGGGCGTGACGCGCCGGGCCAGCGGCTGAAATTCCCGCAGAAGCTGCCCCAGCGGACGTGCCGCCAGTGCCAGTTGCGGAGGCGAGGGGGCAGCGCTTGCCGAGGTGGCAAACCACTGCGGATCACCCGTCTTCCACTCGGTCAAATACGATGCGCCCTCTTCTGCGCCGCCTTCGACGCCCAGCATCCGGCGCAAAAACTGCGCCTCTTTCATTGCTGGCTGTTTCGTCTTGGGGGGCGGCTCGGCAATGAGATACAGACCGCGCTTGGCCCTCGTCATGGCCACATAGAGGCGGCAGAGAGACTCGAAGCCCGACTGGCGTTTCGAGGTCTCCATTTCCACATTCAACGCCTCATGCAAGGGAGCAAAAATGCGTGGAGGCTCCTGCAGCACCCAGGAGATGCCCTGTGCATCACGGTTGACGATCAGTGAGCGCCGCCGCACGGCATCCATCGCCTCGCCATCGAGATCCGGCAAAATGACCACATCAAACTCCAGGCCTTTGGCCTTGTGCACGGTCATCACTTGCACCGCGTTGGCCGCTCCGCGCACCTGCACCGGCATGTCATGCGCATGCAGCAGGAAGGCATCCACATCGCGTGAACCGCCGGCATCAAACTCGGCGGCCATTTCCCCGAACTGGCGCAGCCGCAGCTCATGAAAGGCATCCATCTCCGGCAGCAGGGTGCGGAGGTACCGGGTCCAGACTTCGGTGAAGCCGACAAAGCCGCGTGCAAACACCGATTCACGGACTTGGCGGCAGGTCAGCTGCCAGGCGTGATCCTTGTCTTTGTCCTTGAATTCGATCAGCGGCCAGAGCGGGGTCATTTTGAGATGCCCCAGCGCCAGGGTGTCTCCGGGATGCGCCGCCAGTTGCAGCAGCGAGAGCAGGGCGAGCGTGACCGCGTTGTCCGTGGCCGGGTAGATCTGTGATTCGCACACGACCTCCATGCCGGTGGTCGCGCGGAGTTCTTCAGCGACGGCATTGGCGTTTTTATTGCCTCGCACCAGCACGGCACAGGTCAGCCCACGTTCCAGGGGGCGGATTTCATTGAGCAGCGCCGTCACTGCGGGGGTGGTGGAGGGGCTGCGCTGCCCCTCTTCATTTGGTACGCTCAGCAGGGCGGCATAACCACCGAGCGACTGATTACGCTCGGCCGCCTCGTGTTGTTGGAAGGCAAAGCCGGTGGTGCAACCGGGCAGAACCGCCTCGATGCCAGCCGGATTGGCAAACACTGCGTTCACCGCATTCAGCACTGCCGGAGCACTGCGGAAGGACTGACTGAGCGTCTGCGGCTCCAGCCCGTCCTGATCCTGGTGCGGCCATTCCTGCAGAACATCGTCAAACAGGCCGGGCTCCGCCTGCCGCCAGAGGTAGATGGACTGCTTCGGATCTCCCACGGCGTAGAAGCTGCGCCTGCCGGAGTCGTCCTGCATGACCTCATCCACCAGGCCGCGCACGACATTCCACTGCACGCGGCTGGTGTCTTGAAATTCGTCAAACAGCCAGTGGTCATAACGGCTGTCGAGCCGGAACCAGAGATCACCGCTCTCACCATCCGCCCATTCCGCGCCGTCTGCCGTCGCGGCGGCGAGCAGGCGCTGGACATCGGCAAAGGACAGCCGCCCACGAGAGCGCACGCGGCGGGCGTACTCGGCCTCATACAGCGCCATGAGGGCCGCCATGCCCTGGGTGCGCTGCGCACGGCAGGTGAGTTCCTCATGGAGGATCTCTTCGGCCACGCGCACCCAGGCGCGCGCGGTTGCCCCGGTGAGTTCCGATTTTTTGCCACGGCCCCAGCCGATTTCTGCCCTGCCTGCTTTCAGCTCTTTCCAGACGGCGGTCGTTTTCTCCAAAAAATACTTCACCCTCGGCGGCAGTGAGGCTCCAGGCTTCATGGCCGAGGCTTGCGAGATCAATTCTTCGATGAAACCGGCCCCTTCATCCGTGCGCGGGACAAAGCGGTCGCGCAGATCATCGAGTGCCGCCGCGAGACTGCCGGTGCTTTCCGCTGCCAGACCCGGCAGCGTGGCCCAGGGGGAACCATCCCCGCTGTCGAGCCAGGTGGCGTGATGATTGTCGATCCAGGATTCCAAGCTGCTCGCAGCGCTGCGCTCCTCGATGCCGAAGGTGGCCTGCTTGAAACCTTCCAGCAGCGCACGGCCTGCGTGCTCGTCCTGCGAGGAATGGATGCGCTCCAGCAGGGCATCGAGCGCCTCCCGGCGTGCCTGAGCGGCTTCATTTTCGGCCATTACACTGGCACCGAGCGGCAAGCCGAGCTCCAGCGGAAAGCAGGCGGTGATACTGGAAAAAAAGCTGTCCATCGTCCCAAGCCGCAAGCGGTGAAGCCGCTGGGTGACCCGGCGCAGGAGCAGTACAAACTCCGGCCACTGCTCCGGCAGCGGTGCCATGCCCGCGAAATAGTGCTCCGGCTTTTCACCGTGCTGAGAGAGCACGGACAGCCGCTGCAGGATGCGCTGGAAGAACTCCCCCGCCGCCTTGCGGGTGAAGGTCATGGCGGCGATGCCCTCCGGCGGCTGCCCGAGCGCGAGCAGATGCAGATGCCGCCGCACCAGCTGGTAGGTTTTGCCGGAGCCCGCGGAGGCGGAGACGAGGATGTGGCGGAGGCGGTTCAAAGGTGCCTAGGATGCAAGCCCACGCAGCACGCCATGTCCAGCACTCTCACTGTTCCACCCAGCGCCGAATCCATGGCAAAGCCAGCACAACGGCGATGATGACCGCCGCGCCCAGGTAAAAGCCCGCGCTCATGAACTCGGCTTTCCCAAACACCAGGGCCGCCAGCAGGATGCCGTAGACGGGCTCCATGTTGTACACGATGTTCACTGTGAAGACGCTGACGCGGCGCAGCACATCCATGAAGCCCGCATAGGCGGCGACGGTGCAAAGCAGGGCCAGCACCCCGAGCCAGAGAGCGGAAGCGGCATCTGGCAGAGCGGGCAGGAAGCCGCACTCGAGGAAGGGACGTGAAAGGAAGGTGGCAAGACATGCGCCGCTCATTTGATAACAGCCCAAGATGCTCCAGTGCGTGTCCCGGGCGACCTGCTGCTTGCTCAAGGTGGCAAAGAAGGCGGCCAGCACGGCGGCGGCGATGGCCACCGAAAAGCCGAGCCAGTAGCGGAATTCCACCTGATAGATAAGCCACACGGCCCCCACCATGACAGCGCCGACAAGAAGCTCGGAAGGCCGCCAGCGCCTTGAGCCATCAATGACAGGCTCAATCAGCGAGCACCAGAGCATGGCCGTGGGCATGGCCGCCAGACTGACGGAAGCGGTGGCGAGCCGCGCGGACCAGAAGAACAAAACCCAATGCAGTCCTAGGACAGCCCCGACGGCGAGCATCCCCAAAATTCTGCGGTTGGAAACCGAGAACGAATGTCCCAGGCACCGGGCCAGCACCGCAAAGCAGAGGGCCGCCAGCGCCGTGCGCCACAGGACCAGATCCACCGGCGGGAGCAGGATGAGCTTGCCCAAGACCGCCGTGAAGCCCCAGGCCAGCACCACAAGATGGAGCTGGACGTAGTCGCGTACGATGGAACGGGGCATGGTTTGTGACGAAATTGTTTCGCAGCTCATCAGGTGCCGGGAGCCCCTCTTTTGGACAGATCAGGGATAGAAACTGTCCAGAGAACTTTTATTCATCGCATGGCTGTTGAAAAATGGCAAGAATGCCCTCTGAACTTACGCCTTGACGTGGAGCGGTGCGGAAGCAGTAATGCAGGCTTGTCGTGCCCCGGTCCGGGCGTGCCTGTCACCCGGTCTTTTTCCCCGCCTGCTTATCTTGTCTATGCCTATGAATTACGGAACTTCCCTCCTGTCCCGCCTGACGCTTTTTTCCGCAGTGGCCATCTCCCTGTTGATCGTCATGCCACAGCAGGCGCAGGCACAAGCGGGCCTGCCTGCACCGCCAACGGTGAAAAAGATTGTGCAGTCCGTTCAAATCGTGCTCAAAGGTGCGGTGAAGCTGGATGAAAACCGCATTCGCAGCCAGATGTCCACCCGCGTGGGCCAGCCGTTCAGCAGTGAATCGGTGGAACGTGACATGCGCGCACTCTACGGCACCGGAGCCGTGGAAAATTTGGAAATCTACCCTGTGGACGTGGCAGGTGGCGTCAAGGTGATGGTGGAAATCGTGGGCCGCGGAGGCATCGCCGAAATCAATTTCATCGGCAACACTGCCATCGACAGCAGCAAGCTGAAAAAGGAAGTCGCGATCAAAGTGGGAGATCCGGTGGATGACATCAAGCTTGCGGCAGCCAATCAAAAAATTGTGGAGACGTACGAAAAGAAGGGGTTCTCCGATGTGATCGCGAACTACGACATCAGTCCGTCCGCCCGCGAGGGATTTTCCACGGTGACGTTTAAAATCGACGAAGGCGCGCGCGGCATCATTCATGACATCCGCTTCGAAGGGAACACCGCCATCAAGTCCCGTGTGCTGCGCAGCAAGATCAAGTCTCAGGAGCACCACATCTGGAACTTTTGGGGCAAAAAAGGCAAGCTGAGCAACGCGGATCTGCAGGAAGACAAAGTTAAAATCAAGCAGGCCTTCCAAGATCAAGGCTACGTCTATGCCGAAGTGACGGAAGTGCGACGCGAGCAGGTATCCGCCAAACAAATGGATCTCGTCTATGTGATCAATGAAGGTGCCAAGTATGACGTGTCCGCAGTCAAACTTTCCGGGAACACCATTTTCACCAACGAGGTTTTGATGCAGGGCGTCCAGGCTGAGGCCGGACTTCCTTATGTCGGCAGCCATATCGAGGCCGATAAAAAGATGATTCATGACTACTATGGCTCACGCGGCTACGCGGATGCGCAAGTGGAGCCGAGCATCACCGAAACCGGAGCGGGACAGGTCGCCGTGACCTACACGATCACGGAAGGCACCAAGTCCTATATCAGCAAGGTCAACATTTCCGGAAACTCGGTCACGAAGGATGAAGTCATTCGCCGGGAGCTGCCCTTTGCCCCCGGCGAGGAGCTGAACACCGTCAAAACGGAAGCTGGCAAAAGCCGCCTGCAAAACTTGAACTACTTCAGCGCGGTGGAAGTGCGCAACATCCCCACCAACACGCCCGGCTACAAGGATGTGGATGTGAATGTGGCGGAGCAATCCACAGGTACGGTGAATTTCGGCGCGGGCTTCAGCTCCATCGACAGCATCACTGCCTTCATTCAGGTGACGCAGACCAACTTTGACATCCGCGACTGGAAGGATTTCCGCGGGGGCGGCCAACGTTTCAACACCAACATCCGCGCCGGTGCGCTGCGTCGTGACGTGACCGTCAGCTGGACCGAGCCGTGGTTTCTGGGCAAGGAACTCTCTCTGACGGTTGAGGCGTTCTTTCACAACCTCTACTACCTTTCCAACTTCTTCAATCAAACCAACATCGGCATATCGTCCGGATTGCGCAAACGGGTGGGTGAGCACGCCTACTTTGACACCACCTACACGCTCCAGCAGATCAAAATCGCCGGCATCGCCAGCGGAGCCTCTCCTCAGATTGCGCAGGAGGCCGGATCCTACATTCAAAGCAAGATTGATGCGAGCTTTGTGCACGACACCCGTGACAGCATCTTCATCACGCGGAACGGCCACAAGATTGAAGCGGGACTGCTTCTCTCGGGTCTAGGAGGCAATGTGCCGGTCTATGGCGGCAGCATCAAAGGCCAGCAGTTTTTCAACCTGCCGGGGGACACCATTCTGAGTTTCGAAGGAATGTTCCAGACCGTCAACAGCTGGAACGGCAGCCGGGTGCCCATCTTTGAGCGCCTCTTCCTCGGCGGTGCCAACAACCTGCGCGGATTCACTTATCGTCATGCAGGCCCCAAGGACAACACTGGCGAACCCATCGGTGGCCTGACCTCCATGTATGCCACCAGTGAATTCTCCGTTCCCGTGCATATCACGGCCAACACGGACAAGTCACCGCGTGTGGTGGTCTTCGGCGACGTGGGCACCATTTCCGGAGCCACCGGTGCCACCGTTGGCAATGATCTTATTTACTCAGATGCGGGCATCGGCCTGCGCCTCTTTCTTCCCGTCGGCCCGATCCGTGTTGACTATGCCGTTCCAATTGGCAAGGACGCCAAGTCAGGCACCGGCGGTCGCTTCCAGTTCAACATGGGCTACAAGTTCTAGCTGCATGCATCGGACCCTTTGTTAGTCCTCCCCTTCCAATCCCGTTCAAACCTCCCACATACTTATGATTCGCAGCGCGTTCATCGCCCTTCTCCTCGCCACCTTCTCCCTACAGGCCGCCGATCTCAAGATCGGTGTGATCGACATGTCCAAAGTCTTCCAGGAGTTTCACAAAACCAAGACCGCCGCAGACAAGTACAAGGCGAACTACGACAAAGCCGCCCAGGAAATGACTGAGCGTCAAAATACGTACAAAAACCTGGCCGCAGAAGCTCAGAAGCTACAGAAAGTTGCCCAGGACCCGATCATCACTCCCGAACAACGTGCGAAATACGGCGCTGAGCTGGGTGAAAAAGTGAAGGAAATCCGCGCGCTTGAAATGGAGATGCAGGAATTCGCCGAACGCCGCCAGCAGCAGCTCAAGCAGGAGGACATGCAGATCCGCAAAGGCCTCTACGAAGAAATTCTCGTCGTCGTCCGTGACCGCTCCAAGGCAGATGCGTTCGACATCGTTTTTGACAAGACCGGTGTCAGCCTTTCCACGGTGCCAATCATTTTGCACGTCCGGGAAGGTGCCGCCACTGACCTCACCGATCAGCTCATCGTAGAGCTGAACAAGGATGCGCCGCCTCCTGGGGCCGATCCGAAGAAGGAAGATGCCGCCGCGCCAGCGCCCAAGACCGCAGAACCCAAAAAATAGCCTGCGGCTGTCAGTTTTATCGAGGCACGCCGCAAAGAATTGCGACGTGCCTTTTTTGTTTCAGCGCACCCACCCGTCTGCACCATGAGCCACTCCATCACCCTGCAGAAGCTCACTGAGCTCGTCGGAGGAACACTCTCCGCAGTCAGCCCGGAATCCATCATCACCGGGCTGAATTCCATCCTGGAAGCCGTGGCAGGTGAAGTAACCTTCGTTGGCAATGCACGCTATCTCCCTGCGCTGAAAACCACCCGGGCATCCGCTGTTCTGGTGCCGGAGGATCTTGATGCCGAACACGTGCGGGAAGGGCTCGCACTCATCCGCCTCAAAAACCCGACGCTTGCCTTCTCCCATGTCATTCGTTTCTTCAGCCCTCCCTCCCTTGAATTTAGGCCTGGAGTGCACGCCAGCGCCACGGTTGCAGATGACGTGACCTGCGACCCGGAAAAGGTCAGCATCGGTCCACATGCCGTCATTGAAAGTGGTGCACAACTCGGTGATGGCTGCACGATCCATGCCGGCGCTTACATCGGCCGCGGGGTCAAACTCGGCGCAGGTTGCGTCATTCATGCCAACGCCGTCATCAAGGAATACTGCATCCTGGGCCAGCGTGTCATCCTCCACAGCGGCTCCGTGATCGGCAGCGACGGCTTTGGCTATGAGCAGGCCCAGGGCCGCCACCAAAAGATCGACCAAGTCGGCATCGTGCAGATCGATGACGATGTCGAAATAGGTTCCTGCACCACCATTGACCGTGCCCGCTTCGGCCGCACCTGGATCGGCGAGGGATGCAAGATCGACAATCTGGTGCAGATCGGCCACAACTGCACGCTGGGGCAGCACTGCATCATCATTTCGCAGACCGGCATCTCCGGCAGCACCCGCCTGGGCAACTACGTCACCATGGGCGGCCAGGTCGGCGTGGCCGGGCATCTTGAGATCGGCGACAAAGTGATGTTCTTCGCCAAATCCGGTGTCACCAAAAGCATTCTTGAACCCGGTGCCTACACCGGCTATCCCGCGCGTCCGCTGATGGAAGGCCGCAAGATGCTCAGCCTTCCTGCCAAGATCCCTGATTTGCTTGAACGCGTGCGCGCCTTGGAAAAAAAACTCGCCGCCCTCGAAGGCGGAACGGTCCATTCCTGAGCAGGATTCGTAACTTTGCGGGAAGCCAGCGCGGACGTTGCCAAGGCGCTGTCTTCGATCTAACTTCATCCCCCATGACCGCCGCCTCCATCCTCCCGCTTCCCGTGATGCCCGACGCCCACGGCCACTTTGGCCAGTATGGCGGCATGTTCGTGCCGGAAACGCTGATGGCGGCGCTGAGTGAGCTGACGGATCACTATGAAAGGGCGAAGGCCGATCCGGCTTTTCAGAAGGAGCTCGACCGGCTGCTGCACGAATACGTCGGCCGCCCGACACCGCTTTATTTTGCCGAGCGCTGGACTGAAAAACTCGGTGGGGCAAAGATTTACCTCAAGCGCGAAGATCTGCTGCATACGGGCGCGCACAAGATCAACAACGCCCTGGGGCAGATCCTGCTGGCCCAGCGTCTGGGCAAGAAGCGCATCATCGCCGAAACGGGTGCCGGCCAGCATGGCGTGGCAACGGCCACGGTGTGCGCGCGTTTTGGCTGCGAATGCGTCATCTACATGGGCAAGGTCGATATGGAGCGGCAGGCGCTGAATGTCGCGCGCATGCGTTTCCTTGGGGCCAAGGTCGTCGCCGTCACCGCAGGGCAGGCCACGCTCAAGGAGGCGGTGAACGAAGCCATGCGCGACTGGGTCACCAATGTGCACACCACGCATTACATCCTCGGCTCCGCGCTCGGCTCACATCCCTTCCCCATGATGGTGCGGGATTTCCACCGCGTCATCGGTGTGGAGGCACGCCGCCAGATTTTGGAGCGCGAGGAACGCCTGCCGGATCTTCTCGTCGCTTGTGTCGGCGGGGGCAGCAACAGCATCGGCTTGTTCCACCCGTTTTTGAATGACAAGGATGTGCGCATGACCGGTGTCGAAGCCGGGGGTGATGGCATCATCCCGGAACGCCATGCGGCACGTTTCCAGGGCGGACGTCTCGGTGTGCTGCAAGGCACCAAAACCTGGCTTTTGGCCAACGCGGACGGCCAGATCGAGCTCACCCACAGCGTCAGTGCGGGGCTCGACTACGCTGCCATCGGGCCCGAGCACGCCTGGCTGCATGATCAGGGCCGCGTCACTTACAACTACGCCACCGACGACGAGGCGCTCGCTGCGTTCCAGGAACTCAGCCAGGTCGAGGGAATCATCCCGGCGCTCGAGAGCAGCCATGCCATCGCCGAGGTGCATAAAGTGGCCCCCACGATGGGCAAAGACCAAATCATCCTCGTGAATCTCTCCGGCCGCGGGGACAAGGATGTGGCCCAGGCGGCGCGCATGATCTTTGGTGAAGAATTGAAATTTTGAGACATGCAGCCCGCTCAGATAGCAGAAGACATGTCGAAGCTGAAATCGCTGCTGCATGACTCGCTTTCGCCGCATCTGCCTGCGGGGCAGAAGGACATGCGCATCCTCAACCTGGCCTGCGGACGCTGTGATGAGGCGGAGGCGCTGATCCAGGCTGGCTCTGAACTGACTCAGGGGGGCGATGTCGAAATGATCGGCGCGGACATCCGCATTCGTGAAATCCGGCAGGCGCGTGAACTGCATGGACATCTGCCCGCGCAGTTCTTGATTGAGGACGCCACGAAGATCGACCAGCACAAGGAGCTGAGTGATGACTTCAACATGGTCTTTCTACGCCACCAGAACTTCTGGCATGGCCAGGAGCTGTGGAAGAAGATTTTCGACCAGGGGATTGCCAAGCTGCGGCCTGACGGCATGCTCGTCATCACAAGCTACTTTGACCAAGAGCACCGGCTGGCGCTGCGGGCGCTGGAGTCGCTGGGCATGGAGGTCGTCAGCAACAGGCGCAACAAGGAGAGCCGGGCGTTGAAGGACGCTCCAGGCAAATCTGTGGACCGCTGGGTGGCTGTTTTGCGGCAGCGGCGGGCTTGAGACAGCCTGCCAAGGTCATTTACAAGGGCCCCGCAAGGAGGTAAACTCAGTACCCCTTCCCTATTAATTCATGAATCGTCTTTTTTCTGCCCTCACCCTTTTGGCGGCGCTTGTCCTGGCCGCACCGGTGTTGCCTGCCCAGTCCGTTGATGCCAGCAGCGAGGTGGCGGACCAGTACTTCCGCGGCTTTGTCCTCAACAATGAGGCCGCCAAACTCGAAGCCGCAGGTGATGCCGCCCTCGCGCAAACCAAATTCAAGCAGGCGGGCGAGATCATGGACAGCATCGCCCGCAACTACCCGACGTGGCAGCCGGAGATGCGCGCCTCACGGCAGCAGAAGATTCAGGACGCCCTGGGGCGCCTGCAGGCACGTCCTGCGCAGATGCCGATGTCCACTGCTACGCCCACGCCTGCGGCGGCACCCGCGCCGGTAACGATGGCAGCTCCAGCGTCCGTGATGCCGACGACAGCCATTCCAGCTCCTGGGGCACTGGCACAACCCGCCGCCGCTGCCGCCCCCAGCCCATCCGGCGCGCTGCCGAGCATCAACGATCTTCTCAAACAATGGGAAGACATGTACAAGCAGCGCATCATTGAACTGGAGACGAAAACCACGCAGCAGCAGGTCGATCTCGGTAAATGGCAGAACTGGTTCCAGTGGGCTTCCGGCGAGATCACCACCGCGCGGACGCAAAATGAGACTCTGGCCAAAAAGTCCACCGCCATGGAGCAGAGCATCCTGGCCATGGGCAGAGACGTGGAAGAGGGCCGTGCCGCGCAGGGTCAGGTGGGCAAGCTGATGGAGGAAAAAATGGCGTTGGATCTGGAGATGCGCAAAAACGCCCAGAAGATCGTGACCGCCGAAGCCGCAGCCAAGGAGGCTGCGCAAAAACTGGCCGCCTCCTCCACCCAGATGGCGGAAGTGGAACAGGAGCGCGACAAGATCCTCAAAGAACGCGAAAAGCTGGTGAAGGAACGAGATGATGCGATCACTCAGCGCGATGACGCGGTGAAGCAGCGTGAAGTTTCCGTCAAGGAACGGGATGCCGCCAGCGCCCGCAGCCTGGGATTGCAGGCAGAGGTGGATGATCTGAAAAAGAAAACCGGCAGCGCTGAAATGAAGCGCCTGATTGCGGAAAACGAGCGTTTGAAAAAGGAGATCGGCGAGGCGCAGAAGCAGGTGGAGACGCTGAAAGCGGATGTGGGACGCAAGGATCAGGAAATCGTGGCCATGCGCGGCCAGCTCACCGGATTGCAGGGGCAGCTGACTGAGCTGCGCAAGGAAAGCGCCACCTACCAGACACAAGTGGCCGAGCTGACGAAGCAGCTCAAAGAAGTGCCGAGCAGCGGCATGGAGAACAAGATGGCCGCCACTCCTGAGCTCACCCAGGAAAACGAACTGCTGCGCGGCATCATCATGCGCCAGCTACGCGCGCAGCACCGCCAGCAGGCCGCCAAGGACCTCATGATCGCGGAACTGCAGAAGATGGAGAGCGCCTCAAACGACCTCGTCAAACAGGTCGAAGAGATGAAGAACGCCCGCATGATTCTGACGCCGGATGAGGAAAAGCTTTTTTCCGACCCCGCCGTGCGCGAACTGCTGGGACCGAAGGGCGTGCAGGCCACGCTCATCGCCAATGCCTCGCCGGACAGTGATAAAAAAGCCGTCCCGCCTGCACCGACCTCTGTCGAAAAACTCATCGGGCAGGCCAACGAATCCTACATGAAAAAGGATTTCGAAAGCGCGGCCAAATCCTACCAGGACGCGCTGCGTGCCGAGCCCAAGAACGTCACCGCTCTCATCGGCCTGGGCATCACGCGCCAGCGTGAAAACAAACATGCGGATGCCGAAGTGTCCCTGCAAAAGGCGCTGGCCTACGATCCGACCAACGAACCCGCCGCCTTTGCGCTGGGTGTGACCTATTTCAAACAGGAGCGCTGGAAGGATGCGATGACCTACTTTGAGAAAAGCCTGGCCAAACGCCCCGACAACGCCAGCGGCAGGCATTACCTCGGCATCATCGCCACCAAGCTGAACCTGATCGAACGCGCGGAACGGGAGTTCAAGACGGCCCTGGCCATTGATCCGGCCTACGGCGAGGCGCACTTCAATCTGGCAGTGCTGTACATCACCTGGGATCCGCCGCAGTGGGACAAGGCACGGGCTGAATACAGCGAAGCGATCAAGAAGGGCGTGCGGCCCGACCCCAATCTCGAAAAACTGCTCGAAGGCGGCAAGGTGTCGCAGCGTTAAGAAGAGGGCGGACACACGGTTTCCGCAGCTCTTCTGCCATGAAAATCCTGTTCGTCTTTTTACTCGGAGTCTCCAGCCTTAAGGCGCAAACGCTGGTCGAAATTGGCAGCAAGGCGGATGGCCTCGTGATCGAACTGCGCTACACCACGGCGGACAATTATTTCAAGACAGCGTTCTATCCCCGGCATGCGCCAGCCCTGTTGCGCCCGAAGACGGCGGCCAAGCTGGCCTTGGTACAGGCCGAATTGAAATCCCAGGGCCTGGGTTTGAAAATCTGGGACGCCTACCGTCCGCTGTCCGTCCAACGCACCATGTGGCGGACGCTGCCCGATGCGCGCTTCGTGGCCGACCCCGTCAAGGGCGGGCGTCATAACCGGGGTGCGGCCCTGGATGCGACGCTCGTCGATGCCCAGGGTGTGGAACGGCGGATGCCGACCGCGCACGACGACTTTTCTGAGAAAGCCGGAGCGCATTTCAACCTGTTGCGGCCCGAGGCTTTCAAGAACCGGGAAAAGCTACAGCAAGTGATGACGAAGCATGGCTTCGCTTTGTTTGAAAGCGAGTGGTGGCATTTTGACGATGCAGACTGGGAACGGTATGAGGCGCTCGACGTTCCATTTGAGACAGCTGAAGTGCCTGACGCTCGACTCATGTGTGGTGATGGAGGATGGGGCGAACGCTAGGCTGATTCTGGCCGACAAGGCAGTGGCAAAATTGTGAACTTCCCCTGCGCTGCTGGAGCGCAAGAGAGATTCGATCTGGATGATCCTTGCCCTGCGATCAGGGGCGGATTTCTTCGCCCGTAGTCGCGTTCGCCAGGGTCATCTGCTCGCGGTGGAAAGCGGGATCACTGCGGAAGGTGAGGCGCGCCTGATACTTGCGTTCGAGATCAACCAGAAGTTCGCCATCCTCGGTCTTGAGGCGGTTCAAGACTTCGGGATGCACAATGACGATGATGCTCTTCTGGTCGTCCTTGGCGCGGCCCAGGACGGAGATGAGGCGGCGCTGCAGCTCGACGCTCATGGTGAGCGGCGTTTTGACCTGGCCGTGGCCTTTGCAATACGGGCAGGGCTCATAGAGCGTGGTGCCGAGGCTTTCATTGAGCCTCTGGCGCGTCATCTCCATGAGGCCAAACTGGGAGATTTGCAGCACCTGGGTCTTGGCTTTGTCACGCTTGAGGTGGTCCAGCATGAGCTTGTAAACCGCCTGCTGATCGCGGCGGTGCTTCATGTCGATGAAGTCCACCACGATGAGGCCGCCCATGTTGCGCAGGCGGAGCTGGCGCGCGACTTCGGCGGCGGCTTCGAGGTTGGTTTCCAGCAGCAGTTTATCGACATCCTTGTGGCCTTTGTTGCGGCCCGTGTTGACGTCGATGGAGACGAGCGCCTCAGTCTGGTCGATAACAATGTAGCCACCGCAAGGCATCCACACTTGGCGGTAGAAGGCATTGTCGATCTGCTTCTGGATGCCGTAGTGCTCAAAGATGGCTCCCTGGCCCTGATAGTGGTTGATGCGGCGCTTGGCACGTCCCGAGATGTGCGCAGCCATGCGCTGCATGCGCTCGACGGTGGCGGCGTCATCGCAGGCGACTTCGTCAATGTCTTCGGTGAGGAAGTCACGCACGGTGCGCTCGACGAGATCAGGCTCCTGGAAGCAGCAAACGGGGGCGTTTTGGCCATCACGCTTGGCGACGATCTGGTCCCACTCATCAAGAAGGATGTTTAAATCCCGCACGATGTGGCGCGCGCGTTTGCCCGAGGCTTCGGTGCGCAGGATGATGCCCATGCCTTCCGGCAGGCTGATTTTTTCGATGATCTTGCGCAGGCGGGAGCGCTCCTTTGGATCTTCGATCTTGCGCGAGATGCCGCAGGTGTCGTTGAGCGGCATGAGCACAAGCAGACGGCCGGCGAGGGAGATATTGGTGGTGACGCGCGGGCCTTTGTTGCCCACGGGTCCCTTGGTGACCTGCACCATGATTTCAGAACTGATCGGGTACAGGGTGGGGATGTCCTTGGCCTCAATGCGCTTCTTCTTTTTACTGCCGCCACGGTTGATCTCTTCCAAGCCGGCATCCAAGGCGGCGGGGATGGCGTCCCAGAAATGCAGGAAGGCGTTTTTGTCGAACCCGATGTCAATGAACATGGCTTTGAGGCCCTGTTCGATGTTGCGGATGCGCCCTTTGAACACGCTGCCGATGAGGCTGTTCGTGCCAACACGCTCGATGTTGTATTCTTCGACGACGCCTTTGTCGAGCAAGGCGACGCGGTTCTCCAGTTTCTCGCAGTTGATGACGAGGCGGACGCCACTTTTGATGTCGCGCTTACCAGTAAGCAGTTCTTTGATTCTTTGAACGAAGGTCAATGCCATGATGTAAAGTCTCCCTGAAATGATTTGCAGCTCTTCAGCGGAAGAGCTTGCGGAAAAATCCGCCGCCGCTTGGAGCGGAATCGGATGGTTTGGTTTCCTGGGAACCTCCCCGGTTGAAGATACCGACCCTGCGCACTGGCACGGCCTTGGGCACATTCTGTCCGGAGCTAGCTCCGGCCGATCCCGCTGAATCGGCCTTTGGTTTGATGTTGGGCGCCGTTCTCACACGCGGCGCGTCAGCATCATCTGGTTCTGGCGCGGACACACCCGTGCCCGTGTCACCATCCTCATCCGCGGTGAGTGCCTCTGGCACTGCAACATCGGCGTATTGGACGGATGCGATATGATTGAAATGACCTTCCGCAGGCTCCAACGCCGCGATGGGGACGATGAATTTTGGATTGTCCAAAGCCAGGCATTGTTCGAGCACACGGCGGGCCACCGGCGCGGCACAGCCACCGCCGGATTTGCCATTTTGCACGAGCACGGCAACGGCAAAGCGGGGATTCTGATAAGGGGCGAAACAGATGAACCAGGTATGATTGTCGTCGTGCCTGACGCGACGCTCGTCGAGACGCCAGTTCTGCGCGGTGCCGGTCTTGCCTGCGACTTCCACTCCGGTGATGCGCGCGCCTTTGCCGGTGCCTGAAGGATCGTTGACGACCTTCCACATCCCTTTGCGAATGACTTCGATTTCCTCTGGCTTCACACTCCCGGAGAGATCGCCGCGGAGGCTGGGCGGATTTTCAAGCACCGCCTGATCATGATCCATCACGCGCTTCAGCAGATGCGGGCTCCAGGCTTTGCCGCCATTGGCGACTGTGGCGCTGACCGAGGCCATCTGCAGCGGAGAGGCGAGGACCATGCCCTGACCGATGGATGTGTTGGCGGTGTAGCCATCACTCCAGCGCTCGGCAGGACGATGTGCACGCAACCAGTCTGGATTGGGCAAAATCCCAGGGTCTTCATCTTCGAGCTCGATGCCCGTCCGGGTGCCCACGCCGAGGATCTTGCCGACCTTGGTGATGTTGCCAATGCCAGCCGCATTGCCGTAGCGGTAGAAGAAGCAGTTGCAGGAAAACTTGATGGCATCACTGAGGCCGAGGGTGCCATGCGAGCCGCCATTCTGGCGCTGAATCCAGCACTGCATGGCTTTGTTGCCATAAGTGACGCTGCCGCTGCAGTTGAACCGGCTCATCTGAATGCCGGCAAGGCACCCGGCAAACGAGATCGGAATCTTGAAAGTGGAGCCTGGCACATGCCCTTTCACCGCGCGGTTGAGCAGCGGGATGGTGTTGTTGCCGAGGAGGGCATCCCAGTCCGACTGCTGGATGCTCGGGATGAACTGATTGGGATCGAAGGAGGGGACGGAGACCATGGCGAGGACCTCACCGGAATTCGGATCAATCACGGTTACGGCACCGCGGCCGATCTTGCCATCACGCAGCGCCTTGTCTGCAATGATCTGCATGCGGGCGTCCAGCGTCAGATACACGTCGTTGCCTTTGCGTGGCTCCTCGTATTCCTCATCCACTTCACCGACGGGTCTGCCGCGCTGGTCACGCTGCATGACGCGCACGCCTGGCTTGCCCCGCAGGTAGTTGTCGAAGCTTTTCTCCACGCCTGCGCCGCCGAAATCATCCGGCACATAGTAGTCCCAGCCTTTGCGGTCTTCGGCAGAGGCACGCTGGTCATCCGGCAGACGCACATAGCCGAGGATATGGCAGGCGACGGATTTCAGAGGGTACACGCGTGAGGCACGTTCGGCCACGGTGACGCCGGGCAGGCCCAGGTTGTGCTCAGCGATGCGGCTGAACTCGGGAAAGGTCAGATCGTCACGATACACCCAAGGCACCGCGCCACCAAAGCTGCGAAAATGTACCCGCAAGGATTCCACGGAGTAATCCTTGTGAACGCCCATTTCGATCATCCGCCGAGTGATCGTTTCTTCAAAAATCTTGTAGATGTCGAGCTCGGGCTTCATCCGTTTGATGCCCTTTTCAGAGATCGCAAAGGTGATCTCCGGGATGGCCGTCTTGTTCTGCTTGGCGAGGCGTTTGTACTCGGTGACGACCTCCGCAAGATTGATGCGAACTTCGAAGCTAGCCTTGTTGGTGGCGAGCACGACGCCGTTGCGGTCCTTGATCTCCCCACGCGGACCAGGAATACGCGCGCGCTCCTTTTTTGCCCCGGGGATCATTTTGGCAAACTCCTCCCGGCGGTCAATCTGCAAAGACCACAGCCGGAACACAAGCAGTCCAAACCCGCACAGCATGGCGAAGGCGAACAGATAGAGACGGAAGCGATATTTAACGACCATCGAAACGGTACCTCAGGCCTTCGTATTTGATTTCATAGCTCGACAGGCGGGCCAGCGAATAAAGCAGCAGGAAAATGAGCGGCGCGGCCAGCATGGCAAGCAGGCTGTCAGTAATCATCTTCGACCACACGCCCACCGGAAACTGCAGGGAACCGCGCAGGAAGGTGATGATGAGATATTGCGACATCAGCCACACAAAAACGGCCAGGCCGACCATGAGCACCGGAAGCTCAAGACGTCCCCGCTTGAACAAGGGGCGGATGCCCTGCAGAAGAATGCCGAGCATGGCAAACAGCACGATGGAAAGGCCGAAGGGCAGCGGATGACTGCCCGCGCCCAGTTCAACATCTGCACCCGTGCCAAACACATCCTCCGCACCCGACAGGCTTTCCATGACGCCCGGCAGGTGGCGTGCATCCCAGACGAAACCGGTGATGAACGCCAGCAGCAGCATCATTGAAAACGGTGCAGCCACGGACGCGCTGAAGAAAAACACCGCGGGCAGAAACAGCGTGGCGAACTGGGCGATCTCCAGCCCGGGAATGAACTCCTGCACCATGAAGGTGAAGAGCAGCAGAATGATGGAGATCGGGTGAAACAACATGGCGGCTCAGGGTTTGGCGCGTGCCGGTGTTGATGTTGGTGCAGGCTCGGGGGCGGACTCGGCAACCTGCATCTCAATCACAAAAACATAATCCAGCGTGGAGAAATCTACGGCGGGCTCGATGACGGCCTCTCCGGAGATCTCGCGATTTTCAAAACGTTTCACCCGGCCCAGCAGGAGATCTGCGGGGAACACCCCCCCTTCACCAGAGGAGTAAACTCCCGCGCCAGCGTTGATGTTCGAGTTGCGATGAAGGAAGCGTAGATGCAGTTCAGGGCGCACCTCCAGCGCAGCACGTTCGCCGCCGAGGATGCCCTGCTCCAGCGTTCCTTCGATTTTGGCCGACACACGGCACATTTCGTCCGTCAGCAAAATCACTTTGGCCATGTGCGGAGCCAGTGTGGAGGTCTTCCCCACCAGGCCGACGGACGTGATCACAGGACTGTCCGTGCCGATGCCATCCAGCGAACCTTTGTCGAGGATCAAACTGTTCCACCAAGTGCTGGAGCTGCGGCGGATCACCTTGGCAGCGGTCATTTTAAAAGGTGCCGACTGCTTGAATTCGATGAGCTGGCGCAGCTTGGCATTCTCTTCGATGATCTGATTGTACTTCTGCTGGATGATGCGCAGACGCTCCAGCTGGACGCGCTGCTCATCGTTTTCGCGCTTCAGCTCAGCGGGATTGATCTGCGGAGCCACGGCGCTCTCGGCCGCCTGCTCCATCGCAGCACTGCTGTGAATGAAAGGAGACAGCAGGCTCATGACGCGGGCCTGGATCTGCCGGGTGGTCGCCGTGTCAAAGGTGAACACAGCAACCAGCCCTGCGACGAAGATCAGAAGCGCGAGGATGTTGAGCTTTTTCATGATTGGCCTTTCCTCCGAGCTGGATGCGGCGCTGTTTGTCTGACACTTTCAGGCAAACGAGGCGCACCAACGCGAAAATGGTCATCAGACTTCGGTCGTGCTCACTTTGCGCAGGAATTCGAGTTCACTGAGGACCCGACCGGTGCCTTCGCCGACGGCACTGAGCGGATCTTCCGCCACATGCACCGGGAGCGCTGTTTCTTCCTGCAGCAATTTGTCGAGGCCGCGCAGCAGCGCACCGCCACCGGCGAGCATGATGCCACGGTCCACCAAGTCGGCGGAGAGCTCCGGCGGGCAGCGCTCCAGAGTGGTGCGCACGGCATCAATGATCGCATTGAGCGGCTCCAGCATTGCTTCGCGGACTTCCTGGCTGGTGATGGTGATGGTTTTTGGCAGGCCGGCCACCATGTCACGTCCTTTGACTTCCATGGTCGTTTCCTTTCCCAGCGGGAAGGCGGAACCAATGCGCAGTTTGATTTCTTCCGCAGTGCGCTCACCAATCATGAGATTGTAGGCGCGCTTCATGTAGTTGATGATGGCTTCGTCGAGTTCGTCACCCGCCACGCGCACGCTTCGGCTGTAAACGATGCCGGAAAGCGAGATGATGGCAACCTCCGTGGTGCCGCCGCCGATATCTACGATCATGTTGCCTGCGGCTTCCTGCACCGGCAGGCCCACGCCGATGGCCGCAGCCATCGGTTCTTCGATCAGATAAACTTCACGCGCGCCAGCCTGCTCCGCGCTCTCCTTGACCGCACGCTTCTCAACTTCCGTGATGCCGGAAGGCACGGCGATGACCACGCGTGGGCCGCGCATCTTGCGTCCGCCGCCCTGCACTTTCTTGATGAAATGGCGCAGCATGGCCTCCGTCACACGGAAGTCGGCGATCACACCGTCTTTCAACGGGCGGATGGCAGTAATGCCGCCCGGAGTTCGTCCGAGCATGCGCTTGGCGTCATCACCCACAGCGACCACTTCGTTGGTGCCGGTTTTAACCGCCACCACTGAAGGTTCTCTGAGGACGATGCCGTGATCTTTTACATAAACGAGGGTGTTTGCCGTGCCGAGATCGATGCCGATGTCTTGGGCGACGAAGCCGAAAAGTTTGCCGAACATTGAGAGTAAATGGGAAAGGTGTTGATGCGATCAGGTGTCAGAATCCAGATGCGCGACGGAGAATTCCAACTGTTTTGAGAATCACGAAAAGCAACGCGCGCACGGCATTCTAACCCATATTAAAGCTAAAACTGCCTGAAATTGCGTCAAGGGATGTTTCTAAGAAGCTTGGAATTGGTAATTTCAGGCCATTTCGGGCCAAAAGCCGCCGCTTTTCAGCCTCGGATGCGACTGAATTTCGCCTCTTCGACCCCAAAGACCCGGCCCGCCAGCTGGTCAGCATCCGCCCAGTCCAAATTGGTCGTCGTGATGATTTTCTGGGCTCCCGGAGGAAGGCATGACAGCAAGGCACGGCGGCGGTGGGCATCCAGCTCACCGAAAACGTCATCCATCAGCATCAACGGAGCTGAACCACAGGCGTGCTCCAGCACCTGGGCCTGGGCGAGTTTCATCGCCAGAGCGAAAGAGCGTTGCTGGCCTTCGGAGGCAAAGGTGGTCGCGTCGAGATCATTCAAGCGCAACCCGATGTCATCGCGATGCGGTCCGAAGGCCGTCGAACGCGTGCGAGCCTCTTCATCACGCATTGTCAGGAGTGCCTCAAACAAACTCAGCGCTGCATCACTCGTGCGTTGAAAGGTGATGCAGACATTTTCCGCTCCATCACTCAGCTTTGCATGCGCCAGCGACACCTCCGGCCTCAGGGCTGCACACAGTTCCGCGCGTCGTTGCCAAAGCGTTTGAGCAAAGCCGTCCATCACGCGGGCAAAAGCGTCCGCCTGCTTCCATGCAATGCTGGCATCCCGTTTCAAAACATAATTGCGGCCACGCAGGGCGCGCTCATAACCACGCAGCGCATGCAGGTAGTCGGGAAACATCTGGCTCGCGGCGAAATCAAGAAATCTGCGCCGATGCTCTGCGCCACCGCGCAGCAAATTCATGTCGCGATGATCCATCCATACCACCACGCCCGAAGCAGCCAAGTAGTCCGCCGATTTGCCGCAGGTGGCGCCATCAACAGCCAGCCGCCGAGTTGTGGCGGACTGCGCATAGCGCAGGCGTTTGCCATGCCAGTGAGCCTCCACCAGGCATGTGGCAGCGCCAAAGCGCACCAGTTCGGCACGGTTCGATGTGCGGGGGGATTGCAGGCGCAGCAGCATACATGCGGCCTCAATGAGGGAAGTTTTTCCCTGGGCATTTCGGCCCAGCAGCAGCGTCACATCGGGATGCAATTCCAGCTTCGCCTCGGCGAAGCAGCGGAAATCGCGCACAAACAGGTCGGAGAGCATGCAGTCAGACACTTCCGCACCACGCCGCATTTCCGGTTGCGTTCACGTTGCACATGAAGATGAATCCCGCCCCCTCTATGGCCTCCTTCCAAACAGTCAAAGGCTTTCGCGACTTCTTCCCCGAGGAGTGCGCACTGCGAAATTACATCACCGAAACCTGGCGCTCCGTCGCACGTCGCTATGGCTTCGTGGAGTATGAGGCGCCGCTTGTGGAAGAAACCAATCTCTACCGCAAGAAAAGCGGCGATGAGATCACCAACCAGCTCTACTGTTTCCTCGACAAAGCGGAACGCGAAATCTCCCTGCGTCCCGAAGTCACGCCTTCGCTCGCACGCATGGCCACCGCACGTCAGCGCGACTTCAAAAAGCCGATCAAGTGGTTTCAAATCGGCCCCTGCTTCCGCTACGAAGAACCGCAGAAAGGCCGAGGTCGTGAGTTCATCCAGTTCAATGCCGATATCCTTGGCGACTCCTCGCCTGCGACTTCAGCCGAACTGATCGCACTCGCGATCGACGTCGTGCGCGAGTTCGGCATCAGCGCGGATGATTTCATTATCCGCCTGAGCAATCGCGAAATCTGGAACACCTTCCTCGCGGACAAAAAGATCGCTGAAGAGCACACCACGACTTTCCTCAGCATCATCGACAAGATCGAACGTGCACGTCCGGAAGAGACGGAAAAGAAACTCGGCTTGATCGGACTCACCCTGGCCGAAGTGCGTGAGTTCATGGCCTCCACGGATGAAAGCCATCCGGCCTTCGCGGCGCTGCGTGAGAACCTCACCGCACGCGGGCTGTGGCAGTTCATCAAAATCGACGCCACCATCGTTCGCGGTCTCGCCTACTATACTGGTGTTGTCTTCGAGGTGTTTGACACAAAGCACGGCCTCCGCGCCCTCGCCGGCGGTGGGACTTATGACAAGCTCTGCTCCCTCATGAGCGACGGCGGCGTGGACATGCCTGCCGCAGGCTTCGCCATGGGCGATGTCGTTCTTGGCCTCCTCCTGAAGCAAACACCCGGTGCGCAGATGAAGCTCACCAGCGCCTACCTTGCCGCCAGCAGCATTGATGCCTTTGTCGTTGTAGCCGATGAAGCCCAGCGTCCGCACGCGCTCGCCGCTGTGCAATCCTTGCGTGCCGCAGGCATCCGCATCGACTACAACTTTGGCGCGCAAAAAGTCGGCAAGCAGTTTCAAACCGCTGAGGATCGCAAAGCCCGCTTTGCCATTGTCTTCGGTGCTGAATATCCCGAGGTCGTCATCAAGAACCTCCTTGCCCGCTCGCAAAGTGCGGTGCCGGTTGGTGGCCTGGTGGAAGAAGTGCAGAAGCTGCTCGCTGAACCCGCCATCGGTCCGTTGATCACCTGATTGACCAGCCATCTGATGTCCCTGCGCGCAGGCTGAGCCGGCCTCACGTGGCAAAGACTTCCACATCTGGTACAAATCCGTTCACTCTTCACATTCACCGACCATGCGCTTCATCCTCACCGCTCTCCTGTTTGCCACGGTCGTTCACGCTCAGCAGCCTGCCGCGCCGAAGCCGAAGGCGTATACGGATCCGGCGCAGACGGACGATGATTTCGCGATTCAGGGCGAGTATGTCGGCGAAATTGATGGCAGGACTTACGGGGTGCAGATCTGGGCGCAGGGCGGCGGTAAATTTGAGGCAGCGAGTCATCTTGGCGGATTGCCGGGAGCGGGATGGGATGGTGACCGGGCCACGATCACCCGGGTCATTGGCACGCGGGCCGCAGGCGAAAAGAGCGCCGCGTTTGCCACGCCCGATGGCTCCATCAAAGCAGAGGTGAACGGCGCGAGCATCCAGGTAAACAATGCCGATGGGGTGAAGCTCATGGAACTCAACCGCATGAACCGCGAATCACCCACGCTGGGCGCTCAGCCGCCGGAGAATGCGGTGGTGCTGTTTGATGGCAAGGGCGTAAACCGTTTCCCGAAATCGCGTGTCGATGAAACCTTGGGCGCTTTGATGGAGGGGATCACTAGTGAGGACACGTTTGGCGACTGCAGCCTGCATGTGGAGTTCTTCCTGCCCTACATGCCCGACGCCCGGGGTCAGGGCCGGGGGAACAGCGGTCTCTACCTACAAGGCCGCTATGAGGTGCAGATGCTCGACAGCTTCGGCCTCGAAGGGAAGGACAATGAGTGCGGCGGTTTATACAAGGTCGCCGCGCCGAAAGTGAACATGTGCCTGCCGCCACTGACCTGGCAGACCTACGATGTGGATTTCACCGCCGCGAAATACGATGGCGAAGGCCATAAGACCGCGAATGCGAAAATCACGATCAACCACAATGGGGTGGTGATTCATGAAAACCAGGAACTGCCTGGAGCGACGACCTCGGCACCTAACCCCGAGGCAAACACCCCGGGGCCCATTTATCTGCAAAACCACGGCAATCCGGTGCGCTACCGCAATATCTGGGTGATGCGGAAATGATGCATGCGCCTCGTGTCTCCTGAGTTATCTAAGCCTTTTCTTAGCCCGAAATTGTGAACAACTTACGCCTTTGTGAATACAGGGGCCGCATTTTTTCGCGAATAATTATGGCAAACGCACTGAGAATCCTTTATTTAAGGCCCATTAACTACCGATTCCGGCTGTCCTCGGAACTGGACTTTGTTTCCGCCTGCTCATGTCTGCTGCCAAGAAAGGCTCTAAAAAACCGGCCAAGCGCTCTTCTCCAAGGCGCAAGGGAGTGGGCACCCACGTAATCGACTATGAGCCGGAATCCCCGGTCATCCGAGAACATGATGCGGTGGAGCGCCGCCGCCGCGGCTTTCGCACGGCAATGTGGCTGATCACGGCGATGCTCGTGGTCGGCGTCGGCTGGGTGACGTGGCATGAGGCACTGGAGAAAAATTCGCAGTTCATGCTGAAGACCGTGGAGGTGAATACTGCGGGCACCCTGACGAGGCAGCAGCTTGTGGCGGCCACCGGCCTGACCGAAGCCACCAACCTGCTGACCATGAACCTGCGCGAGGTGCGCGCGAAGATCGAACGCCTGCCTCAGGTGAAGTCCGCCGTGATCCACCGCAACTACCACGGCAAGCTCACGCTGGATGTGGTGCAGCGGATGCCGGTGGCCTGGATGGAATGCGCCAAGCACAAGCTCATGGGCCCGCTGACTGGCAAAGGCTGCCTGATCGATGCCGAAGGCGCACTGGTGCCCTGCGACGTCATCACCCGCGAGTATCTGGCGATGCCCCGCATTCAGTTTCCGGCCCTGAGCGATGCCACCCCCGGCAAGCCCTCGACCGACTTGCAGGTGCATGCCGCACTGCGCCTGATGGAAAAGCTGCAAAGCCGCCAGCAGGACGACCATCCTGCGCTGGAATCGATCGAGATTCCAAACCCTTGGTCGCTCGTCGCGCATTTCAACGGCGATGCCAAAGTCACTTTCGGTGTCGATGACATGGACCCGCAACTGGCCCGCTTTGACCGGGTGATGCACGAGGCACGCACGCGCAAATGGCGCGTGGCCACGCTGAACCTGATCGCCAGCATCAATACCCCTGTCACTTTTCATGAAACGCCGGATGTCGCCGGGCTGAATCTGGCGGACACCGCCTCCACTCCACCCGCACGCTGACTCTCATGGCCAAAAGCACTATTTACGCAGGTCTTGAAATCGGAACGCACAAGATCTGTGTTGTGGTGGGTGAAGCCAAGCGGGATGGAGCCATCAAGATCCTCGGCGTCGGCCAGGCCCCTTCACGCGGCGTACGCAAAGGCGAGATCGTCGATTTTGAAAAGGTGCAGACCTGCGTGAACGATGCGCTGGTGCGCGCGGAAGACCGCAGCGATGTGATGATCCGCAATGTCTTCCTGGGCGTCACCGGTGCTCATATTGAGAGCTTGAACAACCGCGGCCGTCATCGCCTGCCGGATGAGCAGACGGAAATCGGCGAGGATGATGTGGAGGAGGCGAAGGAAATCGCCCGCAGCGTCTCGATTCCGCAGTCGAATGTCTTTCTGCACAGCGTCACCCGGCAGTACATTGTGGATGGTCAAGAGGCGGTGCGGCAGCCCATCGGGCGTGAGGGCCGTGTGCTGGAGGCGGACTACCACATCATCCACGGCGTGCGCGGCCGGGTGCAGAATGCGATCCGCTGTGTGCGTGAAATTCCGCTGGAGGTGGAGGACGTGGTCTTCAATCCCGTCGCTGCGGCACAGGTTGTGCTGACTCGTGAAGCCAAAATGCAGGGTGCGCTCATGATCGACTTCGGTGCCGGCACTTGTGACTACGTCTTGTATGAAGACGGCATGATCACAGCCTCCGGCTGCGTGCCGCTGGGCGGCGACCACATCACGAACGATGTCTCGATGGCGTTGCAGATTCCAAATGGCCGCGCCGAACGCCTGAAAGTGGAAGAGGGCAGCGTCTTGTATGACGAAGTGCCTGAAGGCGAAATGCTCAGCATCGAAGACGACACCGGCTTGATTCTCGGTGAGGTCGAACGGGCGTTTTTGAATGAGGTCATGAACCTTCGCACTAAAGAAATCCTTATCCAGGTGCGCGTCCGGGTGGAAGATCACCTCGGCAGGCTGGGTGCGGGCATTTACCTCACCGGCGGTGTCAGCATGATGAAAGGCGTTGACGTGGTGGCCCGCGAAGTGTTTGGAATCAAAGTCACGCGCGCAGGTTCGGCTCCCGTCAGCGGCATCACCGCCACTTTCGAGAATCCGCAATACTCCGCCCCCATCGGCCTGATTCGTTATGCGCAGATTCTGGACAGCGAGAAGCCCTTTCTCTCCCCATTGAAACGCCTTGGCCGACGCATGCAGGAACTTCTCTCATCCGTCACTCTTTAACCTTTTTAAAAGCCCGCACTCCATCCTCAACCACCCACGATTATGGTAGAATACGACCGCTCCCAATCTCCCGAAGGTGCCAGCTCAGCCGCACCTCGAATCTGCATCGTCGGCATCGGCGGCGCGGGCTCCAATGTGGTTGATCGCATCACCTTGGACCGCATTGTGGATGCCACGCTGGTTTGCGCGCACACGGACGTGCGGGTGCTCGGCCACTCGATGGCACCGGTAAAAGTCCAGCTGGGAGCCGAGCTCATGAAGGGCATTGGCGCCGGTGGCGATCCTGATCTCGGACGCGAGGCCGCGTTGTTCTCGCGCGATCAAATCCGTCAGTCCATCGAAAATCACGACATCATTTTCATCAGCGCCGGACTCGGCGGCGGCACCGGCAGTGGTGCGGCTCCAGTCATTGCCGAGATCGCCAAGAACACCGGCGCGCTGGTGCTGGTAGTGGCCACGATGCCATTCAGTTTTGAAGGCCGCCGTCGTCTGGCCCAGGCCGAGGAGGCGCTGGAGCTGCTGCAGAAGCGTGCAGATGCCCTGGTGCTGTTTGAAAACAACCGCATGGGCGAGCTCATCCTGCCAAAGGATGGCATTCAAAAGGCCTTCAATCAGGCGGACCAACTCATCGCGCAAAGCCTGCGCGCCATTTCCACCATCACCACCACGCCGGGCCTGGTGAAGCTCGGCCTCGACGACCTGACCTCCGCACTGGCGAATGCCAACGGCCGCTGCCTCTTTGGCTTTGGCGAAGCGCGCGGTCAGAACCGTGGCACCGAGGCGCTCAAAAAAGCGCTCAAGAGCCCTCTCATCGACTCCGGTCGTCTGCTGCATCAGACGAAGAACCTGCTGGTGCATGTGGCCGGTGGCGAATCGCTCACACTGGTCGAAGTCGAGGGCGTCATGAAGCAGCTGGGACGTCACGTGCCGGATCAAACGCACATTCTTTTCGGCGTCGGTGTCGATGCAAAGCTCGGAGACGCAGTGGCTGTCACTCTGATCAGCTCGCTGGGACTCAACCAGCTTAACGCCCACGCCACTGCGGCACCGCCTTCGGAAATGCTCCAGCCACGTGCTGAAGCGCCCGCGCACGTGCCGACTCCAGCCCCCGGCCCCAAGCGCGAGGCCCCGGCAAAGAAGGCACCCTCCGCGTACGCACCGCCGGTGGAATCGCCTCCTGATCTGCTTTTCAAATCTGAGGAGTTCGCCGCTGTGCCCGTGGCCGGCGACGCCTTCCCTTTGAACAGCCTCCAGGCGGAGGCATCGAAAGTGCCGGTGCAGCCCCAACCTTTGCTTCAGGAGCAGCCTGTGGCGCAGATTGAAGACGAACATCCCTTTATCGACGAGCCAGCCCCCCCGGTGATCGCTTCTGCACCTGTGTTTGCTCCCGCGCCCGTGTACGCACCCGCACCCGTAATTGCCGCCACGCCGGAAACGGCGCACATTCCGGTGCGCACCCCTGCCGCAAGGGAACTCGCCGACGCTGCACGCAGCAGCAAGGAGTCCACCCTGGCCGCCGTCGTGGCCCGCAGCGTGACCTTGCAGACCGAAGCCGCTCCTGCGCCAGATGATCTCATTTCATTCGACGAGGCCGAGTCAGAATCCGAGACCACGACCATCAGCGCCACCGCCGTCGTTGCCCGCAAGTCCACCGCCGACAGCCAGCAGACTTTCAGCCTCGGTGAAGAAGACCGCGGCCGCTTCAAGGACACCGAGCCTTCCATCGTGCAGGGAGAGGACCTCGATGTCCCGACCTGGATGCGCCTGAAGAAAAAGCTGCGCCGTTAAGCGGTTGGATTTGCTGCTCTAAAACATCGGTTCAGGCGCGTTTGTTCAATCGCATGAACGCCCCTTTTACCCGCCGCCGACTGCTGCAAGCGCTGCCGCTGGCCGCCTACGCGGGCAGTTTCAACATCCACATCCGCGCGCAGGAAGCACGGGAGTCCTGGATCACCGGCAATCCGGCCATCGACAAGCCGCGTGAAATCGCACTAAGTCTGCTGAAGCCCACGCAGGCACAGATTGAGCACGCGTGGGAGCTGCATTTCGGCTCGGTCGTGTTTGAAAGCTACGGCTTCGCACCCCGCTGTGCCATCGACGCGGAGGCGATGAACGAGGCGATCAAAGCTGGCGTCGGGGCAGCCGAGATCAACGACCTGCGCGAGTCCATGTCCATGAACCGCAACGCGACGAATGAACGCGAGCGCAAGGAATTCCTGGATGCCTTTCACGCGGCCGGGGTGACCTGCATTTTTCAAAACACCGGGGAGGAAGGCAGCGATCCGCTGCGGCTGATCAAACGCCTCGCGCATTTCACCAAAGCAACGGATTTGCTCAAGCCCACTCTCTCCAAAGTGGTGACGGCGGATGAAATCGTGGCGCTGAAAAAGGCGGGGAACGTGGGCCTGTGCTTCACGACAAACGGCGTGCCGCTCATGCAGGACTGGGAGAGCGTGCGGGATGAGCTGCGCTTTGTGCGCATCTTCCACGAATTGGGCACGCGCATGATGCACATCACCTACAACCGGCGGAATCCTCTGGGCGATGGTGCGGGTGAGCCGCACGATGGCGGCCTGAGCGATTTCGGCCATGCAGCCGTCGCGGAGATGAACAAGATCGGAGTCATCGTGGACGTGGCGCACAGCGGGTGGAAGACAGCCCTCGACGCCGCCAAGGCCAGCACGCGGCCCATGGTGGCCAGCCACACGACCTGCTGCGGAGTCTATGAGCACTTTCGCGGCAAGCCGGACGACACCATCAAGGCCATCTGCGACACCGACGGCCTCGTGGGCATCTGCTGCATCCCGCGTTTCCTTGGTGGCAAGGGCGACATCACGGCTCTGCTCGATCATCTGGATTATCTCATCAAGAAATTCGGCTCCTCGCACGCCGCCATCGGTTGCGACGTGGCCTACACCTCCCGGTTTGACAAGGAAGAGCGGGCAAAGCTGCTCAAAGCCCCCGGGGGTAGTGCCGACAAGTGGGAGCATCTCTGGCCCAAGGATGACTATGTGACGAGCATCACGGCGGAGCAGAGTGTGGCCTGGTCCAACTGGCCGCTCTTCACTCTCGGCATGATCATGCGCGGCCACAGCGACGAGACGATCCGGCAGGTGATCGGTGGCAACATGCTGCGGGTGCTGCGGGCAAACCAGGTCTGACGAGTGGCAAAACCGCCTTTTACCGCCTGTAAGGTGGCACAGGTGCTGCGCGTATGGATTTTGGCGGGAAGTGATGTAAGATCACCCTGCCGAATCCCCCCACATGACCCTGCGTTTCCAGTTTCCCTCTCTCGTTTTGGGCGGCTTTGCCGTCGCAAGTTCTCTTGCCTCAGCCGCCGAGACCTTTCCGCCGGACCAGATCGAGTTCTTTGAGAAAAGCGTCCGCCCCGTGCTCGCGGAGCGCTGCTACGAATGCCATGGCGCGCACAAGCATCAAAACGGGCTGCGGCTGGACTCACGGGCCGCCATTTTGCAGGGCAGCGAGTATGGCAAAGTCGTCGAGCCCGGCAATCCGAGCGCCAGCAAACTCGTCAAAGCGATCAATCACCTCGACGGTGCGGAGGCGATGCCCAAGAAGGGCGGCAAGCTGCCTGCGCCGCAGATCGCCGCGCTGGAAAAATGGATCAGCATGGGCCTGCCCTGGCCGGTGGAGGCGGATGTGGCCGGACACGCCAAAGCCGACCCGATGCAGCACTGGGCCTTCAAGCCGGTGCACAAGCCCGCGCTGCCCGCTGGGTTCAACGGCAATCCGATCGACGCCTTTGTGGGTGCCAAGCTCAAGGCTGCCGGATTTGATTTCGCTGCGCCTGCCGATGCGGCCCTGCTGACGCGCCGCATTTATCTCACGCTCACCGGACTGCCGCCGAGCTATGATGCGCTGCAAAAGAAGCCTGACCCGCAGGCACTGACCGCGCAACTGCTCGCCACACCCGCCTATGGCGAGCGCTGGGCGCGTTTCTGGCTGGATGTGGTGCGCTATGCGGACACGAATGGCTATCAGGTGGCCGGCCGCAGCAATTTCTATCCCTTCGCTTACACCTATCGCGACTGGATCGTGAAGGCGCTGAATGACGACATGCCGTATGACCAGTTTGTGAGCTATCAGCTTGCAGCGGACCGCATCACCGCAGCTACGCCCAATTCGCCGAACCTCGCGGCGCTGGGTTTCTACAATGTGGGTGAGCGTTTCATCAACGACAAGCTGCTCATCACCGATGACCGCATTGATGTCATTGGGCGTGGTCTGATGGGACTGACGGTTGCGTGCGCGCGCTGCCACGATCACAAATTCGATCCCATCCCGAGCCGTGACTACTATGCGATGTACAGCATCCTGAACAGCAGCGACGAGCCGGATGACACGATGATGCCCGTCATCGGCAAGGCGGCGAATGAAAAGGATGCGCAGGACTACGCCGCGAAGGTGGCCGAGATCGAGAAAAAGGAACTCGACTACAAGCGCACGGTTTATGATGAATTCCGCAAGCCGGAGCGTCTTGCAGAATACTTGGCGTTTGCCCAGGAGTCGGTGGATATCAAGGACAGCACCGAGTTCAAAGGCAAGGCCGGGCAGGTGAAACTGCGCGACCGCGTGGCCAGCCAGTGGCGCGATTTCCTGAAACGCTACGCCCTCACTGCGAAGCCGCACGCGACGATGGTCGCCTGGAGTCGCTTTGCCAAACTCCCCCAGGCGGAGTTTGCGGCGAAAGCTCCCGCCATCGTGCAGGAGCTGGCCAAGCCGGAAAGCGGCTGCACGCCGGAGATCGCCGCCGCCTTCGCGCAAGCGCCGCCGAAATCAATGAAGGATGTTTCCCTGGCCTACGCACGCCTCATCCTCGACAGCAAAGTAGAGCCCATGCGCCAGCTCATGCAGGACAAGCTTTCCCCCATGTCCGTGCCGGTGGAAGGGGCAAACGTATTCTTCACCCGCAAGGACAGCGAGACCGTGGTGCGCTTTAACAACGAGCGCACCAAGCTGGACAGCACGCATCCCGGCACACCGCCACGCGCCATGGTGATGATCGACAAACCGAAGCCGCAGGACGTGCGCGTTTATATCCGTGGCAATCCGGGGCGGCAGGGAGATCCCGCACCGCGTGCATGGCTCACGATGTTCGGTGGGGAGAAATTCACCGATGGCAGCGGTCGTCTTGAACTCGCCAAGCACATTGCCAGCAAGGATAATCCGCTGACCGCACGCGTCATTGTGAATCGCGTGTGGCTGCAGCATTTCGGAAAGCCACTCGTCTCCCAGACCAGCGACTTCGGCGTGCAGACGGCGAAGCCCGTACAGGCGGACTTGCTCGACTACCTCGCAGCCACCTTCATGGAAAGCGGCTGGAGCTTGAAGAAGCTGCACACGCTCATCCTCACCTCCCGCACCTTCCAGCAGAGCAGCCACGCCACACCGGAAAAGGCGACCAAGGATGCTGAAAATGATCTGCTTAGCCGCTTCAACCGCCAGCGCCTAGACTATGAAACCATGCGTGACTCGATCCTCGCCGTCACCGGTGAACTCGATGCCAGCAAGCATGGCGGACGCGCCGTGGAACTGAATGCGAAGGACGCCGACACCCTTCGCACCGTTTTTCTCAAAGTGGACCGCTATGACCAGGCCAGCGTGCCTGCCATGTTTGACTTTGCCAATCCGGACAGCCACAGCCCACAGCGCTTCAACACCACCGTACCGCAGCAGGCGCTGTTCCTGATGAACAGCCCCTTCATGCGCGCCCGTGCCGATGCCATCGCCAAAGCCACACCGCTGGCTGGCAGCACGCTCGATTCCGAAGCCATCCGCGCCATGTACCACCGCGTCCTCGCCCGCGATCCGAAGCCGGATGAAGTCGAACTGGCTCAGCGCTTCGCCACCGATGCCACCGAGCTCAACGCCGAAAAGCCCTTTCGCTGGAGCTACGGCTCAATGAAGTTCACCCGCACTCCCGAGGGCAAGCCGTCATTTACCGACTTCCTGGCCTTCACGCAACTGACGGATCGTGGCGCTAGCGGTCAGAAAATGTGGAGCCCCGGCCCAAAAATTCCAGATCCTGTCTGGGGCCATGTCTTCTGGGCCAACTACGGCGGCCATGCAGCCCCCAACGGTATCGTTGTCACCGCCCGCTGGCATGTGCCTGCGGACATGAAGATCACCATCGACAGCGTCCTGACCCGTAGCAGTGACCGTGGCGATGGCGTGCGCGCCTGGGTCTACACCGCCCGCACCGGCATCCTGGCCGAACAGCTCTGCAACCCGCAGAACAAAAAAGTGCCCATCAAGCTCACTGCCGATGTGAAGCGTGACGATATCCTGTGCTTCATCATTCACAACGAAGGCGGCACTGACAGCGACAGCTTCGACTGGCAGCCCACCATCACCCGCGCCGAAACCGGCGAGGTGCTCACCAATGCCAAAACCGACTTCTGCGACTCCAGCCGCTGGCCCATCGGCCGGGCCCGGCCGCAAAGCGCCCTCAGCCAGCTCTCACAGGTGCTGCTGATGAGCAACGAGTTCATGTTTGAGGATTGAAACAGTCGGGGAGTTGTCGCTGATTCGGCATGAGGGAGCGCTGCCAAAGCGAATCGAAAAACTCATTTATGCCCTGCGTCTTTCAAAACCATGAACGTGTCATGTTGTGCAGCACCAATGCTCAAAGAACACTTCACGCTTGCGTTGGGAGTGAGGGTGTCCTGACGAAGCAGCTTTAACTGGCGCAATTCCTCCACCCAGCTTTCGCCTTTGAGGGTGAGTTCAAAATTTAATGTGCCGCCGATGACATTGCCATTGCCTGAAAGCGAGGTGTTTTTCACCAGCAGGATGGCTACAGGCGAGACGCTGATGCCGCTGGCGTCGGGGTGCAGCACAATCGTTTTTTGACCCACCTGCACTTTAAACTCATTCCTGGCCAGAGAAAACGGATCAGGGACTGTGACCTCGCCGGTGAGATTGATTTCGCTGGCAGGGATATTGGATTTTGAGAGAAGCAACTCTGCTGTGTGAATGCGCAGTGTACGGGCTGATTGCGGCATCCCGAAGAACGCAACTTCCGGCTCACGACTGACGCCCGGAGTGCCTTTTGGATGTACCGTGAACCGCGTGAACATGCCCTCGCTCATGTGATCTCCCACATGGCAATGCAGCAACCATGTCCCAGGATTGTCCATGTGCATGTCCGCGACCTTCATGCTACCCGGCAGAAGTTCGACCACGTCCGTACGAGTCAGGTTGTTTTCGACCACACTTTCACCATGCCAGTGGGCGGTATGAAAGTCCTTTTCTGATCCAAGTCCGAAAACGTACCAGCGCACGCGCTCGCCTTGATTCATCTCCAGGCCTGCCAGGTTGCCGAAGACGCGCCCGTTGATCGTATGGCGCTCGCCTTGCTGCATGATCTCCTGTATCTCGGCCCAGGTACGTTGCACCGGGCCGGTGGGAGCATTGACGGGTCGTTCATCCGCTTCTTCGGCTTCACCTTCCGAGAGGCTGCTTTCGTTGAAAATCAGAAATAGGGAGGCCATTTCACGATCCACGTCAGCCGGGGTCCCGTCAGGCCGCGCACGTGCAGGATCGGTCACGATGATGCTTCCGATCAACCCCTGATTGATCTCTTCCTCACCGGTGACATGGCTGTGATAAAGCCAAGCCTTTGAACTTGGCTCTCCCGTGCGTGGCGCCGATGCCTCATTCAGATGCCAGACATAGGTGAACTTGGCTCCCGGCGCGACAGCCGCCCCGCGTCCCGGCGACGGTTTGTAAAAAGAACCTTCGCTGTCCTTGTCGTACTTCACCCCGTGCGGATGCATGGAAAGCGGCATCCAGCTGCGGTTGAGAAATGTGACCGCCAGGTACTCGCCCGTGACTCCACGCAGCACCGGCCCCAGGATACCCAAACGCTCCATCGGCAAAATGCGTGCGGAGAAAGTGTCGTCCGCGTATTGCACGTAGCGCACTTTCCAGGAGTGGCGGTGCAGCAGCACATCCGGCGGCAGGAGCTTGCCGCAGACAGAGTCCCTTCCTTCCGGCGCGAAGTCCCACAAAACCGGCTCTGCAGCGATGTAGTAGTGGCGCGTCTTTTTGGCATCGGGAATTTCACCAAAAAACCTGCCTCCCACATCACCCATTTCCGGTATGACTGTCGGCTCGATCATGGGAACAACCGGCGAAGCAGGAAGATTGGACGGCACTTGAGCTTGGAGCGCAGCCCCCCCCCATGAAATCAGAAGAGTGGCAGGCAGCAGAAAAGAACGGCTCATAAACAGAGTTCAAACTGAGAGCACTCACTGGCAAGACGACACGCGTGACGTTCTCGTCGCTTGGATGGTTGCGGGCAATGCACATTCTCAAAACACCATGCGAGCATCTATCCCTCCTTCCTACATGCTATTCTTCACAGTATTGATACTAAAATTTGCATTCGTATCTTATGCACAGGAAAACATCGCAGCCAGTCAGACTTACGAAGCAAGTGGCACGCTGAAAGATTTCAATGCGACGAAACACGCGGCGACTATCGCTCATGAGGCCATTCCAGGCTTCATGTCTGCGATGACGATGGAGTTTGATGTTCCTGATGTCACCGAGTTCCGATCGTTTCGAACCGGGGACCGTCTTGCGTTTCGTTTATGCGTTCAAGGTGATCGTGCGTGGATTGACCACGTGCACCGAACCGACACCAGCCTGGTGCTGGCCGTAACACTGCCGAAGCAGGATGCAGCCGGCGAGTTTAAGGCAGGCGAAATGGTGCCGGACATGGAATGGACCAATCAAAGCGGTAAAAAAATCCGGCTGAGTGATCTGCGCAGCAACGCGCTGGCCATCACGTTCATCTACTTGCGCTGCCCTTTGCCGACCTACTGCCCGCTGATGAACCGCAATTTTTCAACAACCCGCACGCTGCTCAAGCAGATGGGCGCGCAGGAGAACTGGCGCATGATTTTCCTGAGCCTGGATGCTGAGCATGACACACCTGCGATGCTCGCTGCCTATGCGAAGATTCATCAGGCGGATGGGAAGCACTGGAGCTTTGCGACAGCGGCCGAACCCGCTCTGCGCAGGCTCGGCGATGCGGTCGGCCTGGAGTTCCAGCGCAACGGATTACAGATCAATCACAACCTGCGAACTGTGGTCATTGATGTGCATGGCCGGATAGCTCACATCTTTCGTGGCAACTCATGGACGCCTCAGGAACTTGCCGCCGAGCTACGCAGGGCCATGCAGCCGGAACGCTGAGACAAGAGCTACTTATAGTGACTTCACCATGCCAGGCGGGCAAAGAAGATAATATTGATGAGATTGATAGACCTGCTATCGAACATTTCATACCTTGGATGTCACCGAACATTGCAACAATGTCGCACATATGACAGCTGTAGGCAGGCAATGTCACAAGGTTGTGCCGTTGTTGTTCGACGATATCAGTAGATAGAGGCAACTAAATCTGCCTTCAGTGTCACTTAAACGTCACATATGCCGCCTTAACTAGGCGATGTTTTTCGTCACCTGTTGAACGACGTTGCCAGTGAAAAGTTTACGTCACTCTAAGTTGTTCGCCGTGAATAGGAAGACAGTTAGACTTTAGACAGGTGACGCCTTGCAGGTCCCCCATGTTTTCATGGCAGCTCACTTGTTGAGCGGGCATGAACTTAGGGCCCGACGGGTGGCACGAGTGCTTCCCTACCAACACCACATATGCCCGATATGAAACACAAGTCCTTCAACCTTCGACCAGTGGCTGCATGGCCTCTGCTTGTGGCAGCTGCAAGCTGCCTGCCCTTTGGTGGCCTGACAAATGCGGCCAGCCCGCTCAACAACGTGGATCACATCATTGTGATCTATCAGGAAAACTGGAGCTTCGACGGCCTTTATGGCAGCTTCCCCGGTGCCAATGGCATCACCAATGCCAGCAGCAATTCGCTCAGCCAGATCGACCGTCTGAATGGCAACGCGCTTTCTTCAGAAACTGGGACATTCAATTACAATCGCATCTCTCAGACAGCAAATACTGCGAACACGCCACTGGTGCAGACCAGCAACACCAACACCAATCCGGGCACTTTAAACACCCCGCCGCAGCCGCTCGGCAGTCCAACGGGATCATCCGTGGTTGACACCCGCTTCAACTCCAATGGGTCGGATCCCAACAGCGCGCTCAATGTCAACACACTGCAGCCCTACCTGCTGCCCAACTTCGTCTCGCCTACTGCGCTGACAGGCGACATCGTTCACCGTTACTGGCATGAGCAGTTCCAGATTGCCGGAGCCTATCAAAGCGCCACCACAGACATGAGCGCTGGCAACAATCAGAGCTTCATCACTTGGTCCGACAATCCCGGTCTGGTCATGAGCCGTTTTGACGCCACCAGCATGCCAGAAGGCCTGCTCGCCCAGCAGTACACGATGTGTGACAACTTCTTCCATTCGGCTTTTGGCGGATCATTCCTGAACCACCAGTTCCTGGTGGCTGCCGCAGCTCCGGTGTATGACAGCATGCCGACGTCGAACCAAGGCAACATCGCCTATCTTGACAGCAACGGCTATCTCGTCATGAACACCAGTGGCGCAAGCGCGGGCAAGCCGGTTCGGGATGGCAGCATCACGCCGGTGGCGGGAGATCAACTGACGGGTCTCACTGTCAATGGTACATCCGGCCAGTCTGTGACCCTCACCTCGACCAACGCAGAGGCCTTTGCCGGCAGCGCGGGCACCACGTTCGACAAACATTATGGGGTGAACACAATCCGTTCGAAGAACCTCACGGGCAATGGTGAAAGCCCTTCCGCCGTTACAACTCTGCCCTCGCTCAACAACAGCAATCCGACCAACGCCAGCGGTGACACCCGTCCTTACACGCCCACCATCGGTGACACTCTAAGCGCGGCCAATGTTTCATGGAAGTGGTACTCCGGTGCATGGGATTCAATCAAGGGCTACAGCGGCAGCAATCCAAGTCCGCTCACCAGCCCGAGCTACGCCACGGCGAATGCCTCGCTGCAGATGCAATATCATCACCAGCCCTTCGCCTACTTTGACAACTATGCGCCGTTTGACACGACCAACACCGTTCCGGCGTCTTATGTCGGTGGTTTTTCCGGCTACCAGCCCGCCAGCCTTACGGCAGGCCAGAGCGGTGTGACACGCGCGCAGAACGCGGCAGCCCATCTGCAGGACGAGACGATTTTCTTCCAGGACGTTGCCAATGGCACACTGCCTGCGGTCAGCTTCATCAAGCCAGTCGGTGTCAACAATGAACACCCGGGCTACGCTGCGCTGCAAACCGGCCAGGCCCACGTGGCTGCCATTGTGCAGGCGGTGCAGGCCAACCCTACGCTGTGGGCCCGCACGGCCATCATCATCACTTATGACGAGCATGGTGGTCGCTTTGACCACGTCTCACCTCCTGCCCGAGACATCTGGGGGCCTGGTGTGCGCGTGCCTTGCATTGTCATCTCGCCCGCAGCCCGGCAGGGCTACGTGGACCACACGCAGTATGACACCTCGTCCGTTCTGGCGACGATTGAAGAACGCTTTGGCCTGACACATCTTAACACCCGCACCAGCAACGCCACGAGCCTGGCAGGTGTTTTCACCAACGTGCAGGTGGCTCGCAGCAGTTTCTCACTGAACCGCGCTCTTGGTAAATTTGTGCAGACGCTGACGGTGACAAACATCAGCAACTCCGCTCTCCCCGGTCCGGTGCAGGTCGTGCTCGACAACCTGTCATCCAACACCGCGCTGACAAACAAGACCGGCACTGCGCAGGACGGCAGCAGCTTCATCACCGTGCCAAATGTCAGCAGCCTTCCCCCCGGAGCCAGCGCCACCGTGCAGCTGCAGTTCACCGTGCCCGGCTCAGGCGGCATCACCTACAACCCCCGCACCGTCACCGGCACCATTACTCCTTGATTATAACTTCTCATCCTCCCTTACACTATGAAAACGACATTCAAACACTGCTTCTCCTCAGCCATTACTGGAAGCGCGTGCCTCCTGCTCCTCGCCTCACCCGCTGAAGCAAGCCTGACCTACCATGCCTCCATCAACGGTCTTTCCGCACTTGCTTCGGATCCTGGCAACCCCTACTCGCTTGACTTCCTGTTGCTGCCCGGAGGCTCCACCACGACCGGCAGCAACGCGGTGACACTGAGCAATTTCAGCTTCACCGGCGGCTCTCTCACGGGCAGCTCCACCATCACCGGCAATGCTTCTGGAGGTTTTGGCTCTTCTGGCGCTCTCTCCCTGGCAGGCAATCCTGCCTACAGTGATATCAACCAGTCCTTCACCTCCACCACGACGGCCATCGGCTTTGATGTCACCTTTGGCGACACCTTCTTCTCCGGCACCACTCCGGACAATTTCTCGGTGTCGCTGCTGGACAAAGACGGCCTTCCCCTGGCAACGAGTGATGGCATCGCCAGCACTCTGCTTTCCTCGGACATTCTCAGCAGCAATCCAAATACGGTTTACAGCAACATTGCGCTGTTCAACAGCACTTCACCTTCAGGGGTGTCACTCTCGCTGAGCGCGGAGGCAGTGCCGGAGCCCTCTCGTGCGCTTCTCGCACTGGCCGGCTTCGGTGCCATGCTGTTCCGCCGCCGCCGCGCCTAGTGGGTTCCAGATTTTTGCTTGCTTGCTAATGCGTAGCAGGGGCTCCCGGGTTTACCGGGAGCCCCTGCTTCTTTGCAGCCTGCTGAGAAGCACGCCAAGGCATGATCCCCGCCCGGGGCATGGACTTTCCTGCCCTGCCTCGAAGATCTGTCTCCGAAATGGCAAGATCATCCCTTCGTGGCCGTACATGCCCTCGATACTGACCTTCCAACTCAACTCCTAGCACACCATGTTCCGCATCCCAGGCGTTCCCGGTAAAGACCTTTGCGACAAAAACCTCGGCTTCTCGCGCCGTGACATCCTGCGCGTTGGCGGTGGTTCCATGATGGGCCTCACGCTCAACAATGTGCTGCGCGGCCAGGCCATGGCGGCAGCCTCCCCGAACGCGGGTCGTGCGGGCTGGGGCAAGGCCAAGCATGTGCTCATGATTTATCTCCAGGGCGGCCCGTCGCACCTCGACTTGTGGGACCCGAAGGAGAATGTGCCGGACAAGGTGCGCAGCGCCTTCAAGACGATCCCGACGAAAGTCCCCGGCAAGCACTTCACCGAGATCCTACCCGGCCTCGCGAAGGTGAACGACAAGTTCACCATGATCAATTCGATGAGCTACACGCCTAATGGTCTCTTCAACCACACGGCGGCGATCTATCAAATCATGACCGGCTACACGACCGACAAGGTCAGCCCCTCCGGCCAGCTTGAACCGCCGAACGCCAAGGACTTCCCGAACTTCGGCAGCAACATCGTCCGCCTCAAGCCGCTGCAAGAGCCGATGCTCCCCTTTGTGCAGTTGCCACGCCCCTTGCAGGAATCCAACGTCGTCGGCAAAGGCGGCGGTGCGGGTTTCCTCGGCAAGGCCTATGAGCCGTACACGCTCTTCCCGGATGGCGATGACCTCGACATGGGCAAGATGGACCGCATCAAGATCGACGATCTCCAGTTGCGCCCGGACCTCTTCAGCGTGCGCCTTGAGCGCCGTGCCAAGCTGCGCGATGCCATCAATGATCAGATGCCGCAGATCGAAGCCGCCGTGAAGGACATGAGCCTGGACAGCTACTACAGCCAGGCGTTGAACCTCATCTCCAGCGGCCGTGCACGCGATGCTTTCGCCCTGGACCGTGAGCCTGAGAAGCTGCGTGACCGCTATGGCCGCAACACCTTTGGTCAGAGCTGCTTGCTCGCCCGTCGTCTGCTGGAAGCTGGTACCCGCGTCGTCGAAGTCATCTGGCCCAAGGTCGCGAACTCGGACAATCACTCGTGGGATCACCACGTCGGCCTCACCGAGCGTATGAAGACCAAATCCGGCCCCATGCTGGACCAGGGCCTCAGCGCCTTGTTTGACGATCTGGATGCCAGCGGTCTGCTGGACGAAACCATCGTCGTCGCCCTCGGTGAATTCGGCCGCAGCCCGGAAAAAGGCGTGTCCACCAGCGGCAATGGCAATAGCGCCGATGGTCGTGACCACTGGCCGTACTGCTATACCGCCATCGTCGGTGGTGCCGGCATCAAGCGCGGCTACGTCCACGGCAAATCAGACGCCACCGGCTCAGCCCCCGCTGAAGACGCCGTGCATCCCACCGAGCTCCTCGCCACCATTTACCACGCCGTTGGCATCGACCCAGAGACGATTGTTTACAATCATCTCAACCAGCCGCGTGAACTGGTGAAGGCCAAGCCGGTGACGAAGCTGTTTGCGTAACGACAGGGGCCGTTTCCCCTGCTCTCATTTTCACAGCCCTCTGCGAGTCATCGCTGAGGGCTGTGTGATTTTAGGTTACTTCTTCTGCGGCACCTTTTCGAACTTGCTTGCGTCATACCCCTGCTTCCCCAGCCGCTCCAAAATCCCGCGATAGGTAGCCTCATTCATCGTCGGGCTCTTGCTCAGCACCCAGCCCAGCTTCCGCTTCGGATGCCCGATCACGCTCCACTGATAGTCTTTGTCCAGATCGAGCACGAGATAGGGTGACCTCAGCGGCCAGATGAACTGCACACGCCACTCCGCATTCGTCTGCTTGTTGTACACCCAGGCCAGCGCCTTCCACTGCTGCAGCGGCGCATCTAAGGTCCCTTTGCGAAAGAGGAAGGCGTTGTCGATCTTCCCGTCCGGCCTCCTCACATAGCGATCCAACGTGCCCACCTTGCCCTTTTCCAGCGCATTCGGCAGGTTTGCGATCACGTACCAGTCACCCATGTAGCGATCAAGATCCACGTAGGGCACGGTTTTCAGCGGGGGTTGTTTCATGGGGGTGGAGCAGGAGGAAAGAAGACCCGCGAGAGCCATCAGCAACAGTGATGGAGTGACCAATCTCAGGCGGGAGGGAGTGTAGGCGTGCATTTCATCTACATCGCCTTTCCCCGGCCTCATGCGCGTATGCAGTGTGTCGGCTCACTGTGCGTCCCCACCTCCCGTGCCTCCCATCCCCCAGCTCCCCACGCTTGAATCCCGTCTCTCCTTCCGCGAGCGCCCGAGGCGTGCGCATGTGATGCATCAGGGCTGGGAGAGTCTGCTCTTTCTGCACTGGCGCTGGGATGCGGCGCAGATCCAACGCACGCTGCCACCCGGGTTATACGTGGACACGTTTCAGGGAGACGCGTGGCTGGCCATCGTGCCGTTTTACATGCGTGGCATTCGACCACGCTTTCTCCCATCGGTGCGAGGAATCAGCGACTTCCTCGAACTCAACGTGCGCACCTACGTGCATGACGAGCAGGGCCGTCCCGGCGTGTGGTTTTATTCGCTCGACTGCAATCAACCGCTTGCGGTCTGGACGGCGCGCACCTTTTTCCATCTGCCGTATCAGCATGCCCGCATGAGTGCTCAGGTCAGCAACGGCTGCATCGACTACCGCTGCCAACGGCGCGGTGAGCAGGCCGAGTCCCGCTTTCGCTATCGCATCGCTGCAGAATTCCAGGCTGCAGAGCCAGGCTCACTCGCGTTTTTTTTGGCCGAACGCTACCTGCTCTTCTCCCGGACGCCGCGTGGCATCCGCTGTGGGCAGGTGAATCACACGCCCTACCCGCTCGCCGAGGCCGCGCTGGAGACATGGGATGTGAATCCGCTGCTGCAGGCCGGATTCACGGACCCACAACGTCCGCCAGATCACATCATTGGCTCCGCTGGAGTCGATGTGTGTGTTTATCCGCTTATCGCATGAACACCGAGATGCCCTCATCCACGAGAGGCTTGGCGGCGCGCAGCTTATTGTCAGCAGAGGAGAGCTGTTTGTCACCGCTGAGATATTCCGGCACGTTTTCTGTGGAAGGGCTGAAACGAAGGCTCACCTTCCCCGCCAGTTTGCCACCATCAAAGTTGGCGTAGCCGCCGTAGTCCCACTCAAATCCAGCGATCTTGTAGGGCTTGCCGTTGATCTTCTCGACCTCCTCGACGGTCATGCCGGACTTGAGACCGTTTTCAAACTTCCAATCCTTGCCCAGGACGCGGATGTCGAACACGACCTGCTTCTTGTCGTTGTCCGGATCCCACACGATCTCCAGTTCGCGATCCGTGCCCGCAAACAATTTCGCACCATCGATTTCCTCGCCTTCCGCACCGGGAAGTTTCTGCTGTTTGAGGTTTTCCTTCCCATAGGCACGCTCGATGTCCGTGGCGGTCATGCCCGGCTTGATGAGGCCCACGCGCTTGCCGAGCACGATGGTGTTGTCCTTGGGATCAAGCTCATCGGCGTGAAGAAAGGCGGTGAACAGCAGCAGGGAGGCGAGGATACGATTCATGCTGGAATTACGCCGACACCTTGGCCTCAAATCAAGGTGTTATTTAAAGCATCTTTGCGCCAGCCAGAGGGGCATCTTTGATGAGGAACCGTGGGAACAGCAGGAAAATTTGCTTCATGCGGTCATTCGCGCCTCCAGCCATGCGACGAGATGTTCGGCGGATGGCCCGTGACGCATCCGGCGGGCACATTCTCCGGCCTGATGGCGCAGGGAGTTTTGCTCCAGGCAGCGTCGCAGCAGCGGCAGGGCTCGTTCGACGGTGAACTGGTCAAAGTTCAGCGTCAGACCGGCACCGAGCCGCTCCACATGGGCAGCATTGTCTGGCTGGTCATACGCCATCGGCGTGATGAGCTGTGGAATTCCCGCCATGAAACACTGCGAGAGCGTTCCCATCCCGCCATGATGCACGAACGCCGCCGCGTGTGGCAGCAGAGCGCTGAATGGCGCGTAGGTTGTCACGAAGACAGACGGGGGCAGGCCTGTTGGAACCTGAAGTGCATCGCGTGTCGCGAACACCGCCCGGCAGCCGAGACGGGCCGTGAGTTCCGCAGCCATTTCAAAGTAGCGGCGCGAATGCAGATGATGGCTGCCCAGCGTGAAGACGACAGGCTTGTCGCCAGCGGAGAGAAACGCGGACAGGTCCGGCTCCAGCGGTCTTGCATCGGCCAGGTCTTCCAGCGGGAAGTCCCACTGAAAGGTGTTCCGCGGCCAGTCCGGCTGCGGAGGGGCAAACCATTCGGGGAACAAGGCCAGGGAACCATCCGGCGAGTGCCACCAGTCGCGCAATCGACGGGGCGGTTTGACGCCTTGCTCAGCACAGCACTGGCGGACATGAGGGAGCGCCAAATGATCGTAAGGAGCGACATATGTCAGAAAAAAACGTCGCACTGATACCGGCAGCAGCCGCAGCAGTCGCGCGAACGGCACACTCAGCGGCACCGCATGCGCGCTCACAAACTGCAGCGTGCTCAGATGCGTGGAGATGAGCGGCGTGCCCAGTTTGGCCCGCAGCAGCGGCGCGGCAAAGTTCATGATCGGTGCCATCAGCAGATCCGGCCTGCCATTTCGGCTGACGTCATCCATGACGGCCTCCACGTATTTTGGAACGCAGCTTCCGGCATAAGCATAGGTCAGCTTCAGGCTTTGATGCGGCCGCCAGAAAGCTGGATTGCGCACCAGTTCCTCGTAGCCGTCATTCTTCAGCGGCGCGAACTCCAATCCAGCCTTCAACGCGGCTTCGCGATACGTTTCCAGCCAGACGAGCAGCACGCTATGCCCCCGCGCCCGCATTTGCCGCCCGATCCAGATCAGAGGCAGCACATCACCTGTCGTGCCGTGCGGCAGAAGGACGATGCGGCTCATGTGGATTTCGCAGCCTCCATGCCGTGCATGCGTTTCTCCAGCCACGCCATCAACTCGTCCGGGGAACGCTGCTCGCGCATTCGCCTGACATAGGCGCCGGCCTTCTCCCGAAGAGTTTCATCCTCCAAGCAGCGCCGCAGCAGAGGGAGCGCACGTTCGACCGTGAACTGTCCTTGGCTGAGACTCAAGCCCACGCCTAAACGCTTCACGCGATCCGCGTTGTCCGGCTGATCCAGCGACATGGGAACTACGAGCTGAGGCAGTCCTGCCGCGAGACACTGCGAGGTCGTGCCGATGCCACCGTGATGAACAAACGCACATGCTCGTGGCAGGAGCTGGCTGAAGGGCGCATAAGCCGAAACGAAAACCCCTGCGGGCAGATCGCTGGGCACTTGGTCTGTCTTTGGTGTGATGAAAACGGCGCGACATCCCAGCTCCTTGACCAGCTTTGCAGCCGTCGCAAAAAAAGCTTCGGCATGAAAGTGCCCGGTCCCTGCGGTGAAGAGCACCGGCTTCTCTCCTTCAGCCAGAAATTTGGCCAGGGCGTCGTCCAGCGGCCGTTCTGCCGCCATGTCTTCGAGTGGAAAGTCCCACTGCAGCAGATTCTTCGACCAGTCTGGTTGCGGCGGCGCAAACCAGTCAGGAAACAGGGTCAGTACGCCATCGGGAGAGTCCCACCAGCGCTTCCACAGGCTGCGCGGTCTGACGCCATGCTTGGCGCAGCAGCGCCTCACTGCCGGATAGGCGAAAAGATCCAGCGGATTGGGGAACCACAGAATGAACTGACGCAACAGCAGCGGAAGCCGGCGCAGCCAAAGGAACGGCGGAATGACGACGGGAGGCAGATGCGCCTTGATGATCATCATCGGGTAGAGATGCACCGTCACCAGCGGGATCCTCAGCTTCTCACGCAACACCCGCGCCCCAAAGCAGATCATCGGTGCCAGCAGCAGATCGGCGGGTCCGTGTTGTGCAATGGCCGCTTCCGCAGCCGCCACGTAGTCCTTGGCCGCACGACCGCCATGCTTATAGGCAGTGATCAGCCCGAGTCCCAGCTTCCAGAGACTCGGGGCTTGCAGCATTTGCTCCAGTTCATCGCCGCCCGTGGCCACAAAATTCAATCCTGCCTGTCTGGCGATTGACTCATACCTCGGCGCGGTGACCAGCGTCACGCGATCTCCTCGTGCCATCAACTGGCGGCCCAGCCAGATGAATGGATAGGTGCTGCCCGAGGTTCCATAGGGAAGCAGCAGAACGTGGCTCATGCAGGAATAGGAGGGCGCGCAATGCGGGTTTCAATCCAGGACAACAATGCCGAAGGGCCTTTCTCCTGCCGCATTTTTGCCGCACATGCCAGCGCAGTCTGACAAATCGCACCACCATCCAGCAGCAGTTTCAACTCATGTGCCACTCTCTCTGGTTTGAACTGCCGCACGCTGAGACCGGTGCCAGCGCCGAGCCGTTCCAAGCGGTCCGCGTTGTCGGGCTGGTCGTGGGCCATCGCCATGATGAGCTGCGGCACACCGGCGGCAAAGCCCTGTGACAGGGTGCCAATGCCGCCATGATGCACAAACACGGCCGCATGCTTTAAGAGCGTGCTGAACGGCGCGTAATCGACGGTCAGAATACTCGCAGGCAGATTCTGCGGCACCTGTTTCAGCTCACGCGTGACCAAGACCGCACGGCAGCCGATGCGCTGCACGGCTTCTACAGCGACCGCAAAGAAACGTGATGCCTGCACATTCGCACTGCCTGGGGTGAAGACGACCGGACGCTCGCCGTTCGCGAGAAACGACTGCAACTCCGGCTGCAGCGTCTGCTCGCTCGCGAGATCTTCGAGAGGGAAAGTCCATTGCAGCAAATTCGGCGGCCAGTCTGGCTGCGGCTGCGCAAACCATGCGGGAAACAAGGCGATCACGCCATCGGGTGAGTCCCACCACTCGCGCCATAGGCTACGCGGCGGTTTGACGCTATTCGCTTCACAGATGCGGCGGACTTTGGGCAGCGCGAAAAGATCGACGGGATTCGGCAGTGCGAGGATCCGCTTTTTAAACCACACCGGCAACTTGTTGAAGAAGCGTATGACTGGATGCAGCAACGACGTCTCGTAGGCACTCACAAAGACGGCGGGCTGCAGGTGCACGGTGATGAGCGGGATGCCATGTTTTTCACGAGCAAGCCGCCCGGCGAAAGCAGTGACAGGAGCCAGCATCAGATCGACCTTCCCACAGCTTTCGATGGCTGCGAGATAGGGCTCCACGGATTGCGCAGCGAATTCAAACACCACCTTTGTGCCGATGCCGGACCTCCAAATGCGCGGGTCGCGGATCATGGCCTCGAACTCGTCCTTGCTGCCCAAGGAAATGAACTCGATGCCGACCTTGCGCGCCTGTTCTTCAAACAGACATGAGGTGATCATTCTCACGCGATGCCCACGTGCTATGAGCTGCCTTCCCAACCAGATGAAGGGAAACACATCGCCGGCGCTGCCGAAGGGAAGCAGAAGGATGTTAGCCATGGTTGCCTTGGGACCAGCGTTTGAGCAATGCTGGCAAAGCCTGCGGCCGTGACATCGTCACATAGACGCCACCGACCACCGCACTGGCTCCGCAGAACCAAAAGATGTCCCCCGGCGTCCAGCCCAGGCGGGTGTTCAGTTCCTTTTGCAGCAAAGCGGCGGCGCTGATGCCCACCCATGACAGCCATGAGGCAGCGCCCTGCACTGAGCCTTTGCGATCTGCCGGCGGCTGGTGCTGCAGCACGGCTGCCAGTGGCACGATGAACATGCCGCCACCGATGCCCAGCAGCGTGAGGCAGACGGTGAATGCCGTTCTGGAAATGTCAGTCAGCCCTAGCGCAAAGCCCATCGCGGCCATGAGGAAGGCACCGAGCGGGATGAGACCATACTCCACGTGATCTCCGCTTAATTTACCCGCCAGCAAGCTGCCTGCCGCCATGCCGACGGCGAGCGCGACCTGCAGCGCGCTGTTTTCCATCGGCTTGATGTGCAGCACCTGCTCCGCATAGAGCACCAGATTCATCTGGATGAGCACGGCGATGAAAAAGAAGCCAGTGTTGCCTAGATTCGCGCGCCACAGATCGCGGTCCGTGCGCATCCATTTAAACTCGCGCCATAGATCGCCGAGGAAGTTAAGATGCAGCGGCTTGTTCGGGCTCGCGGCAGGAACGCGTGTGATGCCCAGGCTCATGAACCAGCCAATCATGGCCAGAGCCAGGAGGATGCCGCCTGACCAAGCCGGTTTGCCTGCAAAGCTCTCCGCCAGCCATGCTGCGGCCAGCGTGCCAAAGATAGCGGCCAGGAAGGTGAGCATCTCGATCACGCCATTGGCCCAAGAGAGTTTTGCGGGAGGCACCAGCTCAGGCAGCGAGCCATATTTGGATGCCGCAAAGAACGCGCTGTGCACGCCCATGAGGCAGATGCTCACCAGCTGCAGCCCCATCCTGCCGGAGGCCAGCGCATAGGTGGCGAAGATCATTATGCCGATCTCCATCGTCTTCACGCCGATCATCACGCGCCGTTTGCTGAAGCGATCCGCCATCCAGCCGCCCAGCATGGAGAGCACCAAAAACGGGATGGCAAAGTACATGCCCGAGTCTGACACCAGCGCTTGGAGCTGATCCTCCGGCAGCTTCTGCGCGATCACCAGATAGATGACCAGCCACTTGAGCACATTGTCGGAGAAAGCGCCCTGAAACTGCGTGCCCATCAGGCTCCAGAAGCCGCGCTGCCAGTTGGATCCGGTGGTCGTTGAGGAAGAGTCGTTCATGCGCGTTTGGCGGCGGCTTGTTCAGGCGTGGGGCAGAGTTTCTTCAGCACGAAGTGCGTCGGCACAAAGACAACGAAGAAGAGCAGCGCAAGCCATGTGACAAGATAAAGCTCTGGACTCATCCATGTCTGCGGGCGGGCATCGTCCATGCCGAAAACGTAGTCCACATTGCGTGGCAGATTGGGATCGGTCAGTACCGCTCCGGCCTTCGGCAGAAAAAAGAACGCCACGAGGCACAGGCCGGCAGCAAGGGCCGTCCAGCCTTTGAGGGCGCGCTTGTCGTAGCCCAGCCTGAACACGAGAAAAGCCAGCAGGAAGGGCAGCCAGCCGTGGAAGAGCGACAGGCCACGCAGAAACAGCGGCTTGCCGCCATCAAACATGTAAGCCGTCATGCCCGTCATTTTGAAGCCGCAAAGATGCACCACATAATCCAGGCACCACAACGCCTGCGGCAGCAGGATTCCCACAGCAGGCAGCGAGATGAGCAATGGGCTTTCCAACCATATCCCCACAAGCGTGAGCAGCAGCGCGATGTCACAGAAGTAGAGGAAGTTCGTCGGACCGTAGTGATACCAGTAAACGGGAATCAACACCGCCATGAAGGCGGTGTAGGCAAGCTTGAGCCAGAGCGGGATGAGCTTGAAGGAGTGGGTGCGGGTGTTCATGCGAGGGGAGATTCCAACCGTCCGTTCAATCTGACCAATCGACCGTTTGTGAGCTTGCATTGAGAAAATGCATGCTCAGCGGAGGCTTACTGGGCAGCCAGACAAACCATGTCGCCGACGGCATTGCGCACGTAGATATGCCCGTTGGCCAGCACCGGGGCGGTCCAGCAGCGGCCCGTGAGCACCGGGGTGCGTGAGATGGGCTCGAATTTAGTCGGGGTGGCTTTGGCAATGATGAGTTCGCCCTTGGCGGTCATGAGGATGAGTTTGCCATCCGCAGCCGTGAGCGAACAGAAGCCGACATCGGCTTCGCTCCATTTTTCGGTGCCGGTGGCGAAGTCGATGCACTTCAGGCTTGCTGATTTGCCTTCATCGCCGTCGCTGCCGTAAAGATGGCCGTCGATCAGCACGCTGGAGTTGAATTGATTTTTCATCACCCGGCTGCGCCAGACTTCTTTGGGCTCGGCGGAGGCGAGATCGAGCAGGGCGCAACCTTTGTTGTAGCCGGAGGAGATGAAGAGCCGGGTGCCGCTTAGAATGGGATCGGCTGCATTCACGCCGTAGCTGGTGGACCAAGTGTACTCCCACAGCACACTGCCATTGCTGGGATCGACTCCCTTATAGGCACGGCCTGAGCTCAGCACCACCTGCGCTTTGCCGTTCACCGTGATCGGATACGGCGTGCAATAGCCGGAGCTGGCCTTGTCGCTGGTCCACACTGTTTTCCCCGTGGCCTTCTCAACCGCAGCGCCGGCTTTGCCAACGTTTACAATGAGAAGCTTGCCCGCGACCAGCGGTGACCCCGCAAAACCCCAGTCAGGAATATCCGCCTCGGTTTCCTGCTGGATGTTTTTCTGCCAGACGATCTTGCCGGTGGCTGCCTCAAAACAAAACAGATCGCCCCAGCGGCTCAGATGATAGGCCTTGCCGTCTTCAATCGTCGGCGTGGCCGAGGTGCCGCCTTCGTAATACTTGTCACCCAGATCGGCCGCGTAAGCGTGCTTCCACACCTCCTTGCCGGTGGCGGCATCAAAGCAGAAGACCGTGTCCTTGCTATCCGCATGGCCAGTGGTGTACACTCGACCTGCAGCCACAGTGAAGGAGGCAAAGCCGGTGCCAATCTGCGCGCTCCAGACTTTTTTGACCGCCGTGCCGGCCAGTTTCTCACTCGAAATGCCGTCACGGCTGGGCCCGCGCCAGACGGGCCAGTCAGCGGCGTGCAGGGTGGCGGCCACAGCGAGGAAAAGGAACGGGAGTTTCATGGCCGGAATGGAGCGGGAACGGCCCGCCATGGCAAGCTTGATCTCGATTGCGCCCCGGCACTCCATTCCTGCGCTGCAAGTGCTGTTTGCACTCGCCGTCCGCCTGTTCATGTGCTTTTTCCACTGCCCCATGCCAGCCGCCGCCACGATCACCAACATCTCCTGCTATCAATTCGCCGAACTTTCCGGATTGAAGGACATGCGCGCCCAGTTGCTGGAGCATTGCAAAGGCTGGGGGCTGAAGGGCACGATCTTGCTCAGCACAGAGGGCATCAACATGTTTGTCGCCGGCGTGCGGGAGAATGTGGATGCCTTGGTCGCGGAGCTGCATGCCATTCCGGGCCTGGCCGGATTAAAGCCGAAATACAGCGAGAGCGCGGAGCAACCATTCCGCCGCATGCTGGTGCGCATCAAGCAAGAGATCATCGCCTTCGGTGTGGAGGGCATCGAACCGGCGAAGTACACCTCGCCACGTCTGGAGGCCAAGGTCTTGAAGCAGTGGCTGGATGAAGGGCGCCCGGTCATTCTGTATGACACACGCAATGACTACGAAGTGAAGCTCGGCACCTTCAAGGGCGCTGTCGTCGCAGGTGTCGATTCCTTCCGCGAATTTCCCGACGCGGTGCGGCGGCTGCCGCCAGAGATGAAGCAGGCGCAGATCGTGTCTTTCTGCACCGGCGGCATCCGCTGCGAGAAGGCCGCGCCCTTCATGGAGCGCGAGGGCTTTGAGCATGTGTGGCAGCTTGAGGGCGGCATTTTGAAGTACTTCGAGGAATGCGGCAGCGCGCATTACGAGGGCGAATGCTTTGTCTTCGATCAACGCGTGGGGGTCGATCCCGGCCTGCATGAGACCGCCTCTTCGCAGTGCTTTGTCTGCCAAACGCCGCTGACGTCTGAAGAGCAAGCCGATCCACGCTACGTGGAGCATGTGTCCTGTCCGTATTGCTTCAAAACAACTGAGGAACAGCAGCGTGAGAATCTGGCGCAGCGCCATGCCGCACTCCGTGAAGCCGTGACGCCCCTGCCCGGCAGCGTGCCTTACGATCAAACACGGCCGCTGAATGTGCCGGAAGCCTGCGATCAATCCACCATTCTGGACTGCCTCTGCCATGTGATGCCTCACATCCCGCGCGAGCAGTGGCTCGCGGTGTGTGAAGAAGGCCGCATCGTGACGGATGATCAGGTCATCGTCCCGGCACATCAAATCGTCCGCGCCGGAGAGCGCTACCTGCACCTGAAGCCAGCGCAGCGTGAGCCGGATGTGAATGCAGATATTCGCGTGCTGTTTGAAGATGAGGCGATCATCGTGCTCAACAAACCTGCGCCGCTGCCGGTGCATGTGGGCGGCAGGTTCAATCGCAACACGCTGCAGTTCATCCTCAACACTGTCTGGCATCCGCTGAAGCCACGCAGCGTTCACCGGCTGGATGCCAACACGACGGGTGTGACCGTGCTGTGCAAGACACGGCACTTCGCCAGCTTGGTGCAGCCTCAGTTTGAGCGGGGCGAAGTCGAAAAACTCTACCTTGCCCGCGTGAAGGGGCACCCACAGCAGGGCGCCTTCGTATGCGACGCGCCTATCAGTGGCGAAGCTGGCAAGCTGGGAGGGCGAAACGTTGATACCGAAGGACAAGAAGCCAGAACCGAATTCCGCGTGCTGCGACGCGATGCCGATGGCACGACGCTCCTGGAGGCACGCCCCCTCACCGGACGAACGAATCAAATCCGCATCCATCTCTGGCATCTTGGTTTTCCGATTCTTGGCGACGCCGCGTACCTCGCCGATGGCGAAGTCGGCGAGACACAGACCATGGCCGTGGGCGATCCGCCGCTTTGCCTGCATGCCCTGCGCATCGCCTTCACCCATCCTTTGACGAAGGAACGCGTGACGTTTGAGGCGGAGCCGCCAGAATGGGCGAAATGAACCCCACGCTTGCTGATCCCTCCCATCGCCAGAGCCTGAAGGCGCTCTACCGCGACTCGTTGCTCAAAGACGTGATGCCATTCTGGATGAAGCATGGCATGGATGCTGAGTTTGACGGCATCATCACTTCCCTGGACCGCGACGGGTCGATCCTGGACACCGACAAGAGCATCTGGTTTCAGGGCCGCGCGGCATGGACGCTGTCAACGCTGTACAACACCGTGGAGAAACGCAGCGACTGGATCGAGGCGGCGGGCTCCTGCCTGGCGTTTTTGGAAAAGCACGGCTACTCCACGGACGGCAAGCTGTTCTTCACCGTGACGCGCGAAGGCAATCCGCTGCGCATGCGGCGCTATGTGTTCAGCGAGGCCTTCGCGGCCATCGCGCATGCCGCCTATGCAAAGGCAACGGGCGACGAAAGATACGTAGAACGAGCAAAGAGGGACTTCGCCACGTATTTGAAATTCTCGTTCGAGAAGGGACTGATGCACCCAAAGATCGAACCGAACACGCGGCCGATGATGGGCATCGGCGCGCTGATGATCGGCATCGCCACGGCGCAGGAACTGCGCGTCAATCTCGGCGATGTGAAGATTTCCGGCCATAGCTGTTCGGAGTGGGCGGATCGCTTCATTTTGGAGATTCAGCAGTTCTTCTTCAAACCAGACCTTGGTGCGCTGATGGAGATCGTTTCACCTGATGGGTCGCTCATCGACCATTTCGACGGCCGCACATTAAACCCCGGCCATGCGCTGGAGTGTGCCTGGTTCATCCTGCATGAAGGCCGCTGCCGCAGTGAGAAAAGCTATATCAAGCTTGGCCTGGAAATTCTCGACTGCATGTGGCAGCGCGGCTGGGACACGGAGCACGGCGGTATTTTCCACTTCCGCGATGTGCAGGGCAAACCGGTGCAGGAATACTGGCACGACATGAAATTCTGGTGGCCGCACAATGAGGCTATCATCGCCACCCACCTCGCGTGGCACATCACCCGCGATGCCAAATACGCGAAGTGGCATCAGCAGGTGCATGACTGGAGCTTTGTCCACTTCCCCGACCCAGCCTATGGGGAATGGTTCGGCTATCTGCACCGCGACGGCACACCTTCATCCCACCTCAAGGGCAGCCTGTGGAAGGGTCCGTTCCATTTGCCGCGCATGCTGTGGTACTGCGGGCAGCTGCTGGAAGAACCCGGCACGCCATCAGATTCCGTGTAACAAAACCCTAACAGCGGGGTTGAGCATGGGAGCTGCTCCCGCTAGCTTTAAGCACAACATGGCCATTTCCATCGACGACATCCTCCAAGCCGCCGAAGACCACCAGGCGAGCGATATTTTCCTCCAGGAAGGCGAGGTGCCGCGCATGAAGATCGCCGAACAGCTCATGATTTTCGGCGATGAGCCGCTGCTGCTGCCGCAGATGGCCGGACTCTGGCAGGCCTGCGGTGGAGACACGCTCAATGACACGGACCGTGACTCCGGACTGATCTCCCGCACTCACAAACGATTCCGTGTCAATTTACACAAGGTGCTGGGCCGCATGGCCGCCGTGCTGCGCCGCATCCGCACGGATATTCCTGCCATGAGCACCTTGGGCGCGCCGGACTGGCTGCTGCAACGCTGGGGGCAGAAACAAAACGGCATGATCCTGGTGACCGGTTCCACGGGTCAGGGTAAATCAACCACGCTGGCCGCACTGCTGCAGTGGATGAATGAAAACATCGCCCGTCATGTGGTGACCATTGAGGATCCCGTGGAGTATATCTTTTCCAACAACCGCTGCCTGTTCACCCAGCGGGAAGTGGGCCGCGACACACCGACCTTCGCCCGTGGACTGCGCAGCGCCATGCGCCAGGCGCCGGACGTGATCTTTGTGGGAGAAATCCGCGATCACGAAACAGCCCTGACCGCACTCCAGGCCTGCGAGACCGGCCACCTCGTGCTCGCCTCGATGCATTCCGCCACCGTCTCAGACACGATGGAGCGTTTTGTGAATCTGTTCCCGCCGGACCAGATCAACATTGGTCTGCACCTGCTGGCACATCAGCTGGTTGGCGTTTTGTGCCAGAAACTGGTGCAGAATGTCCAGGGCAAGCTTGTCATGCTCACCGAACATCTGGAAAACGGCGGAGCATCTCGTGACTGGATCGCGAAACGCAAGCTCACAGACATCGCGGACTACATGAGCCGCGGCACCGATCCCAGCACACGCACCTTCCATCACTCCACCATCGCAGCCTATCAGAGCGGCATCATCTCGGAAACCGAAGCCATTGCCGCCATCGGCAACGAGGCTGAGTTCCGCCGTGCTGCCCGCGGCATCTCCTGACCCGCCCTTCCCTTCCTCATGCGCTCTCACGATCTCATTGAATACCTCGCCATGGTCACGGATCAGGGCGGCTCAGATCTGCACCTCAGCGTGGGTGCCGCCCCTACCGCGCGCATCTTCGGCCTGCTCCAGCCGCTGACAGATGAAATCTTCGATATTGGAGACGTTCGCGATCTGGTTTTCGGTGTCTTAAAGGAAACCCAGCGCGCGAAACTGGAGCAGGACTGGGAGCTTGATTTCGCCATTCAGGTGGAAAATCTGGGGCGCTTCCGTGGCAATGCCTGCTTCGTCATGGGCCGCGTCGAAGCTTCCTTCCGGTTTATTCCTGAAGTCATTCCGGAACTGCGTGATCTGGGCCATGGTCCGACGGTGGAAAGCCTCTGCAGCCTGCGCGACGGCCTGATCCTTGTGACCGGCACCAGCAATTCCGGCAAGACCACCACTCTGAGCTCGATGACCCAGCACATCTCACGGGAGCGGCAGGTCAACATCGTCAGCATCGAAGACCCCATCGAGTACGTGTTCAAACACTCGCGCAGCCTCGTGCGGCAGCGCCAGGTGGGCAGTGATACCCACAGCTTTGCCCAGGCCCTGCGCAGCGCGCTACGTCAGGACGCGAATATCATCATCATCAGTGAGCTGCGTGATCTTGAGACCATCAGCACCGCCCTGACCGCCGCCGAGACCGGCCACCTCGTCATCAGTACCCTGCACACCCAGGACGCGCCTTCGACCGTGATGCGCATGATGGATGCCTTTCCGGAAGAACAGCAGGATTTCGTGGCCTCCCAGCTCGCCAACTGCCTGCAGGGCGTAATCTGCCAGAACCTGATGCCGCGGCTCGATCAGGAGGGCCGCGTGATGGCTTCGGAAATCATGGTCAACAACCAGGGCATCGCCTCCTGCATCCGCTCCCGCCGGCTGCAGCAGCTTCCCAGCCTGATCCAAATCGGTGCCAACGAGGGCATGCACACCATTGATGACAGCGTGACCCATCTCGCCATCCACGGTTTCATTTCACTCGACGATGCGCTGCTGCGTGCTCGCGACAAAGATTTCGTGACCAGCAGCTACGAGCGCAAGATGCGCGAGCGCGAAGCACGGAAGCGCTAAGGCCCAAAAAGGCGGAACCAGTTTCCCGGTTCCGCCTTTTCAAACGCTGAACTGTCAGCGCCGTGGTTGAATATTACTTGTTCTTGGCGTCGAACTTGGCTTTGCACTTCTCGCAGCAGAAAGCGACGGTTTTGCCGTCTTTGCCGGTGCTGGTGATGCTGGAGTCAACTGGCTTGCCGCTGACGGGGCATTTGTCGGCGGCCATGGCGGCAGAAGCGAAGGAGAGGGCGCAGATGGTGAGCAGTGTTTTCATCGTGGTGTATTGGGTATGGGGTGCGGCTGGTAAAATCACCGGCCAACGCTCGAAACGTATGAAACCTGACGTTTCTTGTCGATCTTTAATCTTTCCCTGCCCGATCCCCTGGCCCGCCACCAGGATTGTTCTGCCCATTATGCCATGAGTTTCCTCTCCCGTGAAGCCACCGTCGCCAGCCCCGGCTTCAGCCGCTGGCTCGTCCCGCCCGCCGCCATCGCGGTGCACATGTGCATCGGGCAGGTGTATGGCTTCAGCGTTTTTAAGAAGCCGCTGGCCAGGGCGCTGGGCATCACAGCGCCCATTACTGGAGACTGGAGCGAAGCCGATGTCGGCGTGGCTTATTCGCTCGCGCTCGCCCTGCTCGGCCTCTCCGCCGCCTTTTTTGGCAAGTGGGTCGAACGCGGCGGCCCGCGCAAAACAATGATGGCCAGCATGCTCTGCTTTTGCAGCGGCCTGGTGCTTACTTCTCTCGCCGTGCGCTGGCACCAGCTCTGGCTGCTGTATGCAGGCTACGGTTTGATGGGCGGCATCGGGCTGGGCCTGGGTTACATCGCCCCCGTGTCCACCTTGATGAAGTGGTTCCCTGACCGCCCCGGCATGGCCACGGGCATGGCGATCATGGGATTCGGAGGCGGAGCGCTCATCGGCGGGCCCTTGGCGGAAGAGCTGATGAAACGCTTTGCCACCGTCGCCTCCATCGGAGCCAGCGAAGCTTTGCTGGTGATGGCGGGCTTGTATGCTCTCTCGATGGTGTTTGGAGCTTTGATTGTACGCGTGCCACCGGAAGGCTGGAAGCCCACAGGCTGGGTGCCGAAGGAGCAGGCCTCCAAGCTTGTAACGACAGCGAGCGTGAGCGTGGACACTGCCTGGAAGACCCCGCAGTTTTGGCTGCTCTGGATCGTGCTGTGCATGAATGTGAGCGCGGGCATCGGCATCCTTGGCCAGGCTTCGCCGATGATCCAAGACATGTTCAAGGTCACGCCTGCAGCCGCCGCTGGATACGTCGGCCTGCTCTCGCTCTGCAATCTCGGTGGCCGTTTCTTCTGGTCTTCCATGTCCGACTTCATCGGACGCAAAGGCATCTACTGCCTCTACTTCATTCTTGGTGCCTCTTTGTATGCCAGCGTGCCGTGGATTCAAGGCCAGGGCAGCGTGACGCTCTTCGTCATCGCCACCGGGCTGATCCTCACGATGTATGGCGGCGGTTTTGCCACGATCCCGGCCTACCTGCGCGATCTCTTTGGCAGCCATCAAGTCGGGGCCATCCATGGCCGTCTCATCACGGCCTGGTCCGTGGCGGCAATTCTAGGCCCGCAGCTCATGGACCGCCTTTCCGTGGCAAACAAGAAAACGATGCCGCCCGAACAGGCCTACAATTCGATCTTCCACCTGATGGTTGGCCTGTTGGCCGTCGGGCTGGTTTCCAATCTGCTTGTTCGTCCCGTTGATTCCCAACACCACCTCGCTGAAAGCCCCAAAGCCTGATTTGCCATGAAATTCACCCTCCTGCTCATCGCCTGGACCTGGGTCGCCGTGCCGCTCGGCTGGGGCGTGTATCAGTCCGTGGAGAAATCGCTGCCACTGTTTGGCATCACGGCAGTTGCGAAGTAGCGCGGGCATCGCTTTGTTGCACCACCCATGTTTTCGAACGCCACCCTATTCCTCGCCCGCCGCTATCTGCGCGCGAAGCGTTCGTTTGTTTCGGTCATCACCGTCATCTCGATCCTCGGTGTCGCGGTCGGAGTACTGATGATGATCGTGGTCAGTTCGGTGATGAAAGGCTTTGAGGGCGAATTCCGCAAGGTGCTCATTGGCTCGGAGCCGCACATCCTGCTGCATCCGCAGGACAAAAAACCCACGGATGCCAAGGCCACCGCCGATGTGCTGGCCAAAGTGCGTCAGCAGCCGGACGTACTGGCCGCCAGCAGCTACATCAACAGCGTGATGTATGCGGAGCATGATGGCATGCAGTCCGGCATGGATGTGCTGGGCCTGCCGGAGGACGGCGCGAAGTTTTACATGGCGAAGATCGCCCGGCACAAGCTGGAAGGCTCGCTGGATCTCACCCCTGGAGGCGTGGTCTGCGCTGATTACGTTTCCAGCCAGCTCAATGCGCACCCCGGAGACACCATCAGCGTCTATGCCTCCAGCAACGTCACCAGCGCCGTGAAGCGTTTCCGCATTGCCTCAGATGACCAGGACGAGGCGAAACGCCACGCGGCCTACAAGGAGATCAAGCTGCACCCCAGGGAGATCAAACTGCTGGGCAGCACCCGTGCGGAATCCGCCGGAGCCTATGGCTACGTCACCCTCGAAACCGCACAGCAGATCTTCAGCTTCGGCGATCAGGTCAGTGGTGTGCTGATCGAATTGAAGCAGCCGGGTGAAGTCAAAGACGTGATTAAACGCTTCACCGCTGCGGGTGTGATTCCCGCCGCTTGGAGCGCCTCACTGTGGACCGATGCCGGGGATGCACGCCTCGCCGCCATGAGCAATGAACGCGTGATGATGTGGATCGTGCTGCTCATCATCGCCGTCGTCGCCGCCTTCTCGGTCATGAACACCACCATCACCGTCACCACGCAGAAACGGCGTGAGATCGGCGTGCTCACCGCGCTCGGCTCCCGGCAGAGCCAGATCATCGGCATATTTGTCTCTCAGGCCGCCGTCGTCGGCATGCTGGGCACCCTGCTGGGGCTCGGCCTCAGCGGACTGGTGCTGCGCTTCCGTGATGACATCCGCCTGGGCATCGCGGTGCTGAGCGGTGGCAGCGCCAATGCAGACTCGGGCATGTTCCTCGCCACCATCCCGGCGCAGATCGAGCCCTGGTTCATCGTTGTCACCTGCCTCGGCTCCATCACCTTCTGCCTCCTCGCCGCCCTGCCGCCCGCCTGGCTCGCATCCCGCGTGGACCCTGCTGTGGCACTGCGTGACTGATTCCTATCGTCTCACCCGCACCCAAATCTCCCGAACTCACGCCAACACACCTGTCCTGATTCAACTCCGATTTCCCCTTCGCAGCCACATGATCGAGGACGAGTAGGAGTAGGAGGACGAGTAGGATTTCCAAGCCAACCATGACCAGCGCCCCACTCTTTCTCGCCCTGCGATACCTGCGGCCCACTCGCTCGTTCATCTCGGTCATCACGGTGATCTCGATGCTCGGCGTCATGCTCGGAGTCGGCGTGCTGGTGTTTGTAATGTCCGTGTTCAGCGGCTGGCAGCGTGAGTTCCGGCAGATGCTCATCGGCTTTGAACCCCATGCCATGGTGCAGCCCATCAGCACCCATGAGGGCGAGCCCGATGGCCCCAAGCCCGTCGATTGGCGCGAATTGCAGAAGACCCTCGCACAGCGCCCGGAAGTGGTGTCCGCCGTGCCGGTGGCTGAGGGCGTCGTGGTCGTCGAAAACACCGGCAACCTGCAAGGCGTCAGTGTCATCGGCATGACCGACGAAAAAGACAATGCGCTGCTGCAGAAGCTCACCAAACATATCAAAGAGGGCAAGTTCGACCTCCAGGGTGACACTATCATCATCAGTGACAAATTCGCGAAGGAGATCGGTGCAAAGGTCGGCGACACGCTCGTCGTGCATGCCGCTGACAGTGTGAACCAGTTCATCCGCCAGGTGCGCGAGATCCCCGAAGACGCCGAGGAAAAAAAACGTTCCGAAGCGCTCGACAACGTCACCGTGTTGTCGAAGGACCTGACGCTCGTCGCCACGCTGCGTGCCGACACCGCCGGACCGCGCGGCTACGTGCCGCTCCACGTCGCGCAGGAGTTCTTCAATCTCGACAGCAACGTCAGCGGCATCGAACTCGAGTTGAAGGACCCGGACAACGTGGAACGCGTCATGAAAAAGATTTACCAGTCGGGTGCCCTGCCGGAAAGCTGGGGCTACCGCACGTGGATTCAAGAGCACGGCATGATGCTCGAGTCTGTCGAAAATCAGCGCACCATGATGTGGTTCCTGCTGCTCTTCATCATGCTCGTCGCCGCCATCTGCGTGATGAACACCACCATCACCGTCACGGTGAAAAAGCGCCGCGAGATCGGCATCCTCACCGCGCTGGGCACGCGGGCGTGGCAGATCATTGCCATCTTCGTCTCACAGGCCGGCATCGTCGCCCTCGTCGGTGTCGTGGCCGGACTCGCGAGCGGTTTCTTCGTCCTCGGCATCCGCAACTGGCTGCGCGAGCAGATCGCCGGTTTCACCGGTCGCGACATCTTCCCGCAGGACATCTACTTCCTCTCCAGCATCCCCGCCCACACAGACCCAGGCGACCTCCTCACCATCTGCGCCACCGCCGTCGCCCTCTGCCTCATGGCCGCGCTGGTGCCATCATGGTTTGCCGCCCGTGTGGACCCAGCAGTGGCGCTCCGGGATGGGGGGTAGCCGGCCGTCGGGCTGACTGGTAGCCAAGAATGAAGCGCCGGTGGCGCGTGACATCTTCGCAGCATGCCACAAACCGACTGACTTCCGCAACAACCGCGTATGGTGGCGGCCATGCCTCCCGCCTTTCATCCTTACGGCCCATCTCACAAGGCGGCGCTCGCCATCACACTGGTGGTCTTCATGGTGATGCTGCTGCTCTCCCGCACTCGCTGGGCCGTGCTCTCGCAGCGGGTGCTGGGCGGCATTCTGCTGGCCGTGTATCCTGTGGCTCTGGCGGTGAATTTTTTGTACGGCTCGCTCAGCTTGCAGACGGCGCTGCCACTGCAGTTCTGTGACATCGCCGCGCTCGCGGCAGTCATCGCGCTGTGGACGCGCCGACCGTTCCCCTGCGAGGTGGTGTATTTCTTTGGCATCGCCGGCACCCTGCAGGGGCTGCTGACGCCCGCGCTGATCTTTGACTTTCCGGACCCGCGTTTCATTTTGTTTTTCATCATGCACGGCGGCGTCCCGGTCACAGCTCTCTACGTCGTCACGGCCATGGGTGTCCGCCCACGCCCGGGCGCCGTGCCCCGGGTCATGGCCTTCTCCCTCGCCTGGTACGCCGTGATCGCCGTGGTGAACTACGCCTTCGGGGTGAACTACGCCTTTCAGTGCGCGAAACCGGTGCAGGCCAGCCTGTTTGACCAGCTCGGCCCCTGGCCCTGGTACAACCTCAGCACCATCGGCGTCGGCCTCGTGCTTTACACCATTCTCTACCTCCCCTTCGCCTTCCTCAAAGCCAGGCCTTGACCTCTTGACCCAGCCTTGACGTTTTAGCCTCTCCTCCCCCCTCTGAGATGTCGCTTTGCATTTCCGAATTTGCCCCCATAATCGCGGCCCTTGAAAGCTTCTCCAACCCCGCCCACGAAAATGAAAAACCCCGCATGGACCACCGACGATAGCGCCGAGCTTTATGGCATCCGCGAATGGGGGCATGATTATTTCGACATCTCGAGAGCCGGTGAAGTCGTGGTGAAGCTGAAGGACGGCAAAAAGACGAAGGACGTCTCACTCGCCTCCATCGTCAAAGGCTTGCGCGAGCGTGGCACGCAGCTCCCTTTGCTCATCCGTTTCGGTGATCTTCTGCGCTGGCGCATTGATGAACTGAACGAAGGCTTCGCCTCTGCCATCAAGGAAGGCAAATATCAGGGCGTGTATCGCGGCGTTTACCCCATCAAGGTGAACCAGCAGCAGGAAGTCATCGAGGAGATCACCCGCTATGGTCGCAAGTATCACTACGGCCTGGAGGCTGGCAGCAAGCCCGAGCTCATCGCCGCGCTGAGCTACATGCACGATCCAGAAGCCTACATCGTCTGCAACGGCTACAAAGATGAGGAGTTCATCGACCTCGCGCTCTACGCACAGAAGATGGGCCTGCAGGTCATCCTAGTGCTCGAAATGCCGACGGAGCTGGACTTGATCCTCGAACGTTGTGAGAAAATGGGCGTGCGCCCGACGCTCGGCGTGCGCTTTCGCCTCAGCGCCGAAAGCGCCGGCCACTGGAGCGGCTCCGGCGGTGACGCCAGCATGTTCGGCCTGAACATCTCGCAGCTCATGCACGTCGTCGATAACCTGCGTGAAAAGGGCATGCTCGATTGCCTACGCATGCTGCACTATCACCAGGGCTCGCAGATTCCCAACATCCGCGCCATCCGCCAGGCGGTCACCGAAGCATCCCGTGTTTACGTGGGTCTGGTTCAAGAGGGCGCGCGCATGGGCATTCTCGATCTCGGCGGCGGTCTCGCGATCAGCTACGACGGTCTCAAGGGAGCCAGCGAAGCCAGCAGCAATTACGGCACCAAGGAATACTGCGCCGACATCATCGAGGCGATCACCGAAGTCACCGCCGAGGCTGGCGTGCCGCACCCGGATCTCATCACCGAATCCGGTCGCGCCATCGTGGCCTACTACTCCGTGTTGATCATCAACATCCTCGACATCAACCGCTTTGAGCCGCGCAAGGGCATCGCCGATGTCGAAATCGCCAAGGACGCCCCGCCTCTGCTGCGCAATCTTTATGAGCTGCGTCTGGACGCGGAAAAGCACGCCGCCAAGACCTCCCGCGACCGTCTGCAGGAAATCTACAACGACGCCATCTACTACCGCGACAAGCTGCGCAGTGAGTTCAACTACGGCAAGGTCAACCTGCGCGAGCGCGCCCATGGCGAAGAGCTGTACTGGGACATCCTCACCTGGGTTTCCAGCATGCGCGAGAGCTGCGACCACGACGGCAGCCAGATGGATCGTCTCGATACGATCATGACGGACTTCTACTATGGCAACTTCAGCGTCTTCCAGAGCCTGCCTGACCTTTGGGCCATCGATCAGATCTTCCCGGTCATGCCCATCCACCGCCTCAAGGAGAAGCCCACACGCAATGCCGTGCTCTCCGACATCACCTGCGACAGCGACGGCAAGATCGACAAATTCGCCCACTCCCACGGCATCAATCCCAGCCTCCCGCTGCACGATCCGCAGATCGAAAAGGGCCACGAGTACATGCTCGGCATCTTCCTCGTCGGCGCGTATCAGGAAACCCTGGGCGACCTTCACAATCTCCTCGGCGACACCAACGTCGTCAGCGTGCGCGTGGAAAATGGCAAGGTGAAGTACAGCCGCGAACTCGAAGGCGACAGCGTCGCGGAAGTGCTCACCTATGTGGAATACGATCCGAAGGACATGCTCACCCGCTTCCGCAACCTCGCGGAAAGCGCCGTTGTTTCCAAGCGCATCACCGCCACCGAGCGCCGGGAAATCATGGAGAGCTTCGAGGCCGGCCTGCGCGGCTACACGTATTTCGAGAGCTGATTGCGGCTCACATAAACGTCGCCTTGCGCAGGATCGCCCGCTGCAGCAGTTCCAGATACTGCGCGCAGGGAATCTCGTGCCCGCCAAACATCGCGAGATGCGGCGTCGTCCACTGCGTATCGTGCAGCAGGTAGCCGCGCTCATGCAGGCGCCATTGCAGGTGCGTCAGTGCCACCTTGGAGGCCTGCGGCTCGCGGCTGTACATCGACTCGCCGAAAAACGCCCCGCCGATGCTCACGCCATAGACGCCTCCACGCAGCTTCCCGTCCCGCCAGACCTCTGCGCAGTGCGCGAAACCGAGGCGGTGGAGCTCCTCATACGTGTCCATGATGGCATCCGTGATCCAGGTGCTTTCACGGTCCGCGCAGCCACGGATCACGTCGCCAAAGGACGTGTTCCACCGCACTTCGAACGGGTGCTGCTTCAAGTAGCGCTCAAACCGGCGCGGCACGTGAAACTCAGCCACCGGCAGGATGCCACGCATCTTGGGCCTGTACCATGAAATGGAGCCGTCGTCCTCCCCCATCGGGAAGGCTCCCTCGCAGTAGGCATTCAAGAGATCCACTGGCTCGATTTGCGGCATGCCACACTTTAAAGCGATCAAACTTCATGATTCAACTCTTGAACCGAGAACCGTAAAACGCGAACGTGGAACCGTGAACCTCGCCAATCAGATCACCATTTTCCGCATCCTGCTGATTCCGGTCTTCATCGGGCTGGTGATCTATTATGGTGACAGCGCCCGTGGCGAGCACCCGAATGAAGCCCTCCGCCTCTGGGCCGCTGCGGTCTTTGGCATCGCTGCGATCAGTGACGCTCTTGATGGCTGGATCGCCCGCCGTTTCGACCAGCGTACCCGCTTCGGGGCAATCATGGATCCCCTGGCGGACAAGCTGCTCATGCTCGCCGCCATCATCCTGCTCAGTTTCACCTCCTGGCGGCAGCATTTTCCCCTGTGGTTTCCGATCCTGGTCATTGGCCGCGACCTGTTTTCCATCGGCGGAGCCTTTGTAATCGACCATTTTGCGGGCAAATTCCAGATCCACACCCACTGGACCGGCAAAACCGCCACCTTTGCCCAGATGGCGGCCATTCTGTGGATTCTGCTCGATCTCAACCCTGAATGGCTCATCTGGCCCACCATTTTTGCCGCGGTATTCACGGCTTTGTCCGGTTTTCTCAACTTGGCCGACGGCGTCAAGCAGTTGCAGACCGCTGGACATGATTGACGCGGGGGGCGCACCGTGCTCTCTGAACAATGCTCAAAACAGTCGCCATCGTCGGCCGCCCTAATGTAGGCAAGTCCGCGCTCTTCAACCGCCTTGCCGGGAAAACCATCTCCATCGTCCACGATCAGGCCGGGGTGACACGGGACCGCATCACAGCGCAGTGCCGCCGCGGGCCAGCATGGTTTGAGATCATGGACACGGGCGGCATCGGTGCCAGCACCGAGGACGTGCTGACCGACCAGGTGCAGATCGAGGCCTCCATCGCCCTGGATGTGGCGGATCTGCTGCTGTTCGTCGTCGATGTCGTCGATGGCATCACCACGATCGATCAAACCCTCGCCCGCGAACTGCGCCGCACCAACAAGCCCGTCATCCTCGTCTGCAACAAAGCGGATTCCCCGAGACGCAAGCTTAACGCCAGCGAATTCAGCAAATTCGGCTTCCCCGACACCCTCGAAGTCAGCGCCGCACACGGCCTCGGCATCGACGAACTCGTCGCACTCGTCTCCGAGCGTCTCGACTTGAAGGAGTCCAGCGAAACGGAAGATGCCATCTCGCACCAAAACACCCGTCCGTTGAAGCTCGCCATCGTCGGCCGTCCGAACGCGGGCAAATCCTCGCTCGTTAATGCCATCCTCGGCATGGAGCGTGCCATCGTCAGCGAAGTCCCCGGCACCACGCGCGATGCCCTCGACATCCAAGCCTCCTGGAATGGGAAGCACTATCAGCTCATCGACACCGCCGGCATCCGCCGCCGTGCGAATTTGGACACGGTCGTCGAAATCTCCAGCGTGGACCGCAGCTTGCAGAGCATCAAGCGCGCGGATCTGTGCCTGCTGGTCATCGACTGCGCAGCAGGTGCCAAGATGCAGGACCGCAAGATCGCCCAGTTTATTTTGGAGGAGCGCAAGCCCTGCATCCTCGTCATGAACAAGTGGGATCTCTTTCATCCGGATGGCAACCAGAAGGACCGCATCGAACATCTGGACGAACTGATGCGCCGCGAATTCTTCTTCCTGAACTACGCCCCGCTCGTCGCTATCTCGGCAAAAAACAAAGACCACATCGGCAAGCTATTCGTGCAGATTGAAAAGGTGCGCAGCGGCTCGCAAAACCGCATCGGCACGGGCGCTTTGAACCGCCTGCTCTCCACCGCCATCGAGAACACCCCCGGTGCCCTAGGACGCAGCACACACAGCTTCAAGCTGCTCTATGCCACCCAGGTCAACGAGGCCGAAGGTTTCGCCATTCCGGTGCCACACTTTGTCCTCTTCGCCAACCGCGCCTCCAAGCTCACCGACAGCTACATGCGCTACTTGGAGAAAGTCATCCGCGACGAATGGAGCGCTCCCGGCGTGCCCTTCAAAATGAGCGTGCGTGGCAAAGGCCCGAAGAGTGCGAGGTAAGCTTGTTGGATGCCTGCCTGCCTTTGGACTTTGGCACTCCCGGCTTCCAAGGCCGGAGGAGGCTGATTAGTCTGCCGCATGGCCACCATCCAGACCACCACCGTCGGCTCCTACCCTGTCCCCGAATGGCTCAGCGCGCTACCCAGCGAAGCTGCTGTCATTGACGCCACACGCGTGGTGTTCGACACCCAGCGTCAGGCAGGCATCGACTTGCCGACGGATGGCGAGCTGTATCGCTTTGATGTGAATCATCCCAACACGAACGGCATGATCGAGTACTTCGTCCATAAGCTGGGCGGCATCGACAGCCGCGTGGGCCGTGCCGATGCCGCTGCGTTTCGTGCGAAGAACGAGATGGCCTTCCGCAGCAAGCCTGCCGCCGTCGTGCGCGGCCCCATCACCGAAGGCGTGCTCAACTTGGCCGAAGACTGCGCCCGCGCAGGTAAAGTGGCCGGCGGTCCGTTCAAGTTCACGCTGACCAGCCCCTACATGCTGGCCCGCACGCTGCTGGACACGCATTACAACGACTTCGAGGCCCTCAACATGGCCATCGCCGATGCCCTGGCCGCACAGGCCTCCGATCTGCCATGCGACTGCGTGCAGGTCGATGAAGCAAACATTCCCGGCAATCCGGCGGACGCTCCCATCGCCGCCGCTGGCATCAATCGTGTGCTCGATGCGGTGAAAGGCATAAAAGCCGTGCACTTCTGCTTTGGCAACTACGGCGGGCAAACCATCCAGAAAGGCGAGTGGGCCTCGCTCCTCACCTTCCTGAACTCATTGCGCGCCGACCACCTCGTGCTCGAACTCGCGCATCGCCCTGCGGCTGATCTCGACGCGCTCAAAGAACTCGACCCAAAAATCGGCGTCGGCCTCGGCGTCGTGGACATCAAAGTCAATCACGTCGAATCCGCCGACGAAATCGCCCGGCGCATCGAAACAGCGGAGAAAAAACTCGGCGCAGGCCGCGTGAAGTTCATCCATCCCGACTGCGGTTTCTGGATGCTCAAACGCAGCATCGCCGACCGCAAGATCGAGGCGCTGGCCAAAGGACGCGACAAATTTGAGGGGCGCTGAAAAGCTTCGCGGTCAAGGCTGACTGGACCTCATATCGCAGGTACATTGGGTGAAACGGGTTGTTTCTCTGTGAAAACCGTGTACCTGAGGCCCACCGCACTTGGAGATACTCCAAGGAGCTGGGAATCGTCCCACCTCCCATCATGCAACAACTCACCCCTGCGGGAGAAAACATCATCAGCGACATCTCCCGTCGCTACAATTTGAGCTTCGATTCCGCCGTGCGGATGCTCGTATCCGTAAACCTGGGCGGTGGCCGTATGGCCCAGTTCAGCTGTCCAGAACTGGGAAGCGGCCAGTGGATGCGTGGCGGAATGACCATGGTCGGCAACATGTTCAATTATGGCCTGAAGAACACCGTTAACAACTTGTGCGGTGAACTCGCCAATGCCCTGGCCAGCACGCAGATGTTTCCTCCAGCGGCGCAAGGCCAGTCTGGTGGCAACAACTGGTGGCCTGTTGACCTTGGCTCTCCCTCCAGCAGCGGATCGCAGAACAACATCCGCTACGCGTTTTTCCCCCAAACTCAGCGCCTCGTGGTGGAACGAGATGGGCAAGTCACTGTCTTCAATACACTGAATCACCAGATCAGCGGTGTGAGCCAGCAGCAGGGAGGAAACACTTCGCTCACCTTCAGCAGCCAATTCGGAACTATTTCCACACTCGGCCTGCCCCTGATCTCCGGACCTGGCTTGCTACCAGTTTCCTCGAACAATTTCGCGGAGCCTCCAGTTTCCCGCTTCCAACCGGCACCACCGCCGCCACCGCCCCCCGTTCAACAGAATTATCTGCCCAGCCAAGGGGCATCTGATGTCATGGGTTTGTTGGAAAAGCTGGGGCAACTGCGCGACTCCGGGATCTTGACGGACAATGAGTTCGTGGCCAAAAAGACAGAGCTGCTCAACAGGCTGTGAGGTAAATCCGCCGATGGCCGTCGATAAGATGGAATCGGCCTCTCTGCGTGCTGGCAAAAGGACGTGACAAGTTTGAAGAGTGCTGAATCTGCACTACGGCAGCACTACTTGAAGTCGCAGAAAGTGACGCGTCGCGTTCGTAATGCTGACGCTGTCTTCCAACTCTGTCCATCCGGCAGGACTGCCGAGGGGGGTGACATCGGTCGTGACGGCTGGAGTCCAGGTGGAGAGATCGGAACTGCTTTGCATTTGATACTGCACATCCGAGGCCGCGCGGTTGAAGCCTAGCCGAAGCTTGCCCCCGATGACGCCATTGAGCGGCAGACCCATGCGGCTGTTGGTGGCCGGGTCCATGCCAAAGGCATATTTCATTAGATTTGCAATGCCGTCATGGGCCGGGTTTGCCGTGTCTCCTGCGATGGATGAAACCTGCACGTTACCGGCAAAGTGGGTGTGCTTCCATGCGAGGTAAGGCGGTGCCACAGCGATGTCGCGCACAGCCTCTGGAAGTGCAATCTGGCCGATGAGCGTCGCTGCGCCGGTGGTGGTGTCGAGGTAGTAGAGATCGCCGGTGGTGGCACCTGGGCCGCCCAAGCAGGCGAAGGCACCACCGCTGGTGCGAGAAAAATCCAGACCGGTAACGCCAGAGGTATCGACGCCGAGCGGACCCAGGGTAGTGAGCTGGCCTGTCGTCGCCGCATTCGGTGTGCCCCCGACGCTGCCAACACGCACGAGAATATCGAGCGTTTGATCAATGCCGTAGTACGTAGCGGTACCGTTGTTCAAGAGCTGGAAGTCAGCGCCCACGATGCTCGGTGTCGCTCCTGCGTTGGGATCTCCCGCCGCGAACGCAAATGGCGTGTCGCTAGCAATGACGTTTCCAGTGATAGGATTGAGCCGCATGTTTTGCTGCCCCGTGCCTACGGCGATGTTCAAATCTCCAGTCACGGGATTGAATCCGAGATCGATGGACGGATGCACGACGAGAGGCGTGAACGACGTGGCATTGACGATGGTGGCGACGCCCGTGAGCGGATCAATCACATAGAGATGGTTCGCCGTAACAGGCAGACCAAAATTGATGACGACCGCGTAGAGCTTCCCTGAAAAAGGATCGAAGTCGATGCCGCGCACGATTTCGTTCGCGGGCAGTCCCGTGATGGGGACGCTGATGAGTGGTGACTGAGGAGCATTGCTGTAAAAGGCAATGAGTGATCCACTCGTCGCTCCCACGGCATAGATGAGCTCCTGCGGGGGGGCCGGCGTGTGATCATTGTCGTTGATGGTAAGCGTCGCCGTCACAGGATTGCCGAGCGATGCGCCGCCAGCGGGGGAGGTGAGCGAAAGCACGATGGTCTCATTGATCTCAGCAAGGGCGTCGTCATTGATGGTGACAGTGAAGCTCTGCACGGTGCTGTCACCCGCAGCCCAGTTCAGTGTGCCACTGGTGCTGGTGTAGTCAGCAGCGGAGGCCGTGCCGTTGCTGGTGGCGTAGTGGACGGAAACGGCACCCGTGGTACTGCCCGTACGATTGACAGTGATGACCGCGGCTCCGGCCCCCTCACTTACGACAAAGGCCGTCGTACCGAAGGCCAGCGCACCGCCGGTGGGGTTGCCCCCACCGCCGCTGCTGCCATCGCGGACCTGATTTTGAATGTAGGTGCTGGCACCGAGCAGCGCTCCGTTCGTCGGATTGCTGAGTCGAACCCCAAAAGTTTCCGCAGCTTCGGTGATCGAATCAGGCAAGATCGTGACGGTGAAAGACTTCGGCGCTGAATCGCCTGCAGCCCAATGCAGCGTGCCGCTGGCAGCGGTGTAATCGGCGCTCGCAGCCGTCGCAGATTCATCCAGGCTTGTGTAATCGATATCGACGGCACCCGCGCTGCCGCCGAGCCGGCTGACCGTGAAGGTGATGGCGCCGCTGTTCTCATAGTACACCTGCCCATACGTGCTGTAGGCAAAGCCAATCGCACCGGCGGCCGCAGCAGCCGTGGAGCCATCACTTTCAAAGGCTCCGAGATCAGGTGCGGCTCCTAGGGTGACGCGAGCAACTGACGACTGTGCGGACGCGATTTCCTCCGTGGGGGTGAAATCTCCGCCGAGCGTGTTGCTGGTCACAGCAGGTGAGAGCGAACCCGCAACATCAATGCTACGCGCACCTGTGGCCAGCCGATAGTCAAGCATGCTGGCATTGAGGAAGGCGGGATTGTTCGTTCCACCCGCAGCGCCATAAATGAGGTTTGCTGTGCCCGTAACGGAGGCAGGCGTTGAGGTGGAAAGGAGCGTATTGGGGCTGCACCAGTTGGTGCCAAGATTCAGGGTGCCTGGCGTGTCCGTCTCCATCAAATAGATCTTCGCGCCGGTACCTCCCGGCGTGAGCGGCAGAGAAGCAAAGATGTTGTTTCGCGCATCAATGATTTCAGTAATGGGTGCGCCCCCACTGGAGGCCTTCGTCGGCAGATCAATGATGGCGGAGAAATTGTAGGGGGTGCTGTCAGCGACGGTAACGACCGTGTTATGGTAAAAGTAGAGCGTTCCCTGCCGGTAGTGCGAGTAGTTCGTCTGGTCACCCCCATACAGGATCAGAGGCGTCGCTCCCGGATTGGTGAAGGTGTTGCCATACATGAAGGTTTGGCGGTAATCGGGTCGCGAATACCCCAGCGGATAGGCTGGATCCACGAGCATGACGATGTAGCCATTGCTATTGCTGCCACCGCTGTTGATAAAGGTGTTGTAGCGAATCACACAGCCCGATGAACGATCCTTGATGCCTGTGGCAAAAGCCCCCGAGAGCTGCGGGCCGATGGTGTTGTATTGATAGATGGCCCCCACAGACTCAATGTAGCTGCCGTGTTCACTGGAACTGCCGACATTGCCGTTCTCATGAATCCAATTGTGCTCCACGAGGATGTTCTGCGTGGACGTGCCGAGCGTGCCATACTTGGAGTTCGCGAACAGTCCGAGCCCGTTATGGTGGAGGTTGCAGCCACGGATGGCCATGAAATGAGAATGCTCGATGTAAATGCCGGTCGTAAACTTGGAATAGGTGAAGGTGGTGCCGCCATTGCTGTAGGTATTCCCCATTTTTGCATTCTTCACCTCGAGCGACTCGATGTCGATGTAGGAAGGCGAGACCCCGTAGCTGGTGTGGTTGTTGAGCGAGATGATGATGGCCCCCAGTCCAATGAGGCTCGAATAGTAGAGATGAATGTTCGGATCAACGACGGCGCCCGAGCCATCGATGACCGGCAGGTTCCCCTGCGCATCTGGAATGCCGCGTACAACGATGCGCTGCGCCGCTGTACCGCTCTGAGTGATGGCGATGGTCTCGTGATAGCCCCCGGGCGTGGTATGAATGTTGACGATGTCCCCAGGCTGCAGTTGATCCCACACCACATCCCGCAGGCGAGTCTTTGTGTAGCCCGGGCCCACGTCGTAGATGGTGGCCGAGGCAATGCTCGTAATGAGCAGCAGGGGGACGATAAGACGATTCATGGCTGTCAAGGTAGCGCCACCATGACAAATAAGAAATGGAACTAAACGATTTCTTTTATCGTTTGCCTCCCAGCCTAAATCTCTGAAGTTCACACCAGCCCAAACAACCTCTTCAGCACCGCTTCATCAGCCGTCGTGGCGAGGAGGAAAGTTTGGCTGCCATCACTCCAACTCGCCATGTTCCAGTTTTTGCTGCTCTTAAACTGAGGCTGAAGCTGCGGCGGCAGGTCGGAGAGACCGGTGTTGTCCATCACGACGAGATGCGCCTCTTTGCCGGGCCTGATTTGAAAGCAGATGATGGATGCCGCACGACCGGCAATCAGGATGTGCTTGCAGGCCAGCACGGGCATCGTTCCCACCGTACCAGGAAGGCGAACCGGTGTCGGAGATTGATCAGCCGCGAGCATCTTTTTGATGGCTTCGAAATCGCGCGACATGTGATCCACCCTGGAGATGCCGTACTGGACTTTCGTCACGGCAGCGAGCGATTCAGCCTGCCAGCCGGGCATGCCGTTGGTCACCGGCCAGAGCATCGTCCAGCCAAGCACCACCACAGCAGCGGCTGCCGCCAGCACAGGCAGAATCCAGCGAAAGGAACGTCTGGCGGGCCGTCGGGCATTTTGCAAAATGCTCTCCCGCAGCCCCGCAGGTATGGATGCGGCAAAGGCCTCGGCGACTTGCTCATCGAACGCAGTGCGCTTTGTCAGCCATGCACCCAACGCGGGATCGCTATTCGCCATCGCACGCGCCTCTGGCGACGCATCCTGCGGGCGGAGCGTTGTGGCGTCGAGTTCGAGTCTGGCTTCTTCGCGGTTCACGATGCTGGGAATGGAGTGATGTTGGAGTTGGTGGAATCTTCGAGGCGGCGTAAAATGGTGCGCAGGCTGTCTTTGGCGCGGGAGAGGCGTGACATCACGGTGCCAATGGGGACACCCAACGTCTCGGCGATGTCGCGGTAGGAAAGCTCCTTGAGGTAAAAAAGAACCAACGGTGCGCGGTAGTTGGGTTCGAGTTCTGCGAGGGCGGTTTGCAGTGTGGCGCTGTCCACGCGTGGATTTTCGCCGTCATCCTGGTGCTGGGTAGTGGCACCATGATGGTCGGGTTCGAATTCGACCTCCTCGTATTTTTTCTCGCGGCGGGCGATGCCGAGCCATTCACGGTAGATCGTGGTGAACAGCCAGGTCTTCACCCTCGCGGCGTCACGCAGCGTGTGCCCTTTTTTCGCCCATTGCAGAAAGGTCTGCTGCACGAGGTCCTGCGCCGTGGCCTCACGCCGGCACATGCTCATGGCAAAACGAAAGAGGCCCTGGTAGTGGGCGTCCACGATCTGCTCGAAGCTGGGTTGGCTGACTGTCACGCGTCGGACTATCGGGCGGGCTTGGGGCTGTTCAATGAAGTAATTGAAGGTGAGTTCCATAATCTCAGACGATCATCATTTCGCACCTGCAAAAGATCGGCTGTGCAAGACTGGCCGCAGCCACGCGCCAGAGAGCGTATGGCGGCGGAAAGTCGTTGTAGTTACTTCTTCGGCATTGTGTTGCAGCCGCCTTTGCCTTTGCAGGTGTTTTTACCTTTGCAGCCGGCATCGCCGGACTTGCAACCGCCCTGTCCCTTGCAGTCGTTGTGTCCCTTGCAGGTGTGCTGGCCTTTGTCAGCCATCTTTTCGATGGAGACGCCGGGGTTGGCGGCCTTCTGGGTGCTGGTGGCTTGGGCGGCGTAGGCGCCGGAAAGGAGACCGGTGAAGGCGGCGGCGGCGATGATGTGCTTGGTGCTCATGATTGTGTGATGTATTGGATATTGTTGACTGATTGCTGGTTGGTTTAACCAACCGTCAGCAGGTGTGAGCGTGAGATTCGGAACTTATTCCAAGAGCACGTATCTTTTTTCCGAAAGGCTCATTTGGCCGAGGTTTCAGCGACACGAGGCCACAGCTTTTTCGCCAATGCCGCCACACTGCTCACGGGCGCGGAACAGCGGCCAGCAGTGCAGAAAAAGGCCGCCGCATGCGGTAGCGCAGGATAGTCCACCTCATGGCGTGGCAGAGGGCCTTCGCGTGCATCATACCACTCGACGCGTTTGAAGGCAGCGGGGCTTTGCAACGCGGTACGAAACAAGGCACGCGCTGCAGCATCGTCTTTGCCGCCGACGATGGTGATGTGCTGCGGTTCGTGCGTGAACTCCCGCTCTGCGATGAGGATGCCGCCGACGGCAAAGCCACGGCTCGCTATGGTGCCGGGCGAAACGAGAAAGCGCATGGCATGCTCTGCCATCGCACGAGCGTCAGGCTTGCCGGTGTATTGATGCAGCAGGTTTGTGAAGCGGGCGAGCATGATGTTCTCATCCACCTGCGGCTTCGCACGAAAGGGTGTTCCGAGCACCGGTGCGACCGTATTGTAACCCGCAACATCCTTGAAGCTGCGCTCAATGAAGGCCGCTGTTTCTTCTGCATGCATGAGCCATTGGCGGTCAGCAGTGACGACGTGGAGGAGCAGGAAAGCACGCGCCATGGCCAGACTGTCTGCGAGGTAAGGCCCGGCCTTGTCTTTTTCATCGTGTCGGAAGCCACCGCCTGGCAACGCACGATGATGCAGGGTCCATTCTGCGGCACGCATCGCATCCGCGAGTACCGCAGGATCGGCGTTCACGGCATAGAGTTCAGCCAGACCGGTGATAGCGAGGCCGTTTTCGCGTGCATAGAGATGCTTGTCCACGCGTGGGATACCCAGCTTGCGGCGTGCGGCATCATCAAGCCCGAAGTATTCACCGGAGTGCTCTCCCTGCACCAGATCGGCATCCTGACTCGTATAAAAAGCCCCTTCAGGGCTAGTGAGGAATGTCTTCAAGTAGCGGCGAATGCCCTCCGCAGATTCCAGCCACACCGGCTCATGCCACAGCGCATACGCCCGCGCAAAAATGCGCAGATTCTCCGCCTGAAAGGGCATGATTTTTTCAAAATGCGGGTGGTCCCAGTCACCGTCCGTCGAGTACTGATACACACCGCCCCACACGGGATCGAGGAGCTTGCGCCCATTGGTGAGGGTCTGCCGTGCCATCTTCTCCGCCGCAACATCGCCCGCCACCGCGCCATCGAGACAAAACTGAATGGAGTCCCAGTTAAGGAAATGATGCACCGTACCCCAGCCGCCGTGTTTCTGGTCATAGGCATTGTTCAAATCATCGCGCATGGCCAGACGCTGCACGGCGGCGAGCGTGGCGTCTTGGGCGGCGATGACGGGAGCATCCTCCTTCACCGAGGGGCCGGGGGTGGGATCATCAATGAAGGCCTGGAGCATGGAGGCCATCGGTTTGGGCGGCAGGTAGCCGCTGCGTTTGGCCAGTTCCTTGCCATCCGGCGCAAAGAGGATGGTCGCAGGCCAGCCATAGTCCTCATAGCGGTTCGAGAGATCGGGCCGCTGATCCTGATCCACCCGCACGGCGAGATAACGGGCACCGATCAGGCGCACCACCTCGGTGTCCTGGTAGGTGATCTCATCCATGACATGGCACCAGTGGCACCAGCCCGCACCGAGATCGAGCAGCACGAGGCGGTTCTCCGCCTTGGCACGTGTGAAGATGTCATCCTTCCACTCCACCCATTGAATGGCTGGCGCGGGCTTCTTCTCGGCAGTGAAGCCCACGCCCGCCAGCAGCACCCACACAAAAATGGCGCGTTTCATGAAATCAGGCGGCCTTCCGTCTCCGCAGGAGTTCGTCGATGGAAAACTTGCCAGGGCCAAAGATGAAGACGATCACGCTGGTGAGCAGAAACAGAAACGGGGGAGCAGAGACAAAGGAGTCGGCGTCCGACCAGATCGTTTTAACGACGTCAAGGTGCGCGGTGCCGTACGCGACGAGCATGGTGAAGATGAGGAGAATGCAGGTGACGCGCGAGAAGAGTCCGAGGAGAAGCAGCAAGCCGCCAAAGCACTCCGTGCAACCGGCCATGTAGGCATTGAGCTGTGGAAAGGGAATGCCGAGTTCAGTGAAGAAGGCAGTGGGAACGCTGATGTCGCTGAGTTTGCCCTTCCCAGTCTGGAAAAACTGCCAGCCCCAGTAGAGCCGCATGCCGAGCAGGAAAGGATCACGCACATAGCCTGCGGCACGGTCGAGGAGGCTATTGGCGAAGGTCCAGGGTTTCATGATTTGCGGGAAAATTTGGTGAACCAGCCGAGCTGGGAGAATTCGGTGAACCAGTCACGGATCTGCGCAGGCCAGTCTGTGTCCGGGCTGGCTTGGGCGAGGGCGAGTTCAATGGCATCCGCCAGCGTGAGTCCATCCCGCAACGCAGCGAGCATGGCGAAAGACTCTGGAGCGAGGCGCTTGAAGTAGAGCGTGTTGTCGTGGCGATGGACGGCCAGGTGTATGCATTCACGTTTTAATTTGGGTGCCTTGGTAATGCTCACGCGGGTGGGCGCCTCAGACATGGCTTGGCTGGCTGAACCACGCACGTCGGCATCGGCCTTTTTCATCGCGGTGATGAAATGATCCACAGCGTGGTCGACCTGTAAAAGCACGACGCAGGGCTGTAGACCCAGATGCAGCGTGGATGGATCCATACCCAGCAGATCGTCGATTCGCAGCGGCTTTTTCAGCGCTTCATCAAAGGCGAGCGTCTGCGCCCACTCGACGCGGGCAACATCGCGAGCTTTAAGATCGGTGACGAAGGCGGGGAGTGCCGAGCCGAGATTGCGCAAAGTCCAGGAAGTGCTGGGATGCTGCGCGAGGTAGTCGCGGCAGAGTTTGTGAAAGCGGCGCTCGCCGAGAAAGACACGCAGCGCGGGATAGTCGTCGTAGAGGCAGTCAAGCAGGCGGAACCAGTACTGGCGGGCGTAAATTTCGAGGCGCTCAAAACCGCTCATGCGGTCGTTCGGCGCGATGAAATCAACCTGGGTGCTGGCGGGCATACCGTCCTGGCGGGTGAGCGGCTGCATGAGCGCCTCAGCCATGGCGCGCTGAAGCTGGCGCAGATCAGCGTTGGTGCGGAGCTGACTAGGCGTGTGTGTGCTCATGAAGGTAGCGGTTGGCTTTGAGCGCTTCGGCATGGACCTCATCAAAGCTGGGGATTTTGTCATCCCATTCGAGAAGCGTGGCGGTGCTGCCGGAGTTTTTGATGGCCTCAGCGTAGAGGTCCCAGACGGGATCTGGCACAGGATGATCGTGGGTGTCGAGGATGACGTGATCGAGCCGGGTATGACCAGCGATGTGTATCTGGCCGACGCGATGATGCGGCACAGCGCGGAGGTATTCGAAGGGATCGAAGCCGTGGTTCTCCGAGGAGACGTAGATGTTGTTCACATCCAGGAGGATGCCGCAGTCCGCATGCTCAACGACTTCATTGAGGAACTCCCATTCGGTCATCTCATTCTGCGTGAATTCAGCGTAGCTGCTTACATTTTCGACGCAGATGGGCACTTCGAGGAAATCGCGAGCCTGTCTGATCTTCTCGGCGGTATGTTTGGCCACGCTCATGGTGTAGGGCATGGGCAGGAGGTCGTGCGAACAGCGGCCATCGACGCTGCCCCAGCAGAGGTGGTCGGAGAGCCAGGGCGTGTTGGTGCGCTTGACCAGGCGCTTGAGTTTTTTGAGGTGATCGCGGTTCAGCGGATCGGCGTTGCCGAAGTACATCGCCACCCCATGCTGCACGACGCGGTACTGTTCCAAAATGCTGTCCAGGATCTCCAGCGGGCGACCGCCATCGACCATGAAATTTTCAGAGATGATCTCGAACCAGTCACAGACGGGTTTTTTCTCCAGAATGTGCCGGTAATGCGGCACGCGGAGGCCGAGACCGATGCCGAGATCGGTTTGACCGTTGTAGGGGTTGGCAGGCATGCTCGGGAGTTTAAAGGTAAAGCTGAAGATCAAAGACTGACCGCAGCCACGCCGGCTGTCGGGTGGCTGCGGAAGTCTGTTCCGCCTTATTTCTTTGGCATGGTGTTGCAGCCGCCTTTGCCTTTGCAGGTGTTCTTGCCTTTGCAGCCGGCATCGCCGGACTTGCAGCCGCCTTGTCCTTTGCAGTCATTGTGCCCTTTGCAGGTGTGCTGGCCTTTGTCAGCCATCTTTTCGATGGAGACGCCGGGGTTGGCGGCCTTCTGGGTGCTGGTGGCCTGGGCGGCGTAGGCGCCTGAAAGGAGACCGGTGAAGGCGGCGGCGGCGATGATGTGCTTGGTGCTCATGGTAGGTGTGATGTGCGTTGCTTTATTTGTTAGTTCTGGCTGGCTGCGGGGATTCGAGCCGTCGCAACGTAGGAGCCCCTGTCTGTGCGATTATTCCCGCCGAACTGAACTTTCTTTTAGCAGGGGGCAAAAAGGCCTGCTTTAGTTCCATCTGCGCCTGGATTGTGAACCGCGCGCTTTTTTTCCATGCCATCTCCAAAGCACATACATTTCATCGGCATCTGCGGCACCGCAATGGGTTCGACTGCGGTCGCACTGCGCGCCCTCGGCCACACCATCAGCGGCTCCGACAGCCAGGTCTATCCACCGATGAGCGATGTGCTGCGAGATGCGGGCATCACGGTGACGGAAGGCTACAAGCCGGAGAATCTGCCACTGAATGCAGATTCCTACGTGGTCGGCAATGCGATCTCACGCGGCAATCCCGAACTTGAAGCCCTGCTGGAAAAAAAGCTGCCCTACGTCTCCATGGCGGAGATGCTGAAGCGCGAGGTGATCCAGGGCAAACGCAGCTTTGTGGTGAGCGGTACGCATGGCAAAACGACAACGACAACGATGCTGGCGTGGATCTACGAACACGCGGGCAAAAATCCCGGCTTCATGATCGGCGGCGTGCCGGAGAATTTCGAATCAGGCGCACGCTTCACCCATTCGGACCTCTTTGTTATCGAAGGGGACGAGTACGACACGGCCTACTTCGACAAGCGCAGCAAATTCCTGCACTACCTGCCGGAGTGCGCGATCGTGAACAACATCGAGTTTGATCACGCAGACATCTTCCGCGATCTCGACGAGATCCTGCTCTCGTTTCACCGCTTTCTGAACACCGTCCCGCGCAACGGCCTCGTCCTGATCAACGGGGACGATCGCAACTGCCTCAGCCTGCGCGCCAAATGCCCTGCCCCGCTCAAGACCGTGGGGCTGGGGCCTGACTGCGATTTCCGCATCACCCTCACCGGCACGACACCTGAGAGCACGCTGTTTGAAATCAATGGTACTGCCTTTGAGGTGCCTATGGTGGGCGAATTCAACGCACGCAATGCGGCGATGTGCGTCTGCGCAGCCCGTTTTGCCGGACTGAACGATGACGAAATCCGCGCCGGCCTGTCCAGCTTCCGCGGCATCCGCCGCCGACAGCAGGAGCGTGGCGCGGTCAATGGCATCACGATCATCGATGACTTCGGTCACCACCCGACCGCCATTCGCGAGACGCTGCGCGGACTGCGCCAGCGCTACCAAGGACGCCGCCTGTGGGCGCTGTTTGAGCCACGCTCAAACACCAGCCGCCGCAACGTCTTGCAAAACGAATTGATCGAAGCGCTGACCGAAGCCGACGGCTCCGTCATCGCAGCCGTAGCTAATCCCGAAAAAGTCGCAGCCGATCAACGCCTGGACACCGCCAAGGTCGCGCAGTCAGTCACCGCACGCGGCAAACCCTGCTGGTTTGAAGCCAGCACCGACGCCATCGTCAACCGACTGAAGCAGGAAACCCACACGGGCGATGTGATCGTGGTCTTCAGCAACGGCGGCTTCGACGGCATCCACGACAAGCTGCTGAATACTCTGTAGGGGCGCGGGACCCGTTGATCGTCAACAATCGTAAACGCCCCCTTCAGCCCATCAATACACGATTTCCACTTCGTCCCCCACTCTGACCTGGCTGAAGAACTGTTTCGCCTTGTCATAGGGAAGACGGATGCAGCCATGCGAGGCGGGCTGACCCGTGACATAGCCGCTGTGCAGGCCAATGGCACCGCAGTTAAGTCGCATGAACCACGGCATGGCCACATGGTAGAGCGTGGAGATGTGAGAGGTATGCTTGTCGGTGATGACGTAGCGCCCGGCCGGTGTGCCGTAGCCCTCACGCCCGGTGGAAACCATGGTGTGATTGATGATTCGGCCTTGCTTGGTCACCCAGGCACGCTGGCTGGAAAGATCCACCGTCACAAGGATGTCCGGTTCGGATTCAGGATCACGGCCCAACAGGACGCGCATGAGGAACAAATACCCCTGAGTGGCAGCAAAATTGATGGGATACCGGTGATAGCGCGTAGTCCCCTGCCCAGGCCTGCCGCCAGCGCGCATCAAAGTGACGGCGCCTTCCACATCACCGCGGGCGGCGCAGCAGATCAAGGGGGTGATGCCGCGATCGCTTTCCATGGCATTGCGCAGGTCTTTGATGGAGCAGCGGTCAATGACCTGCTTGAGAACCGGCGCGTTAAAGCGGCTGTTGGGATCAACGCCAAAATCCAGCAGCGCTTGCAACACAGGCACATTCCGGCGCAGCGCGGCAATCGCGATCGGCGGCTGCTTTTCATGCGCAGGCTGGGTCAGATTCACTCCCGAAAGTGCGAGGACGTACACACAGTCCGCACGTCCCATGCGCACAGCGGCACACAATGCTGTGTCGCCGCCCAGAGTGACTTCATTCGGTGAAATGCCCATCGCGATGATCTTCGCGAGATGCTCGGCGTCATCATTAAGCACGGCCTGGTAGGCCTGCGGCAGCGCATCCGTGCGCGGCATCAGGCGTGTCCAATGCTCCACGATGGGATCAACGATGGGACGCCAGGCCGGCGGTTTGAAGGCAGCAACGGGGGAAGATTTCTCAGACTTTTTGGCGGCAACCACGGTCGGCTCCCCACCGGAGTGTCTCGCCGGAGCGGGAAGCTTCGCTGCTGTGGCAGCGTCGGCCGCACGTCTGAGGGCGGCTTTCTCCGCGTTCGGTTGTGCCGGCACGGGCAGTTGACGCACCGGGTCAAATGCCGCGTCGACAGGCAACGCGGCGCGGATCTCAGCGCCTATTTCACTCAGTTTACCCTGACGCATCTTGCTGACTGTGGCTGCGGGCGGCACCACCGCATCCACGCGAAACATTTCATGGTTCTTCAAAAAATGGATCATACCCCCGCAAACTCCCACGCCGACGAGCGGCGGGAGCACGCAGGCGCTCACCATGTTGAACCATCTATTTTTCATTTTTGCGTCACAAGCCTGCCATCCATAACAAAAATGACCTGAGTGTCGAGCGTGGATTTCACTGAGCGAGGATCATGCCATTCCAAAATGGGTTTTTGCACGATTCAGGGCACAAATTTTAAGGCCCTTCAGCAGAGTTTTATGGTAATTCAAAAAAGTGGTGGAAGCGTACCTGATGTTCGTGTTCTCCAAAGCATCAGCAGCGATGCATGTGCGCTTCATATGCGCATTGCTTGCGTTTTTGTGCCTGAGCGCCGCGCCATGCCGCGCGATCGTGTTCGAAGCGACGGCGGATCCCACTCACAACACCACAGCACCCACCGGTGCCTACACAAATTCCGGCTGGCAGTACGAGGGCAACTACGGCAGCTACCTCGGCACCATGATCGCGCCGCAGTACTTCATCACGGCGCAGCACATCGGCATCGCGGGCAGCACCTTCACGCAGAGCAGTCTTTTCAGCGGCGGCGTCTCTACCACCTACAACATCGATACCTCTGCCAACGGCGGGACCGGCTATTGGGACATCGCGGGTACCGACCTGCGCATCTTCAAAATCCAGCAAACTTTTTCCACCTATGCGCCGCTCTACACGGGATCGTCCGAAACCGGCCTGACCATGGAGATCAACGGCAAAGGCGGTCCACGTGGCGCGGACGTCCTCGTCGGTGGCGTGCTGCACGGATGGCAGGACACCAATCCCGATGGCACCGCGCGCTGGGGCACCAACACGGTCAGCGGCATTTATTCCAGCGCCATTGGCGATCTGCTCACCGCTTCCTTCAGCGCCAGCGGCACTGCGGAGGAATCCACGCTGTCCAACGGCGATTCCGGCGGCGGCGTCTTCGTCGATGACGGCGGCATCTGGAAACTGGCGGGCGTGAACTACAGCATTGACGGCATGTTTGACACCAACAACGTCGTCGGAGACGGCTCCGAGTTCAATGCAGCCTTGTTTGATCGCGGCGGCCTCTATCAGGGGTCGGATGCGTTTGGCTGGACGAAGATCACCGATCTCCCGTTGGACAATCCCTCCAGCATGTACGCCTCCCGCATTTCCACCAGCGCGGCCTCTATCATGTCCATCACCGCAGTGCCAGAGCCGCAGTCAGCTTTGCTGATAGTGCTCGCCCTCTCTGTGGGTTTGCTGCAGCGCAGGCGCATCACGCAGCCGGTTTGATCTCGGCAAAGATCAGCCGCCCCGCACTGGTCGGCAGGGTGCCGGAAACCACCACATCCACCGTCTGACCGATGTGTGAAGCGGCGTTGTTCACGACGATCATGGCACCGTCCGGCAGATAACCCACCGCCTGGTTCTTGTCCTTGCCCGGCTTGGTCAGCGGCAGCCGCAGTTCATCTCCCACGCTGAGCTCCGGATTCATGGCGGCAGCCAGCTCGCGCAGGCTCAGCACGCTGATGCCTCGCAAGCGCGCCACCTTGGCGAGGTTGTCATCACTGGTAAGCAGGCGGGCGTTTAGCTCACGTGCCAGAGTCACCAGCCGCACTTCCACGGGGACATCCGAGGCCCCATCTTCATGAATGGAAACCTTCATCTCAGGCTTGGCTCGCAGCTTTTCCATCATCTCCAGCCCCCGCTTGCCTCGCAGGGACTGCGCCGCCTCAGTGGAGTCCGAAAGTTTTTGCAGCTCATCCAAAACACAGCGTGGCACCACCACAGCACCGCTGAGGAAGCCGGTGGCGAACGCCCCCGGCAGCCGGGCATCCAAGACCGCATTCGTGTCCAGCAGCAGCGGTTCACCTTCAGAGCCGTCACGCCGGAAGCGGATGTAGGGGATCAGGAAGGCAAACTGGTCCCGGTCACTGCGAAGCGCAAAAGTGACGCCAAAAAACGCCAGCGTTCCATAAATGCAGATCTCTGCGACGTTTTGCAGCGCCACCCCTTCCTCATGATTTTGAAAATAGGCGAGCTGGAAAACGCCGATGCGCGTGATCAGCCAGGCGCAAAAAAGCCCCACCGCCAGCCCCAATGTGGCATGGGAAAAATCCCGCAGGGTGAAGTGCGCCAGCATCACATCCAGCAGCACCAGCAGTCCCATAAACACCGCGCCGCTGAGCGCCCCGACCCAGGCGTCCTGCTGTAGGCCCAGGGCGATCGCAATGCCGATGAAAACGGAAAACGCAAAAAAAAGCGCGCGCACAAGGCGAATGGGCCAGGAGGTTTTCATGGGGAATGCGCAGGGATTAAGGGCAAAAACCAGACGGGGCAAAAGGATTCTCCCCGGAATGACCTTCAAGGCCTGAATGCCAGACCACCGCGCCGCGTAAACTGGAGTTCCACCCCGGCCTCCGCAAACGTCCGCCCCATCTCACGCTCCAAGTCCTCCACACTGCGCCCAGCCAGCAGGCACTCCCGCACGGCGCGCTCTTCGGGCATGCCCTGCTTAATGGCCTCCCGCAGCGCTTTCACACCCGCCCCGTCTCCGGCACGATCCAGATAGGAAAGATAAAAGGTCAGCAGCATCGCCGAAGCACGGTTCTCGCTCGCGGCTGGCGTCTCCAGGCTCGCCGCCCATGCTTTGGGCTCCATGGCCAGCAGTTCGGACAGGTTGAGCATCGCAAAACGTACCGACAGCCCCATCTGCCGGGCACCCGCTTCACGCAGGCTTTGCCGCAGCCGGTCAAGCGTCTGCGCAGGAGAAAGCCTGGCGTTTTTCACATCTTCAAATTCAGGAACGTCCACCATCAGCCACACCGGCAGCACCAGGGTGGCGGTCGGCGTTTTGACCAGTGGCGGCTGTACCACTTCGACGATGGGTGCGCCCATTGGACCTTTTTTCAACCCGTACGCCCCCAGCCCGGATGACTGCACCGTCTGCAGCGGCGACTTCAAGCTGCGGGCCTGGACCAGCGGTGATTCACGAATGGCAATAGCCGCGCTGGGATGCGGCGACTCCTGCTTCAACCATAGCACGAATGCTGTCACTCCTAAAACAGCTGCGGAAACAATGGTCATCCGCATCACCGTCATAAAGCTCGGCTTGCCAAGCCGGCGCCGGTTTCGAACGGCTTTGGTTTGGTCCACCAGCACTAGGGGAGCGCAACTGGGAGCAAGAGGATGCATGACACCTAGTACTGACCGGGTAAAACCTTCAATCGTCAAGCCTCCTTAACTAAACCTTGCTTCAAACAAGGTTAACCAACCCAAATCACTGCATCATGGCCTGCGCCTTTTCCGCGATCACCGGTTCATCCCGAAACACTGCCAGAGCCGGACGCAGCAATTGCGGATCTTCGTCAAGCGTCCGTTCGGCAAGCTGCCGCGCCAGACGCACTAGGCGCGTGTCTGCCAGCAGCTCGCCAAACAGCAGCGGTGCCTGCCCGCTCTGCGCATGGCCCAGCACATCCCCAGGCCCACGCCGCCGCAGGTCTTCCTCAGCGATCTGGAAGCCGTCGCTCGTCTCCTCCATGATCGCCAGCCGCTGCCGGTTTTCCTCATCCTTGTCATCCACAAACAGCACGCAGTAGCTCGTGTGCGCCCCACGTCCGATACGACCCCGCAGCTGATGCAGCTGCGCCAGCCCGAAGCGGCCCGCGTCATGAACGAACATCACCGTCGCATTCGGCACATCAATGCCCACCTCAATCACCGTCGTGGAAACCAGTGCATCCAGCTTTCCTGCACGAAAGCGTTTCATCACCTCCTCCTTCTCTTCTGCGCTCATCCGGCCATGCAGCAAGCCCACCTCGCACGGCGCGAGAAGTTTGGACCAGTCCTCGTGCCCCTTCGTCGCCGCGCCCGCCTCGATTTTTTCCGATTCATCGATCAGCGCATACACGATGAACCCCTGCCGCCCTTCCTCGATCTGCTCGCGCAGAAATTTCGCCGCTTCCTTCAGCTTGGTCTTGGGCCGCACCTTCGTGATGATCTTCACCCCGTCGCGCGGCTTCTGATCAATGGTGGAGACGTCCAGATCCCCGTAGATTGTCAGGGTCAGCGTGCGCGGGATCGGCGTGGCCGTCATCACCAGCACGTCAGGCGTGTCCCCCTTGCGGATCAGCTTCGCCCGCTGCGCCACGCCAAACTTGTGCTGTTCGTCAATGACGACGATCCCCGTGTTATGCATCAGCTCCACGTCATGCAGCAGCGCATGCGTACCGATGACGATCTCCGGTTTTCCAGAGCTGCTCTTTCCACGCATCAATTCGAAATCATCCCCATCCTCCCGCTTCGATCCCGTGCGCAACGCCACGCGCAGCCCCAGCGGTTCCAGCCACTTCCGTGCATTGCGCGCATGCTGCTCCGCCAGGATCTGCGTCGGCGCCATCAGCACCGCCTGCCGCCCTGACTCGACCGCGCGCAGCATCGCCGCAAAGGCCACGACCGTTTTGCCGCTGCCCACATCGCCATGCAGCAGGCGATTCATCGGATTGCCCGAGGCCATGTCATGATGAATTTCGTGCAAGCAACGCTGCTGCGCCGCGGTGAGTTGAAACGGCAGCTCATTGAAAAAGTCCCGCAGCAGCTCCCCTGTACCCACCTGCCTGCGCCCTCCGGATTCGATCACCCGCCGCTTCTGCCGCGCCACGCGCAACTGGTAGCCATAGAACTCCTGCAGCGCGAGGTAGCGCCGCGCCTGCTCCAGGCTTTCCATGCTGGCAGGGAAATGCACCTCGCGCAGCGCCTTCGAACGCGACAGACCCGCAAACTCCCCTTCCCTACTTGGCGTCGGCAGCAGATCTTCAATGAACGACTCCGGCAGCGCCTGCAGCACATACCACGCCGCCACACGTAAAGCCTTCTGTGTCATAGCCCCTTTCAGCCGGTAGATCGGCGTGATCCGCCCTGTGTGAATCTGCTGCGCATCATCATCCGCGCCGCCTTTGACGATCTCATATTCGGGATGCGACATGCTGAGCCGCCCCTTGGTGTCTTTGATCACGCCATAGACGATCAGTTCCTGTCCCTCGGCCAGCACCCGGCTCATGAACGGCATGTTCCACCACTTCAGTGTGAGCTGCTGCCCCAGCAGCCCCGTCGCGTGCTGCACCACCGCTTCAAACACCCCCGCCCTGCCGAAAAACTTGTTCCCCGTCTTGGTAATGAGCACATGATGGCACGACGGCACCAGCCCCGCCTGAAAGGCCAGCGCCTGCATCTGCCGCCGGTCCTCATGCCGGGATGGCATTAGAGCGATCACATCCCCCACCGTCTTCACCCCTTCCTTCCCCACCAGCCGCGCCGCAGTCGCGGGCATGCGGGAAACTTCAGCGAGGGAAAGGTCGAGTGGGATCACCGGGGGAGATGGTATGCGTGATCAGCAGTGTCAAAGGCGATCTCCACTTCACACCGCCTTCTCCATCACATAATCATCCATCACAAACCCGCTGCCGATGTCGCTGACGATGTCCTCCGTGAATCGGAAGCCAGCCCGCAGGTAGGCACGAATGGCCGGAGCGTTGCGTTTGTTCACGCGGAGCCGCACGGCTTTGCAACGCATCTCTTTCGCGCGTTCCTCAGTCCAGCGCAGCGTGCTGGAGCCGAGGCCGTGCCCGTGCACTTCCGGCAGAAGGTAGAGCTTGTTGATAAAAAGCACGGGCTCAAAGAGAAGCTTCTCAAATGAAATGTAGCCGACAGGCCTCGGCCCAGCAGTCTCTACGAGCGCATACCACACGTCCCGCGCCTGCATCTCATGCGCCATGGAGCCGGGCTGATACCAGATGGCGAGCATGTAGCGGATCTGCTCCTCGCTGATGATGCCGGGGTAATACGCATGCCAGATTTCATGACCGAGACGCTGCACCGTGGTCAACTCGTGAGCACCAATGCGGCGGATACGAGCGGTGAGCGGTTCGCGGTGGCTTTGTATCGTGCTCAAGGCATGCCGCCAGGTTTCCTCATCACGCGCTGGTGAGAGTCGATGCAAGTGGGAGGCTATCTCAGCCTGCGTGGGCTCCACGATCTGCTCTTCGCGAATCTGCTTCTGATCCGAGAGGAACTCCGCCTCCGGCAAAATCAACTGCGCGAGATACCAGCAGGCCCAGGCACGCCAGGTGCGCAGCTCTTTGTTGGGTTCCACCATTCGCGTGGCCAGATGCTGCCAGTGGCGGCGCGGATTGCCGATGAACTGGCCCTCCACCCGATGCTGCATGATCCACACCAGTGCCTGATAGGGCAGCGGCCATTTCTCGAGGATGGGTTCATCCGCACTCAGCGGCAGCGAAAGCGCGCGATTGATGATGAGAATGCTTTTGGCCGGAAAACCTTCGCGCCACAGGCTCTGCGCATAGTGCAGTGCCGTCTCATAAAACAGCGGCCCACGCTCATGATTCAGCGCCTCGATGTCCGTGTGATCATAATGCCGGTTTTCCTCCGGCAGAAGCGGGCAGGGCGGGTTGATCCACGCAGTTTGTTTCACGCCGATTTTTCCTCCCATGCCTTGGAGCGATCCAGAGCTCGTTTCCATCCATGCGTGATCTGCTTGCGGGCGGCGGCTTTCATGGCTGGCTTGAATTTGCGGTCCACCTGCCAGTGCTTCGCGATGTCGGCCAGGTTTTTCCAATAGCCCACGGCAAGACCGGCGAGGCAGGCCGCTCCGAGTGCCGTGGTTTCATTCACCTTGGGCCGCACGACAGAAACACCCAGGAGATCGCACTGCAACTGCATCAGCAGATTGTTCACGCTGGCACCGCCATCGACCCGCAGTTCCTTCAGCTTGATCCCCGCATCGGCCTCCATGGCCTTCAAGATGTCCATGACCTGTAATGCGATGCCTTCCAGCGCCGCACGCGCGATGTGCGCCGCAGTGGTCCCGCGTGTCATTCCCACGAGCGCGCCGCGCGCATAGGCATCCCAATGCGGTGCCCCAAGACCGGCAAATGCAGGCACAAGATAGACTCCACCCGTGTCAGGCACACTAGCCGCGAGCGCCTCGACATCCGCTGACTGCCGGATGATGCCCAGCCCATCGCGCAGCCACTGAATCGCCGCACCCGCAATAAACACGCTGCCTTCCAGCGCGTATTCAGTGCGTCCATTGATGCGCCATGCCACCGTGGTGAGCAGTTTGTTTTTGGAATTAATGGGCTTCGTTCCAGTGTTCATCAGCATGAAGCAACCTGTGCCATAGGTGTTCTTCACCATGCCAGGTTTCGTGCAGACCTGGCCGAACAGTGCTGACTGCTGATCTCCCGCGATGCCCGCAATGGGAATGGAACCGCCGAGCAGCGCCGTCGTGCCAAACTCACCGCTTGAATCACGCACCTCCGGCAGCATGGTGCGCGGCACCCCGAAGATCTTTAGCAGCTCGTCATCCCAGGTGCCTTTCCGAATGTCATACAGCATGGTGCGCGAGGCATTGCTGACATCCGTGGCATGCACCTTGCCGCCGGTAAGATTCCAGAGCAGCCAGGAGTCGATGGTGCCAAAGGCGAGCTCGCCCTTCGCCGCGCGGGCTTTGGCCCCTTTCACGTTTTGCAAAATCCACTGCACCTTCGTAGCGGAGAAGTACGCGTCCACCACGAGACCAGTCTTGCGCTGGATGAGCTTGTCCAGCTTTTGCGCGCGTAGCTTGTCGCAGATTGAGGCCGTGCGGCGGTCCTGCCACACGATGGCGTTGCAGATGGGCTTCCCCGTCTTGCGATCCCACACCACGGTTGTCTCACGCTGGTTCGTGATGCCAATCGCAGCCACGTCTGCCGCAGTCGCGTGTGCTTTGTGCAGTACTTCGGAAGCCACCCCGGCCTGCGTGGCCCAGATTTCCTGCGCATCATGCTCCACCCAGCCCGGTTTCGGGAAGATCTGCGGGAACTCCTTTTGCGCCGTCGCCACGATGCCGCCGTCGTGGTTGAAGAGGATCGCGCGTGAGCTGGTGGTGCCCTGGTCGAGAGCGAGGATGTATTTCATGGTTATTCGGGATGTTCCCAAGGCCAGCCCACGGAGTCAATGCCTTACAAACTGCCGGGGAACATGTAGGTGGCATTTTTTCGCAGGAATGAATACTCTTGGCCGGAAAGCATCCAAACTCACCACCATGCAAACCATCCCTGAAACTGCAGCACCCGCCGCACCGCGTGCACGTTCCACCAAAAAGTTCGTTCTCATCACCCTCGCTGTCGTTTTCGGCTGCGCGGGCATCGCCGCCGCCACCGGCGCATTCTGGGTCAAACAAACGTTCTATCCCTCCGCCATGACTCCCGTGAGCCTGACCACCACGGAGAAAACGGAGTTCGACAGCAAGCTGCAGGCTCTAAATAATCCCGCAGGCGTGCCGCCCGAGGAGGCGAATCGCACCCTCGTCATTAACGAGCGTGAAGTGAACGCCTACCTCGCCCAGCAGCAGCTCGGCGAGAGCGTGCAGGTGAAATTTGGCGAGGGCAATGTCTCCGCTGCTGTCATTTTTACCGCCCCGGAAGATTTTCCGATCGTCCCGAATCAAAAGATCCGCCTGCGCTTCACCTTCGGCACCAGCCTGTCGGCGGAGCACAAGCTGTCGCTGAAGCTCGATGACCTGACCCTTGGCGGCATCTCCCTGCCCAATAGCTGGATCGGCGACATGAAGGGCGTCGATCTCGTGGCCGCAAATGTGGAGTCTGATCCTGCGCTGCAAAAATTCCTCGCCGGCATCCAGTCCATGGAGGTGCACAACGGCACGCTGCGCCTCGTCCTGAACAAATAACAAGTTCATGAAAAAGCCGCAGAGGTGATCCCTCTGCGGCTTTTTTTCGTTTGAATTTAACGGCTCACTTCTTCGCGTCGGCTTCGGCAAGAATCTTCTTAGCTTCCTCCGCGCCAATGTCGCGCACCACCAGATTGCGCCAGCGGATCTCGCCGCCATGGGTTTGCAGCATGATCGGGCCTTTGGCTGGCAGCGGCTTGGTTTTGTCCCAGTAGTTTTCCATCACGTTGCCATCGACGACGAGCTTGTCGTTCAGCCACACCCAGGTGCGTGCGCCGATCTGGCGGATGCGGAGACTGTTCCACTCGCCAAAGGGCTTGTCCGCCACCACCAGTGGATCACGGCCAGGAGTGTCCGGTGTGTTGTTGAACAGACCACCGGAGCCGAGGTGCGGCTTGCGCGTTGGCTTCGCTGGATCAAAGACCTGGGTCTTGTCCCAGATCTGCACCTGCGGCGTGCCCCTCAGGTAGATGCCGCTGTCAGCAGCCGCCACGGTTTTGTATTCGATGCGGAACTCGATGTCGCCGAATTCCTCTTCGGTGGTGGCATAGGGACCGTGGCCGTCATTGACCAGTTCACCGTTCTCCACCTTCCAGTCCGCAGCGAACTCGTCGCGCATCTTCTTGAGAGCCTCGGACTTCTTCTCGCCTTCGAGTTTGACGACGGAGTGCGGATTCAGGCCGTACCAGCCTTTGAGGTCCTTGCCGTTGAAAATCGGTCGGAAGGCAGAGCCCGCCACACCGATGGGTGCTGCCGCGGATGCCGCTGACTTGTCCGTTTTATCGCAGGAGGTTAGGCATAGGGAGAGCGCAAGACCACCAAGGTATAGTGATGTGAATTTCATGATCATTGCAGGATGCTTCACTTCACTTCCTTGAGCTTGGCGATCAGGTATTCGTTGATCGTCTTGTACTTCACGTCCGTCGCACCAGGATAAACGACCTCACAAGCCACACCCTTTTCTTTGCAATGCTCCTGCAGTTTCACACCAAAGTTCGCCGTATGCGTGGGGTCTTTCTGCTCCTGGCCAATGGCCGGGGGAGCGCCGAATATGCAATACACAGGCGGATCATCTGACGTCACGAGTGCGTAGGGCGAGTATTCATTGATCCATGGCAGGATGCGCTCTCTGGCGGCCACGAAGTCATCGAAGTTTTTGAACTCACCCGATTTGCTGAAAGCATGACCGCCGTACTTGCTGTTCGGCGTCCACTCACGCATCTGCTTGGGATCCAGCGTGGTCTGCGGTCCGTTCACGGCAGCCGTGTAAAGGCGGGTCGATTCACGCGCAATGGGGTCGCTGCTCTTCGGATCAGCCATGTCGTCATGGAAAGCCAGCCACAGGCTGCTGCAAGCCCCTGCCGAGCCGCCACTGGCCCCGATGCGCAGCTTGTCGATGTTCCATTCCTTCGCCTTGCTGCGCACGGTCTGCAACGCCAGCGCCGCATCCGTCAGCGGTGCCTTCACCGGCGGCACCACATCCTGCGCCTGCGAGATGTAGCGGTAGTTGATCGAAACAACAGAAATGCCCTCCTTCAAAAACGGCTCCACGGCGATGCCCGCTTTGTCTCCAGCCATCCAGCCACCGCCATGGATGAAAAACAGCAGCGGCGTCGGCTTGTCCGACTTCGCCTGCCAGAAATCCAGCACGTTCCGCTCAAACGGCCCATACTTGAAATCCGCAACGGTCGGCGGCGGGTTCTTCGGATAGACTTTCTTGGCCGGAGCCTTGGCCGCAGGGACTTCAGCTTTCTTAGCGGGTGTGTCGGCCGCAAAGGCAATGGAGGTGAGTAAGAGGAGGGAGAGCGCGAGTTTCATTGGGGCAAGTAGAACGCTTGCAGTGAGACCGAATTCGCGACTTTCTCGTATTTTTAAAACCCTAGTTCCATGAAACGAAGAGCCGCACCTCCGTCATGCCAGGGTGTACTTCCAGTTTGAAATAAGTCGCCCCCCCCTTGCCCCGTCCAAGATATTCACGCCCGCCATCGGGCAGGTCAGAGCGTTCCGCTTGATCCAAATCCGGGACCTTGGCCAGCCAAGCCTCGATACTGGGTCGGGGTGCAGAGAATGAGCTTTTGAACTTTCGCGTGAAAAAGTCACCAAGTGTCTCAATTTTGAAATCCCCAGCGTCAGCAGGCAGATCAGGGGCTCCCGTCCATGCTCGCGTCACATCCCACATGTGCTGCCTCATGAACGGGTTTCGATTATCCCAGAAGTTCGTATTGAAAAGATACCCGACAAAAAGTGCCCCCACAACAGCGGCACTGACGCCGGCAATCAGGAGAAGTCTTTTCATGGAGAACCAGATGCCTGAATGGCAGCCCTATGACTGCCTACTTCTTCAGAGTCTCAATCAAAAACTCCGCAATCGACTTGTGCTTCACCTCAAGCGCACCGGGATAGACGAGTTCGCATTCGTCACCGATTTCACGGCAATGTTCCTGGAGTTTAACGCCGTAGTTTGCGGTGTGGGTGGGGTCTTTCTGCTCCTGACCGATGCCCGGAGTATTGGTGTAGAAGAGATAAACAGGCGGATCGTCCTTGCTGACGAGTTCATAGGGCGAGTACATCTTGATCCACTTCAGCACCGATTCGCGCTTTTCTAAAAACTCTGCAAAACGAGTGTCGCGGGTCTTGCGCTCGTTCGGATCCATGAAACCGAAGGCGTGACCACCGTACCGGCTGTTCGGGGTCCATTCCTTGAGCTGCTTGGGATCAAGAGAGGTCTGCGCGCCGCTGACCGCCGCACACCAGAGGCGCGTGGACTCACGGGCGATGGGATCGCTGCTCTTGGGATCGGCCATGTCGTCATGGAAAGCGAGGTAGAGACTGGAGCAGGCCCCGGCAGACCCACCACTGGCACCGATGCGCGGCTTGTTGATGTTCCATTCCAGCGCCCTACTGCGCACAAACTGCAACGCGCGCGCGGCATCTTCCAGCGGCCACTGCACGGGCGGCATCACCCCCGCAAGCTGCGCCTGCCAGGAGTAGCGGTAGTTGATGGAAACAACAGAGATGCCGGCCTTGAGGCAGGCTTCGAGCTCGCCCACACCGGATTTATCCCCCGCGACCCAGCCCCCGCCATGAATGAAAAACAGCAGCGGCGTGGGCTTCGCGGAATCGGCTTTGTAAAAATCCAGCACCTGCCGCTCATGCGTGCCGTAAGGCACATTCGCGACCGTGGGCGCACGTTTCGGTGCAGGTGCGGGTTTGACCGCAGGAGCAGGAGTCTGCGCGTGTAGAGATACAGCGAGGAGCAGGGTGAGGATGGCCGGCGATTTCATATCTGGTGGAGTTACATGGATTAAGGTTTAGCAAAACGCTCAGCGGCGGTCTTTTGAAAGGCGGGCAAAATCTTCTTGCCGTCATCGGTTCTCCAGCCGCTATGCTGCACCATGAACACCGTGGCGATGCCTTTGGCAGGATCGATGCTCATGTTCGTCGCATAGGCACCGCCGTGCCCAAAGGAGGTGCCGTTGAGCTGAAAACCCAGGCTGTAGGCATTGAGACCTTCTCCGGTCTGCTTCGTCTGGAGCTGCTTGAGCGCCGCTTCCGAGATGTAGCGTTTGCCGCTGAGTTCACCTCCATTGAGCAGCATCTGGCAAAATTTCGCCACATCGGCTGCAGTGCTGTACAATCCTCCTGCGGGCATGGGCTGACGGATGCGCTCATGCAGCGGATAATGGAGCTGACCTACATTCATCGCCTCAAGATCCGTCTTGTCCTTGTTGGGTTTGTAGGAAAGGGCGATGCGTTTTTCCTGCGCTTCGCTGGGCCAGAAGGTCGTGTCTGTCATGCCAAGCGGGGTGAACAGGCGCTGCTGCATGAAATCCTCGTAGCTCATGCCAAAGATGACCTCGATGATGCGCGCGGCAGTGTTGATACCTGCGTTGGCGTACTGGTATTTCGTGTCCGGCTCAAACTCCAAGGGTGCGGCAGCATAACTGAGCACGGCCACTCGCAGCGGCAGCATGTCGAGGGTGGGATTTTCCACGGCAGACTTGAACGCCAAGCCGCTGGTGTGACTGAGCACATTGCGCACGGTGATGGGGTGCTTGGGCTTCTTCAGCAGCACATGCTCACCGTCTTTTTCGGCAATGACCATCTGCCCCTTGAACTCGGGCAGGTATTTCTCCACCGGATCGTCGAGCGACACCTTGCCTTCATCCACCAGCATCATGAACGCCGTCGCGGTGATGGGCTTGCTCATGGAGGCGATCCAGAACATGGCATCGGGCGTCATCGGCTTTTTGGCCGCGATGTCCGCCCAGCCGACGGTGCTGACATCGAGCACCTTGTCCTTGTCTGCCACGAGCGTGACGGCTCCGGCGAGCACTTTGTCATCCACAAACGGCTGCAAAGTCGAAGCGATGGGACGTGGTGTCTCGGCATGAAGGCCGACGAGAGCGATGAAAAATAACGAGGCGAGTTGTTTCATAAACGGGAGGCAAACGAAACGTATCCCGAACTCCGTTTGATCAAACAAAAGCTATGCCAGCGCCTGAGTGATGACCCGCCGGTCCTCCAGGCCTGTAAGACGCTGGTCCAACCCCTGATGCAGATAACTGAGGCGCGAGTGGTCGATGCCCATCAAATGCAGGATCGTCGCGTGCAGGTCGCTGACGTGACAGCGGTCCTCAACGGCTTTGAATCCGAGTTCGTCAGTAGCACCGATGGACTGACCACCCTTCACGCCCGCTCCGGCCATCCACATGGAAAAACCATGCCAGTCGTGATCGCGGCCCGGTTTGCCCACACCTTCACTCGTTGGCGTGCGGCCAAATTCACCGCCCCAAACGAGAAGCGTTTCATCCCACAGGCCGGTGCGCTTCAGATCGGCAATCAGCGCGGCAATGGGCTTGTCGGTTTCGCCCGCATGCAGCGTGTGGTTGGTGATGCAGTCGTTATGCCCATCCCAGGTGTCTTCGATGTGGCCGCCGCCGGAGTAGAGCTGGATGAAGCGCACGCCTTTCTCGATGAGCTTGCGGGTGATGAGGCACTTGCGGCCAAAGTCTGCCGTGTGCTTGTCATTGAGGCCGTACATCTCGCGAGTGGCAGCGTCTTCGCTGTCGAGATCGACCACGCTCATCGCTTCGGTTTGCATGCGATAGGCCAGTTCATAGGATTCGATGCGCGCCATCAGCTCCGTCTCTTCAGGATGCCGCTTAAGATGCTCCTCATTCAAGGACTTGAGTAGATCGAGACTGCGACGCTGGGTGTGGTCGCTCGTGCCTTCCGGTGTGGCGAGATCAAGCAGGGGGGAGCCACCGCTGCGAAACAAGGTGCCCTGATAAGCTGCGGGCATGTAGCCCGCCGTCCAGTTGGAGGCGCTGCCGATGGGGCCACCACGAGGGTCGGTCATCACCACAAAGCCCGGCAGGTCTTGATTGGCCGTGCCGAGACCATAGTTGAGCCAGGAGCCGAGGCAGGGCTTGCCAATGAAAATGCTGCCCGTGTTCATCTGCAAGCATCCCGACGCATGCGCGGCAGTGTCCGCGTGCATGGAGCGGATCACGCACAGGTCATCCGCGTGCATGGCGGTGTGTGGAAACAGGCTGCTGATCTCCAGCCCGCTCTGTCCGTGCTTCTTGAACTCAAAGGGCGACTGCATCAGATGTCCCACCGCGCGTCCGTTCGATCCCACCTTCGCATCGCCGTGGTAAGGCATGCCGTCGTACTTTTTAAGTGCTGGCTTCGGATCAAACGTGTCCACCTGGCTCGGCCCGCCGTTCATGAAGAGGAAGACGCAATGCTTTGCCTTCACTGGGAAATGCGGGCGCTTTTCCGACAGCGGTGACGCCGCCATCAGATCTGCCAGTGCAAGTCCGGCGAAGCCGCCAGTGGCACGCATCAGGTATTCGCGTCGTGTGAGAGGGCGGTTCATCGTTTTACTCGGGATAAACAAACTCGTTTAGATTCAGAATCACGCGGCAGGCCTGCTCCATTGGTTGATCTTGAAGAAAGGCACGCATCTTTGCCAACTCATCGCGTGAGGGCTCGCGGCAGAGAGCGAGCTTCCAGGCGAGGGTGAGTTGCTTTTCGGGATCAGTGCCTGCTTCGTGGCCCAGGCGGGTGGCGAAGTGTTGAGCCTGCTGGTTGACGAATTCGCCGTTGAAGAGGCTCAGCGCCTGAGGTGCGACGGTGGTGACCTGGCGCTGTGGGCAACTGCTGACGGTGTCGGCAAGATCAAGCGTTTCCAGCATGGGGATGACGAGACCGCGCTTGATGAAAGCGTAAATGCTGCGGCGTGAGGCTTCGCGTTCGTCGGAGGGCTGCCAGACTTTTTCCTTGTCGGTGTTGGCTTCGAGCGCGGCCTTGGGAATGCCGGGCTTCATCGCGGGGCCGAAGCGCTTTGGGTTGAGCTGGCCGCTGACGGCGAGCATGGAGTCGCGAATGGCTTCGACTTCGAGGCGGCGGTAGCGCATGAGCGAATCCGATGATTTGCTCATCTGCCATGCTTGGCTGGTGAGGATGAGGCGATGTAGCTTTTTCAGCGACCAGCCAGCGTCATGCATGAACCAGTGGGAGAGCCAGTCGAGCAGCTCAGGCTGCGCAGGCACGGCACCCATAAGACCAAAATCGTTCGCGGTGGTCACGAATCCTTGGCCGAAGTGCTGCTGCCAGACGCGGTTTACTATCACGCGAGCGGTGAGCGGGTTCTGCTCACTGGCGATCCATTGTGCGAGACCAAGCCGACGCTGTGTGGTCTTTTCACCCGAGGGAAACTGCGGCTGCTGTTTGACGAGGATCGCAGGCACCGCAGGCCCGACAAGATCGCCAAAGCGTGTGGGCGAACCGCGCACCAGCACATGTGTCTCCGATGCTTTCGCGGAAGGTTCGCGCCAGGCGTACACTTCGGAGCCATCGACGTGCACAGTCAATTCCGTGCGACCTTTGGCGGGGCGCTGAAGTGGATTGAACACGGCCACGAGGCTGTAGTAGTCGCGAGTGGCCAGAGGCTCGAATTTGTGATCATGGCAACGTGCACAGCCGATGGTGAGGCCGAGAAAGGCCTGACCGGTGGTGCTGACGATGTCGTCGAGCTGATCGTAACGATCTGCCAGAGGTTCTGCGGGTTCGTCGTCCCAATGACCGAGGCGGAGAAAACCGGTGGCGATGACGGATGCGATTGAGCGATCAGGGAGTTCATCGCCCGCGAGTTGCTCCAAAACGAAGCGGTCGAAGGGTTTGTCCTGATTGAGCGACTCGATGACGTAGTCGCGATAGCGCCAGACAAAGGGTTTCTCTGCATCGCGCTCGTAGCCGTTGCTGTCGGCGTAACGCACGACATCGAGCCAGTGCCGCGCCCAGCGCTCGCCGTATTCAGGCCGTGTGAGCAGGTCATTGACCACGGCGTTTAGATCACCCGATTTAGCGAAGCGTTCCTGTTCTTGGAGCGTCGGAGGCAGACCCGTGAGATCGAGATGTGCGCGACGCAGCAGTGCCTGCGGATTCGCCTGAGGTGCAGCGTCGCGTTTGCCGAATACGAAGGCGTCAATGGGATGGGTGAAGGCAGACGCAGGCAGCGACGGGCTCTGCACGGGCTGGAATGACCAGTGCTCGGAGGGCTTCTTGGGAATCACTTCATCCTTGGGAAAGGGCGCACCATCAGCGATCCACTGCCGCAGCAGTTCGATCTGCTCCTCGCTCAATCGCTTGCCTTCAGGTGGCATGCGTTCGTCTTCGTCGCCGGAAGCCACACGTTCGAGCAGTGAGTGTTTCACGTCTTGCTTGATCAAAACCCCCGCATCAAGCCGCAGGTCGCCTTTTTGTTTCACGGTGCCATGGCAGGACACACAGCGCTCTTTGAGGAGGGGCTTGATGTCTTTGACATAATCCACGGCCAGGACCGGCTGCGCGAGCAGCAGCAGCATCACAGCACAAGACCGCAGCACTGCGCGGGGCGCAGATGGCGGGGAAAAGCAGCGATGGAATTCAGGCTGACTCATGGCAGGCATAGACTGTCTGACATACTCATACGGTCATTCTTGCGTTCTCTAAATTGAATGTTTGACCTCGTTCATGTAGATTTTGACATGGCCAACGAGCGCGACCCCAATCTCTACTTCAGCATTCCAGGGCCGTGGAATATGAATGCGACGCGGCCCATTCATTGCGATCTGGGACAGATCGTTTTCGCTGGCACCAAGTGGGACAGCCAGGCCACCTATGCGCATGCGCCACCGCCGCATTATCTGCGCCCCACCCCACACTACTTGCTGGTTTTGACGCTTGAAGGCACGGCCGACTATATGGACGAGACGGGCGTACACTGTGTGATGCAGCCCGGCACGCTGGTGTGGTCAAAACCCGGCGTGAATCAGAGCTACGGCCCCAGAGACCACGAGCGCTGGAGCGAGCTGTTTCTGTGGTTCAATGGCAGCGTCTTCGATGCCTGGCAGTCCGCCGGGTACCCCGGGGACCTCAGCCGTGTACTGGAGCTCAGCCCGCTACCCTACTGGACGAATCGGCTGCGCCGCATTCTGGAGCCACCGCCAGATGCGCCCGCGGAAGCACCCCTGACACGCCTGTGCCAGTTTCAGCAGTGGCTGGCCGATGCCCTGCAGTTTGATGCCACGCGGCACCAGACCACGGAGACTTTGCAGTGGCGGGAGACTGCGGAGCGCATGCTGGCTGAAGGCAAACTGGGAGCACCATCGCTGGAGGAAATCGCGGCAGCTCTTGGCATGTCCTACAGCGCCTTTCGGAAACGATTTGTGCAGATGACCGGGAAGAGCCCAGGTGAGTTTCGCGCCGACGCTATCGTGCTGCGTGCCTGTGCAAGGCTGCTGGAGAGCAGCCACACGCTGGCTAGGATCGCGGCTGATCTTGGCTTTCATGATGCCTTCCATTTCTCGCGCCGCTTCAAACAGGTCGTGGGCATGTCTCCCAAGGATTTTCGACGGCAGAACACGCTGCGCTGAAGCGCCTACACCTTCGGCAATTCAAATCCGGCGGCGTATTCTTCCTTCACGAGTTTGTTGGCTTCGGCGGCGAACTCGCCGGTGAAGACTTCGCTTACTGGATCGAAATCGAGCCAGGGGCCGACGACGACCTGCTCGACTTCGGTGTTGATTTGATTCGCCGCGAGGGTGTCGAGCATGCCTGCGGACATTTCCTGGCCGAACTTGTCGCCCTGCAAGCGCTCTTCGATTTCAAAACACCGATCAGCTACAGCCGCGATCTCGGAAAAACCTGGACCTATGCCGCGAGCGAATTCCCCGCCATCAGCAGTGTGCAGCGCTGCCATGATCCGCGTGGCTGGAGGTGGCATTCTGCTCTGCAGTTTCACGGATCAATGGAGCGACTGGAAAAATAGAAAGGGCATGAGTTTCAGATCGAAGAACGGAGAGTTCACTGGCTACGGCATGTTTGCCGCCGTATCGTTTGATGAGGGCAAGACTTGGCCAGTGCGCCGACTGATCACGCCCGGGGGCACAGAGCGGTCGATCAACATGGTTGACCGTGGCATGTGTGTACTCAGTGATACGATGGAGGAGCCGTGCGGATACCTCTCTGTGACGCAAGCGCGTGATGGGAATGTTCAGCTCATCACGAGCAAGAACCATTATGTTTTCAATCTCGCGTGGCTGAAAGCTCTGCCGGATGTGCCATGAAGGCTCCCCCCCTGCAAAAACTGATTCGCCGCCTGCCCATTAAAGCTGCTTGAAAAAGCGTTCCTTTGTTCAAGAGAACCATCATGTCCACTCCTGAAGCTCTGCTCACACGCCTCGCGGAATCCCCACAGTATCCGTATCCGAAAAGCATCATCCAGGAGATGATTGACCGGCAGAAGGAGATGACTCCTGCATTGCTGGAGCTGCTGGTGGATGCGCAACGACGGCCCGAACACTACCTGAAAGGGGACAACTGGAAGCCACTGACCTTTGCTTTGTATCTGCTGGCACAGTTCCGTGTGACAGCAGCCTTCAAGCCTCTTTGCTCCCTGCTTGGAGCCCCTGCGGAGACGACGAACTCGCTCTTTGGGGAAATGATCACGGAGGATATGGGGAAAATCCTGGCCAGTGTCTATGATGGCGACGATACACCGCTGAGGGCGGTGGTGGAAAATGAAAGCGCGTATGAGTTTGTGCGCGGCAGCGCGGCGGTCAAATGCTACGAATGCCTGCTCATGGAGGAACAGGTGACGCGTGAGGCTATCGAAGCCTATGCCACAGAACTGCTTGGGGGCAAACTGGAGCGCGAACCCAGCGTCGCCTGGGATAGCTGGACCGCACTATGTGCCGATCTCGGCTTTGCCAGCACCGTGCCACTGATCAAGAAGGCGACTGAAGATGATCTGTGCGATCCTTGTTACTATGGCTTTGACAAACTCCTCAAGAGGGCCGCTGGCGGTGGCAACGATAACTGGAAACTTCGTACCGGGCTGATCGAAGACACGATCAAGGCGACTTCGACATGGGATGCGTGGCAGAAGCCACGGAAGGTGAAGCCACAGGTCGCGCCGTCGCGATGGGTTGAAGCCAGCCAGACACCCAAAGTGGGCCGCAATGATCCCTGCTCCTGCGGTTCTGGAAAGAAATACAAAAAGTGCTGCGGTGCTTCTTAGCTTTGGCTGGTAATCAGAGCCAGGCACCTCACACTGACAGCGCATTTGCCATGAGCCATACCGACCTCGCCCCACTGCTGAAGCAAACCTTCGGCTATGACACCTTCCGCCCGCTGCAGCGGGAGATCATGGACGCAACGCTGGCAGGACGGGATGTGGTGGCGATCCTGCCGACGGGTGCGGGGAAGTCGCTGTGCTTTCAGCTTCCTGCGCTGGCGCGTGAGGGGATCACACTGGTGATTTCACCGCTGATCGCGCTGATGAAAGACCAGGTGGATGCGCTGGTGGCGAGCGGCGTGGCGGCGACGTTTATCAATTCATCCATCCAAGGCAGCGAGGCCCAGAGGCGGCGCTCGGGACTGGAGGATGGCCACTACAAGCTGCTCTACGTCGCGCCGGAGCGCGTCATGCTGCCGGACTTCATCAGCGATCTGCAACGCTGGAACGTCACCGCAGTGGCAGTCGATGAAGCGCACTGCATCAGCCAGTGGGGGCATGACTTCCGCCCGGAGTATCGCGCACTGGGGAAACTGCGCGACACACTTCCTGGCGTGCCATTTTTAGCGCTCACCGCCACCGCGACTGAGCAGGTGCGCGGCGACATCATCAGCCAGCTCCATCTGCATGAGCCGGAGGTGTTCCTCGCGAGCTTTAACCGGCCAAATCTGAGCTATACGGTGCTGCCGAAGGCCAAGGCGACGAGCCAGGTCTATGATTTCGTGCGGCAACGGCCGAATGAGTCGGGCATCGTGTATGTGCAATCGCGCAAAAGCGCGGAGAGTCTGGCCGCCGCGCTGGCTGCGGAGGGAGTGAAGGCCGTGGCCTACCATGCGGGACTCCAGCCGGAGGAGCGTGCGGCGAACCAGGAGGCCTTCATTCGCGATGAGGCACATGTGGTGTGTGCGACGATCGCCTTTGGCATGGGCATCAACAAGCCGGATGTCCGCTATGTCATTCATGGTGATCTGCCGAAGAACATCGAGGGCTACTATCAGGAGACAGGCCGTGCCGGGCGCGACAGCCTTCCGAGCGAGTGCGTGCTGCTGTACTCGCGCGGTGATCTGGTGAGGAACCTCAAATTTCTCGATGAGATGACTGACGCGCAGGCGGCGGAGGTGGCAGCGAGGCAGATGCGTCTGATGGCGGACTTTGCCGAAAGCACCGAGTGCCGCCGCGTGGCGCTGCTGGACTACTTCGGCGAGCAGTGGCCGGGCGATAACTGCGGCGGGTGCGACATCTGCCTGCAGCCGCGCGAGACCTGGGATGCCACCACGCAGACCCAAAAGCTGCTGAGCTGCATCTTTCGCATCCGACAAAAGAGCGGCTTCAGCACGGGGCTGAACCATGTGGTCGAAGTGCTCGCGGGCGCGAACACGGAGAAGATCCGCAAATGGTATCACGACCAGCTCACCACCTACGGCATCGGCAAGGACATGCCGCGTGAGGAATGGGCTGCGCTGGGACGCCAGCTCATCCGGCTTGGATACATCGAAGCCACTGCTGATTCCTTTCAGACGCTGAGCCTGTCCAAGAAGGGGCTGGCCACGCTCATGAACCGCACGCCGGTCATGCTCACACGCGTGCCCGGGGCGATGCAGGCGGGCACGAGCACGGCGAAGGTTGCCAAAGCGGGCAGCATCGCCTGTGACGAAGCGCTTTTTGAGGAACTGCGCATCCTGCGCAAACAGCTTGCCGATGAGCGCGAGGTGCCGCCTTACGTCGTGTTTGGTGACGCCAGCCTGCGCCACATGTGCCGCGAGTATCCGCGTACGGAGCAGCGCTTTCTTGGCATCCCCGGCGTCGGCAGCCAGAAGCTGGCTGATTACGGAGCGGCCTTTATGGGTGCGATCACCCGATGGCTGGAAACGCATGCGGCGCAGACTTTTGCCGAGGAGGCCCAGCCGCCACCGCCGCCCAAGATGAAGAGCGAGGACGGACTCACCGGCACCGTGCTGGAAACTCTGCGCCTGCAGCGTCAGGGGCATGGCCCGGAAAAGATCGCCTCGCTGCGTGGTCTCGCCCTCAGCACCATCCACAGCCACATGGCGCAGGGCATTCAGCAGGGCGAGCTGAAGGCGGACCCGCGCGATTATTTTACCACTGAAGAAGAGGGCGAACTCCGAGCAGCGGCGGGCGAGCATGGACTGGAAAGCTTGAGCAAGCTCAAGGAGGCGCTCGGCAATCGCTACGACTACCCGGTGCTGCACTACTTCCGAGCGTTCGAAACCAGGAAATAAAAGGAGACGCCCGCCCGATTCAATCACCCACATGAACACCTGCTGCTTCCTCATTTTCACGGCCAGCCTGGCAGTGTCCGCCATCGCCCAGGAAGCTCTGCCGAAAACGGCGGAGGTCTTTGAGGTCGATGGGCACAAGGCCTTTCTCTATGCCGCGCCCAGGCCTGCCGCAGGCAAGCCGTGGCTGTGGTATGCGCCGACCTTGAACGGTATTTCGCTCTTTGGCCGGAAAATGTATTTTGAGGCCTGCATGAAAGCGGGCATCAGCCTTGCGGGTTATGATTTGGGCGAGGTGCGCGGCTCACCTGCGAGCACGGCGAAGTTCACGCTTTTTTATGAAGAGATGGTCAAACGTGGGTATTCCTCCAAGCCAATCCTGCTCGGGCAAAGTCGCGGCGGCATGATGACGCTGGCGTGGGCGTTTCGTCATCCTGACAAGGTGCGCGCTTGGGTGGGGATCTATCCTGTGTGCAATCTCGCGAGCTGGCCGCTGAAGAACTCCAAGGCACAGACGCTTGCTGATTTCGCCATGACGGAAGAAGAGCTCAATGCCAAGCTGAGTGAGTTCAATCCGGTGGACAACTTGCAGGGGCTGTTGGCGAACAAGGTGCCGATGTTTGTGGTGCATGGTGACGCCGATGTCGTGGTGCCCTATGAGCTGAACACGGGTCTGCTGAAAGAACGTTACACGGCCGGTGGTGGGCTGATCAGTGTGAAGCTCATTCCCGGCGAAGGGCACAAGGTGGGGCCTTCGTTTTTTGAATGCCCGGAGCTGGTGGATTTTGTGTTGGTAAATTCGAAGTAGTTTTGCGGGCTGTTCGGAGAACCTCTTGCAAGATGCAGGGACAATGTGAAATTTGACGAAGCCGTTAAATCAACGGAGTTCACCCTTCGACAACAATGTCCAACCTAAAGCTGTTTGGTCTGACCATGGTGTGCACCATGGCCGTGGGGCTTGGCTACTTTTACCTGAAACGCAGGCAAGAAGAGAGCCTGAAGCCAAAGCTCACCGAGATCACGGACCGGGTGTTTCTCACTTCGCAATTAAAGCCCAGCAGCATGCGCTATCTCATACAGCGGCAAATCAAAACCGTCATCGACATGCGTCCGGATGGCGAGGCGGCGGACCAGGCGTCGTCAGAGCAGATGATGCGGATGGCCAAGGTGATGAATATGAAGTTTTTCTACATTCCCGTTCCACACGAGGGGATCCCGGATGAGGCGGTAGATTTCCTGCAGTCGGCCTTGAAGACTGTTGACGAGCCTGTCGTATTGTACTGCCGGACGGGACGCCGTGCAGCGCGGCTGTTTGCACTGGCGAAAGCATCCCAGAGCGGAGGACCCAATGCGGATGAGATTCTTGGCCTTGTGCGTGCCGCAGGCTTCGAAGCGGAAGACCTCGCCGGAGAGATCGCCCGACGCATCGCATACCGGGACAAACCCCAGGCAGGAGGCAAGCCATGATCCACCCCCCTCACATTTCCAGCGTGGCGCCCGGTCCTGAGTGCCAACCGGCTGAGCCTCGCTCTCTATCTAAAGGCACCGCATGGCGGTGGAGCGTAAAGATCATAGTGATCTCTTTGGCGATCGCTGTTGGCTGGGTGCTGGCGGTGATCATCGGATTCTTCACGGGATTGATTCAAATGACATGCTAGGCCTCTGACCGCCCGTGAAACAAGTGACGGCGGAAAGAGGTGACGAGTCCGACGAGCCCGCTATTCTCGGCCTATGGTCCGTTTTCTCTTCCTACTGCAAGTCAGCCTGCTTGCTGCGACGCTCAGCGCCGCCGATCCGCAAATTATCCTGCTGAAGTTGGATGACGTCATCGCACGGCGTGTGGGGGCGAAGCCGGTGTCGGATCGCTGGCTGAAGGTGCATGACTACCTGAAGGAGAACCACATCAAGGGTTCCTTTGGCATCATCACTGAGTCGCTGGAGAAGGACAATGCGTTGTATTTCCAGTGGCTCAAGGATGTGCAAGCTGCGGGCCAGATCGAGTTCTGGATGCATGGCTATCACATGAAGAACGCCAGTGAGCCGGGTGAATTTGAGCATGGCACGGCGGAGGAGCAGCGGGCGATTTTGGCGAAGGGTGAAAAGCTGGCGAAGGAGAAACTGGGCTTCTCGCTGCCGGCCTTCGGGCCGCACTGGAGCGGCACCACCGAGGCTACGGAGGAAGCGATGGAGCAGGTGCCGGAGGTGACGATCTGGCTGTATGGGCCTGAGAAGCCAAAGTTTTACAAACGGTTGAGCATTCCACGCGTGATGGCGCTGGAGAATCCCACGTTTGTGCCCGACTTGGAGAAGTTCAAAACCTTCTACGAAACCAAGGCCTCAAAGCGTGAGGTGCTGGTGTTGCAGGGACACCCCGAACAGTGGGATGACAAGCGCTGGGCGGGATTCACCGGCATCCTTGAGTTCCTCAAATCGAAGAACGTTGAGTTCATGACGCCCTCGGAGTATTTGAAGAAAACCCAGTCGAAATGATTATGAGATTCTGTTCCCTGCTTGCCGCTCTGGCTCTGACATCTGTGCATGCTGCTGAGCCGCCCAAACCAACGCATGCCGATGTGCCGTATGGCGTGCATCCGCATCAGTTGATCGACATTCACCTGCCGCCGAAGGGGGAGGGACCCTTCCCTGCGCTGCTGTGGTATGGCGGCATCTGGAAGGCGTCCAAGCATGCGGTAGATGTGAACCGTTTTTTCCCGCATGGCATTGCGGTGATCGCGGTGGAGGTGCGGACGATGGAGGACGCGACGGCGGACAAGGTGAAGGAGCCGATTTCTTATGTGCTCGAAGATGCGATGAGCGCGGTGAAATTTGTGTGTGAGAATGCGGCGAAGTGGAACCTTGATCCTAAGCGCATCGCGCTGGGTGGTGGGTCGCAGGGCGCGCTGCCGGCGCTGTATGTCGGCTGCACGGCTCCTGAGCTGGTGACGTGCATTGCGGCGTATCGCTGCCAGCCGACGATTGATCCGAAGCGCATGCAGGAGTGGGTGCCGGGCGTGAAGTGGGGATCGCCGGCGCTGGGCTGTTCCTTTGAGGAGTCTTTGAAGCGTCGTGAGGAGCTGCTGCCGGTCATCAAGAAGTGGTCGCCGGACTGGCTGCTGCACAAGACTGCGGCACCGATGTATTTTGAGAATGAGTGGGGAATGACGAAGCCTGCCGACATCACACAAAACAACTACGACGTGCATTGCCCCGCATGGGCGGTGGGCTTTCAGAAGCTTGCGCTTGCCGCCGGAGCCACCTGCTACGTGAAGTATCCCGGTCATCCCACCGAGGGCTATGACGACATCTGGAGTTTTATTGTGAAACAACTGACCGCGAAAACACCTACTCCATGAAAACACTGCTCACCACCCTGATCTGCCTCGTCACTGTCATCTCATTTGCCGAAGACGCACCCCTGGCCGCTGTGCAGGCGGCGGATGATGCGCGTGTGGCTGCGATGAAATCGCCGGATCGGGACAAGCTCAGCGGGATCTTTTCCGATGAGTTGCGCTACTCACACTCCACCGGTGTGGTGGACACCAAGATCTCGTTCATTGAGGTGCTGCTCAAGGGCACAACGAAGTATCAGGCCATCGACTACGTGGAGCGCAACTTCACCTTCCCGGCACCGGGCATCGCGCTGATGACGGGCAGCGCCAAGCTGAAGATTGTGAACGAGACGGGTGCCATCGAGCCCACGCTGGCCTTTCTGGCCGTGTGGCGTCTGGAGGGCGGACAGTGGCGCTTTCTGGCGTGGCAGTCGTGCAAACTGACACCGCCACCTGCGAAGTAGTTTTCAAGGCATGAGAGTTAGGCTGCTTTGATTCACTTCACGAAGTCAGTAAACCCTGCTTCTGTGCGTTTGAGTTCGGCTTGCATGGCTGAGCGCAGTTGGGTGATGCGGTCTGCGTGGGGGGCTTCGGCGATGAGGTTCTTCAATTCCTCGGGGTCGTTTTTTAGATCGTAGAGTTCTTCACCGGACTTGCCGTCGAGGTAGTGGATGAGCTTGAACTGATCCTGCACGAGGGCGCTGTACAAGGGCACGCCTTGGCCATTTTGCTGCTTTGCGCTCGTGAGGATGGTCTGGCTGACTTTCGCGCCGTACTCATTGCCCATGTGTTCGTAAAAGCAGGGGTGCGGCCAGGCGGTGTCGGGCTTTTCGAGCAGGGGTATGAGATCGCGGCCATGGGTCCGCCACGGCACTTTCACACCGCTGATGGAAAGAAAGGTGGCGGCGAGATCGGGAGCATTGACAGAGGCGCTGCACACCTGGCCGGTGGGGAAGCGTGAGGGCATGCTGATGATGAGCGGGGAGCGGTAATTTGCGTCATAGGGGGCGAGCTTGGTGCGGAAGCCGTGCTCGCCCATGGAGAAGCCTTGGTCGGCGGTGTAGATGATCAGAGTGTTGTCGTACTGACCGGATTCTTTGAGTGCGGCGATAAACTGGCCGACGCCTTCGTCGATGGCGGGCACGCACTCGTTGACCTGGCGCACCCAGTCGTCAAAGCGCTTGCCTTTCTTGCTCTCGCCGAAAGCTTCGCCGCCCTTTCCAGCCATGGGATGGCCGTCGGGGCCCTTCGTCCAGGCCTGCATTTTGGTGAGGTAGTCGGGTTTGCCTTCGCGGGGTGGGAAGATGTCGGCGGGAACTGGCACGGCGCCGTCCTTGTAGCTGCCTTTGTGACGTTTGGCCGGGATGGAAGGGCCATGAACGCTGCCATAGCAGACCCAGAGGTACCACGGCATGGCAGCATCGCGGTTTTTGCCACGGATGTAATCAAGCGACCACTGCGTGTAGTTGTCGGCAGGATAGCCTTCCATGGTCTGCTCCTTGCCATCGACGCTCATGATCTGCTTCTCGTAATAGGCACCAGCATTTTCAGGATGCAGCGGACGGTTCCAGACGATCTGATGATCCCAGTCGCGCCCCCAGCCGGTGTCAGTGCCGGTGTGCCATTTCCCGATCTGTGCGGTGTGGTAGCCTTGTTTGCGCATTTCTGCGGGGATGAAGGGGCACTGCTTGGGATCGTAGGTGCTGCCGGGATATTTGCCCTCCATGGACATGGACTCGATGCCATGGGGAAAGCGCCCGGTGAGCACCGTGGCGCGCGAGGGCATGCACCAAGAACCGAGATAGGCGGCGTGAAAGCGGACGCCGTTTTTTGCCAGAGCATCAATGTTTGGCGTCTTCACCCAAGGCCATGAGCCGGGATAGCAGCCTACGGTTTTCGTGGACTGGTCATCGGCGTAGATGAAGAGGATGTTTGGGCGCTTCGTCTCCGCAGCGAAAAGGTGAAAGGCGAAGGTGCAGAGCAGGAGGGAGACAAATGCTTTCATGGTGCGCGGTTAACGTCGCGCAACCGGCCTTTATAGCCGCAAAGCTCTCCCATTGATTCAGGCGGCGTTTCCTTGGGAAGGCGGCGGCAGCTTGGCCATGGGCGGGCGGGCGACTCCCGTCGGCGGCTTCATCATGGGCGGTGATGGCGGCCTGGCGATGGGTTTTGAAACGGGTGGCGAAGGCGGTCTGGCGAGAGGTTTGGTCGCTCCCGAAAAAGGCGGCGGGGGAGGTGGTTTCGCGCCAGGTATTGGCGGAGGCCGGGCAACTTGGACAACCGGTGGATTCACCGTGGGCAACGCCGGAGGTTTGGCCACAAGCACAGCGGGCGGTCGGATGATGGACGAAAGCACGGAGGACTGCGGCGGCCCGGACGGTCCCGCCTTCGGTGCATGCACCTTTTGGATCGTCTCCCAGAATCTGAGCCCACGTAGCAGCGGATGCACACGCAGCGCGGCGAACACGTTGTCCTGCGTAGCGGGCGGCTCGGTGGCGAGGTGGTCGTAGGAACCTTCGCGCTGGGCGGCGAGCATGCTGCCGAGCGCCGCCAGGATGGCGGCCTCAGAGACCGGCATGTGATGGAAGGTGTTCTTCGACTTGAAGGTGTTGAGCAGCTCCATGGTGAGCTGTCCGGAAACAGGGGCGATGTCATTGCGCAGCAGCAGCGTGTCGCCGGTGGCTGCCTTGATGCGCTCCAGCACGGCGATGAGACTGCCGCGCATGGCGTCACTGGTGACGATGCGCAGCCTGCCACCACCCCATTCGAACCAGCGGTCAGAGCCGTCGAAGTTGTCGTAGGTCTTGCGAATGTCGCCCTCGCTGATGGTGACGGGTGGCGCGACCATGAGCTCGATGAGATCGCGTGTGCGCTCGCCAAGGTCGATGGCGCTGGGCGGGGCGGGGTCTGCCTTGACGGCGGCCACGGCCTGCTGGAGCAGAACGTTGACTTTCTCCGCGAGACTTGTCTTCGGGGATGCCAGTGCGGCAGGGGCTGGTAGGGGTGTGGGCGGCACCGCAACAACGGTCACCGGCACCCTTGGCGCAGGCAACGGAGGTGGCAAAGGCTGCGCAGCGACCACGGCCACGATTTCTGGCGGCAACGCCGATGAGCTGGTGCGCACGGCGTAAGCCTCCGCAGCAGCAGCCAGCAGATGGCGTGGGAAAATGGCGCCACCGGTGGTGAGGCGGGCCATGTCTTCGTCCAGCAACGGATGAATGGCTGAAGTGATGCCGTCCTTCTGGCGCTGCTCGACGAGGGCGGGAGTGTCCAGCCGACAATTGAGCAGGAGGCGCTTCTGCTCGTTGGCGATGGGCAGCATGTCGATGACCGGCAGGCGGAAGCCCTGTGGCGCATTAGAGTCCGGCACCCCAAGCCGACCGCGCAGCGCCTGCGAGAGCGCAGCGTCCCATGCTGTGAAACGGTCGGCCACCAGGCCGATGAGCACGAGCCAGTTTTGACTTTGATCGATCAGCGCAAAGAGCAGCCGCTGCATTTCATCAAACTGGGGCTGGCTGGCGACGAGGTCGAGCTGATCAAGCACCAGGACCACGGGAGAGCCTGCCTGCGCGGCCAGCTTGCCAAAAAGCTGGATGACGCCGCCCATGTCCGCACGTGCCAGCGGCTCGACGACCCCAAGGTACTTCAGCTCATTTTCTGTAAGATAGGCGGCTCCGGAAAGCCACTGCGCAGCCATGTGTTCTTTGTCATCACGCAAGACATTGAGCAGGCAGCGCAGCACGCTGCGGGGCACCATGGGATGCTCGGCCTCCAGCAACTGCACGGCCTGATGGATCATGTCTTTGCGGGTCTCAAGACCGATCTCCGCCCAAGCCTCGTGCAACTGGAGATACGTAAAGTCCTGCTCCACCACCGGTTTGAGCAAGGCATAAGCGAGCAGACGTAGCTGACTGTAAGGCGACTCCTTGCCTTCCTTATTGCGCGCCGGATGACGCAGGCTGCCGACAAAGCGGCTGAGGATGAAATTTTCTAAAGCCTCCGGCTGCAGCGGCGGATTCGGCGCATACGCATAAAAGATACTGTCCGCGCACTCACGCCGCAGCCGCGAAAAGAGATGCGATTTCCCCGAGCCACCCGCACCACGCACAAAACGAACCTGGCTGCGGTGATGGGCCCGCACCTGATCCACCGCGATGCGCAACGAGCCAAACGGCACGGAGTGGATGTAAGGCACATCCAGAAAAGCCGCCGCATGCCACAGGTCATTCTCGCCAACGCTGGTGGAGATGAAGGGATTCAGGTCAGCATAAGAAGGCATGGTCTTAGGAATCAATTCAGGATTCGGGAGAGGAGTGGAACGGGATCACGAAAGCCAGCACCAGGAGTAACCGGGCGGACCGAGAGACATCGGAACAAGCAGGGCACGTTCATGATCGGGGAGGTCTTGTGGCCTTTCGCAAGGTTCTAACAGGAGGTGCCCATTGTTGTAAAGGGTCTCAAGTAAACTTCGTAAAACCTGACTATCAGCCACTCCGCCGCGTTCCGCTGACCAAGCCTGATAACGTGCGAAGGTCTGGGGAATGGGGATCATCATTGTGGAGGAACGGATGCGATCAAGATCGTACCAGGCGCGCAGTTCTGCCTCGCCGGGGATGCTGGCAGATGCGATGGGTGGCGCAGGCGGCTGCGCGTCCAGCCAGGCAATCAGATCATCCATGGACGCAGGCTGCGTGCGGACGCTGTTCACGGCCTGGAGGACTTTCTGCAAAGAGCGTCTCAGCGCGGCATCCAGCAGCTCCGAGGGCTGCGGCCTGCGGGCGTACACCAGGCGCTTTGCACCTGGCAGCACAAATGCCTCGCCTGCTGCGACAAGGCGGGTCAGAGCGGCGTCGAAGAGAGGCTGCAAACCCTCTGGCAGCTTGGCCTTCAGCTTCACGGCCTGCTGCTCCTTTTTGGCTGCATGCACGGCGTCGTTTAAAAGTGCGGCAGTGGCATTTTCGAGACTGTGGGAGGTGAAGAGCGGCCGGGGTTTGCTGCTTGTGCCCGCGGCGATGCGGTTCACCACCCCCGCTGCTGCCAGCGATTCCAATGCTGCGACCACCGCCTTGGGCGTGGCTGCGCGGCCCACCGTAGGTTTAACTCGTTTGACGATCTCCGCAGGCTTCAGCGGCAGTTCGCTGCGTCTCACGGCATCCAAGATGGCTGGTTCCAGTGTCATGGGTGAATGGCTTCCACGTGGTCGTCCAGCCAGCGAGCCACATCCTTCACCACTTCCTCCCGCTGGACGTCATGGAGCAGCAGATGGTAGGAGCGGGTGTACCAGAGCAGCTTTTTATCCTGGCTGCGGATCTCGGCAAACAGGGCCTGGATCTGATCGGCGGAAGAGAGGACGTCATTTGGCGAAGCAACGACCAGCACGGGCATTTTCAGGCGATGAGCTGATCCGGCGTTCGCATCCAGCATGCCGCCGATGGTTGAAAGCAGGCGCAGTGAGAAGGCGCTGACATGATGGGGTGTGATGGCCATCTGACCGCCAAGCGTGGAGTTAGAAGTGACCTGGATTTTCGATTCATCGACTCCGGCCAGTTCGCCGAGGGTGTAGCGGGTGCGCGGAGAAAGCTTGGCCGCAGTTTCGAGCAGGAAACGCTGGAAGCCGCTCAAGGTCTTGCGCAGCCCGGCTACGGGTGAGGCGAGAATGATGCCGTCAGGATCAGAGCGGTTCCCGAGGAGGTCTGCTGCGGTGTGCAGGGCAATGAGGCTGCCAAGGCTTTCCCCATACCAAAACACGGGCGTTTTGGGATGCTTGCGTTTTACGAGCGCGTGGAATGTGGCCAGATCATGCTGCCAGGCCGCCGCCTTCAAGATATCTCCACGTTCCGAGACGACGGGATCATTCCCCTGCCCGCGCAGATCGTAGGCATAGACAGTGTAACCGCGTGGCGGGAGCTGCTCGCCCAGATACCAGAAGTCTGACTTGGCGCCGCTCAGGCCATGCACCGTGATGATCACTGCGCGCGGCGTCACACCGGCAGGCACCGGCCACACTTTGCAGGGCATGGTTTTGCCGTCGTTGCTCACCCAATCTTCGTCATGCAGCATAGCGCGGCCTCCGGTTAATTTTTTCATTGAGGCACACCCGCAGACGGCGGTGACAACCGTCAGTAAAAGCAAGCGCTGGATGAGTGAGATGCGCATGGGTCAAGCAAGAACGGCCAAGGCGGACTCCACGAATTTCACATGCACACGAACGCGCGTATCGAGATCAAACTCCGAGGGGGATTCAAACGTCAGTGTGACCGGACAGCCGCGCACGTGGAGTTCGATGGCCTCCGGCATGCCGGGCAGATGCGTGGGCAGGGTGCGGCGGCGGATCACGCCACGGTTCGCACGTTGACCATCGATGTTTCTGCGTGGATCAGGCGCGATCACGCGGGAGCAGCGTTCGATGATTGCATGCCCCGTCGTTGCAGGTGACTGATTGAGTTCGTAGAGATAGATGCCTTGGGCATCGTAGTCCTCATGCAGGCAGAGTCCGAAGCGCATGGCCCGGCCGGTGATCCACTGCTGCCAAGGGCCGCAGATTTCATCGGTGGAATCATGAAAGCGCCGGTTGATGTCGAGCCCGCGATGATCGGCCCGCGTGTTGAGGGTGAGGCCCACGGGATTGAGGCAGGGGGTGATCAAAAAGGAGCCGCGCTTCAACTCGTTCACATGCTTCTCCGCCCAGGTGAGCAGACCCCAGGCTGAGCCTGCTTCATCGCCATGTACGCCGGTGGAGAGATAGACTGCGGGCGCTCCTGCCTGAGCTGCCGCTGATTCAAGTGCGAGGACTGACAGGTCTCCCGCTTTGCACAAGATTTTGACCCGGCAGCCGGCGGCACGTGCGAGCACGCGCCAGCGCTGGATGAGATGCCGTGCGTCATGCGCACGATGATGGGGGAGCAGCTTCACGCCTGTGAGCATGGCAGGGGCTGCCTGTTCGTCATTCTGAATTCGCGGCTCATTCTTTTTTCTTCTTCCCTTTTCCCTGCTTCGCCGGTGGGGCCTCTTGAGTACGGCCTTCGTTTCGCGCCACTTCTTCCGGCTCGGGAATCCGCCCCTGATCGTTCGTGCGCTCGATCCACGCATTCAGAACCGAACTCAAACGCTCGCGGGCGGCCCGGTGCTCTGGCTGGTTTAACTTGGCGAGATTGTGGATCTCATAAGGGTCCTCCTGCAAATCGTACAGTTCTTCCTCCGGCATTGTCGGGGCAGCGAGCAGGGCCTGCGCCGGGGTCAGCTTGTCCTGCGCGGCCAGTTCTTTGATGAGGTTCCACACCGGGTACTGGTTCTCCTTGTAGGCGTTGTGTTGCAGGAAGGGACGGTCCGGGGTGAAGTTATGAATGTAGCGGTAGCGTGCATCGCGCACGGTGCGCAAGCGAAACACCGTCATATCACAGCGATCCCGCGCACCGAAGACGTACTCGCGTGGGGGTTCTGCGGTGGCTCCCATGAACACCTGGCCCTGCATGCCCTGCGGTTTTGGAATGCCGGCCCAGGCGAGGGAGGTGGCCGTGAGATCAATGGACATCAGCAGGCGGTCGCTGACTTGGCCGGCTGCATAACCTGCGGGCGCGGTGATGCCGGAGGGCCAGATCATGATAAGCGGCACGTTCAGGCCCTCTTCATAACAGAACTGCTTTCCGCGGACATGCGCCTGACCGTTGTCGCCAAAAAAGCAGATCACGGTGTTTTCCAGCAGTCCATCGCGTTTCAACAGGTCCATCACCTTGCCGATTTTTTCGTCGAGCGCTGTCGTCGCATCCAGATACTGCGCCCAGTCTTTTCGCGTCACTTCATGATCGGGGTAATACGACGGGATCTCCACTTTGGCCGGGTCTGCATGTGGAGGGGCGTGGAAGGTGCGGTGCGTCTCCTGAAAATTGAGCTGTGCATAGAAGGGCTGATGCTGCTTCAAGTCATCCCAATTGGATGAGTCGAACGGCTTTGCGGGTTCCTTGAAATTCCAGTCGGTCTTGCCGGTGCCTTTGAAGCCTGCCTCCGGCGGAAGGTCCTTCACATTGGCCGTAAAGTACCCGGCCTCGCGCATGCGCTCGCTGATGACCTTCACGCCTTCCGGCAGGGTGAAACCGTCATCGCGATGCGAGCGATGATTGTGAGCGCCGATGGTCGTTTGATACATCCCGGTATTGAATGCGGAGCGGCTGGCCGAGCAGACGGGTGCCGTGGTGTAATAGCGGGTGAAGCGCATGCCCTTCGCTGCCAGGGCGTCCAGCACGGGGGAGGAAACTTCTTTGGTGCCGTAGCAGCCGAGGTGTGGGCCGAAGTCTTCGGCGATGAGCCAGAGAATGTTGGGCCGCTGCTCCTCGGCATGGAGGGCGACGGCGAAGACAAGGCTGAGAAAGGCGAGAAGTCGGATCATGCGCACAGCATGACGAAAAAGGCTGTGCGCGTGCAAGCAAACATTTTCCCGATTCACTCCCGCTTGCCCAGCAAATACTTGAGCAGCTCCAGGGCCTTGCGCTCTGGCATGGACTCAAGCAGGCCGGGCGGCATGAGAGACACCGGCAGTTTCTGGCGGTCTTTGAGATCGACTTTGGAAATGATGACGGAATCCGTGACCGTGCGCGCCGTGATGGCGGTGTCGGTTTCCTGCTCGATGACGCCGGAGATGACGCTGCCGTCTTTTTTGGTAAGGACGTGGAGCTGGAAGTTGTCTCCGACGACAGCGTTTGGATCGATGATGTTTTCCAGGAAGTAATCGAGGCCATTGCGCCAGGATCCGGCGAGATCGGGGCCGAGCTTGCCACCCACGCCTCCCATGGCGTGGCACACGGCGCAAACCTGCTTGAAGGTTTCCTCGCCTGCCTTGCCATTGAAGGCCCAGAGCGGCGCGGATTGATAGGCCTTCTTCAGTTTGGCGATGCTGGCTTTGGCCGCTTCGCTGGAATCGTTTACTTTACCCCAGGTGGCATCGAGGAGGGTGTTGACCTCTGCGTTGTTCAAATTGCGCATCTGGCGGATTTGCAGCGAGCTGAGGTATTTTTTGTCGAAGGTGCCTGCCTTGACGGCAGCGAGGAGTGGCAGGGCCAGCTCTGCGCGGCTGGTGAGGGTTCCCAATGCGGCGCTGCGGTCGATGTCATTGAGTTTGGTGAAGCGGACCATGAGCGCTGTGGATGTAGCGGGATCGTTGGAGCGAGAGAGAAGAGGAATCACTGCGCTGGTGAAATCCGGTTGATCGAGCAGCTTGGCAAAGATCGGCGTCGCGTCCGTATCATCGACACGTTTCAGCAGATCGAAGGCGCTGCGCCGCTGCGGCAGCGGCTGTGCTGCATCGGCCAGGACACCGCGCATCTTTGCCAGCACGGCTTTGTCTCCAAACAGGGCGGAGATTTGATCTGCGGTTGTACCAGGAAACTTGGCCTGTAGTTGGGGCCATGTTTTGGGCATGGCCGCTTTCGCCTCGTCCTTCATGCCGAAGGCGAGGAGTTTCAATTCGCGTTCGGTTTGGATCGTGGGGATCAAGGCTTCGCGGCCTGTGGCATTCGTGGCGGCGAACCAGCGGATGGAGTCGGCCAGGGAGGGGAGTGGCGTTTTCGCTGCGAGCGCGAGGCCGCGGGGCCAGTCTTCTGCAATGACACGGGCGAGACCGAACCAGATCATCTTGGGCAGGAAGCGATCGTCTTTGTCCTCGGCATGCATGGCGAGTGCCGAGGCGACGTCCCAGACGGTTTTGGCGTCGAGCTTTGGCAAGGCTGAGGCCAGGGCGAGGCGGACGGTGGGTGAGGGGTCGGTTTGGGCGAGCTTGAGGAGGGTGTCGGAGCTGAGCTTGGGTTTGCCCGTTTCTTCAGTGGCGAGTTGGATGGCCCAGGAGCGGACGATGTCGTTTTTATCAGTGCCGGCAGTTTCCAAAAAGCTGCCACTCAGTTTGTCGATGAGATGAAGCGACCACAATGATTGAAGAGGGATAGTACGAAACTGTGTTTCGAGGCTGGATGCATCCACCTGCTCCTGCGCCGCTTTTTCCTGCAATAGCTTCCTCGCTGTACGCGCGGTCCAATCATTGGAAACCCCAATCATGCCCTCAAGATCTTGATTCTCGAGCTTGGACATGTCCACCTTCACCGGCTTATACGTCTCCTTCCAGGAGATGCGGTAGATGCGGCCGTTGGTGCGGTCCCATTTTTCGTCTTCGGGATTGTGGCAGTGCTGGGTATCGGTCCAGTCGATGACATAGACAGCTCCGTCGGGGCCGGTTTGGAGATCGACGGGGACGTAGTCGGGAGCGGGGCTGTAGAGGAGGTCGTAGCCGGCGTGGAAGGTCTCGTAGCCGCTGCCGGTGCGGACCATGTGCTGCTGATTGATCTGATGGCCGTGGAGATTGTGGGTGAAGAGGTGGTCGCGATAAATCGCGGGCCAGTTGTCGCCGTTGTAGATCAGGGTGCCGACGTGGGAGTGGCCGCCATAGACGGCAGTGGTGCCGGGTTTGCCTGCGCCGCCTTCACCGCTGTCGTAGCGTGCGGAGGCGGGGAGGTAGTTTTGCAGGTCGGGGGCGAAGTCCGGTGCGGTGGCGGAGATGAAGGGGGCGTATTTGCTGTTTCCCTGATTCCAGAAGTGGCCGTTGCGGATGGCGTTTGTGGTGCCGCCTTTGCCCCAGAAGCTGCGGCAGTGGGTCATGAAGAAGTGGCCATTGCTGTTGTAGTCGAGGCCCCATTGGTTGCTGCCGCCGTGGCAGAAGATTTCGAATTCATGCCGCACTGGGTGATAGCGCCAGACGCCCGCATTCATCGTGGTGCGCTGATCATCGGGCGTGCCGGGTTTGCCGATGAGTGACTGCGTAAAGACGCCCTGATTGCCGTAGAGCCAGCCGTCCGGGCCCCAGGTGAAGCTGTTGAGGGTTTCGTGCGTGTCTTGATAGCCCCAGCCATCGAGAAGCACCTGAGCAGCGCCGGGCTTGTCGCTGGCGTCCTTGGGAATGAACAACAAATGCGGCGCTGCACCGACCCACACGCCGCCGAAGCCGACCTCGATGCCGCTGACGAGATTCAAGCCTTCGCAGAATACCTTCTTGGTTTCGAATGAGCCGTCGCCATCGGTGTCTTCAAAGATGCTGACGCGATCTTTCCCCTGCCCTTCGGGCTGGCGATTCGGGTAACTGAAGGCCTCCGCCACCCACATGCGGCCGCGTTCATCGAAGCAGAAGGCAATGGGCTGGCGCACGTCTGGCTCGGCGGCGACGAGTTCGACCTGGAAGCCGTCCTGTAGTTTCATGCCTGCGACGAGTTTTTGCGCTGCTTCGTTTTTCACGCTGGTTGGTTTGGCTGGATTTGGCAGCAGGTGCCATAGCACGGGGCTTTCACCCCCACGTTTTGTGCGATCATTGCTGATGCTCAAAGCCGCATGGGCGAAGGTGGGCTTTTGAGCGTGGAAGACGAAGTCGTCGAAGTTCACATGTCCCCAGCCGGATTTGGATTGATCAACGATGCGGATGAAGATGCGTTTGCCGGCGACACTCTCCAGATTCACGGCCACACGCTGCATGTCTTCCTGCTGACCGGCGCTGTTGCTTTGGATGATTTTGCCGGTGGCATCCTCAACGATTTCGACGCGCTCGGTGTTTGCATCGGCTGCGGCTCCAATGAGGAAGCTGGCCCAGGGATGGGTGGCCGTGAAGCTGGCTGACGTGAGGGTGCCGGTGCCTTTGTCTCCGCTGCGTTCGTAGCCGCCGAGCCAGAATTTGCCTGCGTGCTGGGAGCTGCCGCGTTTGCGTGCAGCCACCGTGTCACCTTCGACGGGCTGTTTTTCCCAGGCGTCACCTTCCGCCTTCCAGCCTGCGAGGGTGCCGGTTTCAAAACCGAGGTTGAGCTCGGCAGGTGGTAGGATGGAGGGGACGTCTGTTGCGCTTGCATTGATGACTGGAGATCCAACATCCGTGCGCTGCGGCATCGCCGTATTGCCGAGGTGCGTGAGCTGAATGTTGCGGAACTGCACTTTCGCAGGGCCCGGGCCGCTGTGGAGCTGCAATGCGATCTTGCCACTCCATTCGGCGGCTTTGGCCTCGTGGTCATCGAGCACGCTCATGAGGACGTCATTGACGCGCACCTCCACATGGGAGGCGGTGGCGGTGATCTGGTATTTGTTCCACTCGCCGACTTTGATGACGCCTGACAGGCTTTTTGGCTCTGCAAAGACGTCCGTCCAGCGGCGGCCGTCCGGCGCGATGCTTACGCGTGAGCCGCGCTCCACGAGCAGCGCGCGGCCATGCTCGTCGTAGATGCGGCCCAGCCAAACCGCGCCTTGATCGAGATCGGCCTGATACCCGCTCGCGTACCCGTCCGGGCTCTGCTGGCAGCGATACTGGATGCCGGAGTTTGCGCTGGGGCCGCCGGTGATGCGGAACTCGACGGTGAGATCAAAGTCATGCACTTCGCCGTCCCAGAAGATCCACTCATTGCCTTTGAGCTGCTGACTGGCCGGGATTTCACCTGTGAGGGCCCCATCCTCCACGCGCCAATGTTCCGCTTTGCCGGACCAATGAGCGAGCGTCTGGCCGTCAAAAATCGATTCGGCGCAAAGCGGCAGCGTGGCGAACAGGAAAACGCAGAGAAATTTCATGGCGGTTGATGCAGGTTGGAAGTCCTGCTTATACAACGACCTGCCTCAGCATGATACAGACATGATTTTGGCTGAATCGGACATGAGACTGCTCTGTCACTTCTTCAACACTCCGGCCACGAATGTATCCAGCGCCTTCGTCGCGGGATCGTCGGGCAGGCCGAGATCATCATTGAGCTTCACATGACTGGTGTCCTTGGCACCGAAGACTGTGGTCGGCACGCCAGCCTCCTTCAGCGCATTGCCAAGCCGGGCCGCTTGCGCACTCGTGTCTGGATGAGCCCCTACATGCAGGATCAGGAATGGCGGGATGCCTTTGTCCTTCGCCACATGGGTGACGGCAGAGAAGTCCAGATGCATCTCGGGCGTGCCACCAAATTTCTCGCGGTGGCCGTTTACCCGTGGTGGCAGGTGATGGACGCGGAGGCGTGTCTCCGCCGTCTCGATGATGGCGGGCACGTCGTAGGTGTCTCCATCCACCGGCACGCAGCCGATGAGGCAGTCGAATGCCGCTCCTTCAGCCTTCAGGTAACGATCATCGGTGCAAATGAGTGCGGCGAGCTGGGCTCCGGCCGAATGACCGCCCACAAGCACCCGTTTTGGATCGCCGCCGTATTCAGCGATGTGTTTCTCCATCCAACCGAAAGCCTTGGCGACATCACGGGTAAGCGTGCCCATGTCCACTTCGGGCAGCAGTCGGTAATCGGTAGAGACGAACACAAAGCCTTTGTCCATGAACCACTGCGGCTTGAGCTTCACATCTGTCTTGTCGCCCTGCATCCAACCACCGCCGTGAATCCAGAACACGACAGGCAGATTTTTGGCGTTCGCAGAGGCGTAGATGTCGAGCACATGACGTGCGTGACCGTTTTCGACGTAGGGGATGTTGGACTTAACGCTCTGGGCGAACGCGGTGGCGGCACAAGCGAGGGTGGCGAGCAGGATGAGTTTCATGGTCGGTGATCAATACGCCGCCAATGCGTCTTATTTCCGAACTGGCAGACACTTCGCCAGATCGAGCATGTCGATCACTTTGCAGCCATCACTTAACTTTCCAAATCTTCACGTCGTCGATCCATACGGTGCTCGGCACCAGGAAGCTGAACCAGCGCTTCATTGGATGGGCATAGCCTTCCGAATGATGACTGGCGAGCACTTTGCCATCAAGGCTGAGGCGCATTTCGTCGCGTTCGGTGACGAGAACAAGTTCATGCCATTCGTTGTCGGCCTTCCATGGGACGACGCTCTTTTTGGAGTTGATCAGAGCTTCGAAGTCTGCCGGCAGCTTTTCTCTGTGAGCCTGGTAGTCATCGCGCTTTTTTTTAACCTCCAAGTTCATCGTACCGGTTTTGTGATCGATCAAGGTGATGCTGCTCTGGCTCAGAATGCCGTAGCAAAGATGCCCGGCGTGCACGCCTTTCAGTTCGCGGTCCACAAAGCCAAGCTGAAGGGATTCACCAGTGTTGAGGCCGGGGAAGCGGAAACGAACCACTGCTCCGCCATCGGCAAAACCGGCCTCGTGATGAATGTGCGCAGCATGTCCGGCCTCTTTGGAGGCGCTGGCGATTTTCAGGATGCCGTCATCGAGATCGGCCATCTTGATCTGCGGCACACGGTCTGCGGTGGCGCTGTCCCAGCCATTGCCGATGGCTTTGGCGAGATTCCCTTCCTCCTCACGCTCGAAGGCGTCATGGAAGATCATCTGGCCTTTTTCGCGCAGCCATGCTGCATCATCACGGGACGTGGCAGGGTTGGCGGCTTGAACTGCTGCCAGCAGAGCCAGCAGCAGTGTGGTGAAAAGAAATGCCTTCATTCCTACTTCGGAGTGCTCACCCCTTCAGCCTTGGCTGCTTCAGCCTTGGCTTTCTTTTCAGCGGCAGCTTTGGCTTTTGCTTCAGCAGCCTTCTGCGCGGCCACGATGCCAGCGGCTTCGAGCGGCGGCCAGGAGGCTTTGGCTTTGTCGAGTTCGGCGGCATTGAGACCGAGAGCCTGCAGCACGCCGACGGCCATGAGCTTGTTGCCTTCGACATTCATGTGAACGCCATCGCTGGTGAGCACTTTCACATTGGGCTTGTTCTCAGCCTTGATGCGCTCCCGAAACATCGCGTTCAGGTCTGCGAGCGGGATTTTCTTTTCCTTCGCGAGCTCGCGGAGGAAGGCGTTGTAAGGTGCGGTCAGGCCGTTCTCTTTGCTGTCGAGATTTTCCTGGATCACGGTGGCCGTCAGCATGACCGGCTTCACGCCTGCAGCCTGCGCCTGGTCGATGATGGCGGTGATGTTCTTCTTGTAGGTGCCACGGGTGGCGACCTTGTCATCATAGGTGCCGCTCTTGGCCATTGCGTCATCAAGGGGCACGCCGCGCGGGCCGTGCCAGACATCGTTCACGCCGCAGCTCAGTGTCATCCATTGCGGATTCTTGCTCAGAACGTCTTTGTCGAGCCGTGCGAGCATCTGGTCGGATTTGTGACCGCCGATGCCCGCCGGGACAGGTTCCGCTTTGATGCCATTGGCTTCCAGACCAGCGATCACAAGCCGCACATAGCCCGCTGGATTGCCCCAGCCGCCTGCGGTGATGGAGTCGCCGAGAAAGGCGATTTTTTCGCCGCTTTTCACAGCGATTTCTGCTTTGGCAAAATGTGGCAGAGCCAGGATGGCCAGGATTGGAAGAAGGCGGACGTGCATGGTGGTTGGTGGGATGTGAAAATGAATACAGCAAGCAAACGGAGCGCTGCCCGCATCCTTTCTCTCTGCTTCACTCCGCGCTCTGAATGAGCCTCATGGCTTGAAGACAGCAATTTCCTTTGCCGTGGCGACGTCCCATTCACGGAGGTTGCCGTCTTGATCGCCACCGAGAACGACATCGCCAGACCTGGTGGTAGCGAGAGATTGGAGGAAGGCGGTGGCACCGGCGAGTTGTTTCACTTCAGCACCGTCGCTGGTGATTAGGCGGAGCTTGTTGTCGCCAGCGCTGGTGGCGATCTGATCGGCGGCACCGAGGTAGTGAATACCGGTGACTTCCTTGTCCCAGCCATCGACACTTTTGCGGCGGTCACCGGTGATCCAGTCCCAGACTTTGACGACGTTGTCCGCGCCGCTGCTGGCGAGCAGGCGGCCATCGGCCCGCCATGAAACGCCGAGCACGTGATGCGTGTGGCCTTCGAAGACCTTCACGACTTTGCCGGTGCTCAAGTCGGTGATGCGCACCGCTTTGTCCGCGCCGCCGGAAGCGAGGAGCTTGCCATCGGGTGAAAAGTCGAGCGCGAAGACGCTGTCGAGGTGGCGCTCGGCGTAGTTCGCAGTCAGCTTTCCCGTGGCCATGTCCCAGAGGGTGATGTCACCGCTGCGGGAGGGCTCGCCGCTGCCGATGGCGAGTGTTTTGCCATCGGGACTGAAGGCGAGACTGTTGGCGCGGTCGGTGATCTGCGACCTGCCATCGCCGCTGCCAAAGGTGCGCTCGAAAGTCCACGTCGCACTCGTGCTGCCAGGGGCGATGGGCTTGCCATTCACGGTGCTCCAGGCGAGCGGCGGGCCGCTGTCCTGCTCGGCGATGAGTTCTAGACCATTCGCGGAGAACTGGAGTGCTTTGGCTTTCTTGAGTCCGGTCGTGAGTGTTTTGGCGATGAGGTCACGATCCGCGCTCGCTTTCTCCGCCGCCTTTTTCACCACTTCGAGACGTGCCTTGGCATCCAAGACAGATTGTTTGGCCTTCTTTTCATTTTCGGTGACGAGTTTGATCTCATTCACCGTGTCGATGATCGCAGATTCGGCACGGGTGGAAGCTTCCTGAGCAAGCTTGAGATCCGCCGCTGCCTTCGTGGCTCTTTCTTGAGCTTCGGTGCTTTTCTTGTTCGAGGCTTCGTCAGGCTTGTCTTTCGAAACCTTGGCGACTTGATCGGCGATTTCCTTCGCACTCTTCTCCGCAGCGGCTTTGGCCTCTTCCTTGGGCTTGATGTCCTTCTTTTTATCTTCGAGCGCCTTTTTGGCAAGCTCGGCGAGTTCGTTGGCTTTCTTCAAACGATTGGTCTGCTCGGTGGCATCGGTCTCGGCTTTTTTAATGGCTTCAGTCTGATAGGTTACTTCCAGCGCCGCACGCACGGCGGTGAGGTTCTGCTGCGCAAAACCTTGCTCCGACACAAGGTCGGACTTGATGTGGGCAATGAGCTTGCCGCCCGCAGTTTCGGTCAGTTTGATCGAGCAGTCCGCCTCCTGTACTGCGGTGAATTTGGAGGAAGGTGCGAAGATGGGAACTGGAGGGGCGTTGCGTTTCCACAGTTTCACCTCACGAAAACTGCCGCTGGCAAGACGTGTGCCGTCCGGGCTGAAGGCCAGAGACTGCACGAGATCGCGATGGGCGACACCGGGCTGCTTGTAGAGGCCGGATTTGAGCAGGGCTTCATCCGTGAGCTTGGTGACGAGACTCTGCGTGGGCAGATGATAGATGCTGATCTGATTTGCCCGGGCCGCTGCTGCAAACTCACCCAAGGGTGCAACGGCGATTGCATAGATGGACTGCAAGCCCGCTGGCAGTGGCTCCCAGGCGATGACCTGCACTTTTTTGGGCGAAGCTTTCGCGCCTTGATCGATCCACGCTTTGAAGAGCGCGAGCTGCGGGGGGGTGAGGTTAACTGCACCGACTTTGTTACCCTTCGGCGGCATCTCGGAGTCCCAGGTATGCGCCGCGGCCTGATACATGACACTGTCCGCCCCTTTGCCAGGAATGATGCCTTTGTCGCTCTCGCCGCCCTTTGCCATGAGTTCGGGAGTTTCCATGTTAAGGCCTCCCTTGGTCGTGGTCTTGTTATGGCAGGCGATGCAGTTGTCTTTTAAGAAAGGACGGACTTGCTGGTCGTAGTCGATGGGAGCTGGCGATGCAGCCATGACGAACGACGAATGTAGGGCCGAGCAGAGCGAGACAGCCAGCATCGTGAAGAGTATGCAGCCCAGGATGGGTGAGCGAAGCGAAGCAATGACGAATGGGAGGAGGACTTTCATTTTTTGGCGGCCTCCTTCACGCGGATGCGGATGGGATTGGAATAGACGATGAAGGTGGCTTCTTTGGCGGGAGACTTCGCGGCGAGGTCTTTGACCAGTTCGTCGGCGGTGGCTTTGGTAGTGTCAGCCGTCTTGAGGGCGGCGGTGGCGAGTTTGACGAGTTCGGATTTTTTCGGCGTGGTGTCGGCATTGGCGGTTTCGAGCTGCTTCTTGGCGGCGGCCTGAGCTTCCGTGGATTTTTTGGCGTCAGACTCGGCAGCGGTGAGTTCTTCGACATCGCGGCGGATTTTCATCTTTGCGGGGCCCTGCAGAATTAAGCCGTAATCTCCCGGGGCGAGTTTGAGGGCTTTTACATCCAGTGTGAATTTGCCTGCGGTGGCTTTGGCGGGGATGTCGGCTTCGGGGGCTTTAGCAGCGTCGATGAGGCCGAGGGCTTTGAGTTTGAGGGCCTCGGCGAAGTCGGCGTGGCGGGTGACTTTGAGGGCGATTTCCAATTTGGAGTCGGCGGCGACTTCGAAGATGTCGGTTTTCTCTGTCTGCACGAAAGCGGGGGAGGATTGTGCGCTGACCCCCAGAGCGGGCGAGCCGGTGGTGCGGTAAAGGATGTTGTCCTTGGTGGCTTCAATGACTCCAAAACTCACGAAACGGCTCTGCGGAATATCGCTGAGAATGCAGACTCCGGGTGGGGCATCGGCGCTGGCCTGAAAGGCGATGTAGCCCAGTGACTGGCCTTTGCCGATGAAGCCGCCGAGGCAGATGACGCCTGCGGGAAGCTTGCCGGCTTTGAGTTCAATGGGTTCGCTCAGGGCGTTGCGATTGGGTGCGATGATTTCGAGCGCGGCAATGCCTCCGCGCGGGACGTTGGCACTGCCAATCTCCGCGCCCTTCACCTTGGCACCGGGAAGGATGGCATTGACGGCGATGAGGGGCGCGGGCCTGGGGGTCTCTTTAACGATGCGCAGTTCATAGGGCTGAGTGGTTGCGAAGTTGTCGCTGACCGTGATGCGGAAAACACCATCCTCTTTTGCCACGTAGGGATAGCAGGGATCGCGACTGGGGATGCTGATGTCCGGCACAGGCGTGATAGCAGGTGCGTCGGCGACTTCGGCCTGCGGTGTGAGCTTGCCGTCGGGCTTTAGATTTTCGATGATGAGATGCGGATCGGTAGAATGGCCGAGCTGATGGGAATGAACTTCGAGGATGAACTGATCTCCTGCTTTGAAGGGAAGATCAAAGGCCTGTGAAAGGCCCTGAGGAAGAAAGCAATCCTGAACGGTCTGGCCGATCTGGATGAGACGCACGTCCGCCAGCCTGACGGTGCGTGGAGCCGGAGGTGCTGCGGACGAGAGCGTGATGCGGAAGCCATAGTCATCCCCACTGCGATACATGAGTTCATTGAAACGCAGCCGGTAGCGAGCGTCAGATGGAGCCGTGAAAGTGATGATACCCGCGCGCATGCGGGCAAGTTCGCGACCGGTGGGTGCGCTCAATGCGCCGAGCATTTCGGTGCGGGTGTCAAATCTCTGGCCGTCGAAGGTGGCGCTGAGTTGCTGCCCCTTTTTCAAATCAATGGCGAACCAATGCGGTGAATTGGATTTGAAGGAGCCCTGAATGACGGAGTCGAGCGCCACTTTGAGAGCCTTGTCGGGTTTGGCGTTTGACCCTGAAGAGGTGATGGAATCGAGCGTGCTGATTTCAAACACCCGTGGATTGGAGACACCGAAACGGCCGACGAAACGAAGATCGTAAAGCGCGGGCTTCAGATCTGCGGGCAGCGTGATGCTGAAGAGGTTTGGCTTGAGGCTCTTGATCGGGATGGCGCGATCGCTGAGCAGGACCGACTGCGGACCTTCGAGATCAGAGCCACGCAGGGTGAGTTCTAGGGTGGTTCCGGGCTTGGCGCCGAGAGGTGAAATCGATGTCAGCGTCGGAGACGGGAAGGTAGCCTGGGAGAATGCTGACGCAGCAAAGGCCAGAAGCATGGCAAACTGAAGACTGAGACGAGGCATGTTGGCAGGCGCTTAGTGATTGAACAAAAACTCCTTCGTGTTCAGCAGCGCCCAGAGGATGTCCTCGTAAGCTTCTTTTTTGCCTTTGAAGGCTTCATCGCCGGTCTTGCCGGTGATCTTCTTGTCGAGATGGGTGTGGGCGAATTTGACTTCGGCGGGGTTGGGGTCGCGACTGAGGGCGATGTGATAGAGGTCGGCGATCTTGTCGTCGTCGGGGCGCGCGTCCTTGGTGAGGGTGTCGGCACGGCCATTGCCACGTGAAAGCTGCGTCTGGATTTCGGCGGCGTTCAGCAGGTGCAGACTCTGCGCAAGGCTGGCCTCCTGTGTGCGTTCGCACTCGCAGGCGCTGGAGGAGTCGGGGCGGCCGAAGACGCTGAGGAAGTAGGTGCTTTGATTGTAGCTGTTGTCCGGCAGGGCGACGGCGCGGGTGCCGGGGGCCTGACCGGCGAAGGTGGTTTCCACATCGAGCAACGTATTGACGGAGTCGTAGAGGACTTCGGCGTTGAGGCGCTTCGGATAGTAGCGGCTGAAGTTCTGGCGGTCCTTGGCGTTGTACGCGTTTGGAATGGCGCTGAGCTGGTAGGTGGTGGAGTTGGTGATGGTGCGGATGAGTTTTTTCAGATCGTAGCGGTTCTTCACGAAGTCGGCTGCGAGGGCGCTGAGCAGCTCGGGATTCACCGGCGGATTGGTCTCGCGCATGTCGTCTTCGGGTTCGACGAGGCCGCGATTGAAGAAGTGCTTCCAGTAGCGATTCACGAGTGTGTGGGCAAAGAAGGGATTTTCCTTCTGGCTCATCCATTCGGCGAGGGCCTGCCGTGGGTCCTGCTCGGGCTTCAACTTCAAGGCCTGACCACCGAGGCTGGTGGGCGTGACGACTGCCTTCGTGCGAATGTTCGTGGTCTGCGCGACGCCACGTTTGCTGAAGATCATTTCCTCATTGGTAAAGGTTGAGGGCTTGCGGCTGACGTTGCTGAAGAAGGCGGCGAAGCCGTAGTAGTCCTGCTGGCTCCACTTCTCGAAGGGGTGATGGTGGCACTGCGCGCACTGCATGCGGGTGCCGAGGAAGAGCTGCGCGACGTCCTCCATCTGCTGCTTCATTTCTTTGACCTGACGATACCAGGCAACGGGAGGATTTTGATCGAGATCACCGGAGGCGGAGACGACTTCGCGGACGAACTGATCGTAAGGTTTGTTGTCGGCGATGCTGTCGCGAATCCACGAGTAGAAGAGATAACTGCCCCGGGCATACATGGGCTGCGTGCGCTGGTTGCGCAGGAGGGCGTTCCACTTGTTGGCGAAGTACTCGGCGTAGTCCGGGCTGTCGAGCAGGCGGTCGATGAGTATGCTGCGCTTGGCGGCCTCTTTGGAAACCATGAAGTCCTTCATCTCCACCGCGGTGGGCAGGCGTCCGGTGATATCGAGGGTGACACGGCGGATGAAGGTGCTGTCGTCAGCGATGTCAGACGGTGGCACGCCGATGGTTTTCAATTTCGCGAAAACGAGATTATCCACAAAACCACGCGATGCAGGCAGTTTGTCCACCGGAGCCCCCAGTGGTACGGTGGCGCGGAAAGTGGACACCTTGCCCTGATAGCGGACCATCACGGCCACATCGCCAGGAAGATCAAAGAGCTGCACGCGGCCGGTTTCACTCGTTTCGGCCATCGCTTTCTCGTTGGCTTCATACAGCGCACGTTTGGTGACGTCACGAGTGCTGCCGTCGGTGTAGTGCGCGGTGACCTTGAGCTGCTGCGCGGCTTTGAGCGGCATGGTGAGCTTTGCTGGCTCGACGCTGATGCTCGCCATCTTGGGATCGGTGTCCTTACCATAGGGCATGCCTTCGCGAATCCAGCGCGCCAAGTCGGCGTAGTCCTCGGCGTTGGGATCGAGCTTCTTGCCGCCGCCGTGCGGGAGCTGGGCGGTGCCTTTAGTCAGCAGAAGGCTCTGCTCCGCCGCCGCTGGAAACACGCGGCGTCCGCGCGCTTCTTTGACAATATGCTCATAGTCTTCCTGCGGCTCAAAGCCGAGCAGCGAGAGCTTGAAACCGTTCTGCCCGCCCGATTTGCCATGGCAGCCGCCTCCATTGCAACCGCCCTTGGTGAGGATGGGCACGATGTCATTCGCAAAATTCAGCGGACGCAGGGCCTCCGCCGCGAAACAAGGTGCGGCAGCAGACAACGCGGCGATGAGGGTGAAGCGTGGCAGATTCATGCTGGGGAGAACCTACGCGGGAGAAGGGCCGGTTTTGTCGTACGAAGGCAAGTATGAGGCGATCCAATGACGAATGATTAAACCAGGCCACCAATCGGTGAGCCCATGTACAGCGTGTGCGGGCGGCCGGTGAAGTCTTTCCAGAGAGTTTCCCGGGGGAGGCCTAACGCTTCGTAAATCGTGGCGGCGAGATTTTCGGGAGTCTGTGCGTCGCGGGCGGGGTAGCCGCCCTGCTTGTCGGTGGCACCAATGACGCGGCCGCCTTTGATGCCACCACCGGCGATGAGGAGGCTTTGCGCGTTACCCCAGTGGTCACGGCCTGGCAACGCAGTTGCGGAGATGCTCTTAATTTTCGGCGTGCGGCCAAATTCGCCGCCCATGACGATGAGCGTTTCATCCAGCTGACCGCTGGCGTCGAGATCTTCGAGCAGGGCGCTCACAGCCTGGTCCATCGGCGGAAGGAGGTAATTTTTGAGATTGCCCCATGCGGCCTGATGCGTGTCCCAGGTCTCGTTATTGCCGAGGTTCACCTGCACCATGCGAACCCCGCTTTGCACGAGTCTGCGGGCCATGAGCAGCGACCAGCCGAAGCTGTGGCGGCCGTAGCGGTCGAGCATCTTGGGATCGACCTTCTCCAAGCTGAAGGCGTCATGCACCTTGCGATTGCTCAGCAGGCCGATGGCCGCCTGGCGGGTGGAATCAAAGGCTTCATCGCCAGCGAGCGCGGTGAGATCATCCGTCTGCTGCTCCAAGGCATTGCGCAATGAGATGCGATCCATCACACGATCCATCGTGAGCCCCTGCGGCAATGAGAGATGCGGAGCCTGGAAGAGCAGGGACGGGTCGGTTTCAAAGCCGCGCTCATGATGGAACAGGTATTTTGGAAACGCGCCGTAGTGCTTCGGGTGGTAGGGCGACATCTCCAGAAACCAGGGATCATGCTGCGCGCCGAGGGTGCCGGCGAACTGCCCGGCGAGCGTGCGGCCTTCGCGATGCACGAGCTTGTCTGGCAATACGATGGCGGGCGGCAGGTTGTCTTTGCGTTTTGGCAGCAGTGCAGTGGCGAGAGCGGCCATGCTTGGATGGTCGGACTTTTTCGGCTTTGATGGATCAAAACCCAGCGGCGCATCACTGCGGCCAGTGAGCATGATGTGATGGCCCAGTGAGTGATCAGCGCTGCCATGCGTAAGCGAACGTACTAGCGACCACTTTTCCGAGATGCGTGCGAGATTGGGCAGGTGCTCGCAGATGTGCAGGCCCGGTGTGCGCGTGCGGATGGGCTTGAACTCGCCACGAATCTCCATGGGGGCGTCCGGCTTCATGTCGAAGCTTTCATGCTGCGCAAGTCCGCCGGAGAGGAAGATGTAGATGACGGACTTCGCACGCGGCGGCTGCGTGGCCGCCGTCATCGCCTGCAAGGCGCTGAGGTGATTCATGCCGAGACCCAGCAAACCCACCGTGCCCGCCTGAATCACTTCACGGCGGGAAACGGGATGTGCTGGATGCGGCCATGACATGCGTCTTTTACATACGCCCGCTGTCGCCAAGCCTTTCCAACAGGCCTATTTCCGATTCCAGGCACCCAGCTTGACCTTGTAGTCGGCAGCAGCTGAATCTGCGCCAGACTTGAGCCGCAGTATTTTGGTGACCACAATCGCGCCATCCTGGATCACCACTCGCAGATCGGCTTCATCACCTTCTTTGAGTACCAGCCCTTCAGGGATGGTGGTTTTGATCGGGTACATGAGCCTTTATACTGCCTGAAGGCGGCACGGGCAAGCCACGTTCCGCCTCAAATCAGCTCAGGCATCGGCTGCCAGCCATCGACAAGATACTGCGGACGACCGGTCAAATCGTTGAGCGTGGTCTTCACGGTGTCGATGCCCATATGCTTGTAGAGCGAGGCGAAGACTTCGCCGAAATGCACGGGGCGCTCGGTCGGTTCGCCGCCGAGCTTATCGGTGGCACCGATGACCTGGCCGGTGCGAAATGCACCACCCGCGAGAAGGGCGCCACCGACGCGCGGCCAGTGGTCACGACCGCCTTCTTTGTTCATAAAGGGTGTGCGGCCAAACTCGCCCCAGGCGACGACGGCCACGTCTTTGTCGAGCCCACGCTCATGCAGATCTTCGACGAGGGCGCTCATGCCTTGATCGAAGAGCGGCATGTGCCGAAGGAGCTGCGGGTAGTTGTTGTCGTGGAAGTCCCAGCGGCCAAAATTCAGCGTGACCACGCGTGCGCCGGCCTCCACCAGACGGCGGGCGAGCAGGAAGTGCTCGAGATTCATCGGAGCGCCGTCGCCGTAGCTTTTGGGATCGCCTTTGCCGTAGCGTTCGCGGGTCTTGACGCTCTCCTTGTTTAAATCGAGCGCGGTAAGCAGCTTGCTGGAGGTCAGCACATTCAGCGCCTGCTGATTGAAGGCGTCCATGCTGCCGACGAGGCCGCTGGAGTCGATTTCGCGGCGGAATTTGTCAAAGCCGGTGAGCAGCGAACGGCGGTCTTCGAGGCGGTCGAGCGTGATGCCGTTGAGCTGGAGATCTTCCATGCCCGCGCCGTTTGGGCGGAAGGCGGCATGCGCATTACCACAGAAGCCTGGATGCCCCGGCGAGCCGTAGGGCGGATGACCGGCCTTCGGGGCGAGGCCGATGAAGGCTGGCATGGCAGGATCTGCCTGGCCTTTGAGCCGGGAAACGACGGAGCCAAAGGAGGGCGGATCGGAAAGGCGTCCCACGGGGGCGCCGCCACCATTCGCAGGCGGCGGCTTGCCGGTGTAGCAGATGAAGCTGTCGTGCGCGCCATTCGGCGAGCCGTACATGCTGCGGATCGGCACCAGCTTGTCCATGATCTTGGCCAGACGCGGGGCGTGCTCGGAGATTTGGATGCCGGGCACAGCGGTCTTGATGGGCTTGTAGGGGCCGCGGATTTCCAGCGGCGCGTCCATCTTCAAATCGTACATGTCCTGGTGCGGCGGCGCGCCGCACATGTAGATCATGATTACGGATTTGAAGCTGCGGCCCGTGCGTGCCTCCGCCTCGGCCTTCAGCAGTTCCGGCAGGGACAGCCCGCCCATGGCGAGACCGCCGATGCGCAGGAAGTCGCGACGCGAGACGCCGTCGCAGAACTTGCCGTGGGATTTGCCAGAAAGAGTGAGCATGAGCAGGGTCCAAAATAAGCACTCAATGTGCCGGAACTATCATCAAACCTACGTTATGTGGCGGTCATGCTTCGCCCGCTGCTCTGTCTCATGTCACTCATATTCACTGCTTCCGCCGCAGATCTATCCTGGTCGCCCCTGCCTCCCCTGCCCGATGCCCGCGGGTTTGCCGGATCTTTTGCCGGCGTGGTAGACGGCACTCTCATGGTCGCCGGGGGCACGCATTTCATCGACAAAATGCCGTGGGAGGGCGGCACGAAGCTCTGGTATGACACGCTCTTTGCGCTGGAAAAGCCAGACGGTGCCTGGCGGGTGGTGGGAAAACTGCCGCAACCCAATGGCTATGGCGTGAGCATCACAACTCCTGCCGGGTGGATCGTCCTCGGCGGGGGCAATGCCACGGAGCATTTCCGTGAGGTATTCTGGGTGCAAAAGGACGCCAAGCTGCCGCCTCTGCCCAAGCCATGTGCTTTCATGTGTGGGTGCGAGGGTGATGGCGTCATCTACATCTCCGGGGGCATCGAAACCCCGGCCTCCACCGGCGCCATGAGCAATTTTTGGGCGCTCGACCTGAAGCAGCCCGGCGCGGCGTGGCAGGAGCTGCCCCCCTGCCCGGGCAAACCGCGCATCCTGGCCTGCATGGCGGCTGTGGGCGGCATGGTGCATCTTTTCAGCGGCGCGGCCCTGCATGCGGACAAGGATGGCAAACCCGAGCGCGAATGGCTGAACGATGCGTGGGCCTACCAAGGGGCCACCGGCTGGAAAAAGCTGCCGGACATGCCCCGCGTCGCGGTGGCGGCCCCGAACCCCGCGCCGGTGATCGGCTCCAAGATTTATATCATCGGCGGTGACGATGGCGTGAACGTCCACTTCGAGCCCAAGGAAAAGCATCCCGGCTTTCCACGCTCGATTTTGGTCTTCGACGTGAAGACGCAGACTTGGAGCCAGGCGGGCGAGGTGCCGTTTTCACTGGTAACGACGAATGCAGTGCTCTGGAATGGTCAAATCGTGATCCCCGGTGGTGAAGCGCGTCCGGGAGTGAGGTCTCCCCAAGTCTGGAGCGGGGCGATTAAGTGACTTGCAACCCTTCCCGGGGGACTCCAAAGCTCTAAGATGAATCGTAGCATCTTGATCACCGGCGCGAATGGAGCGCTGGGCCTTGCCCTTGCCGAATTCTTCCTGACTCGGGAGGAAAGCTGCGTTGTTTTTCTTGGCGTGCGGGAACGGCGGGAACGGGCGCAGGAGCTGGCCGCGCGATTTTCGGGCCGGGCGCATTTACTGACACTCGAAGTCACCTCTCCCGACGATTGGAAGGCAGCAGTGACCGAAATCGAAACCAAAGCCGCACCTCTCAGTGTTCTGATCAACAACGCGGGCTTCCATGAAGACGCGCTGCTGGCCAATATGGCGCAGGACCAGTGGTCGCGCGTTTTAGATGCGAACCTTAATGCTGTCTTTCATGGCTGCCAGGCGGCGCTGCCTGGGATGATGCGGCAGCGGCAGGGGCGCATCGTCAATATCGCCTCCCTTAGCGCCATTTCCTCGCCTGCCGGACAGACCAACTACGCTGCGGCCAAGGCTGGAGTGATCGGTCTGACGCAGAGTTTGGCCAAAGAATCTGCCCGCATGGGCATCACCGTGAATGCGGTCTGCCCCGGCTATATCGAAGGGGGGCTGCCGGCCGATTGGACGCCAGAGCATCTCAAAGCGCTCAAAATGCAGCTCCCAATGCGCCGGTTTGCCCGGCCGGAGGAGATCGCGGCTGCGGTTTTCTTCCTTGCGAGCGCGGATGCGAGCTATATCACTGGGACGACCCTTAAAATCGACGGCGGCCTTCTTTAGCCCGCCCCTCCGCACCCTTCCGCCACGTATCCTCTGCATGCCGACCCGCCAGCGCCTCAAAGAACTAATGATCAGCGAACTCATGCTCGACATGACCGCGGATGAAATCGGCGATGACACCCCCCTCTTTGGCCCTGCAGGCGTCGGCCTCGACTCCGTGGACGCTCTCCAGCTGGTGGTGATGATCGAAAAACACTTTGGCTTTAAAATGGCCGATCAAGATCAGGCGAAGCGCATCCTGCAAAGTGTGAACACACTCGCTGAAGCCGTGGACCAGAAAGCGGCGGCGTAATCCCCTGCCCATCCAGCTCCGCGATTTGAAACGCTTCGTCTCCATCGCCCTGCGTCTGATCATCAGCGGTGTGCTGCTCGCACTGCTGTTTCGAGAGCATGACCTCCTCGCCGACATCGCGCCACGCCTGCGCGCCCTGATGATGAACTGGCCGTGGACGCTCGCCGGGCTTGCCTTCGCGTTTCTCTCGCTGTTTCTGGCCGCCACCCGCTGGCACATCATTCTGCGCGGTCAGGTGCCTGACCTGCCGTTTCATATTGTGCTGCAGGCAGAAATCATCAGCGCCTTTTTCAACATCAGCTCCGTGGGAGTCGTGGGGGGGGACACCTACAAGATCATGGCGCTCTCCCGGCGCCTGCCTGGCCAGACGATGCCGGTGAGCGTGTCTCTCGTGCTGGACCACCTTACTGGTCTCATCTCCGTCGCCATTCTGTTCACGGTGTGCATGGTGGCCAGGGCTTCACATTGGCATGAGATCGGCTACGATCTGCGCATGCTGATCACCGGTTACGCCATGTATGTCGGCGTGGCGCTGGTGGGCCTTTTGATCAGCTGGTTTTCCTTCACTCCCAGCCTGCTGACGTGGGGGCGCCGCACCTTTCCGCGTACCATGGGCAATCCCAAATTGGCAGGCCTCATCGCACGCCTGACGCGGGTGCATGATGTCGCTGCTCGACTGTGGCGGCGCACGCTTTCCGCCATGGTCGTTTCCACCGGCATGCATGCGGCCTTTTTCATGAGCTTTTACTGCGGGCTGCGTGCGGTGGGTGGCGCCGCGCCCGTGCTGGATGTGCTCACGGCCATGCCCATCGTCGATGCAGCGGCATCACTGCCCGTCTCTGTCTCGGGGCTGGGCGTGCGTGAGCGCACCTTTGAAGCGCTGCTCGCGGGTCTGGCAAACGTGCCGGAGGCAGTGGGCGTTTCCGCGTCACTCGCAGGGTGGATCTTCAGCCTGTTTTGGGGAGTCGTCGGAGGGGTGTTGTTTCTGCGCGCGAAGCATGCCCCCGTCATCGCACCGGAGGAGCAGTGCGCATGAGTGAACCACCGCGCATCGCCATCTCGCTCGGCGCTTCGTTCATGGGCTACGCCACGCATGCGGGCTTTCTGGCACGGCTGCATGCGCTCGGCGTGCGGCCGGTCGCTGTCGGGGGCTCTTCAGCGGGTGCCATCACCGCTGGATTTTACGCCGCAGGCCTGGAGCAGGAGGTCATCCGGCAGGCCGTGTGCAATCCGCGCCTGTATCTGTCATTTGCCCGCCGCACGATCTGGTTCTGGCACCAGCTCGTGAACAGTCTCCTGCATCGTCATCCCGGTTTTTTCGACGCCAGGGGGGCCGTGGCCCATTTTGAATCGATCGTCGGCACGCGAGCCATCGAATCTCTGTCAAATCCCCAGCTGCTGATCGCTCTGAGCGACTTGTCAAAACATGAGACCCTCTTCGTCCGCAGCGGACCGCTGGCCTCCGCGATGGCGGCCAGCGCCTGCGTGCCGATGCTCTTCACGCCGCTGGAGTTCGAAGGCCGCATGTGCACCGATGGGGGGGTCGCGCATGAATCACCGGTAGACCCGTGGTTCACGGATGACGGCATCGACCACATTATCATTCACCGTATCGTCCAGCCGCCAGGCAAGCCTCCGCTGCTGCCGCTGCATCGCCTGATGGCCACCATCGCCGCGACTCACGCAGCCATGAACCGCCAGATTCTGAACGACCGCATCGAACTGGCACGCCTGCACGGCAAAAAACTCACCATCATCACCACGAGCCATGCGCGCCCTTCGCCGTTCTTTCCGGGTAGGCTCAAGCAGTGCTATGAAATGGGAGATGCGACGGCGCAGAAGTTCCATGCCGAGCATCTGGCCACCCAGGTTTGATCACAATGTCCGCAGCATCGCCAGTGTCTCGGCGAGCTGCTTGTAACCTTCACGCGAACTGAGGCGGGGGAACTTGCCCTGGATCATGACGAACTTGCCGTTGCGGTTGAGCATGAGCTTGCGCTCTTTGATTTCGACATCGCTGATACCGGCATGCGCGGCGGCGAGGCGGATGGAGGCGCAGGTGAGGAGGTTCTGCACGGAGTGGGGGAGCTTTTCGCCGAACTGATCACGCCACTGCGCCTCGAGTTCTTCGAGCTCCTTGCGTGTCATGATCTCGCCCACCTGGCGGTAGGCGGTGATGCGCAGCTTGAGGTCTTCGATGAAAGTGGAGGGCAGGAAGGCGGGCGTGGCGGTTTTTTCTGCCTGCACCATCATGGCCTCGTTCATGACGAGGAAATCGGTGCGCAGCCCGACTTCCACCGGACGCGACACGCGGCGGCCCTGCATGCGGGCGACGCTTTGCTTGAGCATCTGGCAGTACAAATCGAAGCCGACGGCGGCGATGTGGCCGCTCTGCTCCGTGCCGAGCAGATTGCCTGCGCCGCGAATCTCCAGATCGCGCAGTGCGATTTTGAAGCCGCTGCCAAGGCCGGCATATTGCTTGATGGCGTTCACGCGCTTGCGCGCATCGCCAGCGGTCACCGCATCCTGCGGCAGGAGCAGGTAGGCATAGGCCTGCACACCGCCACGGCCGACACGGCCACGCAGCTGATACAAGTCAGCGAGCCCGAAGCGGTCCGCGCGATCAATGATGATGGTGTTCGCATTGGGAATATCGACACCGCTTTCAATGATGGTGGTGCACACGAGCACATCGGCACCGCCATCGACGAAAGTGTGCATCACATCTTCCAGCATCTCGCTTTCCATCTGGCCGTGACCGATGATCACGCGCGCCTTCGGACAAAGATCACGGATGCGCTGCGCGATTTTTTCGATGGTCATCACGCGATTGTGCAGAAAGAAGACCTGCCCGCCGCGCTCGATCTCCGCCTCAACGGCCTGCTTGATCGTGCGCTCGTCGTAAGGGCAGATCATCGTCTGCACGGCCTGCTTGTTCGGCGGCGGCGTCTCGATGGTGCTCATGTCACGCATGCCCATGAGCGCGAGGTAGAGCGTGCGCGGGATCGGCGTGGCACTGAGCGTGAGCACATCCACGAGACGAAAGAGGTCTTTGAATTTCTCTTTGTGCTTCACACCGAAGCGCTGCTCTTCGTCGATCACGGCGAGGCCGAGGTTTTTAAAGCGCACGTCTTTGGAAATGACCCGATGCGTGCCGATGACGATGTCCACTGTGCCTTCCGTGATACCCCGCAGAATCTCCCGTTCGCGGTTCGGCGGCGTGAGACGGCAGAGCATTTCGACCGACACGGGAAACTCGCTCATGCGCTGGCGAATGTTTTCCCAGTGCTGGCGTGCCAGCACTGTGGTGGGCACCAGGATCGCCACCTGGCGGCCACCCATGACGGCCTTGAACGCGGCGCGAATGGCGACCTCCGTTTTACCGAAGCCGACATCCGCGCACAGCAGCCGGTCCATGGGTTTTTCCGCTTCCATGTCGCGCTTGATCTCCTCCACGCTGCGGAGCTGATCCGGCGTTTCGCGGTACAAAAACGACTCCTCAAACTCGACTTGCCACTTCGTGTCCGGCTGGTGCGAATACGCCTTCAGCGTCTGCCTCTCCGCCGCCACGCTGAGCATGCGCACGGCGAAGTCCTCGACACTTTTCTCCGCGCTCTTGCGGGTCTTCTGCCAACGTGCTTCGCTGAGCTTGCTCAAAGCGGGTGCCTTGCCGCCGACGCCCACGTAGCGCGTGACCATGTGCGTGTGGGCCACCGGCACAAAGACCTTGGCACCTTCAGCGTAATGCAGCACCAGCACCTCTTCGCGCTTGCCGGAATCACGCACCTCGACGCCACCGAAGCGGGCCACGCCATGCTCGGCATGCACGACGATGTCGCCTTCACGCAGGTCGCGCATCACGTCGCGCGCTTTACGCAGCACTTCGGCCTCATCGAGCTTCGATCCCCGCACGCGGCGGATCTGCTGATGACGGCCAAAAATCTCCGCGCCGGTCAGCACCGCCAGCTTGGCTGCTGGCACGGTAAAGCCGCGATACAGCAGGCCCAGTTTCGTTTCGAGCGAAGTCGGCAGACCGCTTTGCAGTTCCGCGAAGCGCTCACGCTCTGCTTCGTTGTGGAAGAAAATGACCGTCCGCCAGCCGCCCTCATGCCATTCACGAATTTGACGGGCGAAGTGCTCACGCCGCGCCTCATGCAGCACAAAGTCAGACGCATCGAAGACGCCAAGCGGATTCTCATGGATCGCCGCCGAATAGTCCTCCACGCCCTCGACAGGCGCGGCACCGCTGAGGATGCGGGCATGCGCCTCGCCCTCACAGTCCATGGTGACGATGAAGTCATCCTGATGCAGATGCTCTCGCACCTGCGAGACGTCCTCCGCATTCTCATTCATCTGCAAAATGACGCCCACGCTCTCCAGCCGTTTGATGGAAGACTGATTGTGCAGATCGAAGGCACGGATCGATTCGATCTCGTCGTCAAAAAATTCCAGCCGCAGCGGCTCCTCCGCCTGCCAGGAAAAGAAGTCCACGATGCCGCCGCGGCGGGCAAACTGCCCGCGCTCGGTGACGACGGGGACACGCTCGTAGCCCGCCTCGCTCAGGTCACGCAGCAGACCCTCGACATCCAGCTTCGCTCCGACGGTGAGCGTGCGACGCTGGCTGGAAATTTCGGCCAGTGCCGGTGCCGGTTCGTCCAGACTGTCCGCGCATAGCACCATGACCGGCGCGTCGTCTTCCATCATGCGGCCGAGCACGCCCGCGCGCTCCGCCAGCAGTTCGGGATCAACCAGCGCGTCGTTGACCACCTGCCCAAGACGAGGAAAATACAGCGCCGGGCACTGCCACACGCCGAGCTCGGCATGCACATGATCCTGCGTCTTCACGTCCGCACAGAGAATCCACACACGACGCCCGGGCATGGCCTTCTCCGCATGCCGCACCATCAGCGCTGCCGCAAAGCCGAAGGCCTGCGGGGTGACGTGATCCAGCACCAGGTCGGTCTGCTTCAGTTTGCGCTGAAACTCAGGTGCCTTCAGCGTCAGATCCACCAGACCGAGTGCTTCCCCCCGCGCACGCCCGGACGGGGGTGGTGGTTGGCGGCTCGCAGCTTTCTTCACGCCGCGAGGTTTGGTGGCGCGCTTGACGGGTTCCAAAACAAAGCGCCGGGTGAAGATACCCGGCGCTGTATATCAGCGTGCGAAACGCTTAAATTCAAGGACGGGCCGCGAACTATTTTGGGCTGCCGGCGGATCCCGACTTTGAGCCGTTTGACTGGGGTTTGCCCACAGCGGCCACCAACAGGTCATCCTTGGTGGCCCATTTATAAACCTCACGGTCGTTTTTATCAAAAATACGCACGGCCAGCCCGCCCATGCCGTCGGACTGGATGGCGCTATCGCCATTGGCCCAGTAGAAGCCGCCATCAAGCTCCTGTTTGTGCAGGATGATTTCCGTGGTGTCCAGAGTCGTCGTCGCGGAACCCGCCACCATGGCTAATTTGCTGCTGCCGGAGGTTTCGATCCGTGCGCCACTTTTGCCTTTGCCACCGTCCTCGCGTCGAAAGCACCAGTAATCGACCCGCAGATCACCTACTGCGGTGGGCTGGCGGTTTCGGATATTGATCTTGTAGATCCACGTTTCGTCCTCATAGGTCACGCTGTTGCGTTTAATCCGGGTCTGATTGAGTTTTTTCTTGGTGTAGGTCACCTCAAAGCCGTATTTCGTGTTGGCGTCCGCCCAGTCGCTGATGAATTTTTGATCTGCTGCGATGAAACTGGCGGCAGCCACATTGAAGGTGCGGCCATCGGCTCGTTTGAGCATGACCTGACCGCCAGCAGCAGAAATGATTTCTGCATCGAGCTTGCGGCCCTGCAGGTCGGTAAATTCGTGTGCAGGCAGCGTCGAAACGACGGCAAGGAGGCACAGAGTGGCAAGGATGTGTGTTTTCATAGCAGAGGAATTCAGGATGAACGTAGGCAGACTAGTATTTTCTTCCGAAGATTTGCAAACTTAATTTACCCAAAATATCGTCCCCCTCTATATCCTGCCGCTTAAATACTAAATATTTCGTCTATATTTCTCATGCTAATTCCTTGAGGCTGACAAAAAGAACTGCCCTGGCTGAGAATTCCCGTGAGGTGCCCACGCGAAAGGATGTGGCTGCGGTGCAGATCGCCCCGCCGGATCACTGGCATGAAAACCCGCCGGGCCCATTGAGCCCGAACGCCGCGATTGAAGAAGGACGTTTTGCGCGGCGGAGTCGGTGCGATGGGAGTTTGTGAACACAACCCATACTCCGCCCGCCGCACAAAACGGTGCCGTCGATTTTGCACCGCTTGCCGGTGGCCGCCAGCTGCTT
>JANYCZ010000019.1 GCA_025360015.1 Verrucomicrobiota bacterium | reverse complement strand
CGCACCCAAAGAAACAATCGCGCCGCTTTTGATACGAGACCGGCCACCAGCCCCCGATTGGGACATAGTGGCACCCGGCGGATGCATGATTTGAACCCGCTCAAGCGGCTTCATTCAAATGCCAAAAGCGGCGTTCGGGCTCAACGCATGGCGCACCTCAACGCTCAATGTACCCAGCGCTGTTCTGTCGTACCGGTTTTAACCGGTCTGGAAGCCTCGTTCACTGCCGGGCTGCCAGCATGCCCGGCCAGTGCAGGAGGGAGCAGTTCCGGCGGATCTCGCATGAACGGTTGCGTGCTCGGAGGCGTTGCGGCATAAAGGGAGGACACATGGGCCGCGCCAAAGACTCCGCCAGTTTATCCACGCGCACCGGGCAGTGGCTGGTTTACGCGCTGTTCCGGTGCATCGAGGGCGTGCTGTGGCTGCTGCCGCTCATCGTGGTGTGGGCCGTGGGCCGTGCGCTGGGGACTCTCGCTTATTACATCGGCGGGAAGTACCGCAGGCTCGCCCTGCACAACCTGCACATTGCCTTTGGCCGCGAAAAGAGCGCCGCCGAGCTCAAGCGTCTGGCGCGCGAGCACTTCAAGAGCCTCTTCGCCAACATCCTCTGCGGCTTCAAACTGCCCCTGATGAGCGAGGCCGCGATCTGCAAGCACGTGCGCTCCGAAGGCATCGAGCGCGCGCAGGCGTCCTACGATGACGGCAAACGCCCCGTCGTGAATCTGGTGCTGCACGCGAGCTGCTGGGAGATCCTCACCCAGGTGCCCTCCATGTATGTGCGCGGCCACAAGGCCGGCGCGATCTACCAGCCGCTGCGCAATCCCTGGCTCAATGCGCTGGTGCTCCGCCGCCGTGAGAAGCTGGGCTACGCGCTGTTTGACCGCCAGGCTGGCTTCAATGCGCCGATGAAATTCATCCGCGAGGCCGGGCAGGTGGGCGTGCTGGTGGATCAGCATGCCGGAGATCACGGCCTGTGGTGCCCTTTCTTTGACCGGCTGGCCTCCACCACCACCATCGCCGCACTCATGGCCATCCGCACCAATGCCGTGGTGCTGCCCATGATGGTCTATGACGACGGCCCCGCCCGCTGGCGCCTCGTTTGCGCGCCGGAAGTCAAAGCCGCAGCCTCGCAGCCGAACGCTGAGGGCCTGACCCTGGCCATCAATGCAGCCGTGGAGAAATTGATCCGCGAGCAGCCCGCGAACTGGTTCTGGGTGCATAACCGCTGGAAGCTGCCCAAACCCCACTTCCTGCTGCCGAATTATCGTCGCGGTGTCGCCTTTCCAGAAGGCTACGACCTGACACGCCTGCAGCCGTTTGAACTCCTCATCCGCAGCCCCAACTGGCTCGGAGACGCCTGCATGGCCTTCCCCATGGTGCGCGCCATCAAACGCGGTCGGCCGGACATGAAGATCACCGTGCTGGGCCCTGACAAGCTGGAGGAGCTGTGGCTCTCCATGCCCGAAGTCTCCGGCTACATCGCCAAGCCCGCCAAAGAAGGCCCCTTCGCCGTGGCAAAACGTATCAAGGCCACCGGCGTGACATTCGACGCCGCCGTCTTCTGCACCAACTCCACCCGCAGCACCCTGGAAATCTGGCTCGCAGGCATCCCCCGCCGGGTCGGGGTCAGGGGCTCACTCCGCGCGAAACTGCTCAATCAGATCATCAAAGAGCCGAAGGTCAAAGTGGACAAGGAGCACCACGCGCATCGCTACCTGCGCATCGCCAAAGGCATCGGCGCCGACATCACGCAGCCCGGCCTGTGGGACTCCGGCACGCCGCCGGTCGCAACGGATGGCACCATCCGCGTCGGCGTTTGTGCCGGTGCCGAGTATGGTCCCGCCAAACGCTGGCCGCTGGAGCGCTTTGCCGCCGTGGTGAATCAAATCTCCGCGCAGCATGCGCAGTTTCGCTGGCAGTTGTTTGGCGCACCCGGAGAGAAGGAGATGGGCGAAAAGCTCTCCGCCATGCTCCAGGCCCCGCATGAGAATCTCGTGGGCAAGACACGCCTTTCCGAGCTCATCGCCAAGCTGCGCGGCTGCCAGCTCCTGCTCACCAACGACACCGGCACCATGCATCTGGCGGCAGCGCTCGGCATCCCCACCGTGAGCATCTTCGGCTCCACCTGCCCGATTGAAACCGGCCCCCTTGGCGAGCGCCACACCGTCATCCAGCACAAGATCTCCTGCAGCCCCTGCTTTGATCGCGAGTGCCGCTTCGGCCACTACCACTGCATGACCCTGGTCACGCCGGAAGAGGTGGCGCAGGCCGTGCTGAAGACGAGCGGCGTGATCGGCTGAACTTCTTCCTCCTCCTTGGTTCGGAAGCCTATAGCGTTTTTTTAAAACTCATGTCAGGGAAGCGCGCTTGGAGACGTTCGCGGCGGCTTGAGGACAAGCCGCCCTACCTCGCGCTGGGCGTGCGCAGGCCCCACGCTGGTAGGGCTGGCTGTCCTCAGCCAGCCGCCGTCGGAGCCCATGACCTACGGGCAAGAGGCAGCTGGCTAAACGGAAATGAGTTTTGCGATTTGAGTAAGAGGAGGATTGACGATCAAGGCTCCGCCACCGGATCCTTGCCCACAAAGATCCCCAGCACTGCGCCACCGATGATCCACGCGATCACATGATCCGCGATGTTCACCACCGCATCGCGCCCAGGATTTTCAAACCAGATCCACATGGGCAGGTCGGCCATCAAGCCCGCAAACAATCCCGCCGCCGCCACGAAGGCGATGCGTGCCGCATAGAACACGGCCGTATGGGACAGCAGCCCCGCGATCAAAAACGAACAGATCAGGCAGCGGATGAAGCTCAAAATCATGTTTGTCTGCATGCTGACGTCCCCTTTGCCCGGACGAATGACGGCATACACATACGGGCCGTTTTTCTGCGCCTTGGCCTGCTGCTCTTCGAATGCCTTCTTTTCCTCCACGGTGGCAATTTTGGGCGCGGCACCCATCGCCGGCAGCAGGTAGATGCCATGGCCGGAGGTCACGTTGGCCTTGATGACTTCAGAAACGGCGGACTCATCACGAAAGCTGCGAAATCCATTTTGATGCCAGCCGATGGCTGTCCACGACACCGCCTCCCACGCGAAGACAGCGATGGCGGCGAGAATGGCTCCGATGATGAGTTTGACCATGAAGTTTAATAGTGGCTCAAGTCGGAAGGGCAAGCAGGCAATCTGCCAAAACTGTCACGCTGATGACGCTGCGCAAAAAGCACCTCAGCACACTGGCGTCAGCAAGGCTGCGCCGCTGAAATGAGCCGCCAGATTTTCCACCACCAGCCGCGCCATTTCAGCGCGTGTCTCATGCGTGGCGCTGCCCAGATGCGGCAGCAGCACCGCGTTCTCGCATTGCATCAGCGCCTCCGGCACCTGCGGCTCGTTTTCGAACACATCCAGCCCCGCGCCGCGAATCGTGCCGTTTTGCAGCGCGGCGATCAGCGCCGCCTCATCCACCACCGAACCACGCGCGATGTTGATCAGCGTGCCCTTCGCACCCAAAGCAGCCAGCACCTCCTCATCGATCAGATGCCTCGTCGCCGCACCGCCAGGAATGGCCACGACCAGAAAATCCACCTCTTCAGCGAGAGCGACCAGCGACTCCACATACTCCCAGGCCACGTCCTGTTTGGCGCGGCCATGATAGGCGATGCGCAATCCGTGTGCCTCCAGCCGCTGCGCGATCGCCTTGCCGATGCGCCCCAGGCCCACGATGCCCGCGAGCTTGCCACGCAGCGCATGTGCCAGGGGAAAAGCACCCTGCGTCCAACCGCCCGCCTGCAGGAAACGATTCGCCGCGATCAAGCGCCGGCTTGTCATCAAAACCAGCGCGCTCGCCATGTCTGCCACGTCCTCCGTCAGCACGTCCGGCGTGTTCGTTACGCGGAGGCCATGCGCTTTGCACCAGTCCACCGGCACCCCGTCGTAGCCCACGCCAAACACGCTCAATATTTCCAGCTTCGGCAGCTGCTCCAGCAGCCCCACGGGCACCACCGTACCCCCGGACATCACGATGCCACGGATCTCCGCACCTACCTGGGCCAGCAGCGCCGCCTTGTCCGCCGCATGGAAGTAATCATGACACACATGCGCCGCCAGCAGCGGCTGCAGCAGGAAATCCGGCAGTGGGGCGAGAATCAGCAGTTCGTTTTTCATATCAGTTTTTTGAAATCCTTGCGTCTTTTTGCGGCAATACACATCACCCTTCACGATTCCGCATCCCGTCGGCCACCTGCGCAAAAAAAGCTCCGATGATCGGTGCCTCTGGGTCTGGCACCGCCACCTCGTTCATCGCCTCACCCATCAGCTTCATCCAGCGGTCCCGTTCCGCCTCACCGATGGCAAACGGCATGTGCCTGCCACGCAGACGCGGATGCCCCCGCTCCTCAATGTAGGTCTGCGGCCCGCCAAAGCGATACACAATGAAATCCGCCAGCCGCTTCTCCGCATTCTCCCAGTCATCCGGCGGATACATCGTGCCGATCACCTCATCCACCCGCACCCGCCGGTAAAACGCCCCCACCATGTCGCGCAGTTTCGTTTCGCCCACCCGGGCGCAGAGAGTCGAGAGTTCATCCATGAAAACAGAGTAGAGATGGCCGAAAAAAGGGAAAGAGATCAAAAAACTGAAGCCTCAAAATCCGTCTCATTTTTTCCACTTCTTTCCCCCTTTTCGGCCAACAATCTCCGGTTTCCAGGAATACCGCCGAAAGTTTCGCCTCTCACAGGACGGATCATTGACTCTCCGTCCCAACTCGTTCGTATCTACCCCATGAAAACCGCGCTCACCCTCCTCACCACCTTTCTCATGGCCACCCTCGCCCCGCTCTCCTCTGCCGATGCCGCTCCCAAAACCGAAACTGCCGTGATCGGTGGCGGCTGCTTCTGGTGCGTCGAGGCGCAGTACCTCCTCGTCAAAGGCGTCAAAAGTGTGGTCAGCGGCTACGCCGGCGGCCAGACCGAAAACCCCACCTATGAGCAGGTCAGCACCGGCGACACCGGCCACGCCGAAGTCATCAAGGTCGAGTTTGACCCCGCCGTCGTCAGCTACAAGGAAATCATCGACCTCTTCTGGGACGCCCATGACCCCACCAGCGTGACCAAGGAAGACGGCGAGCACCACGGCAAGTTCATGCCCAAAGGCACCGCCTACCAGGGCAACGACTACGGCAGCCAGTATCGCTCCGCCATCTACTACACCAGCGAAGAGCAGCACAAGATCGCCGAGGAATCGAAGGCCGAAGTGCAGAAGAAATGGAAAAACCCCATCGCCACCGAGATCGCCCCGCTGAAGAAATTCTACCCTGCTGAAGACTACCATCAGAACTTCAAAGCCCTCAACCCTAACCAGGGCTACGTCCGCGCCGTCGTCGATCCCAAGACCGAGAAGTTCAAGCACAAGCTCGAAGAGAAAGGCAAGATCAAGCCCGGGGTGAAATAACTCCCATCGCGAAGTGGTCCGCACTCTCCGAGTGCGGTTCCGATTCAGCCCAAGCCGCGAGGCTTGGGCTTTTTCGTTTCAAAGCCCAGACGATTTTTGAACAGCCGCAGAAACAATCTTTCTCCGACCTAGGCTCCAGATTTATCTGGCCACCCCGCCGCCATTCTGGCAGAACAGGTGCTACCTTATTCTTAACATGAGTTCCTCACGCATCCTGCCCCGCCTCATCATCATCCTGGGCTTCGCTGCCATTGGCGCGAGCATCGGCACAGGCCTTCAAGCACTCCGCACCACCGGCAGACCGCAGGAATTTCGCTCGCTGGCAAAACTCGTCGCAGGCGGGCAGCTAGCCCTCAATGACAGCATCAACTGGCGCGATCAGCAGCAGGACTTCTACGGCACGATCATCGAAACCCTCGAATCCGCTGAAATGAGCCGCCGCGCCCTGGAGCGTGTGCGGGCGCTGAACCCTGACCTCAAGGACAAGGAATGTGATGTAGCCATCCGCGTCGCCCAGACCAAGGGCAGCGCCATTTTCAACATCCTCGCCACCGGGCCTGAGCCCAAATACACGCGCATCTTCCTCGATGCCCTGCTCGATGAGTTCATCGCCTTCCGGCAAAACATCCGCGAACAGGCGCAGGGCAAGGTGCTACAGCAGTTTCTTCAGGAAGTGGTGACAAAGCAGAAGTCCATGGAAGACTCCACTGAGAAACTCGAGAAAGCGCGTGCCCGGGGGGTGGGCACGCTCAGCGTCAGATCAGATCAGGAGCGGCTCGTGCTGCGCCTCAACAACCAGCGCAACCAACGCGACGACCTCCGTCTCAAGATCAAGTCGATGACAAACGACGATGCCGCCCGCGGACCCTTGCAAACCCAGCTTGAAGCCATCGAAGAGGAAATCCAGAACATCGAAAAAGACCTGGCACGCTGGGAAGCGCCACTCGCTGAATTGAAGATGCTCCAGGAAAAACTTGAAAACGACAAGCTGGCTTATGAAAAACTGTTCGAACAGGTCGAGAGAATACAGTCCGCCTTCAATTCACAATCCGACTACGTCGCCATCCAGGAGCGCGCCACTCCCGCGAGCGAAAACGTCGAAAACTGGGTGCTGCCCGTCGTCGTGGGTGCCGGTGGTGGCGGCCTGCTAGGCGGCCTCATCGGCCTGGTGCTGAGCCTGCTCCTCATTCGCTCTCCCAAGCCGCCACAGATGCCAGCGGCGGTGAGTTGATGAACGGATCAAGACCATGAGCTCCTCACGCCTCCGCATCATTTTTGTCTGCACTTTGTTCGGTGCATTTGCGGGCACTGTGTTTCAAACCCTGCGCATAATCGACAGACCTCAGGAGTTCCGCTCGCTGGCAAAGCTGGTCAGAGGCACCACCATCTATACAGGCGCTTATGAGTGGCTGGATCTGCCTGCGGAGTTTTACACGAACATGGTGGAAAGCCTGGAATCGGAAGAACTGAAACGGCGGGCTTGGGATCGATTGTCGGTTTCAAATCCCGAGCTGACAAAAACGCAGATCAAAATTCAAGTCACCCGAACCAAGGGAAGCGCGATTCTCAATGTTCTCGCCACGGGTTCGGAGCCACGAGGAACAAGAAAATTTTTGGATACTTTGATGGATGAGTTCATTGCCTGGAGGATGAGCGTGGTAGAGGTAGCGGCAGACAGAGCGCTCCACGCCTTCCTTCGAAAAACTGCGCGTTCGCATGAAATGGAGCCGCGTGCGGTCATCCTGGAGAAGTTCCTCTCCAAGGTGGAAGCCGCCAGCCGTGGGGCGGACCAGGAAGTGGTGGCTCCCTATCTGGAAACCCTCCGGCTCCCACTGAAAGACCTGCCAGGGCAGCGCGGGTCCGAAGATGGCGGGAAGACGGCACCAGATCATACCACCAACCTCGACCAGAATGTTCGGGAACTTGAAGCCAGAGTGCATTCCTATTTGTCAGAGGCTGCAGAGTTGGTCAGAACCAGTGAAAGAGAGGCGTTGGAGCAGGGGCCTCATCGAAAACAGTTCGAGCAGCTGGAGTTATTCACGGGTACTTTCCTCGCGATAGATCCAACGCAGATTGCCATCCAGGAACGTGCCATTCCCGCCACCGACTACGTCGAAGGCTGGCACCTGCCCATTGTAATCGGTGTCGGCGGAGGCGGCTTGTTGGGTGGCCTCGTCGGCCTGCTGCTGAGCCTGCTCATCGTGCAGTCTCCCAAACTACCGCAGATCCCAACGGCTCTCTGACGCCCATCACCCCAGCCAATTCACCCATCGAGTTGATCAATTCGCCTTCGTGCCATGAACGGCCCAAACTCGGTTCGGTTACATCCCGCCCATGAACACCTCCCACCAACGCTGGCTTCTCGAACAACTCCCGCAGTGGGAACGTGAGGGAATTCTCACCGCCGACGCGGCACGCACTTTGCGCGAACGCAACGCGGTGGATGACTCCCAGCCGGGGGTCGCGCAGATCGTGATGGGCGCACTCGGCGCTTTGCTCATCGGCACCGGCTTGATCGCGGTGATCGGCTTCAACTGGGATGACTTCTCGCGGCCCGTGCGGCTGCTCTTCGCCTTTCTGCCGCTGCTGCTCACCCAGCTCTTCAGTTTCCGCGTGCTGCAGCGTGGCGCGGCATCAGCGCCCTGGGTGCGCGAAACGGCCGCGCTGCTGCAGGCGCTCGCCACCGGCGCGTGCATCGCGCTCGTGTCGCAGATCTACAACCTCGGCGGCGACTGGCCGGATTTCTTATTCTGGTGGTGCATGCTCAGCCTCCCGCTCGTCTGGGTGCTGCGCTCCCATGCCGTGGCAATCTTTTACCTCATCGCCATTGCGATCTGGAGCGTGAACCAGGTCGAACAAGGCAAACCCTGGTTTGACAGCCCGCTGCTGTATCCGCTGCTCCTGCTCGGTCTTCTACCCTACTGGCCGGGGTGGAAAAACCCGGCAGCACTTTCGCTCTCCGTCCGCTGGGTGATGACGATCAGCGCCATCGTCGGCTTTTGCAGCGCTGCGGTCTTTGTCAGCGCACGAAGCGGGGACTCGTATGGTTACAACGATCAAAGTTTCTTGTGGCTCTGGACGCTCACGGCTGCCGCGCTCGCTCTGTTTCCACTCAGTCAAAGCGGCATGGAAGAGCCCACCCGCCGCAAGCCGCAGGTCCTGCTCGGCTCCCTCTGGCTGCTCGGTTATGGCGTTGCCGCAACTTTCCGCGATGTGAGCGATGACGTCCTCAAGGGCGCTGCGCATGCCTTGCAATTGCCCTGGTGCTGGGGACTGCTCACCGCGCTCGGGGTGTTCGTGCTGCTGGCAGCCGCATGCAAACGCTGGGCGGTGCTGGCCATCGCTTCCGTGGCCCTGCTGCCTTTGATCACAATCCCCTTTGTCGAAAACAAGAACGCGTATGACAGCGCGCTGCTCTCCTGGCTCGTCACGCTGCATCTCGCCGCCATCGGCATCACGCTCATCGTGCTGGAGTTTGCCGGTAAAAAAGGTGCTCCGCGTCTCGGTGCGTCGCTGCTTTCCGTGCTCATCATCGCCCGCATGGCCGACAGCCACTTCTCGCTCCTCGCCAAAGGCTTTGCCTTCATCGGCGTCGGCATGGCCTTCCTGGCCTTCAACATCCTCATGAGCCGCCAGCTCAAAAAGAAACAAGCCGCAGCCGTATGAAAACACTTTCCTTCCTCATCTTCGGCATCGCCGTGCTGGCGCAGTGGGCCGCCCCCTTGTCCCAAATCTGGACGCATGAGCAGGTGCTCGCCAAGGGCACCCTCATCAAACTCAAATGCAGCGCCCCGGATCCCTACGACCCCTTGCGCGGCCGCTACCTCGCCGTGCGGCCAACCGAGAGCGAAGTCGCTGTGCCTGCGGGTTTGAAATTAACCCGGGGCATGCAGGTCTATGCAGTGCTCACCACGGGTACTGATGGCTTTGCCACCCTTTCCAGCCTCTCGCTCACACCGCCCGCCAGCGGCGATTACCTTCGCCTCAAAACAGGCTACGTGTACAACGACAAGGCCAGCATCGACTGGCCCTTCGACCGCTTCTACGTCAACGAAAAGCTCGCCCCGGAGGCCGACAAATGGCTCGCCGAAAACATCCGCAGCGCAAAAGGCATCTCTGCCGAGGTGCGTGTGCTCAATGGCCGTGCCGTGCTGGAAGACTTGAGCTTCGATGGCAAGCCCTTCCGCGAGATCCTCAAGGCGCGGGTGAAGTAAGCCGCGAGACAGGCTGTCAGCCTGGTTCACGTCGTACATCGTCACTTGCATCCCGCCGCCGCGTGCTTCATTCGCGGCGCTTGCAATCCCTCCACCTCATTGACGCCATCGGCCCGTTTTTTCGCGGGCATGACGTGCGTACGATCAACTGGTCCAAGATCCCGTGGCATCACCTGCCCAAGACACGCGATGCCGCTGCGGATGCATGGTGGGTGCAGGTGCGGGAGGACATCACTCGCTTTGCCGATCAAGCCGCCGCCTGGGGCTTCAACGCCGTCTCGCTCGATGACGTGACGCATCTGGCGGATCACCTTTGGCTGGAGCCAGAACTGCGCGCCCGCATCGCCCTCTACCGCGAGGAATTCACCCGCTGCTTCGAGATCTTCACCACGCGCGGTCTGCAGGTGCATCTGACGATGGATGTGATGACCTACACGCCGGAACTGCGGCGGCGCATGACGGAAGCGAAGCGCGGCGTGAACGACTACCTCGCCGAATTGCTCGACGGCTTCTTCACCAGCTTCCCCCAGGTGGCCGGCATCATCCTGCGCATTGGCGAAGCCGATGGCAAAGGCGTGCACGATGAATTCCGCAGCGAACTCGTCATCCAAAAACCTGCGCAGGCGCGCCAGCTCCTGCTCGATCTGCTGCCCGTGTGCGAGAAGCACGCGCGACGTCTGATCTTCCGTACCTGGACCGTGGGCGCCTACCGCATTGGCGATCTCATGTGGCACCGCCGCACCTTCACCCGCGTGTTTGAAGGCCTCACCAGCCCGGCGCTGGTCATCTCGATGAAATACGGCGAATCCGATTTCTTCCGTTACCTGCCGCTGAACTCGAACTTCTTTCGCACGGACGTGGCGAAGATCGTCGAGCTGCAAACACGGCGCGAGTACGAAGGCTGCGGCGAGTACCCCAGCTTCACCGGCTGGGAATACGAACGCTACGCGCATGAGCTGAAGCACGCCAAGAACGTCATCGGCTGCATGGTCTGGTGCCAGACCGGCGGCTGGGTGCCCTTCCGCCGCATTGCTTTGATCGATCCTGAGGCGGTCTGGATCGATCTCAACACCTTCGTCACCATTCGCATCATCAAGGACGGCATGCCCGTGGAGGACGCCGTGCGCGCCTTTGCCCAAGAGCGTGCGCTAGGCGATGCCGACGCACTCATCGAACTCCTGCGGTACTCCGACGAGGTGATTCGCGAGCTGCTCTACGTGGAGGAGTTCGCGCAGCAAAAACTCTTCTTCCGCCGCGTGCGCATCCCGCCCCTGCTCCAGGTCTATTGGGGGAACATCTTCATCAATCACAGCGTCAAAAAACTGCTGCGCTACTTTGTGCAGGAGCCGGAGGCCGCCCTGCGCAGCGCCGCCCGTTGCATGGACCGGCTGGAGCAGATGATCGCCCTCGCCCCGCGTGCCGGCGTACCCGTGGCCGACCTCGAATACATGCGCGACACCTTCCGCCTCCTCGCGCTGGCACGGGAGTACTACTTCACCGAATTTACCCCGGACATGGAGACGCGCCTCCGGGAAGCCAAGCGCGACTACAAAGCCAAATACCCCAAGCGCGGTCTGCGCGCCCGCTACCGCGTGAAGACCGACTTCCAGCCCTTCTGGCTGCACCGCCGCTACCTCGGCTGGGCCATCAAGCTCCTCATGCGCCGCCGCCGCGGCTACCGTCTCATCGACCGCCTGCTCATCCTGCATGTGCTCTCCATGATCTACCGCGTCATCGCCCTGCGAAAGCCCCATTGGATTCCTGGATTTGCCAAAGAAAGCGCCATGGGCGTGGACGTGGTGTTCCGGTGAAGTAGCCCTGTTCCTGCGGAACAGGAAAGCGCTCCGCAACGGCAGGCCATTTGGAATTACCTCAAATTGTGGATGCAGCGGAGCGCACCCTTGTTGCGCAGCAACAAGGCAACTTCAAATCTTCACCTCCCACCCCTTGCGGTACGCCTTCCGGCCCCACAGCTTCATCGCCTCCGCATTGTCCAGCACCTTGCCGGTCTTCGGATCACACTTCACCACCGTATTCGTGCGGTAGGCCATGTTGCCCAGGTGGCACAGCATCGTGCTCTTCTGGCCTTCCTCGATGGGGCTGTTCAGCTTCGCATTGCCACGGATGGCTTCGATGAAATTGCCCATGTGCGCGGGATCACCACCACCCGCGCCTTTGCCCTTGCTCACTTCCACGCCCTTCAGGTCGTAGTTGATCCAGGAATCACGCGCGATGGCCATGGTGCCGTTGTCGCCATAGAAGATCACCTCCGCAAGTGGCTTCTCCGCCGCACGTGCGTGGCAGCTGCTCTGCACCCACTCGATGCCCGCGTGGCCGAAATCATACACCGCCGTGCCGGTGTCCGGCGTCTCCTGCGCATCATCGTAAAAGTAGCGGCCGCCATTGTAGGTGGTGCGCAGCGGATACTCGCCCTTGATACCCCAGCGCAGGATGTCCAGCGTGTGGATGCCATTGTTGCCCAGCTCGCCATTGCCCCAATGCCAGAACCAGTGCCAGTCGTAGTGTGCCAACGTTTTGAACTCATGCTTCGCATCATCCGGCACCGGGCCCTGCCACAGGTTGTAGTCGATGTCTGGCGCCGCCGGCTTCTCGTTTGTGGCCACGGACTTGCGCGTGTTGTAGTAAAAGCCACGGCCAAAGCGCATCGTGCCGATCGCACCACCATGCAGCGCCTCAATCGCCTCCTTCATCCAGGTGCGGCGCTGATTGCCCATCTGCACCAGACGGTCGTATTTTTTCGCCGCCGCCACGATCATCTCCGCCTCATGCGCATTCTGGCTGCCCGGCTTTTCCACATACACATGCTTGCCAGCCTGCATGCACAGCAGCGCGGCGGGGGTATGCCAGAAATTGGGCGTGGCGATGAAGACGGCATCCAGCGTCTTGTCATCCAGGAACGAACGGAAATCCTTCACGCCCACGCAGGACACCGTCTGCGTGTCATTGACGACCTTCAGGCCTGCTTCCAGGCGCTTCGGGTCCACCTCCGCCAGGTAGGCGATCTCCACGCCCGGGATCTTCAACAAAGCCTGCACATGCTGCATGCCCCGCCCCAGCGCCACCACGGCTACTTTGATTTTCCTCCCCGCAGCATCCGCGGAGTAGAGTTTCGGCAAAGCGGAGACAGCGGCGAGCGCGGACGTTTGGTGGAAAAAAGTGCGGCGGTTCATGTGGGTGAGAGCAAATCGGCCTCGAAGGGGTCTGTCTTACGGCGCACCCGCATCTTCCTCTTCCTCTTCCTCTTCCTCTTCCTCATACTCCTCCTCGTCCTCCCTTCGAACGTTCCATGGCCTGTGTTTTCGGGAGTGGTAGGACGAGCAGGATTGCCAAAACCCGCTTTTTGGGCCAACTATCCGCGCTCATGACTTTCGCCGACCTTCACCGCATCTACCACCAGCCCTTTTTTGACCTCCTCAAGCAGGCCCGTGCCGTGCATGACGAGCATTGGACCAGCAACGAAGTGCAGCTCTGCACCCTCCTCAGCATCAAGACCGGCGGTTGCAGCGAAGACTGCGGCTACTGCGCCCAGAGCGCCCGCTACAGCACCGGCCTGCAGAAGGAAAATCTCATGCCCAAGGAGCAGGTCATGGAGCGCGCCCTCGCCGCCCGTGCCAGCGGCTCCACCCGCTTCTGCATGGGCGCCGCCTGGAAAGGCGTGCGCAAAGGCACCCAGAAATTCGACCAGGTGCTCGACATCGTGCGCGACGTTTCCAAGCTCGGCATGGAAGTCTGCGTCACCCTCGGCGAACTCGGCGCGGACGAGGCCACCGATCTCAAGGAAGCCGGTGTCACCGCCTACAACCACAACGTGGACACTTCCCCTGAGCATTACCCGAACGTCGTCACCTCCCACACCTTTGACGACCGCCTGCGCACCATCCGCCACGCGCAGGATGCCGGCATGTCCGTGTGCTGCGGCGGCATCCTCGGCATCGGCGAGACCATCGACGACCGCCTCAAAATGCTGGAAGTCATCTCCAACTTCAATCCCCAGCCCGAGAGCATCCCGATCAACGCCCTCATGCCCATCAAAGGCACCCCCATGGGAGACAACGAAGTCGTCGATTCCTTCGCCTTCGTCCGCATGATCGCCGTCACCCGCATCGCCGTTCCAGGGGCCAAGGTGCGCCTCAGCGCCGGCCGCACGAATCTGAGCCGCGAAGCCCAGGCCCTCGCCTACTTTGCCGGAGCCAACTCCATCTTCTACGGCGATAAACTCCTCACCGCCGCCAACCCGCGCGCCAACGAGGACATGAAACTCCTCCGCGACCTCGGCCTCGCCCCCCAGGCCCCCAATCCCGAAATGGAAGCCCCCGAAGCCAACGAAGACCGCCCCCTCATGCCCTGCTGCACCGAGGAGCACGCCTGTGAAATGGAGAAGGCCAGCGCGTGCTGCTAGTGGTGAATTTATGAAGGAATGGAAGCTCGCCATTGGAGATGTAATCAAGTGTGCCGCCACCCTAAATAATTAGGATTTGCTAATTAATTTGCGCATAACATAGTGAAATGGATAGTACATGAAGTGTGCCCACATTTGACTTCAAGTGAGCCAAGCCCTACTAAGCCTATTCCCGACATGCCTATTTCTGAATTGATCCAAACGCTGGAAAGGCGCACAGGCGAACCGTATTCGTCACTGTGCGGTAGTGATATTGTTTCTCGTAGGCACCGAGTTGAAACAGCTAGTGGTGAGAGAACAAAGTTTCCATCTTATTTCCCTTATATTGGTCGTGGCAACGTGCTGCATGATCGAACAAAAAGCGGTAACGAAGTCAATCGTTCCGTGGATCAAGCATTAGCTACAAGGCATGGATGGTCTTCGGGTCTTCGTAAGTGGTTCAATTTAAAATAGCCTCCATGTTGAGCGGGAGTGAATTTTCAGAGCCTGTCTTTGATGGGTGGCATGGCGGTCGACCAAAAACCTTGGCTGATCTGTTTGTGTTTTATCATGGCTATGTGAAGCCGCTTTATGCGGAAGTGCAGACGGAAAATGAACTTCCCCAAGAAGTGCTTTTCGAGTTGAACGCTGCACTCGATCATTTGGCCAGACACTGGACGTATCAGGAGACAGAAGAAATGGTTGTAGCAAAAGCCTACAGTCATTTTAAAAGAGCTTGTCTTGATGTTTTTAAGATCAGGCTCGTGAAAGCAGTAGATCAGCGCAATCGTTTGTTTCAGACAGATCTGTCAGCTGTTGATAATGGTGATTTTATCAAAGAGTTGAATGCTTTATTTGCTAAGATTCAGCGTGGAGCAGTGGAAGCTCGCCAAACAGAGGGAATGCCAGATAATGATAATAAAGTGCCTGCTTTTGAGATGTGGGAGGCGGTGTTTCTGGATTGCATCAAGCTTGAGGAAAAATTCTTTCTTCACAAGGGTGTTAACTGGGCGCGACAACGTGGTTGGCTAATCTGGTGTCGGCAGAACTTTATTGGGTTTGTTCTTGGGATATTAGCATCACTAATTGCTTCGTACGTTTATGCAAAAATGACCGCATCTTCGGGGTCCAATTTAACGGTGCCGACCATCACAAAAAGTGGCCTTTGATTTGCATCGCTCTCACACCGCTGCCTTCAGCAGCCGTGCCAGATACATCCCCGCCGTCTTCCCCACTTCCACCACCTCCGCGTGGTGCAGCGTCTGCGCCCGCAGGCCCGCAGCCCAGTTGGTGAGCATCGAAATCCCCGCGACTTCCATCCCTAGCGCACGCGCCTGAATCGCTTCGGGCACCGTGGACATGCCCACCGCATCCGCACCCAGCGTGCGCAGCATGCGGATCTCCGCTGGAGTCTCATACTGCGGGCCCAGCATCGCGGCATACACGCCCGCGTGCAGCTTCAAACCGATCTCCAAACTCGCAGCGTGAAACTTTTCACACCACGCCCGCGAATAGACCTCGCTCATGTCATGGAAGTTCGGACCACCGAGCAGCGGCGTAGTGCCCTGAAGATTGATGTGATCCGTGATCAGCATCAAACCACCCACATGAAAGCTCTCATGGATCGCCCCCGCCGCATTCGTGAGAACCACGCGCTTCACCCCGATCTCATGCATGAAGCGGATGCTCGCAGTGACCTCATGCGCCGTGAGACCCTCATACAAATGTCGCCGCCCTTGCGCGAGCAGGATCGGCTTGCCGTGATGCTGCGCCAGCACAAACCGCCCCGCATGCCCCGGCACCGTCGAAGCGCTCAACCCTGGCACGTCAGCATAAGCGACTTCGCTCTCGATTCCAAATGCCTCCGCCACAGCCCCAAGCCCCGACCCCAAGACAATCGCAGTTTCAGGGCGGGCGTTTTGTAGAGCAGTGAGCGACATGGGCGTGAGCAAAGTGGTCCGCACAGTCCCCTGTGCGGTCGCCGAACGTCTCCTGACGCTCCCACCCGCACAAAACTGCACCCACCCACTATCTGCCCGCAATCCTCTCCTTCAACTCCTGATACAAGCTCTCCACCAGCGGCATTTCAATCCCCGCCTCTTTCGCACGCCGCACTGGTTCCCCCCAGATCGCTTCCAGCTCCACCTCGCTGCCCGCAAGAAAGTCAATGAGACTGCTCGGCTTATAACCCGCCATCGTGCGCGTGCGCTCGATCATGTCATCAATGAGCGACAACGGAATCGCATGACCCAACCGCCCCGCAGTCTCAATGATCTCACGCATCAGATCACGCACGCGTTTATCCAAAACCGCATCCGCCAAAATCTCCGCCGTGTCTTTGCCACCCGCTGCAATCGAAAGGCCATTGAACGGAATATTCCACACCAGCTTCTTCCACCGCGCCGCGATCAAACTCGCCTCCACTTTGCAGTCGATGCCGCAGCGCCGAAGCTCCGTCGCCAGTGCCTCCGTGCGCGCCTGTGGTGCACCGCTATGTTCACCAAGAGCAATCTGCCCCTGCGCGATGTGATGAATCACCCCGGGCGCAATGCGGTTGATGCACACGAAACACAAGCCCCCCAGCACACGCTCCGATCCAAAATGCCGCGCTAGGAAATCATCGCAGCCCAGGCCATTCTGCAGCGTCAGGATCATCGTCTTCTCTTTCAACAACGGCGGCAGCAGTTCCAGCAGCACCTCATTCGCCGTAGCCTTCATCGCAATGATCACCAGATCACAGGGTCCGATTTCCGCCGTGCTTCGATGGCAGTTCACCTGCGACAGCGTGAAGTCGCCCAAATGGCTGCGGATTTCGAGCCCACGCTCCTTCACTTGCTCATAGTCCGAACGCATTAAAAAATGTACCTCATTCCCATGCTGCGCCAACCGCCCGCCATAGTAGCAGCCGACAGCTCCGGAGCCGACGATGGCGATGCGTGGATGTGCTGGAAACTTCATGATCTATTTCACCATCAAATAATGCCGCGTCTTCCCGTGTCTCTGCTTGTTCGTCAGCGGCGGCAGATCGAGATGGAAGAAGTGGCGCAGGGTCTTCGTGTGGTGCTTCAGCGTCTGTTTCGCAGACTCCTTCAGCTCCTTCCAGCGTCGCCAAGGATGATCCGGCGCGTGGGTGATGTGGCGCAGCAGGCTGAGCCATTCCACATACGCGCGTGAGATGTCCCCTTCGGCAATTCCCGCTTTCAAATCCTGCGCACCGGGCTGCTCCGGATGCAGCAGCGCATCCAGCAACTCCGCTGCGCCTTCGCCGTAGTCATCCGGCAGACCGTTATCGAGATAGCCGTGATGATTCACAAAACCGTAGGTGCCGCGACACACCGCCGCGAGGCGCTCAGAAGCACAATCCAGCGGCAGATCAAACTTGGAGCCGCTGCGCAGGTTCGCCAGGTGATGCACCAGATCGTCCGCAGGATAGCTCTCATCCTCCAGCGCCGCCACAATCGCCAGCCCCTCACCGTGCTGGAAGAAGCTGAAGATTTCACCCCGCCGCGTCGGCACGCCCTCGGCATCGATCAGGCCCAGAGTGCGCCATGCATGGATCGGTGACCCGCCGCGCGGTTCGCGGTCGGTCGTGGCGGTTTCGGCCATGTGCACCCCCGTTTCATTCTTTACCACAATGCTGCGTTCTTGTGCCGAGAAGAGCAACCTGCCGTGACTGTCCCCGTACGCCATCACCTCGACAGGCGCGAGATCGAAGCAGGCAAAGACCAGATTTTCCTTCGTCACCGTGCCAATGAATTCAGGGGCCACGTCTTTGATCACGTCTTCCCCATTCGCGAGGATGACGTGCGCGAGTTCCCCGGCATGCAGCACGGTGATCTCCTCCAGCGGCACCGTTTCCAAAGTGCGCGAAATTCTCAACAGGCGTCGGATCGACTTCGTCGGCTTCACGTCATCTCCCACCGGCGTGCCGAGACTGATCTCGACGCCGTAGGTCACTTCCTTTTCGCGGCGGATCTTTCCCACGCGACCGATGCCATGGGCAAACTTCGCGGCGAAGGCCGGCACCTTCAGCACCTCATGCACACGGCTCAAAGGCACGCGCTGCAGCGCATGGCGGTGCTTGCGCTCCCATTCGCCCTGCGAATTCAAGACCTGCTTTTCCGTGGCTTCGAGTCCGAACAGCGCCTTCGCATTCTCCATCTGAGGCTCCACCGCATCAGGTGCCAGTTCTTCCAGGCCTAGCAACGGCGGCACTTTGGCAAACAACCTTCCCGCAAAGCGGGTGGCCGCCTCAAAAGGATTCTCCTGCCGCAGCGCCGCGTGTTTCATCACGCGCAAAAAGATCGGCCATGCGAGCAGTGAGCTGCGGTGCAGTCGCGCGGGCCGCGCATCAAAAATGGAAGGGCTGTCACGGCTGGTGATGACGTGGCCTTTGTCATCCAGCCCACGCCTGCCAGCGCGGCCATACATCTGTAGCAGTTCATCGGGTGCCAGCTTGTGCTCGCTCCTACCATTATGAAATGTGGTGCCAGCCACGTGCACGCTGCGCACAGAAAAATTGATGCCCGCCGCCAGCCCCATCGTCGCCGCGATCACGCGGAGCTGCCCCGCTTTCGCCAGCGGCTCGATCACACCTGCGCGCGCGCCATACGAAAGCCCGCTGTGATGAAAGGCCACGCGCTTCTCCAGCAGCGTCGCCAAATCTTTCCCACACACCGCACGCTGTTCCGCCGTGAGATCCAGCGGATCACCCATCGGCAGATCAGCGGCCAGCCTGCGCGCAATCGACTCCGCCTCCTTGCGCCGCGGCGCAAAGATCAGCAGCGGCGCGAGATCCGCGATCATCACCGCAGCGGCAAAGCGCGGCCAGTAGTTCTCAAACTGCCGTTGTCGCTGGGGCAGCGTCTCCATTGGCACTTCTTCCAGCGGCACGGGGCGCTCACGCGTCATCACCACTTCCGCTTTGCGTCCCAGACTCACCAGCCATGTCGCCAGATCCTCAGGGTTCGCCACGGAGCCGCTCAGCAGCAGCAGGCGCGTTTCATCGGGCGCCAGCGCGATGGCTGCCTCATAGTTCGCACCACGGGAATGATCCGAGATCATCTGATACTCGTCGATGACCAGCAGCGCCGGGCCTTCGCCACGCACCAGGCGTTCGATCTGTGTCTCCAGCGTGGCCACCACGACAGGCGCATCCACATTCTCCGCGATGTCCCCCGTGGCGATGCCCACATTCCACTTCGCCTCCTTCCACTCCGCATACTTGTCATTCGCCAGCGCCCGCGTCGGCACCGTGTAAATCGCCTGCCCCAGCAAATGCCGCCCCTGATGCAGCAGTTCAAAGATGTACGTCTTCCCCGCACCCGTGGGTGCACTCACCACCACATCACAACCCGAACGCAGCAAATTCACCGCCTGGTGCTGCCAGGGATCGGGGAGTTTGAGCTGGTTGAGAGATGGGAGCATGGATTTGAGTCTAGACGTGGCAATGTCTGCACCTAGAATCAATGCATGATCTGCACAGGATTCAGAAAGTTCCTTCCAATCGTCCGCAGTCAGCCTGGAATCTCCCGGCATGAATTACGCCTGGGCTGCATGGCTGGACTTGTCTTGATGGTGGCCGGGTGCAATGCTGGAACGATGACCGTCGGCCAGTATGACGGCACCACTGGGGAAACCAGCAAGACGGTGTACTCCCAGCACTACGACAATGGCGACTGGCTGCTGAAGGACAGGCTCGGCCTCGTCATCCTCGTGGATCATGAGAAAAAAGTCATCCCCGTCGCGCGCAGCACGGCGCAGATGCTCGGCGCACTTGGCCCTGGTGACTCTCTCGCCTCGGGCAAGCTTTCGTTCGTCCTGTGGAATTTCGATTCCGTGCCTCATCAGGTGAAGTTTAAACGCATGGCGGTCCCCAGTGGCTCACTCGATTTCCAAAACGAGGTGGCCACCGCCGCTCCGCACAAGGAGACAGAAACCCAGGCTGGCAGCTTCCCGATCTTTAACTACGGCAAATCGATCCATGTGACCCTGGAGGTAGAAGTGGAGGGAAAGCCACGGCGAATCGCGCTTGATCTGCAGCGGCGCACCAAGGCGCAGTTGAAGCAGTACGTCTCAGATGGCGCGGCGCGCCCGTACCCGTGGGGCGGCCGCAGCGTCAAGGAGTGAACGATTTCACGTCCCGCAGCAGAGTTATTCACAGCAATCAGCTCACCCCCGCGCTTGAATCCAGAGTGCAGCACGGTATCGCTGAGTGCACATGGATTGCCGCCAAACTGAAATCGTCTCCAGCCTGATGACCTCGTATCACGAGGTGGGCGGGATCAACCACGTCGATTGCGGCAATCTGCCGTCCAAGCGCGCCATCGCCGCCCTGTGCGAGGATCTGCTGCATCTGCTGTTTCCTGGATTCTTTTCGGATGAGGCCGTGTCTTCCCAGGAACTGGAGCTGATGACGAATGAACTCGTCGCCAGCATGCGCGAGCGCCTGAATGTGGAGGTGCGCCGCAGCCTGCGCCTGAATGGCAGCCAGGAGAATCGGGATGCAGAAGCCACCGACGTCGTGTGCAGTTTCTTGATGGGACTGGCCGAGGTGCGTGCGCTGCTGAAGATGGATGTCGAGGCCGCCTATGCTGGCGATCCGGCGGCGCGTGGCTTTGAAGAAATCATCCTCGCTTATCCGGGGCTCGAAGCCATTGCGATTCAGCGCACGGCACATGTGCTGTATCTGAAAAACGTGCCGGTGATTCCGCGCATGATGACGGAGTGGGCGCACAGCCGCACCGGCATCGACATTCATCCGGGTGCAGAGATCGGCACGCACTTCTTCATCGACCACGGCACTGGCGTGGTGATTGGTGAGACAGCGACGCTGGGCAATCACGTGAAGCTGTATCAGGGCGTCGGCCTCGTGGCGCGGTCTCTCGCGGCCGGGCAGGCGCTCCGTGGCAAGAAGCGGCATCCGACGCTGGAAGATCACGTCACCGTGTATGCCAATGCCACGATTGTCGGCGGAGACACGGTGATTGGTGCGCGCAGTACCATCGGTGCGAACGTATTTATCCTCGAGTCCGTGGCACCTGACATGCTCTACGCTCTCGGTCAGCAGGAGCATAAGGTGCAGGAAAAAAAGAAGAAGTGACGCATGCTCGATCTCTCCCAGCTCAGTTTTGATTTCTCCGCGCTGCCGCATTGGGTGCCGTTTCGCACCGTGCGCGCTCTGAAGCCCGAGCCTCCGGCGGAAGTTTCAGCGGATGAACCCATCCTTGACGGTCGTGATGCGGCTCTGGAAGAGCAGACGCGGGCCATGCTGCTGGCGCTGGACATGCCCGGCGGAGCCAAGCTCGTCACCGTGACGTGGAATGCACGCCTGCGCAGCACGGCAGGCTATGCGCGCTATCCGGGCTGGGCCATTGAGCTGAACCCCAAGCTGCGCGAATTTGAAGGCCAGGTGGAACGCACCTTGAAGCATGAACTGGCGCATTTGATCGCCTATCACCGCAGCGGCCGCAAACGCATCGAGCCGCATGGCAGTGAATGGCGTCAGGCCTGTGCGGATCTCGGCATCGCCGGTGAAAAAGCGCAGCATCGCCTCCCGCTGCCGCGCAATGAAGTTGAGCGCAAGCTGACCTACGCCTGCCCCGTCTGCCACACCACTGTGCAGCGCGTGCGCAAGTTCCGCCGCCCCACCGCCTGCCTGCAATGCTGCAACCGCCACGCCGGCGGCAAATACGACAGCCGCTTTCGGCTCGCTCTGGTAGCGCAAGGTTAGGCTGTGGTTGAAAAGACCCTGGATATGAGGAGGCCGCAAATGCAGGGCCGGGAGCGCGGAATTTATTCCGCAGCACTCCGCTTCTCACCCAGCTCCGAGTTTTTCATCTGCTTCCCCTTCACGTGCCGGGACCAGTGTGTTTGCGATGCTCAAAGCACAGCGCCACTCACAGCATGCTCGCAACCTGCTGCGGAATCAATTCCGCGCTCCGAAACATCGTTGCGCGCCGCGCTAGGCCACTTGGCTACGGCGTTTCATCTTCCAGCCAATTGCTGCCCATAATAGCAAGCCGCCGGTAAGGCAGAGCAGGCGTGAGGTTGTCTTCGGATCGCCCATGCGCTTGATTGCCACCTCCAGCACCGCGTGGTCTTTGAGCTTCGAGAAATGATGCGCCGTGCCGTTCAGCGGCAGTTCGATGCCCAGCGCACGCCGCCCCGTGGGACGCAGGGATTCGACGGTTTGCGCGAGCGTGAGGGCTCGATCAGCTCGTTCCTTGCCATCGTCATCGGAGACCGGTGCGGCTTTCAGGACAGCACCTGCCGCCAATGGCAAGTCCACAGCAGCGGCAGGTGCACCGAAGGGATCGGCTCCCATCGCTGGAGCAGCTGCAGCTGGCTTGGGGATCGGCAGCGCTTGATGGAGCGCCTGAGGTTGCTGGTTGGTGGCACCCATGGACACGGCTCCGGTGGTTCCGGCGAAAGTTGCAAAATTGTTCGTCGTGAGGCTGCTCCCACTTGAGACGGCATTCGCACCGGCAATGAGGGTGGAATCACCCAGAGTCAGACTGCTTGTCCCGGCCGCCCTGCTTGAATCGTTCATCCTGCCATTGGTGGTCAATGCATTGCCGCTTTCTGCCTGAATAAGCGGAAGGCTGTTGACGGTCACTCCGGCACCGCCGCCGGGGAGGGACTGCATGTCTTTGCCATTAAACAGGACACCGTTTACCGGCGCATCCGCCTCCAGTTGGGCACCTCTGTTTCCCACAGGGAACCCTGCCGCTGTTTGAGTTACGCCCACCCGCGCGCCATTGCCAAGATTGTTGCTGCGGGCGTTAGAGTTCACGATATTGACCGAACCGCTGCTGTTCTGGGTTAAGGTCTGGGCACCGCCGTTGTTGAAGTTTAGTGCCGTGGCGTTGGCTGTGGTCGTGCTATTGGTAGCGTAGCCTCCAGACCGCATTCCGGCAGTGATGGGTCCGCCTCCATAGGGGTATGGAGCATTCAAGTTCATTTGCGGCACCGGCTGGCCATTGGCGAAGTAGGTGTTGTCCACGGCCACGTTGTCATTGAAAAGCTGGGCGCCGTTGGTTGTGACTGTGCCGCTGAAGGTGTTGTTGCCGGCGAGGCGCAACTGCTGTTCCTGCGGGGCGGCGCTGTTGAAGCCCCAGGTCGTTTGCCCTTGCTCGCTCTGTGCGGCATCCTTGCCGCCCTTGGTTGTCGTCTTCTTGCCGGCGTAGTTGCTGTTCCAGTTCCCTTGGAGCAGCTCCTGCTGCTGCTTCACCTCGGTGTCCATTTCGCTTCGGAGTGCACGGGAGAGCATCAGGGTGCCCCGGCCGGTCTTGGTCAGGATCTCGCGCTTCTTTTCCTGCACCATCTGCGCCAGGGCATTGGCACTGCGATACGCCGTTTCGGCATCGCCGTAGTCGAGTTTGCCGGAGGACAGGGCGCGGTTGGCTTCGCCGAGTTCGCTGAGCATGCCTTCGAGTTGCAGCAGCTCGCGGCCTTCGGAGTCGGTGGCGGTCATGTTGCCGTCGAAATCGTTGAGCTTCCAGTCCTGCGGGGTCCACACGGTCCAGGTCGTGCGTTCCACGGACAGGCCGATGATCTCAGGATCGTCAAGTTTTGCGGTCTGCTGCAGTCCGTTGCCTTGTGCGAAGCGGTAGATCATCTTCACTTCCAGCGCGCGCTGGCCGGGGCGGGTGTGGATGAGGGGGATCAGGCGGACGCGCTGGCCGTTTTGTATTTCTTCATCGGCACGCACCGGCTCGCCGGAGACGCTGACGCTGATCAGCTCTGCTTGCGCAGGCAGCAGCACGGGGAGGAACTGAAGCGAACGATTGATGAGCGAATACTGCGCGATGTCCCAGCGCGAGCCGTCGGGGCGCAGCACGGTGGTCAGGTCTGCCAGGGTGATGAGGGCGGCATTGCCCTCCGTGCTGGTGAGCTGCTGGTAGGCGAGCTTGAGCGCGCCCTCTCCCGTGGCGCGGAAGAACTGGGGGTGGGCGAGGCCGGTGGGCAGGTAGGGCACGGCTTCGCGGGCCGCGGTCTCCAGCGCGGTCTGGGTGGTGATCTTTGACTCGCGTGAGGATGCATTATCAAGCAGGAACCAGCGTGTGAGGCGGCTGGCGTTGGGTACTTTCACAAAGGGGACATCGAGTTCTGCGGTCAGGGGGAGATCCAGGTCGAAGGTGAGTTCGGCGCGGTCGAGGACTTCGGTTTGGAGGGAGCATTCGTAGATGCGCTCGGCATTTTCGATGCGTGAGCGTGTCTCACGGAGCAAGGGGCCGCTGACGACAGCTTCGGGGAGGGATGCGGGAAGGCGGATGCTGACCTGACGGATGGCTCCCTGGTCCACCCATGCCACCACCTGCTGCGAGATGCGGATGCCTGCGTCTGAGGCGCGCACCAGGAGCATCGTTTCTGCGGAGAAGCGGGAGGGCTGGCGGGTCAGGGACACGGCCAGGCTCCAGGCGGTGCCTTCGTATTGCAGGGCGCGCTTCTTTTCCATGGGCGGGGCGATGGCGAAAACGCTGTCGAGGGCGGTGGCATCGAGCTCTTTGAGGTGGTTGTCTTGTGTCGGATTCAGCAACTTGATCTCGTTTGCGGCGTGGGCGACGATCAGGGCCTTGCCGCCGACCTTTTCGTAGTTTTCGAGTTTCAGGGGTTCCAGGGTCCAGGTGGTGGCGGGCTGGGCGGCCACCTTGGCGAGGTGGACCACGAGGCGGGCTTCGGGTCCGGCGATTTTGGGATCGAGCTGCAAATAAAGTTGGGAGCCTTCGTGCTGCCAGGCGGTGAGGGCGGGGCCTTGGACGGCCTGGACTTCGTACCCGGCGGGCAGGCCGACGACGGCGCGGGTCCAGAGACCGCGTTTGCGTTTGAGTGTCAGCGCGGCCAGCAGTTCGGCTTTTTGTTCGGAGAGCTGGAAGACGTAGCTCACGTCGGCTTCGGCGAAGAGGGCGGCGGGTTGAACGTCGTAGGTGGGTGCGGTGGGGCCGGTCCATTGCCAGCGTCCGGCATCCAGCAGACCGTTGGGCGCAGGATTGGTGGAGCGTTGGGCGGTGCCGCTGTTGACCTTGATGTTCATGGAGTCATCGTGCAGGAGCGCCAGCTCCTGCTTCACGCGAAGGGCCGTGGGTTGGATCAGAGGCAGCTTGCGTGTTCCGGAGGTGTTGAGGAAACGTTGTGCACCTTCGATTTTGAGGATGACGTTGTGGCTGGCTTCGTGCCGCATGGTGATGGTGCAGATCAGTTTGCCGCCTTCGCGGCGGGTCTGGCTGCTCATGGTCGGGATGCGGACTCTGCCAGCGCCGGGCAGCGTGGTGTACATGTTCAGGGTGCCGATTTCCAGAACGGGACCGTCTGCGGGGGCATCCACGGAAAACTCCAGGGTGCGACGCACGGCCCCCGGGAATTCGTATTCGATTTCGGCATCCAGTGTTTCGGGCTCCAGCTCACGCAGGGTCAGGGTGCTGCGCACGGTGGCGGCAGGGACCGGGCCTTCGCCGCGTTCCAGACCGCGGGCGGAGCGCTGCAGGTGCACGGAGCGGTGAGTGCCCAGTGTTTGGGTGAAGAGGCGTCCAGCGGGCTCTTCGGCCACGGAGCTGGCGGCGGTTTCGTTCACGCGCAGCCAGCCGTCTGACTTGGGGGTGTGGAGCGCCAGCGTGCCGGAGAGGGCGGGCGGCAGGCGCAGGGAGAGGTCATTCCAGTTGGGCGGCAGCGGCAGGGTGACGGTGAGTTCGATGGCGTGTGTGCCCGACTTTTCGAGAGTGAGCCAGTTGTTGGTGAGTGCGGCGGCTTTGCCGTCCACGCGCACCTCGCCGACGAGAGCTTTCGTGGTGTCCTTGTTGTTCTGCATTTGAGCAAAGGGCAGCAGGAGCTTGGTCCATTCGCCGCGGGTGGTGGCGGTGATGCGGGCTTCCAGAACGAGGCCGCGTTCTTCGATGCGGCCTTGATACAGGGCGCTGTGGATGACGGCGTGTTGCGTTGGGTCAGTGTCTGCGGGCAGGGCGCGGCGGTTTTCTTTGGCTTGTTTCCACAGGCGTTGGAAGTCGTCGTAGCCGAGGTAGAAGCGCTCGGCCTTCTGGGCGTCGAGCGGGAGCTTGGCATCGTAGGGGACGATGACGGTGTGGGCGGCGGGATCGGGCTGCTTTTCGGCGCTCAGGGAAGTTGCGAGAGCGAGGAGACTGATGAGGACGATGGAGGTTCCTGTTCGGAGATTGAGGGGACTCACAGGCTGTCCTGCCTGCGGCCGACGGACAGGAGTGTCCATCGTACTGATGAGGGTGAACAACCAGCCCAGGGAATGCAGCAGCAGAGCGCAGAGCCAGCCGAAGGTGAGGGCGTTGGCGAGGGCTAGGAGGGAGCCTTCGAGGAGGAGGGGAGCGGCCCAGGCGGTGAGGATGAGGACGAGGAGGGTGAGGAACCAGGGGCGGCGTCTGCCGAAGCGCCAGAAGAGGACCATGCCGAGCGCCATGGCGAGGACGGCGCGGAGCATCTGCTGAGACCAGGAGGTGTAATGGAGTGCGAGTGTGTCTGGTGGCTGGGCACCGTGGAAGCGCAGCAGTCTGCCGGATTGTGGGAGCGTCACGTCCAAAGGGATGAGGCCGGATTTGGACAGCATTTCATTTCTGGCCGCGGAGTCCACAAACGACTCCACCAAATCGAGATTTGGTTGGGTGTTGTGAACCACGAGCGTCATGGTCGTGGGACTGTAACTTGCACTTGCTCCTTCAGGGAAAGGGATGCCTGCACCTTCAAGCGCTTGTCTAGCCGTCAGTTGGTTTCCACCGGCTGCTGTCAGAAAATTCGGCCGCAGACGATAACTGCGGGTGTACTGTTCGCTGGCGTTCTCCGAGAGCGGAACAACGAGAACCGCATGCGCTTCCACTTTGTATTTCATCTGCGCCAGCTCAGTGACGTAGCGCAAGGCTTCGCTCAAGGCCACGTCTTTGAGGTCGAGGCTGATGCTGGCATTGGATGGAGTGTCCCCACTTTTCAGGATGATGTTGGTGCCCTTGACGCCGCTGGAATCGGTGAAGTTGTCCAAGTCGCGTGACTTTACCCGAAGGTATTCGATCGCTTCTTCAACGGTGGCATTCTTAAACTGCACCGAGGGCAAAATGGTCTTGTTCATTTTCTCGGTCAGGTAGGCTCCGGGCGAACGTCCAACACCATAATCGTAAACGACGGATGATGACGCAAATGGATCTGCAGGGGGTGGCAGCGGTGGATTACCAAGGCTTTGAACGAGTGCTTCAACGAGATCGAGATTGGGCTGGGTGTTGCGCACGACGAGCTGTGACGAAGCGGGATTGAAGACTGCGCTGGCGCCTTCAGGGAAGACGACGCCCGAAGCTTCGAGAGCTTGTTTTGCCGTCTGGTGGTTTCCACCGCCAGCCATCAGAAAATTCGGCGGCACGTGGAAGGTGTGTGTGAGCTGCTCTCTGGCGTATTCCGTCAGAGGCATGATGACCACCGCCTCCGGCCCGACTTTGTACTTCATGGACGCCAATTCGGCGACGTAGCGCAGGGCCTCGCTCATGGGCACGTCTTTCAGATCCAGACTGATGAGGGTGCTTGAGGGTGAGTTACCCGTTTTGAGCATGAGTGGAACGCCCTTGGTGCCGGAGGACTCAGTAAACGTGTCCAGATCACGGGACTTCACTCGCAGGTATTCGATAGCCTCTTCAATGGTGGCGCCCTGAAATTGCACGGTGGGGAAAATGATCTTGTTCATCTTCTCTGTCAGGTAGGCGCCTGGGGAGCGGGCAACGCCATAGTCGAAGGCAACAGCAGATCCTTGCGTCGGGACTTTGTCCTCCCATGACTCACTTACTTGGGCCAGCATCTTCGCGCGCTGGTGATCGTAGGCGGTTTGGAAGTAGGCCAGTTTGCGCCGCTCCGCGTGTTCCATGCCGCGTCGTGCCGCCGTGTTATAGGGGTCGGTGCGGAGGACGCCCTGGTATTGAGCGATGGCGGCGTCGTAGTTGCCGATATCGACGTTGGAATTTGCGAGGAGCAGGCCGGCTTGAACCTTCGTCACCTCGGCTGTCAATGTGTGAGGCCAGCGGGAGGGATCGCCTAACATCTGCAGCATCGTCGTGGAGCCTTTGTGTCCCGGCACGAGTTGCAGCGCCTGATGGAGCAACTGGCGGGCTTCGTCGAGTTTTCCCTTCTTCGCCCTTTCCTGGGCCAAGACCACGCTGCAATCCGCCTGCTTGAGCTTGGCGAGATTGAGCCAGTCTTCGAGCTCGGGGGCATTCGGCAGTGACCGCACCGCTGCGCGGTAAGATTCGAGGGAGGCATCGTAAGCGCCATCGCCGAACAACTTGTCACCACGATCCATAGCCTGGCGTGCGTCTTCAACGAGTGCAGAGCGGTTGGCCAGTTCGGGCTCCGTTAACTCAACCGGGGGAAGCAACGGGTTTGGGCCGCCTGCTAAAACATTGGCGGGTGCTGCCATGGTTTCCCGGGAGTATCCCCAGCTCAGCGGTTTTCCGAGCAGCGAGGCCAGGCGTGGCAGAAGGCCGCGAGTGTCGGCATCCTGGGCGAGGTGCGTTTGTTCGAGGGTGGTGTCTACTTTGGCGTAGCCAAAGGTGGTGGGGGCGTAAACGGACCAGTCGGTGCTGAGGACGGGGACGTTGCCCACGAGGCGGATGGGTTCGAGGGTTTGGGTGCCGCTGCGGCCCCAGAGGGTTTTTTGCTGGCGGTACTGCACGCTCACCAGGGTGTGGGGTGCGTTGGCGGAACCGGCGGGCAGGGGGATGGCGATGGCATTGCCGACGCTGCGCACGGGTTTGACGGCCTGACCGCCGCTGGAGGTGCTGAGGAGCTCGGCGTCTTGCGGCAGGTGCAGGCTGACGAATTGCTCGCCGGAATGGGAGAGGTCGAGCGTGACTTCGTGCAGGCTGTGGCCGTCGGTGCCGAGGACGGAGGTGAGGTTCATGCGATTCACCACGAGGGCGGCGAGCTCGGAGTGGGCGTGGCGCTGCGCGGTGAGGGTGAGTGAGCTGTCCCCCGCGCCGTAGGTGAAGGCGCTGGTGATGCGGTGGCGGGGCTGGTAGTCTGCGACCAGGGGCACGCGCAGCACGTCCAGCGGCTGCATGTTTTGGATTTTGGTGGAGAGCTGGGTGTCGGTGTTGGCTTCGATGATCCAGGTGCCGGCGAAGCGGCGGGATTGCGGGAGTTCGAGGTGCGGGAGGGTGGCGGTGATGGTTTGGTTGGCGGGGGGAGCATCAACCGGAGAGGGGGCAGGAATGCCCCCATTACTCGGAGTGCCTGCGGCATTGGGGGCAGGAATGCCCCTGTTACTGGGGAGGCTCATGCGCCAGCGGAGGGTGTGACGGCCTTTGGATTCCTGGCGGAGGGTGCAAGTCCAGATGCCGGTGGCTTCGTCGAGGAGCTGCTCGCCGACGAGCGGGGAGGTGACGCGGAGGAGCTTGGCACTTTCCACGGGCAGTTTGACCTGGAAGCTGCGCAGGGGTGCGCCGCTGATGTCGAGGGTGAACTGGCCTTCGATCTCGATGGTGCGCGCACGGGGCAATGCATACGCGGTGACTTCGGTGGAGAAGACGGCCTCGGCGCGCTCGACTTCAAAGGTGAGCGCGTGCTCGCGCAGGCCGAACCAGGCCATGCGGCCTTTCACGGGGGTGAGGCGTGCATCGCGGTCTTCGAGTCCTTTGGCTTCCTTCAAGGCCACGCGCCAGGCGTCGTCGAAGTCCAGCGCGGTGTAGCCCGCGACTTTGACGGCGTCCGGGATGTCGAGCTGGTGAATCGTGATGGTTTCGGGGTTCTTGGGGCCGGTCCAGGCCTTGGTGAGTTTGATGCGGGAGGTGATGCTGAGTTCGAGCGAATTCGCTGGCGACAAGGGCTGCATGGGCAGAATCGCGAGGGTCTGGCCCACGCGACGCCAAGTGAGGCGAAACGTTGAAATCGTCTGCAGGTTCCCGACATTCGAAGTGGACTCTCGCAACGAGAAGACGGGCTGGCTGATGTTGTTTGGCGTGACGACTCGCTCTGAGGAAACGAACTGGCTGATGACAGGTGGCGTGGACATCTGCTGCGCACCGCCGGTGCTGACGCGAGTGGTCGTTCCGATGGGAGCCGACAAAACGGCGATGAACTCCTCGCCTGGAGGCAGCGTGACTTTCACCTCGGTGACGGGGCGGTCGCTGCGGAGGACGAGCTTGCGCTCGATCTGCACGCTGTCTTTGTTGATGCGGGCGATGACATCGACGTCGGATTCGATGCGCGGCTTTGAGGTGCGCAGCACGAGGCGCGGTTGATCGACGCCGAGCTGGAATTCAAAGTGGTCGTGATCCAGTTGGCGAGCGGCGGAGAGATCGAGGAAATCGAGGTCCGGTGCGAGGTGGAGGCGGGCCTTGATCCGCAGCGGTGGATTGAGCATGAGCAGCGGCAGCTCACCGGCTTCAGCCACGGAGTTGATGATGCGGCGGAGATTCACGGTGAGATCATGCATGCCGCCATCGCGCTCGAGAGTGACGAAGAGCTTGGCACCATCCTGCCGCCATTTGCGCAGAGCCACGCCGCTGACCTCGGTGACCTGGGTGTCCTTGCCGACGAGCGGCCATACCAGCTCGGCGTCACGTTCCGATTTTTCCTGCACGCGCACCCTGAGACGCAGCGTGGTGGAGACATCGGATTCGGAGACGTGGATGTCGGCGGTGGATGTTGCCGAATAGCGGACAGGCTGCGAGGCGACCGCTTCAGATGCCTCGACCCAACGCACGCGCAGGGCACGGCTGGCGCCCTGGAGGATGCTCGACTCATTGTCGTCGTAGCCACGGTGATCGAAGGCGACCTTGACGGTGTCGGCGTTGCGTTCGTAGGCTGATCCCGCGAGGAGGCCTGCTTCGGCAGGCAGAGTGAGGTTGAGAACGCCGCTGAACGGCATGTCTGGCAGCTCCAAGGTGTGCTCCCCTGCGCGCAGGCGGAGGAATACGGGCACCCTGGCCTCGAACTGCAGCCTGGCTTCTCCCGGGCCTTTGGCGAACAGAACCAGATCATGGGCGCTTGTCGGCTGCGCTTCTTTGGCTGGCTCGGTGTAGGCCAGCACATTGCCGGTGGAGGTGACGCTGCCCATGTCAAAGGGCCAGGCGATCTTGGTGCTGAGCCATTCTTTGGACGGGAGTTTGAGTGTGAGCTCGCCACGCAGCATCACATGTGCAGCGCCGGGCTCCACTTTGCCCTCCAGCCGCAGGCCTTGGATGGCGATGATCTTGGGCGGTGCGAGTTTGGGGTCGTCGGTGGGCTGGGTTTTGCCGGCGTCCCGGATCAGCGTTTCATACTGCTCCGGGGAGAGCATGACTGCGTTCGGGTGGTCGCGGAGGACGGTGTCGAGGTTTTTGGTGGGCACCCAGAGTTCTTGGCGCGTCGGCTCCGCCGAAATGACGAAACCAGAATTAAGAATGACGAATGTGAGGAGGGGGAGGAGGCGATGGAGGCGCGAGAGGGTTGGGGGGACGCGGGACGGGGGGATCGAGGACGAAGGGGTTTTTGAGCGGGTGGGGTGGTTTTCGAACCCCATGTGGCTTTGGGCGGTCAGACCAAGGGTCGGGTGTAGGGAGTCGGGGGCTCCGGCGGCGGCGGCTTGAGGACAAGCCGCCCTACCTGCGCTGGGCGTGGAGGAGCGCTTGGAAATTGGCGAGGATGTGGATGTGGCGCGCGGGGCGTTGGGGCTTTGCGGGAGGGGGGGGACGCTCGAAAGCGGCGCTGAAGCGCCGCAGTCCGGGGACGCTGGCGCGGGTATCGCGCGGTGGGTGGGATGAGAGGTGTTCATCTCACGGGGCGGCTGGAGTTGGGTTTGCGGGGGGGACGGGTGGCGGGGTGGGAGGGGACGGTGGTTTGGTGTGGGGTTGGGGGCGGCGGGCGTAGAGCCAGTGCGAGGTGCGCAGGGTGGCACCGAGGAGGCCGCAGAAGATCCAGGTGAGCAGGAGGATGAAGGCCGCGAGCATGGAGGCGAGCAGGACGGGGACGTTGGCGGCGCTGACGAGTCCGGTGAGGAGCATGGCTCCGAGGCCGAAGACGGTGAGGTAGCGGAGCTTCTCCTGCCGAGGGCGTTTCCAGCAGCGTGCTCCGGCGATGAGGGAGACGAGGAAGGCCAGGGCTTGGTAGAAGAAGGTGATGCGCCGGCCACGGAAGCTCACGCCGATCTCGGCGGGCGGGCCGAGGCGATGCAGTACCTCGCGGTGACCCTGCTGCTGGACCTGCGAGCCGTAGAGGGTGCGGACATCATCGGGCACGGCGGGCATCTGGCTTTCCTGCGCAGCGTCCAGGGTATGGAGCTGCGGGCCGAAGGCGGGGATCACGTCGTTGACGAGGCCCTGCATGGTGCGCCAGGATTGATCGTGTGATTCGGGTGAAAGCGGGCCGCTGAAGCTGGTGTAGTGCCATTCCTTGGCGGGCAGAATGAGGAGGTGCTGCGTCTCCATGATGCCGACATCGGCGACCTGCGGGGCAGCCACGGTGATGCTGCCCCATGAGCCGAGTTTTTCACCGGGACTGGGGCTGGGAGTTTCAAACACAAAGCGCACGGGGAAGGCCAGGCGGGCGGCATCGCCACTGGGCAGGCGCACGAGCATGTCTTCGCTGCCTTCGCGGCGCATGGGCTGCTGGGCTTCGCGATTCACAAAGACGTCTGACTGCAGGCGCGAGCCCTGCGGCAACTTCACGACAAGGAACTGCAGGCCGTTGTTTTTCACCCAGTAGATGACCTCGGTGGTCTGCGCCTTGTCGGTGGCGATGGCGGTGGTGAGATCCGCATGGGTGATGACGGCCTGCGGCACGGGAATGAAGCTGTTTTTTGCGAGTTCGACGCTGAGCTTGATGGGCAGGGAGCGGTACTTGTAGGCGAGAAAAACGCCGGGGCGCTGCAACTCGGGGCGCAGCTCGCGAGCGTCGATTTCTTCGAGCGTTTCGGGCTCGGACTTGCGGATTTCGAGGCTGTCTGCCTTCACCACGGCGACCTGGCCGGTTTCCTGGAAAGCGCCAGGGACATGCACGTGGAGGAGATCCATTTTGCCGGTCTTGCCAGCTTCGAGGGCGATGGGGCGTTCAAGGTTTAAGCTGAGGGAGAAGCTGCCTTGGCGCTCGCTGCGGAGGACGACTTCCCAGAGAATGTAACTGGCGGCATCGGGCAGGGTGACGGGCTGCGGAGGCTGGTAGGTCTTGTTGATCTCCTTCACCTGCGGATCGACGAAGCGGATCTGGTCTGCGACTTCCTTGGGCACGGCGAGTACGAAGCGATCGGTGGCGGCGTAGGCGACATCAAAGGCGAGGGTCCAGGTGTGGCGGGTGGACTGCTCCTTCACCTCCACGAGCGTGAGCACCTCCACGCCGACCTGGGAGCTGCGGCTCTTCAGGCTGAGGGTGGCAGGCTTGGCGGTGTCGCGGTAGCGGAAGGCGAGCTCGGTGGCGTTGGGCTCGCTTTGCAGATGCACAGCACTGACGTCCTCCTGCTGGAAGTCGCCGAGCACCTTGGTGTTGGGTTCCAGACTGGAGTGAATGATGGCACCCAGGAGGGCCTCGTGGCGTGTGACGTTTTGCGGAGTGAAGACCGGCAGCACGACATCGGCGGTGGCCTGCGGGCGGGTTTGGCGGGCGGTCAGTACGAATTTGAAATCGCCGGCGGTTTGTTTCGGGAGTTTGATGACCACATCGGTGCCTTCCAGGTTCCAGGATTCGATCTGGCCTTTGATATCCGTGATGGTCCAGCCGGCGGGCGGGGTAAGGCGGGTCTCGAAGATGCCGACGCGGCGGACGGTGTAGCTGAACTCGGTGCTCAGGGTGGCGGCCTCGCGGCGGACGTTCAATTTGGTGAGGCTGGTGGCTTCGACCTGGGGCTTGGCTTCGGCGACATCGAGCGTGAGTTGGTAGGGCTGGCGCAGGATGCGGAAGGTGCCGACCTGGGAGCGGCTGTCTCCGGCGAGGGAGCGGGTGGTGGAGGTGAGGGTTTTCGGGGTGACATCGAGCTGCGCCTCCGCACCGACGACTGCTTCGCCATTGACCTGGGCGGCACCGATGACCTCGATTTCGGGGACGTGGACTTCCGCAGGCAGCTTTGCGACGGGGCCTTCAAGCTGGAGCTTGAGGGCGTAGTCATCGCGCAGAGGTTTTTCGGGAAGGATGATGAGGGTTTTGCGGGCCTTGGCGGCATTTCCAGCGATGGGTGCTGTTTCGATCTTCCATTCTTTGATGCCTGCGCCGGTGACGCCGAGGATTTCCTGATCGGCAGGGAGGCTGATTTTCAATTCATTGATCGGCGCGCGCAGGATGCGCAGCGCGATGTCTGCCGTGGTGGTGACGGAGCCGATGCCGATCTGGGTGGTGAGTTTGTGCTGGGCGAGGACGAGGGGGCTCATCTGCGTGACGGCCTGGGCGGCACCCCAGGCGATGTTTTGCTGCGAACCGGCACCGAAGAAGCAGGCGAACTGCGTCTGCCCGGCGGCGGCCTGGGCGGTGAAGGCGGCGGCAGGGCTGAGCTCGAACTCCAGGCCCTCTCCTGGCACGGTGATGCTGAGGCGAGAGACGGCAGCGCGGGGGAGATTGAGCGTGACGCGTGATTTTCCTGCGGTGCGGATGATGGGCGCGTAAATCTTGAGCGTGATTTCATACACGCCCTTTTCCGGGAGCATGAGATCGCTGCCGTCTGCGCGGGAACGGAGAACGGCTTTGCCAGTGGTGGCTTCGCCGATGCCGGGAGCGGCCCTGTCTGTGAGGGGCAGGAGAACCCAGCCTTTCTTGAAGGATTCGGCGGTGATTTTGGCATCAAGGATGACGCTGTCGCCTTCGACGCGGCCGGTGTACTCGGCTTTGGCGAGCACGGCCTCGGCGGGCGGGGGCTTTTCGTCTTCGGCGCGTTTCAGCGTGAGCTCGTTCCAGAGATCGAGGAATTCGCGGTAGGGGAGGAAGACGCCTTTGCCGCCGTCCTTGAAGACTTTTTCGAGTTCATCAAAGGGCACGTACACGCGGCGTTCGCGCTCGCGCACGGGCTGGGGGTCCGTGGGTGGCACGGGGGTCTGCGCGCTGGCGGCAGCGAAGCACGAGACGAGGAGGAGGGACAGCAGTGCGCGCATGGGAAAGGACGATAGGGTTGGATTTCGCATTTTTTCTATCAGGAACATGGACTGCTGACGAGAGAAGATGTGTAAAGAGCCGGTAAAGACTTAGAGTCTATCCGGCAAAAGAGTGTAGCCAGTGAAGAGGAGTTGATACAGGGTTGTGGATGGACGCGAAAACTTACCGGCCAGCAGGCTACGACACCGATCTCAGTGATGCCGAATGGGAGCTCTTGAAGCCGCTCATTTACCCCGCGGGTGCCAGGCGCAAGCGTGGCCGATGGCGTGATCCAAACTCAGCGCGAGCCTGCCTTGATGCGATCCGTTATGTGCTCAAGACCGGCTGCCAGTGGTCGATGCTGCCCAGAGAGTTCGCGCCCAAGAGCACGGTGCATGATGCCCTGGCCACCTGGACCGAGCAGGGCCTTTGGCCGCGTATCAATGAAGCCCTGCGCACCAAGACACGGCTGCTGCTAAAAAAAACGCCATGCCCAGCGCCGCTGTCATCGACAGCCAAAGTGTCAAAGGCGGGCAGCTTCCGTCTGTAAGCTGCGGCTACGATGCAGGCAAAAAGATCAAGGGGCGCAAACGCCATATGCTCACCGACACCAACGGGCTGCTGCTCGGCGCAGTGGTCACACCGGCCAGCGTGCAGGACCGAGATGGCGCGAAAGTGCTCCTGTGCATGTTCTGCCACAGCTTTCTGAGCTTGCTGATGATCTTCGCCGATGGTGGTTACGCAGGGAAACTCGAAGAATTTGTGCGCGAGATGGGCCGGAGCTTTGGCCATGGAGTGAACTTTGGCCTGGGCATCATCAAGAAGCTCGAAAACCAGAAGGGCTTCATTGTGCTGCCAAGACGCTGGGTCATTGAGCGCAGCTTCGGCTGGCTGGTCAAGCAGCGGCGTCTGACTCGCGATCACGAAAAAAATCCCCGTCACCACGAAGCCTTTGTCTATCTTGCCTTCATTGGCATCATGACACAGCGCCTCACCGCTTTACAGCCTCTTCAACCTTTTGCCGGATAGGCTCTAAGACAGAAATCCTGCGCATGCCGGCGCGGTCCCAGATGTAGAGCACCTTACGGCTCTTTGCAGCGCCCTGGCGCAGCGCGGCGGCCGCCAGGCGCTTGAGCGCGCGCATGTCGTGCTCCTTTTTGCGCGCCAGCTGGTCGTTGACGGTGAGGTGGCTCAGGCAGCCGGTGCGCAGGTTGCGGCTGTAAAGA
>JANYCZ010000036.1 GCA_025360015.1 Verrucomicrobiota bacterium | reverse complement strand
CTCGCTGCTGCGCCTGGTCTCCGCCCTGCTCTGCGAGCAGAACGACGAGTGGAGCACCGGCAAAATTTACCTCAACATGAACTCCTCTGAGCCACCCCAAACCTGATCGCTACTTTTACAGAATAAAAATTGCGCCGCCGTCGTAGAGCACCGCCCAGTCGGCGATTTTGGTGTGGGGTCCGATGGTGATGGCGGTGGAGCAGCAGATGTTCACACCATCATTGATGAAGCAGCCGTCGCCGATGGTAAGGGTGGCGTTTTTGAAGACGTTGATCGTGGTTTTGGTGCGAAAGGATCTGAAAAAGACGCCCCGACCCAAGTGGAAGGTGCCGTGATTGCATATCGCAGGCCAAGCGCCGCTCATGTAGCTTTGTCCAGATGGCACTATCCTGTGACGAAGGCAGTAGAGGGCGAAAAACAGGTGCTGGATCCTCTTTAGATAGCGTCTCATAGGGGCGATCTGGGCTGGGCGGTTGAATGGACAGGGCGGGATTCCTAACTTTCAGTTCAACGACAGGAGCGGCGATGGTTTTTCCGGAGGGAATTAAGAGAAGCCTTAGCTTGTGCTTTCAAAAACCATGTCTCGTGCAGTGGCCGACGGTGTGTGGGGTTGAGGAGCCAATGGCTGGCGCAAATGGTGGCCTGCATGATCTTTTGTGCAGTTTCCCAGCGCGCACGAGGGCCCAGAACCGCACACGGAGTGTGCGGACTACTTTGCTGGCGCCCTCGCGATGGCCTGCGGATATATCCACCCTATGGATGAATATACTGTTATTTAAACCGATCTAACGTCCAGGCGCGGAGGGGGCGCAGGTAAAACGCGGAGTCTTGGCTATTGCGGAGTGCTGCGGAATAAATTCCGCGCTCCTGGGTCCGTATTGGCCCCTCAGCAGGTTTTTCAGAGCGCGGATCAAATCTCGACCTTCTGCTTCAAATGCCGGTCGAGCTCATACTTGCCGAGGGCGAGAGCACCGAGGAGGCCTGAGCGTGCGCCGAGACCGGGAGCGACGATGAAGTCGTCGATGCTGCGACCGAGTTCGGGGACGCGGAGGTAGCCGTTGTTGAGCTTGAGAAGCTGGCCGCGAATGAGCGGCAGGATGTGCTCCTGGCTCATGACGCCACCGCCGAGGATGATGCGCTTGGGACAGATGCTGAGGGTGAGATTGAGCAGTGCGTGCGCCATGACATCGGCGACTTCCTCCCAAGCGGGATGGTCGGGCGGCAGGGCATCTGCCTTGACACCCCAGCGCGAGGCGAGAGCGGTGCCGCTGACGTAGCCTTCGACGCAATTTTTGTGAAACGGGCAGTGGCAGGCCTGCTGGACTGCCGAAGAGTTGTGCGGTGGCGGCACCAAAAGGTGGCCGATCTCGGGGTGAAGCAGGCCGTGAAGCAACTGGCCATTGATGAGCACGCCGCCGCCGACGCCGGTGCCGACGGTGATGTAAATCAGGGGATCAATGCCCTGTCCGGCGCCCCAGAGATATTCAGCGAGCACGGCGGCGTTCACATCGGTGTCCCAGGCGATGGGGACGTGGTAGCGGTCGTGCAGCTTTTGCACGATGTTGGTGAACTGCCAGCCGGGCTTGGGCGTGGAGGTGATGTAGCCGTAGGTCTCGCTGTTTTTGTCGAGATCGATGGGCCCAAAGGAGCCGATGCCGATGGCGGCGATGGAGCCGTACTTCGACTTGGCCATCGTCAGGAAGCGGTTCACTCCGGCAAGAGTGTCTTCCGGTGTGGTGGTGGGAATGCGAATGACGTCACGCACATCGTGAGGGCCTGTGCCGACAGCGCAGACGAACTTGGTGCCGCCGGCCTCAATGGCGGCGATGAGGGGCAGTTCTTCGCTCATGATTGCGGACGCACGGAGGCGGAGTCACGGATGCCGAGGCTGGAGTAGATCTCGCGCGTGGCGTGGGATTTGTTCAGGGTATAGAAATGGATGCCATCGACGCCGTGGTCGAGCAGATCGCGGCACTGCTCGGTGGCGTAGTGGATGCCGACCTTCTGCACGGCGGCTTCGTCACCACCGCAGCGCTGGATGGCGCGGAGGAGCTTGGCCGGGTAGCGCGCACCGGCGGCCAGCTCGGCCATGCGACGCATGCCAGCGGCGCTGGTGATGGGCATGATGCCAGCGATGATGGGGATGTTGATCCCGGCCAGCTGGCAGCGCTCGCGGAAGTCGAAGAAGTCGTGATTGTCGAAGAAGAGCTGGGTGCAGATGTAGTCCGCACCGGCATCGACCTTGGCTTTGAGGTAATCCATCTCCAGCACGCGGTTGGGCGTGGTGGGGTGGCCTTCCGGAAATCCGGCGACACCGATGCCGAAGCCGCGCTTGTCAGGGTGGGCGCCGCTGTCGTTGAACTTCTTGATGAAGGCCACGAGGTCTGCGGCGTGCTGGAAGGAGTCCTTCGCACGATCGTAGTTGGCGAGATTCTTGGGAGGATCGCCGCCGAGGGCGAGGATGTTGCTGACACCGGCCTTCGCGTAGCGCTCCAAGATGGAAGCGATGTCCGCCTCGCTGTGGCACACGCAGGTCAGATGCGGGACGGCATCGAGGCTGGTGGTGGTTTTGATGCGTACCACGAGGTCATGCGTGAGCTCGCGGGTGGAGCCGCCTGCGCCGTAGGTGACACTGACAAAGGAGGGCTTGAAGGCTTCGAGTTCGCCGATGGCCTGATACAGCGCCTCAAAGGCCTCGGCGCTCTTCGGTGGGAAGAACTCAAACGAGAGCGTGGGACGCTGGTCTTGGAGGATGTCGGCGATGTGCATCTAGTCTTGTTCTTGGTTCTTTGTCACCCGATGAATCAGGCGAGGTGCTCGCCTTTGAGGATGTCTTCGAGGGTCTGGCGTTCGCGCACGACGGTGGCTTTGTCGCCATCGACGAGGATCTCTGCGGGCATGGGGCGCGTGTTGTAGTTCGAAGCCATGGTGAAACCGTAGGCTCCGGCGCTGAGCACGGCGAGGTATTCGCCTTCTTTGACGAGCGGGAGTTCGCGATTTTGGGCGAGGAAGTCGCCGGATTCACAGATGGGGCCGACGACATCGACTTTCTCGACGGTGGCGTTTGCGGGCTGCTTGAGCGGCACGATCTGATGCCAGCCTTCATACAGCGTCGGGCGGATGAGGTCGTTCATACCGGCATCGACGATCTTGAAGATCTTGGCGGAACCGCGCTTTTCATACAGCACCTTGGTGAGCATGACGCCGGCGTTGCCGACCATGAAGCGGCCGGGCTCGCAGAGGATGCGCAGACCGAGAGGTTCGAGATGGGGCACCACGGCGTCGGCGTAGGCCTGGATGGTGAGCGGATGCACTTCGGCGTGTTCCTGCCACCAGTTCACATTGCCGGAATCAAGGCTCTGCTTGTAGTTGATGCCGATGCCGCCGCCGATGCTGAAGAACTCGATGCCGTAGCTCCGCTTTACCTGAGTCACCAAGGGGATGACCTTCTGCACGGCTTCGAGGAAGGGATCTACGTTCGTAAGCTGCGAGCCGATGTGCATCTGCAGGCCTTTGATGATGAGATTTGGGCAGTCGGCGGCGACGCGCGCATAGACATCGAGGATCTGGTCGAAATCGATGCCGAACTTGTTCTCGCTTTTACCGGTGGTGATCTTGGCGTGCGTATGCGCATCGACATTCGGATTCACGCGGACGGCCACGGGGGCCAGCACGCCAAGCTCGCCGGCGACTTGATTGATGTAGTGCAGCTCGGCCTCGGACTCGGCATTGAAGCAGTAGATGCCCTGCTTGAGGGCGTACTCGATTTCGTCGCGGGTTTTGCCCACGCCAGCGAAGGTGCATTTGGCGGGATCGCCACCGGCCTTGATGACGCGGAAGAGTTCGCCAGCGGAGACGATGTCAAAGCCGCCGCCGAGCTTGGCGATGGTGTTGAGCACGGCGATGTTCGAGTTCGCCTTCACCGCGAAGCAGATCAGGTGATCGAGCTTGGCCAGCGCTGCGTCCAGACGCGTGTAGTGGCCGGTGATGGTGCTCTTGGAATAGACATAGAGCGGCGTGCCGTGTTTCTCGGCGAGGGACTGAAGGGCAACGTTTTCGGCGAATAACTGACCTTGGTGGTAACGGAAGCTGTGCATAAGCGGGCCGCGTAGATAGGCGGGATTCAGCCCTGCGCAACCCTGCTGCGGCTCATCCGGGGTGCATTTCGACGAGTTTTCGGCCGGAGGAAAGCATGTCCACCAGCCACTGGCGCATGGCTTTGAAGCCGCGCAGGAGCGCGCCGTCCACGACTTCCTGGCAGCCAAAACGCCGGGCGATGGCGTCCTCCAGCCTGCGGTAGCGGGGCAGCAAAATGAGGGTGCTGCGCAGGGCGGCGGGGGCCCCGGCAGGGCGGTGAGCGAGTGATGGATGCAGGAGGCCTTTGCAGATGACGTGGTCTGCCTCTGCGAGGGGGATGTGACGCTCTGGCAGGAAGAGCCAGGGATGATAGGTGAGGACGGAACGGCCCGAGGCGTCCTGCTTCAACCTGACGAGAGTGCGGACGGGCACGCCCTCGGTGCGGCGGGCAAGGAAGCCTTTCACGCCTGCTTCCAGATCGGTGGGAGTGGCGCGTTTGTTGAGCAGGAAATCACGACCCATGAGGGTGCCGAAGAGGGTGAGGCGGAAGGACCAGCCTGCGAATACGAGACCGATGAGGATGAGCACCAGGGAGACGGCGGCACCGGCGTAGGGGTGGATCAGCGTACTGCCGGCCACGAGCGCGATGAGGGCGAGTTTGATGAGCTTGAGCCCGGCATCGACGATGCCGAAGGGGGAGAGGGCAATGAGCACATTGATGGCGTGTGAGCTGAGCCAGACGACGCTGAAGGCCACGAGGGCGACGGGGATGGAAATCCAGGGGGTGTGAACGCCGAAGTCGATGAGGCTGACCAAAGGCATCACGGCCAGGCCGGAGTCCGCCAGGGGATTCACTGCCTGATCAGGCACTTGGTTAAAGTGGGCCATAGCGAGCGTCACGAGTGGCACGAAACCGACGCTGGCAACGAGGGCGCTGAGCTTGTTTTCGAACAGCTCCAGGAAATCGAGGGGTTTTTTGACCAGCGGCGGAGCGGCGGTGCCGAGAAAGTCTTTGAGGAAGCAAATGAGGATCAATGACAAGCCGGTGCCCCACACTCCAGGGTGGCAGTACCATGGCAGGCGAGGGCGCAAATGCGGCTCGGTCTTCCAGTAGGTCCATACGCCGATGACGCTGACCCCCAGCAGCGGGCTGATGGCGACGCCGGTGATTTCAGAGATGCCCTGAGACAAACTGACACCGGGCAGCAGCATGGATTCACGCAGCTTGTCCGCTGCGCTACTGGGTGGAGATTCCGCAGCACGGAGCGGAGAAGCGCTCACCAGGGCAATCAATGCCATGATGAACAGGCGGCGCAGAAACAGGGTGTTCATGACGCCCCATGATGCACTGGAATCCGCCCCAGGCGCTGACAAAAAATCATGCAAAGTGGACTGGCAAACCGCCGACGCGGCTCACTTGGGCAGCGCTTTGCTGATCTCCTCGGCGACCTGCTTGGCCAGATAGTCGCTGCCCGCAGGGGTGTAATGGACATCGCGGGGATTCTGCATCGTAGCGAGCTGCGGCGTGATGTGGGCGTTCAGATCGTCGATGGCCACGCCGTTTTCCTTCATGACCCGCGCGGCGATATCGTTGTATTCCTTCACCTCGCCGAATTTGCGGGGCGGATTGAGATCGCCCTCGGGGATCGGCGTGGTGGTAGCCCAGATCAGCCTGGCGCCGGTCTTCTTCAGAGTGACGACGAGGCTGCGGAGATTGGCTTCGTAGTCGGCGGGCTCGACCTGGCGCTTGCCATCGGGCATGTACTTGAGGTCGTGGATGCCCCAGTTGAAGTGAATCACGTCCCATTTGCTGGTGCCGAGCCATTTGGCGATGCTGGCGACTCCGTTTTTGGTTGGACCACCGTTCGTGGGGATGCGATGCACGTTGGCCTTGCCTTCGAGCAGCTTTCGCACGGGCAGGGTGTAGCCGATGGAGATGGAATCTCCGATGAGCAGGACGCGTGGCAGGCCGGCGACATCCTGCACCGGGTCCATGGCCGGATTTGGGGGGCGTTTGGCCTTTGCGGGTGCAGGCTGCTGAGCGGTGGCGCTCAGCAGGACAAAGAGGAAGGCGAGGGCAGGAATGAGGCGGTTCATGGAACCTGCATTCACTGCCTAAAAACGGTCAATCTTTCAGACGATCTCCACGCTGACCTGGGCGCTGGTGTCCATCTCGCCGATGATTTTGGCACCCTTGCCGCAGGCGAGAGCTTTGTCTGCATCTGCGGGGGAGACGATGGCGACCCAGCCGAGTCCCATGTTGAAGGTGTCGATGGCGTCTTTTTTGTCGGCGTGGCGGAGGACCTTCTGCACGACATCGTTCTGCCAGAAGGGAATGCGCAGATTGGCACCGAGGCCGCGCTTGAGGAACATGCGGCCGAGGTTTTCGGGCAGGCCGCCACCGGTGATGTGGGCCATGGCCTTCGGGCGGATCCCTGCGGCTTTGAGTGCAGCAGTCTGCTCATGATAGAGCAGCGTGGGCAGCAGCAGCGTGCGCATCTCGTCCTCGCTGAACTGGATGTTCTCCTTCTCGATGATGCGGCGGACGAGGCTGAAGCCGTTCGCATGGAAACCTGCGCTGGGCCAGCCGATGAGCACGTCGCCGCCGGCAATGGTGCCGGGATCGAGCAAATCTTCCTTTTCGCAGGCACCGATGGCGAAGCCGCTAAGCTCGACCATGCCCTCGGGCACCATTCCGGGCATTTCGGCAGTCTCGCCGCCAGCGAGGATGCAGTTGCACGCCACCAGGTATTCAGTCATGCCAGCGATAATGCGGGTGATCTGCGTCTTCTGGATCTTTGGAATGCCCACGTAATCGAGGAACATGATGGGATCGGCCCCCGTCGTGAGCACGTCGTTCACATTCATGGCGACGAGGTCTTTGCCGGCGGCTTCGAGCTGGTCGTGTTTGAGCAGCAGCTCGATCTTTGTGCCGACCCCGTCACAGCCTGTGAGGATGATGGGGTGTTTGTAGCCGCTGAGGTCGTAGGCGGCAGCGAACAGTCCAAATGGATTTGCCAGCTTCCGCTTCTGCTGGGTGCTCCTCACCAGCACGCCGATGTCATCGACCAGCGATGCTGCTTCGTGGATATCGACGCCGGCTTCTTTATACGTGTGTGCGGAGGGGCTGCTCATGAGAAAGGTGGCAGGGTGCCTAGCCCGAAAGCAGGGGCGGCTCAAACGGAAACTTGGTTTCCAAGGCCATGGCCACCCTCTCCTGCCTGCTTCAGGGGCCGGGAGAGCGGCGCGTTTCGATCGCGCTGACCATTTCATGGATGTGCGGTTTGATGCCTTCGCGCGGCTTCATGATCGCCAGGCTCTGGTCAAACGAGCCCCATTTGAGCACCTTGATATTGACCTCGCGCGCGCCCCATTGGTCCATGGAGGCCTTGGACGGGCGGTAAAGATCAATGGTCTGGGTGCCGACGAGAGCGGAGCCGTAGTCGTCCACCTGGTAAACATAGGGCTCGCCTTCGATTTTGAATTCGGTACCCACCGGATACACGGACCAATCGGTGGCGGCGCTACGGACAGAGCCAAACTTGAGGGTGTTGCCGACGGCGCTCTTGGCACCATAGACAATGTGGTCGCTTTCACTCTGGGTGTAGGCGGTCGTCTTCACATTGCTGAGAGTACTGCCAGTGCGCACGCTCACCAGCTTGTGTGGTGCGACTCTGGACACGCTCTGGCAGGAAGAACAACCCGCACATAGCGCGGCCAGCAAGAATAAACGGAGGTTAGTCATTTGGGGGTGGGCGCGTCTATTTTACGTGCCCGGGGTGAAGACTGAGACAAGGCAGGCATGAGCCATGTTCGATTTTTTGATGATGATCGGATCATCCTTTGGCATGATGAATGAGAATTGTAGAAAAACTCCGCAGCCCCGTAAGACTACTCCCATGAAACATCTTATTCTTCAGCTTCTCCTTGGTGCATCCGTGTTCGCGGTGGACGTGGCGCAGTGGCGCGATCTCTTCAATGGCAAGGACCTAAGCGGCTGGGTGGATGTAAACACCAGCCCTGAGACCTGGAGCGTCAAAGACGGGCTGCTCGTTTGCAAGGGTCAGCCCATCGGCGTGATGCGCAGCGAGAAGCAGTATGAGAACTTCATCCTTCACATCGAGTGGATGCACATGGAAGCGGGTGGAAATTCCGGCGTGTTTGTATGGAGCGAAGGGGTGACCACAGAAGGCCGTAATCTGCCGAAGGGGATGGAGGTGCAGATGCTGGAACTTGAATGGCCCAATCTGCACCCAGGCAAAGACGGGCTGCCCAATCATCCCGGCTACGTGTCAGGAGAACTCTTTGGAGCGAACGGCCTGGAGGGCGTGCCGGATAATCCGCGCGGCAAACGCAGCATGTCGTGGGAGATGCGCTGCAAGGGCAAGGGCGAATGGAACACCTACGATGTGGTCTGTGTGGACGGTACGGTGAAGCTTTCGATCAACGGTAAGTTTGTGAATGGCATCAGCCAATCGACCGTGCGCAAAGGTTATCTTTGTTTGGAGTCCGAGGGGGCGGAGATTCATTTCCGCAACATTCGTATTCTCGAACTGCCGAGTGGCCGGGTGACGCCGGAGCAGACGGCACCGGTCGTGGGCAAGTAATCACTTCGTCTGCTTCATCAGTTCTTCGACCTTGGTGGTGATCCGTTCCTCCACGGTCTCGGTGTAAGGCGCACGGTGGCCGTATTCAAACATGCCGGTGACTCCTTCATAGCCGCCTTCCTTGAGAACGCGCAGGCTGGGGATATAGCTGGTGAGGTCGTTGTTGTAGCCGCAGACCCAGGTGGTGTTCCAGCCGTAGGCGGCTTTGAACTTGAGCGAGTAATCGACCACGGTTTCGCCGGTCAATGCGATGAATTGAAAGTCTGGACCGATGCGCCAGACCTGAATGGGATACTTCACGCGATCTGGGAGCGAGCCGAGTGTTTCGTATTGGCGGATGAAGTGTTCGAATTCGCGCCTGGGCATGCCGCTGAGATTGGGGAGGCGTTGTTGGAGTTCTTCGAATGGGATGCCGGGCTGGAGCAGCAGCTCCGTCTCACCCATGGCTGCATGAACGGGGCCGATGAGTGGCGGCATCTTGGTGTTAATCGTCTGGCGTACCGCTTCGGCTAAAATCTTGCCGTACATGCTCGCGAGTTCCGTGGCTTCGGCGTCCTTTCCGCGAATGCGTGGCAGCGGGTTTGCATCGCCACCGCAGTTTTGCACGAACATGGCGATGGAGCCGGGGAATGATTTTTCCAGTTCAAGCTGCGCGAAGCCGGCGTAGTCGCCGCTGATGCTGAGGCCGCCGAGTGCGGTGGTGTGGCATGAATAGCCGAAGACGATGGCCTTGATCCCCTTCCCGGTCTTCACAGCGATGACGGGGACATCTTGATCGACCTGCCCACCGAAGGCCCGGCTCTCGGGGCCGCGTGAGCGCCGCCGGTTGACCGCCACACCTGCGAGGCCTTGATCGAACGCGAGTTCTGCGGGCGCGAGGTTTGCGATGGCAGCGCCGATGACCTCCTCATATTTTGTGTAAACCATCGCTGTGTAGCGATCCTTCACGGCGGCCTCTTCTGGCGTGAACTCGTAGTAGAGCCACAACACGTCTTCGGTGACGGGGCAGGAATGATTGTGCGAGGTGTTCAGGATCAGGCGCTCTCTTGGGATGCCGTGTTTTTCCAGAGCGGCCTTTGCGATGATGGCGACCATTTTGTCGCTCAAGCCTACCAGATCTGCTGTGACAAGGACTGAAGTCGCGCCTGAGTCGTCTTTGAGTGCGAGTGCCTTCAGCCAGATGGGATGCTCCACGCGCTGAGACATGCGCGTCTTGCCGCCGTAGCCGGCGAGTGGCACAGGCTCCGTGGGTGTGATGTCGGCTTGGGCCACGCCAGCCTGCCAGGCGGCGGTTGCGGTTAGGGCATGCAGTGAAAACAGGAGGACACAGACTCGCTTCATGGCGGCATCGTTTTAAAGGCCTCATACATGAAGAAAGCCAGCCCTGCGTAGCCGGGGTGAGGCCGGTAGGTTTCATCGACAGGCTGCAACGCCCTCATCATCTGAGATTCGGTTTGGCCATAAAAGGATTCCAGCTTTGGCCCGATGTCCGCCATTTTGGCTCCGACGAACACTTTGGCCTTGCTGGTGTCTGCATAGGCGATGGTTTTGGCGGTCAATGCAATGATGCCGTTCTGCCCCTCAGCGTTGCTGCGGTAGCTCATGATGGCGACGTGATCGACGACATCGAGCAGGTGCTTGGCGGCATCCTTGGTCACGCCCTGAAAGGTCACGGGATAAACGGGCTGGCCCTCGGGATTGGTTTTATCGAGCCAGAAAACTATATCCGCGCCATAGACGAGCTTGGCATCCGCCGCGTGGACTCGCGTGGCTGTTAGATGATGGACTTCCACAAACTGGGTCAGTAGATCGCACTTCTGCATGAGGTCCGCTTTCTTCCATTGTGGAAGTCCATGCGGCTCGATGTCGGGATGCAGCCCGTCAAAGCGTGCCTCCGCCGGGCCGTCCCGGTTGAATGCCATCACGCCGTCGGCACTGGCAGACACGATGCCGTGTTTGATTCTCAGGGTGTGGGAGGGATCGCCGAAGAGTGCGTGGATGCGCAGGGACCGGGAATGCGCGCGCTGGAGAAAGGTGCGCGTCGGCTCAGCGTTTTTTAGAGCGCGTCCGCCATCGTCCAAGCGTGCGAAATGGACCTGCCAGAAGAGATCGGTGAGGTGCCTTTTTTCGCAGAAGTCGAACAATTGATCGCTGGCTTCAGCGGAGGCGGCGATGTCATCGGATTTATAAACCCACATGCCGCGCATTTCTGCTGCTGGCAGCTTTGCGACTGGTAGCATGAGGTATAGCAACAGGAGGGCAACGGCGTGTTTCATGCAGATAAGGTGTCCCATACGACAGCGGTCAGCGGAGTTGTCGGGGTAAATATGTGATTGCTGCCTCTTGTATATGAAATCAGCATAAGAGTATATGAACCGGGCGGAACTCGAGAACTGGAGGCTGGCGCACCTAGTTATATGCAGGTTCTCTGGGCAGCTCCTGCGTGTACGACCGCCCAGAAACCGCACAGAGGACTGTGCGGACCACTTTGCTGCCGCCCTCGCGTTGCTCTGTGGATATATTTCTTGGCGCTGGGATTGCCACGTTTTTTTAACATGCGCCAGGAGGCATGAGCCACTTTTACGAGCCGGGGGTTGGTGAAGGATTTGCAAAAGCAAGAGGTGTCACTTCATCTCCGCCGCCATCTCCAGCAGGGCGTCCATCATTTTCACGGAGGCTTGTGGTTCCAGGTTGTTGGTGCCGGGCCATGTCTCATAGCCGCCGAGTTCAAAGTGACGTGGGGTGGGCATGTAGCCGTAGTAGCCGTTGGCCAGCTCGATCATGAAGGATTTGGCAAAAGGGCTGCGCTTGCGGAATTCGACGCCGGTTTCGGCAAAGGTTTCCGTGGGGGTGGTGCCGATGCAGATGTCGCCAATGCGCAGGATCTGCACGGCTGCTTTGGTTTCAGGGCTGGCCATGGCGAGCCGTTGCACGCGCCCGGCATAGGCGAGCGGCAGATCGGCCTTGCCCTGGATGCGTGGGGTTTTGGCCTCGGTTTCCTTGGCCCAGGCGATGAGCTCGGGATCGATCTTGCGCCACGCGATGCCGAGTTCGCGATAGCGAGCTGCGAGTGGGGCGTTGCTTTGCCAGGTCACTTTTGCCAATGCGGCGTTCACTTTTGCGGCGACGTCTTCGGCGACGTAGTGCATCTGCTCGTAGGGCTTCTGGCGCGGGCGTGGAGTGCGGAAGTTGGTGTTGTTCGCGTCACCGCTGGTGCCATTGGCCATGAGCGCGACAAACGGCGGATCATCATTGCCGCCGGTTTGCAGGCGCTTAAGGGCTTCGCAGTACATGCCGTAGTAGTCGGCAGAGATGTCTGCGCCATTCACACCGCCGACGTAGTGCAGCGAGTAGGCGGAATAAACCGAGATCATGCGCCCGCCGGGCTCGCGCAGGGCGATGAATGAGACGGTGGGATCAGGCTCGCCGGCGGGCTCCACCAGCGCTGCATTGCCTGCGCCGGGGTTCATCTTTACTTTGTCGATCCTGCCGAAGGGATTTGGCGGCATGGCGCCTTCTTTGAGGAACCAGCGGCGGATGTTTACGTGCTCTGGGATGTCCACGGTGCCGAAGGCGATTTCTGCCGGGCGCAGCAGGGTGATCGCACGACGCACACCGTCCGCAATGCGCCGCACGATGAACTTTTGATAATCGGTCAGCTCCATGTCGGAGGTGTAGAAGCGCACGGGACCGCCGATGGCATTCGCGGCTGAATGGGTGTGCGTGCCGGAGATCACCACATTCGAAGCTGGGATGCCGGTTTCTTTTTCGATCAGCTCCCGCGCTGCCACGCACAAGCTGCGGTGCATGCCGAGGAGATCGCACACGACGAGGGCGAGTTTTGTTTTGCCGTCATCGAGCACGAGGCAGCGGGCGTGCAGTTCATCGTGAATGTTTGTGCAGGGATAGGGCAGGAAGCCGCCCACCACCTCCGCCCCAAGTTCCGGCGTGATGTTGCTGGTGGCCGCACCGGCCATGAGAGGGGCTTTGGGCACATCCGCTGCGTGAAGAGAGACCGTAGCGAAGAGAGCGAGAAGAAGCGTGCGCATGGAACCTATACTGCGCCCGCCAGCCCGTTTTTGCTGCCAGTTGCAAAGACTCACGTCAACATCCCTTGGATGTCGATGAGGTGGAGCTGCCGGCCCTGATCGCCATGCGGGGCGTCGATGCAGACCCAGCGCTCGTCGCGGCTGGACCGCGGGTGGTTGTCCACACGCCATTCGCCGGTGTATTCGCGGGGGGAGTGAAACTCGCCGAGATCAATGCGTTTGTTGGTAGCGATGTGATACAGGTGCGGGGTCTGGATGCGGCGCACACCTTTTGGATAGGTGTCGTTCAAGATCCACTCGTTGTGATGGAGGTAGGTGAGGTGGCCGCCACTGTCGAGCACGCCATGACCGATCTCTTCGAGGATGCCGCTGTCTTTGTCTTCAAAGAGGAAGTCGCCCCATTCCTTGTTGCCGAGCCAGCCCTTGGCCTGGGAGAGGATGTGTGTGGCATCCCGCCAGATGAAGTGCGAGGCGTAACCATTGGGAATGACGATGCGCAGGTCGCTCCCGTCCATGTTGGCGGTGATGAGACGCGTCATGTGGCCGCCTTTCGGCTGGGTCCAGCGGTGCAGCATGATGAAGCGTTTTCCATCCGGGCCGACGAGGAGATGATAGGCGTGGTGCTTGGAGTCTGGAAGGTTCTGGATGAGTTCCCCGGTCTTCGAGAGAGTCTCATGCGAGACGATGAGCTTCTCTGCGCCGGTTTCGAGATTCACATGGGTGACGCCGCTGCCTGCGGGCGCCATGTCATTGAAGAAGCGGTCTTTGATACCAGCGTAGCCGTAGCCGGGGCGGCAATCTGCCACGCGGGCGAAATCGCAGCTCAGGGCTTCTTTGCCATTTGGCGCCAGGGCGTAGATGGGACTGGGGAGGGTGTTTTTCTCGCCTGTTTTGACATCGAGGATATGGCTGACGAACTTATCTTTTTCACAGTCGTTCCAGATCACCTTTGACTCAGTGCCGGGGATCCACTGCAGCATGCAGCCCTGCTGCCAGCACCAGGCGCGTGTCTTGCCGAGGGGGATCCATTTGTCATTCTCCTGGAGATCGACCATACCGACCTCGATCTCATCGTCCGCTGTGGGAGAGCGGTGTTCGAAGCTCACTTTGTTGCTGAGAACAAAGCGATTGTCCGGCGAGAACTGGAGCTTGTCGTAATAGCCGAACCAGTGAAAGCCGGGCCCCTTGGTGATGATCCGCACGGGCGGATACTTGGGTGACTCCTGCCCGCGTGCGGCGAGAGAGCCGAGGGCGAGGGTGGAGAGAAACTGACGGCGATTGTGGCGTGATGTCATGGCCAACGAAAATTGGAAATCTACTTGGCGACCTTGGCGTCGAGTTCCGACAGCTTGAAGCGCACGCTCACGAGGTAGGGCATCTCGCCTTCTGTCCAATGGCCGTAGGTGGTGGTGACAATGGTGCCGTCTGGCAGCACTTCGATGCCGGGATAGGTACAGTCAGCGCCCTTGGTGTTGTCCATGATGCGCACGCGATACTGGCCTTCGGTGCCGTTGACGATGTCCTCGTATTTGCCGATCCAGCCGACCCAATCGCCTTTGGTCGGGCTGACGTGGGTGGTGTCGCGGAAGCTGATGAAGAGACGACCATCGGGTGTGTACTTGGCGACGTGGCGATCTCCTGTGAGTGCAGCGGGGAGTTCCTTGGGCTCGGTCCAGGTCTGGCCTTCGTCGTTGGAGAAGATGACGAAGGAATTGTACTTCCGCGAGTTTTCACGCAGCAGCACGGCGATCTGCTTGCCATCTGGCGAGCGCAAGGCACCGGGCTCACACAGGTTTGCGTCTGGCATCATGGCGATGGGCGTGGGCGCGCTCCAGGTGAGGCCGCCGTCTTTGGAAAGGGTGGTGTAAACCCAGAAGCGCCATGCTTTGGACGGTGCGCCGCGGATGTAGCGGCCATCATCATGGAAGAAGGCGAGGTAATGACCCGGTGTTTTCAGATCAATCACCGTGCCCATGGTAACGATGCCGCCGAAGTTGCCGATGGGGGCCAGTTCGCTCCAATTGGCACCATCATCTTCCGTGACGGCCATGCGAATGGGATGCAGACCGCTGAACATGATGATGCGTTTTTTACCGCTGGCATCGACGACGCGGTGCAGCGTGGGCACCTCGACAGAGGTCTTCCATGATTCCGGTGTGGGGAGACGGTCGCTCCACGTCAAGCCCGTGTCGGTGCTGCGCTTGTAAACGATGGGACCGCGCCCATGTCCCTTCGGATAGACGATGAGCATGGTTTTGTTGTCTTCGAGCAGCAACGTGGTGGGATGGCCCAGGTACTGGCCTTTTTCCTGATCCACGATGACCTGGCGCTCTTTTTCACCGCTGATATCGACGATGGGAATCGTGTAGCCCGGAGGGAGCGTCGTTTTAAGATTCTTCGTTGGCAACAGTGTGACATCCGCTTTTTGCAGGCCGGTTTGGGCCAAGGCGGAAGTGAGCAGCAGCGGGACAAGGATAGCGAGTGTTCGGAGATGCATGAGCGAAGGCAAACGGACAACCTGGCGAAGGCTTTGCAAATGAACCGTGCTGGTTAAGTGGAAACACCACCGTGATCACACGCCCAAAAGCTTGGTCATTGGATGACCTTCGTTTTGGTCGATGCGCTCGGGACGGCCTTTGTGATTATAGACGAGCTTGGTGTGATCGATGCCCATCAAATGGAGGATGGTCGAATGCAGGTCATGCACATGCAGGCGGTCTTCGACGGCATAGAGGCCGAGCTCATCCGTAGCACCGTAGGTCTGGCCGCCTTTCACACCACCGCCGGCCATCCACATGGTGAAACCGGTGGGATTGTGGTCGCGGCCGTCGCCCTGCTCACTCATGGGAGTGCGGCCAAATTCACCGCCCCAGATGACGAGGGTTTCGTCGAGCAGGCCGCGTGCTTTGAGATCGGCGAGCAGACCCGCGATGGGTTTATCGACGGAGTTGCAGAGCTTGGTGTGATTGACCTCGATGCCCTTATGGCTGTCCCACTTGCTTCCAGCGCCGCTGTAGAGCTGGATGAAGCGCACGCCGTTTTCGACGAGGCGGCGGGCGAGCAGGCAGTTGCGGCCAAACACAGCGGTGGCCTCGTTGTCCATGCCGTAGAGCTGCTTCGTGAGTTCGGTTTCTTTGCTGAGATCCACTGCCTGTGGTGCCTCGGCCTGCATTTTGTAGGCGAGTTCATAGCCGCGAATGCGTGCATCGAGTTCGGTGTTGCTGGCGCGGGAGGCACCATAGTCTTGGTTCAAGGCACCGAGCAGGTCGAGCTTGTCGCGCTGGCGTTTGCGATCCACGCCTTTGGGATTGTCGAGGTATTTGATCGGCACGCCGTCAGAGTTGAACTCCACGCCTTGATAAACTGCGGGCATGAAGCCGTTGCCCCAGTTGCGCACGCCATTCACCACGGTGGCCTCGCTGTCTTTGATGACGACAAAGCCTGGCAGGTTTTGATTCTCTGTGCCGAGACCATAGGAGGCCCATGCGCCGAGAGAAGGCCGGCCACCGAAGACGGAACCGGTGTTCATGGAGCAGACGCCACCGGCGTGATTGATGCCGCTGGATGTGCAGGAATGGATCACGGCGAGGTCGTCCGCATGCTGCGCCACATTTTGAAACCAGTCTGAAATCCACAGGCCGCCCTGGCCGTGCTGCTTCCAGGTGCGCTTGCATTCAAGCAACGGCGACTTGGACTCTCCCATGGCGGTGATGGGGGGCTTGAAACTCGCGGGCAGTTGCTGGCCCGCGAGTTTGTTTACCAGCGGCTTGTAGTCAAATGTGTCGAGATGGCTGGGACCGCCCTCCATGAAAAGGAAGATGACGCTCTTGGCCTTCGCGGCACGCTGTGGCAGAGGGATGGAGGCAGCGGCGTTTTGCCCACCCATCAAACCGGCCAGCGCCACGGCACCAAAGCCGCAACCAGCGGTCTGCAGAAACTCGCGCCGCGTGTTGGGAAGATCGAATCGATTGCAGCTCATGGTGTTAGTGAAGGTAAAAGAACTCGTTCGTGTTCAGCAGGACCTGGCAGAGATCATTCATGGCCTGATGGAACGGATCATCCGCCTCGACGGTCTTCGTGTCTGAACCATTCCACGCAAACTGCGAGGTCTGCGGATCTGCGGAGCGCCAGGTGACGAGACCGGCGGCCCATTTTTCCGCATCCGCGTTGAGCGCCTTGTCATCCAACAGGCTGCTGGCTACACGCAGAGCCTCAATCCGGCCATCCCACTGATGCATGGGTGCGCGCTTGTTCAAACCACCGATCACGAGCTGCGCGGTGCCCGCGCTGAGCTTGGCGCGGATATCCATGGGCACCACGACGGAGTCCGGCACGGCTCCTGGTGTATCGAGGTCATGCACCGTGAAGGTGACGGTATGACCGAGGCAGGAAACGCGGGCGGTGATGTGATAACGACGGCCCAGTTCAATGTGAATGTCAGACGGAACGACCTGATAGCCGATGTTGGCGTTTTCATCCTCACCCACGACTTGCATGATGACGTTGCGCGGCTTGAAGCGTGATTTCATGCCCGTCACGCCGAGACTCCAGCCGAAGGATTCCAGGCTGTCTTTTCCACCATTCCAGCGCGACGCGATGGTGCGCACCGAGGCATTCACATCGATGCTGTTGAGGCTGACGAGGGCCTCGACGGTAAATTCATCGCCTTCTTCCTCACCGTTCTGAACGATGAGGCGCTCATGCGGTGAGTTCTCCTTGAATGCGCCGCTGTTTTCATCGGCATCTTTCGTCGCGACCGGCGCAGTCGAAGTGCCTGCGCGTTTCTTTAGAAAGGACGCCGCCTTTTCACGCTCAAGCTTCGTTGGCAGGCGGCCCAGCACAGCGAGCCAGACGTCGTCGATGTTTTCCACGCGCTCAGCCAGCTTGCGCGCACGGGCCAGCATCCAGTCGCCATTGAGGAGTTGCAGGGCCTGCGTCGGTGTCGTGGTGCTTTGACGTTCGGCGGTGCTCGCGAAACCGGCAGGCGCATCGAGGGCGCGCAGCAGTTCGTTCTGATTGTTGCGCTTTTTCATCGTGTAGATGGAGCGGCGGGTGCCGTTGCCATCCTCGGCGGGGCCGCCGGCCTGCTGATCAAGTTCGCCGCTGGCGGACAGCAGAGCATCGCGCACCTGCTCGGCATCGAGGCGACGGGGATTGAAGTGCCAGAGGTAGAGATTGGAAGGATCGATCTTCGCAATGTCGGTCGTGGGCTCACGACGTGCGGTCTGGCGATAGGTGGCGGAAAGCATGATCTCGCGATGCAGTGGCTTCAGATGCCAGCCATTCGCGACGAACTGGGTGGTGAGGTAGTCGAGCAGTTCGGGGTGCGTGGGCTTCTCGCCCAGCTTGCCAAAGTCGCTCGCCGTGGCGACGATGCCGCGACCGAAATGATACTGCCACACGCGATTTACAATGACGCGCGTGGAGAGCTGGTTGTCCGGGCGCGTGATCCAGTTTGCCAGCACCGTGCGGCGGCCGGTGGAATTACCGATGGGCTTGATCACGGGTTCTTTGGGCTCCAGCAAGGTGAGGAATCCGGGCGCGATTTCCTGCTCGCCTTTGCGTGTTTTGAGCGAGACTGATGGTGCTTTGGGCCCGGCATCTGTTGCGACGAACGCGTCCAGCAATGGCTTGGGTTTGAGTGCGTCGAACTTTTTCAGTTCCTCTTCCAGCGCCTTGTATTCCGCTTTTTTCTCCTCGGTTTTGAGGCTCTTCATCGGATCAAAGGTTTTGCGCTCGCGCTGCATCTGACGCTCGCACAAACCGGCGAGCTGTTTCTCCAAGGCTTCGCGCTTTTCGTCGGGCTTGCGCACCATTTCCTGGAGATCATCTGTGAAGCGTGTGAGTGCGCGTTCGACCTTGGGCTCGACGAGAGGCTTGGTTAGTGCGTCCATCTTGGCGCGCACGTCAGCGGTGGCGGTTTCCCATTTGGCCTGCTGCTCATCGTAGGCTTTCTTTTCGGCAGGAGTGGCGAGCTTCATGTCATCGCGCCATTGCACCGGGGCGAGGAAGGCACGGAGGCGATAGTAGTCCTTTTGCAGGATGGGATCAAACTTGTGATTGTGGCAGTGCGCGCAGCCCATGCTCAGGCCGAGGAAGAGCTCGCCGGTGGTGTCCGTCATGTCCGTGAGGATGATGTCCCACTGGCCGCGTACATCGCGCTGGTTCCATTCGTACACCGGATTGCGCAGGAAGCAGGTGGCGATGAGCACGCTCGGATCATTGGGGGCGATCTCATCGCCTGCGAGCTGCTCGCGCACGAACTGATCGTAGGGCTTGTCGTCGTTTAAGGACTTGATGACGTAGTCGCGGTAGGGCCACACGGATGGGCGATACTCATCTGCATTGTAGCCATCGCTCTCCGCATAGCGCACGAGGTCGAGCCAGTGCTGCGCCCAGCGCTCGCCGTATTGCGGGCTGGCGAGAAGCTCATCGATCAGCTTCTCATAAGCACGCGGGTCTTTGTCATTCACAAACGCGTCGATCTGTTCGCGGGTTGGGGGCAGGCCGTGGAGATCAAAATACACGCGGCGCACCAGCTCATTGCGGTCTGCTGCGGCGGCTGGGTCGAGCTTCATCTCTGTCTGCTTTGCCACAATGAAGCGGTCGATGTCATTGCGGACCCATGCGCTTTTCACTGCGGGCGGAGAGACTTTGGCGACCGGCTTGAAGAACCAGTAGTTGCGCTCTTCTTCGGTGAAGCCGCCTTCGGTCATGACGACCTTTTTTCTGGAGTCTTCCGGCCAGGGTGCGCCGAGCTTGATCCATTTTTCCAGAGTTGCGATCTCAGCATCGGGGAGCTTTTCCTTTGGCGGCATCTGGAAGTCCGCGTTGGCGTAATGGATTGCTTCGACCATGGCCGACTTTTCCGGCTGGCCGGGGACTAGGGCGGGGCCGGTGTCGCCGCCGGCCTTCAGATAGCCGATGTTGTCCACGCGGAGGCCGCCCTTCTGCTTGGTCGTGCTGTGGCAGTCGTAGCAGCGTTTCACCAGGATGGGGCGCACCTCATTTTCGAAGAACTTCATCCCTGCACGTGCGGCATCATCGTCCGCGCTGGCAGCGTGGCAGGTGAGGAGGAAAAGGAGGGCTGGAAGGCTTGACCGTGTCATGTCGGGTATTACAGGCCTGAAGATTACGTCTTTGGACACAAAAAATGGCAAAATCCCGCCTGTTTGAATGTGCGATGGAAAAAGAGTGCTTTTCTGCCCCCTATGATACCTGCCGCCTGCAAGCCTTTGATGTTCCTCCTGGTTGCAGCCGGAATGTCAGCGGCTGAGCTGTCCGAGGTGGACCGCTTCAACTACATCCTCGGCACCCAGGCTATTGGAGGGAAATACCAGTTCACCCAGGAGGATGCGCTGGTGGAGTCTGCGAAGGTGATATTGGCCATGGGGGCGAGTTGCATGAAGTTTGATCTGCGGCCGAAGCCGACGCAGTACCCGCGAGTGCATTCGCTGGTGGAACTGGCGCGAGACGAACCCGCGCACCGCAAGGTGCTGGACATGCCTTTCGCGAATTACCAACTTTGGGCGGAGCCCTTTGCTGGCACCTCGTGGAAAGAGGGTTTCTCCAAAGGGCATGCGGAGCTGGAGTATCAGGAGATGTACGCCCTCGTGGTGCATCTGCTGAAGACCTACAGCGGTACGGGCAAAACATTTTACCTGGGGCACTGGGAGGGTGACAACCTGCTGCGCGGGAGCATCAACAAAGCCGCCGACGCGCAAATGACGCCTGAACGGGTGCAGGGGATGATCGACTGGCTGAGCACGCGGCAGCGCGCGGTGGACGATGCCAAACGGGACACGCGCCATGAGGGTGTGAAGGTCTGGCATTACACTGAGCTGAACCACCCGACGATCTCCCTGCGTGAGGGCCGGCCCTCGTTGGTCAATCAGGTGCTGCCGCATGCGCCGGTGGATTTCGTTTCTTACTCTGCGTACGACGTCACGAACGAGCCGAATCCGGAGGATATCAAAATCGTGCTCGATTATATCGAGTCCAAGCTCATACCAAAGGCTGGTATTCAGGGCAAGCGTGTCTTCATTGGTGAATACGGCTACTCGGTGTTTCACAATGGCAAAGCGCATCACTCGCCGGAGGAGCAGAACCGTCTTTCACTCATCACCATCCAAGCGGCGCTGGAATGGGGTTGTCCGTTCATTCTCTACTGGGAGCTTTACAACAATGAACTCGATTCCGGCGGACAGCAGCGTGGTTTTTGGATGATTGATGACAAGGGGGTAAAGCAGCCGATCTATGAAACCCATCGACTGTACTATCAGTGGGCGCGAAAGTTCGTCGCTGACTCCATCACACGCGGCGGGAAACCTCCGCTTGAGGCTGAGTTTCGCCAAGCGGCGGCTGAGTATTTTAAATCACAGCGTTAGAAACTCACGGCAGCGCCTTCACCAAGGCGGCGGCGATGGCCGCCATGCCTTTGTCGCCGGGATGATTCGCCACGCCTGCGTGTTTGTAGGGACGCTCGGAACGGCCGTAGTTTGACTCATCTTTGCTGAGGCTGCTGATGTTGACATAAATGCCGCCCACGGCCGTACAGGCTTGCTGGAGTGCTTCGTCTTTGGCGGCGTTGGCCCAGAAACAACTGCGCACGAGGATCGTGGGCTTGCGCTCGGCTTTGAGGGCGTTCAGCAGGGTGGTGATACTGGCTTGCAGCTTGGTTTTGTCTTCGGCGCTTTTCAAGCCTGGCACGTTTTCGCCGATGGCGAGGATAATGAGGTCTGCTTTAAACTCGATGGCTTCCTTCAACTTGGTCGCGACGTCGTAGCCGGAATAGGCGCGTTCAAAGTCAGCGATGTTTTTCACCATGACCTCGGGTGCGGCACCGGCTTTTTCCGTCAGCGCTTTGGTGACGAGGTGAACGTAGTCGTTCGCCTCAGCGGTCGCTGCCATGCCCCAGTTGCCTGTCCAGCCGATGTCAGCCTTGGGACCGTGCTTGGTGATGCTGTTGCCGAGGAAGAGGACTTTGGTCTGCGCGGAGGCTTGCACGGCCATGCAGGCAAAGACGAGAGTGCTGAGAACGAGGCGATGAAGTGATTTCATAAAGAGGTGATCAAGCGAGTCCGGCATGCTTCAGCGCCTCGATGGGAGGGCCTTCGAAGGTGCCGGAGGGCATGTTGCCGACGTAGCCGATGGCCTTCATGCCTTCGGGCGTAGTGTAGTATCCGCCGGCGGTGAGGTCACGGTAGCGTTTGAAGAATGTCGCGGCCTTTTTGTGTGCAGGCAGCGGGTTGGCGGCAGCGAGATCGGCGCAGATGGCGGTTTGTTGTTCGAGTGTGAGATCTGGGAAGACTTTGCCAAAGCGGGCGCTGGCTTCCTGATCGATCCATTGCAGGCCATCGAGGACGAGGCGGTGATCGCCTGCCTGGGCGGGATAGGGTGAGCTGATCCATTCGTCGATGAAGTCTGGCACACCGAGGAACGAGGCGCTGGGTGAAGTTTCATCCGCAGGCATGATGACATCGCACAGGGCACGCGTGGTGCGGCGCTGGGGCTCGGCAAGGGTGAGCGGCCAGACGTCACCGGGCTTGTAGGCCTTCACCATGACGGGGTCGGGCCCGTAGCCCTGAGCTTTGACGAGACTGGCATCTGCGGCGAAGAGGCGTGGATCACGCACGGCCATGGTGGCTGTGGCGGTGAGCATCCATTGCAGCGCCTTACGGCGGTCCATGCGTGGGAGGTCGTCGGGAGTGCTCATCAGATGTTGCCTTTCTTCATTTCGTCCATCAGGTGGTCGGCCATGCGCCATGCCAGCGCCATGATGGTGAGCGTGGGGTTCTTATCTGCCGTGCTGGCAAAGGGAGCGCCGTCGGCCATGAAGAGATTCTTCACGTCCCAGGTCTGGCTCCATTGATTCGTCACCGAAGATTCGCGCTCAGCGCCCATGATTGCACCACCGACTTCATGGATCACCTCGCCGCCGCGCCGGATCAGCTTGGATGGATCTGAATCGGCCTTTGCCGCCACCTTGCCGCCCATGGCTTCGAGAAGTTCATGGATGCGCTGCTGCTGATGGCGCACCTGATTGAGTTCGAAGTCCGTCCATTTCCAATGGAATCGCAGCACGGGAATGCCCCACTGATCTTTTAAATCGGGATCGAGCTCGCAGAAGGAGCCGTCATTCGGCAGCATGGTGCCCTGCCCGCCGAAGCCGACATGGCAGCCGTAGAAGCGCTTTGCTTCGTCTTTAAGCTTCGCACCAAACAACACACCTTCGTGGCCCAACCGGCTCTCGATGCCGTTCAGTGTTGTCAGCGAGGGCATCTGCCGGCCAGTGGTGAACTCCAAGTGATAGCCGCCGGGGAAGCCGAGCTCGCCTTTGCCATTCTGCGCATGCAGCGTCCACGGCACGTACGCGTGCGGACCACCTGCACCATCTTCGTTGTGGATCGGCATGCCTTCAAAGGCTGGAATGTGCGCACTGAGACTGCTCGATACTGAATCCGTGACGTATTTGCCCACCTTGCCGCTGGAGTTCGCGAGCCCCTGTGGGAAGGCAGCAGACTTCGAGTTCAGCAGCAGACGCACCGACTCCTGCGAGCTCGCCGCCAGCACCACGGCACGGCCCGTGGCATGACCTTCGCTACCGTTCGTCTTGTTGATGAAAGTAATTCCCGTGGCCTTGCCCTGTTTGTCGAGCGTGACTTCACGCGCCATGGCATTCGGCAGGATGTCGAGGTTCCCCGTGGCAAGCGCGGGCCGCAGATGGACGGTTTGCGAATCGTAGTTTGCGCGGATGGCGCAACCGCGATGACAGTCCGTGGCCCAGAAGCAGGGTGACCGCGTGCGCATGGAGTCCGCCAGAATGGCCTGCGCCTTCGCATTGCCCGGGTGCAATTTGGCCGGGAGTGTTTCGGCATCCTGCGGCATCGTCAGCACTGCACGATGAATCGAGGCCACATGCGCGCCGACCTTCTTGCCGTGCTTCTGCGCGTAGAGTTCGCCGACGCGCAGCTTCGGCGCTGGTTGCAGCACGCCTGGGGATGAGTTTGGAGAGTTTTCTAATCCTTCGTTCGTGCCAAAGACGCCGATCAGCATTTCCACCTTGTCGTAGTATGGCGCGATGTCGTCATAGCCGATGGGCCAGTCGAAACCGAGAGCAAAGCGGGTGCGAGGTTTGAAGTCATAGGGGCCATTGCGCAGGGTGATGCGCCCCCAGTGATTGGTGCGCCCGCCCATCATGCGCTGCCGCCACCAGCGGAACTGGTCTGCGGGCTCCTTGCTGGCATTCGTGTAAGGCTCGCCGGGAATGTCCCAGCCGCTGTTGATCGAGCAATCGTGGAAGCCGTATTGCTTGTCCGGTGTCTTCTCTCCACGCAGCGGGGCCTGGCTGGGCAGTTGCAGCATGGCAACTTCGGACTGCACATCAAAGGCACGCCCTGCTTCCAAAATGAGGACTTTCAAGCCCTCCATCGTGAGCGTGTAGGCGGTCTGCCCTCCCCCTGCCCCCGAGCCAACGATGACCACGTCATAGGAATCCTGGAGTTTGTCGGCGGTGATGATGGGCATAGAATGAGATCAGAACAGGAAAAGCAAAACGCGTGATTTTCAAACCTCTTCCAGCCTCATTTTCGCATCGCCAAAAATCTTTGGGTGCTGATCCATCTTGTCCATCATGGACATGAAGAGGCGGCACATCTGGCGCTCGGGCTTGTCTGTGTAGTCGAGTGCACGGCCACCTTTGAGCCGTCCACCAGCACCGCCGAGAATGATGATGGGGAGCTGGTCGTTGTTGTGCTTGGCACCGGCCATCATGCTGGAGCAGTGCATGAGCATGGTGTTGTCCAGCAGCGTGCGCGGACCTTCTTGGATGGCATCCAGCTTCCGCGCGAGGTAGGCCAGCTGCTCCATGAAGAACTGGTTCACCTTCAGCCAGTCTTCGCCATCGCTGTGCGAGAGCAGATGGTGGATCATGTAGTCGATGCCATGCCCGGCCTGCTGCACGCTCGGCAGATTCGGGAAGCGCAGGGCGCTGTGGTCGTTGTTCAGCTTCAGGGTGGTGATGCGTGTGGTGTCGGTCTGAAAGCCGAGCACGAGGAGATCCATCATGAGCCGCATGTGCTCGCCGATGTCCTGCGGGATGCCGTCGGCAGGGCGTTGGATGTTTGGCTTGTCCAGCGTGGGCCGCCAGCCCTGCAGTTCACCCCGTTTGCCAGCGTTCTCGATGCGCTTCTCCACATCGCGCACGGAGTCGAGATATTCGTCGAGCTTGCGCTGGTCATTGCGGCTGATGTCGCGCCGCAGATCCTGCGCGTCGGCCAGCACCGCATCCAGCACGCTCTTGTCTGCCGGTGAGGCCTCATCCTTGAACAAGCGGTCGAAGGCCAGCGCCGGATAAAGCTCCAGCGGCGTCGGGGTCGTGGGCGAGCTCCATGAAATGTGCGAGCTGTAGAGCATCGAATAGTTTTTGTGCACTGAGGGATTCGATTTCTCACAGGCGAGGACGAGGCTCGGCACCTTGGTGCTGCGGCCATAGGTCTGCGCGAGCACCTGATCAAAACTGGTGCCGGAACGAATCTCGCCACCCGAAGCAATCGGAGCACCTGAAAGCATATTTCCTGTTTGCGACGAATGAATGTTCCCTTTCCGAGCCTCTTCGTGATACAAGCCGCGCACAAAGACCATCTTCTCGCGGAACTCATGCAGAGGCTGCAGCACCTTGCCAAGTTCCATCGCTTTACCCTCGCCTTTTGCCCACCATTCCTTGGAGTGAAAGCCGTTGCCGGAAAATGTCACGCACAACCGCACGGGGGCTTCACTGGCTGGTTTGTCGCGCTTTGGTTCATCGCCCCAAACATTGAAAGACTCCAGCCAAGGCAGGGCCATGGAGACGCCGGTTCCGCGCAGGAAGGCGCGACGTGAGTAATGGTGTGTGCTCATAAAATATTTCAGTGTTGGGCGATGGCGTCTTTTCCGCGCACCTCGCGAAACTGCGGGCTGCGGACGATGAGTTCAATCAGAGAGCCGATACGATGATCACTTCGCACCATCGACTCGATCAGTGGTCTGTCGGAAAGCTGTACGCTGCGACCAAGGGCATAGCCGAGCAGCTTGCGGCAGAACTGGCGGAGGAAATCATCGCCACGTTTATTGACGAGGTAATCGCGCAGGTCGTTGATTCCATCGACGGATGTTCCATCAGGCAGCACGGTTTTCGTATCGGCTTTGCGGGCGCGGCCAATGGCATCGAAGCCTTCGAGCGCGAAGCCGAAGGGATCAATGCGACGATGGCAGCCGGAGCAGTTTTCATCGCGGCTGTGGCGTTCGATGAGCTGCCGCTCACTGAGTTCTGCGGGGGCTTCTTCAGGCAGAATGGGGACGCCCTTTGGCGGAGTGGGCAGTTTGTCTCCGAGGATGACCTCGCTGAGCCAGGTGCCACGCAGGATGGCACTGGTGCGCGAGGCACCGGATTGTTTGGCCAGCGTCGCCGCAAAGCCGAGGATGCCGCCCCGGCCTTTGGATTGAATACTCTCGATGCGCTGCCAGTCATCGCCTCGCACTGCAAGCGCGTAGTGCTTCGCGAGGCTGGCGTTGACGAAGGTGTGATCGGCGCTGAGCAGGGAGAGCACGCTGCGGTCATTCTGAAGCAGGTCGATGAAGAAACGCACCACCTCTTCCTGCATGTCGCTGCGCAGGGAGAGGAAGGTGGGGAAATGGCGCTCGCTCTTTTCATCCAGTGTCTCCACATCGCGCACATGCAGCCATTGGCAGCCGAACTCGGTGGCGAGGCGGCGGATTTTATCATTCTTTAGCATGCGACGAGCTTGGGCGGCGAGCACTGCAGGATCGTGCAGTTTGCCATCGGCCGCGATCTGACTCAGTTCATCATCTGGAGCGGATGACCAAAGAAAGTAACTCAGGCGTGTGGCGAGCTCGTCATCATTCACTGGCGCAGACTTGATGCCTGGGGCGGCCTTTTCACCACGATAGAGAAACGCGGGAGCCACAAGCACACGAGCAATCAGCATGCGCACGGCAGCGGCATGAGGCAGCTCCTGTGTGCGCAGCTTTTGATACAAGGAATGCAGTTCAATCTGCTCGGAATCAGTGAGCGCGCGGCGCCATGCTCGTGTGGCAAAGTCGAGTGCGGCTTGTACATGCCTCGGTTCGGCGGCGAGTTTCTGCTGTTTGAACAGCTCGGCGTCGCGGTAGATCGGCACGCGCAGCGGTTCGAAAGCCTTGGGATCGGCGTCCTGGGTGGCGAACTGCCAGAGCTGCTCAAAGACATCGACCTGCTCCAAGGGGGCTTCGCTGATGTAACGCAGATCATCCCACAAGCGGTCGATTTCGGCAGTTTGCTCCTTGTTAAGCATCAAACGCTTCAACGGCTCATCTTCGCGATAGAACAGCGTGAGCGTCACTACTTCATCCGCAGGAACGATCTTGGTGTAACAGAGCGCGGCAGGGAACAGCACACGGAATTCTGCGATCTGGGCGGTGAGGCGCTTCCGCATATCGCTGTTGTCTCCCACGAGGATGGGTGCGTCGAAGCTCAGCGGTTTTTCACCATCCGACCAGATGCCTTTTTTGCCGGGCTTGTTGATAGTCACCTTGCTGGCAACAAGCGCTGGCGGCGTGGCGGGTTTTGTGGTCAGCACGCGCACTTGCACGGCACCTTGGGAATCGGGATGCAGGCGGGCGTTGATGACAAACTCTGTGTCTTTGCCAATTTCGGCAGGCATGGCGGCTACGTCCCCATTGATCGTGATGGGGCGGTCTTTCTGCCCCGGCGTGACGAGCCGCGCATTTTCCCAAACGGCGCTGGCCTGACCGATGGCGAATGAAGCCAGGTAGAGCTTCGTCACGCCACTGGCGGGCAGTGCCATCCGCAGCACCTCGGTGGTAGTCAGCGGCAGCACCGGCACCTGCCAGGACTTTGGGCCGTTGAGCTTGCCAATGTGCCCAATGCTGCTGAAGCGCCACAGCGCCTTTTGCCATTGCTTGATGGTTTCGGCCATCTGAGCCGCTGAGACTCCGGCACGCCACTGCTGGCGCACGAGGTCGAGGACGACATTGGGTTCCTTTCCTTCCAGAGCCGCGCGAAGTTTGCCGAGGTATTTGGGATTCAGCTTCGCGGCCAATTGATCATCTCGCGTCGCGGCGAGGTATTTCTCCAAGGGCAGGACGCCGCTGTCGCCGGTATCAAGATTGATGCCCTGGGCGTGTACTTCCGAACCACTGCCTGATGCGGAGAACTGCGCATAGAAGGCGCGAATTTTTACCAGCGTCTCGTCCGTCCAGTCGCGCTGCGTAGTGCGTGAGGAAAAGCTCAAGCCCAGCGGAGTCAAAACCGCGTGACTGGCGATGTCCTTCGCCGCATCGAGATACTTGCTCAGCAAGGCGGGTGACATAACGAGCGCCGCACCCGCATTGGTAAACCCTTCGCCTGCCGCGCCATCCACAGGAAACTCCTTTGCGGGATCAAGTGATTCCACGCCGGTCAAATCACGGAGCGTGTAGGTGTACTCCATGTTCGAGAGGCGGCGCAGCACCACGGGGCCCGGATCTCCCGCACTCGCGAGCGCCACTTCTTCCAGCCTGTCCTGCACCCATTTTGTCAGCAGCGTTTTCTGTTCGGTGGAAAACTGCGGCTCTTTTTTCGGCGGCATCTCGCCCATGTGAATCTGGTCCAGCACGCCTTCCCAGATCATGGGCTCTCGCTTGATGTCTGTGACGGAAGCAAACCGCTCCAGATCAAGATCCCCTTTCTGCTTCTCAGTGGAGTGACAGGAGTTGCACCGCTCTTTCAGCAAGGGCAGGATCGCAGTTTGAAAATCATCTGCGCCAAGCGCAGCGCCGTGGAGAGCCAGGAATGACGCGATGATCTTGATTGAAATGGACAACTTCATGCCAAGATCTCCTTCACGACGTTGCCGTACACATCCGTGAGCCGAAAATCGCGGCCGAGATGCCGCCAGGTCAGCTGTTCATGTTCGAGGCCGAGTTGATGCAGGATGGTGGCGTGAAGATCATGCAGATGGACTTTTCCGGAAACGGGCCGGAAGCCGAAGTCATCGGTCTCACCAAAGGTGAAGCCGGGCCTGATGCCGCCACCGGCCATCCATGAGCAGAAGCTTTCGGGTTGATGCTCACGACCGTGTTTTTCGATAGGTGAGGTGCCGCTGAGATCCTGGCTCCACGGGGTGCGACCGAACTCACCGCTCCAGATGACGAGCGTGTCTTCCAGCAGGCCCCGTGACTTGAGATCCTTGATCAGCGCGGCGCAGGGCTGGTCGCTGGAGGCGCAGCTTTTCGGCAGCGCATTGCGGATGTCGCCATGATGATCCCAGCCGCCCATCGTGACCTGCACAAAGCGCACGCCCGCTTCGCTCATTTTGCGTGCCAGCAGGCAGGCGCGGGCGTTTTTGTCGGTGTCCTTGCCGCCGATGCCGTAGAGCTGCTTTGTTGCTTCGGACTCGTTCGAGATGTCCACGAGTTCCGGCGTGGCCGTCTGCATGCGGAAGGCGATCTCCATGCTTTCGATCATGCCTTCCATGCGGGCATCGGTTCCGGTCTGGTCGAGCAGGCGTTTGTTCATGCGTTGTGTGAAGTCGATGCGGGCACGCTGAGCCTTCGCATCGCCAGAGATATCGGCGAGGTAGTCGATGGGGGATTGTTTGTCGTTGGAGGGAATGATGACCTTGGTGCCCTGATGAGCGGCGGGCAAAAACGACGAGCCATAGAGCCGGGTGTCGCTGTCAGGGTGGATGCTGATGAAACTCGGCAGGTTTTGATTCTCCGCGCCGAGGCCGTAACTGATCCATGAGCCAATGGAGGGGCGCACATCTGCCGTGACGCCGGTGTGAAACTGCAGTGCAGCGGGCTGATGCTGGTTGTTGTCCGCATGCACCGCGCGCAGCAGGCAGATCTCATCCGCGATGCTGGCCGTGTGTGGCAGCAAATCGGAGATCAGCATGCCGGATTGCCCGCGAGGCCTCACTGTGCCGTGCGTGGCCAGTGCGAGAAACTTGTCCGTGCCCACCCGGAGTTCATTGCTGTTGATCGGTGCAGAAATGGCCTGGCCGTGCATGCGCCGGATGTAGTCCTTCGGATCAAACAGATCCGGCTGCGATGGGCCGCCAGACATGAACAGGAAGATCACCCGCTTCGCCTTCGCCGGAAATCGCGGTGCTTTCACCGCCAGCGGACTTTGCGCGGCCTGAACCAGATCATGCAAGGCGAGTGCGCCAAAGCCGGTGGCGGTACGCTGGAGCCAGGAGCGGCGGGAAAGGGTGGCAGTATTCATAGGCGGAGCAAAAATTCGTTCGAGGACAGCAGTGCGTGGCTCAATTCGATCCATGCTTTGTCGGCGGACATGGATTCGAGAAATTTCACGGCATCGTCACGCTCGGTGCTGGTGATCGGGCGGCTAAGGATACGAAGCCAGAGGGCTTCAAGGCGTGCACCGGTGTTGGCTTCGGTATCGGCAAGTTGTTTGGCCACTTCAATGGCACGAGCCCGGACGGTGTCGCTGTTGAGAAGGAAGAGCGCCTGTGTGGGCACGGCCGTCTCGGCGCGTTTGCCAGCGATCTGCGCGGGCTGGGTGAAGTCAAACACATCGCGCAGCTTCGCGGAGCCTGGCTGCGTGGCCGTGCGGATGACCGGAAGATAGATCGTGCGCTCAAAGTCCTGCACAGGGCGCATTTTCTGGAAGGTGAAGGCGGGCGGATTCACCGCCTTGGGACTGAGGCTGGTGACGTTTTCGGGGAACTCCAGAGGCAAGGCGGGACCGCCGCTGGAAGACGCCAGCTTGCCGCTGATGACGAGCATGGAATCACGAATCGCCTCGGCATCGAGACGCTGGCGGTTCATGCGCCAGAGCAGGCGGTTGTCAGGGTCTTTGGCCGCAGCAGTGGCGCTGTGGGCACTGCTCATGCGGTAGGCACGACTGAGGACTAGTTCGCGAATGAGCTGTTTCTGCGACCAGCCGTTTTGCATGAAACGAGCAGCGAGGTAATCTAGCAGCTCGGGATGCGAAGGTGTCTCGCCACGTGCACCGAAGTAATCGACACTGCGCACGAGACCTTCACCAAAGAGCTTCTGCCAGATGCGGTTCACGGTGACCCGCGCGGTGAGGGGATTGCGTGCATCGGCAATCCAATCAGCAAGCTGCACTCTGCCGCTTTGGCCGGCAGGAATTGCTGGAAAATCGGCCCACGATGCCACCCGTGGCGCGCCACGCTTCACCTGATCGCCCAGCGCATACGGATTGCCGCGAATGGTGATGCGCATGTCTGCGGGCTTTTCGCGGTCATGCACGGCGAAGGCTTTTGGCGCGACGGGAGCAAAGAATTTTGCATGCTCGATCTGGCCATTGAGCGTCTTGATGCGCGTGGCGAGTTCACCACGCTTCTTTTCGAGATCAGGCTTCGTTTCCTTCGTGGCGATGGCGATCTGCGGTTCGAGCGCGGCTTTTTCTTTGCTTGCATTGTCGCGCTCGGTTTCCCACTGACGAATCTTGGTCTGGTTCGCGGCGAGAAGCGGCCCGCGTTCGGCCTTTTGCTTCGTTGATTCCGGCAGTTCTGTTTTGTTGACGCTGCTCCAGACGCCGTTGTCGGTCTTGTAAGTCGCATCAGTGCTGCGGAACATGCCGGCGATGGCGTAGTAATCCGTCTGCGAGATGGGATCAAACTTGTGATCGTGGCAGCGCACGCAGCCGAGCGTCAGGCCGAGAAATGCGGTGCCGGTTTTGCTGACCTGCTGATCGACGAGGTCATGCTCCATCTTGAACTTGTCCACGGCGACGATTTCGACATCGCCCAGTACGAGGAAGCCGGTGGCGGTGATGTTTGCGGCCTTTTCTTGTGGAGATGCGGCAGGCAGGAGATCACCGGCAATCTGTTCACGAATGAAGCGGTCGAAGGGCTTGTCGGCATTGAAGGCGGTGATGACATAATCACGGTAGCGCCATGCGTGTTCGGCAAAGACGTTGTTCGAGGTGCCGATCTGGTCGGCGTAGCCGGTGAGATCGAGCCAATGACGTGCCCAGCGTTCGCCGAAGGCACTGGATTGCAGCAGGCGATCCACGGCAGCGGCGCGGGAGGAGGAAGAAGCATCAAAACGGGCCAGATCCTCCGGTGTTGGCGAGAGACCGGTGAGGTCGAGCGAGACACGGCGCAGCCAGGTGTAGGCATCCGCGTCTGGCGAAGGAGAGAGGTCGTTGGCTTCGAGTTTTGCCAAAATGAAACGATCCACGGGATCCAGCGGCCAGGCTGCGTGCTGCACTGCGGGAGCCTGCTCACCACGCACAGGCCGGAACGCCCAGAACTTCTTTCCCTCCTCCACATCAATCACCCGCGCTGATTTGGCGGCGGCTTGTTTCACTCGCGAATCGGGCGCACCCATGGCCACCCATTGCTCGAAAATCTCGATCTCGCTCGCTGTCAATTTACCCTTGGGCGGCATTTCCATTTCGGGATCGGTGTAGCGCACCGCCGCGATGAAATGACTTTTGGCCACATCTCCCGGCACGATGGCGGGTCCGCTGTCTCCGCCAGTCTGCCAGCCTGATTTCAGGTCGAGCGCCAGACCGCCTTTGATCTTCTTCTCATGCGAATGGCACTCGTAGCAGCGGCTTTGCAGCAACGGCAGCACCTTGGATTCGAAGAAGGCCATGCCATCCCCTGCCCGTGCCGATGAAGACGCGAGCATGACGATGCCAAGACTCTGGAAGATGCGGTTCATGAGGAAAGCGGCAGCCATTCACGCCAGCCGAGGATGTGTTCACGCATGAGACGCTCGCAGACTGTGGGAGTTTGTGTTTTGAAACTCTCTATGATGGCCTGATGCGCATCCACGGTATCTTTCAGCGTTTCTTTAGTCTGGAGCTGATGCCTGCGGTGCAAACGTCCGAGCCATAGTTCCAGTTCGCCGCGCAGGGAGCACCAGAGCTTCATCAAGCGTGCATTGCTGGAGGCTTCGAGAATGAGCTGATGAAACTCCAGGTCCAGCAGTGTCACTTCCTGCACGGAGCGGGCACGACGGGTGGCGGCCAGATTTTTTTCGAGCTTTGAAGTGTCCGCTTTGAAGGCAGGAGCCGCCAGACGGGAGGCAAGCGGTTCCAGAGCAAGGCGCAGAACATACAGCTCCTCAAAATCCTGCGGCGTCAGGGCTTTCACGAATGCGCGGCCCGTGGGACTGAATTCGACGAGGCCTTCGCGCTCCAGGGCAAACAAGGCCTCGCGCACCGGCACACGGCTGACGCCCAGTCGTTTCGCCACGGCTGATTCAGCCAGCAGCGCGCCTGGCGCTGAGGTGCCGTTCAGGATCTCCGCCCGCAGCAGGGAGGCGGCAGAATCGGAGCGGAAAGCAGGATTTGGGGTGAGGTTCATTCGGTATACCGTTTCAATACGGGCCGAATGCGGTCATCTTTCTGTTTTCATGGTTTCATGAATTTTTCGAACTTCACCCGCCGCTCATCTCCGAGTTTCTTGAACTCCTCGATCTGCTCGGGAGTGAGCAATCCGGCCAGTTCGGTGGACTGGCGGATCGAAGCCTGCGCAATGGATGTCAGCGTGTCGGCTTTGATCTTCGCGAGGTCTTGTCTGAGCTGGTCGTAGATCGGTTTTGATTTCTCCACCTGGTCCGGCGTGAGCTTGAGGCGCTTCACCTCTTCGGCCATGCGCTGCTGGACGTAGTGGTCCTCGCTGAGGAGTTTCTTAGCGAAAGGAAGAGCGAGGCCGATGCCGCACAAGGCACCGAGGATGAACAGCGCAAAGAGAGAGCAGATGATGTAGAATTTCTTCATGGGAAGAGCGGTGTTTGGATGAAGACTTGCGCAAGATCGTGCGCGTCAGCGCTCATGGCGCTGGCTGACCACCAGAGGCAGGCGGCGGTCGCCACCGTGGCTACTGGCAGCGCGGCGAGTGAAAACCGCGTCCATAATGCGGCTGTGTTTGCCGCCACACGGGCGGAGGCGATGGCACGCGTTGCCAGCCCGAAAGGCAGCTCTGTGGACGGGGGCGCAGACGCGTGCCGCGCGCGGGCGGCGAGTTGTTCCAGACGTTGGTCGATGTCGTTCATGAATGGGATGCTTCGAGTTGTTCAAAGGCTGCGCGCAGTTTGCGGCGGGCGCGAAAGGCGCGCACTTTTACCAGCGCGCGGCTCCAGCCGGTGAGCGTGGCGATTTCGTCGGTCGATTTGCCGTCGAGGTGCAGCAGGCTGAGCACCATGCGGTCGTCCGCGCTCAGCGTGTCCAGCAGGCGAAGCATGAGAGAGCGTGATTCGTCGTTCAGGGCGTCCGATTTCGGCTCTGCCGTGGTCAGGGTTGCCTCCATGGCCTCCTGCTCGCCTTCGGTGAGATCGCTCCAGCGCAGCTCGGGTCTGACACGCCGTGCGCGGTAGTGATCGCGGCATTGATTGATCGCGATGCGTGCTAGCCATGGCTCCAGTGGCTTCAAGGCATCCCATTGCGAGGCTTTGGCAAAACAACGAATGAAGGTCTGCTGCGCCAGATCCTCCACGCAGCCTGGATCCGCAACGTGGCGACGGATCAAGCTGGCCACGAAAGGGTAGAATGCCTCCACGAGCACCCGCGCGGCGCCCTCGTCGCTGCATCGCAGCCAGGCTGCCATGTAGGCACGGGATTCGCTTTCGGTTAAAATCATGGAAGCTGGGAATCACGATGGCACATCCTTTCCCGGCTTCTACGGGCAGGATGTGGAGTGGTTACAGCTTCGGGCAGATTTATTTGGAGGTGGAGGCAGAGGTCTGCATCCCCTTACTTGGCGTTCTTTGCAATGAATTCGATGATCGGCGTCGAGTCGTCCAGCCCATGGGGATGATGGCCCACACCGGGCTTGCGAATCAGCGTGATGCTGCCGCCGAGCGCCTTGTAGCGCGTCTCGATCAAGCCGGTGTTTTCATCCCAAGGCACCACATCGTCGGCATCGCCAAAGACGTGGAGCAATGGCACATGGTTCTGGGCCAGCGGAGCGAGGTTATCCACTGGATTGCCTTTGTAGGCGAGTGCTTCGGCCTCGTCTTTGAAGCCCCAGAGCTTGGGTACCAAGGCCCAGTTCTTTGGGTCGCCCTTGCCTTTGCCCTTGCCGCCGGGCCAGCTTTTGAAATCACACACGGGTGCGTCGGCATAGATGCAGGAGACTTTGGCGGGATTCGCGATGGCCCAGTTGTAGCAGTACAAGCCGCCGCGGCTGAGACCGACGAGGGAGGGCTTGGTGCTGAGGCCATACTTCGTGGTGAGTTCGGCATAGCACTCGTCCCACAGCTTCACGGCATCCGGACAGCCGAGCATATCGTTGATCTTCATATAGACGATGTGGAAGCCTTTGCCTAGCAGGGCGATGTCCGGCGCGGGCTTGTGGCCGAAGAATTCGCCATGCCAGACCCACGGGCGGCCTGCGGCGGCGGTCTTAGGCGCGACGATGGTCACGGACTTGCCTGCGATGGTGAGCTCGTGCTTCGCGTAGCCGTTCCATTCACCGGTTTGATTGGGGAACACCATTTCCTTGGAAATGGCGAGCTTGCGCGCCTCGGCATCGAGTTCAGCGGCTTTTGCTTTTGCCTCTTCAATCGGGAGACCCGGGGGATTGCCAGGGCGCTTGTGCCCGACGTAGCTCAGCCACGCCGGGCGCAGGATGGCGTGCTTCTTTTTCACCAGAGCGAGAATGGCGGCTCCATTGGGATGATCGGGCGTGCCGTCAGGCTTCACCTTGAGGCCCCAGGCATCGAGCACCGCATGGGCCATTAGCAGATGGCCTTCGGAGCCGGGATGCACACCGTCTTTGGAGAAGGTGAACTCGGGATCGGCCTTCCGCTTGTCAGCGATGGCGGCATTCATCGGACCGTGGATGTCCAGCACCTCCCAGCCTTGCTGGCGCATGTCGAGCAGCCAGTCGCTGTAGAAATCGAGCACCTCGTTGTAACCCTGATAGGGCTTCTCATACTTGTCCAGACCGGCTGGCAGCAGGCGGGCCTTGATCGGCACGGGATCAAACACGGGCGGTGTGAGATGCACAATGCGCGCGCCGCTGGCGGTGACTTTGGCGTGCAGCTTCTTCATGCCATCCTGGAAGGCCTTCGTGCGCACGGCACCCAGTGGATAATAGATGCCGTCGTTCATGCCGTAGCAGGCAAAGACGAGCTCCGGCTTCGCCTTTTCCAGCACGCGGTCCAGGCGCTCGTGCAAATCCGGGCGTGGAAACTTGCCACCGGCGTGGCCGTCTTCGCTGAGGCCGCTCACTGTTTCACTGCTGAGACCGAGCGGGATGATCTCATGTACGATTTCCGGAGACTGGGCAATCAATGCGGCGTCAATGATCTCAATGTAACCCCCTGCCTGCGTGATGCTGTCGCCGAGGAAGACGATGCGCTGTTCTTTGGGGAGTTCCGCCGCAAAAGCGGTGGCGGTGAGGAGCAGGGAAAGCAGGAAGGAACGCATGGGGAAGGAAGAACAAGTCGGTGGAGTCAGCCTGCTTTTATCACACCTTGTGCAGCTTGTAAGGATAGACTTGGTCCGCGTTCCACTGGCAGCCGTAAAGATCACCTGCATCATCGACGCACACGTCATGCACATTGCGGAAGACCGGCTGGTCCTGCAGGAGGAGGCTTACTTGATCGCCCTCATATTTCGGCTGCTGGCCGCCTGGGGCGGAGATGACGCGGTTGCTCTTGTCTAGGATAATGATGAAGCCGCGCTCACGCCACATGCGATAATCATTGGGCTTCATGCCGAAGCACACGCCGGAGAGCAGCAGATCTCCCGCTATGACTGGGCGGCTCATGAAGGCACCGGGCAGATAGACGGAATGTGAATAGGTGCCGTCGAGCTGATACCAATGGAACTCATTGCGGATGCGCTCCGTGCAAAGCACCAGCGGCGCGGGCCCGCGTGTGTCGATGGTGACGCCATGCGCCTGCATGAATTTGCCTGCATTCATCGCCTGCGTGCTCTGGCCCCCAAATTTGCGGATGAATTTGCCCGCCGCATCAAATTGCAGGATGAACTGGGACCCGTAACCGTCCGCCACATAGATGTCGCCGTTCGGACCCGCCACCGCCTCGGTAGGCGCATACTTGGTCACGGCATCATACGCGCCGCAGTCCTTCGCATGCGGCAGTTCCAGCACGATCTCGCCCGTGAGCGTGGTTTTCACCACGCGGCCGCCACCGGGATCGCACAGCAGCAGGTGCTCTTTGCCATCACGCACATCCAAACTCAGCCCGTGTCCGGATCGCAGTTTCAGCGTCCACGCGTCGAGCACCCTGCCCTCCTTGTCGAAAATCAGGACGTTGTTCTTCGCCTCGTCGGTGATCATGATCAGCCGCTTCTGCGCATCCATGACCATTTCATGGCAGTTCTTCACGGGGTGTACTTCGGGCTTTGCCTGGCACCAGTCCAGATCGACCCGATACCGATGCTCCCCATGCCCGATGATGGCACCGTTGAGCGAGCTCTTGCTCTGCGCCCGCACAAACGGGGCGGCAAATGCAGTGGCGGCAGTCGTGGCGATGAAATGGCGGCGGTTCATGCTTTCTGAAACACCGCACCGACGCCTCAACTATCCAGAATCCTGCGTTCGCGTCCAAAACGTCGGCAGCCGCAGCTTCCAGCGCATCGCCGCGAGCCGCAGAACAAGAATGACCGCCATGCCGATGTAGCGATCGCTTTCCGAGGCGGGGAACCACTGCCGCAGCAGCACAAACACCAGCGCACCTGCAAACACCGCCGTCGCGTAAAGATTCACGTCGGGCTGAAAAACGAGGGGCAATACGCCGCGCAGGACATCGCGCAAAATGCCACCCGCCACGCCTGTGACAATGCCGAGCAAAACTGCCACCACTCCCGGCGTGCCGAAGTCGAGAGCCTTCTCCGTGCCTGCAATGCCGAACAGCGCCAGGCCAAATGCGTCTGCAATCGCGAGCATCTTGTTTGGCATGTGAGTGAAGCGCACAAGGACAAACGTGACCCCTGCGGCGATGAGCGCCGTCCAGACATGCAGCGGCTGCTTGATCCAAAACACAGGCTGCGCACCAAGGCATAGATCACGAATAGTGCCGCCACCCACCGCAGTCACCAACGCGAGGACTGTCACGCCAAACAGATCCATTCGCTTCCCCTCAGCCGCCAGCACACCTGAGATGGCGCAAACAGCGACGGCGAAATATTCGATCCAGGGCGGCATAGCTCAGCGCTTCAGATAAAATTCGATGCCGTTGAGCAGCATCTGCACAGCCACCATGACCAGCAGCATGCCCATCAGGCGCTCGACGGCCATCGAGCCCTTTTCTTTGAGTACGCGGGCGATTGCCGGGGCGCACAGCAGCACCGCCGCCGTGATGCCCCAGGCGATGAGCAGCGCGGCAAACCAGCGCCAGAGATGCTCCGGCTGCGTGCTGACGAGCACGAGCAGCGTCGCCAGCACGGAGGGCCCCGCGATCATTGGTGTGGCCAGCGGAACGATGAAGGGCTCGATGATCGGTTCGTCGGCATCGCGGCGGGAGGGTGGGAAGATCATTTTCAATGCGATCAAAAAGAGCACGATGCCGCCGCTGATGAACAAGGCTTCCTGCTTCAAATGCAGCAGGCTGAGCAGCCAAGGCCCGAGAAAGAGAAACAGGACGAGAATCGCGAGTGCAATCACGAGTTCACGCGCGATCACCCGCAGGCGGCGCTCTGGAGGCACTGGGCGCAGGCCGGACACAAACGTGGCCACATTTCCCAGCGGGTCCATGATGGTGAGCAGCAGCAGTGTGGCGGAAAGTGTGTCCATGGTTCAGTGGGGCAGAGTCTCCACAAATTGTTTCCACAACACATCCACCGTCTTGCCAGTGAGGCTGGTCCACAACTCGTCTTTATACGCGCCTGTTCGAAGAGCGGCGTTCATCTTCACCACCAGTCCTGCGGTGTGGTGCTGTTCGATCCACTCCAGAAACATCGCCGTGGTCTTGTAGGCGTCTTTGTAGCTCGCTTTGGCCGGGTCAAGCTTCGGACGCGGAGCCCGAGGCTCATAATGGACGATGCGAATGTAGTCCGCGATGCCCTCCACCAGCCAGCCGGGGCCTCCTGGGGGATAGGACTGCACAACGTGTGTCAGTTCATGTACGATCATGCCAAAGTCATCGGGATGTGCGCGCACAAAGGCGGCGGAAACCGTGATTTTCCCACTGAGAGCGTGCGCCACGCCCTTCATCTTTGGATCAAAATAAAGCGTGACCTGTTTAGGCGCGGTGAAGCCATCGCTCGGCAGCAAGGCGGCGATTTTGGGGAACCACTCAACGCACAGCGTGCCGGCCTTGTTCCCCCACTCCTTCAAATCGGGCGCGTCGTTTGTGTCCACAATCGCTGCAGTGTCATTGGTGCCAATTTTGATCACGGTGCGAGGTGCCGCATGTGCACCAACGATCAAAACAATGGACAGGATGAAGAGGCGGGGTGTCATGGGGGTCTAGTTTAAACAGACATCATCACACTCCAAGCTCCTGCTTCACTTTCGCAAAGGCCGCCACGGCATGTTCCAGATCTGCCTGCGTGTGCGCCGCGCTGATCTGCGTGCGGATGCGCGCTTTGCCCTGAGGAACGACGGGATAGCTGAAGCCGATGACGTACACGCCCTGCTCCAGCATTGCGTCCGCAAATTTCGCGGCCAGCGCCGCATCGCCCAGCATGACGGGGACAATGGGATGCTCGCCGGGTGCAATTTGAAATCCTGCGGCGGTCATCTGTTCGCGAAAGAAACGAGTATTGGCTTCGAGTTGATCGCGCAGGCTGGTTGACTGCTTCAGCAGGTTCAGCGCTGCAATGGAAGCACCCGCGATGCTCGGACAAAGTGTGTTTGAGAACAAATAAGGCCGCGAACGCTGCCGCAGTAGTTCGATGATTTCGTTTCGTCCGCTGGTGTAGCCGCCGCTGGCGCCGCCAAGGGCTTTGCCCAGTGTGCCGGTGAGAATGTCAATACGGCCCATGACATCGCCATGCTCATGGGTGCCACGGCCCGTCTTGCCCATGAAGCCGACGGCATGGGAGTCATCCACCATCACCAGCGCTTGGTATTTGTCCGCCAGATCGCAGATGGACTTCAGCGGGGCGATGAAGCCGTCCATGGAGAAGACACCGTCCGTAGCGATGAGCTTGAAGCGTGCGCCTTTTTCATCCGCCGCGATCAGTTGCGCCTCCAGATTGGCCATGTCACAATTTTTGTAGCGATAGCGCTGCGCTTTGCACAAGCGCACACCGTCGATGATGGAGGCGTGGTTGAGTTCGTCACTGATGATCGCGTCTTCCGGGCCGAGGATCGTCTCAAACAGCCCGCCGTTGGCATCGAAGCAGGAGCCGTAAAGGATCGTGTCCTCTGTGCCGAGGAAGTCCGACAATGAAGCCTCCAGTTCCTTGTGCACGCCCTGGGTGCCGCAGATGAAGCGCACGCTGGCCAGTCCGTAGCCCCAGTGCTCCAGCGCTTCATGCGCCGCCTGCCGCACCTTCGGATGCTGCGCGAGGCCGAGGTAGTTGTTCGCGCACATGTTGAGCACCGCCTTGCCGCCGTTCGCACGCACCAGCGTGCCCTGCGGCGTGGAGAGGACGCGCTCGCGCTTGTAGGTGCCCGCAGCGCGGATGGCGTCGAGCTGTGTGGAGATATGGGTCGAAAAGGTCGGATTCATGTCTGCCGGTATATTGGAAGCACGTCCTTTATTTTGGCAACAAGTCTTTTTGCCGCGATTTATTTGGCCGCTGCCAGAACCGCTTCGACCAGCGGCGTCACAGGATCCAGTCCATGCGGATGATGTCCGGCATCGGTTTTCTCCCAGCGGGTGACGGAGCCGCCGAGAGCCTTATAGCGGGCTTCGAGCACATCGGCATGCTGCGCGATCGGGACGACATCGTCCTTCACGCCGAGCACCAAAAAAACGGGGACCTTGGCAGCGGCCAGACCTTCCAGACCATCAATCGGGCTGCCCTTGAAATCAGGAAGCTGCGCTTCGGTGGCGCCATAGCTTTCGAGGCATTGCTTTCTCATGGCGCGGGCTTCGGGCGTGCCGTTTGGGAAAGCGCGGAGGTCCAGCAGGGGGTTGTCCCCGTAAATGGCGGTGACCTTGGTGGGATTGGCCTTCGCCCAGTTGAAGATGTAGGTGCCACCACGGCTCATGCCTTCGAGTACGGGCTTGGGACCGAGACTGATTTTCTGCGTGAGCGCGTAAAACTGATTCCAGCGTTCCACAGCTTTCGGCGCGCCCCAAAGCTCCACGACATCGCAGTACACCAAGTGATAACCATGCTCCAGCATGGCGATGTCAAAGGCAGGCTCATGTCCCCAGAAACGAGCACGCCACACCCACGGGCTGCCTGCGGCGGCGTTCTTTGGCGCGACGATTTTGCACTCGGCTCCATCCTCAGGGAGCTTAAAGTCGAGTTCGGCAAAATCGTGGAAACTGTCTGCTGTGGTAGCCGTAACGCCAGCAGCCTGCAGGCGCATTTTCAAATCATCTGCGCGCGCAGTCACGCTGCACAAACCCAGGGTCAGCACGAAGAAGGAGGCGGTTTTCATCGGTGGCGAGATAACGCCCGCGGCTGGTGTGATCAAACTTTCAAATCCGGCTTCAAGATTCAATGCGAAAAGCTTTCACCACCAGTTCGCGAAACGTGCGCACATGCTCGGGCTCGAAGCGGCCCTTGCGCTGCACCAGAAAGACATCCTCATGCCCAAAGAGATCGGAGGCATCACGAAAAACGATCTCGGTTTCGCCAGCCGCACGCTTTGGCAGTTTGACGCCCGCCGCCGTGGTTCCCAAGGCGATGCCGAAACCGATGGCCACGTAATTCAGCAGGAGGGCGCGGTTCGTGGCCGTCATGGTCACGTTCATGCGTTCCGCCAGCCCGGCACGGGCAAACACGCGGCGGATCTGCCGGTGCGAGCTGCTTTCTTCCGGCGCGAGTACCAGCGGCTCATTGACGATGCCGGCGAGCGTGAGCTGCCGTGTCTGCAGCAGAGCGTGATTGGCCGGACAGATAAGGTGGAAGGCGAAGCGCGTCAGCGGCAGGCACTGAAACTGCGGCATGGGCTCGTCACCCTCCGCCATGCCCATAACCGCCAGGTCGGCCCCGTCCTGCTCGATCACCTGACGCGCGAGATACGAAGAGCGGTCCATCAGCACGAGCTTCACCTTCGGATGATGCTGCCGGTAAGCAATGATCGGCCGCCGCAGTGCACCCGCAATCATCGTCGGCGGGGCGACGACTGTCAGCGTGCGCGCGGCCGTGCTGTGCCGTTCCTCAAACATGGCGCGCAGCCCATCAAAGGACTCCACCAGTGGCGCCGCCAGATCCACCAGCGCACGGCCATCGTCCGTGAGTGAAACTTTGGAACTTTCCGCCACGACGAACTGCACGCCATACTCATCTTCCAGTGACCGAATCTGCTGCCACACTGAGGGCACTGAGAGCTCCAGCGCAGCCGCAGTCGCTGCAAAGCTGCCATGCCGCGACAGCTCCACCAGCGAGCGGATCTGACGGAAGCGCACCTCTTTGAAGTAACGTCGTGCCGGAGATTCCGCAGCGGCACCAATTCTGCGTGGAGTGCTACGTTTGGCTTTCATGATTAGCCAATTCCTAACGGAATGGCGTCTAAAAAGCAAGATCCGAAGGCTTTACGCAGCCCAGTCCAGAACCACCTTGCCGCAATTGCCGGACTCCATGGCTGCAAACCCTTGCTCAAACTCGGTGAAGTGGAAGCGGTGCGTGATGACGGGCTTGATGTTGAGGCCGCTTTCGAGCATCACGCTCATCTGATACCAGGTCTCGTACATCTCACGGCCATAGATGCCGTGGATGGTGAGCATGTTGAAGATGACCTTGTTCCAGTCGATGGCGATCTGCTCGCTGGGGATGCCGAGCATGGCGATCTTGCCGCCGTGGCACATGTTGTCGATCATGCTGCGGAAGGCGGCGGCGTTGCCACTCATTTCGAGGCCAACGTCGAAGCCCTCCTTCATGCCGAGCTGCTTCTGCACATCCTCGATCTTCTCAGTCGTCACATTCACTGCACGTGTCGCGCCCATCTCCCGCGCCAGATTGAGGCGGTACTCATTCACATCGGTGATGACGACGTGGCGTGCACCGGCGTGTTTCACCACAGGGATGGCCATGATGCCGATGGGGCCGGCACCTGTGATGAGCACATCCTCGCCGAGGCATTCAAAGGCCAAGGCTGTGTGAACGGCGTTGCCGAAGGGATCGAAGATGCTTGCGACTTCTTCGTCCACACCTTCGCGATGATGCCAGACATTGGTCATCGGCACACTGATGTATTCGGCGAAGGCACCGGTGCGGTTCACGCCGATGCCGACGGTGTCTTTGCAAAGGTGGCGCCGTCCGGCAAGGCAGTTGCGGCAGCGGCCACACACCACATGCCCCTCGGCGCTGACGATCTCGCCGGGATGGAAGTCATTCACGTTTGAGCCGACCGCGACGACCTCCCCTACAAACTCATGCCCCACCACCATGGGCACCGGGATCGTCTTTTGCGCCCAGGCGTCCCACTTGTAGATGTGCAGGTCCGTGCCGCAGATGCCGGTCTTGTGAACCTTGATGAGGACATCATTGATGCCGACCTGCGGCTCCGGGACATCCTGGAGCCAGAGACCGCGTTCCGACCGTGCTTTGACGAGTGCTTTCATGGTTATGTCGGTATATTGGACATATATCCGATAAATTGGCAAGCGGGTTTTTGCCCCAAGCTCTAGCTGCGAAGAATGTGAAATCGATGCAGACTCGTTCATGAATCTGATTGTCTCGACCCACCTTGCGGTTACCTGGATGCTCGTTGGCCTGATCTGGGTCGTACAGATCCTCGTCTATCCGCAGTTCAGGCGGGTCGCTTCGGCGGAGTTTCGAGATTACCATTTCGCGCACTGCTTCCGCATTGGCCTCATCATCGCGCCGCTGCTATTTGTAGAAATCGCCACGGTCGCCTGGCTGTTTTACGAGGGACACCGAACGCGGCCTCTTGTCATCAGCATTGGGTTGATCGTTGTCGTCTGGCTGTGCACGGCCGTTTTTCAGGCTCCCATTCACCTCAGGCTCATGCGGGGGTTCAATGCGGCGCTCATTCATCGGCTCATTCTCACCAACTGGATTCGAACGCTCGCATGGACAGCGCGCGGCATCCTTGTTAGTCTCGCGCTTCTATGAGCAAACACCTGCTTCTCTCCCTGCTTGTTTTCAGCACGCACCTTTGCGCCCAAACCGCGCTGCAACTTGCGCCGCCTGAAATCAAACGTGACGCCAGCGGCATCGTGACACTGCAGAGCGCCACACCGGACACCACGATCCTTTACACTCTCGATGGGGCCGACCCCATCGCGAAATCAAACCCCTACCTCGCGCCCATCGAACTTGCCAGTGGTGGCACGCTGAAGACGCGTACGTTTTCCCAAGATCGCAAAGCCATGAGCGAAGCTGCGCAGGCCACATTTGAACCCCTGCCCGACCACAAACCGCTGCCCACCACTTTAGTGGCCGTCACTCAGGACCGGAGCTGGCCCAGCTATGACTGGGAGAAGCGCCACTCACTCACCAGCGCCGCCGTGAAGAAGGCCAAGCCGCAGATACTCTTCATTGGCGACTCCATCACTCACTTCTTTGGTGGCGAGCAGTTTGACAGCTATTCACTTCGTGGAGCACAGACCTGGGGTGAGTTTTATACCCCACGCAACGCGGGAAATCTCGGCTTTGGCTGGGACAAAACGGAAAACGTGCTGTGGCGGCTGCAGCACGGGGCCATCGACGGCATCGCTCCCAAGCTCGTGATCATGATGATCGGTACGAACAACACGGGAAATTGCTCCGCGCCCGACATCGCCGCCGGCATTGAGGCCATCGTACAGGAGCTCAATAAACGCCTCCCCCAGTCAAACATCCTCCTGCTGGGCATCTTCCCGCGTGGCGAAAAGCCTGGACCGCAGCGTGAGAAGATCGCGGAGATCAATGGCATCATCGCCAAACTTGGCGGCAGTCACAACGTCACCTTCCTCGACATCGGTCCGAAGTTTCTCACGCCTGAAGGTTTGATCACCAAGGACATCATGCCCGACTTCCTGCATCCTAATGAGAAGGGCTATCGCATCTGGGCTGAGGCGATTGAGCCCACGGTGAAGAAACTGATGGGCGAAGCCCCTTGAGGTACAGACGCAAAAAAGCCGGGGATTTCATCCCCGGCTTTTCGAAATGAGGGGCTGTTTATTTGGCGGCAGGCTTCCAGTTGCGCACGAAGTCCAGGCACTGAGTGATTTCTGGCACGCTGGTCTCCCAGTGGTATTCGTATTCGCAGTGAAGGGGTCCGGGATAGCCCTGCGCGGTGTATTCAGCGAGGATGGCGGAGATGTCGCTCTTGCCGGTGCCGAAAGGAAGGTCATGGGCTTTGACATCGCCAAACTCATTGAGGTCCTTCATGTGACTGTCAAAGATGCGGCCTTTGAGGATCTTGATGCAATCCACGGGGTTCAGCCCGCTGCGCACCCAGTGGCCGACGTCCGCACAGGAGCCCATGCGGGAGTCGCGGTCTTTGACGAGGCCGAGGACGTAGTTGGGATCCCAGAACATGTAGGCGCGGTCCAGCGGGCGCTTCGGATGGTTGTGGATGGCCATCTTGATGTCGAATTCCTTAACAAGGACTTCGATCTTGTCGAGTGCCGTCACATCGGGCTCCGTGACGATGACGCCGATGCCGAGCTTTTTGCAGAATTCGAAAATCTTGCGGTTAGAGGCGTCGTCCTGGCCGAGTTTGACCACACCGAAAGCAACAGCCGTCAGCCCCTTGGCTTCGAGGTGCTTCATGACTTCATCGATCATTTCCGGCGTGGCGTTGTGATCCCACTTCGCCTCCGGCTTGGCGGTGGAGAATTTCTGGCCGGGGTAGAATTCGATGGTCTTGCCGCCGCACTCGGCGGTCTTGTCGATGGCTTCGAACACGTTGTAGCGGTTGAAGCTGTAGGCCTGGCAGCCGGCAAAGAACTGGCCGACTTTGGCGGATTCAGGGATCGTGGCCGCAAAGGATGCGGTGGCGAAGAGGAGTGAGAGAAGGAGATGCTTCATGGTGGATGGAAGGGGAATTCTGGCAAGTTCTGCGCGAAAGGGAAGAACTGAGAATGGAAAAGCAGCGCAACGAACAGCGTTTGGGAAATATGCTGAAATTCTCCCTCCTGTTTCTGACATCGGCAGCCGCCGCCCTGGCGCAACTGCCCACGGCGAAACCCATTCCGCGCCTGCAGGCAGTGCCGCTGCCGCATCTCATCACTTCATTTCAGCTCGATGGCCGGGAACTGACGGCCATGCATTTCGATCCGCAGGACATGCGCCCTTTTTGGTACCCGGTCCGGGCCTCCAAGGATGTGAGCCTCACACGCATGGGGCATCCGCATGATCCGCTGACGCATTCCCACCACAACAGCGTGTGGGTGACGCACAACCTGGTGAACAATCTCGATTTCTGGGGCGATCACGCAAAAAAGCAGGGCCGTATCGTGAACGTGGAGGTGTCACATGAGGGTTATGAAGATACCGATGAGTTTGCCTCGATGCGCATGGTAAACCAATGGATTAGCGAAGCGGACAAGTCGGTGCAGCTCACCGAGGTGCGGCGCACGGAAATCCGGCCCATCGACGGGGCCAGGAGCTGGTTCATGATCATCGATCTGGAGTTTTCGCCACCGAAGGGCAAGACGACGACGTTTGGAGCCACCGGCTTCGGACTGGTGGCGGTGCGGATGGCGAAGAGCATCGGCGTGCATGACGGCGGCGGCCGCATTTTGAACTCCGAAGGGCAGCTCAATGAGGAGGCAGTCTTCCGCAAACCAGCGCGCTGGTGCGACTACAGCGGGCGGATCACGAATGACGCGGACGGCTTTGGCGGCATCACTTTGATGAATCACCCCATGAATCCGCACAACCCGACCGCCTTCCATGTGCGCAATGATGGCTGGATGGGCTGCTGCCTGAGCCTGGACACGCCCGTGGAGGTCACCGAGGAGAAAAAGCTGCGCGTGCGCTACGCCCTGTGGGTGCATGACGGCGTGGCGACGCTGGCCGAGAGCGAGGCGCAGTGGCAGAAATTCATCGTCATGCCCGTGGTGGATTTGGCGCTGAAACCGGTCAAGAAGTGAGCATGGCCGAGTACCCCGCCGCCTTGGGCGAATTGATCACCTTTTTTGAATCGCTGCCGGAAGGCGAGCGACGGGAGAATTTGATCGACCTGGCGGCAGCCGCAGCAGCCTGCGCGCCGAAGGAGGGCGAAACCTTCGATCTGGAGGACGTACGGCATGATGCGGAATGCACGGACATGGTCGGGGTCCACGTCCGCCTTGTACACAGCGACCAGGTACATTTTGCCATCAGCCTGGGGCCGAAGGTGCAAACGCTGACGAAGGCGATGGCCACCCTCCTGTGCCGCGGGCTGAATGGCTCCACGCTCGCGGAAGTCCTGGCGGTGCCGCAGGATTTTGTCCCGCGCATCATCGGTGCAAGTCTGGTGCGCCTGCGCAGCCAGACCGTCTATTACGTACTGGGCCGTATGAAAGAAGCGGCTCGAAAACTACAGCAGGGCCTCAACTAGACCAGCTTCGTGGTCATTCCCGTGCGCAGTCCTTCGGGAATCTGGCCGACAAAACGGGGTTCGAGGTCGATGGCCTCGAAGATCTGGTGGATTTCCATCTGGCTGATGTCGCCGGGCTTGTCGATCTCGAAATAGACCAGATCATGGCGGACATCCACCTTGTAGCGGACCTTGGGAAAGTGGTCCATCTGGTTGCGGAGTTGCATCACAGTGGACTCCGAACGGAGGCCTGGGGCGTAGATTTCGACTTCGATCATGACTGGTGTGGAAAATGGTTCTATAGGAATTGCCCGCCGGAGCCAAGCAAAACCTGCCGGCTTGTTCACACACAGATTCCAGTTTGACAGGCTGGGGCTGTGGTCCTATTCTCGCCACCCCTTTCCACCGACTTTTATGGCCAACATCCGCTCTGCAAAAAAAGACATCCGCAAAACGACGGTCCGCACCGCTCACAACCAGACGGTGAAAAGCCGCATCCGCACCCTGCGCAAGAAGGTGATCGCCGCTCTGGACAAGAAAGACGCCGTCGCTGCAGCTGCCAGCCTCAGCGAATACGCCTCCGCCACCGACAAGGCCGCCAAGACCAACGTGCTCAAGAAGAACACATCCTCCCGTCTCAAGAGCCGCCTCGCCGTCAAGGTCAGCGCCCTGACGAAGTAAGCGTTCCGCTCAAATTTAACGATTTTCAGAACGGCATCTCGCAAGAGGTGCCGTTTTTGTATTGTCTGGCGGGGCAAGTCCAGCAAAGATCAGCCCACCATGATCACCCGCCACAAAATCGCTCCCAACGGCCCTGAATTCTCCCGCCTCGTCTACGGCACCTGGCGCATTCTCGATGAGACAGACCCGGCCAACTGCTCCCCGCAGGCACTGCTCAGCCGCTTCAAGGCCTGTGCGGACATGGGCATCACCACGTTCGACACGGCGGAGATTTACGGCATGTACAAGGTCGAGGAAGCCATTGGCTCCGCCCTGAAGCTGGACCCCGCCTTCCGCAGCAACATCGAGATCGTCACCAAATGCGGGATTTACATCCCCTGTGAGTATCATCCCGACCGCAAAGTCGCGCACTACAACACCACAGCGGCTCGCATCATCAAAAGCACGGAAAAATCCCTGAGATTCATGGGCATTGATGAAATCGACCTGCTGCTCGTTCATCGCCCCGACTGGCTGACCAGCGCCGACGAAACCGCCGAGGGCCTGAACAAACTGCTCAAGGACGGCAAAATCCGCAGCGCCGGCGTCTCAAACTACCATGTGCATCAGTTCGAACTGCTGAACTCGCGCATGGACCAGCCGCTGGTGACGAATCAAATCGAGTTCAGCCTGCTGCACATGGACCCCATCTACGACGGCACTGCGGACCAGTGCCAGCAGCACCGCATTCTACCGATGGCCTGGTCACCGCTGGCCAAAGGTGCCTTGATGGAGACAACCACCCCGGCAGCGATCAGGCTCCATGCCAAAGCCGAAGAGCTTTCCGCCAAATACGGCGGTGCCACGCTAGACCAGCTCGCCTACGCCTGGATCATGGCGCATCCTTCCTGTCCGCTGCCGATCATCGGGACCAACAAGCTGGAGCGCATCCAAGCCGTGGTGAAAGCCGCAGACATCAAGCTGGAGCGCGAAGACTGGTACGGCCTCTGGGAAGCAGCCAAAGGTCACGGGGTGCCGTAGGCAGCAGGACCACGCAGCTGGTCATTGTGGATCATGTTCACCTGCCAGTCCCAAGGCCAGCGGCCGGGATTGCTCCAGTGGAAGATCCACGGCTCAGTGATCTGGTTCACATGCCCCAGGATCACCTGGCTGTACCCCACGCCATTGCCTTCGAGGCGGATCATCGTGGTCACCATGCCCTGCCCTTTCGCAGCGCGGAGGGTGGTCTGGTCCGTCTTCAGGGTCAGCGTGAAGAAGCCGCTGAAATACTTGCGCCCGTCTTGAATCGCCGTGTCACGGTTGTGGCCATAGGCATCGGTGTAATTCGGAGCCATCAGCTTCGCCAGCCCATCCCAATCCCGCTCTTCGACGGCCTCGATCAGCTTTGCCTGCGCGGCACGCACTTGGGCCTCCGGCGAACGCCCGAAAATCCACCACGCCAGCCACAGGCACTCAATGAGAGTCAGCACCAGCAGGCAGCGAAGAATGATCCTTTTCATTTTAAAAGAGAGCCAGCTGCCCGGCGGAGTCCGCTGAAGCCGCCACACAAAAACTCACACTGACGCTGCTGCGACGGCGAACGACTTCAATCGTAGGCGTGGGTTTGTGCCGTTCGGCACAGACCACCCGCGCCTCGGGAGCGCCTGCCGCATCAAGCGCCTGACGGATGTACCGGGAGGCGGTGGCTGGATCATTGCAGTCATCGCTCAGATGCCCTAGCACCACATGGCTCAGGCCCGGATGCGCGACCTCCCGCACCAGCTCGGCCGCCTGTTCATTGGAAAGGTGGCCATGGCGCGAGCTGATGCGCTGCTTCGTGGACCACGGGCGCTTAGTGTCGTTTTCCAGCAGCTGGGTGTCGTAGTTCGCCTCAATGAAGAGGCTGTCGGAGTTTCTGAGCCGGTCCTTGATCAGATTGGTCACGAACCCCACGTCACTCAGCACCCCGAGGCGGGATTCTTCATCGGCAATCACAAAACCCACCGGATCCACCGCATCGTGAGGCACGGGAAAAGATTCGATCCGCAGATCCTGAAACTCAAACACCGCCCCCGTCGTCATGAGCCGCCAGGAGGGTGGCTTGCGAAATCCGAGGCTGCCAGCCAGGGTCTCCTGGGTCAGCGCGGTGCAAAACAAGGGCACCGGGCGCTTGCGGCTCAGCACCTCGATTCCGCCTGTATGATCCTGATGCTCATGGGTCAGCAGGATGCCGTCCAGCATGTCGAGGGAGAAACCGCAGGCGTCCAGGCGCAGGCAGATCTGCTTGGCGCTCAGTCCGGCATCGAGGAGCAGAGTGGTGCGCTCCGTTGAAATAACGGCACAGTTCCCCGAACTGCCGCTGCCGAGAATTGTGAGACGTACCATGGGCTGTTTTTAACGGCTGGCCCGGGCAGATGCAAGACAGATGAGGCGGACACAGGAGGGAAGCTCTCAAGATTGAACCCGTATTTAAAAAAAGCGCCATCTTGGCCGATAGAATGCTGGTTGATTTACTTCCCTGCATGGCCTAATTGCCGACCCCTTTTGACGCAAAAATGAGAAACCACGGACTCCCCCCGAAACAAGGCCTTTATGACCCACAATTTGAGCACGACGCCTGCGGCGTCGGCTTCATTTGTCAGATGAAGGGCAAACGTTCTCACTCCATCGTACAGCAGGGTTTGACCATCCTGATCAATCTGGATCACCGCGGCGCGGTGGGCAGTGAAAAAAATACAGGAGACGGAGCCGGCATCCTCATGCAGGTGCCGGACAAATTCCTGCGCAAGGTGACCGCGCCACTGGGTTTCACCCTGCCGGCTGAAGGTCATTACGGCGTGGCCATGGCCTACTGCTCCCCCGATGCCGCCGAGCGCGCAGCAGCGGCGCGTGCCTTTGAAAAAGTGGCCGAAGAAGAAGGCCAGAAAGTGCTCGGCTGGCGTGACGTGCCAGTGGACAATTCCATGATCGGCCTCACGGCAAAGAACAGCGAGCCGTTCATGCGCATGGCATTCGTCCAGCGCGGCGAAAACTGCCCGGACCAGCAGACCTTTGAGCGCAAGCTCTACATCATCCGCAAGCGTTCGGTCACCGCCATCCGCACCGCCGAGGCGGACAGTTTCTGGTACTGCTCCAGCCTGTCCTCCCGCACCATGGTCTTCAAGGGCATGCTCATGCCTGAGCAGGTGGGCCAGTATTTCCTCGATCTGCAGGATCCGGACATGGAATCCGCCCTCGCTCTGGTTCACTCGCGTTTCTCGACGAACACCTTCCCGAGCTGGGAGCGTTCGCATCCATATCGCTACATCGCGCACAACGGCGAAATCAACACGCTGCGTGGCAACATCAGCTGGATGAAGGCCCGTCAGTCGCTGCTGGCCAGCCCGCTGTTCCCGGACGTCAAAAAGCTCTTCCCCATCGTCAATGAAAGCGGCTCGGACTCCGCCATGTTCGACAACGTGCTGGAACTCCTCGTCATGGGCGGCCGCTCATTGCCGCATGCCATGATGATGATGATTCCTGAGCCATGGAGCGGCCATGAGTCGATGGATGAGCAGCGCAAGGCCTTCTACGAATATCATTCCTGCCTGATGGAACCCTGGGACGGCCCGGCCTCCGTGGCGTTTACGGACGGCACCATGATGGGTGCCACCCTGGACCGCAACGGTCTGCGCCCTTCGCGCTACTACGTCACCAAGGATGATCTGGTCATCATGGCTTCTGAAGCCGGTGTGCTGCCGATCGCCCCCGAAAATGTGAAGCTCAAAGGCCGCCTGCAGCCCGGTAAAATGTTCATCGTGAACATGGAGGAAGGCCGCATCGTCCCCGATGACGAGATCAAGGCGAAGATCGCCGCTGAAAAACCTTACCGCGAATGGCTGGACAAGCACCTCGTGCATCTGGCAGACATCAAAGACGGTGAGCCGGTGGCTCCGCCCGACCACGAGACCATGCTGCAGCGTCAGCAGGCCTTTGGTTACAGCTTTGAAGACCTGCGCAAGCTCATGGTTCCCATGGGCAGGGACGGCGTGGAAGCCATCGGCTCCATGGGCACGGACATTCCTCTGGCGGTGCTATCCAACAAATCGAAGCTGCTTTACGATTACTTCAAACAGCTCTTCGCCCAAGTCACAAACCCGCCCATCGATTGCATCCGCGAGGAAATCGTCACCTCGCCGATCACCACCATCGGCGCTGAAGGCAATCTGCTCGATCCGAAGCCTGAAAGCTGTCATTTGATCGAACTCAAGACGCCGATCCTCAGCAACGAAGATCTGGCCAAGCTCAAGAGCGTGGCTCAGGGCCAGTTCAAAGCCGCCACCATCAACATCTTGTTTGATCCAAAGCAGGGAGCTGTGGGCCTCGAAAAAGCCATGGCCAAGATCTGCGCCAAGGCCGACGAACTGGTCACCCAAGGCTGGAACATCCTCATCCTTTCCGACCGTGGCGTGTGCGCTGAAATGGCGGCTATCCCGGCCCTGCTCGCCGTGGGCGGCCTGCATCACCACCTGATCCGCAAGGGCACCCGCACCCAGTGCGACCTTGTGCTGGAGTCCGGCGAACCACGCGAAGTGCACCACTTCTGCACGCTCATCGGTTACGGCTGCGGCGCGATCAATCCTTACCTCGCCTTCGAAACGCTTGATGACATGATCCGCCAGGGTCTGCTGGTCAAAGTGGACCACAAGACGGCGGTGTACAACTTCATCAAGGCCGCCACGAAAGGCGTCATCAAGGTCGCCTCGAAGATCGGCATTTCCACGATGCAGAGCTATCGCGGTGCACAGATCTTTGAAGCCGTCGGCCTCAGCCAGAGCGTGGTGGACAAATACTTCACCTGGACCGCCACCCGCATCGAAGGCAGCGACATCAAGGTCATTGCTGAAGAAGCCATCCAGCGCCATCTGCGCGGCTACCCGGAACGGGATTCACAGGTGCATGCTCTCGACGTCGGCGGCGACTACCAGTGGCGCAAGGAAGGTGAGGCGCATCTGTTCAACCCGCTCACCATTCACACTCTGCAGAAAGCCGTCCGCACCGGGAACTACGAGACCTTTAAGCAATACACCGCGCTGGTGAATACGCAGGTGAAGCAGTTCTACACCCTGCGCGGCCTGCTGGAATTCAAGGCGCGCAAAGCAGTGCCGATCGAAGAAGTCGAATCCGTCGATTCCATCATGAAGCGCTTCAAGACGGGCGCGATGAGCTATGGCTCCATCTCCAGCGAGGCGCACGAGGCCCTCGCGATCGCCATGAACCGTGTCGGCGGCAAGTCGAACACCGGTGAAGGCGGCGAAGATCCGGCACGGTACACCTGGACCAATGAGAGAGGCGATTCGAAGAACAGCGCCATCAAGCAGGTGGCTTCCGGTCGTTTCGGCGTCACCAGCCTCTACCTTTCCCAAGCCAGGGAAATCCAGATCAAGATGGCCCAGGGCGCCAAGCCCGGTGAAGGTGGTCAGCTTCCTGGAACGAAGGTGTATCCTTGGATCGCCAAGGTGCGCGGCTCCACGACGGGCGTCGGCCTCATCTCGCCTCCGCCGCATCATGACATTTACTCCATTGAGGATCTAGCCCAGCTCATCCACGACTTGAAGAATGCGAACCGCGCTGCACGCATCAGCGTGAAGCTCGTTTCTGAAGTCGGCGTCGGCACCATCGCTGCCGGTGTGGCCAAGGCGCACTCCGACGTCGTGCTCATCTCGGGTTTCGACGGTGGCACCGGAGCCTCCCCGCAGACCTCCGTGAAACATGCCGGCCTGCCTTGGGAACTCGGCCTTGCCGAGACGCATCAGACTCTCGTGCTGAACAACCTGCGCAGCCGCATCGTCGTCGAAGCGGACGGTCAGATGAAGACCGGCCGTGACGTCATCGTCGCCGCTCTGCTGGGCGCTGAGGAGTTCGGTTTCGCCACCGCGCCACTCGTCTCGCTGGGCTGCATCATGATGCGCGTCTGCCATCTCAATACCTGCCCCGTCGGTGTCGCCACCCAGGATCCGCAACTGCGCGCCAAATTCAGCGGCGATCCCGATCACGCGGCTAATTTCATGAAGTTCATCGCCATGGAAGTGCGCGAACTCATGGCACAGCTTGGTTTCCGCACCCTGCAGGAAATGGTGGGCCGCACGGAAGTGCTGGAGCCCCGCGCTGCCGTGGATCACTGGAAAGCACGCGGCATCGACCTCTCCAATTTGCTTTACAAGCCGGACGTCGGCCCTGAAGTCGGCCGCTTCTGCACCGAGGTGCAGGATCACGGCATCGACCGCTCGCTCGACATCACCACGCTGCTGGACTTGTGCAAACCGGCCATCGAGAAGGGTGAAAAAGTCCACGCCACAGTCGCCATCCGCAACGTCAACCGCACCATCGGCACCATCCTCGGCAACGAAGTCACCAAGCGCCACTGGCACGGCCTGCCGGACGGCACCATCCATCTCAAGATGAATGGCACCGCCGGTCAAAGCTTCGGTGCCTTCATTCCAAAGGGCATCACCCTCGAACTCGAAGGCGACGGCAATGACTACATCGGCAAGGGCCTCAGCGGCGGCCGGATCATCATCTATCCGCCGGAAGGCTCTGACTTCGCTGCCGATGAGAACATCATCGCCGGCAACACCGCGCTCTATGGCGCGACGAGCGGCGAACTCTTCCTGCGTGGCATGGCGGGCGAACGTTTTGCGGTGCGCAACTCCGGCGTCGATACCGTCGTCGAAGGTGTGGGCGACCACGGCTGCGAATACATGACGGGCGGCCGTGTGGTCGTGCTCGGCCTCACAGGACGCAACTTCGCCGCAGGCATGAGCGGTGGCGAGGCCTACATTCTGGATGAGGCGGGAGATGCCGCCACGCGCTGCAACACGCAGATGGCCGGCCTCGAAAAACTCGAAGACAAAGCCGAGATCGACAGCCTCTACGAACTCATCAAAAAGCACGCAGACCTCACCAAGAGCCAGAAAGCCTTCAAGGTTCTCGCCCTATGGGAGCAGATGGTGCCGAAGTTCGTCAAAGTGATGCCCAAGGACTACAAGCGTGTGCTCCAGGCCATCAAGAAAGCCACCGACGACGGCCTCACCGGCGACGACGCCCTCAACGCCGCCTTTGAAGCCAACGCCCGCGACGTCGCCCGAATCGGCGGCAGCTAGCATCGAGATCACGCGCCAGTAACCAACAGACATCACCTTTTCACAGACAAGAGACCATGGGAAAACCAACCGGCTTCATCGAATTCGAACGCGAAATCCCCGCTGACCGCGACCCGCTTGAGCGCGTCAAAGATTGGAAGGAATTCCACCTGCACCTGCCCGAGGACCGCCTGAAAGATCAGGGGGCCCGCTGCATGGACTGCGGCATTCCGTTCTGCCACAGCGGCACCATGATCAGCGGCATGGCCAGCGGCTGCCCGATCAACAACATCATCCCAGAATGGAATGACCTCGTCTTCCGCGGCCTGTGGAAAGAGGCGCTCGACCGTCTGCACAAGACAAACAACTTCCCGGAATTCACCGGCCGCGTCTGCCCCGCTCCTTGCGAAGGCTCCTGTGTGCTCGGCATCAATGAACCGCCGGTGACGATCAAGAACATCGAGGTCAGCATCATCGACAAAGGCTGGGAAGAAGGCTGGGTAAAACCCGACCTGCCGGACCAGCGCACCGGTAAAAAAATCGCCATCATCGGCTCCGGCCCTGCCGGACTCAGCGCCGCCGCCCAGCTCAACAAGGCTGGCCACACTGTCACTGTTTTTGAACGTGCCGACCGCCCCGGCGGCCTGCTCATGTATGGCATCCCCAACATGAAGCTCGACAAGAACGAGGTCGTCCTCCGCCGTGTGAAACTGCTGGAAGACAGCGGCGTCATCTTCAAGTGCAACGTCACCGTCGGCACCGACATCACCGCTGAGCAGCTCCTCAAGGATTTCGACGCCGTCGTCATCTGCACGGGTGCCACCAAACCACGCGATCTGCCGATTCCCGGCCGCGAATTGAAGGGCATCCATTTCGCCATGGACTTCCTCACGGCGAATACGAAGGCCGTGCTCGACCCCTCCGGCAAATACATCACCGCTGACGGCAAGGACGTCGTCATCATCGGTGGTGGTGACACCGGCACCGACTGCGTCGGCACCAGCGTGCGCCACGGCTGCACCACGGTCACCCAGCTTGAAATCATGGCCAAGCCGCCGCTCACCCGCGCTGCGAACAATCCATGGCCCGAATGGCCCAAGACCTACAAGATGGACTACGGCCAGGAAGAAGCCGCCGCCAAGTTCGGCGACGATCCCCGCGTCTATCTCACCACCGCCACCCACTTCGAAGGTGATGCCGATGGCAACGTCAAAGCCGTCCACGTCGTCGATGTCGAGTGGAAGAAGGACGACAAGGGCAACTTCGGCCCGCAGAAGATCGCAGGCACTGAAAAAGTCCTCCCTGCTCACCTCGTCCTGCTGGCCATGGGTTTCCTCGGGCCAGAGCAGCCGCTGCTCGATGCGCTCAAGATTGAACGCGACGCCCGCACCAACGTGAAAGCCGAGCACGAGAAATACACCACCAGCATCCCGGGCGTCTTTGCCGCCGGTGACTGCCGCCGTGGCCAGTCTCTCGTCGTCTGGGCCTTCAATGAAGGCCGTGGCGCCGCCCGCGAGTGTGACCGCTTCCTCATGGGCGAGACGGCTCTGCCATAACGGACGGCAACACCCAAGTCACAAAGCGCCTTCAGCAATGAGGGCGCTTTTTTGTGCCTTTTTAAAACGCGATATTTCTGGCCTTGCAGAGCAAATCTGAGCATCGTCCCGTCTCGTTTGTCTCCCTTCAGATGCGCTTTCTCATCCCCTTCCTTCTGCTTGCTGCAGGCAGCCTGCTGCGCGGCCAGGTTGTGATTGGAAAAAAGCAGTTTGAGCGCGCTACAACGGAGACCGGCCCGAAGGGCGAATGGGTGATGTATGAGAAGGGTGCGCCTCAAAACGATGGCACGCGGCGCTGGCTGACGAAACGGGTGCTGGTCGAGCTGGCCCCCGGCACGCAGGCGGCCTCGCTGGCGCAGGTGGCTGGGGTCACGCAGACATCGGCAAGGGGCAAATACGCTGTGGTTGAATTCGCCGGGAATGCGGACGCCGCCATCGCAGGGGCCGCAAGCCTGCTCAAGGCACCCGGAGTGCGCTCGGCCGCGCCGATGCTCTCGCACCAACTGTTTCATCGCTTTGCGCCCAATGACCCCTACTTCTCCTACAATGCCGCGAATCCAGGCTACCAGTGGCATTTGAGCAACACCGGCCAAAACGGTGCCACGGCAGGCTCGGATGTAAATGTGACGAGCGTTTGGGACAGCTACAAGGGCACGGGCGTGCGCATCGCCATTGTGGATGATGGCCTGGAGGTCGGACATCCAGACCTCGCACCGAATGTGGATCTCGCCCACAGCTTCGACTTCAACGACAATGACAACGACCCCTCGCCCGGGGCGACGAATTTCCACGGCACGTCCTGCGCGGGCGTGGCGGCAGCACGCGGCAACAACGGCATCGGCGGCTCAGGCGTGGCACCCGAGGCTACGCTGGTGGGCCTGCGTCTGATCGCCGCACCCACCACCGACCAGCAGGAGGCGGACGCCTTCGCCTATTTACAGGATCTCATCGCGGTGAAGAGCAACAGCTGGGGACCGTATGACGGCGCGTACGGCTCCGGCGGTCCGGACGTCCTAAGCGCGCAAGCCTTGGCAGATGCGGCGACGACGGGCCGCAGCGGCAAAGGAACCGTGTTCCTCTGGGCGGCAGGCAATGGCAACGGCAGCGGGGATGATTCGAACTATGACGGCTGGGCCAATTCGATCCACGCCATCGCCATTTCCGCCATGAACGACAAAGGCAGGTCCGCCTATTACAGCGAGCCGGGGGCCAACATCTTGGTCTGTGCCCCATCCAATGGCGGCAAGGAGGGCATCACCACCACGGATCGCACGGGTTCGGTGGGCTACAATGAAGACGGCGGCACGGTCGAATACCCGGACTTCGCCGACACCAACTACACGAACACCTTTGGCGGCACGTCCTCGGCCACACCGGCGGTTGCGGGTGTGGTGGCGCTCATGCTGCAGGCGAATCCGAACCTCACCGCGCGCGACGTGCGGGAAATTCTCGTGCGGAGCGCCACGCAGAATGATTCATTCGACGGCGACTGGATCACCAACGGGGCCGGGTTTCACTTCAACATCAAATACGGGGCAGGTCTGGTGAACGCGCAGCAGGCCACCACTCTGGCCTCCACCTGGACCAACGTCGCCGCGCGCCAGTCCCACGCCTATGCGGCCACGGCGCTGAACCTTTCCGTCCCGGACTACAACGCCCACGGCGTCTCCAAAACCTTCACCGTGCCGATCGCTGACAATCTGCGGCTGGAGCACGTCACCGTGCACGTCAAAGCCACGCACGCGAATCGCGGCAACCTGGAGTGGCGCCTGATTTCCCCCAGCGGTATCTCGGTGCGTCTGGCCCGCTCGCGCTCCAACGACAACGGGGCCGATCTCGACTGGACCTTCATGACCACGCATTGCTGGGGCGAACGCTCCGTGGGCGACTGGAAGCTGCAGGTCATCGACCAGGTGGTGGGTGACGTCGGCACGCTGGATGACGCCACCGTGACCTTCTACGGCACGCCGACGGACAGCGCGCTGCCGCTGCCGGTCATCACCTCCAACTGGATCGTTACAGGCCGCGAAGGCTGGGCGATCAACCAGCAGATGACCGCCTCCAATTTCACCACCAGCTTTGACGCGGGAATTTATGACACCGGCACGCTGCCCGCAGGCCTCTCGCTCAATCCAACGAGCGGACTGATCACGGGCACACCGCAGGTCACCGGCTTGTTTGAGGGCTGGCAAAGCGCGACGAATGCCACCGGGACCACCTCCGACTTCGCCTATTTTTACATTCTAGCGGCCACGCCCGCGTTGTCAGATGCCGTGGATCAACCGACCAGCCTCAAGATTGTGCCGTTTGGCTATGGCGATCCCTTCAGCCAGACCGTCACCACTCATGACGGTGTGGATGCGGTGCAGACCGCTGCGATCAATGACGAGGAGTATTCCGGCATGGAGTTCACCGTGAACGGCCCGGCGCGGCTGGACTTCCAATGGAAAGTTTCCTCCGAAAAGAACTACGACTACCTTGTTCTCACCGTGGACGGCTACGTGCGCGATTACATCACAGGAGAAACCGACTGGAAAGCGTCCACGACCGATGTCGGGCCCGGTCCTCATAACATCGACATCTACTACATCAAAGATCAAGCGACGGCCAAAGGGCAGGACACGGGCTGGATTGATCAAGTCGTCATCACACCGACCACCATGACGCCGGTCATCACCACCGACACCGTGGTCGCCTACGAGGGCGTGTACTTTCGGCAGACCCTCATGGCCTCCAATGCACCTGCGACTTACACCGCCGAGGGACTGCCCGGTGGGCTTACGCTGGATGCCACGACGGGTCTGCTCTACGGCAGCGTCACCTCACCTGGAACCTACCAGATCACGGTTCACGTCACGAATTCCTTTGGCACAACTACGAAGACCATCACCCTCCAGATCGGCACCGTGGAGCAGGGTCTCGCAGAAGCTTTGGATGCGCCGACGCAAAGCATGGCGAGTTCGGGCGATTTGAAATGGGTGCCGCAGTGGCTCTACGCCCATGACGGCAGTGACGCAGCCCGCAGCGGTGCCATCACCGATCTCCAGCAAAGTGTGATGACCACCCAGGTCACAGGCCCTTGCAAAGTCATCTTCTACTGGGGCGTCTCGTCCGAGCCCGACTACGATTTCATGCGCTTCTACATCGACGACATTGAGAAGAAGGCCATCAGCGGCGAGGTCGGCTGGACCCGCCAGGGCTATCTGATTCCCGCCGGGACGCACACTCTGAAATGGGCCTACATCAAAGACGAGTTCACCGCCTCCGGCCTCGACTCCGGCCTGGTCGATCAATTCGGCATTTACTACGACAACGATGGTGACGGCGTGCATTCCGACCTCGAAAACTGGTTCGGCACCAGCGATGCCGATGCCCGCAGCTATCCGCAAACGGTTCTCTCCCGCACCACAAGCACCACGCTGCAGTTCCCGTCCGTCTCAGGCAACGACTACCTCATCGAATACAGCGACGACCTGCAGACTTGGACGCCCGAAATTTTCACGGCTGCAGGCGTGTCCTCCACGTGGACGGACTTGAATGCAGTCAAGAAAACCCGCCGCTTCTACCGGGTGGGCATTCCGTGATCACTTCAAGCCCGCCAGGAAGCGGCGGAAGAAAACCACCCCCGCCTCCAGATCGCTCACGGCAATAAACTCATCCTTCGTATGCGCCTGCGCAATCGAACCCGGGCCGATGGCAATGGCAGGGGTGCCTGCAGCGGAAAGGAAGGCGGCATCGCAGAACCAAGGGGCACCGGTCAGTTCGGAGCCTGCCGCGAGTAATTTCTGCACAAAGAAGTTTGAAGGATCTGTGTCGAGATGAAACGCTTCAGTGGCAACGGTGACGCGGGCGGTTGGGTCGATGCTCTTCACGAATTCCGTCAGCAACGACAGAGCACCGCCGGCTTTCTGCAATCCCGGTGTGGTGCGAATGTCCACGCGCAGTTTGCATGAATCCGCAACGATGTTGCTGCGCGTGCCGCCCTGGATCATGCCGAGATTGATGGTGCTGACGCCGAGCCATTCGTCCTCGCTACTCGTTTCGGCCAACAGCTTGCGGAACTCCGTATCCAGCGCAGTGACCAGCTTCGCCATTTCCACAATCGCGTTCACTCCCAGTTCAGGCGTGGCCCCATGCACCGCGACACCGCTGGTGTGGACATCCGCCCACAGGCAGCCTTTGTGACGGAACACGGTCTTCAGACTCGTCGGCTCACCGATGATGGCGAGATCGTAACGCCCATGATGCTTTGCAAAATACTGTGACCCAAGCTGCGCGCTTTCTTCGGACATGAAGCCGACAAAATGCACCTCGACTGGCAATGAGGCGATTTCACCGCGCATCTCATGCAGGGCCCAGAGCATGGATGCCATGGGGCCTTTGGTGTCGGATGATCCCCTGCCCCAGACTTTGCCGTCGCGGAGCTCTCCGCCGAAGGGCTCGATGGTCATGCCGCCTACGCTGACGGTGTCGGTATGCGGTGCGAAGAGAATGCGAGGCTTGGGTTTGCCATCAGCGCTCGGATTCGTGGAAAAGCGACCGATCACGTTCGGCCTGCCCGGCTCCACTTCCTCCAGGGTCACCTCAGCACCTGAAGCTTGCAGGAAGCTCGCCACGAAGCGGGCGCATTGCTCTTCGCCGATGCCGTCCGTGCCGGGGTCACCGTCCGGATTCACTGAAAGGATGCGCACGAGAGCCTGGGTGAGTTCGACAACGTTCGTGGGAAGTGAGGCCATGCGGCAGAAAGGCACAGGCAGCATGCGGGCGCAAGCACGCACCCAATTTGTCCCGCAGTGTGCCGATTTTGTCAAAGAAGAGCCCGCTGCAGGTTCCTTGCGGCATGGCTGCAACCCGCGTACGATCCATGGCGTTTTTTGATCCATGAAAACCCACTGCCTCCTCTCCATGCTCATGCTTTGCGGCATCGGTGGCGTAGTGGCATCTCCGGACGGCCCAATGCTCTTCCAGACGGTTTGCGCTCAATGCCATGGCACCTCGGGTGAAGGCAAGGTCGAGATCAAAGCGCCCGCCATTGCCGGGATGCCCGCATGGTATGTAAACACGCAGTTTGCCAATCTGCGTGAGGGCCGCCGTGGCCATGACGCGGCAGATCCCCAGTCATTCATGATGGCGGCGATTGCGAAGGCGCTGGAGCCGGAGCAGATCAGGGCGGTGGTGGCCTATGTGGAACAGATTCCCATGCAGGTGCCGGTGGGGAAAGACCGGGAGATCGCGAATGCGAATGTTCAGGATGGGATGCGCCTGTTTCAAGAGCGCTGCATGGAATGCCACCGCTATAATGGCAGTGGCGAAATGACGTTTGGGAGCCCGCCGCTGATTGGACGGCAGAGCTGGTATCTGGAGGAGCAGCTCAAGAAATTTAAGTCAGGCAAGCGCGGTGCCATGAAGAACGATGTGAACGGCGCGAAGATGGTGCAGGTCACTAATTTTTTCATCGAAGACGACCAGATGCTGCGGGACGTTGTGGCCTACATCATGACGCTCAATCCTACCGTGAAGGCCAGTCCGTTTGAGAACATCGGGCGATGATTATGCATGGGCCTGTAGCTCCTTCACGGGTTCGCCTTTGCTGAGGGCCATGGGGCGGCCGACGGGGGTCATGACTTCGCGGCTGTAGTCGATGCCCAGCAGGTCTTGCACCGTGGCGTGGAGGTCTTCGACGAGGATGGGTTTCTCGGGTTCTTTCTTTTCACCCTGGGGATCGGTGGCACCGAGAACACGGCCACCGGCGAAACCGCCGCCAGCGACGAGCATGCTGAAGCCATGCGGCCAGTGGTCGCGGCCGCCGACGTTGTTGATCTTGGGAGTGCGGCCAAATTCGCCGCCGCAGACGACGATGGTGCTTTCCAGCAGACCGAGTTTTTTGAGATCGCGAATCAAGGAGGCGTAGGCGGCATCGAGGATCTTTACTTGCGTGGCCTGGCCTTCTAGGTTGTTGGCGTGGGTGTCCCAGCCGGTGAGGGTGACCTCCACGCAGCGCACTCCGGCCTGGATCAAGCGCACGGCGGCAAAGCAGCCGCGGCCAAAGGGGGTGTCGCCATAGGCGTTGAGTTCTTGCGCCGGAGCATCGCTGACATTGAAGGCCTTCAACTGGGCGGAGGACATCATGTTCCGCGCCCGCTGCATGGAGATCTGGTGCAGAGTTTTGGTTTGATCCAAATCCGGCTCGCGTCCCCGGGCGAAGGCCTGCTCCACCACGGCCAGTCCTTCCATGCGGCGGTCCAGGCGCTTGTCCTCCACGCGGGCTTTGACATCCGGCACGGGAGACTTCGGATCATACATTTGAAAGGCATCGTACTGCGCTCCCAAGAAACCGCCGCGTGCGGGCCATTGATTGGGCAGGATGGAGACGTGCGTGGGAATCTCGATCTTTGCCTCAGGCAGCTCATGGCAGACGATGGCACCGATGCTGGGATGAATGAGCGTGGGATCGGGGCGGTAGCCGGTCTTGATGTTGTAGAAGGCGCGCTCGTGGTCGCCCTCCTTGCTGACCATGGAGCGAATCAAGGACACGTCCTGCATGACGCTGGCGGTTTGTTCGAGACCGACGGCGAAGTTCACGCCTTTGATGGCGGTGGGGATCGTTTTGACGCCACCGCCCACTTTCGTTTCGGGGTGGGGATCGAAGGTGTCGAGCTGGCTCGCGGCTCCGCCGAGCCAGAGGAGGATGACGGAGCGGGCGGGTTTGCCTTTTTCCGCTTCGACGGCGAGGAGATCGGCCAAGGGGGTGAGCCAGGAGATGCCTGCGGCACCTGTGCCACGGAGGAGGAAGCGGCGGGTGAGGTGACAGGGGCTGTGGCAGGGGCTGTGGCAGGGAGAGGTGTTCATGGCATTAATGGTTCCAGGAAAACTCGGTGGCATTCATCAGGGTCCAGTAGAGGTCGGACATGGCGTTGCTGCGTGAGCTGATGCTTTTGGCGTCGGCCAGCAGGCCGGTGAAGTGCGTGGCTTCCGCAGGCGTGGGGCGTCGGGTAAAAATGGAAAGGTAGGCGACCTCCACGGCGGTGGCATTGTCGGGGGCGAGCATGCCGATGCGGGTGCTGGCATTGATGAGCGGATTGCCGCTGGTGTTGGTGGTGATCATGTTGCCATTCATGAGCAGCAGGCGCTGGGGGATGGTGCCGCCGGCGTCGTCGAAGTTGTCTTCGCCGGAGTCCCCGTAGCGCTTCACGAAGTTGGTCACGTCGATGCCGCGCTTGATGCGGAAGATCACATGCGTCTCGGCATCGATGGTACTCAGGGAGGCCGCCTGGATGACGCTGCCTGCCATCTGCTCCGGGCGCAGGCGTGTCACGGGAAAGGCAGCCCAGACGTTTTCCGCTACCGTGGTCACCGGATGGGCTGGGTCGCTGGACTGACTGGACATCTGAAAGGCTTGCGTGCTGGTGATCACCCAGATCAGGCGCTGCACATCGTAACCATGTGAGAGAAAATCATCCGCCAGCAGCTCCATGCCGGCGGGAAAGGGACCTTCGAGCGGGATGTCATCCACGGGCGCGATCAGGGCGCGATTGAACAGCAGAGCCCACATGCGATTCACCATGGCGCGCGCAAAAGCTTTGTTCTCCTTTGCGGTCACCCAAGCCGCCAGCTTGGTGCGCGGGTTGCCTTGGGCAGGCAGCAGCTCTGGTTTCCAGGGGACCAAGGCAGGAACTTTTTCTTCCTCCATCTTGCCGAGGTAGCGGACTTTGTAGCTTTGCTTCGGGTCATCGCGCAGGCCGTTCAAGTTAAAGTCCGCCTGACCGAAGAAGGCGGCGAGCTGATGGAAGTCCGTCTGCTTCCAGGTGCTGCCGAGTTTGCCGTCATGGCACTGCACGCAGTCGATGCGCACGCCGAGAAAGGCGCGGCTCACTTTGGCGGCCAGTTTGATCTCGTCGGGGCCTTTGTTGTCTTCTCTTGTCACCGTGACGAAGTTCACTTCCGGATTCGTTGTCCAGACGCCGTTGGAGTCGATCAAGGAGCGTGCGATCTGGTCGTAGGGGCGGTTTTGCTGGAGCGCATCGCTCAGGCAGTCCACCAGCCGCCGGCGGCGATACATGAGGAAGGGGCCGTTCTCGATGCCCACGTACACGCGGGCCAGGCGCTCCGCCAGGTAGTCGCTGGTGCGGCGGTCGGCCAGCAAGTGGGCCAGCCACCACTGCGGTACATTCGCCGTTTTGAGCGACTCCAGGATGCGAAGCTCCTGCAGGGACGGAATGCTGCCGGTCAGCGCCAGGGAGAGACGGCGCACCAGGGTGAGGTCGTCCGCTTTCGCCACGGGTTGCACCTGCTGCTTTGCCCACGCCGTGGCGAAGTCCGCATCCACCATCTGGGCTGCGCGCTGAATGTCCTCCCACTGGGCCGGTGCCAGCGCGGCGTCACTTTTTGCCTCGGCTACGGGGGGAGCCAGCAGCTCAGCCACGCCCCAAAAGGCTCCTGCCACCAGCGCGCCAAGGATCAAAGCATTGCGCAGCCAGAGCAGCCAGCTTGGGGTGGATGGGGCGGAGTTCATGACGGGATGCTGCGTTCGAGCCTGTCTTTAACACGCGGGAGCAGCATCGGTTTCCTCAAGAATTTTGCAACAATCCCCGAGCAGCCGACTTTCATAGGCCTTCTGCATGTCTGAACCTCCGCCGCTGCCCACTCTGCTGCCCCCCTCCCTGCCTGCTGAGGCGGAGGCAGCAGAGTTGGCGGTGCCTTGCGGACCAGACCGCCTCAAGGCGGGACTACAATACGTTCCCTCGTTGGATGAGTGCGTGGGGGCCACAGAATGTTTGGTGGAGCGGCGGAGCTTCTTGAGCAAGGTGGCCTCGGGGTTGGACTGGCTTTTTGGGCTGGGCGCGCTGCTGCTGCTGCTGGCGGCTTGCTCGGTTATTCCGGTGCTGAATTTTCTCAGCCTGGGGTACTTGCTGAATGTGAGCGGCACGGTTGCGCGCACGGGGCGGTTTCGCGATGGGTTCATTGGCGTGCGCAAGGCCGCCGTTCTTGGCAGCATCGCCGCCGGGACCTGGCTGGTGGTGTGGCCGGCGCGGCTGCTGTCCACGATGTGGAAGGATGCGGAGCTCATTTCTCCCGGCAGCGGGATGGCCAAAGCGGGGCATGCGGGGCTGATCGTCGTCATTGTCATCACCCTTGTACACATTGTGTGGGCCTGCGTGCGCGGGGGAAAGCTGCGGCATTTCCTGTGGCCGCAGCCGCTGCGCTTCATGCGCTGGCTGCGCGCACCGCAGAAGTTTGGTCAGCTCCAGCGCAGGATCACTGATTATGTTGTCGAGCTGCGTCTGCCGTTTTATTTTTGGCTGGGCCTGCGCGGGTTTGTTGGGGCGCTGGCGTGGCTGATCGTGCCGGTGGGCATCCTGCTCGCTGCCACGCGCCTGCCGGTCGGTGGTTCGGTGCTGCTTTCTCTGCTGGGTGGCTTGCTGCTGCTGCTGGTGGCGATTCATCTGCCGTTTTTGCAGGCGCATTTTGCGCAGACGGACCGTTTCAGCGCGCTGTTTGAGCTGCGTGAGGTACGGCGTCTGTTTCTGCGCGCGCCGCTGGCGTTCTGGTTTGCACTGCTGATCACGCTGCTGTTCGCAGTGCCGCTGTATCTGCTGAAGATTGAGCTGACGCCGCGTGAACTGGCGTGGTTGCCGAGCCTGCTGTTTGTGATCTTCATCTTTCCGGCGCGCGTGCTCACGGGCTGGGCCATGAGCCGGGCCACACGGCGTGAGCAGCCACGGCATTGGTTTCCGCGCTGGGTGGCCAGACTGGGCATTGTGCCAGTGGCGCTGGCTTACACGGTCTTTGTGTATTTCACGCCGTATCTTTCCTGGAATGGGGCGTGGAGTTTGCTGGAGCAGCATGCGTTTCTGGTGCCTGCGCCGCTGATGGCGCTGTGATGGCATGGTTCAGCAATGAGATGTGAGAGTTGATAAAAGTGCTGATGCGGCGAATCCGCGCTTGTTCGTCATTCGGCATGCGGCATTCGTCCTGCCCCATGCCCTGGCTCACCGAACACACGCTCCTGCCCGCTGATGTGTGGCTGCTTGTGCTCGCGGCGCTGGGGGCGATGTGCATCGGGATGTCGAAGGCGGGGCTGGCGGGGACCTCGACGTTGAATGTGGTTTTGATGGCGCAGATCTTTGGCGCGAAGCAGTCCGTGGGCGTGATTTTGCCAATGCTGATCGCGGCGGATTTCATGGGGTACCTCATCAACCGCAAGGGCGGGAGCTGGAGGCGGATCGTGCCGATGGTGCCGCCGGCGATTGCGGGGGTGGTGGTGGGATGGCTCCTAATGAGCAGATTCGACAACTCAATGGCGCGCGTGGTGATCGGCTGGATTATCATCGTGCTGCTGGTTTTTAACTGGGTGCTGAACAAGCGGCGGCAGGATTTCATCGCGCTGACAGAGCACAAGGTCTTCGCGTGGTCGATGGGCTTCCTGGCCGGGGTGGTGACCATGCTGGCCAATGCGGCGGGGCCGGTAATGACGGTCTATCTCCTGGCACAGCACTTGGAGAAGAAGGAGCATCTGGGTGTGTTCAGCCGCTTCTTCCTGTTCATCAATCTCTTCAAGGTGCCGTTCAGCACGGATCTGGGCATCATCAATCCAAAGTCGCTCATGACGAATCTGACCTTGATGCCTTGCGTGATTCTTGGCGTTTTGCTCGGCTGGTGGATTCTCAAACGACTGCCGCAGAAATTGTTTGAAGACGTCCTGTTCTGGCTCACCGCCTTTGCGGCTCTATGGCTGATTCGTGGATGATCGCGTCAGAAATTTCGTTTACTTTACTCCCCATTTTTCCCATGAAATCTTTCGCCATCGCCCTTCTGCTAACGAGCAGCGCACTCGCCGCCGATTTTCCCGCGCTGTACAACAGCGATCCCGGCAATCCGGTGCCGACCCCGCCACAGGATGCGCTGAAGGCGCTGAAGCTGCCGGAGGGGTTCAAGGCGACGCTGTTTGCTGCGGAGCCGGAGGTGCAGAACCCGATCGGCCTGTCGTGGGATGCGCGTGGGCGGATGTGGGTGGCGGAAAACTACACTTATGCGGAGCGGGCGAAGCGGTTTGACCTGGGACTGAAGGACCGGGTGATCATCCTCGAAGACAAGGACTGGGATGGTGTGGCGGAGACGCGCAAGGTTTTCACGGAGGATGTGCAGATGCTCACGAGCGTCGAAGTCGGACGTGATGGGGTGTGGCTGATGTGCCCGCCCCAGGTGTTGTTCATCCCGGACCGCAACCATGATGACATTCCCGATGGTGAGCCGGAGGTGGTGATTGATGGCTTAACGGTGGCGAAGGACAACTACCACAACTTTGCCAATGGGCTGCGCTTTGGCCCGGATGGCTGGCTGTATGGACGCTGCGGGCACTCATGCCCTGGGAATCTGGGTGTGCCGGGGACGCCGGAGGCGCAGCGCGTCCCGATGAAGGGCGGGATCTGGCGCTATCACCCCGAGAAGAAGATCGTGGAAGTGCTGACGCATGGCACGACGAACCCCTGGGGGCATGACTGGGATGCGAATGGGGAGATGTTTTTCATCAACACCGTGACGGGGCATCTGTGGCATCTGATGCATGGCGCGCACCTCATGGACTCCAGCAAGGACAATCCTTTCATCTATGAAAAGCTGGACACCATCGCCGATCATTACCACTACGACCGCAGTGGAAGCTGGACGGCGTCCCGCGATGGCAAGGCGAACAGCCTGGGCGGTGGTCACGCGCACATCGGCATGATGATTTACCAGGCCGAGCAGTGGCCGGCGGAATATCGCAACAAGCTCTTCACCCTGAACATGCATGGCCGCCGTGCGAATGTGGAACGGCTGGAGCGGAATGGCAGCGGCTACGTGGGCAAGCATGAGCCGGATGTTTTCCTCAGTGATGACCCATGGTTTCGTGGCATCGAGATCAGCACCGGGCCGGATGGCAGCGGTTTTATTTTGGACTGGAGCGATACGGGCGAATGCCACGACTCAACCGGCGTGCATCGGACGAGCGGGCGGATTTTTCGAATCAGCTATGGCGAGGTGAATAAGCCGGAGGTGCCTTTTGCGTGGCGCAAGGCGTGGCCGAAGGCTGATCTGGACTCTGCGGATGAGCATGGGCGTGCGCTGGCGATTCGTGAGCTGACGCAGTTCTCGCCGCTGGATGCGATCACGGGGCCGATGGCGCATTATGTTTATCCGGAGCTGGGCTTTGATGCGGTGAAACTCGCGAAGGAGGACAAGTCGTCGTTTGTGCGCCTGACGCTGGCCTCCACGCTGCAGCGGCTGCCGGTGGGCAAGCGGGCTGAACTTGCTGCGGCGCTGCTTGCTCATGCTGAAGACGCGAATGATCCGTTTCTGCCTTACCTGGTGTGGTATGGCATCAACCCGCTGGCGAAGGATGACCCGAAGGCGCTCGTCGCCCTGGCGAAAGACTGCACCTGGCCGAAAACTTTGCGGTGGATGGCGCGGAGCTTGGCCACGCAAACGGAGGCGCTGAATGCGCTGCTGGCGCAGGCGAAGGCCGGGCAGGCTGAGGATATTCTCGGAGGAATGGCGGATGCTTTCAAGGGCATCCGAAAGGCGGCCAAGCCTGAGGCTTGGGATGGGTTTGTGTCCCTGGCATCTGCCCGTGCTGAGAGTGATCCGGAGCGGGCTAAAGCCCGAACTACGTACATTCAAGAATTGAGCATCCTCTTTGGTGACGGGCGGGCGCTGGATGATGTGAAGAAGATGGCGCTGGATGAGAAGGCGGATCTCTCGGCACGTGAGGCGGCGCTGAAGACCCTGATCGACAACCGGCCGGATGACCTGCGTGCGATCTGCATGCAGCTGCTTGAAGTGCGCGGATTGAACATCGTCGCGGTGCGGGGGCTGGCGCTGTTTGATGATCCTGAGATCGGGCAGAAGCTGGCGGGCAGCTATCGCAAATTTGGCCCTGCAGAACGACCGACAGTGATCGACACGCTGGTGTCGCGCCCGAGTTTTGCCAGGGCGCTGCTCAAGGACATGGCGGCCCACAAGATCCCACGGGCTGACCTGAGCGCGTTCCACGCCCGCCAGATCAATTCCTTCAAGGATGCGGCGCTGTCCAAGCAACTGGTCGAAGTCTGGGGTGAGCTGCGTGAGTCGGCGGCTGATAAAAAGGAACTGATCGAAAAAATGAAAAAGCAGCTCACTCCCGCCACGCTGGCGAAGGCGAACCTCAGCCAGGGGCGCATGCTCTTCACGGCGGTGTGCGGCGCCTGCCACACGATGTACGGGCAGGGGGGGAAGATCGGGCCGGATCTGACGGGCTCGGGGCGTGCCAATCTGGACTACCTGCTGGAAAACATCGCTGATCCGAGCGGGGTGGTGAGTGCGGACTTCCGCATGAGCCTGCTGACGCACAAGGACGGCCGCATCCTCAGCGGCGTGGTGACTGAATCAAACGCACGCACACTGTCGCTGCGGACGATGACGGAAACGCTGACGCTGGATCGTGCGGATATTGTGAAACAGGAGACCTCGCCGATGTCAATGATGCCGGAGGGACTGCTGCTGGCGTTTGGGCCAGAGCAGGTGCGCGATCTCATCGCCTACTTGATGCATCCGGTGCAGGTGCCGATGCCAAAAACGGCCCCATAAGCCAACCCGCAGCGGGATTTGAAGCAAACTTCGTTTGGCAGCGGGCCCGGTGCCTGCTGTATTTCCCGAATGTCACAAGGAACCCTCCTCATCACCGGCGGCGCAGGATACATCGGATCACACACCGTGCGTCATTTGCTGGAGCAAAACGAACGTGTGGTGGTGCTGGACAATCTGGTCTTTGGGCACCGTGAGGCGCTGCCCATGGACCGCGTGACCTTTGTGGAAGGAGACATGGCCGATGCTGCGCTGATGGAAAAGCTTTTCAGCGAGCACCAGCCGGAGGCGGTGCTGCATTTCGCCGCCTTTGCGTATGTAGGCGAGTCCGTGACTGATCCGCTGAAGTACTACCGGAACAATTTGGCGGCACCGCTGACGCTGCTGGAAACGATGCAGCGGCATGGCTGCAAGCGCTTCATCTTTTCCTCCACCTGCGCGACGTATGGCGACCCGGTGCGCATCCCCATTGATGAATCGCACCCGCAGGCACCGGTGAACCCCTATGGCGCGAGCAAATGGATGCTGGAACGCGTGCTGCGTGACTGTGGCAACGCCTGGGGACTGAAGTCTGTCTTCCTGCGCTACTTCAATGCCAGCGGCTGCCACCCGAGCGGCGAAATCGGCGAGGACCACAGCCCGGAGACGCATTTGATCCCGCGTATCCTGATGGCTGCCACAGGGGAGATAGAGAATATCACCGTCTTTGGAACTGACTATGCGACGCCGGACGGCACCTGCATCCGCGACTACATCCACGTCTGCGACCTCGCCTCCGCGCATGCGCTGGCATTGGACTATCTGCGCCGGGGTGGTGACACGGTGGCGGTGAATCTGGGTACGGGGCGAGGCTTCAGTGTGAAGGAGATCATTTCCACCGCCGAAGCGGTGACTGGGAAAACGATTCCTGTCACGTATGGACCACGCCGTGCGGGCGACCCCTCAGAGCTGATTGCCAATCCTCAACGGGCTAAAGAAATTCTTCATTGGGAGGCCATCCATACGGACCCAAGGGAGCATATTGACTCGGCGTGGAGATGGATGAATGGAGAACGCGGTGGACGGTACGCAGTTTGAACAGTCTTTGCCTAAGGCTGTCATAGTGTAACCACCCCCGGCTGGTTGCACTTTTACATGAGAACTTTGGTACATTGGTTTGTCTGCGTCATCGCTTGTCTCAACGGCACGCTGAGCCATGCCGTGGACCTGATCGGGCAGCCGCAAGCCACCGCCACGGCAAACACCGCCACCATTCAATGGCGTACGGATGTGGCGTGCGGGACGCGGCTGCAGTTTGGCACGAACGCCGCAGGGTTGGACCGCAAAGCCGAAGGTGCGGTGACAAGCGAGCACAGCATCCAGCTGGAGGGGCTGAACCCGGGCACGACGTACTACTTCAGTGTGGGCAGCGCGCGCGTCAAGCTGGCGACGGGCACCTTTACCACGGCGGGCGGTGCAACGGCCGCCGCCGCGCCGCCGCCTTCACTCCTCCGGCGAGTGCTGGACGTCATCACACCGGATAAAAAAGCGGCTCCTGCCACGGCTCCTGCGCAAGTGCCGCCGACCCGCGAAACCTGGGGGCACCTGGATTCACTGCAGGATCATTTCACCCGCCATGGGGGTGATTTTTCCAGCCAATCTCCGGATGACTATGCGGCCAAGGCCTGGCTCTTCCTCCAGCGCGCACGCGCGGAAAATCTGCCGATGAAGCTCGACGATACAGACGGAACGCTGCGCGTCTTCGATCCTGGTACGCGGGCTTTTGCCGCTTACAACGGCGCGGGCAGAACCAAAACTTTTTTTAAACCGGACAATCCCACCTACTGGCAACGACAGCCCGGGCGTGTGGTCAAACCTGCTGATCTTCGCTTTTCCTCCCGCTGAAAATGCCCCGCAAATCTTCAAAAAAACCACCCATGAAAATCACCCCTAATTTCTGCCCTGTCTGCGGCAATGACAAGCTCGCCGAGCCACCACGCAACCGCACCGGCGGTGCCTCGATGGAAATCTGCGCCTGCTGCGGATTTCAATTTGGCGTCACTGATGATGACAAAGGCATCAGCGTCGATGATTACCGCCAGCAATGGATCGCCGACGGCATGCCGTGGACGAGCACCAGTAAGAAGGCCCCCAAGGGGTGGAACCCTCAGACGCAGCTGGGCTCACTGGCCCTGCGAGCCACACTCAGCCGTGTGAAGGGACGCCCGCCACGGATGAGCCTTGGCTCTCCGCTGATGGCCTGATTTTCACGCCGCACCTTTGAGCAAGCTGAGGGCGTGCACACGCGCGCTCTCGGCGCTGCCGCCGAGCATGCGCGCGAGTTCATCGACACGCTGTTCAGCGCTGACTTCTTGAATTTGGGAGCGGGTGGTGTTGCCAGTGATTTCCTTGGTCACGACGAAGTGGCTTTTTGCGAGCGAGGCCACCTGCGGGAAGTGGGTGATGGCGATGACCTGATGCGTGGCGCCGAGAGCGGCCATCTTGCGGCCCACGGCCTCGGCGATGTTACCGCCGACGTTGGCATCGATCTCATCGAACACGAGGAGAGGGACGGCGTCCTGCTTTGCCAAAGCGCTTTTCACGGCGAGAAGCACGCGTGACATTTCGCCGCTGGAGGCGGTGAGACGCAGGGGCTTCGAGGGTTCGCCGGGATTGGGAGCGAAGTGGAAATCGACTTCTTCGAGGCCGTTGCGCTCTGGTGAAGACACGGCGGCGAGCTGTGCTTCAAAGACACTGCGTTTGAAACCGAGGTCGATGAGGTGTGAGGCGACTTCTTTGGCGAGTTTTGGAGCGGCGTCGGATCGCTTTTTTGAAATCTGTTTGCCGAGTTTCAACACATCGGCCTCGCGCTCTTTAACGAGTTTTTGCAGCTTGGCGATCTCTTCGCCACGGTTCTCCATTTTGGCGAGCTTGCGTTCTGTTTCAGCGAGGAACTCCAGGATCTCCGCGATGGTGCGGCCATACTTGCGCTTCAGCGTCTGGATGGTGTGAATGCGGCTTTCGAGCTTGTCGAGTTCGGCGGCGTCGATTTCCAGATCATCTGCGTAGTCCTGCACGCTGCTTTCGAGTTCGGTGAGTTCGATTTGTGCGGACTTGAAGCCTTCAAACATGGCAGCCGTACCCGGGTCGATTTTTTCGAGTTCGTGGATGCTGCGGCTGAGCTCGCGCAGGCCATCGATCACACTGCCATCGCCTTCGCTGAGGCGGCCGGTGATGCTGCCGCAGAGCTCGGCGAGGCGTGCGCCGTTGGCGGCGATGCGATGGCGGGATTCGATTTCTTCTTCTTCGCCGGGCTTCAGGCTGGCGGCGGCAATTTCATTGGCCTGAAACTTGAGCATGTCGATCTGCTGGCTGCTGGCGCGCTCAGAGTTTTCGAGTTCATCGAGTTCTGTGGCCGCAGCACGCCAGAGCTTCCATGAGTCCTGGTATTTGCCGAGCAGGTCTTCGCTGCTGGCAAATTTGTCGAGCATCTCAAGCTGCCGGTCCTTTGAATTGAGCGACTGATGATCGTGCGGCCCGTGAAGATCGACGAGAAATTCGCCGAGGCTTTTCAGCACCTGGATGGTGACTGGGGAACAGTTGACGAACTGCTTGTTGGCACCGCTGGTGCTGATGGTGCGCTTGATGAGGAGCTCGCCTTCCTGGCAGGGGTCCAGGCCGGCTTCTTCGAGCACAGCATCAATCGCGTGGGTGTCCTTGAGGTGAAAGCCGGCCTCCACGGTGCAGGCATCCTGGCCATTGCGAATGAGGGTGCGGTCGGCTCGTTCGCCGAGGATGAGCTTTAAAGCGCCGACGATGATCGACTTTCCAGCGCCTGTTTCACCCGTCACGCCGATCAGTCCGGCGGCCAGCTCCCATGTCACATCTTCGACGAGAGCCAGATTGCGGATTTTGAGGAAGGAAAGCATGCGGTGGGAGGAAGGAGGCGGAGTATGGAATGCGCCACACGCATTTCAACCACCGCGAGGCGATCTTCCACTCCAGGCTTTGAAGGCGCGCGAAAAATGTGCGGCGGATTTGTAACCGAGCTCGGCGGCGACGCCTTTGACGAGGGCATCGGGCTGGCGGAGTTTGATGGCGGCTTGGGAGAGCTTGAGGCGGGTGAGGCAGGCCAGTGGAGTTTCGGTGTCGTAGCGCTGGAAGAGGCGGGTGAAGTAGGCGGCGGAGACGAAGCAGGCCTTCGCGGCCTGCTCGATGCTGCTGAGCACGGGATAATTGCGCAGGAGATGGCCACGGCAGCGCAGGTAGGTTGCGTAGGCGGGGTCCATTTTGGCGGCGGCGGACTGGCGTGAGTCCGCGCAGAGGAGCAAGGCATGCTCCAGCGTGGCACAGGCCGCCCGCAGGCCGAAGCGACCGCCACGCAGGGCGTGATCAATCACTTCCTCCAGCAGGGAGACGACGCGGGAGGCGTCCGTCACGCGCAGCACGCTGCCGGGAGAGAGATCAAGATCGCTCATCAACTGCGTGGCGCGTGCGCCGGTGAAATTGAAAAAGTATTTCACCATGGGCTCTTCGGCGGAGCTGCGGATGACCTGGGGTGTGCTGGTGTCAAAGACAAAGGCGTGGCCGGCTTCGATGGGGTGCGTTTGATCGGCGAGCATGACGCTGCCCTTTCCCTTGGAGACGAACTCGAAGGCCAAAAAGGGGAACTTCTGCCGGTCCACGACGAAATCGGGGGCGCACCATTCGCAGCCACCGCCGACGAGGCAAAGAGTCGTGGCATCGCGCTGACGCTCCTCCCATTCGGGGAGGAAGAAGCGGCGGGTGCGTACGACTTGCGTCGAAAAGTAGTCAGCCTGGTCGGTGGCGGGCATGGTTGCGTGAGAGGTTCAAAGATTCCAAGCGAGGGAATCTTGCGGCCAAGGGTCAAGAATCGTCATTTCAGCGGCAAACATTCGCCGCACTGGCGGGTTGCTATTTGGGCACCTCGGAAGTCACTTGTGGGATATGTCCCAACCTCTTTCCGGCATCATTCCGCCACTTGTCACTCCTTTGCGTGATCGCGATTTGCTTGATTACGAGGGTTTGGAGCGGCTGATCGAGCATCTGATCGGTGGTGGGGTGTCTGGTTTGTTCATTCTTGGCACCACGGGGGAAGGCCCCAGCCTGAGCTATCGGCTGCGGCGTGAACTGATCGAGCGCACCTGCAAGCAAACGGCGGGGCGCGTGCCGGTGCTGGTGGGGATCACGGATACGTCGTTCACCGAGAGCGTGAATCTGGCGAGGCATAGCGCGGAGGCCGGGGCCACGCATGTGGTGACGGCACCGCCGTATTACTTCCCTGCGGCTCCGCCGGAACTGCAGGAGTACATCCAGGATCTTGTGGCGGAGATGCCGCTGCCAATGTTTTTGTACAACATGCCGGGTCTGACGAAGGTGAGCTTTGAGATTGACCTCGTGCGCCGAGCGCTGGACATGCCGGGCATCTGCGGGGTGAAGGACAGCTCGTGCGACATGATCTATTTCCACCGCTTGATGGAAGTGGCGAAGCAGCGCGCGGGCTGGAGCGTGCTGGTAGGGCCCGAGGAGCTGACGGCTGAGGCCGTACTGCTCGGTGGTCATGGCGGCATCAACGGGGGGGCCAATCTGCACCCGAAGCTTTACGTGGAGATGTATCAGGCTGCGGCGGCGCAGGATTTGCAGCGCACGCGGGAGCTGCATGCGAAGGTGATGCAGCTTGCGGGCAGCATCTATACGGTGGGTCGGCACAAATCGGCCATCATCAAGGGCATCAAGTGTGGGCTGTCATTGATGGGCATTTGTGACGATCAGATGGCGGAGCCGTTTCATCGCTTCCGTGAGCCGGAGCGGGCCGTCATTCGTGAAAGACTCATCAACCTTGGCCTGATTGCTTAACCCTTCCCAACCATGAAATCTTTTTCACTGCTTTGCTTTGCCATGCTGACCTGCAATCTCACCGCGCAGATTGCGGGAGGATTCAGCCCGGTTTCACCCACAGACAAAGAGACGGTGGCAGCCGCCGAATTTGCCGTCAAGGCTCACGATCCCAAGCTCAAGCTGCAAAGCATTGAGAGCGGGGAAAAGCAGGTCGTGGCCGGGATGAATTACAAGCTCGTGCTCAATGTGAGGGACGCTGCCGCTGCTCGTCAGGCGTCCGTGGTGGTGTGGCACAAGATTGATGACAGTCGTGAACTGACCTCGTGGGAGTGGTTAAAGGCGAAGGGTGAACAGCCCGGGCTCTTGAAATCTGAGTACATCTATGACACGGGGCCTTATCCGTCCATTCATGCGACGACGATTGTCGAAACGCCCACGGGGATGGTTTCTGCATGGTTTGGTGGCACGGCGGAGAGGAATCCAGATGTGTGCATCTGGGTGTCGCGGCTGGTGGATGGGAAGTGGACGGAGAGTGCGGAGACTGCGAATGGAGTGCTGCCTGATGGCACTCGCCACCCGACGTGGAACCCCGTGCTGTTTCAGCCGCGTGGGGCACCGCTGATGCTGTTTTACAAAGTGGGGCCTTCGCCGAGCACCTGGTGGGGTGAGCTCAAGACTTCGGCTGATGGTGGCAAGACTTGGTCGGCTGCGCAGAAGCTGCCGGAGGGCATCTATGGCCCGATCAAGAACAAGCCGGTGCAACTGCCGAACGGTGACATCCTCTGTCCCACGAGCAACGAGACGGACAAGCAGCCGAGTGCGTGGGCCATTTACTTTGAGCGCACTGGGGATCTCGGCAAAACGTGGGAGCGCACGAAGCTGCTGCATGACGGGCTGACGGTGAGCGCCATTCAGCCGAGCATCCTTGATCTTGGCGGTGACAAACTTGAAGCTGTGGGGCGCACGCGGCAGGGCAAGGTTTTTCAAATCGCCTCCATGGATGCTGGTCGGACATGGGGTGAGATTTCGCTGACTGAGCTGCCGAATCCGAACTCGGGCACGGATGCCGTCACGCTCAAGGATGGCCGCCATCTGCTGATCTACAATCACACCGCCAAGGGGCGCAGCCCACTGAACCTTGCCGTCAGCAAGGATGGAAAGGTGTGGGAGGCGGCGCTTGTGGTGGAGGATGAGCCGAAGAAGGAGTTCAGCTATCCGGCGATCATTCAGACGAGCGATGGGCTCGTCCACATCACGTACACGTGGAAACGCCAGAAAGTGAAGCACGTCGTCGTTGACCCTGCCAGGCTCACGCTGAAACCCATTGTGGATGGTCAGTGGCCCAAGTGATAAAATAAAGATCGATTACTCCGCGCCATACCTGGCGTTCATCCATGCTCACCTTCCCTGACCCATGAACACCCGAACCATTCTTGCATCCCTTCTTTTTGCGCTGCCTGCCTTTGCCGAATCTCAGCTCCCGCCGAATGCGCGAGTCGCCATCATCGGCGACTCGATCACGGAACAGAAACTCTACTCACGCTTCATCGAAACCTATCTGCTCGCATGCACAGGCCGAAAGGACATCACCTGTTTCCAATTTGGCTGGGGAGGCGAAACAGCGGCCGCATTCAGCAACCGCCTGGAAAACGATCTGAGCGTCTTCCAGCCAACCGTGGCGACGACCTGCTACGGCATGAACGACGGCCATTATGTGCCTTATGCGGCGAACATCGGCGCAGACTATGAAAAGTGGATGCGTGCCGTCTTGAACGGACTCAAGAAGGTCGGAGTGACGAACATCGTCGCGGGTTCTCCAGGTGCTGTGGACACCAAGTATTTCGTCAAAGCCGGAGCAACCGCCGATCAATACAACGACAATCTTGCGCACTTGGGAGACATCGACCGCAAGCTCGCCGCGGAGTTTCACACCGCGTTCGCAAACGTGCATGACGAGATGATCAATGCGATGGCCGCAGCCAAGGCCAAGCTTGGCGAAGCCTACGATGTGTGCGGACGTGATGGGGTGCATCCCGGGCCCAATGGCCATCTGCTGATGGCTGCGGCGTTTTTGAAAGGCCTCGGACTGGATGGGGAAATTGGCAAAATCACCGTGGACATGAACGGCACGAGCCAGGGGAGCAGCGGGCATGCGGTCAGCGGCAGCAATGGCGTGGCCGATGTGGAAAGCACCCAGTGGCCGTTCTTTCTTGAGCCGGAGATGCGCAAAATCACGGCGTTCTGCAAATTCAACGAGGAGCTGAACCGCTACACTCTGCGGGTGAAAAATCTCAACACCCCCAAAGCCAAGGTGACCTGGGGCGCGGACTCGAAGGAGTTCACCCAAGAAGAACTCGCCGCCGGCATCAACCTCGCAGCTGCGTTTGAAAAAACTCCCTTCGACACGGCCTTCGTCCAGCTCGTCATCGCCGTAAACGCGAAGCAGGCCTACGAGACCTCCATGATCAAAGGCATGATCACGAACTTCCGCAACTTTGCCAACGACGCGAAAAACGATGCCGAGTTCGCCGCAGCACTGAGCACTCTGAAGGAGAAGATGGTGGCCAAGCAGAAGAAGCTCGACGCTGAGGCCCATGCCAAATTAGTGCCGGTGAAACACACGATCAAAGTCGAAACCATCCACTAACATGCTGCGCATCTCCCTGCTCTTTGCGGTTCTAACCGCCACATCCGCATCTGCTACCGATGCGAAACTCGAAATCGCCACTGATAAAGCGGGCAAAACCACCGCGCCTAAATTGAAGCCTGCCACGCAGGAGAATGTCATCGTTTACAAGGAGGCGGGGCGTTACGGCGGCTGGCCGGCGAATCATGGGCTGTGGCAGTGGGGGGATGAACTCGTCGCGGGTTTTACTTCGACGTGGTACAAGCAAACAACCACGGATCATCGCATCGACCGAACGAAGCCGAGCTATGAAATCCAGGCACGCAGTGTGGATGGGGGCAAGACGTGGAAGGCGGAGGAGAACCTGCCCTTTGCCGATCCGACGAAGGAAGCGAGGCCTGCGCCGCTCACTGTGCCGATCAATTTCACCGCACCGGACTTTGCGCTGATGTTTCGCTTTGGCGGACTGCATGCGGGGCCTTCGTGGTTTTACACGAGCCTGGACCGCTGCAAGTCGTGGCAGGGGCCGTATTCGTTTGCGGTGGAGGGCATCGAGCGCATCTGCACGCGAACAGATTTGATTGTTTTTGGCAAGCAGGACTGCCTGATGTTTGGCAGTTGTGCGAAGCAGAACGACGGCAAAGAAGGGCGCGTTTTTTGCGCACGCACCACGGATGGTGGATTGAACTGGAAGCTTGTTTCCCTCATCGGACCGGAGCCGGTGGGAGGTGGGTATGCGATCATGCCTTCGTCGTTGCGGCTCAAGGACGGCACGCTTTTGACAACGATTCGGCGATCTGATCCGAAGGTGTCGGGCTTCATCGAAGCCTGGCGCAGCAGCGATATCGGCAAGACGTGGACCTTTACCGGCAAAGCGGCGACCGGCATTGGGGGAAATCCGCCGGCGCTGGTGCAGCTGCAGGATGGGCGCGTGGCGGTGACGTATGGCTTTCGGCACAAGCCCTCGGGCATGCGAGCCACCCTCAGTGGCGATGGTGGTGTCACCTGGGGCCCGGAGATTGTGATTCGTGAGGATGGATTTGACGGTGATCTGGGGTATCCGCGCAGTCTTGTGCGGCCTGATGGCAAGGTATTCACGGTTTACTACTACAATGGACCGAAGGAGGATGACCGCGCGATTGAGGGGACATTTTGGACGCCGTGAAAAGCCTGGCACAAGAGTCAGGTTGCGCAGTCGCTCCGCCGCCTGCTCATTGTCTGTCTCAGCTCCATCGCGCCGGCTCCGGTGGTGGCTGCAATCATTCCGGGAACCAACGCAACTCTCACTTCACACATCATGGGACAACACGGCTACACACAAGGCGACCTCGGATGGTCGGAACTCACCACCATCAACGCCGCAGATTCGTTGAACTTTTACTCAGCCCTTGTCGGCTGGGAGTCCAAGGGCGAACCGATGCCTGGCTACCACCTCTTTGGACGAGGCGGCGAAATGCTCGGGGGCATCACGGACATGAAATGTCCAGATGGCAGCAGCAAGCCCATGCAATGGATGCCTTACATTACGGTCGATGATCTCGATGCCACGCTCGCCAAGGTTGAGAGCCTGGGCGGTGCCATCGTCATGCCGGCGATGGAGATTCCGAACGACGGCGGCCGCATCGCGATCATCAAAGATCCGCAGAGCGTGGCGACCGGGCTGGCGGAGTACAAGAAAAAAGACTGAGCGAATCGCAGTTTGACGCTTTGGAGGGAATGAATGCGGCGCGCGCCGCGTTTCATTCCCTCTTTTTTCTTCCCACCTCCCATGACGTCTCTCGCAAAATTCCGCCGCTCATTTCTGGCGGCAGCCCTCGGCTTCACCACGCACCTGTCCGCTGAAGACTGGGGAGCATATGTCATCGCACCGGTGAGCGCTCCGGCGATGGTGCTGGAGGCTGTGGGCGCGGGAACCACGGAGGGGACGCTGGTGTCCATTGGCAACCCAGCGGGTGCGCCGAACCAAAAATGGTTCATCGTGCCAAAGGGCGAAGGTTTCTATGCCATCAAGCCGTCTTACAGCTCCACCTTGACCCTGGCGGCGGCTGAAGGCGGAGTGAAGAATGGTACGAACATCGTGCTGGAAACCGACAGCGGCAAACCGTGGCAGCAGTGGCAGATCCAGAAGAACGAGGCGGGCTCCTACTCGCTCATTCCCAAGCATGCTCCGACACAGGGCATCGACGATCAGGGCGGGAAGAAGGAGCCGGGGTCCAAAATTGATCTGTGGAAGCTCACGCCGAATGACCAGCATCTGCAATGGCAGGTCAAACCGCTGGCTGGCAGCGCCATCGCTGGTGCTGAGGCGGCTGCGGCTGCGCCTAGCTACTTGCCGCCAGTGATCAAGCCAGAAGACATTCTGCCAGGGACGACAAAGCAGGTGCAGTTCAATCAGAGCAAGGTCTTCCCCGGCACGGTGCGCGATGTGGTGGTCTTCATCCCGGCACAGTACGATGGCTCCAAGCCTGCGTGTGTCTATGTCAAAACGGATGGCTTCAATCCGCGTGAGAAGACGAACATGGAGACACTCATCGCCACGAAGGAGATGCCGGTGACCATTGGCGTCTTTGTGAAGCCGGGCACGCTGCCTGCACCGATGAAGGGCACGATGGACCGGCGGAATCGTGATCTGGAGTATGATGGCGTGGGCGATGAGAATGTGCGCTTTTTGGTCGATGAGCTGCTCCCGTTTGTGGCGAATGAATTTGATCTGAAGCTGTCCACCGACGGCAATGACCGCTGCATCTCCGGCGGCAGCAGCGGCGGCATCGCGGCCTTTACGGCGGCGTGGCACCGGCCTGAGGCTTTCAGCCGTGTGTATGCGGCGAGCGGCAGCTGGGTGGCATTTCGCGGCGGGCATGAGTTCCCGACGATGGTGCGCAAGTTTGAAGCGAAGCCGATCCGCGCCTACCTCACCACGGCCACGCACGACATGGAAAACTGCGCCGGCGACTGGTATCTGCTGGATTTGGAAATGGACAAGTCACTGAAATTCTCTGGCTATGACTACCAGTTCCGCAGCATCGAAGGCCGTCATGTGGCGGGCTATGGCGAGAACTATCTGGAGGCGATGGCCTTCCTGTGGAAAGGCTGGCCCGAGCGTGTGAAGGCGGGGACGAGCGCTCCACGTGCACAGGAGGTCATCGTTCCCGGTGAAGGGTGGGAACTGCTGGCGCAGGGCTTCAAGAGCACGCGCGGCCCTTCATGCAATGCGAATGGGGAGGTGTTCTTTGCGGACACGTCCAACAACAAGATTCATCGCATCGACGTGGATGGAAAAGTCAGTGAGTTCGTGGGGGACACGAATGCGCACTGCGTGAGCGTGGGTGCGGATGGCAAGCTCTACACGATCTCGGAGAAGTCGGGCAAGCTGATGAGCTTTGATGCGGCGGGTGTGGGCAGTGTGGTGATGGAGGACATTCTCGGACATTCGATTCTCGCCATGCCGACCGGTGCGCTGTATGTGACCACCAATGGCGACAAGCCCAAGGAAGAAGGCACGGTGTGGCTCATCAAGGACGGCAAGAAGACGCTGATGGACAAAGGCATCAAATTTGCCACGGGGATGGCTTACCGCCCGGACCAATGGCTGCTGTCCGTGGCTGAAGGCCATTCGAAGTGGGCTTACAGCTATCAGATCAACGGAGACGGTACGCTCACCAACAAGGAGCGCTTTTTCCACCTGTATGTCGCGGATTGGGAAGATGACGCGGGGCCTGAGAGCCTGTGCTACTCGCTGGAAGGTCGTCAGTTTATTGCGACAAAAAGTGGGGTGCAGATCAGTGCTGATGATGGCCCGACACAGATCATTCTTCCGGTGCCGGACCGCAGCCGTGTGACGGCAGTGGCGATTGGCGGCAAGGACAAGGATACGCTCTATGCCTTCTGCGGAAACAAGATCTGGAAACGCAAGATTTTACAACATGCGATGGGCGCGTGGAGTCCGTGGACGAAGATGACGGGGTCGAAGCTGTAGTTGCGGCGGGCATGTCGTCTTGAAAAAGATCGGGGGCGTTGCTAAGGTTTGCGCAGCCCGCCTTATATTCCTGCCGCCATCCCGCCCACATCAGCAGCAGGTGTTTCAGCTTTTTGTTCGCCATCAGACGCGGATCAAGGGCTTCATCGTGTTATTGCCGCCGGTGCCTTTTGCAGCCGCCATGAGCATGCGGCCTGCCACGAGATTGTGGCAGACCGGCTTCTCGATAGGAAGCGACGCCGGGAAGTGGCCGACGTGTTCATGGTGCGGCTCATAAGGCAGGCTGCGGGCTTGCCTTTCTGAAGTTCATGCCTAGCCATGAAAGATGGACCCACTGCCGACCCTCAGCGAGATCGAAGCCGCCAAGGCGCTCATTCGTCCGCACATCCATGAAACACCGGCCTATCGCTGGCCGCTGCTGGAAGCGGATGTGGGCTGCAAGCTGTGGTTGAAGCACGAAAACCACACGCCAGTGGGAGCTTTCAAAATTCGCGGTGGTCTCGTTTACATAGACGAGCTGAAACGCCAACAACCCGAGGTGCGAGGAGTCATCGCCGCCTCGACCGGCAATCACGGGCAGTCCATCGCCTACGCCGCAAAGCTGGAGGGTCTGCGCGCCGTGATCGTGGTGCCGCATGGCAACAACCCGGAGAAAAACGCCGCCATGCGCTCGCTGGGAGCAGAGCTGCTGGAGCATGGCCATGAGTTCCAGGAGGCGCTGGAATACTCGCGAGAACTCGCCGTCCGGGAAGGGCTGCATGCCGTGCCTTCGTTCCATCCCTGGCTCGTGCGCGGCGTGTCAACGTATGCTCTGGAGCTGTTTCACGCTTTGAGTGATTTGGATGCCGTCTTCGTCCCCATCGGTCTGGGCTCCGGCTTCTGCGGCATCGTTGCAGCACGTGAAGCGCTCGGGTTAAAGACAAAGATCATCGGTGTCGTGTCCGAACATGCTCCCGCGTATGCGCTGTCATTTCAGCAGCGGCAGTGGGTCGAGCAAACGAGCACGACACGCGTGGCGGAAGGCGTGGCCTGCAAAACGCCGAACCGGGACGCACTGGAGCATGTGCTCCGCCATGCTCACGACATCATCACCGTGAGCGATGATGAAGCCGTGACCTCGATGCGGGAGATCATTCGGGCCACGCATAACATCGCTGAAGGTGCAGGCGCGCTGACCTATGCGGCACTGAAAAAGCAACGCGACACATGGCAGGGCAAACGTGTGGCCTGTGTGCTCACGGGCGGGAATGCGAGCATGGAGCTGCTTTCAAGAGCGCTGCAGGCGTAATGGAACGCGAAGCCTCCTAGAGCGCGATCCGCAGCCTGCCAAAAGCTCCAGAGGACTGGAACACTCCAAAACGCTGACGCGCACTCGATTGCCCTGACCTACTTCTTTACAAACAGGAGCGAAGCGGCCGATCATTCGATTACTCGGCCAGCAGCTTCTTCACCTGCTCCTCCAGCCCCTCAAAGGCGGTCACGCTCACGACCACACCCTTCTTGTTCAAGAGCCACATCGTTGGGATGGACTCGAGTTTGTATTTGATGAACATCTCATTCTCCGGCCCTTTGCCGTCAAAATACTGCGGCCATTCGACACCCTTGTCCTTCACAAAGGCCTCCAGTTCCGCCTTGTCGCCATCAAGCGAGATACCGACGACTTCAAAGCCCTTCGCATGCAGCTCTTTGTAGGTCTTCAATACGGTCGGAAGCTCTTCGACACAGGGCCCGCACCAAGTGGCCCAGAAGTCGATGAGCACCACCTTCCCCTGCAGCTTGGCCACATCCACCGCACGACCGTCCAAAGCCGTGAACTTCAGATCGAGCGGTTGGCTCCTAAGGCTGATCTCTTGCAGCTTGCCCTCCACGATCTTGTTCAGCTTTTCTTCGGGAAAATCCTTCAGGTGCTTTTCCGCCCTGGCGATCCACGCAGCGGGGTCACCCCCAGGAGCCAGCACGGTGTCAGATGCAATCATCACCTGGGTCAGGCTGGCCTGCGATCTCGTCTCGGGCTTTGCATCCGTGGCTCTGACAATCTCGTCGAGACTGATGGCTTCTTTTTCAGGAGCAGGGACACCCGCAAGCTCGCGCACGCGTCCGAGCATCGCTGCAAACAGCGCCACGTCCCAGCGGGCCGGATTAGTCGGCGCCGCTTTCATGGCGGCCGCATAAGCCGCATCAAACTCCGTCAGCCCCTGCTTCAGCACCAAGCGTGCCGCATCGCTCGTCTGGGGGTTCTCCTTCGGGTTCTTGATGCTTTCCATCACATCGTTGACCTTCTTCCATTCGGCATCGCCATCAGCAGCACGAAGAGATGAAGAGACGGCCAGGACAAGCGTCGTGACCCCGATGCAAAAAAGACGGAGGGCATTCATGGGAGTGAGCCTAAACGGGAGGGATTCGCGCCACCAATCTTTTTAAGCGAAGATTTCCATCACGGCCTTCCCCTTCCCGTCTTCCGTCACGTAGAAGGGCCTGCCTTCGATTTCGAACTCCGTCTTCGGACTGATGCCCATCGCCGTCATGATCGTGGCGTGCAGGTCCATCACGCTCACCGGATTCTTGGTGGCAATGAGCGGGCGCTCGTCGGCGGTTTCGCCATACAGATGGCCTTTCTTCACGCCGCCACCAAACATCACCACACTGGTGCCGCCGGTGAAATGGCGATGCAGGCCGTAGTGCTTCATCTCGCTGAGCGTATCGACCTTGAAAGTCGTCTGGTCGTTTGCGGTGGAGCCGGGCTTGCCTTCCATGAGCGCATCACGGCTGAACTCGCTGGCGATGACGATGAGCGTGCGGTCCAGCAGCCCCTTCGCCTCCAGATCACGCACGAGTTGCGCGATCGGCAGGTCGATCTCCTTGTGCATGGCCTCCAGAGTCGTGTGGCCGTCTTTATGCGTGTCCCATTGGAAGAAAGGCACATACTCGGTGGTCACCTCGACAAATCGTGTACCTGCCTCCACCAATCGCCGTGCAAGCAGACAGCCGCGGCCAAAGCGGCCGGTGTCATACCTCGCGTAGCTCTCCTTTGGCTCCAGCGTGATGTCGAAGGCCGCGCGCTCCTTCGCGCTGAGCAGGCGATAGGCGTTGTCCATGCTCCGCAGCATGGATTCCTGCTGGTAGTCGCTCATGAAGTCACGCTGCGGGCTTTGATCCACCAGCTTGCGAAAGAGACGGTCGCGGTTCGCAAAGCGATTCGCGTCCATGCCCTTCGGCGGCTTCACCGACTGCGCGGCCTCTTCCGGAAACGGCAGGTTCATGGGGCCAAACTCACTGCCAAAAAATCCCGCCGTGGTGAAGGCCTTTAGCTCCTCGCTTTCGCCCACGCCTTCCAGCCGCTGGCCCACATTGATGAACGCTGGCATCACTGCATTGCGCGGGCCGAGCACCTTCCCCATCCAGGAGCCGATGTGCGGGCAGGCCACCGTCTGCGGCGGCACATAGCCAGTGTGCCAGTGGTACTGATGCCGTGAATGCAGAATGCTGCCGAGATCCGGCTGCACCGCGCTGCGGATCAGCGTCGCCCGGTCCATCACCTGCGCGATGTTTTCCAGCCCTTGGCAGATTTTGATGCCATCCACATTCGTGTGGATCGCCGGAAAGGTGCTGAGCATCCGCTTGACCTCCAGACCCTTCTCAAACGGCAGGTAGCCTTTCGGATCAAACGTGTCCGGTGCGGCCATGCCACCTGCCATCCAGAGCAGGATGCAGGCATCGGCCTTCGCTGGCGGATGCGTCACCTTCTCTCCCGTTTTCGCCCAAATGGCGCGCGGTTCACCCGTCATCCACGCTGCGGTGCCTGCGGCGGCGAGTTTCTTCAGAAAATCGCGACGGACGAAGTGTTCCTGAAGGGATGGATCTAATTCAAGGCTCATAGCTAACAAACGAAACAAATAGGCGCAGGCTTCCCAAGATTCCGCCATTGACGCGCGTCTAGCCCTCCGCCATCTCCATACTCTTGTGCTGATCAGTCTCCACCATCTGCTGTTTGTGCTGCTGCCCGTCGCTTTGACGGCACGCCTTTGCGTCAAACCACGACCGGCCACGCTCGATGTGGCACAAGGAGTGATGCGCTTCTGCCTGGGATTGGGCAAATGGGTGCTGCTGGTCGATCCGCTGTGGCATCTCGCGACCATGGTTTTCCGCGGCGGGCCTGACAGCCTCGGCACCAGCGTGGCATGGATGGGCTTTCTGGGGCTGCTGCTGAGCCTGCATTTCGCCTGCACCGCCGCTGGCGATGTGATCGCGGGACTGGGGCGCATGTTCGGATTCAAAGTGTCAGAGCAGGTGCAGGAAGCGCTGACGCTGCGGCGCTTCACGCAGGGGAAATGGCTGCGACTGATCGTCCTGCTGCTGGTCGTTACTATCATCGGAGTGCTGGTGCAAACAACGTCGTTTGGCAATGCCTGGCTGCACCTGAAGGCGCTGTTCGCACCGCCGACCCGAACGATCCCCACGTTAATTCAGCAGACGCGGGTGCGGACGGATTTCCACGTTCTCACAATCGCCGCCGCGCTCATCTGCCTCATCGGCCTGCCACACTCGCGTGATTTCCTGCGCGAATCGGCCCCCTGGAAAGCGACGATCTGCCTGCTCACATTCATCTTCGCGGTGGCAATGCTGTGGACCCATGCCGCACCCATGTCATGAAACCGACGCCGCCTCCCATCACCCCTTTGAAGCGCGCCATCGCGCCGCCTGAGCCTGAATTGAGCCCCAAGGCGGCGCTGAACATCGTGCGTGTGTTTGCCCTGCTGCTGGCCATTCCGCTGCTGTTTGAAGTCGCGTCCCGCTTCACACCATCCAAGACCAATCTCGCCGCCGCCACGGTGCGCAGCGGCATGCAGTGGCTGTTGATGCACGGGCTGACGGAAGGCAACCGCGCCGTGTTTCTCGGACGTGAAGGCTGGCTCTTTGACCAGCTTGAACTCGACCGCCTGGCGCATGCCCGACGCCCCGGCAACGACGTGCACTCCGGTTTGATCAAACTGGCGGCACAGCTCAAAGCGCAGGACACGCCGCTGCTCGTGATCACCATCCCAGACCGTGCTACGCTTTACCCCGAGCAGATCCGGCCCGGCCGCTATCTGGATGTGCTGCGTCTGAAAGATGAAGCAGGCAAACTGGCTGAATTGAAAGCGGCGGGCGTCGATGTGCTCGACATGACCGAGGCACTGTGGGTGTTCCGCGACAAGCAGCCGGTGTTCTTTTCCCATGACAGCCACTGGACTCCTGAAGCCATGAAGGGCGTAGCCCTGGCGGTGAACAAGCATGTGCAGGAAAAATTTCCGCGCCTGAGCAGCACGGAAACCCCCGTCATCAATGCCACGATCCTCGAACGTGCGGACGCAGGAGATCTGGCTCTCCGGCTGGATCGAATGCATGCCGCGAAGCTAATGGGAGAAGAAACCGCCGACCTGATTTCCATTCAAGGCATAGAGCCCAGCGGCAAATCCCCAATCGTGCTGCACGGGGGTGAACTGATGCGTGTGTATGATGATGCGCGGCTCAGCTTTGGCGGTGGCGGCTCACCGCCGAGCGCCGGCTTTATCACCCAGCTTGCCACCTTGCTAGGCCGCCCCCTGGATGTCCGGGACATGCCCCGGCCGGGAGAAAGCTACGAAGACAAGAAGCTGGTCATCATTCTGTTGCCGATGACGGAACTGGTGCCGTAACTTTGGCCATCCCATGCTGAGACTTCTCCTTCACTTCTTTTTCGGCGGCGTCTTTGTGTACGCCGGCATTTTGAAAGTGGCGGACCCCATGTCATTTCTCGATGACATTCGCAGCTTCGATCTGCTGGGAGATCCCTGGGCCGCATGGCTGGCCATGGGGCTGCCTTGGCTGGAAATCTTCGCCGGACTGGCGGTGATGTGCGGCCTGCTCCGCTCCGGCGGCCTGCTGATCTTGAATGGATCGCTGCTGCTTTTTTTGGCGGCCATCGGCCTTTCATGGTGGCGCGGCATCGACATTCGCTGCGGCTGCTTCGGCCACGCAGATGCCACTTCCAGCTATCAAGATCTCCTCCTGCGTGATGTACTGCTGCTCGTCGCGGGAGTCGTGCTGGCAGTGTTTGGAAAGCCGAAAGCAAACGCATGAGCGCTGAAATCAAATACCACTTCGCCTCGGACAACACCTCCGGCATTTGTCCTGAAGCCTGGCAGGGGCTGGAAGAAGCCAACACCGGCTATCAGCCCAGCTATGGGGCCGACTCCACCACCGCCGAGGCCTGCGAGATGTTCCGGCACTTTTTCGAGACGGACTGCGATGTGTACTTCGTCTTCAACGGCACCGCAGCGAATTCGCTCTCGCTCGCCACGCTGTGCCAGAGCTATCACAGCATCATCACCGCGCAGGAGGCGCATGTGGAGACGGACGAGTGCGGTGCTCCGGAATTTTTCAGCCACGGCTCAAAGATCCTGCTCGCCCGCAGTCCGCTGGGTAAACTGGACCCCGCCGATGTCGTGCGTCTGGCGACGAGCCGCAGCGACGTGCATTTCCCCAAGCCTCGCGCCCTGAGCATCAGTCAGAGCACGGAACTAGGCACGGTGTATCGTCCAGGTGAAGTCAAAGGCCTCGGTGCTGTCGCGAAACAGCATGGCCTGTCAATTCACATGGATGGCGCGCGGTTCTTCAATGCGCTGACCGGGTTGAACTGCGCGCCGGCTGACATCACCTGGCGTGCCGGGGTCGATGTGCTGTGCTGCGGCGGCACCAAGCTCGGCATGGCGGTGACAGAAGCCGTGGTGTTCTTCAACAAAGAGCTCTCCCAGGAGTTTGCCTACCGCTGCAAGCAGGCAGGGCAGCTTTGCTCAAAGATGCGCTTCATCTCCGCGCAGTGGCTGCGCATTTTGAGCGATGAAACCTGGCGCAGGCATGCCCAAAACGGCAACTCCCTGGCCAGACGCCTCTCGGATGCCTTGGGCCATCTTCCAGGTGTGCAAATTCTTTACCCGGTGGATGCCAATGCAGTGTTTGCCAAGCTGCCGGACCGGATGAAGGAAGGCCTCAAGGATCGCGGCTGGGTGTTCTACAGCTTCATCGGCGGCGGCTCACGTCTGATGTGCTCATGGCGCACCACTGAAGCGGACGTGGATGCGTTTGTAGCGGATGCGGCGGCCTTTGCGTGAATCACCTCACACGCCTTCCGGCGTTGCATCAGCCGCTGCGGTTTCATCCGCAATGGTCGAAAGGCGCTTGAAGTGCAGTTGCAGCACACGCCGGAGGTCCGCCTTCGAGGTGGTCACCTCATAGTCTTCAATGATCACTTTCTCACCCACCTTGGGCAGGTGGCCGAGGAGATGCGTGACATAGCCGCCGATCGTGGTGACCTCGTCGCTGTCGAGGTCGATGCCGGTCTGGTCGGCCAGTTCGTAGAGGTTGTAGACGCCTTCGACGGTGAATTCGCTTTCGTTGATGCGGCGGAACTCGCTAACCTCGTGGTCAAATTCGTCCTGAATATCCCCCACGATTTCTTCGAGCACGTTGTCCAGCGTCACAATGCCAACCGCGCCGCCAAATTCATCAACGGCGAGGGCTACATGCACATGCTTGTCGAGGAAGAAGCGCAGCAGTTTGTCGATGGGCATCATTTCCGGCACCATCTGCAGTTCGCGTTTGATCTTGCGTAGGTCCGGCTGCGGTTTGCCGATGAGGCCGAGCAGATCCTTGATGTGGATGGTACCGACAGCGTGGTCGAGATGCCCTTCGACGAGCGGATACCGCGTGTGCTTGGAGTCGATGGCAATTTTGAGATTGACCTCAAAGGTTTCATCCGCATCCAGCGAGACCACTTGGTTGCGCGGCGTCATCACATCGCGCACGCAGCGGTCATTGAGGGCGAGGGCGTTGAGCAGAATGTCCTTCTCGGTTTCCGTCACCTCCTTGGACTTCTGACTTTCAGCCACGATGTGGCGCAGCTCTTCTTCAGAATGGGCGATCTCGTGCTCGGAAACGGCCGTAATGCCCAGGAAGCGGAGGACCACGTTCGTGCTGGCACTGAGAATCCAGATCGCCGGCTTCAGCACGATGTAAAAGAGGTGCAGCGGCCGCGCGATCAGCAGCGCGGTTTGCAGGGATTTGCGGATAGCGACCACCTTGGGCGTCTGCTCTCCCAGCACGACGTGCAGGTAGGTGACCATGGCGTAGGCGATGCCGATGGAGGTCCAGCGGATGACGGTCTCATTGACGATGCCCAATTTGAACAGCATGGGCTGCACGACGACGGCCACAAACGGCTCGCCGAAAATCCCCAGCGCGATGCTGGTCAGCGTGATGCCCAGCTGCCCCGCAGAGAGGTAGGCGTCCAGGTTGCGTGTCACGGTTTGCGCAAACTTGGCACCCCGTGTACCGTCTTCAATGGCGGCCGTGAGCTGACTGTCTCTTACTTTGACGATGGCGAACTCCGCCGCCACAAAGAAGGCGTTCAGCAGCACGATGGCCAGTACGATGACGGCCTGCCAGAAGACTTCTGCAGAGGTAAAACTCCACTCACGTACGAGTTCAGCAGAGGCATTGGCGATCAAATGGGTCATGAGGTGGCGCGATCAGGCGTTCACAGCTTCTCGTAATTTCCATCGCATCGTTTTTCGAGGATGGTGAAGCCGGCGGCCTTAGCGTCGGAAACGGAGAGGGTTTTGGTGATCTTCGGTGTGTTAAAACCGGAAATGAGTTTTTTGACCGGCTGCCTGCACAACGGGCAGACCTCAAGCGCGGGTCTGCTGAGCGGTCGGCGCAGGTCAAAGCCTCTGCGGCAAGCAGTGCATCCCTTTTCAGGGTCGTCAGCGATGTAGGAGTAGGTAGGCATCAAAGAAGATACGCGCCGCCTCTCCATGCAGCCAGAGAAAGCCCCTGGCTGCAAGTTCGGACGGAATTCTACCAGCTGGACTTCGTCACCCCGGGAATCATCCCTTGGGAGGCGAGTTCGCGGAAGGTCATACGGGACATCTGGAAGCGGCGAATGAACGCGCGACGACGGCCGGTAACACGGCAGCGGTTGATGAGACGTGTCGGGCTTGCATCACGAGGAAGCATGGAGAGACCGACGAAATCGCCTTTCTCCTTGAGTTCAGCACGGAGTTTAGCGTACTTTTCGACGGTTTTACGTTTGCGCTTGTCGCGCTCGAGCCAGCATGTTTTTGCCATAGGGGCGCGGAGTCTGGCCCAAAGCGCTCATTTCGCAAGAAAAAATTTCTACTGGCGAACGCTCTATTTCACGCTAAATGCCCAATCACTATGGTCATCTTTACTGGAATGTGTGTCGCAGCCGCCCTGCTTTTCTGCGGTATCATCGTTTTTACTTACTTGGTGAAGGGCTGAAATGAGCCTTTTTTCAGGCTACTGATACAGAAAAGTGGTCAGCGGGCTGGTGGCTGAAGCCTCCTCAGCACCCTCGCTCAGGCCGATCTCAAAGGCGCTGCGTCCGGCCTCTACGGCCATTTTGAAGGCCTGTGCCATCCGCACGGGGTCGGCCGCCACGGCGATGGCCGTGTTCACTAGCACGGCGTCCGCCCCCATTTCAAAGGCCTCGGCGGCATGGCTGGGTGCCCCGATCCCGGCATCCACCACGACGGGCACGGTGGCCTGGGTGATGATGATTTCGATCATTCGCCGCGTCGCAATGCCCTGATGTGAGCCAATGGGTGACCCCAGCGGCATCACCGTCGCTGTGCCCACATCCTGCAAACGGCGGGCCAAAACGGGATCGGCATTGATGTAGGGGAGGACGATGAAACCCTCCTTCACGAGGATTTCGGCCGCCTTCAGCGTTTCAATCGGATCCGGCAGGAGGTAGCGTGGGTCTGGATGGATCTCTAGTTTTACCCAATTCGGCAGCCCCGCCGCCACGGCCAGCCGGGCTAGGCGCACCGCCTCCTCCGCATTCATCGCCCCGCTGGTGTTTGGCAGCAGGAGGACGTTTTTTGGGATGAAATCGAGAATGTTGGCAAAAGGATCGCCTTTCCCCGTCAAATCGGCCCGACGCAGTGCTACGGTCACGATTTCCGTTTCCGAGGCCACGATGGCATCCCGCATCAGCTCACCGCTGGCGAATTTGCCCGTGCCCAGCATGAGACGGGAGTTGAACTGACGATTGGCGATGGTGAGGGGCTGATTTGGCATTGCTAGTTGGGGAAACGGTCGTCGATTTTATCGGCGATGTCGTGCGAATCGCGACGATGATCCTGCACCGCACGTACCAGCACCTCTGAACGCGTCAACATCTCATAGTAAACGACAAAATACGGAAACCTGCCGCGCGAAATCACCTGACGGTAAATCCCGCGGTTGCAGGGATGAATACCAGCCAAAGTTTCCAGCAGTGCAAGAGATTCAATGAGGAAGACTTCCACCTCAGCGCCCAGCCCAAGTTCCTGTTGATCGTAAAAATCAGCAATCTCTGCAATGTCCTTCTCGGCCGCGAGATCAACCGTGACTTTCATGATCTAGCTGCTCTACGCGCACGGAGGCGGCCTGCGACCTCCTCCAGAGGAAGGGCGCGGCTCTCGCCACATTCCAAAGCGGCCTTGCGTTTTGCCAGCAAATCCCAAGGCCAGGCAAGGGCATCCCATTGACCATTTTCCCCTTCAACACGGAGCACTTCGTCCAGCAGGAGACGATCCTGCGGGGAAAGCTCGTCGATGCGGCCTTTGATCTCGGCAACCGGAGCTGGAAGAGTGGCTGTCATGCAGTGGATAATAGCCATCAGGCCACTGAAATCAACTCAGCATCACCCGCTGCAGGAGTTCACCCGTCGGAGGCTGAATGCCGATGTAGAAGTCGCCAAATTCACCATACTGCGTGGTGACTTCATCGAAGCGCATCTCATAGACGATGTTTTTGATCTGCACCATGTCGTGCGCGAAGAGCGTCACGCCCCACTCGTGGCTGTCGAGCCCCGTGGAGCCGGAGATGAGCTGGCGCACCTTGCCGGCGTATTTGCGGCCCGTTTTGGCGTGGCCGCCCATGAGTTCACGGCGCTTGGCAAAATCATTGGCATACCAGTTCGCGCCCACGCTGCGGCGCTTGCTCATCGGGTAGAAACAGAAGATCTGCCAGTCGGGCATGTTCGGGTAGAGACGATCGTTGAAGTACTTCGTCATGTGGCTCTTCCATTCCGTCACACGTTTGTCGAAGGCCTCCGTGCCGGGAGTCAGACTTTCCGCCTTCTCGATCTGCGCCTTGAACTCTTCTTCGGACTGCGTGTACTCGGTCCACTCCGTCATGGAAAGATAGCTGTAGGTCGGCGTCAGCACGTCCGGGCCCAGCGCCAGGTTGATCTGCTTTTCAAAGCGCTGCGAGTCGTGCAAATCCGGCGTCAGTAGCATGAACCCCAGCTCCGACTTCGGCGACACCATCGCAAACGCGAGCAACTGCGTGCCGGGATGCTTGCGAATCGCTTCAATCGTGCGCGTGAAGTTCTCGCGGCGCTCCTGGCGTTCCTCTGGCGTCAGCGCCGCCCAGTAGCCATGATCAATCGTGAAAAACAGGTGCTGCACCACCCAGCCCTCCTCGGAAATCAGCGGTTTCGATTCAGCAGGGCCGGTGGATGTGGGGAAAGAGGTCGGAATGAGCATGAGGTTGATGGAAGGTTGCCAATGACATACGCCGGAAATCCGACGGCTCAACGGACGATCCTTGGCTTTTGCTGTGCCATTTTTCACCCCCTCCTCTGAGAACGGCCTTCAGCGCGACACCGTCTGCGGCACAGACGTCGTGCTCAGCCAGGAAAACGCGGTGTTATCCTTCGAGCCCTGAGTCGCGTTCCGGGAAGCAGTGCCGCCACCTTGGTGCCCACTGGCACAGGAACTCAGAGCGCAGATGGCAGCGAGGATCAGAGTGGCGTTCTTCATGGCTGTGGCTAGCATAGCACCTCATGCACAAATCGTCGATCCTGTTTCTGTCTCTTCTGGCCCTGCGCGTCGGCTCTGCGCAGGAGGCGTTTGACCGGCTGACCTTTCATGCCGTACCGAAGCCGCTGGCGGCAGATGCAAAAACGAGCGACTGGCCCCGCGTGCTCGGCCCGACGAATGACGCTCACTCACCGGAGACTCATCTGCTCAAAACGTGGCAGCAGAACGAGCCCAAGCCGGTGTGGGAAGTGCAAATGGGAGAGGCTTACAACTCACCCGCTATCAGCGGCGACTTCTGTGTGATCTTCCATGCGCTCGAAGGGAAGGAAACCATCGAGTGCCTGCATCGCGAAACCGGCAAGCGGTTCTGGTCACAGGATTATCCGATCTCATATCACGACCGCTACGGTTTTGGCAATGGTCCGCGCGGCAGTCCCGTGATCGCAGACGGCATCGTCATCACCTTGGGTGTGACGGCGGAGTTGCGCGCGTTCGATTTGAAAACGGGCAGGCCGCTGTGGCAGCATGATCTGCGCAAAGAATACAACGTGCCGCAGGATTTCTTCGGCGCAGGTGGCACCCCCCTGATTCTCGACGGGCGCGTGATCTTGAATGTAGGCGGCAAAAAAGCCTTGATTGAAGACAACGAAGGATTGCGTGATCGCAAGCAGCGGCTCGCCGAAGCAGGCGTGTGTGTAGCCGCGTTTGATCTGCAAAGCGGCAAGGTCGTGTGGACCCTCGAAGACGCCTGGGGCGCAAGCTACGCGTCTCCCATTCCCGCCATGCTCCATGGACAGACTAAAGTGCTCATCTATGCTGGCGGCGAGAGCGATCCCGCCACCGGCGGCCTCATGTGCATTGATCCCGCGAGTGGAAAACTGCACTCCAAATTTCCCTGGCGCAGCGAGGACTACATCCAGGCCATCGGCACTTCACCCGTCGTCATTCCAGAGAAAAACCGCGCCTTCGTCACGACCGCGTACCCGAAGGGCCGCCCGCTTGGCGGCGTGATGGTCGAGTATGACGCGGAGTTTCAGGCCAAGGAAGTCTGGCAGTCCAAGAAGTTCGCCGTGCATTGGATGAATCCAGTGTATCACGACGGCCATCTCTATGCCATCGACGGCGAGACAGAGCCCAAGTCGCGTCTCGTCTGCGTGAATTCCGACACCGGCGCGGAAGTGTGGGAGCAGCATATCGAATGGGAGGATGCCGAATTCAGCAAGCAAAGCGGCCGCGCCAACCCCACCCGCCTCAGCATCCTGCGCGCCAGCCTGCTTAGAGCCGATGGTGCCTTTCTCTGCCTCGGCGAAACCGGTTCGCTGCATTGGCTCGATCTGAGTCCGGCAGGAGCCAAGGTACTGGCTCAAGCCCAGCCGTTCTATGCACTCAATACCTGGAGTCTGCCCGCTCTCAGCCATGGCCTTCTCTATGTGCGCCAGCAGTCACAGGATCTGCTGCGAAAGTCGGGTGCCCGGGTGATCTGCCTGGATTTGAGGGCCCCATAGCCTGCTACCAGGCCAGTCTCTATCGGGCCTTGGGAGGCGGCTGACAGGATACCTGTCAATTTCGTGCTTGGCGGCGGACAGGCGTTTTGATAGCCTCACCTGAACATTCCCGAATAATGAACACTGCACTTGTCATCCGCATCTGTGTCGTCACGCTCGCACTTCTGGTCATCGCCTTGCTTTGGGACTTCGTAAAAGACGCCGGAGACGGCATGAAGTTTGTCTTTACGATTGTGATGGGCCTGACGGCAGGGCTCCTGGCCGTGAAATTTATCATCCCATGGTTTGGCGATATGATGGGAGAGGCCGTGTTCTCCTCCGGTGAAAAGGTGGAGCAGGACCACATGACCAAAGCGGCGGCCCGCATTGCCCAGGGTGACTATAAGGGAGCGATCGAGCACTATGAAAAAATGCTGGAGGACAAGCCGGACGATCCCTTCCCTGTGGCTGAAATCGCCAAGGTGCATGCCGAACGTCTGCACGATCCGCAGGCCGCGTTGAAAGCGCTCGAAGAACACCTGCAGAGCAAGGACTGGCCCGTGGATGATGCCGCCTTCATCATGTTCCGCATCGCTGACGTGCATCTGACGCACCGGCATGATTTCGAAACAGCCCGTGACATGCTGGAGCAGATCATTGGAAATTTCCCCCACACGCGCCACAGCGCGAATGCACACCATCGGATGAGTGAAATCGAACAGATGCAGTACAAGCTGCTGATGGAGCAGCGCGCCAAGGCGGGATCCTCCGGCACGGCGAAGGTGTGATCCTTCACGTGCCGACGCCCGATGCTCGCTAAACTCCAGCTTTGGACGCGGGCCAACCCGCTGATGGCCTTGGCGCTTGTGGCTGTGTGCGGCATCCTCGCTGCTGAAATCGGCTGGCTCCCCGCGCATGCCGGGTGGTTCCTCATGCTCACCGCGGCGCTGCTGTGCGCAGCCTTGTTCAGCGGACGCTCATGGCTGCTGATTCCAGGCGTCACGCTGGTCTTTGCTTTCATCCACACAGTTCGCACCGACGAAACTTTCCGCCATCCCCTGCGCCTTGCCTTGCAGCAGCAGGGCCGGCCGGTGCCAGCAGTGATTCGCGGCAGCCTGCTTCCTGAGTTCGACAACACAACAGACGGGCGCACCCATGCGCTTTGCACCACACAGAACATCGAAATTCCGGCGGCGGGAGTCGTGATGGCACGAGAAGCCACGCTGCTGGTGCGACTGCCCAAAGGCGTACGCTTCCCCGGTGCGGGTGTCTTTGAGCTCCACGGCAGCATTTACCTGCCGCGCACCGCATCAAATCCCGGCACTTTCGACGCGCAGGAGTATTCACTGCGCATGGGTCGTGTGGCCCGTTTTGACATCGACCACATGCAGCGTCTCAGGGACAATAATGAAGCCTGGTGGTGCACCTTTCTGGAGGCAGCGGAAGATTGCAGGCAATGGATCAGCAGGGAGCTCACTCAGGATCTCGAAGAAGATCCTCAAACCGTCGCCGTGCTCCGCGCCATGGCGCTGGGAGTTTCCGCGGAGGCGGACGATGAAATCGAAGATGCGTTTCGCAACAGCGGCACACTGCACGTCTTTGCCGTCAGTGGACTGCATGTGGCGCTGCTGGGAGCCATCGTACTTGCGCTGCTGCGGCAGCTCGGGACACCGCGCAGTTTTTCGCTGTGGGTCGTGATCTTTGTCGTGTTCGCTTACGCATTCGTCACCGGCTGGCGGCCTTCGGCGGCACGGGCGGCATTCATGGTGGCGATCTACCTGAGCGCCACGCTGATGGACCGCGAATCGTCCCTGCAAAACAGCCTCGGTGCCGCAGCTCTGCTGCTGCTGGCCACGGACTCTCACCAGCTCTTCATGCCGGGGTTTCAGTTGTCCTTCGGGGTGCTGTGGCTCAGCACCATTGGCTCCGCGCCTCTGCTGAAACGGCTGCTGCCGTTCACCCGGCTCGATCCCTTTCTGCCACCTCAGCTCGCCAGCGGGTCGCAGCGCGCTTGGAGCAAAGGCCGGCTGTGGCTCGCCACCACTTTGAGCGTATCCTTTGCCGCATGGATCGGCAGCTTGCCATTCATCCTCGGCCATTTTCAATCGGTCACGCCGGTGGCGGTGATCGCCAACTGCGTGCTCGTACCCCTCTCGTCCCTATGCCTCGGTGCCACCTGCCTGAGCCTCTGCGCAGCGGCGCTGCATTTGACCGGCCCGCAGATCATGTTCAACAACGTCAACTGGGCCCTCGCGAAGGCAATGATCGCCAGCGCGGTGTGGTTCGCGGGACTGCCGGGTGCAAATTTTCATTTTCAGCCGAGCGCTTCTCTCAGCCAGGCTCCCGCCGTCTGGCACGTGCTGGAGCTGCCCTATGGCGGCGCGGCAAATCATCTGCGCATTGGCAGAACGCACTGGTTGTTTGACACAGGTGATGACGACAGCTTCCGCCGCGTGCTGCGCCCGTATCTCCATGCCAGCGGCGTGGACGCCCTCACCGGCGTGTTCCTGAGCCACAACGACGCCGACCACATCGGAGCACTCTCACAAGTCCTCACCACGTTTGATTCGCCACAGCTGTTTTGCAGCTCCCAGGAGCCGGGGCGGCATGACTCCTCACGTTCCACCCTGCGCCGCCTGCTGGATCAACCCCACCCACCATCGCTGCACAAACTGAGTGTCGAGGAACGAGTCACACTATCAGATGCCAGAGGTTTCAAGATCGAAGCGCAGGTGCTGTATCCGACGCTGCGGGTGCAAAACGACCGCGCAGATGATCGTGCGATGGTGCTGATGGTTCACCTTGGCCCCTGGCGCGTGCTGTGGTTGAGTGACACCGGCTGGCACACCGAAAAAAACCTCTGCTCCAGCTCCGCAGATCTCCACTGCGATGTGCTCATCCGCAGCCAGCATGAGGTGGATCTTTCCACGAGCGCCGAGTTCCTGCTCAAGACCCGCCCGCAGATCATTCTCTGCGGCAGTGATGCGCGCGCTGTCGAGACCACGCTGCCCGCTTCACTCGTTCAGCAGGCCCAGCGACAGAACATCCCCCTGCTTGATACTTGGAGCAGTGGCAGCCTTGACCTGCAATTTCACCCCGATGAACTCCGCATTGTCACCAGCCGCAACGGCAAGCTTTGGGTGCTGAAGCCACAGCAGCCATAATCCCCCGTTCATCATTCCTACTGTGCCACATCGGGTCTCGTCCCAAGCCGCGCAATGATGTCGCCCATCTTGTTGTTGCGGATGACCTCGAGTTTGACTTCACTGCCGGGTGGCTGGGTGCGGATGATCTGCAGCAGGTCTGCCGGGGAGCGGAAGGCCATGCCCTGAAACTTCGTCACCACATCCCCTTGGCGCAGATCGGCTTCGGAAGCAGGTGATTTGTCGCCAATGTCCGTCACCAGCGCACCGCGGCGTGAAGTGCCCCAGACAGGATCAATCTCCACCGGCTCACTGCTGACTTCGAGGCCGAGGTAGCCCTTGCCAGTTGAACTGGTCACGCCTGACGTTTGCTTCGCACTTTCCTTGAGCTTGGCCTGTATGTCTTCCACCACCATTTTCGCTTCGTTGGACGGCACCGCCAGCCCCACCCCCTGCCAGCTGGTGGTGTTCGCATCTCCCCGATAAATGGCCACGTTGATGCCGATGATCTCCCCGCGAATGTTCACCAGCGGGCCACCGGAGTTGCCGGGATTGATCACCGTGTCCGTTTGCAGGTAGTCAAACTGACTGTCGCTGAGATGCCGGTCGCGTGCGCTGATGATGCCCTGCGTGACGCTGCCGCTGAGTCCGAAGGGATTGCCCACCGCGAGCACGATCTGCCCCACCTGGGCATCATCGGAGTTGGCAAAATTCAGCGCGGGAAAGTTGAGACGCGGGCTGTCGATTTTCAGCAGGGCGATGTCCCGCTCCTTGTTGAATCCCAGAATGAGCGTCAGATGTTTTTTGTTGTCGTTCGTGGAGAGCTCGATGTCCGCCGCCTGCACGCCTTCGATGACGTGGTAGTTGGTGACCACATGCCCCTCTTTGCTGATGATCACTCCAGAGCCAAGGCTGGGCACAACCTGATCAGAGCCGACGGAGCCAAGCGGATTCCAGTTCTTCTGCGCCTGGCGCACGGTCTTCTTGGTCGTGACACTGACTACCGAGGGCTGCACCGCGGCGGAAATCTTGGCGAACTCGTCATTCAACCGGCTTAGCAAAGGCAGCTCATCCAGCGCGATTTTCGGCTTGTTCGGTGGCGTGAGCGATGCTGGCCCAGGCTTTTCCCCCTTCAGCAGATTGATCGCGCCATAGCCCTCCTGCCCGTGACGCCACCACGCAAACAGCAGCGCGGCCACGATGAACACGGAGACGGCAAAAAGCAGACGACGGAGGTTTTCCATGCGGTACCAATGCGCCAACGGCTGCGAAGTTCAAAGTTCAAAGTTGTGAGCGCCCTGCCTCACCTGCCCCTCAGGCCGCCCGCTTCGGACACAGAATGATGAGCTTCTGCCGCGGCTGCGGCAGTGGCTCAGCAATCTCGCTGAGCGCACGATTCACCGCACTTTTGATCTCTTCAGGCTCAAAGGGTTTGGTCACATAGTCGCAGACGCCGCGTCGCACCGCCGTCACAATGTCGCGCGTTTCCGAGCAGGCGGACACCATCACAAAGCGCGTCTTTGGCGAAGCTTCACGCGCCTCACGGATCATGTCGAGGCCGTCCATCTCACCAAGGCGGCGGTCCACCAGCGCCACATCCGGAGCCATCTCTCTAATGGCTTCCAGTCCAGCCCGACCGTTGTCGAAAGCCATCACTTCATGGCCCTCTGCCCGACACAGGGTGGAAAGCAGCTTCAGCACCGGCGGATGATCTTCGATAACAACAATATTTGCCATATTGAATCGAATTGTAGCAGCCTGCTTTTATTCGGCAAGGACCATGTAAGAAACTTGTCACGCCCACTTGCCGATGCGGCTTCCCGTTTGCGTCGCGCCGGCAATCCGGCATTCTAGCCAGCCACCACACCATGTCCTCCCCCCTGCTCCGCTACTGCCCTGACCTCTACAACTACCAGCGTCGTGAAACACGCCCGGTCATGGTGGGCAATGTCCAGATCGGCGGCGGTGCTCCGGTGGTGGTGCAGAGCATGCTCACCAGTGACACACGTGATGCCGAGGCCTGCGTAAAGGAAGCCCTCGGCCTCGCCGGAGCTGGCTGCCAGATCGTCCGCGTCACCGCCCAGACCCGCGTCATCGCCGAAAATCTGCAGCACATCCGCGATGGCATCCGTGCCGCCGGTTGCGATGTCCCCCTCGTGGCAGACATCCACTTCAAACCCGACGCCGCCATGGAAGCCGTGAAGTGGGTCGAAAAAGTCCGCGTGAACCCCGGCAACTACGCCGACAAAAAGAAGTTCGCCGTCAAAGAATACACCGATGACCAGTACGCCGCCGAAGTGGCCTACATGGAGGAGCAGTTCGTGCCGCTGGTGAAAGAGTGCATCCGCCTTGGTCGCGCCATGCGCATCGGCACCAATCACGGCTCCCTCAGCGACCGCATCATGAACCGCCATGGCGACACCCCACTGGGCATGGTCGAAAGCGCGTTGGAATTCGCCCGCATCTCCCGCGCGCAGGGCTACCACAACTTCCTCTTCTCGATGAAGGCTAGCAATCCGAAGGTGATGATCGAAGCCTACCGGCTGCTCGTCGCGCATCTCAATCAGCTCGGCTCCGACTGGAACTACCCCATCCACCTCGGCGTCACCGAAGCAGGCGACGGCGAAGACGGCCGCATCAAGAGCGCCATCGGCATCGGCTCCCTCTTGGCGGACGGCATCGGCGACACCGTGCGCGTCTCCTTGACCGAAGACGCCATCTTCGAGATCCCCGTGGCACAGCAGCTCGTGAAGCCCTACAACGAAGGCCTCCCCGCGCATTTCGAACACATTGCGAACGCGCCCCAAGTCAGCTACGATCCCTTCGACTACGTGCGTCGCGGGTCAGAGGTGCTCACGATCAACGGCGTCAAAGCCGGTGGTCATGAAACCGTGCCCGTCTTCACCAACCGCACGAAATGGGACGCCGTCGCTCATAAGATCGACAAGCTCGGCGACTACAAACCCGAGATCGTCATCGAAGACAGCGGCGTTATCGAGATCGACCCACGCGACGATGCCGCCATCGCCAGCCTGTATGACAGTGCAGAAGCGAAACTCGTCACCATCAAAGACGGCCTCAAGCTTTCCGTCATCGCCGCCTATCGCCTGCTGGCCGCCAAGCTGCAGCCACGCCATGTGATCCTGCTCAAAGACACCCTGCAAACCACCGGCAGCGATGACTTCACCGAAAACCTCCTCACCGCCGCCACCAACATCGGCTCGCTCCTCTGCGATGGCATCGGCGATGCCGTGATCGTGAACGGCGAAGCCGCCCCCGGCCAGGCCCTGCGCATCAGCTACAACATCCTGCAAGCCGCCGGCGTCCGCATTTTCAAGACCGACTACGTCGCCTGCCCAAGCTGCGGCCGCACCCTCTTCAATCTGCAGACCACCACGCAGAAAATCCGCGCCGCCACCGGTCATCTCAAAGGCGTGCGCATCGCAGTCATGGGCTGCATCGTCAACGGCCCCGGCGAAATGGCCGACGCCGATTTCGGCTACGTCGGCGGCGCGCCCGAGAAGATCAATCTCTACGTCGGCAAGACCGCCGTGAAGTTCAACATCCCCGAAGGCGAAGCCGTCGAGCGCCTCATCGACCTCATCAAAGAACACGACCGCTGGTTTGACGCGCCTGTTGCCGCATAGCGGGCTGGGGGCTCATCGCTTCAGCATCTGGTCATACTCCGCATGCGTGCCTATCCAGACCCACTCGACGCCACCATCATCGAGTTTCCAGCCAATCGCCCGATAGTGCTCACCAACGCGGACGGAAAAGCGGTGACCTGCTCCGGCCAGTCGCTTGAAATGGAGTGAGGGGTGCTGCGGATTGAAGCGCCACAGCTGATAATTCTTCTCAGCCAGTTCTTGAATCTCCTTTGGCAGCGCCCCGAGAAGCTTCCAAAACCGCGGCGTCGCAGTCGATTTCATGCTTCCACTGGCCAGGGTTCGTTATGGCCTGCTGCTCTTGAAGCACTGGCTTCTTCAAAAAGAAAATCGAGACGGCCCGCTTCCGCATCCCCCTGCATCTGTTCATCCCAGCTTTTTGCTTTCTCCTGATCAAACCATTCAGCCAGCTTCCAGAAATCCTTCTTTGGAAGGCTGCTGATTGCGGATTCGATTTCAATCACGGAACTCATGGCAGGAGCATAATCAACCATGAAGGAACTGGCAAGCTCAAGGACTGCGGGCTAAGCAGCGATTCCAGCAAAAAGGTCCGCTACATTCACGCTCACTCCGCTGAGCGCGGCGCACTCCAGCACTTCGCCCTCACCAACACGCTGCTGGCTTTGATAACGTCCGTTGACTGGAGCACGATACACTTCGATGCAGCGTTCCGCCGCATTGACAATCCAGTATTCCGCCACGTCTGCTTCTGCATAAACAGAAGCCATCTCGCGATCCACCAGCAGGCTGCTGACAGACACTTCCACGACGAGGCGTGCAGTGACAGGGTGCGCGTGATAATCGTTACGACGACCATCCACGATGGAGATGTCCGGTTCAGGCTCGGAATCATTGAGAGTCAAAGGAGCTTCCTGGCGAATCCAGAACGAGCCGCTCACAGCAGCTCTTAAAAACTCGATCAGCGCATCTGACAACTTGGTGTGCAGGAAGGATTTGCTCATTTTTTCGATGATCACCCCACGGATGAGTTCCGCCCGTTCAGGAGCCAGTCCTTTGTCGATCATTTGATGCCATGCCGCGACAGACAGCGGCAATGCGCGCTGTTGGAAGGCTGGTTGCGACAGGATAGGCAGCATGTGGAGAAATTAAGTTCAAAAGCCAAATTGGCAAGCAATCCTACGGCACCTGCGCCCGCCATCGCCTGACCGCCTCCGCATTGGCATCAAACGCAAACTCATCCAGCGGCACTTCATCCAGCGCGCAAATCATAAACTCAGACACCTCCTCAGCCTGCATAACCACGTTGCTAAAATCCGGCACGCGCGCGACAAAGACCAAATCAAGCGTGGGCCAGGCATACCCTTGAAACGGGTAGCGGTTGTTGAACGCCATGAAATAGTTGAAGGCGCTCGCCGGCAGATCAATCCCCACCTCTTCGCGCGTTTCTCGCGCAGCCGCCATCTCACCACTTTCTTCGGGTTCGATGACGCCCCCGGGGAGGCCCAGCAATCCGAAGCCAGGCTCATGCGCACGGCGGATGATCAGCACCCGGTCCTGCGCATCGAAAATCAGCGCCACGGCAGCGGGAATGACCGAGATGAAATGCCTGAAACCACAGGCCTCGCAGACAAATTCGCGGTCACTCTTGGTGATCCAGTCGTCCTGGCCACAGTTGCTGCAAAATTTGAAGGGAGATTCAGCCATGCTTCTTCTCCTGCCGCCGCCGTTCCCGAAATGCCAGCAGAAACACCAGCACACAGGCGGCTTTCATCACCAGCAGCCACCAAGGATCCCACCATGCGCCCGTCTGCGCCTCGATGACGTCGGAAGCACCAAACACAGCAAAAGACAGCGGCAGCAGCCAGCGCCAAGGTCGTTTCATCCGCAGCCAGATGGCCAGCGACAGAGCGATGGCAAACCACAGACCAGCTTCGATCTCGTTGAACACCGCATGGAACTCGGGGAAACTCCTTCGAACATATCGGTATCCTCTCAAACCTCCTTCCAAATGACAACTTGCGATTTTCACGCAAGGTTCTTGGCTTGCATGACATCCTTTGTCACAATGCACGTTAATACACGGCATGAGCAACAACCTCCTCCAGTCCTGGCTGCGTCTTCCCAACGGTGAGCGCCATGAGATGGCCGGCACCTGCTCCATCGGCCGCGCGCCGGACAACTCCATCCCCATCGCCGACAGCGAAGTCTCCCGCCGTCACGCCATCATCCAGGCTCAGGGCGAGTTCGAATTCTGGCTGGTCGATCTCGGCAGCGCAAACGGCACCTATGTGAACGGCCGCCGCATCTCGCAGTCCGTGTGCCTGCACAATGGCGACATCATCCGCATCGCCAGCAACGAACTGGAATTTGCCACCGAGATTCTCAGCGCCATGCACCCTGCCGGCCAGCACGTCATGGCTTCGACCATGATCCACATCCGTCAGGCGCAGTGCTGGCTCATGGTGGCGGACATCATAGGCTCCACCAAGCTCTCACAGACGCTTGAGGGTGCGCAGTTCCCACGCATGACCGGCCACTGGTTCAAGAACTGCCGTCAGATCATCGACGAATGCGGCGGCCACATGTCAAAGTATCTTGGCGATGGTTTCTTCTGCTACTGGGACGACACCGCAGACAGCGCCATCCAGGTGCGCCAGTCCGTCGCCAAGCTGTATGAGGCCCAGCTCGCGGCCAATCCGCCCTTCCGCGTCGTCCTTCATTTCGGCTCCGCCATGCTCGGCACCGTCCCAACGATGAACGAGCTCAATCTCCACGGCCCCGAGGTCAACTTCGTCTTCCGCGTCGAAAAAGTAGCCGCCACGCAAAAACAAAACACTCTTTTCACCGAAGCCGCCGTGAAACGCATGGAGGCAGACAAGGAAGTCCGCCTCGTGTGCGAATGCCCCGTGGAAGGCTTTTCGCAACCCTACAAATTTTACACGCCGAGTCACTGAAACGCTGAGCGCGTGAATCAGTCCACCGCACTCGCCATGCCATCCGCTTCCTTCGGCTCAGACGGCAGCATCAGCGCCACCGCAGCAGAGGGGATGAATAGAAAGCCCGCATACAGCAGTGCCGTGCGGAAGTCCCCCACCTTCACGAAGATGCCAAAAAACACCGTGCCGCCCGCAGCCACGATGCGGCCAATGTTGTAGCAGAAGCCGGAGCCCGTAGTGCGCAGCAGCACGGGGAAGAGCGGCGGCAGGCACATGGTGAAGAGGCCAAACACTCCCTGGCAGGCGCCGATGACGGCAAACTGCCATTTAGTCGCCTCCCAGCTCCACACCTGCGAAAACGAGAAGTACATGATTGCAAAGTAGGCCAGCATCATGCCGACAATCGTGTTACGGTAGCCAAAGAGCTTCGCGAGGCCGCCGGCAATGTAGTTGCCAATCAGCGAGCCAAACATGATCCACATCAGCGCCGTCACGACCGCGGCATCCTTGCCAGATTTGTCCAGAGAAGCGACTTCAGCGAGGCTCAGCACATGCTTCTGCTGCCAGAACAGGAAGGTCCAGTGCGCCGTTAGCGACACCGCACAGATGAGCATCACCCGCCACGTCACCCCGCGCACCGCAGGACTGAAGAGATGGCCTATCTTGGGCACCTCCTGCCCTTCACGCGCCTGCGTCCACTCCTCGGTCTCTGGCACCGCTTTACGGATCCACAGCGTGATCAGCGCCGGCAGAATCCCAATCAGGAAGATGTAGCGCGGCTCCCTGCCAGCGAGCAAATAGCCCGCCAGACAGGCCAGCAGCACGCCGCAGTTCACAGCGCTTTGCAGCGTTGCCGCGATCCATGGCCGCCACTTCTTCGGCCACGTTTCGGACAGCAGCGATGCGCCCACGGCCCACTCCCCGCCGATGCCGAGCGCCGCAAGAAAGCGGAAGATCATAAGATGCCACCAGGTCTGCGCAAAGAATGACAGCCCCGTGAAGCAGGCATAGGTCAGAATCGTGAGCGTCAGCGCCTTGCTGCGGCCCAGCACATCGCCAATGCGGCCAAAGAACGCTCCACCCACCGCCCAGCCGACCAAGAACGCCGCCTGGATGATGGAACCATGCATGCCCACCGTGGGATTATCCTCCGGCACCAGCATGAGCTGCGCTACAAACGCCGTCGCGACGAGCGTGTAGAGATGCATGTCGAGGCCGTCAAACATCCAGCCCAGCCATGCGGCGAGTCCAGAACGGCGTTGCTGCGGCGAAAGATCGCGCAGGCGGGTGATGTCAGGAGTGGCGGGTTGGCTCATGCGGGCGCGAGTCTTTCGCAGCAGCGCCCGAATGGCAAGCACGGATCACTTGCTCTTCGAGAGCTTGTTGTACTTCTCCACTAACTCGTTAAACTCACGCGTGCGGGCATTCAGCTTGGTGATCGCATCATTGCGCTCCCCCGCCAGCTGCTTCAGCAGCTCGTTCTGCTTCTCCAGCGCATTGTTCTGCGTGCTGACGACATTGTTGTGGCTCTTGATCGCCTCCGCGCCTTTGCCAAAGGCGTGCTGCGTCGCCTCCAGGCCATGCTGCATCTGCGCCACCTCGCGCATGTAAATCGCGATGGAGATGCCGCGCGCGGTGGAGTCGGCGGAAAGATGATTTAACTCGCGCGACACCTCGACCAGCTTGGCCTCCACTTCCGCACGCAGCTCGGTGAGGCGGGCGATTTCCTTTTCATACTCACGCACCTTCCGCTCCGCCTCGATGCGCATGACATTTTCAGCTTCAAGACGTTTGACGAGATCCAGGATGTGGCCGCGCAGTCGCGTCTCGCGCTGCCATTGTACCAGGCAGACCGTACACAGTCCGAGCGAAATGAGAATCAGCAGCGTGGTGAGCAGGCGCTTCATGGATCAGGGAGCCGGCTTGGCCGCATTCGCGGGTTTGACATTGAAGGCCACCTTGGTGAAGCCGACCCGCTTGGCAGCATCGAGCACCTTGACGAGATCAGAGTAGCGCGTGTTCACGTCGGCGCTGATGTAAACGGGGGTGGCAGGGTCCTTGCCAAAGCGTTCGGCAAGCTTGCGGTCCAGCTCGGGCAGCATGATCGCATCTTTGTTGAAAAACACGTCACCGGTGGCGTTCACCGCGAGATTGATCATGTCCGGCTTGAAGTCGGACTGCGCGGAGGAGGCGACGGGCAGATTGACCTTGATGGTCTGCTGCTTGCTCATCGTGAGGCTGACCATCATGAAGGAGGCCAGCAGGAAGAACATCACGTCAATAAGCGGGATGATTTCCAGCCGCGTCTTTCGTTCGGGCAATGGCGAATGAAGTTTCACAGCGGGATCAGGCCTTGGGAATGACTTTGTCAAACCCGTGCTGCACAGCAAGAATCAGCACGTTGTTCGCTGCGGCTTCCAGATCAAACTTCAAAGCAGCAAGGCGTGAGTGGAAGTAGTTCATGGGCACCAGCGTGCCGATGGCAATGCCGAGACCGGCAGCCGTGGCGATCAGCGCCTCGCCGATGCCCCCCGTGACTTTTTCGACTGCGAGTTCGCCATCCCCCATGCTCGTGAAGCTGCCCATGATGCCGGTGACGGTGCCCAGCAGGCCCAGCAGCGGCGCGAGGGTGACAATGGTGTCCATCGCACTCAAGTAGCGGCCCGCATCGCGCAGTTCCTGCCCTGCGGCGACTTCCAGCGCGCCCTGCATGCTGGTGTGGCGGTGATTGAGCCCGTGGTGAATCATGCGTACCACCGGGTCCTTGGATTTCGCCGAGTGCGCAATGGCCTGGGCGAGGTCTCCGGCCTCCAGTTTTTCATACACTTCATCGAGCTGTTTATTGGAGCGCCCGGCGGCAAAGCGCAGCCACCAGAACACACGCTCCACGAAGATGCAGACAGCCACGACCGTGACCACCGCAATGGGATACATGATGGGACCACCTTTGTGGAAGAGATCGATGACGGCGTTGGCGAGAATGGGCATGAAGAGAAACGGAAATCTGAGATCGGAAAATAGCTGAGGGCGCGAGGGACCTCAGTTCAGGCGGAAGGTGAGCGGCAGCGAGTAGCGGTGCGCCGTGCCAGGTGGAAAGTGCCAGTTCCGCCGCACATGGGAGGCGGCATAGTCGTCCAGAGCACTGAAACCGGTGCTGCTGATGACGCTGACCCCTTCAACGCCTCCCGAAGCACCGACGCTGATGCTCAGGCGCACGGTGCCCTGCATGCCGGCACTACGTGCAAATTCCGGATAGGATGGCTGGGGAAATTTGCCTTTCCCTCCGCTGCCAGCGGTGCCACCGCCACCTGCGGTACCCGACTGCGAGGTGCTTGAACCTGTTCCCCCTTTGCTGGCCACGGGAGCAGTGCGCGAACGCGACGGTGCCTGCTTCGGCTGCTGCTGTTTGATCACGGGATCCACCGGACGCAGCGCATCCTCAATCTTCGGCGCTGTGGGGATGGCAAAGATGTCCTCCATCGTCATCGCTTCGGCGATCTCCGGCAGGTTCAGATTCTCCGGCGGCGTCTCGATGACTTCAGGAATTTCAACAGGCAGCACCTCTGGGGTTTCAGCAGACTGTTGAGCACTGGCCTCCATCGACAGCAGCTCGGCCATGGACGTTTCCACCATCGGCAGCTCGGTGGTCTCATCGAGATCTTCGAGCGTCTTCAGGTGGATCGGCGGCAGATCGGCGGCGAACATGCCAATGACACCCACCGTCAGGAAACTCCCGCTGATGCCCACGATCCAGGACATCATGATGATCACCCGCAGCAGACCGCTGCGCCGCCTCACCCCCACCGGAGTGGCAGACACAGCAGCGGCGGCGAAGCTTGGCTTGGAACGGTTGTAGCCCATGGCGGGCAGGTGGTTGATTGCGGAGGAAGTCATTGCTCGAATCGTGCGTGTGGTGAATTTGAAACGTACGAATCGCATGTCAACTTGCAATTGCGACTCAGTCGCATCATTGTTCACAATTTGTCCCGTCTCGCGCTTCTATTGTCAATAACGCCTCCGCCGCATGCCACCTTCAGACCCCCATCCTGCCTCCCCTGACGATCGCAATGCGACCGCCAAAGTCTGGATGAAACGTGGCATCGCCCTGCTCTCCGCCAATGACACCGCCGCGCTGCCGGAGGCCCTGACCTGCTTCGAGCAGGCCCTTGCGATACGCCGTGAACTGCCCTTTGAAGAAAGCTCCTGGTTTCGCTGGCTGCTGACCGCCTGCTGGATGAATCGCGGGGATGTGCTCACCCGACTCGGGAAACCGGCTGAATTGACTGCGGCCGTGCAGAGCTTCGACGAAGCTATCTTCCACTTCCAAAAACTTCCGCTCGCGGAAGACTCGCGGTATCGCGGCCGCCTGGCGCTGGCTTGGATGAACCGTTCTCTCGCCCTGCGCGCCCAAGCCACGCCTGAGAGCCTGCACGCAGCGCTGCTGTCGCTGGACCACGCCCGAGCCGTGATCGAAGAAAGCGTGAAGGCCGAGCTCCCTGTAAATAAGACCCTCCTGCCGACCTTGCTGCTCAACCGCGCCGCCTTGTTGCTGGAGGTTTCCCCTCCCAGAATGCTGGAGGCCCTGCAGGTGGCGGAGGAAGTGCTGAATTTATGCCAGCCCACGGAGCATCTGACCCTGCAGTCCGCCGAGCTGGGCTTGAAAGCACGCCATGTCTTCTGCCACGCCGTCGCCGTGCTGCTGGAAACCCCGCCCGTGGACACCTCCCGCGCCGATGACTGGATCATGCAGGCCACGGAAAAGGTGGACGAAGCCATGCAGCTCACCGCCATATGGGAGAAGGAGGGAGCCGCCGGAGACTTTCGCAGCATGCGGCATGAGCTGTTCCGCTACGGCTGCAATCTCCTCCTCGCCTACCAGCCCCATTTTATGGCGGAATTTCTGCTGGATGTGCTCGATCCCGAGCAGGGCTCGCCCCTTCTGGCGCGAGACACCGCGCTCTACCAGGCGGGTCTGGAGGCGCTGGACCTGGCGGCAGCGGAACTGCGTAAGCGCGGACCGCTGGATCTGGGATTGAAAAAAATGGACCGTCTCATCGACATGCTGGAAGCACTCAGCCTTGCTACGGAACGGATCAAAAAGCGTGCAGACCAGGCATTGGTCGGATGATTTCTGTCCATGGCGGGCATTCAAAGGGTGAACTACGGCAGCATTTACTTTGGCTACGCCACTTCCTACAATCCCACCATTGACGGCGGCAACACCGGTCAGCTCGGTCTGACCACCAACGGCGTCGCCGGCTCTGCGGGCAATCTTTCCTTCCAAGGATTGAATGCCGAAATGAGCAACAGCTACGAACTCGGCACCAAATGGGACCTGCTGCAAGAGCGCCTGTCGCTGACGGCCGCACTCTTCCGCACCGAGAAAATCAACGCTCGCACCATCAATTCCAATGTTACCACGACAGGTGGCGACCTGACCGTGGATGGCGTGGAATTCGGCGTGGTAGGGCAGTTGACCAAGAAATGGCAGATTTTTGGCGGTGGCACCCACATGGCGAGCTTTGTCCGCAACTCCTCCAACCCCGCTGAGATCGGGAATTCGATCCCCAATGCGCCGGACTACACCTTGAACCTCTGGACCACTTACAACGTGACCAACAAGTTCCAGATTGGCGGTGGCACCCAGTACATGGGCAAGGTCATTGGAAATTCCGCCAGCCCCACCCGCATCGTTCCCGACTACTGGACCACGGATGTGATGCTCAGCTACCGCTTCAACAACAGCTTCAGTCTGCGCCTGAACGTTTATAACATCACCGACAAGCGCTACATTTTGAGCAGCAGCACCACCGGCAGCGCCACCCCCGGACCTGGACGCTACGCAGCGCTGACAGTCAGCGTCAAATTCTAAGCCAAAAGGTTGGGCTCAGAGGTCCATGGGTCTTGGGATCGCTGGAAAAGCGGCTTCAAGACCCCTTTTCGTCGGTGGAAAAGCCAGTGGGACACTTTCTATCCCGAGGAAAAGTTTGCACTTTCTTGGGTTGACTCAAATTGAAAATGAGACTTAATCGCAATACGCTAATGAAATCGAATCTCATTAGCATTAACTAATCACTTTCTGCCCCATCTCCCATGCACCCAAAACCCACCTCTCGCATCCACCGCAAGACCGGCTCCAAGACTCTCTCTGTCACCTCCTTGCTATGTGCCGCAGGCAGCCTGAGCGCGCAAGCCGCCGCCCCCTCCGAGCTCAAGCCCCAGATCGAAGAGATTCCCACCGAAATGCCCGAGGTCGTCATTGAAGCCTCCGGGTCGGTGTACAACCCCCAGCGCCTGCAATCCCCGAAGTACACCGAGCCGCTGCGTGACATCGCACAAACAATCACGGTCGTCCCCAGAGCAGTGATCGAAGACCGCGGTGCCTTCACCCTGCGCGACGTGCTGAAAAACACCCCGGGCATTTCCATGCAGGCCGGTGAAGGCGGCACGGCCTCCGGAGATAACCTCTCCATCCGCGGTTTCAGCGCCCGCAGTGACATCTACCTCGACGGCCTGCGCGACTACGCCAGCTACAACCGCGATCCCTTCAACACGGAGCAGGTCGAAATCGCCAAAGGCCCCTCTTCCTCCACCGTCGGTCGTGGTTCCACCGGTGGCTCCATCAACACGGTCAGCAAGATGGCCAATCTGACCAACAACATTACGACCACCGCCACCGTCGGCACCAGCAGCCTCTACCGTGGCACGCTGGATGTGAATGAGAAGCTCTCCGAGCACGCGGCCTTCCGCCTCAACTCCATGGTCCACGAGGCCAACACCCCCGGACGCGACAACGTCTCGGTGGGGCGCTACGGCATCGGTGCATCGCTAGGCCTCGGCCTCGGCACCGACACACGCTTCATGCTGAATTATCAGCGCCTGGAGGAAAGCAACATCCCGGATTACGGCCTGCCATGGATCCCCAACAACGGCACCTTCAGCGGCAGGGGTGCCGCGTTGGTGAATTCTGAGAACAAGGCGCCGCCAGTGAGCTTTAACACCTTCTACGGACTCCGTGGCGTGGACTATGAAAAAATCCAGACCGACCACTTCACCGCCATCTTTGAACACGATTTCACCAAGAACGTCCGCATCCGCAATGCCACGCGCTACTCGCGCAGCCACCGCGATTCCGTCGCCACCTCCCCGCGTCTGCGTGACGACGATCCGACGCCCGCCGTTGACTACAACACCGCGCTGAACCGTCAGCAGCAGCGTCGCCTGCAGACGACCGAAATGTTTGGCAACCAGACCAATCTCGTCGCCAATTTTGAAACCGGTGCCATCAAACACGCGCTGGTCACCGGCATGGAGTTTTATCTCGAACATCAGTCGAACGCCAATGCCGCCGGCATCTCGTCTGTCACCGACTTGTTCAACACCAGCGTGAATTTGCCACCCAGCGCAGTCCCTGCGCCCAACGCACAGGACCTCACCAAATCAACCTACCCCGGCCTCCCGCAGCCGACGGAGGCGTATCTCTACACCGTCTCCGCCTATGTGTTCGACACCATGAAGATCGGCAAGCATTGGGAAATCAGCGGCGGTCTGCGTTATGACCACATGTATGCCACCGTCAGCGGACCTGGCGGCTCATCGGCCGGAAGTTTTGCCAACGGGGATGACCTCTTCAGCTACAAGGCGGCGGTGATCTACAAGCCCATGCGGCAGGGCAGCATCTACCTCGGCTACGGCACTTCGTTCAATCCCACCATCGACGGTGCATCCAATGCAGGCCTGGGTCTCTCCACCAGCGCTACGAACAACACTTCGACCGGGCTGAATCCCGAACACACCTCCACCTACGAGCTTGGGACCAAATGGGATCTCATGAAGGAGCGTCTCTCGCTGACTGCCGCCCTCTTCCATACCGAAAAAACCAACGCCCGCACCACCGATGCCAACGGCCTCACGACCGTGGGCGGTAATCAGCAGGTCCAGGGTCTCGAATTCAGTATCACCGGCAACATCACCAAAAACTGGCAGATCTTCGCAGGTACGGCTCTGATGGAAAGCAAGACAAAAGCCTCATCCGCCACCGGAGATCTCGGCCAGGTCCTGTCGAACGCACCGCCCCTGACCTTCAACCTCTGGACCACCTATACGATCATGGAAAAAACACAGATCGGCTTTGGCCCCACGTATATGGGTTCACGCACGAGCAGCAACGGCGCAACAGCCACCTCCGGTGTTCGCACCGCGCCCGGCTACTGGACGATGGATGCCATGCTCAGCTACAAGGTCACCTCCAACTTCAGCCTGCGCCTGAATGTCTATAACCTCGCCAATGAACGCTACATCGGCAGCGTCGGCGGTGGTCAGTTCATCCCAGGTGCCGGCCGCTCCGCCGCACTGACCGCCAGCATCAAATTCTAGACTCCTTCTTTATGCTCATCGCCATCCCCGACGTTCTCACTGCCGAGCAGGTCGCTCATGCACGCAAGCTCCTTGACGCCGCCGATTGGGTGGATGGCAAAGGCACCGCCGGCTATCAGTCCGCCAGGGCCAAGGACAACATGCAGCTTCCCGAAGAAAGCCCCGCCGCACGAGAACTCGGCGAAATGATCCTCGCCGCGCTGTCCAAAAATCCGCTCTTTCTCGCGGCCGCATTGCCCCTGCAAATCTTCCCGCCGCTGTTCAACCGCTACTCCGGCGGCCAGTCCTTCGGCACCCATGTGGACAACGCCATCCGCCAGCATCGCACCCTGCCCGTGCGCATCCGCACGGACATCAGCGCCACATTGTTCTTCGCCGGTCCCGAGGAGTATGACGGCGGGGAGCTGTGCATCGAGGACACCTACGGCGTGCAGCGTGTGAAGCTGCCCCCCGGCCACATGGTGCTCTACCCTTCCACCAGCCTCCACCACGTCACCCCCGTGACACGTGGCGCGCGCGTCTGCTCCTTCTTCTGGCTGCAAAGCATGATCCGCGACGACGCGAAAAGGTCGCTCCTCTTTGATCTCGATCTCTCCATTCAGCGTCTGGGCCGCGATCTCAAAAACAACCCCGTGGCCGATCAGACCGCCGTGCAGCTCACCGGCGTCTATCACAACCTCCTCCGCCAGTGGGTGGAAATGTAACCGTGAAGCCCACCTTCCATCGCCTCATCTTCTGGGGCCATCTCATCATCGGCCTCGTCGCAGGCCTGGTCATTCTCTCCATGGCCGTGACCGGCCTCATCATCTCCTACGAGGCCCAGCTTCTGGACTGGGCCAATCGCGATCTGCGTGTCACTCCGCCTGCCGCAGGTTCCGCCCGTCTCGACATCGAAACGCTGCTGGCCAAAGTGTACGAGACCAAGCCCGACTTGAATCCCAGCGGTATCACCTGGAAAGCGGACCCGGCCATGCCCGTCACCCTTTCCGTCGGCAAAGAAGGCATCTTCTTCGCCAATCCTTACACCGGCCAGTTCTTGGGCGAAGGCCATCACGCCTGCCATGACTTCTTCCACGCCGCCACCGACTGGCATCGCTTCCTCACCGGCACCGGCCTCCCCAAAGAAGTGGGAAAGACCATCACCGGTGCGGCCTGCCTGATCTTCAGCCTCCTGCTTCTCTCCGGCCTCTACCTCTGGTGGCCACGCCAGTGGCGCTGGTCAAAGGTACGCGCCGTCATCCTCTTCAATCCCCGGCTCACAGACCGCGCCCGCAACTGGAACTGGCACAACGTCTTCGGCTTCTGGTCCTCCTTCCCTCTCCTATGCATCATCACCACCGGCCTCATCATGTCCTACGGCTGGGCCAACAATCTCCTCTTCACTCTCACCGGCACCCAGCCTCCTCCACCACGCGAACGCACCGCAGGCGGCGGTGAAGGCAAGCGCGAAGGCGGTCAGCGTGGCCCCGCAGCCCCCTCCCCTTCCCTCGCCGGGCTTGAGCCTCTTCTCGCTCAGGCACGCAAGCAGATCCCCGACTGGGCCAGCATGAGCCTGCGCATGCCGCAGAAACCCGGCGAACCTTTTCCCCTCATGGTGGACCGTGGCGGTCGCGGTCAGGTACAGCTCCGCACCATGCTGAATCTCGATGTGGCACAGGCCAAAGTGCTCCCAAGCCCCGACGATCTCCAGCAGCAAAACCTCGGACGCCGTCTGCGCATGTACGCCCGCTTCCTCCACACCGGCGAACTCTTCGGACTCATCGGCCAGACCGTCGCGGCCTTGAGCGCCCTCGCCACCACCATTCTCGTTTGGACCGGCTTCGCCCTTGCCTTTCGCCGCTTCTTTCCCAAACGCGGCCACACCGCCACGGCACCCGAGGGTGCCTCCACATGATTTGATCCTTGTTAGGTTGGATCAATCCCTGCGGGGTGCGAAAGTGGTGTTTCGCTCCCCCGCAGGGAACCTCAATTAAAACGTCTCGTCAGCGCAGAACCGCCGTGCGCGTCACTTCCGAAACGGTGACGCCGGAATGCCCGCACCATTGAAGAGCGTGGCTACGGGATTGTCCTTCCACGCATACCGCACCTGTTTCGGCTCGGCGACCGCTTTGCATGAGACCACTACCGTTTCACCATCAATCTTCGCCTCAGCCGCCTGCCACTGACCATCCGCACCGGCCACTTCAAACTCAGCGAGATCACCTTTCGCATTCAAGCCCTTACCATGCGTGAAGGTCAGCACAAAGGCACCGCCCTTCACCTTAGCCGTGTCAATCAAGGGACCCGAGGTGTCAGGAACATCCTTCCCATACACCGCACCCAGCGCCCACAGCGCCAGACGACGGCCGACTTCCTGCTTGTTCGTCGGATGAATGTTCTTCGCCTCACCGATGTCGAGCGTGATGGCCATGCCGCTGTTCGGAATAGTGCTCAGCGCATTAAGCATCTGCTCGCGCACAATCGGCCAGCCTTCACCAGCGCGGGTGAAATTCGGCAGCTGCACCCAGGCAAAGGGAAACTCGTCGCTCCAGCGGCTGCGCCAGTCTTTGGCCAGCAGCGTGAGCTGCGCCTGGTAAAACGCCGGCTTGGCGCCGTTGCTGTTGGCCTCCCCTTGATACCAGATCGCGCCACGAATCGCATAAGGAATCAGTGGCGCAATCTTGCCGTTGAACAAGCCGCCCACATCCCCCTTCCGCTGGCGCATTTCGATGGGGTCACGCGGCTTGCGCGGCGCAGGCTTACCCTCGGCCTTGGCCTGCTTCACCTCCTCCGCCCACTTCTTCACCTGACGCTCATGATTCGCTTTCACTTTCGTTTCATCAAAAGCCGCCTTCTCCTGTTTCACCGCTTCAAAGAAAGGCTTCAGCTCCACACTCGCCTGCTGCGCCTCAGGACTGATCCACGACTCGATCGGCGTGCCACCCACCGAGGAATTGATGAGGCCCAGCGGCTGCTTGAAGACATCGTAAAGGTTGCGCCCAAAGAAGTACAACGTGGCGGAAAAACTGCCCACCGTTTCCGGCGTGCAGAGCACCCAGGTGCCTTTGCCCAGAGTCTGCGCCGTGGTCGCGGCGGAGCTGCTTTCGGTAAACACACGCATTAGCGGCACATTCGCTGCAGCCTTGCTCGCCTCATAGTCCTTCGCGCCCTGCACCTGCAGGCCCATGTTCGACTGGCCGGACCCGAGCCAGACTTCGCCAATGAGCACGTCGTTGATCGTCTTGTCGCCAATCGTAAGTGTCTGGGGTTCAGCAGTTACGGCCAGCGCATCCAGCTTCAGCGACCACTGGCCGTTCGCATCCGCCTTGGCGGTCTTTTTCTGCCCGGCGATGGCCACCGTGACTTCCGCATGGGCATCCGCCGTGCCCCAGACCGGCACGGGCTTGCCGCTTTGCAGCACCATGTGATCGGAAAAAACAGCAGGCAGCGTGATGGTCGCCTGGGCGGACAAGGAGAGAAGCAGGAGTGAGGCAAATATCTTCATGGCAGGGTGGAATGAGAAGAGCCTTGTCAACGTCATGACCCGGACCATTGCTTCACAAATGTCCGCCACTCTGTTTTGCGCCGGCCTCGGCGATGTCATCCGCGTTTGCTATCGCGATGCCGGCTATCGCGTGCTGAGCGAGGCCACGCAGCCGGTTCACGTGATCATGGCTTCGCACAATCCGTTTTCGATCGAGATTTTCCGTCACCATCGCAATGCGATGCATTTCATTCTCTATGATCTCGCGCACAAATATGAGGAGTTCTTCAACGCCGGTCTGCGAGGACCGGACATCAACCGGGCGTTGTGCGACTTTGCGGGTGTGGATTACGCCCAGCTCATTCGCGGCCCTGCCAACGGCCATGTGCCGGTGTTCGACGCGCCGGATGACGTCGCTTCGGAGGGACACATTGTGTTTCAACCTTTCGCGGGCAATGCATCCTACCGTTCACTGCCGCCGGATTTGATTGAAAAAACGGTGCAGGTGCTGCGCCAGCTTCCCTGCCAGGTGTTTGTCGTCACGCGCAGCTATGTCCGTCCCGGCGTGCAGGGCAAAACGATTCATGCCGTGGAGGACGCACGTTCGTTCGAAGGTGGCAACATCACAGTGCTCGACAGTCTGACGGTGCCCGCAACGCTGAATCTGATCAAGAACTGCCGTGCCTATGTGGGAAGCTGGTCCAGCCTGCAGCAGGCGGCCTGGTTTGAGAATAAACCGGTGGCGGTGTTCTACCCTGTGAACCACCACGATGTGACACAGCCCACCGATTACGCCTTTGGCATGAACCGCGACAGCACGCTGGGACGTGAATACCCGCAGGTGAACGCAGCAGAACTCGCGGAATTTCTGCAGCGCTGGTGATCAGCGCGGAATGAACCGACGCAGCACGTCGAAATGAGTGCTCGCAGCGCTGATGTTTTCATCCAGCTTTTCCATGTGAATTTTATAGGCCGCCTCCACCGGCGTGATGAACGGCACCTGGCTCACGCGGGCGTAGATCATCCCATGATAGCGGCCGGTGATGACAAAGCGGGATCGTGCGATGGTTTCAAATGCCACCCGCGGCCCCGGGGCGGCGATGATCTGCGCCTGAGGAAAAAGTTCCGCAGCTTCCGCGAGCAACGAATGATCATCCACCGGCGCGCCCATTCCCAGCCATGTCACCGGCACGCCACTCGCGGCAAACTGACGCAGGTAATGATTGGTCAGCGCATTGCGCGCGTTGACGAGCCCCGCCGGAACCAGAGTAATGGACCGCATGGCTGCCACGGATGTTCCGATGTCAGGCTGGTAGAGATAGGCGGCATCCGGAGCAAAAAACACGTCGCCACGCCCGCTGAGCTCCTGCGCGATGCCCACGCAACGGGGTGAACGGAGGGTGACGAAATGCGCCTGCTGCAAATAGGGCACCCACGGTTGCAGCGCGGCGGCATAAGCAGCCTCGCAGTTGATTTGAAACTGAAAGCCGCAGGAGAGAAACCCCCACGGGATGCCACGCTGGATCGCCGCATCCATATAGAATTTCATGCAGCGGAAATGCGGGGATTCCATTTCTACAGCGCCTGCTTTTCCATGGTTGTAAACAATCCCGCCGCCACCCAGGACAAGCATGTCGAGGTCCTCCGGCAGGGAGCAAGGAAGATCGGAATTATAGATGATCAGCTCGTGCTCCGGCAGTTGCTGCGCAAAGACCAGCGGATAGGTGTCATCACCGACATTGCCGTAACCCGATGCTCCGACGAACGCGATTTTCATGCACTGGGATGATAGCACAGAAACAGGCCCCGAATCACAACTCCACGGACGAAATCAAAAATCCGCTTGATTCATTAAACCATTTGGTTAACTATGTTTCCGGTTACGAAACACACCCACTCCTATGAAAACAACTCTGCTGCTTCTCACACTCTCCATCCTCTCCTGCGCACTCACCACCTTCGCCGGTGAACTGCCCACCAAGCCCTACTCCGGCTCCCCCGCATTTGAAAAATTGAAAACGCTGGCCGGAAGCTGGAAGGCCAGCGTGGACATGGGTCAGGGCCCCATGAACGTGAACACACAATACCGCGTCATCGCCGGCGGCAGCGCAGTGGAGGAACGCATGTTCCCTGACACGCCCAAGGAAATGGTCACCCTTTACCATGAGAAGGACGGCAAGCTGGTGCTCACGCATTACTGCATGCTGTGCAACCGGCCCAGCATGACGCTGGTGAAATCCGACGACAAATCGCTCACCTTCGATCTGGACAAGGACAGCGAAATCAAGGCGGACACGGAAAAACACATGCATTCCGCCGTCATCACCTTCGTGGATGCCGACCATTTGACACAAAACTGGACCCTCTTCGACCACGGCAAAGCCACGGAAAAACCCTCCTTCCAATTTGAGCGCGTGAAGTAAGCGCCCCCTTGCTAGGCCTGCCCACAGCATCCACACGTTTCTCCATGCGACGCGCCCCCCAGCCTCTGCTCCTTGATCTTGTCTTCGCCGCACTCTCCGATGCCACGCGGCGTGGACTCTTGTCCCGGCTGATTGAGGGCGAGGCCACGGTCGGGACTCTCGCCGAACCGTTGCAGATGTCGCTCCCAGCCGTCTCCAAACATCTGCGCGTGCTGGAGGATGCAGGCCTGCTCAAGCGCCGGATCGAAGGCCGCACCCATTACATCACCGCCAATCCCAAACCCCTCCGCGAAGCCGTGAACTGGATCGAACGCCACCGCCAGATGTGGGAAGGCAGCTTCGACCGGCTCGCCGCGCTCGTGGAGCAGCCACCGCCAGAACCACCCGCCAATCCCAAAAAATCATGACCTCTCTCGCCACCCATCAGACCCTCAATCTCACCCGCCGTTTCAAAGCACCGTGCGAACGAGTCTTTGCCGCCTTCTCCACCGCTGAAGCTATCCAACAATGGTTCGGTCCCGGACCTGTCAAGGTCATGGAATGCAGCGCCGACTTCCGCGTTGGTGGTCAATATCGCATCAAGGCAGTCAATCCAGAGAACTCCAATGCAGTCGTCGTCGTGGGTGTTTACCGTGAGATCACACCCTCATCGAAAATCGTTTACACCTGGAAATGGGAGGAAGACGAGGACTGGACGGACTGCGAATCGCTTGTCACCTTCGAGTTCAAGGCCGTCGGCGATGAAACCGAACTGCATCTCACCCAGACCGGCTTCCCCAGCGACGACAGTCGCCAGAAGCACACCCACGGCTGGACCGGCTGCCTCGACAAATTGGATGCAGTGCTCGCCGGAGCCCCCGCGCCGTCCTTCAAGCCCTGCTGCTGATCAGCTTGGACTTGGCCTCCCGCCGCTTCGCCTGACGCGGAGCGGCGGTCAGCAGCGCCCGAAACTGCCGTGCCACGTTCTTCCAGCGGAAGGCGTCACTAAACACGTGCTCCAGCCCTTGTGCAGCGAGACGGCTGCGCGTGGCCTTGCTGTGATAAAGCACCTGCAATGCGTCCACAAACGGCGCCTCATCCACGAGCGCCCCGGTGGTGTTGATCTCGGGATGAATGAGCGTACGTGAACAGGGGATTTTCACCGCAGGCGTGGCCCACTCACCCAGCGCAGAGGAATCGGGCACGATCTGGGGAATGCCACAGGCCATGCCTTCCATCGTGGTGAGTCCCCAGCCTTCGCCGAGTGTGGTGGTCATCTGCACGTCGAGACAGTTGTAGATGAACTTCAGCCTGCGGGCATCCTGCAAATCACGAATATCCTCCGCGCCGGTGAGGATCAGCCGGTCGGCGACTCCATAGTAGGCGGCCACTCGGCGCAGATCCCAGCCCGTGTCCTTTTCCGCACAGTGCAGCAGCAGATGCGCGTTGGTGATGTCATGCTGCTTGATCCAGGCGGCGAAAATCTGGATGGTGAGATCGAGCCGTTTGCGCGGCTGATTGCGATTGATGTTGCCCACGATGAACGCGTTTGACGGCACCTTCAGACCCAGCCGCCGCCGTGCCGCATGGCGGTCCGTCGGCTGAAACACCTCCACATCGATCCCATGTGGAATGATGTGACGTCCGCCGGTAAAACCTGCAGCACAGGCTGCACGATGTCCGAAGCCGGTGTACCAAACAGCGGCATGCAGTTTGCTGAGCTCCGCCATCGCTCCAGGGTCGAGATTGCCACCATCCACCGGCATGTAGCCGATGATCGGGACACCAGCGGGCGCAATCTTGGCGAAGGGTGCGACGTTCCACCAGTCATTGTTGATGACGACAGCCGCCGGATCAAACTCAGTGCAAAGATGCTGGAAGCGGTTCATGCCCCACATGTCACCGCCCTGCCACGCAGGCATGACAGGGTACGGCAGCTCATGCGGCGAACCGTCGTAATTGACACCTGACACGACGACCTCCCACTCATGATGAAGATGATTCAGCACCTCATGAGTGACGGTCGCGAAACCGGTGGGCACCAGCACATCGCCAATCCATAGCAGCCGTGGTTTGGGTGACCCGGCCTGCTTCATCCACCTGCCCCTTGTTTGCACCGCCAGCGCCTGCACGCCGGGCTGGGCTGCCAGTGCGGTCACGCCACTGGGTATGACGGCCATGCTCGGAGAACGCGTGGCAGCCGCAGTCTTTGCTTTCGCCTTCACCGCGCTTTGCTTCTGCCCATTCACCGGAGCGGTCCTGGCCTGCTGACCTGTGGTTCTTGCAGCACTGGCTTCCTTGTGGGTTTTGGAATGCTTGTTCATGTCTGTGGGCGATCTAATCAGAACTCATGATTCGGCACTCAGGCAGCAGGAGACCCAGTCTGTTCGTCAGCGACTCTCCTGCTGGCAGGCGTGTTTTGCTGATGCGCAGCGTGCGGAGAGATCTGCAGGCGGCCAGATGCTCAATCGAGTCATCCGTAAGCAACGAGGTCGAGGAAAGGTCGAGGCTTCTGAGCGTGGAAATGGACGCGAGATCTTCGAGCGCCGGCACCGGCACGTCCATTCCTCGGAGGCAAAGGTTGGAAACCGTTCCCGCTTCATGGGCGAGCTTGGCGAGCTCCTTAAAATCCGCTTCCTCCTTGATGGGAAAAGGGGAAAAAGACACCCGCCAGATAATGAACGGTTCTGGAGGCAGGTCCACCAAGGACCAAATGTCAGCGCTTCCTCCCATCTGCTCTTCCGGGTTTGCTGCGGTCTTCACATTCAAAAAGCCCTCATGCCCCAGGACCCACGCCGCCAGCTTCATCTGTTCGGGTGCAGCCGGTAGGATAGCGGGTCTCACAGGCTGTTCGGCTGGAGGAGAGGACGCATCGCTCCCCATCCCAGCAGTCAGCCAGCCCCCCTGCCATGCCACTGCGGCAGTCCCGGCCAGAAGCATCACCCCGCCTGCCATCCAAACCGGCCTGCGTTTGGGACGCCCAGATGATTTCATCAGAATCGTGTCGGCATTGGTGGGGATTCCCTCCGCCTCTCCTGAGGCATTGACCACTTCGCTTCTGGGCGGCCGCCGGAAGTTTTTCCAGTTGTCGCTGTTTTTGAAGAGCTTTTCCAGCACCTGCGTCATGTCACGGACGTGCTGGTAGCGTTTCTCAGGGTTGTTTTGCATCGCCTTGCTGACGACCGCGTCGATGCCCTTGTCCGCGCCGGAACGTATCGAAGGCGGCTCCCACATTCCTTTGGGCACATGTCCGGTGAAGAGTTCATAAATCATCACCCCGAGCGAGTAGATGTCCGCACGGTGGTCTATGTTCTTGCTCTGATCGAGCGCCTCCGGCGCGATGTAGTCCGGCGTGCCCAGCGTCGTGCCTGTAACGGTGAAATCGACCGATTGCGGCCCCACAACCTTCGCCAGGCCAAAGTCAGCAACCTTCACATTGCCACGCTCATCGACGAGAATGTTCGCTGGCTTGATGTCGCGATGCACTATCCCGTGTTCGTGGGCATACTGCAGAGCGTCGCAGACCTGGGTGATGATTCTGAGGATCTGCCTGGGCTCGGGTGGATCACGCTTGAGCAGCTGCTGCAAATCCATGCCGGAGACGAACTCCATGACGTAGTACATCTGACCATCCGGTGTTTCGCCGAAGTCATGTACCGCGATGATGTGCGGATGATTCAATTGCGCCAGCGCATGGGCTTCGCGCTTGAATCGTTCGGCAAAGCTCTCCTTGTTCCGATGCACCTGGGGCAGCAGTTTCACCGCCACCGTACGATTTAGGCTCTTCTGCACCGCCTTGTAAACCGCGCCCATGCCCCCACGCTCGATAAACTGCAGGAACTTGTAGCCAGTGATCAATCCATCCAGCTCCTCCGCCGACGGCGGGACAAAGGGCTCGAAACGGACGGCATCACTCCCACTGGCAATCGCCTGCTGCATGCCGTTCATTTAAGAACATGACACTGCTTTTTGCAAGACGCCAGGCTCCTTGGGGCAAAATAATCACTAGAAAACTCTTAACGCCACCCGCGACTGCTCCACATTGCGCTCCCAGTTCAATTCTTTCGGCTACCGCTTCAGCTCGGCGTCGGCGACTTTGCCGGTGCCTGCATATTTTCCCAGCAGGTCCTGAAGGGCATCCACCGGATCTGGCGGCAGACGGTAGGGCAGTTCGTTGAGCTGCTCCCATGCGATGGCTGCGGACGGATTGAAGCGTAACTGCGCGCGTTCGACATTGCTGTGGAAGTTTTGCGCGATCTCAAACTGGTCTGCCTCGTTGTCCGGCTGGGCCGGAGGTCGTGGCTGCAGATTCACACTGTTGATGATGCAGATCGTACCCCCACGCTGCTTGGCGACGCTGTCGGCCGCGTGCGAAAAACTGGTGGCGATGCGGGCGTCCTGATACACACAGTTTTCCACCAGTGTGACCGCGCCGCTCACGGAGATGGTGGCATTGGCGGCACCTTTCACGAAGTTGTTGCAGGCGTGGATGTTGCCAAAGCGTGCACGCGGCGCGCGGTCGTCGATGTTTTCCCACCAGTTGTGGTGCAGGGTCACGTTGAGGCGGCCCCGGTCAGTCGCGGCAGCATTGTCACTGGAGGAATGGCCGATCAGCATGCTTTTCTTGTGCGGTCCACGTTCATCGCCGGCAAAATGACACCACGAGACGGTGATCAGGTCCGAACCATGCGTGATGTCGAGCTGGCCGTCATAACATTTGCCAAAGTCACAGTGATCCACCCAGACATGATGGCTCGGCACTTTCCCGGCATTGGTGATTCGTACGTAGTCCCAGCCAAAACGGTCGTATTTCCCCGTGGGGTCCACCTCCCACAGATCGCGGAAGGCGAGATTGCGAATGATGACATTGTGCGCGCCGTGCATTTCAAGGATGCCATGACGAATGACCGCGCCCTTGCCGAGGGCATAGATCGTGGTGTTGGAACGCACCTGGACACGGCCCACCGCTTTGATTTCCGTCCCCGCCTGCTCATTGGCAAGCGTACCGAGATCAATGTCCGCCATCACCCGGACCACTCGCGCCGCGTTGTCACGATCCGCTTTTGACTTGATGTCGCTGCGTTCGACAGCGGCGAGAAATTCCGCTGCGTCACGCACTTCGATGATGGTGCCGCCGCCACCTCCGGTGAGTTGTTCCACCCCATAGCCGCTCACGGTGGCGAAACCCGCTGGCCGAAACGACGGCGGCGTCTGTGCGTGCAAGAGCTGGGACAACAGCAGAGTGATCAGCACCAGTCGCATGGGGTTCATCCTCAAAAGCATGGCGTCACACGGAAGCTTTTCAAGCCGCTTGATAGGCCGCCAGCAACTCCTCCACGCTGCGCTCCCAGTTCAATTCCTGCGTCAGTCGCGCATGCCCGGCGGCAGCGAGTATTTGACGACGAGGTTCGTCGTCGAGGAGCGCGAGAATGGCATCGCCCAGTTTCTCGGCGGAGTTTTCCATGACATATACCGCACCCTCTCCGGCGGAATAACGGCCTTCCACAGTGCCAAACATGACCACCGGCTTGGCGAAGGCCATGTATTCAAGCACCTTGTTCATGGTGCAGTGGTCGTTGTACGCGTTGATGGGATCACAGGCCACGCCGAGATCGAGGGTGCGCAGCGCCCGGCACAAAAACTCATCACTGACACGTCCGGGCATGCTGAGGCAATTCTGCAGGCCAAGGCGGTCACGCAAAGCAATCAGGTCCGCATGCTCCGGCCCGGAGCCCATGAGCAGGAACTGCACATCGGTGCGCTGCCGGACTTTGACGATGTATTCAGCCGCACGAACGAGGTAGTCCACCCCATCCGCACTGCCCATGACGCCGATGTACCCCACCAGATGCCGCTTCCCGGCGCGCAAGGATTCATCTGGAGCCGCCGTGATTTTCATGCGGCTCGGTGCCGTGCGCACGACGAAGGCACGCTCAGCGCGCAGTTTGCCACGCAGCTTCACCGCGCTCAGCACGCTCTGATTGGTGGCGATCACCACATCCGCCAGCGCGAGCGTGCAACGCTCCGCGAGGCGCACCGCCCAGTACATCAGCCCCCGTTTGCCAAACTTCGCCTCAAACATTTCCGGCCAGAGGTCATGCACATCGAAGATGACTTTCACGCCGCCGAACAGCTTGAACGGCAGTGCCACAAGAAAGAGCAGATCGGGCGGATTACACAGGTGGATGACATCAAAGCCCCCACGCCGCCAGGCTTTGAGCGCACAGGCGAGTTCACCCCAGAGCGCGGTGGCATATTCATTGATGAATCCACCCAGAGAGCCCGCCTCACCACTGATCCAGTGGCGGTAGATTTGGATGCCTTCCAGCACCTCCTCCGGCTGCGTGTAGCCCCGCATCTGCGGACAGATGACCGTGACCTCGTGTCCGCCATCACGCAGCGCGCAGGCTTCCTGCCACACGCGCCGGTCGAAGGGAACGGGAAGGTTCTCGACGAGGATGAGGACGCGCATGGGCGGTGAAGTTAAGCACCCGGGGCCGCCGGGGCGCTACGCTGGTCTTTGGAGAGCCACTCGATTTTCAATTCCTTGCCCGCCTTGCCGCCACCGCCAAAAAAGTCCCCGGTGTCCTTGAGGGTGACAAAAATAAGGAAGCCGAACAGCATGAGCGCGCAGGCGGTTTGAACAAATTCGAGAATCCTGCCCTGCACCGGCTTGCGGCGGATCGCCTCCGCAATGGCCATGGTGATGTGCCCGCCATCGAGCACCGGAAAGGGCATCATGTTCAGGATGGCCAGATTGATGTTAAACACGACACTGAACCAAAGCACAAGGCGCCAGCCGTCCGGATGCTCGAACAGCTTGTAATACAGACGGCCCACTCCAACCGGACCGCTCATGTGCGCAGGGCTGAGATCGGACTTCGGTGAGACCAGCTTCGACACCAGATTGCCCATGTGCCGCACGGCATCGCTGATCTGCTCCCAGGGTGTGATCTTGCTGGGAGTGCGCTTGCCTTCCATGTCCCAGGCGACTCCGATCATGGGGTATTCCAGATGGTCCTCCATGACCTCCTTGAGATTGTTCTTGTCCGGGATGCGCGGCAGCACGGAAAGTGGAATGACTTTTCCTGCGCGTTCGATGTCCAGCATGATCGCTTTGCCGGGCATGGCTTTGATGTACTCGCCCAGATCCAGGACGCTGCGCAAGGGTTTGCCGTCAGCACGCAGCACCAGATCATCCACCTGGAGACCGGCGTCGTCTGCCGGACTGTTTTTGGCCACAGCGCCGACCATGGGCGTCATCTGGCCTTCCCAGCCCACCGTACGCAGGTCTGGCCGCTTGAAAATGGAGTGCCACCACGAAACAGGCTCCGTCTTTTTCTCGCTGCTTGGCCAGGCCTTGGGATCAATGTTAAAATTCATCACACCCTGACCGGGACGCTCCAGTTCCACCGCGATCGTGTCGCCTTCACTGGCCACCACGCCCCAGCGCACACTGTCCACCAGTCCTTCAAAGCGCTTCACCGGCTGCCCGTCCACCTTCAGGATTTTGTCTCCGGGCAGAATGCCGGCTTTTTGAGCCGGACTGTTTTTGGCGACATTGCCAACGATGGAGGTGGTATGCGCTTCGCTCTCCGGTTTGCCCACAGCATACACGGCCACGGCAAAAACGCAGGCCAGCATGAAACTGAACAGCGGCCCGGCCACGGCCACGATGGCCTTGTCCAGCGGCGTGATCGGCGGCAGTGCTTCCTGGCTCGTCTCACCTTCGAGCCCGCCCATCGGGGCCATTTGCGGCAATGCCACAAAACCGCCCGCAGGGATGCTGCCGAGGCCGTATTCGACGCCATTGATGGTCTTCTTCCACAGCGGCTTGCCAAACCAGATGTAGAACTTTTCAACCTTCAGTCCACGCCAGCGCGCTGCCAGGAAGTGGCCCGCCTCATGGACCACAATCATAAGGTTGAACACGAGAACCACCTCCAGGATGAGGATGATGAAACGGAGGATTTCACCGAAGGTGCCGAGAGTAGAAAGCCATGCCATAAAAGAGGAAGAAAGAAATCAGGCGGAGCGCGGCGGAATTGCCGGAGCACCGAGTGACCAGACGGGAAAGCTAACACCCCCCCATGGTTGGCGCAAATGTTGCGGGGAAGTTTGTGTTGGGACCAATATGTGAAATATTTGTCATCTGCCTTTCTCAGACGTATCACAATACTGTTCCATGATGTTGATCCGCCCCGCTTTCCTCCTGCTTCTGCCTTTGATGATGATGTCCTGCCGCACCGCCAAAAGCGTCGTGGCCGCCGTCGATGTCAAACCTACCGGCTTTCTTCCCCATGCCACCGAACTAAAGGAAAACCGGAGTCGGTCCCCCTTCATCGGCAACTGGTTGACATCCGACAAGAGAGTTTTGGCGGCCACCGCGCAGGTAAAGTCGATCTACATCGCCCCTGTGGTTTCCGATGAACTGCGGCCCATGGCGCAGAAGTTCTCCTTGCTGGAGTTCAGCAACAAACGGCGCGAAACCAAGATGAAGGGTTTGCTCACCTACGCACACGATAAATTTGTCCACGCTTTCAAGTCAGACAAAAAGTCACGCTTTGCCGTCGTGGACGCGCCTTCCAAGGACGCCATGACCTTGAAACTGTCCATCATCGAATGGGAGCCGAACACCTATTCGGGACTGATGGTGCGGGAAGCCGTGGATCTCGTGACTCTGCCCATGGTGGGCGGCAGTGTTCTTGGCAAACCTTCACGCGGCACCATCGCCATTCAGGGCGTCCTCACCGAGCCCAGGACCGGGAAGTCTTACTTTGAGTTCGCCGACAAGGAAGAAGCCAAGTCCTTGTTCTTCTTCTTTCCTCAGGAGCTGTTCCCCACCGGCCAGGCCAAATACGCCATCCGTGAATGGGCGCGCCAGTTTGAAAAGCTCATGAGCACCCCACCCGAGAAGCAGATTCGTGACAGTCTGCCCTTCCAGGTCATTGGATTCTAAGAGAACCAAAGTTTTCCAGACCAGTCGCCTGTAAAATTCAGACCCACTCTATTCGAGAGGAATTATACCCTCGCTGCCTGCCGGTTTAGTCGTTGCCACTGGGGAGGATTTCGTGCGCTAATCCTGCCGGAACTCCCGCTCCCATGAAAACGCTGTCTCTTCACTCTCTCGTGATCCTTCTCGTCGGCCTCTCGCTGACTCTCACCGCCTGCCAGTATCCTTATGGCTACGGCTACAACAGCTCAGGGCCTTACGCGCGCACTTTCACGCCCTACGGCAGCACGGGCTACGGTCCGCTGGGCAGCCTCACCAGCAGCGCCCTTGGCTCCAACCGCGACCGTTATTACTACGTGATCAGCGGCACCAAAGCCGGCTCCCGCTACTCCGCCCGTTCTTATTATGCCGGCACATCCAGCCGCCCTGCCATCTACCCGGTGTCGTACAATCTCCATCCCTACTACTCGAACAACAGTTACAGCAGCCCGTTTTACAGCCGCAGCCCTTCATACTCCCACAGCTTCACCCATCGTCCTTGGGGCGGCAGCTACGGTTTTGGCCAGCCTTACTCAGGCTGGGGCCCCGGCCTGGGGGTCGGATCGCGCTGGTTCTGAACCACCTGTCCGCCATTCCTCCAAAGCTTGCGCAGGCAAACGGCGCAGGTTTTTTATTGCAGTTCAAAGATGCCTTCGATTTCGATGGCGATGTTTCCCGGCAGCGATCCCATGCCCACGGCGCTGCGCGCCCCGATGCCGCAGTCGTCTCCCCAGATCTGCGCAAACAAGTCGCTGCAGCCGTTGATGACCTTCGGATGATCGCCAAAATCCGGCGGGCAGTTGACCATGCCGAGCAGTTTCACCACCCGCTTCACGCGGTCCAGGCTGCCCAGTTCGCTTTTCAAAGTCGCCAGCAGGGCCAGCCCGGTCTGCTTCGCAGCGGCCTTCCCCGCTTCCAGATCAAGATCCGCGCCCACCTTGCCAGTGAGGTACTTCCCATCCCCCAGGTACGGCCCATGGCCAGAGACGTAGGCGATGTTTCCGACGATCACGACCGGCTTGTAAACACCTCCACGCGGGGGTGCGGCAGGCAGCGTGAGTCCGAGGGTGGCGAGTTGTTGTTCGGCAGTCATGGCGGGTCGTTGGGCGAAATACGCTCAGGCATCGTTAAACAGATGCCGGTTCTTCCAGAAGTAGCTGAAGCCCGACACCAAGGTCAGCATCGTGGTGAAAGAAACGACACACGAAGCCACGACCCGTTCCGTTTCCGGATTTGCGGTGAAGGCTGCATGCATGAAGCCGAAGATCGGCTCGGTCGACGCCTGGCGCATCATGAAATAGATCACCGTCAGGATCTGCCACAGCATCTTGTGCTTCCCCAGTTTTTCCGCCGCCAGCACCGCACCCTGTCCCGCCGCCACCAGCCGGATTCCGGTCACAAAAAACTCGCGCGATAAAATCACAATCGCGATCCACGCTGGCATCCGTGCCGCTTCGGGAATGTTCAGGTCCGAAGCCAGCAGGATGAACGCTGCGGCGATCAGGATCTTGTCCGCCAGCGGGTCAAACAGCTTCCCAAAGTTCGTCACAATGCCGCGCGCCCGCGCGATCTGTCCGTCAAAGTAGTCGGTGGCGGAGGCGATGCCGAAGACGATCAACGCCAGCGAAACCGTGTTTGACCACGGGACGTAAAAGCACACCACAAAAACGCCGGTCAGGATCAGGCGTGAGAGGGTGAGTTTGTTGGGCAGGTTCATGCAGGCGGTGGTCTCTCTGTCTAGCGATGGAATCCCCCCCCTGTCAATGACGGTCCTGCAACGAAAGAACTTTGCCCCCTGTCATGACCGCCGCAAACTCACGATTCCGGGGGGGCTACTTGCGCCGCGTGAGGGTGGTGCTGGTCGGAACATGCGATGTCACCTTGCCCTGCGAGAGTCCATCATCGAATTCCACAATCATGGGGGGATCGTTGGCGGGGCGCTTCACGAAAATCGTGGTGTCGTTCATCGCCACCCAGGTTCCCTCTTTGTTCCAGGCCGAATGGGTGGCAACCCCATTGGCCTCCAGTCGAAAAATGCCTCCGGATCCCCAGGTCCATTGCGTCCCCGTAAACTTCGCAAGTATCGGCTGTGCATCCGTGGCACGTGAGAGGATGGCCGACCTGCCGACTGCAGCGCCTCCTGCGCCAATGCCCTCAAATCTTCCAGGAGCCGCCACCCGCAGCAGCCAGATCAAGGAGTGGTTATCTCCACGTCGATAAACGACCGTGCCGTCCTGCGCTATCTGCCAGTCGCCATTCACATCATTCGTGCCGCTGTGAATCACCTCGCCGTTGTCTTTGAAGCGTATGAGTGACGAATAATTCCGCGTGGGCGACCACATCCAATCCTGACTCGTCAGTTCCTTGGCGATCCGTGCATGCTGCTCTTGAAATGAACCGGCGGCGCCGGCGGTTTCCGCCACATTCATGGGAATGGAGCTCTGCAATGCCGTCAGCGGCACATCGGGGTTCATCTCTTGGCTCGCGGCCGCAGCGGCAGGCGCTGCCGGTTTCGGCACAGCCGCAGGGACAGGCACCACAGCAGGCATAGGCACCCGAACAGGCGTCGTCGGTTTCTCAGGTGCCGAAGTGGCGACCATGGGCCGCACCGAGGGGTGCGTGCCCGGCTCTCCAGCCCATACGTCATCAATTTGCAGCTTCCCTTTATACGGCAGTGTTTCGATCAGGAGAATGCGCCCGTCATCCACGCTTTCACGCTGGTGTTTAAAGCTGATGTCACGCCACACACCATCGGGCGGCAGGTCAAAAGCATACAAGGTGCTGGCGCCATTTTTCCGCACCAGTCTCGCCCGCATCTGTCCTTTCCCACCGAGGAATCGTGCACGGAATTTCACCTCAACTTCCACCAGCGTGCCCATTTTGATCTCTTGGTTCGCCTCGCTCTGCTGGCGCGTGGTGGAGGTCATCTCCAGAACCTTGTTGCCGTCAGGCAGCGCGATCACGGTGCCGTCACCATGCCAGAACTGTTTGCCCGTGGTAAAGTCACCGTTCTTGAGCCCCAGGTCAGCGGCGCTGAGCAGCGTGGCCATGCACAGGTGAATCATGACACTTGCGCGTAGAACGGAGATGTGGCGGGGCATTTTCATCATGGCAATCAGGTGGCTTGCTTAAAGCGATTTGCAAATCAAACGAAACGGCTGTCCATCTCTCTCACCTGGCATGAAATTCCTTTCCGATCCGGCTCTTCTCTGGCTCCTCGGCGGCACGCTGGGTCTCCTCATCTTCGCTTCAATCGTTGGCTGGGTGCTCGCAAAACGTGCAGCCACCGATGCGGCCAAGCTCACCGTGGCAAATCTCAATGCCCGTACCAAGGCTTGGTGGGGCATGGTGGCCGTCTTCGCCGGTGCGCTGGCGGTGGGGCCCATGGGTACCACGATCATGTTTGGCCTCACCTCCTTCATGGCCCTGCGGGAGTTCATCACCCTCACACCCACCAAGCCGGGAGACCACCGCACGCTGTTCTGGGTCTTCTTCATCATCACACCTTTGCAGTACTATTTTCTGGCGACGCAGTGGTACGGCATGTTTGTCATTATGATCCCGGTCTATGCCTTCCTGCTGGTGCCTGTGCGCACAGCGATGGCGGGTGACTGTGAACGCTTTCTGGAGCGCACGGCGAAAATCCAGTGGGGCCTGATGATCTGCGTCTATTGCATCAGCCACGCGCCGGCGATTCTGCTGCTGCTCAACATTCCCGGCTTTGAAGGGCAGAATGCGAAGCTGCTGTTCTGGTTCGTCACCGTCGTGGAGATGAGCGACGTGATGCAGTACGTGTGGGGCAAAACCTGTGGCAAGCACAAGATCGCTCCCGCTGTCAGCCCCGGTAAAACTTGGGAAGGCTTTCTGGGTGGCGGCGCGACCACCGTCGTCCTCGGTGCCGCGCTGTGGTGGGCCACTCCATTTTCACCGCTGCTGGCCGCAGGCATGGCCGCGATCATCGTGCTCATGGGCTTCGCGGGTGGGCTGGTCATGTCGGCCATCAAACGCGACCGCGGCGTGAAGGACTGGGGCACCGCCATCGGTGGCCACGGCGGCGTCATGGATCGCATGGACTCCCTGTGCTTCGCCGCTCCGGTGTTTTTCCATGTGGTGCGTTACGCGCTGGATGCGTGATGCTTGGAAAGCACGGGGGGAGCAGGGACGTACATCCTCCCCATGCTTATCCGTGCCCTCTTCGCTTCTGCTGCTCTGACCGCCACCGCATCTGCGGCGACGAGGCTCGACTTCAACCGCGACATCCGGCCGATTCTCAGTGACAACTGCTTCGCCTGTCATGGCTTTGACGCGAAGAAACGGAAGGCCGATCTGCGCCTCGATGTGCCTGAGGTGGCATACAAGGCCATCGAAGGCGTGTTTCCCATCAAGCCCGGCAACCCCGAAGCCAGCTCCATCATCCAGCGCATCCTCACCAAAGACGAGGACGAGTTGATGCCGCCACCGGACTCCAACAAGCACATCACCCCTGCCCAGGTGGAAATCCTGCAGCGCTGGATCAAGGAAGGCGCGGAGTACAAAAAGCACTGGGCCTTCGAACCACCCGTCAAAACGACTCCGCCCCCGGTCAAAGGTGGCATGATCAAAAATCCGATTGATGCATTCATTCAAACGCGGCTGGCCGAGGAAAAGCTGTCGCCTCAGCCAGAAGCCTCGAAGGAAACCCTCATCCGCCGGGTCACGCTCGATCTGACCGGTCTGCCGCCGACACTGGCTGAGATTGACGCGTACCTCGCGGACCCAAGTCCGGATGCGTATGAAAAAGTCGTCGCCCGCCTGCTGAAGTCCGAACGCTATGGCGAGCACATGGGCCGCTTCTGGCTGGACGCGGCGCGCTATGCAGACACCCATGGCCTGCACCTCGACAATGAACGCAGCATGTGGCCCTACCGCGACTGGGTGGTGCGTGCGTTCAATGCCAACCTGCCTTACGACCAGTTCACCATCTGGCAGCTCGCCGGTGATCTGCTTCCCAATGCCACGGTGGAGCAGCAGATCGCCTCCGGTTTCAACCGCTGCAACGTCACCACCAGCGAAGGCGGCAGTATCAATGAGGAGTTCATCTTCCGCTACGCCGTGGATCGGGCGGACTCGACCGTGGCGGTGTGGATGGGACTCACTGCCGGCTGTGCCGTGTGCCACGATCACAAGTTCGACCCCATCTCTCAGAAGGAGTTTTATTCGCTCTACGCCTTCTTCAACAGCACCGCCGATCCCGCCATGGATGGCAACATCCTGCTCACTCCGCCGATCCTCCGGCTGAGCACCGCCGACCAGAAAAAGCAGCTCGCGGAGCTGGATCAAAACATGGCCGCCACCCAGACCAAGATCCGCGCAGCCATCCAGACGCTGGACTACACCGACCCCGCCACGCAAACCCCGCCACCACCTGTTCAGACCAACGAACTCGTCTGGTTTGAGGATGCCTTTCCCGTGAAGGCGGACTTCTCAGGCGAGCCGACGCAAATCATCACCAAGGACAAGGGGCCAGTCTTCAGCGGCAATGCAGCACTCAAACGCACCGCCACCGGCGTGGCACAGGACTTCTTCGCCAACGGCGCCAAGTATGAGATCCCGCCCAACGGCAAGATCAGCGTGCAATGCTACATCGACCCCGCGAACCCACCCAAGGCGATCATGCTGCAGTTCCACACCGCCGGCTGGAATCACCGCGCGGTCTGGGGCCAGGAAGGCGCGATTCCCTTTGGCCAGGTGCGCACGCCTGAAAAAGTACAAATGGGCGATCTGCCCAAGGCAGGCGAATGGGTGAAGCTCGAAGTGCCCGCAGAACGCCTGGGACTCAAGCCCGGCATCAAAGTCAGCGGCTATGCCTTCACACAATTCGGTGGCACGGTTTATTGGGACCGGCTGGCCATGAACTCCCGTGTGGATCCGGCGAAAGATGCCCAGTGGTCCTGGAGCAAATGGATCGAAAAGAACCAGGGCAAGCGCGTTGCCGAGCTGCCCAACGATCTGCAAACGCTCGTGCGTGGCAAAAAAGCCGCCGAATGGTCCGAGAAAGAAGTCACCCGGCTCAAGGAGTGGTGGTTTGAAAACGAGTACCAAGGCGCGCGCAGCCTGGTCGAAGGCGTGCGTGGTGAGAAGCTCGCACTCGAATCCCAAAAGAAGACGCTGGACGATCTCATCCCCGCCACCTTCATCATGGCCGACCTGCCCGAAAAACGCGACAGCTTCGTGATGGAGCGCGGGCAGTACGACAAGCCGAAGGACAAGGTCACGCGCGGCACCCCGGCCATTTTCCCGCCGCTGCCAGCCCAGGCTGACTACACCCGCCTCGACCTCGCCCAATGGCTCGTCAACCCACGGCACCCCCTCACCGCCCGCGTGCAGGTGAACCGTCTGTGGCAGCAGTTTTTCGGCATCGGCCTGGTGAAAACGAGCAACGACTTCGGCTCCCAAGGCGAGCCCCCCAGCCACCCTGAACTTCTCGACTGGCTGGCTGTGACCTTCCGCGAAAGCGGCTGGGACATGAAGGCCTTCGTGCGCCTGCTCGTCACCTCCCACACCTACCGGCAGAATGCGCTGTGCTCTGATCTCGCGATGCAAAAAGACCCGGAGAATCGCCTGCTGGCGCGTGGCCCGCGCTTCCGTCTCGATGCCGAAGCCGTGCGCGATCAGGCCCTGTTCGTCTCCGGTTTGCTCAGCCCGAAGATCGGCGGCAAAGGCGTGAAGCCCTATCAGCCCGAGAACATCTGGGAACCCGTCGGCTTCGGCGGCAGCAACACCCGCAACTACATCCAGGACCACGGCGAATCCCTCTACCGTCGCAGCCTCTACACCTTCTGGAAGCGCACCGCCCCGCCGCCAAACATGACCTCCTTCGATGCGCCAAACCGCGAGAGCTATTGCCTGCGCCGGGAACGCAGCAACACCCCGCTGCAGGCCCTCACCCTCATGAACGACATCCAGTTCTTCGAAGCCTCGCGCCAGTTTGCCCAGCACATCATGCAAACCCAGGCCAGCACCGACGCCCGCATCACCGCCCTCTTCCGCACCGCCACCGGCCGCTTCCCCAGCGCCCAGGAAGCCGAGATCATCCGTCAGGACTTCGACAAACAATTCGCCGCCTACACCGCGAAGCCGGAAGAAGCGAAAAAAGCCATCACCTACGGCGAATCCAAGCCCGACGAAAAACTCAGCCCTGCCGAACTCGCCGCCTGGACCATGGTCGCCAACCTCGTCCTGAATCTAGACGAAGTGGTGACTAAAGGCTGAGTTGATTCCCCAGCACCAAAGGTGCGACCTATCGCAGCCCAGGGCAACGCCCTGGGTTATCGCATCGCTCCGCCGTATCACATTCTGGAGCCCTGAAAGGGCGGCCTAATACTTTACTCACACTCCGTCTCACGATCCGCCGAAGAAAAGCAGATCACCATCTCCGCATCCCTGCCATCCAGCGCACGCGCATTGTGCCACTGACCGGCAGGAATGGAGATCGTATCACCGGGATTGAGCAAAAACTTCTCCTCCCCCAGACTGTGCTGCAACCTGCCCGAGAAAAGGTGCAGAATCTCATCACAGTTCGGGTGCCGATGCCTCGGATTCGTCTGGCCCGCCGGGATGATCACATGCCCGAAGGTCATGGCGGTGGAGTTCCCCATCTCACGCGAGGCCAGCCAGGTCAGTTTTCCCCACGGCTGATCAATCAAAATGCCTTCGGCGAACGTGCGTACGGGTGAGCTGGCCATGATGCCTTCCACGATTCCCCTGCCGATGAGTTTGGCGACTGATTTTTGCGTTCTGTCAGGGAGGTAAGTTGTTTGTAAAGCAACGCCTCGCGCATTGCTTCCAGTTATTGAAACTCTATCGTGACAGTGTTCGCAGTTTTGAAAGCCAAACGCACCCTGTCATGCTCTCCGCATCACTCACCTCCCGGTCCCCGCGCTCCTCATCTGGCCTGCTGTCGAAACTCCGGATCGCTGGCCTCTTGGGTGTGATGGGAGTCACCGGAATGGCATCGGAGTTGCCCGCCTACCGCAGCCTGTTTGTCGATCAATCTCTGCGCCCGGATGCACGCTCTCTCGCCGCCTTTGACCTGTCCATTTTGAACCCTCAGGCGGAGCTCGACATGGAGCCCGGTCATGCGCTGGGAAGTCATTACTTCGCGCTCCTCGACGTCGCCCACTTCCGCACCGGATCACAGGCCGCCATGCTGAGCGTAGACCGTCAGGTGTCTTCCAAGCCTTCCGCATCGGATCTGCATCTCCGCGTCGTCGATCCCACCCATCCGCAATGGTCCGCCTGGGCGGTCGAAGCCCTCGCCGATCCGGCGGCAAAGAAAGGTTTCGACGGTTTCGTCCTCACCCTCGGCGCGGAGCCATCCACTCCTGCCTCACGCACCGCCGTGCTCTCGCTCGCCGCCGGCCTGCGTCAGCGTTACCCCGACAAGCCCCTACTGCTCGATCTCCGTCTGGGCCTCGGCATCGAAGCCGTTCACGTCGCCAATGGTTTCCTCGCTCTCGGCGTTTACACCCGTGAAGGCAGAAACGGCACCGTGGACTGGACGTCCATCGCGGAAACTCAGCGCCTCACACGTCTCATCCGCACCGTGCAGATGCAGGGCATGCGCGTCTTTGCCGTGGACTACGCCTCTGCCGATGACCGCTCCGCCTGCCGCGAGGCCGCGCAGCGCCTCACCAGCATGGGCACTCTCCACTTCATCACCACTCCATCACTGGACGGCACCAATCTCGGCCCACTGGAAGAGGCCTCCCGCCGCGTGCTGGTGCTGCATGGCTGGGATGAAAAACACGTCGGCGAAAAATCTGCTCCCGCTGCCACGACCCCCACCTCACGCGTCCTGCGTCAGTCGCTCGAATGGCTTGGCTGTGAGCTCGACTTTCGCGCTGCCACTGGCGCGGACTTCCTGCCAGCAGACCACGATTTCGCCGCCGTCATTCTCGACTCCAGCCTCGTCCTCAGTGCCGAGCAGCAGCGCACGCTCGCCGCCTGGCTGCCTTCGCTTCGTGCCCGCAAAATCCCGCTGCTCCTCACCGGCATGCCATGGACGGACAGCTCCGCTCGCTATCTCGCCATGCAGCACCTCGGGCTCGGCGGGCGTGCCCAGCCCGCCCCGCGCCTCGTCAAAACGAACGTGGTCGCCATGGACTCCACCCTGCTGCGCGTGAATACCAAGATCACCCCCCGCTCCCTCGGCTTTCTCGATCTCGAAGCCCCGGCGGGCACCCATATCGTGCTGGCCTTGCATGGTCAGGATGCCATGGGTTCACAGCATCACTTTGACCAGGCCTTCCTCACCACCTGGGGCGGCGCATGGATGGAGCCAGCCACCGAGGCCTCCGCCACCCAGCTCAATCTGCCAGCCTTCCTCGCTCAATGGCTCGGCACCGACCACGCCCTCCCCGTCCCCGACACCACCACCCGCGAAGGCCGCCGCGTGTTTTACAGCCTCATCGACAGCACTGGCTTCTCCGTGGCTTCCACCCTTCCCGGCTTCCCCCTCTGCTCCGAGGTCATGCGTGACCGCATCCTGAGCCGCGCGCTCCTCCCGGTGACCGTTTCCGTTTGTGAGGCAGACATGCGCGCCTGGCTTCCCGGGCAGCAGGCAGATGAAGCTGCACGGCTGGAACACGTGGCCCGCAGCCTTTTTGAAATGCCGCAGGTTCAGGCTGCCTCGCACTCCTTCTCACGTCCCTCCCAATGGACCGCTGGAATCGACATCACCAGCACCCTCAATGACCGGGCCCAAACCACCCGCCACGACATGGAGCGCGAGATCGGCGGCTCCATGAGCTACATCCATCGCAGCCTGCTGCCACTGGGCAAAGAAGTCAGCCTCATGCTCTGGCCTGCCAATGCCGCCCCCACCCCCGAGGCCCTGCGCTACTGCCGCGCCATGCACGTCGAAGACCTTCCCTCCGCAGCAGCCACGACCACCTCCGCCAGCACCATGCGCCTGGAACCCCTCGCCCTTCGCTGCAGCTTCGCCGATGTGCGCACCGAAGCAGGCATCGCTTCTCTCGAAAAAAGCTTCGCCGCCTGCGCTGCTGAACCGCTCCACGCCACGACCGCCGCTGCTTATGCCGCGAGCGTGCGTGATGCCCGCCGCACCCGCATCCTGCGTGCCGCAGCGGATCATTGGCTCATCCTGAATGCCGGTGCCTGCCGCACCCTGCGGATGCCCGCGACAGCTGGCCTGCCTGACATGGCACGCTGCCAGGGAGTTTCAGGCTACAGCGTGCATCAGGGCCAGCTTTACATCCACACTCTGGGTGCAGCGCGCACAGAACTCGTTCTCACCCGGGACAAGCCCGCGCAGCACCTCCATCTGGTGGAATGCAGCACCAGCGTTGAATTCATGGAGCTGACCTCTCGCCGCGCCACCTTCCAGGTTCGCGATCTGCGCCCCGTGGAGATCGTGCTCGGCGGTTTCGAGCCGCGCGGACAATGCGCCTATCTCGAAAATGGCCGCCCTTACACCGTGAATGCGGACGTGCAGGGCGTCGTTCATTTTGAGATCGCCTGCCGCTCCACCGTCTCCCTCCAATCCCTGCCGCCCGCGACGCACGCCGCCATGCGCTGATCCCCCACACCTTTTCCGAGCCCTCAATGTCACGCAGTTCTCGCCAGGCCTTCCTGCTCATCTTTTCCTATGCCATGCTCGCCATTGCCTGGGGCTGGCGCCTGCATGCGAATGATGGCGTTCTCCGCAAGGAAACCTCACCGCTCGACGCCACCCGCACCGCCATCGCATCCACCCTCGCCCACGCCCCCAAACACCTGCAGCAGGCTGCCGTGTTTCAGCTCGCGCTGCTCCCAGATCCCGAGCTTCAGGCCTTGAGCACCTGGCAAAAAACAGTGCCCGAGCAGCGCCTGCGTCAGCTCACCGTGCAGCAGGGCCCACTCCACACCCCCTGCCCGCTGAACACCGCACTGCTGTTTGTGGAGCTCACACGCGCCCACGCTCCGCTCATCGATGACAGCCGCCTCCTCATCGCCGCCTCCGGCGACCGGCTGGAAGAACCGCACAAGATCGAAGCCCTCGAACTCCTCGCCTCACAGGCCATTGCCACTCACGAACTCAATCTCGCCGTCGAAATCCATGAGCGTGCCTGCGAATCCCCCGCCGCCACCTGGCAGAATGTCCTGCGCCTCACCGCCGCAGCCCGCCTCGCCCGGCGTCCCGCCGCAGCCTTGCGTGTCGTGAATGACTGGCTCGGTACAGCGCCTCCCCGCCTCGACGCAGCTCAACGCGAAGCCGCGCTCGACCTCCAGATCACTCTCCTGCTCGAAGGCACCCGCTATGCTGAAGCCAGCCGTATCGCCCTCGATTCATTGCGTGCGTTGAAACCAGCAGACACCCTTCCACCGCACCTCATGCAGCGCGCCCTGCTCGCCACCCGCGCCTCTGGAGAATCCGCCGAACTCCTGCCTTGGATCGAGCGCCAGCTTCGCACCTTCGCCGACCATCAGCGTACCTGGCCGCAGCTCACTTCAGCAAAAAGCATCGACCCCGAGTACCGCCGCTGGTTAAAGGAAGGCTCCTCCATCGCCGATCTCAATCATCAGACCAGCATCGCCTGCGATCTCTTCTTCCGCCTCGCCGCCATCGGTGATACCCGCGTGCTGGCCCGCTTGCATGCGCTTGCCACTCAAATGGGTCGTGGTAAAGAACTCGCCACCCTGCAAACCCGCTTCACCCCCATCCAGCTTGCGCACGCACTGGCAGACGGCGATGCCCCAGCGGCCGCTCGCACCTGCCTCACCTCCCATCTCCAATCCTCACCGGACGACCGCGCAGGCTGGCTGCTCCTCACACAAATCGACATCACCCTGCGCGGAGAATCCGCCGCCGCCATGCTGTGGGAAACCTTCCTGAAACGCTTCCCCAGCGATGTCCCCGCTCTGCAAAACCTCGCCCAGTTGCAGCTCGCCGCCTCGCAGTATCCCCAGGCCCTGCGCACCCTGCAGTCCATTCCCAGCACGCAGCTTGATGAGCCCACACTCCGCCGCATCGCCGCCCTCGCCACCCAACTAGACGACATCCCAGCCGCCCATCGCGCACAGCAGCTCCTCGTCGAATCTTCGCAGCATCCCGCAGTAAGCGATCTCCTCGCCCTCACCCGCATCAGCCAGCAGCATCCCGATTCAGTCACCGCCGAAGCTTCACGAAACGAAGCCTTCGCCAAACTCCCAGCAGGAACCCTCTTTTACAAAACTCTCACCACGCCCGGGGAAGGCGAAGCCTCACAGTTCAGCACGGCGGCTCAGGCCAAATGAGCATCATAATGCAGGCTTGATTAATGCGGTCTGTCCGTCACATTCAATCCATGCAACTGACAGCTGTGCTCACACCGGCGGAAGAAGGTGGCTATGTGGCCTTCAACCCCGAAACTGGAACCACGACCCAGGGCGAATCCGTTGCCGAAGCAGTTGAAAATCTGCGTGAGGCCACAGAACTGTTTCTCGAAGAGTTTCCGCAGCGCCGCATCCTGGGTCATGCGCTCATGACAACTTTCGAACTGTCGCATGCCTAAGCTCCCTCATGTTTCGGGCAGGGAAGCCGTCCGTGCTTTGCAAAAACTGGGTTTTGAAGTGTCCCGTCAAAAGGGCAGCCATATCGTCATGAAACGTGGCTCTGATGGCTGCGTGGTCCCAAATCACCCAGAGATCAAAACCGGCACACTCGCGGGAGTGCTCCGTCAGGCCGGTGTCACTGCCGAAGAATTCATCGCCTCTCTTTGAGCAGGAGAAAGCTCATTTCAGACTCACTCGCCATGAAATCCATTCAGTCCTTCCTGCTTCTGCTGCTCATCCTCACCACCGCAGGCTGCAGCACCCTGCCGCGTGATGAATACGGCCGCCGTCAAGTTTACGAGCGCCGTCTGCACAGCCTCGAATTTCCCGTCAGCCGCGCCCGCCTCTACAAAACACTGCGCCCCGCCTCATCAGCATCTCCCACCGGCCAAACCGGCTCCGGCCTGCTCACCGGCAGCGAATTCTATCGGCTGGACGATGTCTTCGTCGTCGAAATGTCCGTCGTTTACAAAGCGGTAACGGGAATCGACGATTACCTCAATCCCGCCCCCACCATCGGCGGCCAGGTGCGCTCCATCCTCGATGCCTCTCGCAGCATCGAAAACTTCATGGATCGCGGCACCCCCGAGCACCCGTCGGACATCATCCAAAAAGCACGCATCGTGAAACGGCCCTTGATGCGCTACTGAGTGGGTAATTGGAGCGCGGAATTGATTCCGCAGCACTCCGCAATCACACAAAACGCCGCCACTGCCTGCTGGCGTGTTTTCAACCACGCGCTTTCACCCGTGCTTCTTGATGATCTGAATGAAGTCCGGCAGATACTCCTTCGCCTTCTTCTCGCCCACACCGCGAATCTTAAGCCCCGCCTCGATCGTCTTCGGCTTCAGCCGTGTCATGAACTCCAGCGTTTGATTGCTGAAGATAAGGTAGGGCGGCACGCCCTCAGCCTCCGCCACAGCGGTGCGGTGACGCTTGAGTTTCTCGAACAGACCGTCATCAAAACCCAGCTCCCGCGCGGCGAGTTCTTCGTTCATCGCCGTTTTGCCCTTCGGCTTCGTCATCGGCGCTTGCATGGAAGGCCAGCGCATCCTCACATTCTCACCCCTCTTCATCACCTCCGCACCCCGTGAAGTCAGCGTGACCTTGGGAAACTCCCCACCACTGGTTTCAATCAGCCCGAGCTTTTCAAGTTCGGCAAACAGCGGATGCAGCGCCTGCGTGCCGATGTGCCTGAGCAACCCGTAAGTCGTGAGCTGGTCATGCCCCGCATCCACGATCTCCTTCGACTTGCTGCCCACCAGCATCTGGATGATGCGCCCCTTGCCAAAGCGCCCCTCCCAGGTGCCATCCGCCAGCTTTGTGGACATGCGGGCGATGCCGCTGAGCGTTTGCCGCAGCAGCGTCACCTCCTCCGGCGTTCCCTCGCGCGGTGCTTCCACACCTTCAGCCCGGCACACATCACAGGTCCCGCAGGGTGTGCTTTCACTCTCGCCAAAGTAGCGCAAAATCTGCTCCTGCCGGCAGGCTTTGTCGTCGTAGCAGAGCTCGATCATCGCCTTGAGCTTCGAGCGGTCGCGGCGGTCCTTTTCGCGCAGTGCCTCCATGTCGAATTTCAGATCACGCGTCAGCACATTCGGCTGCAGCAGCCGCGTGCCACGGATGCGTTTGCCGGGAATGTCAAAACGCTCGATGTAGTCGTTGCGGGAGAGATAGCTGAGCGCCGAACCAATCGCCATGCTGTTTTTCGCGCCCGCCCGTTGCGTGATGTCATCAATCGAAGCCTGCACCTCATGACTGGAGTCCGCCGCATTCAGCAGCGTCTGATACACATTCCGGATGATCTCCACGCTCGGATTGTTCCCATCAATAAAAAACTCCTGCGTCTTCGTGTCGGCAAAATTGAAAAACAGATCGCACTGCGAAGGCTCGCCATCACGTCCCGCACGTCCCGCTTCCTGGTAGTAGGCCTCCACGCTGCCCGGCACATCAAAGTGCACCACAAACCGCACGTCTGAGCGGTCAATGCCCATGCCAAAAGCATTCGTCGCCACAGCCACGTCAGCTTTCTTCGAGATGAACTTCGTCTGCCGCGACTCACGCTCCTTGTCATCTAGCCCGCCATGGTACTCGATCACCTTGAGCTTCCACGCCCGCAGCTCTTCACCCACTTCCTCGACACGTTTGCGCGTGGAGCAGTAGATGATGCCCGTCTTGAACTGCGCCACGATCTTCTTCAGCCTCTCATACTTGTCCGAATTCGATTTCGTCTGCGCGATGTTCAGGCTCAGGTTTGGCCGCTCAAAGCCCTGAATCGTTACAAACGGATCGCGCAAAGCGAGCGTCTTCAAAATATCTTCCCTCACCTCCGGCGTCGCAGTCGCGGTCAGGGCCACCACCTGCGGCCGGTCCAGTTGCGCCAGCGCATCACCCAGCCGCATGTAGTCCGGGCGAAAATCATGCCCCCACTGCGAGAGGCAGTGCGCTTCATCCACGGCCACCAGCGCAATCTGCACCTGCCGCAGCGCATTCGTAAACGCACGACTTCGAAAACGCTCCGGCGCCACATACACCAGCTTGTAGTCACCACGCCGCAGGGCCTCGATGCGCGCCTGCTGCTCGCTCAGCGAGATCGAGCTGTTGATCAGCGTCGCAGGAATGCCGCGGCGCTCCAGCGCATCCACCTGATCCTTCATCAGCGCAATCAGCGGGCTCACCACCACCGTCACGCCGTCCATCACCATCGCCGGAAGCTGATAGCAGAGTGATTTCCCACCACCAGTGGGCATGATCACCATCGTGTCACGCCCGCTCAGGATGCTCGCCATCACCGTTTCCTGTCCGTCCAAAAACTCGCGAAAGCCAAAATACTTCTGCAACGCCATCTTGGCGTCGTGGATGGGTGTGGAGGCTGCGGTGGGAAGAAGGTCGGACACGGACCCCGCATCATGCACGCAGGGAGGAATGGCCGCAAGAACCCACAAAAATTAACAAAAAGCCAGATTCAGACTCCCCTCTTATTTTTGCTCTTTTTTGCGCCTCCTTGCGGCCACTCAATGCTCGTCCTTCTTTCCATGGGCTTTCGTTTTCAGCGAAGGCGTAAATCCATACCTGTCCCCCGCCTGCCGCAGGCATTTCACGATGTTGCTCTCTTCAAACTCAAGGGCTTCTTCCAGCTTCAGCCCCGTCGTCTTCGGCAGCTTGTCCGCCTTGCGCTCCCGCACCAGGCTCAGCGTCCGTGCGAGCTCCGTGCCGGGCCAGTCAGGAAAAGTGGCCCAGTAGGCCGGCTTGAGGCAGGGAATGTCCAGCGGATCGCGCGTGATCATCTCCAGCAAATAATTGACCTGCGGATTGTACTTCTCAAACAAAGCAAACATGCGCGGCAGATCCAGGATGCCCTCGCCCAGCGGCACTTCAGCCAGCAGAAAACCCGTCGGCGTCTCCTGCACCGCCATGTCCTTGATGTGCGTGGTCACCGCATACGGCGCCAGCGTCTCCACCACCGCCATCGGATCCTCCAGCAAAGCGATGCTGTTGCCCGTGTCCACACACGCCCCCATGTGCGCACTGCTCAGACGTCCCAGCATCTCCGCCAGCTCGACCGCATGAAAGTCCTTGTGGTTCTCGATGCCAATCCTCACGCGCTGCCGCCGCGCCACCGGCTCCGCAAGTTGCATGGACCTTAACGCACCATCCTTCCAGTGCTTGAAATCCTCCACGCTTGAAAACAGTTCATAGCGCCGTCCCCCGGTAGCCGAGCGAAAAATCACCGCCCCCGCCTCCTTCGCAATCCGCACCTCCTGCTCAAAGCGCCCCACATCATGCTCATTCTTCGGCAGCGTGATGCTCCCCTCCAGTTGGATGCTGTAAGATTCACAAGTGCCCCGCACCTTCCCCGCAAACTCACTCGTCCACCCACCCACCAGCGTCTGCAGCGCGCCCACCCCCAGGTCCCGCACATGATCCAGCACATCCAGCGCATGCTCAAACGGCGGATACTTCAGGTTCGAATACTTCCCCTGCCAGCGCTTCCAGTACGAATGAATGACAATCCCCATCTTCTTCCCCCGCAACGCTCCCGCCGCCGGCAAAGCGGCCGCGAAAGCAGCAGTGGATGTGAGAAAGGTACGTCGATTCATGCGGCTTCAGACAACGGGCGTGAAGATAAAATCATTTCCCCCACTTCAACAGCAATCTTCCTGCCGAGACAACCCCTCGAACATTCAGATCTGGAAATATCTCAGCGCGCATGGCACACCGTTAAGCGCATGAATCGTAAGTTTTACAGGCCGGAGGGCACTCACGCAAACGCGACAGCGTCGTGGAGTGCGGTGACAGAGATGCACGGCGCAAGCCTGCATCGGCGGCACCGCTTTCGCGGGGTAAAGAATCCTCTTCGCCCAAAACTCGCCGCCCGGCCTGTGAAAGCCACGTCACTCCCAGGCTTGCCCGTAGAGATCTGATTCAGAAGGTATTCTCTGCGGTTTTCTAATCTCTCGCGGTGTTAAATCAGTGTTTTCTTAAAGATGACTGCCCTTCTTCACAATCGAATTGAATACATCGGCCACTCGCTGAACAAGATTCGTCGGACCTTCAATGGATAGCCCATCGTAGGCCTCTGCTATTGCGGTCAATTTTCCGTCCGGGAGTGTGATACTCCACATGGATATTTCCTGACTGCCTGCCAAGGCCCACGACGGACTATGAATGGAACCATCAAGGGCCTCTACAATCTGACGAAGACGAAGAAAAACCGCTTCATCGTATTCCGGTCCAAGGATGATTTTGGCCTTCATTCGGTTGGGAGGTTGCAAATAACTACCTCACCACTCCACCCACCCACTCCGGCTGCCGCTTCGCCAAACACTCCGACAGCCACCGCACTAGATCCGCCACCGAATCATGCTTCTTCCGCAGCGCATTCAGCGCCGGCCAGTCAAGCGTCGGGCGCAGCGTCGGCAGCGTGATCTTCTGAATCCGCAGCAAATTATGCACCGCCTCAAACTCCGCCGCACTCATGGCGCGCAGTTCCTTCGCGGAAGGCAGATCATCCAGCACCGTCAGCGGAATGCCCAGGCTGCTGATGCCCACGCCAAACTGATGCCCCAGGCTCCGCAGCGCATCCACCAGCGCCTCATCATTCAGACCTTCGGCAATCACGATCTCACTCTGCAACGTCCAGCGTGTCGCACTCAGCGCCTGGAAAAAATCAGCGCTGAAAGTATCCGGAGCCACGCTGAGCTTGAGCTGCACACCCGCCAGCCCGACCTCAGGCCCGCCAAGGTGACGGCGCAGGTCCAGCATCGCCGCATCAAAGCGCGGCGCATCATCACTGCCCGTGTCCAGATCCCAGTCGGCCACGACAAGATCGGGAATGTCCCATTCTCCCTCCATGCTCGGGGCACCGCTGCTGTTGCGGTTGAGCAAAAAAGGATAGCGCGAGCGCTGCAGGCAGAGCCGCTCATAGATCGCCACCATCCTCAGATAGCGCGACCAGCACTGGTCACTCTCGCCCAGCTCGCTGTCGAACAGCCCCTGGCGGGTCACGCCATTGCTGCCGCTGCTCAGCGACTTTTTCTGCCGCTGATAGTAACCCTGTCCTTGGTCCACCTTCGCGATCGGCGACGTCGGATCGTAGCTGAGGATGGAAAAATGATACCGTAGCGTGGCATCGCTGTAGCCATCACCCAGACGCAGCCGCACCAGGCGGATGAGTTCGGTGCCCTTGATCGAGTCCGCAGGATCATGCGGCAGGATTTCGGGCAGCAGTTGTCGCAGTTGTTCGCGTAGGTTCATCCTGGGTGCTGGGTCACAGCATGGCTGCGAAGCGGTTGTCTCGTCAACAACAGAAAATGCTTCAACCACGACGCTCCTCACGAATGACATAGCGAGTCCGCCGGCTGTTCAACCAGCGCACACCAAACATGTCCATCGTCGCGCGCAGCGCCCGGTTGCCAAAGCCATACTTGCTCACGCCATGGATGCGCGGGCGGTGGTTCACCGGCATTTCAGTCACGCGCCATCCCATGTTGCGGATCAGCGCGGGAATGAACCGGTGCATCCCGTTGAAGAGCAGCAGCGCCTCACGGCAGTCACGCCGCATGACCTTCAGCGTGCAGCCCGTGTCGCGCACATGATCCCCCACAAAACGGGAGCGTACAAAGTTGGCAATGCGGCTCTGCAGCCGCTTGAAAGTCGTGTCCTTGCGCTTGGCCCGGTAGCCGCACACCAGGTCATAGCCGCCGCCCTCATCCAGCTTCGCGATCATCGCTGGAATGTCCGCAGGGTCATTTTGCAAATCACCATCCAGGGTGACAATGACATCCCCCAGCGCGGCATAAATGCCCGCATGCATGGCCGCGCTCTGCCCGCTGTTCTTTTCAAAGACGATCACGCGCACGCGGTCTCCACGCTGCACCCGCGCGAGGGTCTGATCCTTCGATCCATCATCCACCAGCACCAGTTCGTAATCCCGTCCGCCCAGCACTTGGTCGATCTGCTGCTGCATCTCCACGACATTGTCCTCCTCATTATAAAGCGGCACGACGACGGAAATGGCAGGAGACGATGGCATGGGCAGGCAGAAAAAGACGTCAAAGGTCGGGCGCTCGATAATCGTGGCAAGCGAAGATTTTCAACCACCGCACCTCATTCCCCGCATGCATCACCCGCGCCACGGAGAGCACTTCGATCCGCTGAAACCGTTCTTTGAGCACTTCAGGCAGCTCACTCGCTCCCCGGTCCTCCGTGACAAACAGCGCGCTACGCCCCGCAAAAGCGCGCAGGTCATCCCCCGCAGACTGCATCGCCTCGGCCCTGCCCATGTAATGATCGAGTTCCACGGCAAGCGCCCAATCACTGGCAAGGACGAACCACTTCCCCTCTGCTCCCGCCTGCTCCAGCACCGCAGAGACGACCTTCGCGCTCTCCCGCCACCCACGCATCATTTGAGAAGGATCCGCAGTCAATACATGCCCATAGTCCGTCGCAGCGCTGGCTTCGGGTGAGAAGCGCCACGGCAACCCCAGCGTGCGCGGCAGGTCCGTTTGCAGCAGAAAGGCGCTTTGCAGCGCCGCCAGCACCAGCGCGATGGTGCGCAGGCTGATCTTCTGCTCGATCACCGCCACGCGCGCAATCACGCCGTGATAGGCGAGGAGCATCGCCGCCAGGAGCATCCACGCCATGCCACTCGCATTCGGCCAGCATTCATGCCTTCCATAGAAAAAATCGCCCACCGCCAGCGGTAGCACCATGGCCAGCGGCATCCCACGTGCAGACCTCAGCAGGCCGCCACGACATCCCGCGCGCACCGCCAGCACAAAAAAACCCAGCAGCAGCGGTGAGGCCAGCACGCTCCAGCGCAGCACATTCGGCAGCACCCGCCACTCAGGCACCGCAAAGCCTGGCCAGCCATGTCTTCCCTGCCAGAGCAGCCAGCTTAACACGACCACGGACCATGCCGCTGCGATGATCCTGAAACCCGCCCCCTGCACGTGATGCCGCAGCCGCCCGGGCAGCGCGAAGACCAGCACCACCCCCGCCATCAGGGCAAAGGCGGGCGGTTGCGCCAGCACCACGCACGCCGCCACCGCCCACCAGTCCCTCATGGGAGCATCCTCCTGCCGCAGCACCCTTCTCAGACACAGCGCTGCAGCAGGCACCAGCACGCAGGCCACCGATGCCGGAGTCAGCGTGACTGCCGCCAGATTGAATGCGGGCAGCACATTCACGATCACCGCCGTCCAGCCCGCGATCTGCTCATCATACAAATCACGCGCCAGCCGCCACATCAGCAGCGTTCCCGCCAGCGCCAGCAGCGGCGCAAAGAGCCGCACGCCCACCTCATTCGCTCCGCCGATCAGCATCCCCAGCCTGGCAAACAGCGTCACCAGCGGCCCCAGTTCAAAAAAACCACCCCACCCCCCATGTTTGGTACAAAAAACCGCCAGCGCCTCGTCCGGCGCGAGTTCCAGCGTCGGCAGCAGCGCCCAGCGCCAGAGCGTGAGCAGGCCGAGGGCGGCAAAGAGAAAGCGCTGGCGCTGCATGGTGGTTGAGCGCATTGAATAGAGGACGCCGCCCGTATGTCAAAGTGTCGTCAACCATTCACCCCTTCTTATGAAACGTCTCTTCCTGCTCCCGCTGCTGCTCGCATCCCTCCTGCGTGCCGAAGATGCCCAGCCAAAAACCGCCGAGGAAATCCTGCGCATCGTCCGCCTGAGCTACGCGCTCCAGAATCACAAAATGAACGGCCAGCTCCGTGACGATACCAGCGGCCGCGTCGAACCAATGACACTGACCATGGAAAACCGGGTCATGCGCTTCCTGTTCAAAAATCAGCCGCCGGAGATCGTCCATCTCGATCTGAACACCGAGCCCGCCACACTCTATCAGGTGCGTCAGGGCGGTTCATCCGTGGTGCCCGCCAGCCAGCATGGCGACAAAGTGCGCGGCATGGAGTTCAACTACGAAGACCTTTCCCTCGGCTTTCTCTACTGGCCGCACCCCCAGCTCATGAAAGAAGACCGCGTCAGCGGCCAGAAATGCTGGGTCGTACGTGTCACCAATCCCAGAAGCGAAGGCCCCTACTACGTCGTCGATCTCTGGGTGCATCAGGGCAGCGGCGGCGCGGCCAAGATGGCAGCCTTTGATTTCAACAGCAAAATCGTGAAACGCTATCAGGTCACCAAGGTGCAAAAAGTCGATGGCGCGACCACTTTGAAGGAGATGCGCATCGAATCCATCAATCCCGCCAATGGCGAAGTCAAAGGCCGCACCTACATGACGCTCGAAGATCCGGTGAAGAAATAACGCGACGCATGCAACCACCGCGCAAATTCAAGCCCCATCCCTTCGCCTATCATCAGGAGCTGGACGTCCGCATCGAAAGCCTCACCAACGAAGGCGCGGGCGTCGCCCGCGTCGATGGCTGGGTCGTCTTCGTTCCCTTCACGCTCGCCGGAGAGCTCGTAAAGTGCCGCGTCTTCCGCAATCACAAGAACTACAGCGAAGCCGACTTCGTCGAAGTCATCGAGCCCGCCCCCAACCGCGTCACCCCGCAGTGCCCCTTGTTCGGCCAGTGCGGTGGCTGCCAGTACCAGCACCTCGCGTATGAGGAGCAGCTCATCTCAAAGCAGCGCCAAGTCGCCGACCTGCTCAAGCACATGGCCAGGATCGAGCACCCCGTGGCTCCGGTGATCCCCTCGCCCGTGCAATACGGCTACCGCTCCAAGATCACGCCGCACTTTCAGCGCCCCAAGGAGGGCGGCATCGGCGCCATCGGCTTCCTCCGCGCCCGCACCCGCAATGCCATGGTCGATGTCGAGCAGTGCCCCATCGCCATGCCCGAGCTCAATGCGCAGCTCGCCACCGTACGCGAGCAGGCCCGCGCGCACTCCGCCGATTTTAAAAACGGTGCCACCCTGCTCATGCGTGCCGCCGGCAACGGCGTCCTCACCCGGCCCGATGAAATCGCCATCGAAGACGTGGACGGTGTCCGCTTCGAGTTCCAGGCCGGGGACTTCTTCCAAAACAACCCCTTCATCCTCCCCAAGTTCGTCCGCCATGCCATCGACGAAGCCAAGGCCACCGGCGCCAAGCATCTCGTCGATGCCTACTGTGGCAGCGGCCTCTTCGCCATCAGCGCCGCACGCGACTTCGAAAGTGTCATCGGTGTCGAGATTTCCGAAAGCGCCGTCAAAAAAGCCGCGCATAACGCCGCGATCAATTCCCTCACCAACTGCCGCTTCATCGCCGCCGATGCCCAGCACGTTTTCAAAGACGTGCCGCATCCCGGCGAGGACACCGTCGTAATCATTGACCCACCGCGCGCCGGCAGCAGCCCCGAATTTTTGCAGCAGCTCTTCGCCTTCAATCCCAAAGGCGTCGTTTACATCTCCTGCAATCCCGCCACCCAGATGCGCGACCTCATGCTCTTCACCGAGGCCGGATTCAAACTCGGCACCGTCCAGCCCTTCGATCTCTTCCCGCAGACCAAGCATCTCGAATGCGTCATGACGTTGAGCCGCGACTCCAATGATGGCATGGCCAATCCGATGAGCAGCGCTGCCGCATAGAAAACGCAATTCGCACAAGCTCTCTCAAGCCATGCAAGTCGTCGATCAATCCACGGCTGTTCTGTAGTACCGGCTTTAGCCGGAATCCGGTCTGGCATCAGTATCTCTTCCCCAAAACACGAGCGACCTCCCCTCCGTAAGCCCTGGCCCATGAACCGTTTCGAATTCGCCACCGCCCAGCGCATCATCTTTGGTCGTGGCGTCATCCGCGAGCTGCCCGCTCTCTGCCACAGCTTCGGCCTGCGCACCCTCCTCATCACCGGCAGCCGCCCGCAGCAGTACGCAGACCTCCTGCCACATGTCGCCATCCACTCCATTCGCGGCGAACCCACCGTGGAGGACATTCAAAACGGCGTCGCCCTCGGCAAACAAGTCGGCGCAGATGCAGTCGTCGCCATCGGCGGCGGCAGCGTGGTCGATGCCGGCAAAGCCATCGCCGCCATGACCACCCAGCCCGGCGATTTGATGCGCTACATCGAGGTCATCGGTGAAGGCAAACCGCTGGACGCTGCTCCCCTGCCCTACATCGCCGTGCCCACCACCGCAGGCACGGGCGCTGAAGCCACGCGCAATGCCGTCATCGCCAGCACCGCGCACCGCGTCAAAGCCAGCCTGCGCCACATCTCCATGCTGCCTCGCATCGCCTTGATCGATCCCGAACTCGCCGCCGATGTCCCCCCCTCCGTCACCGCCGCCAGCGGCATGGATGCCCTCACTCAATGCCTCGAAGCCTTCGTCTGCTCCCGCGCCCAGCCCATGACCGACGCCCTCTGCCTCGATGGCATCCAGCGCGCCGTTCGCTCCCTTGAGCGCGCCTTTCAAAACGGCCAAGACCTCGACGCCCGCGAAGACATGGCCCTCTGCGCGCTCAACAGCGGCATCGCCCTCGCCAACGCCGGCCTTGGTGCCGTCCACGGCTTCGCCGCCCCCATCGGCGGCATGTTTCACGCCCCCCACGGTGCCGTCTGCGCCGCCCTCCTCGCCCCCGTCTGGGAAGCCAACTCCAAACGAGTACCAGACCGCACCAAGTTCAATCAAGTCGACTCCCTCCTCGGCGGCGATGCCATCTCATACCTCCACGCCCTCACCCAGCGCCTCCAAATCCCCAAGCTCCACCACTGGGGCATCACAGACTCCGACCTCAACGAGATCGCCCGAAAATCCGCCGCCGCCAGCAGCATGAAAGCCAACCCCGTCTCCCTCACCCACGACGAGCTGCTAAACATTTTACGCGCCTCCCTATAGCCCCCACGCGCGCGCCAGCGCAGCACCCAATCGCACGCCAGCGCAGCACCCAAGCGCGCGCCAGCGTCCTCGGAGTGCGGTGCTTCAGCACCGCTTTCGCCACACCCACCGGCAACAAGTCACGGTTGTCTTCCGTACCCGTCTCCCCATGCCTCGCCGCGCAGACCAGCCCCCACCCTGGCCCCACGCTCCCACGCATCTCCTAGACGCCAGCGGCATCTACTTCATCACCGCCGCAACACATCTCAAGCAGCACCACTTCCGCGACCCCGCCCGCCTCGATGTCCTTCAGCGCGGCCTTCTCTCCATCACTCACCAATTCGGCTGGCGGCTCGAAGCGTGGGCCATCTTCTCAAATCACTACCACTTCATCGCAAAAACGCCCCCAGATGCAAAGGACGCCGCATCACTCCCAAAGCTAATTCGCGCCCTGCACGGCCCCCTGTCCGTCTGGGTAAACAAGCTCGACAACACCCCAGATCGCAAAGTCTGGCACAACTACTGGGAGACACTGCTCACGCAGCAGACGTCTTATTTCGCGAGATTAAATTACACGCACAACAATCCGGTGAAGCATGGTCTGGTCGAAGTCGCACGAGATTACCCATGGTGCTCAGCCGCATGGTTCCAAACCGTAACCTCACCCGCGATGCTGAAGGCCATCTCACGATTCAAAACGGACCGTGTAAAAGTGGAGGACGATTTCCAGCCAGAGTGAAGTAGCGCAACCATCCCGGTTGCTCCGATCTCCGCCCCGCTCGCACCCAGGCATAAGAAAGCCGGGGTCGCTTTCGCAAGCCCCGGCCCCGCGTTGTTGGTTGCGGTAGTTATTTGATGTCGCCGGCAAAGCCAGCGTCATTGAGGGCGGTCGCCAGCTCGGACTTGGTGAACTCGCCTTCGACAGTGAATGAAGTGGCCTTCGCGACGATGTCGCTCTTCGTGATGCCTGGAACAGTCTTCACTGCGTCAGCAGCAGCGACTTCGCACTTCTTGCAGCAGAGGTGCACACCGGAAACAGTGGCCTTGGTCATCTTGACTTCGGGCTTGATGCTCACCGCTGGCTTGCTGGCGGTTTTGGACGGTTCGCCACCTGCGATCTTGCCGAAGTATCCTGCAGCGATGATCGCCTCTGCGGCCTTCATGGCATCACCCTTCTTCTTCGAGGTGATCGTCACCGTGCTGCTCTTTTCCGGCACGTCAATGGTCACACCTTCGCCGATGCTGCCAGCCTTGGTGATGCCCTTCGCGCAACTGCCGCAGCAGTTGTGTACGCCGGTCATGGTGAGTGTGGTCTCAGCGCGAACAGATGCAGTGAGGGCGAGAATGGAAAACAGCGTGATTAATTTCATAAGCGAACACTGAGACGATACGACAAGTCGGTTTCTTTGCACAATTTAATTTTTAACGTCGAATCGCAGTCATGAATCCGCGCGCAACGATCGTGTCATGATACTCACCAGGCGTGAATCCCGCTTCATCCAGCAGCGCCGCATACTCGCTCGTGCTGTAGCATTTCCCCTGCGTGGAATGCATCAGCAGGCATGAATACTCCGCCACATGCAGTGGCCCTGTCTTGTCCGCATTGATGATCGCATCATGAATGATGAGCAGCCCGCCCGCAGGCAGCGCCGCATGCGAAGCTGCCAGCAGCTTCTTCACTTCCGCCACGCCCCAGTCATGCAGCACGTTGGAGAAAAGATGCACATCACAATCCGCAGGCAGCCCATCAAACATGTTGCCCGTCTCCACACTCACACGCTCCGCGCAGCCACGCTCCTCAATCAATTTGCCCGCGATGCGGTCCACCGGCGCTTGATCAAAAACGACCGCCTTCATGTGCGTATGCTGTGCGGCAATCCCACACGCATAGATGCCCGACCCCGCCCCAATATCGAGCAAGCAGGAGCGTCCCGTAAGATCCAGCTTCTTCGCCAGCGCCTGCGAAAGCAGCACGCCGCGGCAGTCCATTGCCGCCGTAAATTTCCTCGCGAAATCCTCCTGCTCCATCGCCTTGTGCCAGTCAAACGCCGCCTTGTCTCCGCTCCAGCCCGCCGGCTTGTCCGTCTTGAGCACCTGCAGAAAATCGCGCGCTATCGGCCGGTCATGCAGCGAGGCAAAATAGGGCCTCACATCCCACACCGGTCCCGCGCGCAAAAATTCCCGGGCCATCTCCGTCGTGTGAAACACACCACCCACATTTTCCACCCAGCCATTCGCCGCAAACAGCGTCATCATCGTATCGGCCGGTCTCTCCGTGAAACCAAAATGCGCGCAGATGCCCGCCAGCGAAGATGGGTTCTTGGACAACCACGTAAAAAAATCCACACTCAGCGCCGCCGTCACCATGTCGGCAGCGTAGAGACAGTCGCGGTAGCGGTAAATGCTGAGAGGATCAGTAGCAGGGGCGGAGGTAAGGTCGTGCTTCATGGTGCGCCAAAGTTTCCCAGCAGTTGGCCGAAAGAAACGAAGAAATGAAAAAAGACTTCTGTCACGCCGCCCGTTGACTTGCCTCCCATCTCCTGACAGCATCGCCCCGCCATGTCCTCTCCCGCACCCAAATTCACCACCACCCACTGGCTCATCATCATCATCGCCAGCATTGGCTTCTTGTTCGATACCTACGAGCTGCTGATGACACCCCTCGTGGCCGCTCCAGCCATTGCGGAACTGCTCAAGCTGCCGATGAACAACCCCATCGTGACCAGCTGGGTTGGCAATCTGCTCTGGATCTCCGCCCTCTGCGGCGGCGTGTTTGGCCTTCTCGGTGGCAGGCTGGTCGATCAGTTCGGCCGCAAAAAAATCATGGCCTTGAGCATCTTTCTCTACTCGTTCTCGCCGTTCTGCGCGGCCTATGCCACCTCGCTGGAGATGTTCGTGTTTTTCCGCAGCACCACCTTCATCGGCGTATGTGTCGAGTTCGTAGCCGCCATCACCTGGCTGGCGGAAGTCTTCTCTGATAAAAAGCAGAAGGAAAAGTGGATGGGCATCACGCAGGCGTTTGCCTCGCTTGGCGGTGTGTTTGTCACACTCGTCAGTGTCTGGATCAACAAACATGGCGTGGACCTTCCTCACATCGGCCTGCCCGCTGGTCTCGGGTCAAACGATCCCTCCACCTGGCGTTACCTGCTCATGACCGGCATCCTCCCTGCCATCCCCATCGCACTGCTGCTTCCATTCGTGCCAGAATCGAAGGTTTGGAAAGACAAGAAAGCCGCAGGCACCCTCAAGCGCCCCAGCTTTGCCGCCCTCTTTGCACCCGAGCTGCGCCGCGTCACACTGGTGACCGCCGCTTTGTCCGCCTGTGCCTACGGCATCGCCTTCGGCGCATTGCAGGTCACCGTGTCACGTGTCACTCCCGGATTGCCGGAACTAAGAGCGCAGTCCAAGGCGCTGGCTCCTCTGCGCAAAGCGGGCGAAGACCTCAACAAGCAGCTCAATGCACTCCCTGCCACAGACCCCGCCCGCAAGGAACTCGTCGCGCAGATCAAGGCCAACTTCGTCCAGCAAAAGCCCATCAATGATGAGGTGAAGAAGATGGCCGACACCGTGCAGTTCTATCAGGAAATGGGCGGCCTCGTCGGACGAATCACCCTGGCCATCCTGCTCATCGTCGGCATCAGCCGCATCGCCTTGTTAAAGGTCTTCCAAGTTCCCGCACTCATCATCCTGCCGCTGACTTACTTCTATTTCTTCGAGCAGGGCGGTAGCGCCTTCCTCTGGGCGTACGGTGTCTGCGGACTCCTCACCGTCGCTCAGTTCAGCTACTTCGGTGAATACCTGCCCAAGGTGTTCCCCATGCATCTGCGCGGCACCGGCGGCAGCTTCGCCACCAACGTCGGCGGTCGCATGATCGGCACCAGCATGGCTTTCGTGACAACAAATCTCGTCGCCCCCATGCTCGCCGGCACCGGCCCGATGCTGCCCATGCACGTCGCCAAAGCCGCCGGCATCGTCGCCACCGCCATCGTCGTGCTAGGCTTCTTCATCGGCTTCCTGCTGCCGGAACCGAAGGCGGAAGAAGCTTGAGAAATGCTCCGGGCCTTGCTCAAAAGCCTGGCCTTTGGCATCCTGCTCTTCAGCGGGTTTTGGGTGCTGTTTGCGTCACGCGCATCATCGCCAAATTATAAGATGTTGTTTGGGGTGTCCTGCCCTTTGCGGCGCTCCATGCGACACCCGCAGTTTACTTTTTCATGCATGCCCCGGTTTGGGGAAAATGCTGCCTGTCAGTATATTCCTATCTGGCGCTGCTTTCGTTCCTGGAACTGACCCTGCGGGTTTGGTTTCATATCAGGCTGTTTTAAACAGCTCTTTCCATTCCACCCCGTCAAGTGTGACCCTCACAGGCATGACGTTTGCAGTGGCAATGTGCCCGGAAGCGGCTATGAACACGGCCCACTCATCCGTACGACCATGCAACCAGCGCCCGCAGCCCCAGAACATTCCGAGTCCGAACTCCTCCAATTCCGCCGCGAAAAGCTCGACGGACTGGTGAAGACCGGCATCGATCCCTTCGGCGGCCGCTTTGACACCACGCATCAGCCCGGCGCTCTGAAAGCCGACTTCACCGAAGCACTCGATGTGCGCGTCGCAGGCCGCATTCTCTCCCGTCGTGAAATGGGCAAAGCCACCTTCTTTGACCTCGGCGACATCAGCGGCCGCATGCAGTGCTACCTCAGCAAAGGCGACGTCGGCGACGAAGCCTACGTCCAGTTCAATCAACTCATCGACATCGGCGACTTCGTCGGCGTCGAAGGTTTCAGCTTCATCACCAAGCGCGGCGAAAAATCCATCCACGTCAAAAAACTCACTCCCCTCTCAAAGGCCCTGCGTCCCCTGCCCGACAAGTGGCACGGCGTCACGGACAAGGAGATCAAGTACCGCCAGCGCTACCTCGACCTTATTTCCAATGAGCGCAGCCGCGAAATCTTCGTGACGCGCAGCAAGATGGTCGCCGCCATCCGCAGCTACATGCAGGAGCGCGGCTTCCTCGAAGTCGAAACGCCGATGATGCAGGACGTCCCCGGCGGTGCTGCAGCCAAGCCCTTCGAAACCTTCTTCCACGCACTCAATCAGCCGATGTCCCTGCGCATCGCGCCCGAACTGTACTTGAAGCGCCTTCTCGTCGCCGGCTTCACGCAGATCTTTGAACTCAACCGCAACTTCCGCAACGAAGGCCTCAGCCGTCGTCACAATCCCGAGTTCACCATGCTCGAGGCCTACTGGGCCTATGCCGATTTCGAGAAGATGGCCGACCTCGTCGAAGGCATGATCTGCCACCTCGCCGAAAACTTCTGCGGCGGCCTCAAGATCGAGCACAAAGACGAAGAAGGCACCGTCACCAAGTCCATCGACCTCTCACGTCCATGGAAGCGCACTCGCTACACCGATCTCCTCAAAGGCGTCGATCCCAAGTGGTATGACTACACTCCTGAAGAGCGCAAAGCCCGCGCCAAGGAACTCGGCGTCGAGATCGGAGCCAACTTCGAAGACTACGAAGTCACCCAGCACGTCTTCGAGCGCCTCATCGAAGCCAAGCAGTTCGATCCCCTCTACGTCACCCATTGCCCAAAGGAACTCGTGCCCCTCGCCAAGCAGAACGCTGAAGACAGCTCCGTCGTCGATGTCTATGAACTCATCATCAACGGCCAGGAAATCAGCCCCGGTTACTCCGAACTGAACGACCCCATCGTCCAGCGCCAGCGCCTCGAGCATCAGGCCGGCGAAGAAACGCAAAAGATCGACGAAGAGTTCATCCTCGCCCTCGAACACGGCATGCCCCCCGCTGGCGGCATCGGCATCGGCATCGACCGCCTCATCATGATGCTCACCGGCGCCGAAAGCATCCGCGACGTCATCCTCTTCCCGCAGTTGAAGCGGAAAGACTGATTTCGCCTGGCCACAACCTGCCGCAAAGCCCGCCACACCACAGCGGAGCAATCCTCGCGACAGCGTCCCCGGAGTGCGGCGCTTCAGCGCCGCTCTCGCCGCACCCACCGCCAACAACCTTTCCAAAAGCCACCTCCCCACCCCACTCCAAATCCACTCCCGACGACACCTCAATAAAATCATCTCGCCTCCGCCCCCATGCACCCTCAAAGTATCGTGCATGCGGAACCTCGCCCTCTCTCTACTTCTTGTAACAGCCCCATCGCTCTGGTCAGCCACCCCAGAATCCGCCGCTCAGGCGATAAACGCCCTCGGCCTTGATCTGCACAAGCAGATGCCCAAAGAAGGCAATCTCTGCCTCTCTCTCCCTACTCCATCCAAACCGCGCTGGCCATGACCTATCTAGGTGCCAGCGGTGTCACCCAGGAAGAAATGGCCCGCGTCCTGCACCTCCCAGCGGACAAGCAGGCTCTCGGCGAATCCTTCGCTGCGCTAAAGCAGGCACTGGAAGCAGCCCAGCAGGCCTCTGTAAAGACTGTCGCTGACTCCAAAAAATACGGTGGCCCCAGCGAGGCTCTCACTCTGCGTGTAGCCAACCGCCTCTTCGGCCAAAAGACCTATGAGTTTCGCCAACCCTTCCTCTCGGAAGTGAAAACCTATTTTGGCGCTCCACTGCAACCCATGAATTTTCGCAAAAACCCATCCGGATCTACACGAGAGATCAACGACTGGGTGGCGACGCAGACACAAAATAAAATCCGTGATTTGATCAATGATCCCTTGTCTGAAGACACACGACTCGTGCTGGTGAATGCACTCTACTTCAAAGCCGCCTGGGCAGACGATTTCGTGCAGACAGCCACTTCCCCGCAGCCATTCCATGTACGTGGCACAAAGCAAACCGTGGATGTGCCGACGATGAGCACATATAAAAACATGCGTTATTACAATGGCCGTGGATTCCAAACCGTAACGTTGCCCTATGTGGGAAACCAGCTCCACTTCCTGCTCATTGTTCCTGACAGCATTGCTGGCATCTCCAGCGTTGAAGCGAAGCTGACGCCCCAGTTGCTTCTCACCTGTGCAAAAGCGGAATACCGCGAGATCATCTTGGATCTGCCAAAATTCAAAATCGCTCCACCCACGCTTCAGCTCGGCGCTCTGCTGCAAAAGCTCGGCATGACCACTGCCTTCGACGAACCACACCGCAGTGCCGATTTTGACGTCATGGCACCCAAGCGCCCGGAGGACTACCTCTACATCTCCAAGGTGTTTCACAAGACCTTCATCGAGCTTGACGAAAAAGGCACCGAAGCCGCCGCCGCGACAGCGGTCGTGATGCTCCCGCCCATATCAGCTGCACCAGAGCAAGACCTTCCAAAACCCATCGTCCTCAAAGCCGACCGCCCCTTCATCTTCGCCATCCAGCACGCAGAAAGCGGTTCCTGCCTCTTCCTGGGCCGCGTGAACGATCCACGGTGATCGTGTCGTGCGGAGCCCCGCTCTTGAAGGCCAACGGCCTTCCGTATTTCAGCCCAGGGGTGCCGAGCTTTAGCGAGTGCTCCCCTGGGTCCATGATCGCCTGACTGGGAAGCAAACCCAGCGCCTCCTTCACACACCGCACTCACCAGCAGCGTCTTCAGCGTCCCACCGCCGCTTCCTGTGCGCCCTAACGCTTCCGAAACCCAAGATCCATGCCCTTGATCGAACGTCGTTCATGTTAGCCCATGCCGCCGCGATCCATCAGTTCAAGGTTTCTTCCCCTTCCCCACATCCAGAAACTCAATCGCCTTCTTCAGCCACTCAGCCTTCGGCGGCTGATGCCCCTGCCCCGGCACATTCATGAGCTCCACCGCTTTGAACCCCTCTTTCTTAAACCCGTTCTCATACACCGCGCTCGTGTTCTTCAGATTAAAATCCTTCTCCCCGGTCACAAGCACATAGCGCCCCTGCGCCTTGGCCAGCGCTGCAATCTCATCATGCGGAACATACCGCGCCTCAAACACCTCCGTCTTGTCGAGGCTGACGATGTCCGTGTAAAAATTCACCCCCATGAAAGCGATGGCACCCGTAAACATGTCCGCATACGTCACGCCCAGCATGCTCGCCACACGCGCGCCACCCGAGAAGCCGGAGACATAGACTCGCTTGTCGTCGATCTCATAGAGCTCGCGAATGTTGTCGTTCGCATCCACCGCCATGCGCATGCGGGCGAAGACTTCGCGCTTGTTCCCCGAATTATGCGCCCCCACAAAAATCAGCTTCTTCTCCGCCAGCACCGCCTCCCATTCCGGCGAGAGTGAAGGCGCATCGCTGGGGCTGACCCAGATGAAGAGGCCATGCGGATCGCCCTTCTTGTACTTCTTCGGCACGATGATGTCGAACTTCTCCAGGCTCACGTCATAAGGCGGCGGCGTTTCCGCCGCATGCATGCGCATCTTGATCTGCTCATTGTCAGACACCTGCGGCGACACTTTGAAGGAGATCGGCGAACGCACGCCCGGCTTGATGACGTCATCAGCGGCGAAGCCGGCCACGGCCAGAAATGGGAGAATCAGGAAAGTGCGGAGCATGGGCCGATCAAAGCGGCTGCACCTGCGGCTGTCGATCCTGAAATCATGCAATCTGGCCCCCTCACCCCGCGTTCAGAGGCGCATGAAGCACCTGCTCTGCCTGCTCCTCCTCATTGCTCCCCTCCACGCCGCCGACCGCCCGCCAAACATCGTCTTCATTCTCGCGGATGACCTCGGCTACACCGACGTCGCCTGCTTCGGCTCCAAGTACTACGAGACACCCAACATCGACAAACTCGCCGCGCAGGGCATGAAGCTGACACGGCACCATCATTGTCAAAACTGCCAGCCCACCCGAGCCGCGCTCATGAGCGGGCAGTATGCCCCGCGCACCGGCATCTACACCGTGGGCGGCATCGACCGCTTTGAGTGGACCTCACGCCCCCTGCGTCCGGTGGACAACGTGCAGGAGCTGCCCTTGGAAAAGATCACCATCGCCCAAACAATGAAGCAGGCAGGCTACGCCACCGGCATGTTCGGCAAATGGCACCTCGGCGAAGACAGCGCTCATCACCCCGCACAGCGCGGCTTCGACGAAGCCATCGTCTCCATGGGCAGGCACTTCGATTTCAAAACCAATCCGAAAATAAAACATCCCAAAGAAGAATACCTCGCCGACTTCCTCACCGACAAAGCCGTCGATTTCATCCAGCGCCACAAAGACGCCCCCTTCTTCCTCTACCTCCCGCATTTCGGCGTCCATTCGCCCCATGAAGCAAAGGCGGAACTCATCGCCCGCTTCAAAGACAAGCCGCCCGTCGGCGGTCATCACAGCCCCGTTTACGCCGCCATGATCGCCAGCGTGGACGAAAGCGTCGGCCGCGTGATGACCACGCTGGACGGACTCAAGCTCGCCGACAACACCGTCCTCATCTTCGCCAGCGACAACGGCGGCGTGGGCGGCTACGCCCGCGAAGGCCTCAAAGGAGGCGGCGACATCACCGACAACGCCCCCCTGCGCAGCGGCAAAGGCAGCCTCTATGAAGGCGGCACCCGCGTCCCCTTCATCGTCCGCTGGCCGGGCGTGACCAAGCCCGGCTCCAGCAGCGACACACCCACCATCCATGTCGATCTCTACCCCACCTTCGCAGAGATCGGCAAGGCTGCGCCCCCCGCCAATCAACCCCTCGACGGCGAAAGCCTCGTCCCCCTCTTTCGCGATGCCTCCGTCAGCCTGAAGCGCGAAGCCATCTACCAGCACTTCCCCGGCTACCTCGGCGCGAGCGAAGGCACCTGGCGCACCACCCCCGTCGGCCTCATCGAAGTCGGCGACTGGAAGCTCATGGAGTTCTTCGAAGACCACCGCCTCGAATTGTACAACCTCAAAGACGACATCGGCGAGCAGAAGAACCTCGCCACCGAGATGCCCGACAAGACCCGCGAACTGCACGCAAAAATGCTCGCCTGGCGCGAAGCCATCCAAGCCCCCATGCCCACGAAAAACACGGAGCAGACCACCGCCGCACCCAGGAAAAAGGGCAACGGCAAAGGCAAAAAGAAGCAGGCGGAGTAACCCCCCTCAGCCCTTCCGCGCCAGATACACAAACGCCGGCGGCACATTGCCCCAGACGACTCGGCTGGTCTCCACGCCATGCGTCATTTCATGCAGCAGCGCACGAAACTGCCTGCCGCCCGGCAGCTTGTGAAAACCCCAGTAGGCAAACGTGGCGAAGCAGCCCCCTGGCGCGAGATGCGGCAGCACATTCTTCAAAATCGACTCCTGCAGGCACCGCGGAAACGCCGTCCACGGCAGGCCGCTCACGATGGTGTCAAATTTGTCCCCGGGAGACAGCACCTGGTTGAAATCAAACTCCTGCGCTCCAGCACACTCAAAGCGCATCTTGGGAAACCTTGGCCTCAGCTGCTGCACAAAGGTCTCGATGAGCTCGATCCCCACATAGTCCGAATCATGCGGCATCGTATCCGCGATGGCCGCAGTAAAAGCACCCGTCCCTGGGCCAAGCTCAAGAATGCGCTTGGACCGCCACACACCGGCAGCCTCCATCATGCGCTCCGCCAGCGCCGTACTGGACGGTGCCACCGCTCCGATGGTCTTCCAGTTATGGCGCAGTTCTTTGACGAAGGTGACGGCGGACATTGGGCGCGGATGTTAACGAGTACCAGCCCCGTGGCGAGTGCTTTTGCAGGGGAATAGACCGGTTCTCAAGAAGATTGTCATGTTGATCCGGCGAGCGCAGCAGCCCCAGTGGCAAGAAGAGTGCGCCGCCTGCTATTAGGAAATAACAGGCAAGCGCTCGACGCCGCCAATGGGGCTGCTCCGCCGCCGGGCAATAGGACAAGGTTTTGAGGACCGGTCTAACCCGCCTGGCATCAGTTTATTTTTTGATCTCCGCCGCGATCCGCACCCGGCTTTCCTCCGCCGACTGCGTGTAGGGATGCCCCGCCCCCAGGCTCTTTTTAAATCCCACCTGCGCGCGCTGCATCAAAACCAGCGCCTCCCCATACTTCGCCTGCGCTTCCAGACACAAAGCCAGATTGAAGCAGCTCAGGAAGACATCCGCATGTTTCGCGCCCAGCACCTTCTCACGCAGCGCCAGCACCGTGCGGTGCTCCCGCTCCGCCTCCCCATGCCGTTCCTGCTCCTGCAGCACCGCCGCCAGATTGTTGCGGCTCGCCAGCGCCTTGGGGTGGTGCGCCCCCAGCAGTTTCTCGCGCAGCGCCAGCACCGCCCGGTGCTCCTTTTCTGCCTCCGCATGCCGGCCTTGATCATTCAGCGCCGTGGCCAGGTTGTTGCGGCTGTCCAGCGTATCCAGACTCTCAGGCCCCAGCAGCCGCTGCCTCACCGCCAGCACCGCCCGATACTCCCGCACCGCCTCCGCGTGCCTCCCCTGTTCCTGCAGCGTCGCCGCCAGGTTGTTCCGGCTCAGCAGCGTGTCCGGGTGCTCCCTGCCCAGCACCTCCTCGCGAATGGCCAGCACCGCTCGGTTCTCTTTCTCCGCCTCCGCATACTTGCCCTCCTCAGCCAGCGTCGCCGCCAGATCACTCCGGCTCACCAGCGTATCCGGGTGCTCCTTGCCAAACACCTCACGGCAGGTGGAGACGATCACCCGCAGCTCGGCCTCCGCCTCAGCCAGCCTGCCCTGCGCAGACATCGCAGCCGCGCTTTGGTAATGCCGGTGCAGCGCCAGCAGCCGCCCCGTCTCAGGTGCCGTCACCGCTTTCTGGGCCCGCGCTGCCACGCCACCAGACCCCAGCAGGACTGCGGACAGCACCAGCAAGCATCGGCGCATTTTAGGCATAAACTTGGAGGGATAATGCGGATGGGGCAGCAGTGAAGCAAGACTAAAATACTTCGTACAGCTCTCCCGTCCGGTCGTCATTACGAGTGAAAAACCTCATAAAGTTTGAACGACATTCAAGTGCCCGCATCCAAGACCTCCGCCTGTTCATTGAATTCAAAAATCATACCAACCATGAAAAACTGTCTTAAAACCCTCTGCTGCTCCGCCCTCCAAGTTTCCTCCGTACTGCTCCTCACCCAGTGCGCCAGCCCCAGAGCCAGCACCGCCACCGGCGAAACAGTCCGCGCTGCCCAGCCCACGGCCACTGGAGCCGTCACGGTCAAAGCCTACGGCGATATGACCGTCGCCACCCGCAGGCTCATCCACCATCCTCTCACCAACAAGGACATCGGCAAAGTCTACGAAGAGATCACCATGGTCTCACCACGCGGCACCTCCGTCGAAGAGCGCGTCATCGTCCGCGCTTACCCCAAGCTCGAGACCAACGTCGTCTCCAAATAACAGGCGGCGGGCGGCCATGCCCGCTACCTCTGCCAGTTTTGACAGCCCTTAAGGCTGCGCGCTTGACGTGTGTGGTGCTTTGCAGCGAGACTTCGCGCCACACACGCCATGCCTTACCTTCTCGACGCGATCGTCATCCTCGGTTACTTCGCCCTGATCATTGGCATCGGTCTCTCGCAGCGCAGCAAAAGCGACAGCGTGGAAGGCTTCACCCTTGGCGACCGCCAGATTGCCTGGTGGGCCGTGCTCGCATCCATCCTCGCCGCAGAGATCAGTGCGGGCACCTTCTTCGGCGCACCCGGTGAAGGTTATGCCCTGCGCAATTTCACTTACATCCAGCTCATCGTCGGCTACCTGCTCGCCCGCGTAGTCGTCAGCGCCGTCTTCATTCCCGCCTATTACCGGCACAATGTCGTCAGCATCTATGAGTTCCTCGGCCAGCGGTTCGGCCCGCGCACCCGCCGCCTGACTTCGGCGATATTTCTCGTTACCCGCACGCTCGCCAGCGGCACACGCCTCTGGGTGCCCAGCATGCTGCTGGTCCTGCTGTGGCATCTGCAATATCCGAACGAGTTCTTGTCTCCCACCAAGGAGTTCTTCCTCACCGGCGGCGCACTGGTGTTCGTCACACTCGCCACCGCGCTCTACACCTCCATCGGCGGCATTCGCGCGGTGATTTGGACGGACGTCATCCAGATCATCGTCCTCATCTGCGCCCTCGGCTTTTCCTTGTTCTATCTGCTCGGCCACATCCCCGGCGGCTGGTCGGGTGCCACCAAGCTGCTCACTGGCGACAAAGACCTCCTCTTCTGGGACTGGGGCTTCAAAGAAGGCGCAGGCGTCTGGGGCAACATCAAAGGCATCCTCGAGCAGGAGTACACCGTCTGGGCCGCCTTTCTCGGCTCCACCTTCGTCACCCTCGCCACCCACGGCACAGACCAGGACATGGTTCAGCGCATGCTCACCGCCAAAAATAAAAAGCAGAGCGCCATGGCCACCATTCTCTCCGGCCTCGCCGACGTTCCAATCACTCTCGTCGTTCTCGCCATCGGCATCCTCCTCTGGGTTTATTACCAGCAGAACCCGGACGGTACACTCCCACGCAGTGCCTCCGGCATCGTCTCTGCCAACAAAGTCTTCCCCCATTTCATCCTCACCGTCATGCCCGCTGGCATCCGCGGTCTCGTGCTGGCAGGCGTCCTCGCCACCGCCATGGGCTCCCTGAGCACAGCGCTCAATGCCCTCGCCACCAGCTATGTGCGCGATTTCCATTTCCGCTGGTTCGGCGAACCCGCCACCGACGCCGGACGCGTGCGCGTCCTGCGCTTCGGCACCGTCCTCTTCGCCGCCCTGCTCATCTCCGTGGCACTGGGCACTGCCTGGGTCACTTCGCACAATCCCACCTTGCGCATCCTTCCCATCATCCTCGGCATCTTCGGCTACACCTACGGCTCTCTGCTGGGCGTCTTCATGGTGGGCCTTTTCACCCGCTCGCGTGGCAACGATTTTGGCAATGCCATCGCCATGCTCGCTGGCTTCATCGTCGTCGCCTACCTCAGCGGCCTTGACATCGACATGCTAAAACTCGTCAACGCCAACAGCACCTGGAAGCACGCCGACTGGGTGCCCGTCATCGAGTTCCCCTGGCGCATCATGTTCGGCACCGTAGTGACCTTCAGCATCGCCGTGCTCTTCCGCACCCCCGAGCAAACCCAGCGGGACATGCAGGCATAAAAAAGCGCGGACTGTTTCCAGCCCGCGCCCTTCTTGATTGAATTTGCCCTCGAATAACCGAGTCCGCATAGGTCGCGGCATTCGTGGTCGTAGGATGGGCGTGGCGACAGCTCGCCCGTCCATCAACGCATGGCAACGTCCATACCACGCAGCCTCCCAGCGCCAGGTGGTTTGCCTCAGCACACACACCCACAAAAAAGCGCGGACCGTTTCCAGTCCGCGCCCTTCTTGACTCTTTGACGATCTTGACGGCGACGCCGCCCTGACCGCTCCCTACTCTTACGAGTAGCTCGCCTGCTGGCCCTTGATGTCGCGCTTCTTGATCCACGGCATCAGGCTGCGGAGGCGTGCACCGGTCTTCTCGATCGGGTGCTTCTCGCCGTCCTTGAGCAGCTTGTTGAATTTCTTGTAGCCCGTCTTCGTCTCGCGGATCCACTCCTTGGCAAACTTGCCGGACTGGATGTCCTTGAGGGCTTCCTTCATGCGCTTCTTCACCGACTTGTCGATGATCTGCGGGCCGACCTTGACGTCGCCCCACTTGGCGGTTTCGGAGATCGAGAAACGCATGCCAGCAATGCCGGACTCGTTCATCAGATCGACAATGAGCTTCAGTTCGTGCAAGCACTCGAAGTAGGCCATTTCAGGAGCGTAGCCGGCTTCCACCAGCACTTCAAAGCCAGCCTGCACCAGCGCGCTTGCGCCACCGCAAAGCACGGTCTGCTCGCCGAAGAGATCGGTTTCGGTTTCTTCCTTGAAGGTCGTTTCCAGCACGCCGCCTCGGGTGCCGCCGATGCCGTGCGCCCAGGCAAGAGCGATCTTCTTCGCCTGCTTGTCAGCGTTCTGGTAGATGGCGATCAGCGCCGGGACGCCTTTGCCTTCCGTGTATTGACGGCGCACGATGTGGCCCGGGCCCTTCGGCGCGACCATGATCACGTTCACGTCCGTTGGAACTGTGATCGTCTTGAAGTGAATGGCGAAGCCATGGCTGAACAGCAGGGTCTTGCCCTTCGTCAGGAATGGCTTGATGTCCTTGTCGAACACACCGGCGATTTTCGTGTCTGGCACAGCGACGAAGATCACGTCGGCTTTCTTCACGGCTTCCGCAGTGTCATAGACCTTGAGGCCCTTTTCTTCAGCCACCGCGCGGCTCTTGCTGCCGGGGTAGAGGCCGATGATCACATTGACGCCGCTCTCTTTGAGGTTCAGGGCGTGGGCGTGGCCTTGGGAGCCGAAGCCGATCACTGCGCAGGTCTTGCCTTTGAGCGGTGCAAGGCTGGCGTCTTTTTCAGTATAGATTTTCGCGGGCATATAGGTTCTGGTTTGAAGGGCGGCGACAGTGCTTCAAGGGGGGGGCGGGGTCAAACGGCTTTTTCCCGGCCCGCCAAGGCTGTCATTGACCACCTCCGGGCAATGGGTAGTCTCCGCGCTCCAAATATGAAACCCACCACCGCCCTGCTTTGCGCCGCACTTGCGGCTGCCCCATTCGTTCAAGCCCAGGAAGTCAAGCCGGCACAGCCGGCCAATGCACCTGCCTCCGCCGCTGCCCCCCCCATGGACAAGGTCAGCTACTACATCGGCAAAAATGTCGGTGCTTCCATCCTGAAACAGCAGGAGAAGATTGACCTCAAGGATTTCACCGCAGGCGTCAAGGAAGCCCTCAGCTCGAAGAAAAGCCCCAGCTACACCATGGGCACCGGCCTCGGCCAGCAGTTCGCCAGCGAAGGCATCCCGATTGACATCGACAAGCTCGTCGCAGGCATCACCCAGAGCGTCCAGCCAGGCGCTGACAAGCCTGCCTACACCGAAGAAGAGCTCAATGCCGCCATGTCCTCCTTCGAGGTCTTCATGAAGGCCAAGGCTGCCGCCAATATGACACCGGAACAGAAGGCTGAAGAAGCCGCCGCGCTGAAACAAATGGCCGCCGCCAAAGAAGACGGTGAAAAATTTCTCGCCGCCAACGCCAAGCGCAAAGAAGTCACCACCACCAAGAGCGGCCTTCAGTATGAAATCCTCAAAGCCGGCACCGGACCCAAGCCCGCCATCACCGACACCGTCAGCGTTCACTACCACGGCACCCTCGTCAACGGCACCGTCTTCGACAGCTCCGTCGAGCGCGGCATGCCCGCCTCCTTCGGTTTGCAGCAGGTCATCAAAGGCTGGACCGAAGCCCTTCAGCTCATGCCCGTCGGCTCCAAGTGGCGTCTCGTCATCCCCGCAGACCTCGCCTACGGCGAGCGCGGCAGCCCGGATGGCGGCATTGCCCCCGGCGTCCCTCTCATCTTCGAAGTCGAACTCCTCGGCATCGTGAAGTAATCGCTTTCATCAGCCTCAAATCATCAAGGGCAGGTCACCAGACCTGCCCTTTTTCATGCCCATTTTTCCGCTCATCTGCGGCACAACCCGGCTCTCCGGTGCATCACACTCCATCAACCCTGACACCCAAACCAAAACCCACCCCACCCTCTGATATTAGTACCTTATGAGTGGTCGATTAGTGGTTCAAAAATCCAGCCTCCTCCAAATCTCTCGCAACACAAAAACCTCCCCAGCCTGCCCCCTTCCCCATTCCTTTGCCCACCATTCCTTTGCCAAAAAACAGCGCCCCCTTTCGCGCATACGTCACATCAGATCCGGCTTCCGTGTATTCTGTGGTTTCCGTTGGTTCAATTCCGATTTTTTCTGCGTTCTCTAAACACCCACCGGATGCCCGTACCATGAATTGACCACGGTCACCCGAAGCGATCCCTGATATTCCTCATCCCATGCCTGAGTCCTCCCCACCCCCCGCACGCCTGCTCTCTCTCGACGCACTCCGCGGTTTCGACATGTGCTGGATCCTCGGCCTCGCGACCCTGCTCGAGCAGCTCCTAAAACGCACCTTCCCCTCCTCCCCTCTCGCCACCACCCTCGCCGCGCAGTTCGATCACGTGGACTGGGCCGGCTTTCGCTTCTTCGATCTCATCTTTCCCCTCTTCCTCTTTCTCGCCGGCGTCTCCCTCGCCATCGCCCTGCCCCGCCGTGTCGCGCGGGATGGCCGCCGCGCCGCCATACTTCACCTGCTCGCACGCGCAGCCACCCTCCTCGCACTCGGCATCCTCTACTCCGGCGGCGTGCAGGAAGGCTGGGATCACATCCGCTGGCTCGGCGTCCTCCAGCGCATCGGTCTCGCCTCAGCCGCCGCAGGCCTCCTTTCCCTCGGGCTCCGCGCACGCGGCCTCATCATCGCCGCAGCCCTCCTGCTCATCGGCTACTATCTCCTCCTCCGCTTCGTCCCAGTCCCCGGCATCGGCCCCGGAAACTCCGCCGAAGGCATGAACCTCACCAACTACCTCGACAGCATCTGGCTCCCCGGCCGCAAATACGACGGCAACCACGACCCCGAAGGCCTGCTCAGCACCCTGCCCGCCATCGCCACCGCCCTGCTAGGCCTCCTCTCCGGCAAATATCTTACAGGTGCCGCAGCCCCTCTTCGCAAAGTCATCGTCCTCATCGCCACCGGCCTCCTCATGCTCGCCCTCGGCTGGGCCTGGCATCCCTACTTCCCCGTCATCAAAAAACTCTGGACCTCCAGCTTCGTCCTCGTCGCCGCAGGCTGGAGCGCCCTCCTCCTCGCCCTCTTCTACTGGATCGTCGATGTCCTCCACTGGCGTCGCGGCCTCTCCCCCTTCCTCTGGGTCGGCGCCAACCCCATCGCCCTCTATCTCGCCTCAGGCTTCGGCTTCTTCCAGATCATCAGCGAACGCCTCGCCACCACCCCACCCCCGCCCTACGACTGGCTCCCCACCGCCATGACCTTCGCCGTCATGCTCGCCACCGCCCAGTGGCTCCATCGTCGTCAGATCTTCCTGAAGGTCTGATTGAAGTACGACAGACTCTCCTGTCTGTCGATCAGCGCTCTCATACCACCCCTCAACCGCAGCAGCAGTCATCGTAGGATGGGCGTGGCGACAGCCCGCCCGTCCATGAGCGCGTGGCAAACACCCACGACCTTCGCCCTCATGCTCGCCACCGCCCAATACCTCCATCGCCGCAAGATCTCCTGAGCGTTGCTTGAAGTACGACAGACACTCCTGTCTGTCGATCACCGCTTTCCAATCATCCCGAACCAACGACCAGGAATCGCGCTGCTTCCCCTCTCAAATCGCCATCGCATGACGGATGGCATGATAGGCTCGGAAGCCCATAGCGCTGGCACCGCCGTAGCCGTGAATACCAACCCACGTAAGCGCGCAGCTTCAGCACCAAGTCGCCATGGCCCGTCCGGCTCGGAAGCGCGTAGCGCTGGCACAACCGTAGCCGTGGGTGCCAACCCACGGAACCACGCCGCCCATACCTGTGGAATCCGGTTGAACCGCGTAGCGGTGACACAAACCGCCGTTCGGCCCATCGCATTCGCCCGTCATTTCCCGCTCGCCCACTTCACCGCATTCGTCAGGATCTGCTGGTACGCCTTCAGATCATGCACCCGCGCATCATGCCCCAGCGCGATCCCAACGACCTTCGCCTTCGCATGCTCCGTCACCCACACACTCGGGTGCCCCGCCTTGTACTTGTCACTCGGGCTCGTCTCCGCCAGCACCGTGATCTTCGCCGTCCCCTCCGGAATTTTATCCGCCTCCGCATTCACATAATACAACTCATCCTCAACCGTGAAGCTCGCCGGCACCCCCGCCATGATCGGATGATCCCCCTTCACCGCCTTCACCTCAAACGGATGAATCCGGTCATGCCCACGCGCACCCCCACCCACGATCTGCGCATTCAACTCAGGCCATCCACCAAACCCATACCACGTACCAGGATGCAGCATGATGATGCCCTTGCCCGCAGCCGCGAAATCCATCAGCGCCTTGCGATACACCGCCGTATCAAAGAATTTCCGGTTCACGCTGATCACCGCCACATCCGCATTCGCCAGCTCAGCCGCAGCTTGATCACGATCTTCCGTGTAATGCACCGTAAACCCCGCAGCCTTCAGCGTCGCCACATCCGTCTCGCCAAAGAACTTCGCGAAGTTGTGCGATGACCCACCGCCAATCACAAGCACCTTCGTCTTCCCCGCCTCCCACTGCACCGGCGTCACAGGCACCAACGGCCCATCCCCCTTGCCACCTTCCTTGGGCCCCGCTTCAGCAGCACCCACGCCCGGCTTCTTCTCTTCACGCGAAACCGACGCACCTTTAACCGGCTTCGGCCCCTCACCCGAAATATCCGCCGTGATGGCCGCCACCACCGCCGTCACCCCATTGTCGAGACTCTCCAAAACAAGCTTCGTGATCGGCGCCGCATTCTTCACCGGCAGCGTGATCCGACGAAGCTGCCCCCGGTTCACCACCCCTTCCACAAACGCACTGCCCGGCACCTCAATCTCCCGGTTGTAGTCAGCAAAAGCCTCCCCGTTCTTCAGCTCAAACACCTCCGGCGCACCCTCGCTGTGGTTCACCGTGACCTTCAAAGCCACACGATCATCTTTGATCGCCGGATACCCCCAGCCCGCGATGCCGCTCAGCAAATGAAGCTGCTTCGCCGCCGTGTGCATCGCGATCTCCACCCGCTGCGGATTCTGACTCGCCACATTGTCTTTACCGCCCCCCTTGAGCACGATGAGATTGTCACCCGTGGCCGATTTCGCCGGATCCATGAGGAACCACGGCACGCTGTCCGCCGTCACATTACCAAACTTCGCGAAATGCACAGTGTCCCCCGTGGCATCCTCTTTGGCAAACAACCCACGCCGCGAGTCCGCCGTATAAGCCTCACGCAAATCCACCACGCGGAACTTCTGCTCCCCGCCGCAGATGAAGGCCAGAATATCCCGCAACGTCTCCGCCCCCAGCGCCTCCAGCCCCTCCGGCATCAAACTGCGCCGCGTGTTCTCCCGCGTGGCGATGTCATCCTTCTTGATCTCAAAATCCCCCGCTTGATTGCGCAGCGTCAGGCTCGCCTGATTCTCCGTGATGATCACACCCGCCAGCGTCTCCCCCTTCTTCGTCGTGATGTTCCACGCCCAGAAGCTCGGATCCACCTCGCGGTTCGGATCAACAATATGCACCAGCAACTCCGCCGGACCATGCGCCCCCATGCCCGTAAGTTGCGGCCCCACATCGCGCAGTCCCACATCCCCGAGCTTGTGGCAGATCGCGCACAGAGCGGTAAACATCGCCTTCCCCTTCACCCCATCCCCCGGCTTCTCCACCTCAGGCACCAACTGCGCGATCAGCTCGTTCTTCGCCTTCGCATTCGGATTCAGCTTGTCGATCATCCCATTCGCCCGCTTCGCCACCTCCTTGTTCGGATGCGTCCGCAGCCGCGCAATGTTCCCCGGCCCGATTTCCTTCGGATCAATCTTCCCCTCCTGAATCGCCCCCAGCAGCGCCAGCGCAGCCTCCGGCCTCTTCAAAATCGCATCAAAGGCCTGCGTCCGCAGCTCAGGCTTCAGCCCGTTCAGGTTCCCCACCAACTCCGTAACACTCCCCTTCTCATCCATCGCCGAAATAATCGCCGCCTGCAGCGCCACCGGCGCATCCGCCCGCGCCAAAGCCCCCACCACCAATGCACTCGCCTCACCCCCAATGCCGACCAAAGCCTTGGCAGCACCAATGCGATCACCAACAGCAGCACCCTTGTCCTCCAGCTTCGCCGTAAGACTCGCGATCTGCGCCTTCACCTCAGTCGCAAGCACCCCCGCCTTGTCCCACTTCACCACCAGCGGCAAAGCAGCCGCCGCAAGCGCAGGCTGCGCCAGCAACTTCTTCAACGAAGCCGTCAACTCCGGCGTGAGAGCAGGCACTTCATTCAACTGCTGCGCGATGCCTTGAAGGATGATGATTTTCAGCGCATCGGATTTTGAGTCGGCACTGGCGCAGACAGAGATGAGCTTGATGGAATTTTCCTGGCTCGTCACGACGCCCGGAAGCAAAGCGGCAGCGAGAGTGTTGAGCTTTTCGTCAGGCGAACGATTCAGCAGATCGCTCAAAAAGTCAGCCGCATGGTAGCTGGCGGTGGCGACTACGGCAGACTGAGTCCAAGGGTCTTGCGAAGCAGCAAACAAGTCCAAAAATGCCGCCCGTATTTCTGATTCCGAAGTCTGCGGTGCCCATCCAAGCAGTCCAGCAAGATAGGATGTCCGCGGGGAGCGAATCATCTTGGCAATGACTTCGACCATTCGTGCACGCACTTCAGGTGGATTGCCCTCCCAAATGCGCTTGCCACTCTCATAGCCCGGCTCGGGCTCGCCATGCATCGCCCCATAGGCCATGAAGAGCTGTCCCGTCATTCCGCGCAGTTTATGCATGAAGTCGCCGCCCTGACGTAACGCATTGCTCTCAGCCAGGAGGCGGAAGGCGTTTTGTTTCACATGGGAATTGGGGCTCGTGGAGATGACGTCGGCGAGTTGATTGACATTGGTCTTGTCCAGCACCGGCACCTCCACCTTCGTCGCCTGCTTGTGCTGCACCTTCCAGATGCGCCCAAAGTAGTGATCACGGTCAGGCCTCACCGCCGCATTGGCCGGACCATGAATCGGGCCACGCGTGTCATTGTGAATCACCGCCTGATTGTAAAAATCGACCACATACAACGCGCCATCCGGCCCCACACGGTTCTCAATCGGCCGGAACCACAAATCCTTGCTGCGAATAAACTCCGTCTTCTCACGCCCCGCCTCACGGTGCGCCTTGTAAGTCACCCCATCCTTCTCCACAAAGAAGTGACTGACGATGTTCAGCGTCGGCTCCGTGCAAAAGTAGCTGTAGTTCCACTTCGCCGGCCACGCGCCACCTTCATAAATGGCGCACCCGGCCGCAGCCGTATAGCTCCCCACCTGATCGATCTGCACATACGCCTGCTCCGGCCATGACATGAGCGGATACGTCGGCTCCTTCGGCAGCATCCCATTCGTGCCCATCACCCCAGGCAGCTTGCCCTTCGCCAGCACATACTCCGGCAGCACCACATGCAGAAAATGATTCCCGCTCGTCGGCTGCGTGAAAAACACCTGTCCATCCCACGTAATGTCCAGCCCCCACGTATTCCCACCGCGCGAAGCATACTGCTCAAACGCACTCCCATCCGGCTTGAACCTCACCACCCCGCTGCCATCCGTCCCAAAATCCTGTTTCCCATCCGCCGAGGTCACATGCCCGGAACTATAACCATGCGTGGCATATACCCAGCCATCTTGACCCCAGCGCAGATTGTTAATCACCGCATGCGTGTCCCCAGTACCAAGTCCCGTGTAAAGCTTCGTCCGCTTGTCAGCCTTGTCATCACCATCCGTGTCCTCAAGGAACCAGATGTCCGGCGCCGCACACGCAATGACCCCATTCTTATAAAAACAGAAGCTCGTGACCAATTCCAGCTTGTCCGCAAACACCTGCTTCTTGTCCATCACCCCATCCCCATTCGTATCCGTCAAAATGGAAATGCGATCAATAGGATCACGATCATACTTTTTCGTCCACGATCCGCTGTCCTTCCATTTCTCCACATTCAATTCCCGACGACCATTCGGATACTCCGGCGTCTCACACACCCACAGCCGCCCCTTCTCATCCCAGTCCACATTCATGACCTTGTTGATCAGCGGCTCGCTGGCCACCAGCGAAATGTCAAACTCCGGATGCACCTCCAGCTTCTCCGCCGAGTTCTCCGGTCGCGTCGGTCCACCCTCCACATACCTTAGATTGTCCCCCAGCTCCTCAGCCTTGCACAGCTCATCCACGTTCCCCCGCTTCCCCGCCCAGGCAATACCCCGCAGCAGCAGCGCCCGAAAATTCGGCCGGCTGAAGTTCGCATAATAGTGGCCGGGAATACAAACAAAGGACCGATAGCTCTCCTTCTCATAAGTCCAGACCTGCGGCTGAATGTCATAGATGCTGACCTCCTTGCCACCCTTGGTGATTTCCTCGGCTCGTTTGGCCGCCTTGTCATTGCGCGCCCCAGCCGGCTTCGGCGTGTAAGCCCCGGCCAAAATGCGGCACTCCGGCAGCACATCCATGTCGTAGTAAATTTCATCATCCATTGCGAAATTCGACACATCTTTCGTGATCGGATTCTCATGATCGGTGAAGTACAAGTGCATCGGCCCCTCCCGCCATTTCGTCTGCCCATGGTGCCAGGAGCCCCCAATGATGCCCTTAAACCAGTCATGGTCCTTGGACACCGAGGCCGCGTGGATCGTCACGATGCCACCCCCGCGCTGCAAATACTCCAGCAGGTCCTTCCGTTCCTGCCCAATTTTGACGTCACCCCCGCTGTCCAGATGCAGGATGAGCACATCCGTGGCATCCAGTTGCACCTTGGTGGGAAAAGCATCCCCCCCCGTCGCCTTAGCGCCCCGTTCATTCAGCAGCGGCACCCAGTCCCGCAAGAAAGAAGGATGATCATGCGCCCCGGGCCCATGCGACTTCGGCCCAGACCGAATAAAGACGCGCAGCGGCTCCGCCGCGAATGACGAAGGCACAAAAGCGCATGACGATGCCAGCGCGAGACAGAGGAGGAAGCGTTTCATGGTTGGAACAATGGTAGGCAGAACCAACGCAGGATGTGAAGCCCGTTTTCGCACGCCCCACTATCAGAAATGCACATGGGCACTTCCTCGCCACAAAAACAAAAGGCACGACTCACGTCGTGCCTTTTGCCATGAAATGCAGTTCGCTGCCGCAGCTTACTTCGGCTGATCAGCCGGGGCCGGCGCAGGAGCTGTAACAGGAGCCGTCGTCGCAGCAGGTGCTGGAGCAGCAGCCGGGGCGGGAGCAGCAGCAGGTGCTGGAGCAGGAGTTGCCGCCGCCGCCGGTGCGGGAGCGGGAGCGGGCTTCGGTGCCTCTGCCTTCGCTGGTTCACCCGGTTTTGCGTCATCCTTCTTCACAGCCTTCTGGATTTCCTCCATGATCTTCGCCTTGGCCTGCTCTTCAGCCGAAGGGGCGCCAGCAGCAGCGGCCGGGACTACGGCCTCGGGCTTGGCATCCCCAAAGATCTTCTGGCTCTTGCCACCCGTCTGGTGACGGCTCACCAGCACCGCCAGGAGAATGGTCAGGCCAAAAAGAATGATGGCCAGATAAACCGTGAACTTCTGCAGCACGTTCGTGGTTTGCGCACCCCAGACCTGGCTGGCGGCGGCATCACCGAAGGAGGCACCGAGGCCTTCCTGACGGGGACGCTGCATGAGCACGACGAGAATGAGGAGAAGGCAGACGATGACTTCGACTGCGGTGAGGATTCCAATGAAGATGTCCATAAAAGGGGCGCGAATATGCGGGGACTTCCCGGCTTGGCAAGGGGGAGTTCCAGTTTGGCCAGCCGGATTCACGCCTCTTCCTGTACAGTATCTATGACCCGTCCGGGCATTTTTCGGCTCTTTACAGGGCGTTTACAGACGCCGCCTGCCTCCTGAATCACCCTAATGCATGAAGACGCTTCTTTGTGCCCTTTTTCTCGCCACGCCCCTGATCGCACAGGATTCCCGCCCCCGGGCCTGGATTTCCCCCAGCTCGCGCATCATTCATTCACAGCCTGTGCAGGTGACCCAGGTCGATGCCCACATCGACATCGCGGATCAAATCGCCACCACCACCCTCGACATCGCCCTGCGCAATCCGACAGCCCGCCCGCAGGAGTCCGAACTCCTCGTCCCGGTGCCCAGCGGAGCAGTCCTGAAAGCCTTCGCCTTTGAAGGCGGAAATTCCGAGGCCACCGCAAAGCTGCTGCCGCGTGAGGAAGCACGACGCATCTACGACCACATCGTGGCACAGACGCGCGACCCCGCGCTGCTGGAATTCGTCGGCAATGCCGTCGTGAAATCCAGCGTGTTCCCCGTCCCCGCCAATGGCACCCAGAAAGTACGCGTGACCTATGAGCAACTCCTCGAAGCCGACGGCGCGCGCCTTGATTACGTCCTGCCCCGCTCAGAAGCGGTGGAATATGCGGTGCCCTGGAGCCTCTCCATGCGCGTCAAATCCACCTCCCGCATAGCCTCGCTCTATTCCCCGAGCCACGAGGTCGCAGCCAAACAGCTCGACGGCAACACCGCCACCCTCTCCTGCACCACCAAGGACCCTGGTGCCTTCCGTGTCTCTCTGCTGCGCGAAACAAACGACGAAATGACCGCCTCGCTGCTGGCCTACCCCGACCCCAAGATCGGTGGCGGCTATTTCCTGGCGATGATCGCGCCCCCAAAGCCGAAAGCAGACGCAAAACCGATCCTCCGCGAGGTCACCCTCGTCATCGACCGCAGCGGCAGCATGGCCGGGCCAAAGCTCGATCAGGTGAAAGCAGCGGCATTGCAGGTCATCGAAGGTCTGAACGACGGCGAAGGCTTCAACCTCATCGTTTATAACGAAGGGGTCGAAATGTTCGCCGCACAGCCGGTGCTCAAAAACGCTGAAACCACCAAGCGGGCCCGCGACTACATCAGCGCTCTGCGCGTCAGCGGCGGCACCAACATCCACGACTCCGTCGTCGAAGCGCTGCGCCAGAAGGCACTGGAAGGCATGCTGCCCCTCGTGCTCTTCCTCACCGACGGCCTGCCCACCATCGGCCAGACCTCGGAAAAAGCGATCCGCGAGGCCGTCGCCAAGGGCAATCCCCACCAGCGCCGCGTCTTCACCTTTGGCGTCGGCGTGGATGTAAACACACCACTGCTCACCCGCATCGCCCGTGAAACCCGCGCCAGCGCTGAGTTTGTGCTGCCCAAAGAGGATGTGGAGGTCAAAGTCGGCCGTGTGTTTGACCGCCTGCGTGGTCCGCTGCTCACCAGACCGGCCGTGCGGGTTGAAGATCCAAATCGCGTAAGCGACCTCATCCCCTCTCCCCTGCCCGATGTGTTTGAAGGCGAGCAGATTCTTTTGTCCGGCACCTATCGCGGTGAAGCGCCGCTGCATTTCCAGCTCACAGGCGCCACATCGGCAGGCGAGCGAACATTCGATTTCACCTTCAACCTCGACAAAGCCAGCACCGCCAACGCCTTCGTGGCCCGTCTCTGGGCCAGCAACAAGATCGCCATTTTGAGCGAAGCCATTCGTGATCTGGGTGCAGATGGTGCAACGGGAAGCACGACAGAGCTGGTCAATGAAATCGTCCGCCTCTCCACGCAGTTCGGCATTCTCACCGAATACACCGCCTTCCTCGCTGAACAAGGCACCTCACTCGCCGCCGCGCCAGCCAATGCCAGCAGAGCCGCAGATAACTACAGCGACAAGGCCATGAAGGTGCGCAGTGGGCCCGCGTCCGTCTCTCAGGAAGGCAATTTGAAAAAGGGCGCCGAATCCAAGCAGCTCAATGTCCGCAATCGCTTCCTCGATGACAAAATGCAGGCCATCGAAATCACCAGCGTGCAACAGTGTCAGGCCGGAGCCCTCTTTAACAAAGGCAATCGCTGGACCGATGCCAGCACGGCGAAGTCCGAACGCGCACCAGAACGCACCATCGAGATCGGCAGCGCAGAGTTTGGCACCCTTGTCGATGAGCTCGCCGCCGACAACCGCCAGAGCCTGCTCGCCCTGCGTGGCGAACTTCTTCTGCAGCATCGCGGCCAGCTAGTCCTCATCCGCTGAAATTTCCCCATAACCACACCCATGAAAACGCAATCCATCCTCATCGCCACGGCACTCACCACCTGCCTCGCCTTCGCCAAAGAAGCTCAGCCGCCCGCACCCGTGGCAGAAGTCGCCAAAATCGAAACCGTCACCGACACCCCGCTGGTGCAGATCGCCGTGCTGCTCGATACCAGCAGCAGCATGAGCGGTCTCATCGAGCAGGCGAAGACCCAGCTCTGGAAGCTGGTCAATGAATTCATCACCGCCAAACAGGATGGCAAAACCCCGGTCGTGCAGGTGGCACTGTATGAATACGGCAAGTCTTCCCTCCCTGCCGAAGAAAACTGGATTCGCCAGATCCAGCCGCTCACCCGCGATCTCGACAAAGTGTCCGAAGAACTCTTCGCCCTGACAACAAATGGCGGCGACGAATACTGCGGCGCGGTGCTTCAGCGTGCAACGAAAGACCTCGCCTGGGATGCGAATCCAAAAGTATACAAGGCCATCTTCATCGCCGGCAATGAGCCTTTCACCCAAGGGCCCATTGATTCCGAGAAGAGCTGCCAGAACGCCATCGCCAAAGGCATCATCGTCAACACGATTCATTGTGGCAGCGAAGCGCAGGGCATAGCAGAACACTGGAACCAGGGAGCACTGCTCGCGGACGGCAAATACCTCGTGATCGACCAAAACCAGGCCATCGTTCACATCGAAGCACCGCAGGACAAGGAGATCGTAAAGCTCAATGAGCAGCTAAACAGCACCTACATCAACTACGGCAGCGCCGCACCCGCCGCCAAGGCGCGGCAGCTGGCCCAGGATGGCAACGCCGCCGCCGAAGTCGAATCCGGCGCGCAGGTGCAGCGCATCATCAGCAAGGCCAGCGCAAATTACTGCAACATCGGCTGGGACCTCGTCGATGCCAGCAAGCAGAAGGATTTCGACATCACCAAGGTCAAGGAGACCGACCTGCCGGAAGAGATGAAGAAGATGAGTGTCGAAGAGCGCAAAGCCTATCTCGAAAGGAAAATCGCCGAACGTGCGGAGATCCAGAAGCAGGTGCTGGCATTGAACAAGGAACGCGAGTCCTACGTTGCAACGAAGCGCAAGGAATCCTCCAAGACCGACACGCTCGATACCGCCATGACCAAGGCGCTGAGGTCTCAGGCGGAGAAAAAGGGTATCGCGTGGGACAAGTGAACCCTGCTGCCAGCTCTGCCGAATTCGTCGTTCCCCATTCGTCATTCGTCACTTATCCTCCTGCCATGCCTGCCACCATCCTTGTTGTTGAAGACGACGCCGCGATTCGCCGCGGAGTTTTGGATGCGCTCAAGTTCGCCGGCCACACGACGCTGGAGGCGGCGGATGGCGAGAAGGGCCTGAAACTGGCCTTGAGTTCCACCTTTGATCTCATGCTGCTCGATCTTGTGCTGCCCCATGCGAGCGGCTTTGACATCTTGAAGGCTCTGCGCCGTGAGCGGCCCGGCACGCCGGTGATCATCCTCTCCGCCCGTGGTGAGGAGAATGACCGGGTGCGCGGCCTGCGGCTGGGTGCGGATGACTATGTGGTGAAGCCATTCAGCGTGCGCGAGCTGCTGGCCCGCGTGGAGGCGGTGCTGCGCCGTGCACCCGAACGCCAGCCGGTGAGTGAGACGCTCACGCTGACTGCGGCCACGATTGATTTCGGCCAAAGCGTGGCCCGCTTCGACAATGGTGAAAGCACGGAGCTTTCTGAGCGAGAGCGCGATGTGCTGCGCTATCTTGCATTGAATCGCGGCAGGCCGGTGTCCCGCGAGGAGCTGCTCCAACGCGTCTGGCACATCGAAAACAAGCAAACAGAAACCCGCACCGTGGACATGCACATCGCAAATCTGCGCCACAAGCTGCGAGATGACGCCGAGTCGCCGCGTGTGATTGTCACCGTGCGGGGGAAGGGCTACCAGCTTGCCTGATTCTATCCAACCGTGAACTTGAAATCCAACTTCTACGGCAGCTCCGCCACTCTGAGGGTCTTCGCAGCAGCTGCCATAGCGATCCTGCTGGGTGGCTGGGTCTTCTTCGCATTTGGATGGTTTGGAGCATGGCTGGCCAGTCAGTTCACTGCGTTCGTGCTGGGCATGAGTTCATGTTGTCCGCTTGGAGGCATTGCCACCCTGTGCTCCGTGCTCACGCTGGCTTCATGGCTTGTTTGGGGCATAATGAATTCCGCATCCTGAGAAAATTATGCGCAAACCGCTCCATATCTGGATCACCTTCATCGCCTGCCTCGGGCTGCTGCTCGCGGCGATGGCGTGGGTGAGCTGGCACACGCTGGCTCTGGAGCGGGAACGTGAAACGGCGGCACGTGAGGCGGACCAGCAGGAGCGCGTACGGCTGGCGCTGTGGCGGCTGGATTTCCAGGCGAGTGCGCTCATGATCCGCGAGAATGCGCGGCCGCCCTATGATTTTCGTCCATTCCATTCGCCGGAGGGGCTGGTCAATAAAGCGTATGGCAATGTGGCTAAGGGGGAGGTGCTGGTGCCGTCGCCACTGCTCGCGGAAATGCCCGAGCATGTGCTCCTGCATTTTCAGATGGATTCACGCGGCCAGGTTTTGTCCCCTCAGGTGCCGCAAAACGACGAGCGCACCCTGGCGCTGGCGCAGTTCATCAATGCGGATGACCTCACGCGCAGCGAGCAGCGTCTGAGCGGCCTGCGCGAACTGCTCGCCAAGCCGATGAATGTCATCCCGCCGCAGCAGACGCACGAATCCCGGCCCAGCCGCAGCGCGCGTGCGGCTCCGGCTGCGGCCGCCACCCAGCTCAATCGCCAAGTGCTTGCGGAGATGGCCTGCGTGGCGCGCTTTGACTTTGACGATTCAAAACCCGTCGAAACCAATAATGACGCGAAGCTGCCACGCAATTCGGCCTGGAATTTCCAGCAGGGTCAGGTGGGCACCCAGCAGATGATGCTGAGCAACACTGAAAACCTTTCTCGCAATCGTGCCGTCAACCTCCAGGCGGAGGAGGCGATGAAGCAGCAGCAGACGATCAAACTGAAGGAAGGTTCCGGCACCTTGGTGCTTTCCAAGGAAGCGATGGCAGAGACCAAGCCGGTGCCGGCGAAAGCTTTGAGAGAAGATGCGGCGAAACCGACAGACAGCAGCAAACCATCCGCCTCCATCGCTTCAGCCGCGCCGGCTGCCAAACCGATGGAGGACAAGTCCATGTCGTCCCGGCAGCAGACTTTAACTCCAACACCTGCTCACGCACCAGCGGCGGTGGCGGAACCGCTGGAGGATGCCTCCCGCACTTTAGGCAATGTGTCCGCTGCGGCTCTCTCACCAGCCGGTCCTTCCAGCGCACCGCCGCCGCCAACAGCCAGAAACACCGCAGCACCAAACAGCTCGCGGCCCTTTCAGGGCGTGTGGCTCGGGGGAAATCTCATGCTCACCCGCGAGGCCTTCGTCGACGGTGTGCGCATGGTGCAGGGCGTGTGGCTGGACTGGCCCGAGCTGCGCACATCCCTGCTGCGTGAAATCACGGATCTGTTTCCAGATGCGAAGCTGGAGCCCGCGGCGAATGCCACCGCAGGCACACGCCCGGATGATGATCCGCTGCGTTTCGCTGCACTGCCGGTACGATTGGTGCCAGGGTCTATCCAGCTCCCGTCGCTGCCGTTTTGGACGCCCCTGCGCAGATCTCTCGGCATCGCACTCGCATGCGTCCTGCTCGCTGCCGTTGCGGTGGCGCTGGTGCTGTTCGGCACCGTGGCGCTGAGCGAGCGCCGCGCGGACTTCGTTTCTGCCGTGACGCATGAGCTCCGCACGCCGCTGACCACCTTCCGCCTTTACTCGGAAATGCTGGCGGATGGCATGGTCACCGATGAGGCGCAGCGGCAGACCTATCTGGACACACTGAGTGGTGAAGCGGGCCGCTTGAGCCATCTCGTCGAAAACGTGCTCGCCTATGCCCAGCTCGAACGCGGCAGCGCGAAGGCGAGGGCCAAGAACATCACCGTCGGAGAGCTGCTGGACCGCATCCTGCCTCGGTTGCAGCAGCGTGCAGATGATTGCGGCATGACGGTGCGTGTGCAGGCCACGGACGCAGATCGCAACACCCAGCTGCATGTCGATGCAGCAGCGGTAGAGCAGATTCTTTTCAACCTGGTGGACAACGCCTGCAAATACGCCGCTCCGCGTGCAGCGCAGCCGGTGATTCATCTAGAAGCGGACACCAGCGGCAAATTTACCATGCTGCGCGTGCGCGATCACGGCGGCGGCATCTCCCGCAGTGAGCGGCGGCGGATTTTCCACCCATTTCACAAGAGCGCGGATCAGGCGGCACATTCGGCACCGGGTGTCGGCCTGGGCTTGGCCCTCTGCCGCAGACTGGCCACGGCGCTGGGCGGTGCCATCACGCTGGATGCCACGCACAAGGACGGGGCGTGCTTCATGCTGCGCCTGCCCAAATAATCAGCTCTCTCCCGCGAGAGTGACCGCCCCCGTGAGGATGACATTGCCCGCATCATCCCGAATTTCGCCACTCACCTGTCCAAGATTGCCGAGCATGCCTTGCAATGCACCGCTGAGGTGGATCGACTGGCCGGGCGTGATGCTGCCGAGAATTTTGATCTGGCGCACTGCGGTGAGACGGAGGTTTTTCAGTGCGGCTTCGCCGGGGCGGGTTTGAATGAGGATGCCGCCGAGCTGCGCCAGCGCCTCGATCATCAGCACGCCGGGCATGAGAGGGGCGCCGGGGAAATGACCGCGTAAAAACTCCTCGTCTCCTTTGAGCTTCCACACCGCTTTGGCGGAGGCACCGGGATTAAGCTCCACAAGCTCGTCGATAAAGCGAAACTCAGAACCGTGCGGCAAGGAGGAAAGCGCTTGAACTAGGTCGGAGGAAGATGACATGCTATGGTCTTATTCAAGATTCCTCACCAGAGCAAACTCCAAGATGCGCGCCTGCGCCTCTGGTTTGCCGTGTTCTCATGCAGATGTGGCATGCTATAGTGCTGCTGCTGAGCATGTTTTATTGGGCACTCGGCGGTTTGTTGTTTGTACTGGCAGGTGCTGCACTGGTGCCGGTCCTGCCTGTGGAAAAATCCCGTGCTCTGGGCCAGTGGCTGCTGAGCGTGGCGTTCCGCGTCTTCCTCACCTTCCTCCGCGCATGCGGCGTGTTTGAGTGTGAATACATCGGCTTCGATGCGCTTAAGGGGGTCAAAGGAGGATTGATCATTGCGCCAAATCATCCAGCGCTGTGGGATGCCGTTTTCATCCTCTCCAAAATCCACGGCCTGCGCTGTATTTTGAAGGCTTCATTGATGCACAACCCATTTCTACGTGGTGCAGCCAAGCTGGCGGGCTTTATCCCCAACAAGCCCGCGCATAAAATGCTGCAGCATTCCATCGAGGCGCTGCGCCAGGGCGACCGGCTCCTGTTTTTCCCTGAGGGGACGCGCACGCGGAAACTGGAAAGCTGCATCAACACCCTCCAGGGTGGCCTCGGCATCATCGCCACGCAGTCGAGCGCGCCGGTGTGGCCAGTCTTCATCGAAACCAACAGCGATTACCTCTCCAAAGGCTGGCCGCTGTGGCATCTGCCGGATAAAAAAATCCGCATGCGGATCACCCTTGGCGAGCCTCTGGCCAGCCCACCGGATGAAGGTGCGGCAGAGTTCACCAAGCGCCTTCGCGAGGTGTTTCTGGCGGCTCTCGGCGGCAGTGCGAAAGCTTGAAGGGCTCTGATCTTGCTCCAAATGACCGGAGCTTTGTCATTCCTCGATCCACACCGGCGTCCCCACCGGTACAATCTCGAAGAGCTCCATCACTTCCCGGTTCCGCATGCGCACGCAGCCATGGCTGGCCGGGCGGCCCATGCTCGCCTCGTCATTGGTGCCGTGGATGTAGATGTAGCGCTGGTAGGTGTTCTCATTGCGCGGCTCCGTGCCGTGCAGCCAGAGGATGCGCGTGAGCACAAGATCAGACTTTGTCTCCATGCCCGGGTGCCACTGCCCCACGGGCTGCCGTGCCTTGAAAATGGTGCCGCTGTCCGCTCCATCGCCATGCTTTTCCTTCACTTCAAAGCGCCCCAGCGGTGTCTTGTTGCTGCCTTCGGCGAAGCCGATGCCAAACTTCGAGGTGCTGCACGGCCACTCGCGCACGATGCGCGTGTCATCAAACAACCGCAGCCGCTGGGTGCCGATGCTGACTTCGAGGCGTGGGTTGGACAGATTCATCGGAGAAGATTCATCCGTTAACGTTTTTGGGGAAATCAAAAAAATGCATTTGACGAAATAGACCGATCAGTCTAATACTGTGTCCACCATGAGCGACCGCACGACCAAAGAACGCATTCTCGACGCAGCCGAAGGGCTGATGCTTGAGAAGAGCTTTCATTCGGTCGGGCTGACGGAAATCCTTGAGGCTGTGAAAATTCCCAAGGGCTCGTTTTACCACCATTTTGAGTCCAAGGAGCAATTTGGCGTTGAGTTGCTGAAGCACTATGTCGCTGATGCCACAGCCTACAAAAAGGAGATGCTGCTCTCCCCCACACCTGAGCCGGACCCACTGCGCAGGCTGCTCAGTTTTTGCGAAGGCTGCATCTGCCGCGTTCTTGAAACCAAGGGGAAGTGCTCCTGCCTGGTGCTCAAACTCGCCGCTGAAGTCGCTGACATGAGCGAAGCGATGCGTGAAGTCCTCGCTGCTGGAAACCGCGAATGGATCGCCATTCTGGAGCAACTGCTGCAGGAAGGTGTCGAGAAAAAGAAGATCGCCAAAACCGTCATCCCTGCGGAAATGGCCCCTATCATTCATGACCTCTGGAATGGAGCCATGCAGCGCTCCGCCATCTGCCGCGATGCCACGCCTCCGCGTGAGGCACTGGCCTTCATCACCACACAACTCACTCCCTGATTTTCTTTTTGGTCGCTTATAAACCGACCGGTCTAATCTAAACCCTAACACTCGTATGAAACCCATCGCCCTCACCTCCGAAACCTTCGACACCACCCTCGCCAGCACTGACCAGCCCGTCCTCGTGGACTTCTGGGCAGAGTGGTGCGGCCCCTGCAAAATGATATCTCCCATCCTCGACCAGCTTGCCACTGAGCAGGCCGGACGCGCTACCATCGCGAAGGTGGACGTGGATGCCTACCCGGACCTTCAGGCCCGCTTTGGCATCCGCGCCATCCCCACGCTCATCGTCTTCAAAAACGGCCAGCCCGTGAACACGATCACCGGCGTGAAAAGCAAAGGCTTCCTGGAAGCCGCACTCGCTGCCTGAGTTCCCATTCTCCCCAAACCAAAACACCCCCCCCCATACACCCACCCATCATGTCCATCGACCTCACCCAGCGTCCCCCACGCAGCCCACGCGTCCGCCTCGGCGGCTACGTCCTACTGCCACGCCTGCTCGACAAATGCCGCGCTGAAATCGCCGGCAAGAACGGCGAGTATCACTACAACTGTCCGCTGGATCAGCGCTTCCTCAGTTTCACCGGCATTGATCATGAAGCCCTGAAAGCCGAAGTGGCCAAGGACCTCGGTGACGCCGCCATCTTCTCCTGGATCGAAACAAGCGCGCTGCACAAACGCAGCGACTACGAGATCGCCCACTGGAGCGAATTTCGCGAGGCCGCTGTGCCTGCCGACAATGAAAGCCGCGAGTACATCAGCGCGCAGATCGCCAAAGCAGGCGGGTCCGCACGTGAAGACATCGGCACCTGGTTCGATTTCCTCGATTTCGACGATCACGTCTCCTTCGGCGGCAAAGCCTAACTCAATCTCCCCCCCAACTCACACTCTCAAGACCACATCCCATGCAAACCTCATTCCAAAACAAAGTCGTCCTCATCACCGGAGCCACCAGCGGCATCGGCAAAGTCACCGCTCTCGCCTTCGCCAAGGCCGGGGCCAAAGTCGTCGTCAGCGGTCGCCGTGAAGTCGAAGGCCAGGCCGTCGCCGCTGAAATCAAAGCCGCAGGTGGTGAAGCCACCTTTGTAAAAGCGGACGTCGCCGTGGAGGCCGATGTCGCAGCCCTCGTTGCCAAAACAGTGGCCACCTATGGCCGGCTCGACATCGCCTTCAATAACGCCGGCATCGAAATCACCGGCCCCATCGTGGATGTCACCGAGGCGGACTACCGCCGTGTCTTTGACATCAATGTCTGGGGTGTGCTCACCTCCATGAAGCATGAGATCCCCGTCATGCTCAAGCAGGGCGCGGGCGTCATCATCAACACAAGCAGCGTTGCCGGGCGCGTCGGCATGGGCGGAGTCAGCGTTTATGTCGCCAGCAAGCACGCGGTCGAAGGTCTCACTAAAGCCGCCGCGATGGAATACGCAAAGCAAGGCATCCGCGTGAACGCCGTGGCACCAGCTGCCATTGAAACGGAAATGTTCACCCGATTCACCGGCGGTGGCAACGAAGACGCACTCAATTACATGCGCTCGCTGCATCCCGTTGGACGCACGGGCCGCTCCGAGGAGATCGCCAATCCGGTGCTCTTCCTGGCCAGTGACGCTGCGTCCTTCATCACCGGCATTTCGTTGAATGTGGATGGTGGCTTCCTAGCGCAGTAACATTCGCGCATCATGACCGCGCTCTGCATCGGTAACCCGACTGCAGGGCGCGGTTTTTTACGAGCCGCTTAGTATGAAGCATTGGGGCAATCAAAAGGGAGGCAGCATTCGACGGAAGCCATGCCAGATCACGATTACGAGAAAGAACAGGTTTCGTAGAGGAACAGCGGGCCAGAAATAGCGAGGGGCGAGGCAATTTTCAGAGGCAAGCGCATCCGCCACTCGTCGGATATAATTTATCGAGCGCGGCCAGTCACAGATGCCTTCGATCCATGCACGCGGAATGCTTGCCTCTCCGGTTTCAGCACCGCAGATGGCTCCCGTGATTGCTGCTACTGTGTCCGTATCTCCACCGCACCGGATCACTGATCGCATCACCGTTTCAAAATCACCGCGATATCGCAACCATGTAAAAAGTGCCACAGCCACTGTGTTCGGAGCAAACCCACTCACGCCATCTCCGCAGCCGATTTCCATCGCGTAATCCTGTGGGCTCTTCTGCCCGGTCAATGCCGTCTTAAATGCTGCAAACCGCGTTTTCATCTCGTCACTCACGATGAGCTTGTCCAAGGCGGGCAGTACTTCATGCAACGGGAGACGGCGTGCGGCCATGGAAGCTGCCTCCGCCACTAGAAGCGCGGATTCTTCCGCGCGAGGGCCGGTGTGTGTCAGACGACATGCGGCGAGGGCGAATTCCTGACGCTGAGCTGCTTCATCGACAAACACTACGCCAATGATCGCACTACGCATGGCAGCACCATTCCCAGCTGAACAAACGCCTGCTTTCCTTGATGGGAATCCAATCCACAACCGCAGGATGGCCTTTGCCTTACTTAATCCAACCCCTGCAGGCAATGCCAGCAGCCACCACCGCAACTTCCAGCCCAGCGCGTGCTGCATCGCCGCAGCATCGTGTCCATGCTCAATGAGCGCAGCAGACAGCATCAGCGTGTGCTCGGTGTCATCGCTGAACATGCCGCGCCCGAAAATGAAGCGGTGACGCTCACCGAGCTTCATCGCTGCCACGCGCTTGCGAGACATACCTTCTGCAGGAAGCCCTAACGCATCCCCTACTGCCGTGCCGAGTAAGCAGCCAAGGATAGCGTCCTTTCGCAGGGAAAAGCTCATGAATGGTTGGTCCGGTTTATGTTGTTTCCGGGAAACCTCTGGTCACCTCGATCTGACCGATCATATGCCGGTTAAATTCTTCCAGTTCCTCCGCAGGCACCCAGAGCTCTCGATGCACGGCACTCCCGACGATTTGCTCCTCAAAGCGGCTCAAATACGCTGCATCGACCTCGAAGCGTGTGACGAATCCCGAGCCTGAGGCCCGCACATTCCAGTCACGGGCGATCTGGATTGCATAGTCTTCGTTCATCACCGGATAAAAGATTGGCTGATCGGGCAGGCGTGGTGGGAATGCCTTCCAACCCGCTTGCTTGATCAAGGCGAGTTCTTCCGGACCGACTGGTCGATAAAGAGTGGTCGTTTTCATGAATGAAGTTCTTGTCCTTGAATCAACGTTTCGTAACGCTGCTGATCCTCCGCTGCGAAGCAACAGAAGATGATCTGCTTCAGACAAGTAGGCTTGCTGATGAATTCGCGCACCGCCTCCACGGCGATCTGCGCCGCCTGATCTGGCGGAAAACGGTAAACGCCAGTGGAGATGCAGGGAAAGGCGATGCTCGCCAGTTGCTGCTCGGCGGCGATGCGCAGTGAGTTCGCGTAGCAGGAGCGCAGTTTCTCGGACTCGCCATTTTTACCGCCATTCCAGACGGGACCGACAGTGTGGATGATGTGGCGGGCCTTGAGATTGTAGCCACAGGTGATTTTCGCCTCGCCCGTGCGGCAGCCATTGAGAAGGCGGCATTCGGCCAGCAGCTCTTTTCCCGCAGCGCGATGAATGGCACCGTCCACGCCACCACCGCCGAGGAGGGAGGAGTTGGCCGCGTTGACGATGGCATCCACATCTAGTGTGGTGATGTCGGCCTGGAGAGTTTTAAGGATGGGGTTCATGGGAATCGGATGAAGTTTGCAGGTACATGCTCCACGAGCCAGACGTCATTGGTACTGAGGTAAAAGGTGTGACCTGATTGGTGCATGTCGGCCGCCAAGATGGTGAGGAGGACGGGTTTTCCGTGCCGCGCACCGACTTCCGTGGTCATTTTTGTCTCTGCGGCAAGGTGGACATGATGACGTTCCATCTTTAGCAGACCTTGGATGCGGATGCTTTCGAGAAATCGCGTCGCGGTGCCGTGATAAGGATGGGAGGCGGTTCCTTCGACTCATAGTTCAAATCAACCTCCACCGAATGCCCCTGGCTGGCGCGGATACACGTGCCATCGGCACTGAACTCGAACCGTTTCTTGGCGTTGGTGGCAACAATTTCGTCAAGCTGGGCACAAGTGATGTCGCGCCGGACCTTGGCACAGCCTGCGGCGTCGAGAGTGATGTGAGCTGTTTCGGGCTGATGGCGCAGCACCAGACTGAGAAACTTGCTGGTTCGGGTGGTTTGTTCCTGTGTCATTTGAATTTTAAATTGAGAGGTTCGCGTGATGCCAGCCAATCGGTGGGAATGCCGTCTTGGCCGGTGCCGAGGGAGACGAGGCTTCCCACAATGGCGCAGTTGGTGTCCATATCGCCATAGACTGAAACTGCTGACCAGAGGGCTTCCGCATAATCATTCGGATGCCGGGAGGCGCACCACAGGCAGAAAGGCACGGTGTCTGAAGAGATCACCTGCGAGCCATTGCCAAGAATGAGGGCCGCTGTTTTTGGCGAAAGCTCAAGGGGGAGCGTCAGCGCTTTTTTGATGCGCCAGTATGTTTCTGTCTGGGGAAGATTTGCGAGCACAAACCGGATCATCTCATGCTCCTGCGGCGCGGATGGATCATGCTGAGTGACCATCCATGCGGCGGCGAGCGCAACGGCTATCGCGCCGGTCTGGCCATCCTCATGGGCATGCGTCACCTTGGCTGAATCTCTGGCATTTGAGATCAGAAACTGGAGGTCGTCCGCGAAGTAAGCTCCAATTGGTGCAGCACGCATGCCACCGCCATTGCCGCAGGATCCTTCACCATAAAAGACGCGGCCTGCCGCCTCCTTCCATGGGACGCCTTCACCAATGGCCCGCAATATCCCATGGGCGGTACCGCCGTAGCCACGATCAGGCTCCTTTTTGTATTGTGCGGCAAATTCTCCGGCAAGCCAGTCGGGCACGATGCCTTCGTGCTCATGGAGGCTGTGCATGATCGCGACTGCCATCACGGTATCATCTGTAAAGAACCAAGGCGGTGGCGGGATGAAGCGTCCTCCGAGGCGCTGGTCAGCGATCACTGGCGTGACAAAGAAAAAGCTCTGCCCAAACGCGTCTCCAACGGAGAGACCGTCAAGGGAGAGCAGCGCGCGTTGGAGGCACTGGTCGCGATCTTCGTGAGTATTGAGATTCATGCGGGTGAAGGCTTTGTTCGAACTTGGAAAACAGCTCCCACAGATCTTTCTGGCGCGGAAGAGCCAGAAGCCATTCGGCAGGGATGGCATCAATGCCATAGACCACGCCCGCGAGGCCGCCGACGACGCAGCCGGTGGTGTCAGTGTCGTCACCGAGGTTCACTGCTTTGAGAACGCAGTCAGAAAAATTGTCAGTGGTGAGCAGGCACCAAAGAGAGGCAGTGAGTGTCTCCATGACATAGCCGCCCGAATGGATGTGAATCTCAGGCCGGGAGACCAAGTCGTCACGCAACACGTCGCGGAAAGTGCCGAGTTCCTCGTTGTCCGAATAAAGCCGTTGGAAGATCTGCTGTGCCTTTTGAAGGGCTTCTTGAGGAGTCACTTCATCCATCAGCTCGTGAACCACGAGCCCGTGGAAAACGCAGGCCATCTGCGAACGAGCATGGCCATGAGTGATGGCTGAAGCTTGTGCGATGCGGCTGGTGAAAGTGCTTTCGTCTTGGTTGAGATTGGCAAACGCCACAGGCAGAATGCGCATGAGCGAGCCATTGCCGTTGTCGTACGGTTCACGGCCTCCCGCCTCGAAAGCCGGGATGCCGTGACGGATGCGGAGCAAAGACTGACGGGTGGCATTGCCAATGTCGAAAACAAGTCCATGTGCGGCCCAATGTCCAAGCTCGAACCATTGTAGGAAACGCTCGCCCATGTCTTGAAGATCGAAGCCTTTCTCGACCAGGCTTTCGGCGGAGCAGAGCAGCAGGGAGCCATCGTCACTCCAAGTGCCGGCGGGCTGGCCGTGCACGCCATGACTACGCATTCCGAGGACAGGATCGAGCTTCCGTTTCTCACGTGATGCGAACTCGACCGGCACGCCGAGGGCGTCGCCGACGAGTGAGCCGTAGAGGCCACCAAGGATGTGTTTTTCTTGAGTCATAAGTCGATGCCGACCGCTAGTGCGGCAGTGTTTGAATGCGGACGATAGATCTGCTCGTCAGGCGTGTGCAGCCCCTTGAAGCCTTCCTTCAAGAACTCCCGTTGCTCGATCACGAAGGGAGTGACGTCTTCAATGCCGACAAGCTCAGTCTGGCCAAAGCGGCGCAGGGTCTCTCCCCGCAGTCCGAGCTGGACAGCGCGTCTTTCGAGGCAATGGCCATTCGGGTCGTGGTCTGGATCCCACTGAAGACGGACATCGGATTGCGCAACGGCACCCTGCCACTTTCCGTGGCTGTCATAGCGGCTGCCAGCGAAGGATGAAGCGACTGAGGCCTCCAGAACCTCATCAAAGAAGGAGCGCTTCAAGCGCACGGCCAAAACGTGCTCCTGCCCTTCTTTGCATGCCCATCCAGAACGAAACATCATCCAGAGAAAGTTGGGTTTGATCCAGCTCATGCGTGAAAAGCTGAACTCGCCGCCAAAGTGCTGATGTTCGACAGCAAAGCAGGCAATTGCAGGTCGGTAAGCCTGATAGACCACAATTGAATCGTCATCAAACTGAGCCAGGATGTGGCGGCCGGATTGTGGCCAAGTCAGTGCCTGCTCGGCATAAGGTGTGATTTTCAAAGTGGTTTTCATCTCGTTGTTTGCTGAAACTCCTCACGCACTTCCATGAGTGCGAAGCCCAGGAGATTCAGACCTTTCCAATACTGTGGTCGTTCGGCATTCGGATCTGTTGCTGCCATTCCAATTCCCCAGATGGGGTCGAAGGGGCTGGCTTCGACGAGAAGTCGGTCGCCAGTTTGAAGGAGAAAGGTTTTCAACTCTGCATGCTGGGCAAATTTCGCTCTGTTCCCGCGCACGACGATATCCCACCGATGCCTAAGCCAGATTTGGTCATCAAAATTGGCGATTTGGCGGCCAAGTTTCTTGGCAATCTCCGGACTCCTGACGCCAATGATCTTTGAAAAAGTTGCTTCATCTTGGAAGAGCCGCGCCTTTTCAGCCCTCATGTAATGCTCAGCAGTGGTGTAACGAATGCCATCGAACTCGAACGGATGTCCTGCCCACCATTGGCTGAAACAGGCTTTCGTCACTGAGCCGTCTTTTGATGGTGTATGTCCCCAGAAGAATGCCCATTTTGGCCGCCAGCCTTTTTGCATGGCCTGGATCAGTTCGCTTTGAGTTCGTGGTAGAGTGGTCGTTTTCATATCTCAAAAAGGAATCCCTTCTTCTTCAGGCGCTCGTACTTCACGGGGTCGAAGCGGAAGAGCTGGGCGGGGCGGTGAGCGCCTTCGCGGTGTTGTTCTTTGAGGGGGATGAGGAGGTCGTGGCTGAGGACTTTTTTGCGGAAGTTGCGCTTGTCGATGTGGGTGCCGAGGACGCTTTCGTAGAGGAGCTGGAGCTGCGTCAGAGTGAACTTGGGGGGGAGGAGTTCGAAGCCGACAGGCTGGTAGGTGAGCTTGCCGCGGAGGCGGGCGAGGGCGGTGGCGAAGATTTCAGCGTGGTCGAAGGCAAGCGGGGGGATGTCTGACACGGGGAACCAGCGGGCTTCGGCGGCGTCTGTGGAGGCGGCGGTGGTGTGATCGGCGGGTTTGGTTAATGCGTAGTAGGCGACGCTGACGACGCGCTCGCGCGGATCGCGGTTCACGGTGCCGAAGGTGTAGAGCTGCTCGAGGAAGAGGTCTTTGAGGCCGGTTTCTTCCTCCAGCTCGCGGCGGGCGGCGGCGTCCAGGGTTTCCTCGACGCGGACGAAACCACCGGGGAGGGCCCAGTGGTCTTTGAAGGGTGCCAGACCACGGCGGATGAGCAGGACCTGCAAGGCACCGCCGTCGAAGCCGAAGACAACGCAGTCAACGGTGAGGGCGGCTCTGGAGTATTCGTACGTGTGTTTCACACACGAAGTAATGTGTATTTTTAACACGAAGTCAAGGTGGGAGTTTTGGGGAGCTTGGTTTCGGAGGGGAGGAGGTTGCGAGAAAGCGAGGCGGAAGGATGGAGGATGCGGGAGAGGCTTCAGAAGCCGGGAGGAGGAGAAGGATTACAGGGGAAGGCGCTGCCTTTCCGGCTGTTTACCCGTCCTTGCATCCGGCGGGTGAGGCCTTACTATCGCGGCCCCTTTGAACCAACCCCTCGTTAGTAGAATACCATGAGCACCCTGAAGAATGTCGCCATCGTCGGAGCCACAGGCGCTGTGGGCGCGGAGATGATCCGCTGCCTGGAAGAGCGTAAGTTTCCCGTCGGCCAGCTTACCCTCCTTGCCTCCGCACGCAGCGCCGGGAAGAAGCTGAAATTCAAGGGCGAGAACATCACCATTCAGGAGCTGACTCCGGATTCTTTTAAAGGCATCGACATCGCGCTGTTCAGCGCGGGCGGCGGCATCTCGCGGGATTTTGCCCCGCATGCGGTGAAAGCGGGTGCCGTGGTGGTGGACAATTCCTCCTTCTTCCGGCAGGACCCGAACGTCCCTCTCGTGGTGCCGGAAATCAATGCTGCGGACGTGAAGTCCCACAAGGGCATCCTCGCCAATCCGAACTGCACCACGGCCATCTCGCTGATGGCGTTGTATCCGCTGCACCAAGCTTTCGGTGTGAAGCGCATCTTTGCCTCCAGCTACCAGGCCGTGTCCGGCACGGGTGCGCAGGCGATTGAGGAGCTCGCCAACCAGTCCCGCGAATGGGCCAGTGAAAACCGCGCCTGGGATGCTGCAAAGCTGGACAGCAAGCCGCATGTGTATCCGCACCAGATCGCCTTCAACGCCATCCCCCATGTGGATTCCTTCCTGGAGTCCGGCTACACCAAAGAAGAGATGAAGATGGAGAACGAGGGCCGCAAGATCATGCACCACGACAAGTTCCGTGCGTCTGTGACCTGCGTCCGCATCCCGGTCTTCCGTGCGCACAGCATCGCCATCAGCGCAGAGTTTGAAAAGCCCATCACTGTTGAAACTGCACGCGAAGTGCTCAGCAAGGCTCCAGGTCTGGACGTGCTCGACGACACCGCGAACAAGGTCTATCCGCTCGCCCTCGACATCGCGGGCCGCGACAACTGCGCCGTCGGCCGCATCCGCATGGATTGCGCCCTCGACAATGGTCTGGCCTTCTGGGTCGTCGGTGACCAGCTCCTCAAAGGTGCGGCGCTGAATGCGGTGCAGATCGCGGAGTGCCTGCTGTAAGCAGCCTGACTTAGCCAACGATTCATGAAAGGCGGGGCCACGGGTTGGCTCCGCCTTTTTGTTTGGGGGGGTGGAGAAAAAGACGCCTTACAATTTCCTTACAACCTGCTCACAAGCTGCTGACGCTTTGTTTTCCGGCTGTGAGAAGATACCCACAGATCAAAGGAGCGCGGCGTCGGCCCTGAACCTCAGATCAACCCTTTCTTCAAGTGTGGTTATCCTTCTGGCTGTTGGAGACTCCTAACGAATCAACCGGGGCGGACCTTAAAAGTCCGTCCCGGTTCTTTTTATGGTTTTTATAAAATTTAGATGACCAAATAAATCGCGAGGCTAAATTATCCGCCTCGCGCATGTTCCAACGCCGCTCCACGATTCTCTTCATCATCCTGGTGATCCTGCCCCTGGCCCTGCTGGCCTGGCTGGGAACGTACCTCATTCGCGACGCCGAAAAGCGCACCGATGCCTCCATGCAGGCCATTCTGGCTGAGCGTCTTAGCTCGTCAGACCAGCACCTTCTCCACGATATGCGGCAGCTCACTGACCGGCTAGATGTCTGGGGTGCGCAAAGTATCGGCTCAGCCCGTCTGATGTCCCAGCGGCTGGCCACGCACCCGTGGATCGCGCAGACGTGGTCTGTGACCGGAGAGGGCGAAACCGCGCCCATCGAATCGTTTGAGGGCATGGCCAACTATGAGCCGGGGGAGATTTTCAAAGCTGAAGACCGTATCAAGGCCATTCTGGAATCCACCCGGAATCCCGACAGCATGCCGCAGTTTGTCTCCGTGTTGGAGGACGGCGGCCCGCCGTTTCAGCGTGTCTATGTTTCCCGGCTGTCATCCGTCCAGCAGCGCTCCTCCCAGTGGATGACCTACCTCAAGATGTTCGGCTACCACATTGACGACCGTCCGGTGCAGTCTGAGACCCCCATGTCCTGGAGCGGCTGGCATGTGGGGGATTCGGTCTTTATCTACTGGCACCGCTTTGCTGATGGCAGTCTGAGCTGCGCCCTGATGAACCCGCAGATGCTGATGAACTCCCTGTTTCAGCGCCTGCCGCAGCCCGGACTGGCCATCCCTCCCGGCCGCATGATGCTGACTACGGTCAGAGGCATCCCCCTGCATGAATGGGGCAAGAGGCTGCCTGGGTCCGAAGGCACTCCGGCCGCCCACCGCGCCTGCTCGGAGCCGCTCTCACAGTGGGAGATGGCCTACACACCCGCGAATGAGGAGTTTCCAAAGCCCTACCTCTTTCCGATCCTGCTCGGCGTCAGCTCCGGCATCATGCTTGTCTTTGTGGTGGGCTGGCTCTACTTCCATGAAAGTGCCAGTGAGATCCGCGTGGCGCAGCAGCGCGTCACATTCGTCAATCAGATCTCCCATGAGCTGAAGACGCCGCTCACCAACATCCGCCTCTACGCGGAAATGGCAGCGCACCGCGCGGAGTCGCAGGGAGATACCATCGCAAAGCGCCAGCTGGGGGTGGTGGAGGCGGAAACCTGCCGCCTGGACCGCCTGATCCAAAACGTCCTGAACTACGCCCGTCAGCAGCGTGACAAGCTGACCATCCAGCCCAAGCTGCTGGCGCTGGATCAAAACGTGTCGCGCATTGCTGAGTTCTGGAAACCACTGCTCGAAAACAAGGGCTTTGAAATCGTCACCTCCCTCAGCGGGCCGGAGACCGTCATGGCCGACCCAGATGCCATTGAGCAGATCCTCGGCAACCTCATTTCCAACGTGGATAAATACGCCAACGCCGGCAAGTGGATCGCCATCCGCACGGAGCACGACGAGCGCAGCACGCGCATCATCGTGGAGGATCACGGCCCGGGCATTCCGTCCGGCAAACGCCGCACCGTTTTCGAACCCTTTGAACGCCTCCGCTCGGACCTGGCCGAAGGTGTGAGCGGCACCGGCATCGGATTGACCATCTCGCGCGAACTGGCACAATTGCATGGCGGCTCGCTCACGGTGTGCCCTAATTACCGCGACGGCGCGCGCTTCATTCTCACCCTCCCTAACAAGTCATGACTAAAATACTCATCGCCGAAGACGACGACCACACACGCGATGCGCTGCGCGAAGTGCTCACCATGGAAGGCTACGAAGTCATCCCCGCCAGTGACGGCCTGCAGGCGGTGGATTTTTTCCGCGCTGAGAGTCCGGACTTCGTGTGTCTGGATGTCATGATGCCCGGCCTCAATGGCTATGAGGTGTGCAAACAAATCCGCCGCCAGGATGAAAAAGTGCCCATCCTCTTTCTCACGGCCAAAGCCGAGGAGATCGACACAGTCCTCGGACTCGAACTCGGGGCCGATGACTACATGACCAAGCCCTTTGGTGTGAAGGAGATCATCGCCCGCATCCGCGCCATTCTGCGCCGTACGGCCTCACGTGGCGGCGGCAGGACGGATGATGACTTCACCATGGATGACCTGCGCATCGTCCCCACGGAACTGCGCGCCTATCGTGACAAGCTCGAGCTCGCCCTGAGCCCCCGCGATGTCAAAGTACTGCGCCTGCTTTACGACCGCCGGGGCAAGGTCATCGACCGTAACACCCTGGCCGATGAAGTCTGGGGCGTGGACTACTTCCCTGAAAGCCGGGCGCTGGATCAGCACATTTCGCAGTTGCGCAAACGCATCGAAAAAGACCCCGCACAGCCTCGAATCATTCGCACCGTGCATGGCGCGGGCTATCGCTTTGAATGACCCATGATGCTGCCTGCGTAGACTGACGCGCACATTCGTCATTCTCTCCCATGCTTACCTTCGACGCCCACCTCGACCTCAGTCTCAATGCCCTCGGCGGCTTCAATCGCGACCTCCGCCTCCCCGTGCATGAGATTCGCCGTCGGGAGGCGGGCATGACCGGCAAAGGACGCGCCTGCGGCACCACCGCCTTTCCCGACATGCGGCGTGGAAAAGTCGGCATCTGCGTCGCCACCCAGCTCGCGGGTTGCATGCCCGGCCCCTCCCCTATCGCAGGGTGGATGTCTGCGGAGCAGGCCTGGGCGGAAACTCAGGGCCAGCTCTCATGGTATCGCGCTATGGAGGAAGCTGGAGAAATGCGTCAGATCACCAATGTGCGCGAGCTCGATGAAATGATCGCCCTTTGGAACGACACCACCATTCCCGATGACAAAAAAGCCATCGGCTACATCCTCAGCCTGGAAGGTGCTGATTCCATCCGCAGCGTGGGCCATCTCGAAAAAGCCTGGGAGCAGGGACTGCGCGCCATGGGCCCCGCGCACTACGGCGTCTGCCGGTACGCGCTGGGTCACGACATGGTGGGCCCTCTGCCCGCTGGTGGCAAAGAGTTGATCCAGGAAATGGACCGCCTGGGCATGATCCTCGATGTCACACATCTCAGCGATGACTGCTTCTGGGAGGCGCTGGACATTCATCAGGGCACCGTCTGGGCCAGCCATAGCAACTGCCGCGCTCTCGTCCCGGACCCGCGCCAGTTTTCCGATGACCAGATCAAGGCCCTCATTGAACGCGGTGGCGTCGTCGGCGCTGCACTGGATGCCTGGATGATGATCCCCGGTTGGATCCGTGGCAAGACCACGCCGCAGGAAGTGGGCCTCAAGCTCGAAGTGATCTGCGACCACATCGACCACGTCTGCCAGCTTGCCGGCAACACCTTGCACAGCGGCATCGGCACAGATCTCGACGGTGGCTACGGCACCGAGCAGACGCCGGAGGATCTCGACACCATCGCCGATCTCTCCCGCATCCCCGCCATGCTGCAAAAGCGCGGCTACAAGGACGCGGACATCGCCAACATCATGCACGGCAACTACCTGCGCCTGCTGCGTGAAGCCTGGGCGGAGTGATGGAGGGCGGCGGGATCAAACCGCAGCGAATTTGCTTCACGCCTGGCTCCAGTTCTTCGACTATGAATTTCACGGGCAGGAACTGCTCGATCAGCGCTATGTTCGTCCGAGTGTGATCGGTGATCGACAGGGTGTGAAACACACCGCCGCCTGCCAGAGCCATGGGCAGCAGCAGTTGATCGGCCAGGTGAGCGCCCACGGGTGCGGACGACGCGAGATATGCGCGCAGTCCCTTTGCTGCGCCCGTCGCCACGGCCTCAGAAGACTTGCCCTGCTGCGCGATCCCGCTGCTGATTTCGCAAACATTCGCAAAGCGCGCGCCGAGCAGGAGGACATTCCCGGGACCTGTGCTGTCATTTGCGTAGCGCAGTTCAATGTGACTGTCAGCCCAACCAAGGAGGTTCGAAGCCGTTGCGATCTCTCGCTTCGCGATGTCACCTGGCAGATGAGCATGAAGAACACGACCAAACGTTTCCACCGTATCTCCGCGATCCGTGAGAATGAGTTTCTCCCACTTCTTGATGGGGGAAATGGCCGCCGTGATGGCACCGCCACCCGCCTGCATGAAGCCATGTCGCTCCAGCTTTACCGAGGCATCCACACCCATGCGCTGAACCACCGGCAGGTAGCATTGCTCGATGAATTCAAAGGGCGGTGCCATTGGGTTGTGCGTCCCGCCTTCGATGCGCACTGTGCTCGACACCTCTGCATGCAACAGCGCGGGAAGCAGGGTTTGCAAGACAAGGGTGGTGCTGCCGCCCGACCCGATGGCAAAGGAATAGTCGCCTCCCACGATTTTCCCGGGACAGAACACAAGCTCCACCGAGCCCAGCTCCGCGCCATCGACGCTCGCGTCACAGACTTCAGCTGCGGCTTTCACGCAGGTGAGATGCTGACGCATCAGGCCTGGCTTGGGCCGCTTGCCACGAATGTTTGTCATGCGAAATGGACGTCCGGTGACGAGCGACAGAGAGAGTGAAGAGCGCAGCAACTGACCGCCGCCGGATTCGCCGGAGATTTGGAGGATGGGGGTGGATTTCATGTTTGTTTGGCAAGCGTCCATGAGCATGACGGGGCTGTGACCTCGGCTGCACCGCGTCCGAAGCGCAGAATGAGAGATTTCAACTGCCAGATCCCGAGTAAAAAAATCAAGAAACCGATGACAATGAAAATCAAACAACCCGCTCCCGCCAATTTCGAGTGGAAAGATTGAGGTTCGGGTTTGCGGAGTGCATCGACACGACGCACTCCACTGAATTCTACACACTCGGCAGCAATTGGAGCTTCTCCCTCAGCAATCGCAATATCAATGGCATCGCGAAGGGCCATCAGGCCGGTCCGATCACCAGACAGCATCATCCCTCCAGAATCGTGATCCTCCTCTACTTCTACCCATGTTGAAATGGGCTCTGTTTTTTGACTGTTCACCAGTTATTTGGGTTAACGCTCATTTTCTCAATCATCCGCCTCCGCCGCGTCCTTGATGACGAAGCGGGCTTTGAGTTTGCACACCTGCTGGGCCAGACCGGCGGCTTCGACGCTGCGGAGGACTTCTTTGAAATCCTTGTAAGCGTTGGGGGCTTCGTCGATCGGGTACTGGCGGGCGTTGTAGAGGATGTCGTGGGTTTCGAAGTCGGCATCGACGCTCTTTTGATCGAGTGTACGAGCAGCGGCTTTGCGGCCCATGCAGCGGCCGGCACCGTGGTTCACACTGTAGCAGGTTTTCACGGCATCGGGTTTTGCCACCATGATCACGGAACCATCGCGCGGATTTCCCGGCAGCAGGATTGGGTGGCCGGTGTTGGCAAAAGGGGTGTCCTTGAGCGCGTGGTGTCCACCTGGGAAGGCGCGAGTTGCGCCTTTGCGGTGAACCCAGGCGAGCTGGTTGTCCACGACCTCCTGACGGGCGATGTTGTGGCTGATGAAGTACACGAGCTGACCTTTCGCCCCTGGCAGCACTTCCTGGAAAGCCTCCAGCACGAGCGCATTGATGAGCATGTGGTTCACCGTGGCGAAGTTCGCCCCGAGAGCCATGTCATCCAGATACGCGTCCGCCTCGGGGGTTCCGAGCGGGGCATAGACAAGCTGTTTGTCTTCGGCAGGAAATGCGAGGCCCCAGGTGCGGAAGAAACCTTCCAGCGCTTTGAACTGACGCTGCGCCAGAATGTTCCCAAACCCGCGCGATCCGCAGTGGCTGAGGAAGGCGACGTGGTTGTCCTGCAGGCCGAAGACCTCGGCGGTCTGACGCATGGCAGGATCATCGTCAAGCTGCACCACCTCGCACTCACCGAAGTGATTTCCACCACCGTAAGAGCCGAGCTGCATCATCTTGTTTTCAAATCCGGAGAAGCCGTTGAACGAGCGCATCTTGTCCAGGCGCTCATCCAACGTGGAGACATTTCCATCATGACCGAGGTGCGCGCTGTCCTCGCAGCGCAACGCCCACTCCGGCGGGATGCCGAGTGCTTCGCATACGCTCTTGCGGGCGCCTTCGGTGCACACCTGCACACCGAGATCAGCGGAGACACGGCGCGATTTTTTCGCCTCGCGCTGACCACGGCCCGCGCCGGTAGGCGTACGCTCCAAGATGGCGTCAATGAGACGGCGGCGCACCCCTTTGTCCACGATCGCATCGGCAGGGATGTTCATCTGCAGCAGCGACATGGAGCACTTGATGTCCACGCCCACAGGGCCTGGATAGATGTGCGTTGGCGAAACCATCACGCAACCCACCGGGGCACCGTAACCGGCATGCGCGTCAGGATTGAGCACGAGATCGGTCACGCCTGGAGCGGAGCGCGAGTTTAGAGCCTGCTCAATGCAGGTTTGGTCAAAGCCGGAACGAATCGCTTCCGTGCCGATCACAGTGATCGGTTTACCCGCGTTGTTGCGGGCAGGAAGGATGGCTTCGGCTTCGGCGGTGATGTGGAATGGAGATGTCATGGTTGTTTGGAAATTGGCGGTGACGACAAGGGATTGATGAAACGTTCCCTGCTCTACCAGGCTGAGCTACGGTCCCGGGAAATTGGCAAGGTGGGACCGGTGGGATTCGAACCCACGACAGGAGGGGTAATAGCCATGTAGTTCCATCGGCATTCGTCACCATTTGAGGTGATTGGTTTTATGAAAAGAGATGGCGACAAGGATGGAGAGACTTCTCCGCATTGCTGCGGGGCGGGGGTCGAACCCGCTGATTACCGATGTAGTCCGCTCCGGCATTCGCCAAAGGTGGTGGTTAAGATTGAAAAAAGATGACGGCGACAAGGAGGTGAGAAACGGGTCCAATTGCTCTACCGCTGAGCTACTGCCATGCTTGCGCATGACAGGCAGGGCTCGAACCTGCGGCCGACTGGTTCAATGTAGTTCCTCGGGGCATTCGCCATCATTGGAAAGAGTTGGGATGGAGCCTGGTGACAAGAATCGGAGAGACGCGACAGTTGGAAATGTAGTCCGCTCCAGCATTCACCAGGCTCCAAAGTTTGAGTTATTAAAGAGGTGTTTTCTCGATCTCGCCGACCCAGTGGGCGCTGCTGAGTTCGCCACGGGCAAAGGCGGCGATCACGTTGAACACTGCATCGGAGAAACCACCGATGTTGAGGATGTCCTCACGCTCCTGGGCCTGAGTTGAGGTGTATGGCTGGATGTCCAGACACACGAGACGGGCTTTGGGATTCCGCTGCTTGAAGATCATCCACTCGCTCATCGTGCGAGTCGCCGAACCACCGAAGTGGCCGTGATACGGTGTGTCGATCCAAGACTCGTTGTCGGAGACGTAGATCACCAGATCCGCCTGCACCTTGCGGGCATTGAGATCGATGAGCACGGCGCTGCAGTTTGTCCCGCCGCAAGGCAGAGACGCGAGCTTCTGCGCGTTCGTCATCACGGAATCACGGGGATTCAACGACACACGAACAACGTTGCTCTCGAACGGCAGCACTTCGGCATCACGGTTCTGACGCAGGAAGGCGGCGGCCACCAAGGCGGCGATATCGATGCAGCGCACCTTGCTCGTGGCACCCTTGCGGATACCCGTGAGAGCGGAGTGCATCGATCCAGACACGTCTGGAGCCACAATCACCTTTCCAGCCACCACCGGCACATTGGAGACCGAGATCTCCATCGCATCCTGCAGCGCTTCCTTCACGTCGTGCGGGACTTCCGCGCCGACGTTGTGATAGGCGGCCATGAGCTGATAAGGGAACACCTTGGAGCGGCGCACCTGCTCCTCGTGGCGCAGGCGGCTGGCCACAAGACGGGTGATCTCCTTGATGGTGAACACACCATGACGGGCGAAGGTGTTCAGGTTCATGCGCGTCATCTGCCACGGGGCACGACGAGCGATGGCCTGCCACTGCTCCGCCGTCAAAGGCAGTGCGGTGAGCATTTGGAACGGCACGTCCGGCGGATCACCCGCAGGGTCGGATTTCCAGGCCTCGAACTCGCGTACGATTTTCGGCAGGGCTGCGGCATCATGCTTGCGACCAATGAGGTAGCCATACAGCGCCTCGCGGGTCTTGTTAGCCGGACGTGGGTGCACCATTTTCACGATGTCCGCCAGCGAAGGCGACTGACCCACATCAGCGCGGAAGATGGCCTCGTCCGAACGAGTCTCAAACCAGCGGCGAACGAGGCGCTTTGGCAGGGAACCGAGCGATTTACGACCCGTCACGCCGGAGCGCAGCATCTGCACGAAGTTCCGCAGCATCTTGGCGTCATCAATCACGCGATCAAAGATCAGTTCCAGACGTTCGGCATCACGGGCGGCCAGGACGGCGCAGAGCAGAGCCGGCACATCCTTCATGAAACCTTTCTGGCGGCAGTAAAGCGCCGTGCGGGCGATGAAATCCGTCGGAACTTTCTCACACAGCTTCAGCACCTGCTGAAGCTGATCTTGCGCCGTGGCGTAAAAGGTGCGGTTCAGGCAGCCCGTGGCCGCAAACTGCGCCAGCGCATGACGGGGCATGAGCTGGTAGGCCGGGCCACCGGCTTCATTGAAGCTGTCAGCCTTCAGAGCCAGAGCGCCGCGGAGGGTCGAAAAGAGTGTTTTGCTAGCCATGGTGTTGATTGGGTTGGTTGAGCCAATACCTAGTGCTAGCGGCGTGCCAATACTTGGCACGCAGGGTCCGATGAGACTGGAACCCTTGTAAAATCAGGCGAAGAAAGTTTTTCAGTACTTTCAGCTCTCAATTCACCCATCCAATTAATTTTATTTGTTTATCCGTTTAGATAGCTTTTTATCTTTGATGCCGTCAACTAAGCCCATCGTCACTTTTGGATTTCTCGGTTCGAATTTGGACCGTGCCTCAGGACCCGAAAGATGGTCAAAATGGCGGCCCACGGTGGCGATGTGCCAGCAGGAGGATCTATTGATCTCACGGCTGGAGATGCTGGCGGAGCCTAAGTTTGCCGAATTGGCGCGGCAGGTGAAGGCGGACATCGAGAAGGTGTCCCCAGAAACGACGGTGGTGGTGCATGAGTTTGCATTGAAGGATCCGTGGGATTTGCAGGAGGTGTATGAGCGGCTTTACGACTTCGTTCGGGGTTATACCTTTGATCCGGAGAAGGCGGACTATTTGATCCATCTTACCACGGGAACGCATGTGGCGCAGATCTGCTGGTTCCTGCTCAATGAGGCGAACTTCATTCCGGCACGGCTTCTGCAAACATCGCCGTCACGTGAAGGAGGGCGTGATGCGAAGCCCTCAGGACGCTATGAGATCATCGATCTCGATCTCTCGAAGTATGACCGGCTCTCGACCCGCTTTGCACAGGAGCAGGAGCGCACGCTGGACTTTCTGAAGAGCGGCATCGCCACGAAGAGCAAGGGCTTCAACAAGCTCATCGAGCAGATTGAACTCGTGGCCGTGAACTCCAAAGCGCCCATCCTCATCATGGGTCCGACGGGTGCGGGTAAATCCATGCTCGCCAGCCGCATCTATGACCTGCGGCGTTCTCGAGCCGGTCTCAGCGGCAGATTTGTGGAAGTGAACTGCGCCACGCTGCGTGGCGACCACGCATTGTCGGCGCTGTTCGGTCACAAACGCGGTTCCTTCACCGGCGCACAATCAGACCGTCCTGGGCTGCTCAAGGAGGCAGACAAGGGCCTCATCTTCCTGGATGAAATCGGCGAACTCGGCCTCGACGAGCAGGCGATGCTGCTGCGGGCGCTTGAGGATAAGACCTTCCTGCCTCTGGGTGGCGACAAAGCGGTGCAGAGCGATTTCGAACTCATCGCGGGGACCAATCGCGATCTGCGAATGCAGGTTGCTGCTGGCAAATTTCGCGATGACCTGCTTGCCCGCATCAATCTATGGACCTTCACGCTGCCAAGCCTCGCCGAGCGCCGTGAAGATATCGCCGCCAATCTCGATTTCGAGCTGGAACGCTTTGCGAAGTCGCATCGGCGCCAGGTGCGCATGAACAAAGAAGCCCGTGAGGCCTTCCTCAAATTTTCCCGCAGTCCCGAGGCGAAATGGAGTGCCAATTTTCGCGATCTGAATGCAGCGGTGACACGCATGGCCACGCTGGCCCCCAGAGGCAGGATCACCGTGGCCTGCGTGGAGACCGAGGCTGCGCGATTGCGCGAAGGCTGGCGGGATGCCGGTGCTCAAAAACCACACCCGGAAAGCACCGTGCTCACCGAGGCGCAAAGAGCCGCGTTTGATCCCTTCGATCTGGCTCAACTCGACTTCGTGCTACAGGTCTGCCGCGAAAGCAAAACGCTCTCGGATGCCGGACGCAAGCTCTTCACGGTCTCGCGCGCCAAGCGCTCAAAGATGAACGACGCTGACCGGATCAAGAAATACCTGGCTCGCTTTAAACTAAGCTGGGATCAGTTGCTGAAGTGATGGCGTGGCTTTAACGCAGTTCCTGCGGCTCGCGTGATTTCAGCACCTCATACTTCGTCAGCTCACGCCACTGGCCTTTTTGCAGGTTTCCAAGAACGAGCATGCCGATTTTTACGCGGACGAGACGGAGGACTTCAATGTTGAAGGCTTCGAGCAGGCGGCGGATGTGGCGGTTGCGGCCTTCATCGAGGACGACTTCCAGCCAGACGTTCTTTTCGCCCGAGCGGAGGATTTTGACAACCTTGGCAGAGAGGTGATCACCTAGCTCCTCGTCAACGACCCCTTCCCGGATCTGTGCCAGCCGCTTTTCATCTACCGTGCCACTGATTTGAACGTGGTAGGTTTTATCGAGATGCGTGTCGGGATTGGTGATGGTGTCCGCCCAGGCGTTGTCATTGGTGAAGAGCAGCATGCCTTCGCTGGCCTTGTCCAGCCGGCCCACCGGGGAGAGATGTGGCAGCTTGGAATTCTCAAAGCAGGAGAACACCGTCTCGCGCCCGAGTTCGTCCGAGGCACTGGTGACGAGACCGCGCGGTTTGTTGAGCATGACGTAGAGTCGCGGTGCTTGATTGATGCTGACGTCGTCCATGATGATGACGTCCTTTTTGAGGATCACGGGGAACTCGGGATTCTTCCGCACGACGAGGTTCACCTTTACCTTGCCCATGCGGATCAGCTCAGTGGCGCGGCTGCGGGAGCAGAAGCCGAGCTTTGACATGGCGCGGGCGAGGCCGGTACGGGTTGGGGGGGGCTGGGGAGGCATTGGTTGCAGACTACTACATGCGTGGCTTCAAATCGCGCTCGATATCCTCGCGATCGACGCGATTGCGCGCTTTGATTTTGTGATCGCGTTTGTTGCGGCGCTCGACGGTCATCTGGCGCTTCTTTCGCTGTTTGCGCAGCTTGGAGATCTCGTCCTCCAGCTTTAAATAGCCTTCGTAACGCTCGGCATCCATGGTGCCCGCCTCCACGGCGGTGCGGATGGCACAGCCAGCATCGGTCCCGTGCTTGCAGTCATGGTATTTGCACTGCTGGGCGAGTTGTTCAATGTCGGCAAAGCGTTCTCGCAGCGTGGTTTCATTCGTCCACATCTGCACCTCCTTGATGCCGGGGTTGTCGATGAGGATGCCGCCCTTGTCGAGTACGAGCAGTTCACGCGCAGTCGTGGTGTGGCGGCCTTTGCCGGTGACTTCGTTCACCTCATCCACCCACTGCCAGTCCTCACCCAGCAGCAGATTGACGAACGCGGACTTGCCCACACCGCTGGAGCCGATCACGGCCACGCTCTGGCCGCGCTTGAGGTAATCCTTCAGCACTTTGAGACCCTTGCGCTTCTTCACGCTGGTCACATGCACATCGGCATCGGCATTCAGCGCACGGATTGCCTCGGCCGCCTCCTGATTCTGTTTGTCGGGATAAAGGTCGGCCTTGTTGACTAGAACGACCGCCTTCGCCCCACTGCGGGCGATCAGGGTGAAGTAGCGCTCCATGCGGCGCAGGCTGTAGTCAGGCCCGGCATCGGTGACGACGATCACCGCGTTCACGTTTGCGGCGATCACCTGCTCCTCCGCGCTGAAGCCGGAGGCCTTGCGTGAAAAGCAGGTCTGCCGTGGCAGACGGGCACGGATGATGTTGTCGCCATTTTCGCCACCGACTTCCAGCGCCACCCAGTCGCCCACGGCAGGCAGCTCGGCATCGGTTTCAGCATCGTGATAGACTTTGCCGCCCAGGATGACCTCGAATTCATCGAAGCCGTTCGTGCCATCTTCGAGCAGCGCGCCGTAGCTGATCTTGTTGTCGCGGATCAGGCGCGCAGGTTTCCAGCCCTGCGCGTGATAGGGTTCGAAGTGCTTCGCGAAGAACTCGTTCCAGCCCAGATCGGTGAGACTTAGCGACGCCATTGGTACATCCAGCGTTCAGAAATGACCTTCTCCTTGTCCTTCAGCTCCATCATGATTTCCAGCAGGTTGGAGGACTCGGGAATGTCGAGCTTGAAGAAGGCGCGCCAGCCGCCGGTCTCGCTGTTGCGCATCACGCGCTTGTCCAGCACCTTGCCTTCGCCGGCGCTGAGGACCACATCAATATCGGGCGTCCAGTCCTTGGGCTGGGCCTCCCCGTTTTCCTTGCCCTTGCCAAAATCGACCACATAAAGATGATCGTCAGAGTCCATCACAAAACCACGGCGTGAGCTGATGACCCGGCACAGCACGCCCGGCAGGTGTTGATCCAGCCAGTGCAGTTTGTACTCAACTTTGAGCGGCTCTGCTGGCGTGGCAGGCAGGTGCGCCGGCTTCCACATCGCCACGATGTTGTCCCAGGTCTCTTCACCGCTGGAAAGCTCGACCAGTGTCACCGCGCCTTTGCCAAAGCCGCTCACAGGTTCCACCCACACCGCCGGACGGCGATGATAGTTGGCTTCGAGATCCTGGAAGTTGTTGAAGTCGCGATCCCGCTCCGCAAGGCCAAAGCCCCTGAGCTTGTCCGTTTCAAAAATGCTCAGGCGCATGTCCCGGCTGACATCCAGCGGACGCCAGATCGAGGGACCACCGTCGATCTCGACCTGCAGGCCGTCCGAGTCATGCACCTCAGGCCGGAAATCATAGGGCTTCGGATGCGAGTTCTCGCCAAACCAGAACATGCTCGAAAAGGGTGCGATGCCCAGCATCTTCACCGGCTTGCGCAGATGCAGCGTGGCTTTGATCCTCATCTCCGTGCTGATGCCAGGCGTGGATTCAAACTCATACGCGCCGGTGATGCTCGGCCCATTGAGCAGGGCGAGCAGTTTGAACGACTTTTCGCCTGCCTTCGGCTCCTTGAACCAGAAATGCGTGAAGTCAGGAAATTCTTCCGGATCACCGCCGATGGTATTCACCGCCACGCCGCGTGCGGAGATGCCGTAGCCGAGCTGTGTCGTCACCGCCCGGTAATAGCTGGCTCCCATGAACACCATGAATTCGAAGGGACGCTTTACCAAAGAGTCGGGTGCCAGCACGCGGAAGCCTGCGTAGCCGATGGGATTTTTGGCATTCGCAGGCACCTTGAGGTCGCCATATTCGAAATGACTTCGGTCAAAGGGAACATCGACAGTCTGGGGCTCCTTGATGTTGTAGAAGACGACGGGCTTTTTGAACATCCAGCCAGGGTGGAAGAACTCAACACGGAACGTATCGCCCTGCTCGGCAAACAGCGCCTTGTCACGCAGGAAGCGGATCTGCCGGTGGCCGTCGTATTTCAGCCCTTCGAAAAACGGGTCAAGCTGCTGCGTGGGTGCCTGGTAGGGCTGCAGCGCCAGTTGTGCGGCCACTTTTTCGAGATCGGCAAAACCTTTGACCGATTCCAAGGCGACCTGGGCCTGGCACCAAGAGGCGGAGATGACGAGAGCGGCAAACGGGAGGAAAAATTTCATGCGGGAGGAGTCTGCTAGGATGCAGCACAGAGAGTGCCAGTCAACCCGCGTGGCGCGCTCAAGCTCCAATGTACCTGCCTTAAGATGAATTCAGGGCGCTCCGCTGATTTTGAGATTGCGTACTTTCACGGACTTCCCGGCAGCCAGCCAGCTTCGGGCCTTCGGCGTCGCGAAAAATGGATGCTGTGCCTTGAGTTCCTGGCCGTCGAGATTGGCGGCCATTTGATCTCCCTGCCATTCGACGCGCAGCTTGTGCCACTCGTCCGGCTTCACCGCCATCGGCAGTTTGGCGATGGTGTTCGAGGGCTTCACCGAATCTTCAGCGATGCTCAGACCCGCCGCAGTGACCACCACGCGGCCCACATGCTTGTCTGAATCGCATCCCACCAGAAACGTGCCTGGACCTTCGACCAGAAACTCCACTTCGATGGTGGCACTGGCCAGACCCACCTTGTGATGCAGCACCGGAATGTGCTTCTGCTCCGGCAGATCCAGCACGCTCATGACACCGTCCTGCATTGTCCATTGCCCTTTGGCGATGCTGAAGCTGGCATCCAGCGGGGCCTTGAAATCAGGCGTGGCGAGAACTGGCAGGGCCTGATTGTGCAGCAGGGGCTTGGCTTCCTGGGCCAGAGCGGCTGCGGTCAGGGCGAAAAAAGCGACAAGTAAGTGGCGGAGTTTCATGGGGTGGGGAGAAGAGATCAGAGAATGTTTCCAGTGGAGGAAACGCCGTTCACGACGTTTTCCAGCGGCTCATTAAGCACTGCGGCAAGAGCGATGCGGGCGGAGGTGCTGCGCATTTCAATCTTGCTCTCCACGCTGCAAAACGCGGCATGGCAGGTGGCGATGAGATTTGGCGTGGCGGCTTCATCCGCAGTGCGCAGGGGCTCGTCTTCGATGACATCGAGCCCCGCACCGGCGATGCGATTTTCGCGCAGGGCAGCGAGGATGGCGGTCTTCTTGATCACGCCTCCGCGCGCAGTGTTCACCACAAAGGCACCGGGCTTGAGCAGCGCGAGTTCACGCTCGGCGATGAGATGCCGCGTTTCCGCATTCAGGGGGCAATGCAGCGAGAGGACGTCCGTCTGCGTGAGAAGTTCGTCAAGCGTGCGCACGCGGGCGATGCCCACGGCCTTGTCGGCTCCATTGGGAAGATGCGGATCGTAGAAGATGACGCGGAAACCGAGCGCCTTGGCACGGAGCGCGGTCGCAGTGCCGATGCAACCGAGTCCGACGATGCCAAAGGTGAGAGTGCTAAGGCGGCGAAGCTTTGGCGAGACGCGGATGTTCCAGCCGAGCTGCTTGGCTTCGGCATCCAGCGGCAGGATTTGCCGGCACAATGCCATGGCGAGCGCGATGGCATGATCGGCCACTTCTTCGGTGCCATAATCAGGCACGTTGCATACGGCAATGCCACGCTCGCGTGCGGCGGCCACGTCCACGCTGTCAAAACCAACACCATTGCGGATGATGGCGCGGCAGTTCTGGAGTCTCGCGATGCCCTTGGCTGTCAGCGGCATGTTGTGCCAGATAATGATGGCGTTGGCACGGCAGATCTCCTCGGTCAAATCGGCGTCGGTTTCGCAAAGCGTGCGCGAGACTTGTGCGGCATCGCCGATGATCTGGCGTTCGACGGTGGATTCAGGATCCCCCTGGGGCGAGGTGGTCCAGTCAATGATGGCGATGTGAGGCTGGGGCATAATATGAGTGATGAAGCGGAGAGTCAGGGAGCGTCTGGGCCGACTTTGTCCGCAGTTAGAACAATGCGGACAGCGGTCTCCTGGCTGTACTCCTCGGCCCCGACATCATAGGGGCGATTCCGCACATGACCAAAGATGTCGTCCCGTATCTTCATGGAATCTTCAACGCCAGCGTTGATTGCAGGACTCTGGGCCGTCAGCCGCCACATCGTCATGCCATTTTCCGTCAGGAGAAGTCGAGGTTCTTCAAAGCGAAACCAACGTGCCCACTCTGCTGCAGGTGCTGGCTCAACAGCGTATCCCAGATTGTCATGGGCTTGCAGATCTCGAACACGCCCGAGATTGATGAACGGTGTTGGAGCGGGCTTGGTGCGCACGATCAGGTTGTTGATGAAAACACAGGCGCCGGGCGCATGCTGCCGTCCCTTCTCCTCTTTCTCAAAACCAAACTGGAGGGGAGAACAGTCCACCCAAGTGTTGAACGCGATCCAGCAGCGAGTCGGCGCCGAAGCGGTGTTGTCGTCGTACTTTTTGCCGATGTTGTCAGTGGTCGGCGTGTCATACATGCCGGGCACCAGCGCAAACGGAGCATCATGCCTTCTGCCCGTCAGGCCGGAGAAGTAGTTGTTAAAAACACGGTGCTCAAATCCATAGAGCTTGATGCCGCCAAAGCCGGGACCGTCCTCGGTCGCGATGATGAAGTTTCCGGAGGCGACGTTGCGATTGCCCAGGCGCATGCAGATCGCCCCACGGCAGTTGATAAGCGTGTTGTTGCGCACGATGTTGTCCGAAGACTTCAATGACATGAGTTCGTCTTCACCGCTGCAATGTTCGAGGAGGTTGTCCTCGATGACCGTGAACGAACTCCGACCCGAGGCACCCAGATCGTTGCCGCCGGTGCGAATGGTTTCATGACCGTTTTCACCATTCGCAAAGACCACGTCGCTGAAATGATTGTGGTCGATGCGATCATGCTGGGAGCAGACGAGCGCGACATCATCCCCACGGACGAAGACCGGGCTGCCGCGATTGACTTTGCGCCCGAACGAATTGTGATCGATGCGGTTCTCTCCGCTGCTGGCACCGTCCACCGTCACCCAATGCTCCCAATGGCGAGGCTTGGCGCGCTCGACCGGACGAAAGGTGTTTCGAGTCACGCGGACGTGATGGCAGTTTTCGAGCATTACCGACTGCTGATCGGCATCGTGCTCAAAGACGAAGCCTTCAAGGACAACGTGCTCGCAGTCTTTGAGGATGAACCCGGCCCCACCCGCGATCATCGCATTGCCACGATGCTGCGCCTGGAGGACGATGGGTCTCTCCTCAGTGCCCTTTTTACCCACAAGCTTGGTCCCGCCTTTCGTTGTGTAGGTGCCGTCTGCGAATTCGATGACCGAGCCGGGAGCCAGTGACGAGAAGGCCTTGCTGAAGGCATCTGTTGAAGCAACCACCTCCGCACTGACAGTGGCGGAAATCAGCAGCAAAGCCGCCAGGAGTGCGTGGGGATGTCTCGTCTTCATTCCGTGAGGATGACAAACTGAGAAGCCACTCCGTGTCTTCCAGAAAAAATGCACCTCATGCGATGATGTCCTTGATGACATCCCCATGCACATCCGTGAGCCGGCGCTGGATGCCGTTGTGGTAGAAGCTGAGTTTTTCGTGGTCGATGCCTAGCTGATGCAGCGCGGTGGCGTGGAGATCGTAGCAGTAGGCGGGATTTTCCGCCGCCTTGGAGCCGAGATCATCCGTGCTGCCGTACGCCGTGCCGCCCCGCATACCGCCACCGGCCATCCAGGCGGTGAAGGCGCCGGGATTGTGATCTCGCCCCTTCCCCTGTGCCGCAGGCTGGCGGCCGAATTCGCTGGTGCAGATGACAAGCGTGCTGTCGAGCATGCCGCGTGATTTCAAATCGCGCAGCAGGGCCGCAGCACCGGTATCGAGCACCTGCCCCCAGTAGCCGTGGTCACGCACCAGGTCTTCGTGGCTGTCCCAGTTTGGACGGATTTTTTTAGCCGTGGTGTTTTCAGCGCCGCAGTAGATCTGCACAAAGCGTACGCCACGCTCCACCAGCCGCCGCGCCAGCAGGCACTGCCGTCCAAACGGGCCGATGTCTTCGTGATCGAGCTGGTAGAGCTGCTTGGTGACCTCCGTTTCACCACGCAGGTCGGTGACTTCCGGCGCGCTGAGTTGCAGGCGCGCGGCGAGTTCATACGCGGCGATGCGGGCTTCGAGCTCCGTGTTTCCCGCGCGCTCGGCAGCATGCGCTCGGTTGAGACTTTGCAGAAAGTCACGGCTTGTCTGCTCGGTGTCGCCACGCAGTTGCGCGAAACTTTTGGGCGGAAACAGATCAGCGATGGGTGGCTTTTCAGCATCGGTCTGCAAGGTCGTGCCCTGATGCACGGCGGGGAGGAAGCCCGCGCCCCAGTTGATCACACCGCCGGGCGGCAGGCCGCGCGAGTCGGGCAGCACCACAAACGCAGGCAGGTTTTCGCTCTCGCTGCCTAGGCCATAAGTGACCCATGCGCCCATGCTCGGAAAGCCAGGCAGGATGAAGCCGGTGTTCGCCATGAACATCGCTGGTCCATGGAGCGCGCTCTTGCTCTGCATCGAGTGGATGAAGGCCATGTCATCAACACAGGTCGCGAGCTGCGGGAACAAATCGCTGATCCAGCGTCCACACTGCCCATGCTGACGGAAAGGCCAGTAGCTGCCCTGGCAGTTGCCTGGCTTCGACGCAAAAAACTGCATCTTGCCATCGGGATCGAAAGGCTTGCCGCTGCGCTTGGCCAGTTCCGGCTTGTAGTCCCACGAATCCACATGGCTGAGCCCGCCTGGACAGAAAATCTGAATCACGGCCCGTGCCTTGGCTGGCAAGGGAGGACGTTTAGCAGCAAGCGGATTTATCGCGGCCTGAGCATCCTGTTCCAGCATGGAGGCGAGTGCGATGCCGCCAAAGCCGCCGCCGAGTTTCTGGAGGAAGTCGCGGCGTGAGGAGCTGGGGAAGTGAGTGCTCATGGTGGTGTGATTTAGCGAAGCCAAATGCCTTTACCGGTGCCTCCTTTGGGCGTGGTCTTTGGGTAGTCGGGATTGGGCTTCAGTTCGATGACGAGGACGACTTGCGTGATGGGCAAATCGGTCGTTGCCTCGCGAAGGCGAACGCCGGAAACACTCAGGTTGCGAACGGTGCAGTCGAGGTCGGGGGAGAAGATTTCGGTCCAGGTGGCAGGGTCGTCTGACTTGTGTTTGTAGGTCTGCGATTTCGGACCGAGCTCGATGAAGTGATAGTCTGCTGCTGGTATGAAATTGAGCTTCACGTCGCGGACGGTCAGGCCGTCGGTATTGGCGTGGACATGGATGCTGCCGGGACGGCTGAAGGTGAGGTTTTCGAAGACGATTCTGCGCAGCGTGCCGATGCCGACGCTTGCGTCGTTGTTACGTCCGACTTCGAGGTTGGGCTGGTCGTAGAGCTTGAAGTCGCGAATGTCGGTAATGTCGCGCATCGTGATGTCGTGGACGGGACAGTCGAGCGTCGTGCCGTCGCTGAAGCGCTTCACGCCGGGGAGGAGTCGGATGGAATTCGCTGAAGGTGCCCCATCAGGAGCACCACAAACGTTCTCGATGACGATGTGATGTATGGCCCCAAAGCTCGGCGCGTAGTTTTTCCATTCCCACGCGTTCAGAGCGACGGTGTCATCATGCGAAACCCCGCTCACGCGACGGATCAGCCCATGGCTCGCCGGAGCGTTCACGTGCACTCCGTCGCGTCCATGACGATCTAGTGTGACGCCATCAATAGTAAAGTCGCTCACGTTGGCCAAGTGCACCGCGAAGGCTCGGCTCTGGCGCACGGTGACATTGCGCACGGTCACATGGCGGACGTTGTGAAGCAGAATGACGCCGTGCGTGCCGGGCACGGGATCTTTTTTCGACGATGCGCCACGCTGGTTGCCGTTGTTATCCTTCACGCCATTTGCCAACGTCGTCCAGATGCCTCCTTCGATGGTAATGTTGGTGTCGGACTTGTTGCCTTCAGGCACTGGCTTCTCACCAAAGCCGACGATGTGCTCGTTGCGCACCATGCAGGTGTTGGAGCCGGGTTTCAGGCGGATCTCGGTGTCCAGATCCGCCGTGAGCTTCTGACCGGATTTTAAGATGACCGGACCATCGAGATAGTAGGGCTGCTCGCGCTTCGGCAAGTGGACGGCGTTGTCTTTGTCGAGGACGGTTTGGATGGCTTCGTTCCAGATTTCGCCTTTGACTTCACGAGGCCCCGCATCAGGCCAGGATTCAGTCCAGGCCGAAGCATGCGCGAACGATGAGTCAACATCAGCGGCAGACAGCGACGCAAGCAGTCCGAATAGAAGTGGAATGATTGGTTTCATCATTGGGCACGTGCGGACTGAATCAGTCAATGTAAACAAACTCGTTCGTGTTGAGCAGCATGCGGCAGAGCGCAAAGAGGCCCTGCTCGGCGACGAGATGTGTGGCGGCGCTTTGCTCCTCAACCTTGGGCTCTCTTTGCAAACAAAGCTGAAACGCCCGGCGGATGGCGGCTGTGCGTGAGTCGGTTTCATTTTCGATGCGGGTGACGAGATTGCCGGCCTGCTGCAGCATGAACTCGTTGTTGCTCAGCGTGAGGGCCTGCAACGCGGTGGTGGTTTGAGCACGGGCTGGAGTGAAATTGGCGGGATCGGGGCAGTCGAGTGTGGACATGAACTGATGCGGCGTGGTACGCACCACAAAGCGGTAGATGCTGCGCCGCAGAAGCTCGGGCTTGTCGGGCGTGATGTAGTCGTAGATGGGCGCGTAGGCTTCGGTGAAATTGAAGTCGCGATAACCGGGGCCGCCCATGGCGGGGTTCAAGGTGCCAGCGACACTCAGCACTGCATCGTGCACGGACTCGGCATCCAGGCGGGGGGGATTTTGCCGCCAGAGCAGGCGATTCTGAGCATCAACACCACGTGCCGTTTCGTTGTGCGAGGTGGACTGCTGCTGATACGCGGCACTCATGACGATGAGCTTGTGCATATGCTTTATCGACCAGCCGCTGTGCAGCAGTTTATCAGCCAGCCAGTCGAGCAGTTCGGGATGCGAGGGCTTGTCACCGCCGAGCCCGAAGTCGCTGGGAGTGGTGACGAGGCCCTGGCCAAAGTGATGATGCCACAGACGGTTCACCAGCACACGGCGGGTGAGAGGATTGTCGGGATGGGTGATCCACTCCGCCAGCATGCGACGACGCTGGCCTTCGGGCATGGCATTGGTGCCGAAATCCATGCTGGCATGCCGGGCCCAGGCGAAAGCCCCGGGCTGCACCTCCTGCTGCAGGTCTTCGGGATTGCCACGCCGCTGCACCTTGATCATAGGCGGCTGCGCATCGCTGATCACGGCATAGACTTTGGCTGGATCCGGCAATGCTTTGAGCGAAGTTTCCAGTTTGACGGCTTGTGCCCGCAGTTGTTTTAGCTGGTCCTGCTCGGCAGCCGTGAGCCTGCTGTGCTCCGCCTCTGGGACCAGTCGTGCATCGCCCAGAAACAACAGGTCGCTACCGATACCATCGCCACCATCCGTGGCGATGAACGTGAGGATTTTCGCCGTCGCAGGAATGGCGATGTCAAGATGCGTGAACTCATCCTTGCGCAGCTTGAGCTGCTGAAACTTGCGTTCCGCATCCACATACACGGTGAAGTCTGCGTGTGTGGCCGCAGCACTCGCGTCAGCACCAAAGCCGAGCGCGGCAGTGAGATGCATCGCGCCCAAGCCGCTGCTCTGGCGGATCTTTGCGAGGTCAAAGGTGATGCCGCTGTTCGCATGCAGGCCGAGGATGGCGTGCTCTTTCTCGGCGTAATCCACGCCGTTGATTTTCGTATTGCGTTGGGCGTTCAGCGGGCCATTGCGAATCGCATCCCAGGTGTGGCCGCTGGTGGCGGGCAGTCCTTTGACCTCCTGCCCGGCGGACACCGGCACGGGATTGCGGCCATCCGGCACAAAGACCCACGACACCCAGCGCTCCGCGTCCTTCACCTCGGCGGGCCACTCAATGCGTTGCAGCCGATTGGTCTGAATGTCGCGGTGGTAGCCGAGTTTGCCAGCCGTCAGATTCCCCGTGCGCAAGTCGATGCCGCGGCCTTTGACTCCTCCGCCTACTGCGTTGGCAAGATCAATGCCCTCACCGGCAAGTTTGGCGATCAGCGCACGCGCCGCCGTCAGTTCCTGAGTGAGACGCGTCTTCTCACCAGCGATGCGCTTTGCCTCCGCACCGTCCACCTCGCGATCCCCGCGCTTCACTCCGGCAAACACCGCCCACAGCCGGTAATACTCCTCCTGCTTCACGGGATCGAGCTTGTGATCGTGGCAGCGTGCGCAGTTGATGGTGATGCCCATCGTGGAGGTGATGACCTGCGTGACCATGTCATCCAAATCGCCCGCGCGTGCGGCGCGTTTAAGCATGTCGCTCTTGGTTTCCACCTGACCGACATAATCCCACGGCCCAGCGGCGAGAAACCCAGTGGCGATGACAGCGTGCGGATCATTCGGCGCGATCACATCCCCCGCAATCTGCTCGCGAATGAATTGATCGTAAGGCTTGTCGGCGTTGAGAGACTCAATGACGTAGTCGCGATACCGCCACGCATTCGGGCGCAGTTGATCCCGCTCAAAGCCATGCGTGTCAGCGTAATGCGCGATGTCGAGCCAGTGCCGTGCCCAGCGCTCGCCGTAGTGGGGGGATCGCAACAGTTCATCCACCAGTTTTTCGTACGCTTTGGGATCGGCATTCTTCACAAACTGCTCCACTCGCTCCGATGTCGGCGGCAGGCCGACCAAATCAAAGCTCAAGCGACGGATCAAAGTGCGACGGTCAGCCGCAGGTGACATCGTGAGATTTTTCTCCGCGAGCTTCGCCGTAATCAGCGCATCGATGGAGGCGTCTGTAGACGTTCGCACAGGCTGCACGGACCAATGCTGAAGGCGCTTGTCCACGGCGGCAGCTTTGTCTGCGGCGTTTTCAGGCCACACGGCTCCCGCAGTGATCCATGCCTGAACCAGCGCGACCTGCGCTGGCGAAAGCGGCTGGCCCTTCGGAGGCATGCGCTCGTCGTCATCCGTGGAATGGATGCGCTGGAACAACAGGCTCTTGGCCGCGTCCCCCGCCACAATGGCCATCCCCGCATGGCCGCCTTTCAAGGCAAAAACTTTGGCATCGAGGCGCAGTTCGCCCTTCTGCTTTTTCTCGCCGTGACATTCGACGCAGTGCTGCTGCAGCAGCGGACGGATGTCCTCATCGAAATCAACCGCCAGAGCGGGAGCCGCAGCCAGGAGGATGAAGAGCGTGGTTTTCATCGTTTGGCTTTTGCTTTGGCGGCCAGATCGCGTGCCGCTTCGTCCATGTGGTGCTTCATCGCCTTGGCTGCGGCGTTGCCATCATGCGCTACCACCGCATCCAGGATGGCGGTGTGATGGTCGATGGCACGCTGCCTGCCGACGTTGCCGATCGTCACCCGGCGGCTCTCACGCCCGAGGTCTGCCAGCGATTCGAGCATGAGCTTCATGATCTCATTGCCCGCGATGCGTGCCAGCGTGCGGTGGAAGTCGATGTCCGCCTCGACGGCTTCGTCCTGCGCCTCAGCCGCCAGCAGCCGTTCATGAATACCGCGCAGCTGCTTCACATCGGCGGATTTCGCCTTCAAGGCGGCTTGGCGCGCAATCTCCGGCTCGATGGCTGCGCGGGCTTCGCTCAATTGACGCAGCCGCTCCTGCATCTCGGGAAGCAGGATCGACAAAGAACCGCTCAACGGCTTGTGAAGCCGGTTCACCGCCCGAATGCCGCTGCCGTGGCGGATTTCCAGCAGCCCCTGCAGTTCGAGCCGCTTCGTCGCCTCACGCAACACGGTACGACTTACGCCGAGACGTTCGGCCATCAGACGCTCCGGCGGCAGCCGGTCGTCACCCGAATCAACTTCGTCGCGCAACTGACGCGCCAGGCGTGAGCAGACCTGCTCAACGAGCGAGGGGGAAGATTTGAGCGGAGTAATGATCATGCAATTGGTAGGAGGTCATACCAATTACACCGGTCGTTGAAAATTATTTCAAACTTTTGCTGCGATCACCGACCGCTGCCTGCACGTCATAGATTACAAACCAGATGGCGGCGGTCCACTTGGAGTCGCCCCAGGAGGAAGCAAAGATTGATACTCGTATGTTCTGTGGCCGAGGAAGTCTGTTATGCCTAACGCGGGGTTATTGATACTGCCGGGAGCACCCGTTGTGGCGCCCCCTGTGAGGCACGCGTGAAGCAATCCATTCCTTTGGAGTCACGTTTCGGAGACAACACGCCCTTCGTAGCATCAAGTTTTTCCACCGCTACGCTGCCATCGTTGCGGCCGATGATGATGCGCCCGTCAGGCCACGCGCATCCCTTTCCCCTGGCGTGAATGTCATCATTCCATCGAGGCGGCCAGCTGCCGCTTGCAGGATTTTCAAATACCAGAGGCATGTTGGCGACACTGCAATCTTTTTGTCCAGCGGTCATGGCCCAATGATTCTCGTCTGATAGCAAAGCCATTTTGCATTCAGGCGCATTCCCAATATTCCCATCCGGGTTAAAGCCATTTGCGCAGCCGAAGATCTGTTCGTCTTTGACAAGCTGCCGTTTGATCAACTGGCGGAAAGCATCGTTGGCATTCTGTGCCAGCATGCCGGACTGCAGATCCGCGACGGAGTCGGGATATTGTCCTTCATGGTCCCTGGCGAACTGCCTCAAAGCGAAGATGATCTGCTGGCAATGATGAACTCCTTGGGCCTGCGCACGGTGCAGTTGGACTTGTTTTAAAGCTCCCACGCTCAGAATGCCCAAAACCGCCAGGATCCCGAGCACCAGTGTCAGTTCAATGATGTTGAAGCCAGCAGCGCGTTTCATTTGAAGGTATGGCTGACGATTAGACGACCACCGTCAACCCAAGGCGAGAAAAATCGTCCTTAAGCTTGAGCACCCGCCCGAACGCGTGACAGTGGACCGCTCGAATCTTCGCACCCCATCGCATGCCTTTCCGTGACACATTGCTGAATCTCGCCATCACCTGCGTGCTGGTGCTGATCATCGTGCTCGTGGCGGTGCTGCTGAAGGAGAGCCGTCCCGCTCCATTGCAGGCGCTGCCTGTGAAGGTAGCCCAGATGCCTCCGGGGCAGACGGCGTCTGATGCTGGTCGTACTCCGCTGCAGCAGTTCAAAATTTTCCCCAAGGCCAAGTTCATCGACAGCCGCGCCAATGAGGCGGACACGCTGCGCATCAAGGTCAATGACACCGAGGAAGAGCACATTTTCGTGCTTTATTATGTCGATGGACTGGACCCCACGCTCACCCATCCACAGCGCGTGCAGGAGCAGGCGCGTTACTTTGGCGTGAGCAGCCAGCGCATCATTGAGGAGGGGCAGCGGGCGACGCAGTATGTGGCCCAGCTTCTCAAGCAACAGCCCTTCACCGTGATGACGCGCTGGGAGGAGGTGCCGGGGCTCAGCCGCTACTACGCGCTGATTCTGGTGGAGATCAGCCCTGGCAAGCAGGTGTATCTGGCGGATTTGCTGGTGCAGCAGGGTTTTGCCCGCGTGGCTGGCGTGACCTCAAGCCTGCCTGGGGATGCGCGCTCGATCAACGACTACGCGCTGGAGTTGCAGACACTGCGAAAGCGGGCTCAGCAGAGCAAAGTGGGGATCTGGGCGGCCTCGAAGCTCTGACCGATGTGTCAAAACTCTGGTATTGATGTATCATGATGCGTTGATACGATGGGCTCTCTGTGGCCTCCGTTCTTAAATCGCTCAGTCTCATTGCCGACCCCACGCGGGTGCGGCTGCTTTTGCTGCTCAAGCAGGAAGAGCTGAGTGTGGCGGAGCTGCAGGAGGTGCTGTCTCTGCCGCAGTCCAACATCTCCGCCCAGCTCGCCAAATTGAAGACGGCGGGGCTGGTCACCGACCGCCGCAGTGGCAAGAACCGGATGTACCAGCTTGAAGAACCCGGTGCCAAGGACTTGCCGACACATGAGCATTTTCTCGCGCTGCTGGATGCTGCTGGCGCTGAACTGCGCGAGGTCACCAAGGATGCTGAAGCGCTGCAAATCGTCCTGCGAAAGCGGGCGCATACCGCGAAAGCCTACTTCGACGCGCTGGCGGGCAAATTTGGCCGTCACTACATTCCCGGCCGTTCGTGGAAGGGTCTGGGCGAGACGCTGCTCAAACTCATGCCGCCGCTGGTCATTGCCGATCTGGGCGCAGGGGAGGGCACACTTTCCCAATTGCTCGCCGAACGGGCGAAAAAAGTCATCGCCGTGGATAACAGCGAGAAGATGGTGGCCTATGGCGCGGAACTGGCCCAGAAGCACGGCTTTGCGAATCTCGAATTTCGCCTGGGTGACATCGAGTCTCCGCCGATCCCGCCGATGAGTGTGGATCTGGTCTTCCTCAGCCAGGCGCTGCACCATGCACAAAATCCGGAGAAGGCGCTCAAAGCTGCGCTGACCATCCTGCGTCCGGGCGGCCGCATCGTGGTGTTGGATCTTTTAAAGCATCAGTTTGAGCAGGCACGTGATCTGTATGCCGATGTCTGGCTCGGCTTTTCGGAGAGCGATCTGCATGACATGCTGACCACGGCTGGTTTCAAAAAAATCGAGACGAGCGTGGTGCACCGCGAAAGCAAAAGTCCCCACTTTCAGACGATTCTAGCGCTGGCAGAGAAGGAAAACCGCCTCACTTCGTCGGGGCACTGGTCGGGCTCTTGACGCGGGGCGCAGGCACCGTGAGGCCGTTTTGCAGGAGGGTGAGCCCGTTGATCTGCTGCTTGTCGTCACGCGTGAAAATGAGAGCGGCCTTCACAGCGTCGTATTCGAAATAGTCCGCCGAAGTTTCAAACACCGGCAGCGCTGACTGGCCTTCGATTTGCGCAAACAGCGTGCTGGCCTGCATGGTGACCTTGAGCGGCGTCAAGCCCATCAATGCATACTCACCCACGTAGGGTTGCAGCTCTCTACCGGGACGCAGCTTGTACTCCGGCGGCGGGGTGCTGCTGCGTCTGGCGGTGATTTCGTTGCCGTTCTGAAACAGCGTCAGCGACTGAACCTCACCCTCATGCCGGTTGAAGGCGATCTCCGCGGCCACAGCCTTGTAAAAGAAGCGGTCCGGCGCTTTGGCAAAGGCACGCAGAAACGGCTGCCCGGTGAGGTTCGCATAGAGCCGGCCGTCGCGCAGCAGCACGGTAAAGCGTGACTCGCGGTCCAGCACATACACACCGGGGTACTGCTTCAGCATTTCTTCAGACAGGGTGACTTCTTTTTGCTTCGCTGGATCCACCGGCTTGGCCTCGGAGGTGGCGGCAATCGCCACCGAACCAGAAAGGCTGCTGTTGTTGATCAAAACGACACGCACGACCGCTTTGGCAGGGATCACTTGAAATCCTGAACAATAACCGCCGGTGCTGCCGTCATGATGCAGTGTCTCCTCGCCCTCAAACTGGCTGATGAACACTCCTAGGCCGATCTCACCCCCATAGGCAGGCGTATCGGCATGCGGTTTCAGGGCAAGCGCAAAAGCCTCAAGCAGGGGTGTCTTGTCCGGCTGCAGCATGGCAGCCCCCAGCTTCATCAAATCTGCCGCCGTACTGCGCAAAGCACCACAGCCTGCCAGCGCCGCACAGTGCCAGGGCTTCACCTCCTTGTCGCCATCATGAGGTGTGGCACGCGGCAGTTTGGCATCGGGATTCACAGCGGTGTCGTTCAAGCCCAGCGGCAGGCAGATTTTCTCAACCACTGCCTGTTCCCAGGTCATCTGGTACGCTCCGCCCAGCAGATAACCCAGCAGTCCCATGCCGAGGTTTGAATAGCTGCAGGAGAAAGGAGAATCACCGTCGAGCTTTGCCGTGGAGAGGTAGCTCAGCAGCAGTTTCTCATCATAGTCCGCATAAGGATCTTCCTCTTTGGCACCGGCGACTGCATTGTCCGGTATGCGTGGCAGGCCGCTGGTGTGGGTGGCGAGTTGCTCCAGCGTGATCGCCGCGATGCGCGGATCCGCCCATTTTACCTGCCCGGCCAGAAGGCTGCCTAGCGTCGTCTCCAGCGCCACTTTCTTCTCCACCACCGCCTGCGCCAGCAGCAGACCTGTGAACACCTTGGTGATGGAGCCGATCTCAAAAACCACCTTCTCAGGCGGTGTGCTTCCCGCTTCTGGCGCAGTGCCTGAGAGGGCACACTTAACATCGCCGCCCACGCGCTCGCCCGTGACGACACATCCGACTTTGAGCTGCTTCGCCATTTTCCCCGCAGCCTCCGCCAGAGTGCGGGCATGGGCAGTGTTTGCGGCCAAAAGAATACCCAGCAGCGCACAGGCAAATAATTTCATATTTACGACGCTACAAACTCCGCTGCAAACAGCAAGGCGTCTCGTTGACGCGGTGCGCTTTCCCGCTTCCAATGTCCTCCTGTGAGAGACACTCTGGAAGACATCGAAAACTTCGTCATCGACGTGGTTATCAACAACCGCCGTGGCATCCGCGCTTCGCTGCTGCGGGTCGTCTTCCGTGGTCTTTCCGGCATTTACTCGGCGGTGGTACGGACACGCCTTTATCTATACCGCCACCGCTACATCCACGACCATCATCTGGGTGTGCCGGTCATCAGTGTGGGCAATCTCACAGTCGGCGGCACGGGCAAAACTCCGGTGGTGGAGATGCTGGCCAAGGCGCTGCATGCCCATGGCCGCCGCGTCTGCATTCTGAGCCGGGGCTACAAAAGCAAGCGGCAGAAGAAACTGCCCTTTTCTAAAAAACTCGCTGCGCGCCTGGGCTTCATCCCGAAGCCACCCGAACCTCTGCCACGCATCGTCTCCGATGGTGAGAACGTGCTGCTCGACTCCCACAATGCAGGCGACGAGCCCTTCATGCTGGCGAAAAACTGCCCGGGCATTCCGGTCGTGGTGGACAAAAACCGTGTGAAGGCCGGCGCGCATGCCATTCAGCGCTTCGGTGCCGATGTGCTCGTCCTCGATGACGGCCTGCAATACCTCAAGCTCAAGCACCGCCACGACATCGTGCTGATCGACAAAACGGCGGTCTTCGGCAACAACGGCTACATGCTGCCACGCGGCACCCTGCGCGAGCCGCCGCGCAGCCTGCGCCGCGCCAGCTACATCTTCATCACCAAATCCGACGGCGACAGCGAGGACGTCATCAAGCAGATCCGCCGTTACAACCGGGCCGCCGAAATCATTGAGTGCCGCCATCGTGCGATGCATTTCGAAAACATCCATACCGGAGAGCACCTGCCCATCGACGGACTGCGTGACAAATTTGTGGGTGCCCTCTCCGGCATCGCCGTGCCGGAAAGCTTTGAAAACGGGCTGCGCAAGCTTGGCGCAAAGGTCGAGGTCATCTCACGTTTCGCGGATCATCATCGCTTTCGTGGCCCGGACCTGAAAAATTTCATCGATCGCTGCGTGCGTCGGGATGTGCATTGCATGGTCACCACGGAGAAAGATTTTGTGCGCTTTCCCAAACTGCCCGTCGCCGATATCCCTTTCTACTTCATGCGTGTGGAGATCGAGATCATTCGTGGCCGGGACATCTTCGACAAAATGGTGCGCCTTATCGCCGAACCGCGCCGGGTGCCCGCAGGCGTGCTGCCTGCCGATTTCATGGAGGCTTCGTGATGAGCGTGGAGAATCCAGCCATGACCGCTGTGCAACTGCACAAGGTGAACACCGCTGGCAGCACCAGCGAGGTCTGCGACGTCACCGCCCGTGAGGAGCCGCTCGAAATCCGTGTCGAAGGCCGCTCCGTGGCCGTGGTGATGCGCACGCCGGGGCATGATGAAGAACTCGCCGCCGGGTTTCTCGTTAGCGAAGGCGTGGTGCAGCGTCCGCGTGACATACTGGAAATCTCGCAGTGTCCCAGCACCAACAACAAGCACGGCAACATCGTCGATGTGCTGCTGGGCGGCGCGGTGGTGAACTGGGATTCGCTGACGCGGCATGTCTTCAGCGCATCCAGTTGCGGACTGTGCGGCAAGACGAGCATCGAGAGTGTGTTTCAGCAGTTTCCCGCTGTGAAAGGAGACTGGCAGGTTACGCCAAAATTGATCGCCAGCCTGCCCGACAAGCTCCGTGCCGCGCAGGAAACATTTGCCAAAACGGGAGGCCTGCATGCGAGCGGCCTGTTTGACCTCGAAGGCAATCTGCTCGTGCTGCGTGAAGACGTGGGCCGTCACAACGCGCTGGATAAAATCCTAGGCTACGCACTCCAGCGCGATCTCCTGCCGCTGAACCGCCACATCCTGCTGGTGAGTGGCCGCGTGTCGTTTGAGATCATCCAAAAGGCTCTGGCAGGTGGCATCGCGCTCGTCGCGGCCATTTCCGCGCCCAGCAGTCTCGCTGTGGATTTCGCGCAGGAGGCGGACCAGACGCTCATCGGTTTCCTGCGGGGTGAAACGATGAATGTTTACACCCATGTGCAGCGTGTGAGGATGGCACCATGAAACCAGTTCAACTTGTCGTCTTCATCATCTGGGGAGCGCTGTGCTCTTCGCTCTGCCTGTATGCCTTTATGCTGAGCGCCATGACTTTTGCTCCCGCCAAAGGGACTGCCCAGTCGATAGGGCAGGTCATCGCCCTCGCCGCTGGCAGCGCGGCGGTCCTGAGTTTTTTCCTGTGCAAACTCCTACTCGGCGGGTTTGCCACCGGTACTCTCGACCTGGATGATCCAGCGCATCGTGGCCGTTTTGTGGCTGGCAACGTTGTGGTCTTTGCATTGAGCGAAGGCGTTGGCGTGCTCGGATTCGTGAATGGCACCCTCTCGAATGGCCGAGGTGATGCCTGGGTGCCCTACATCGGCGTCGCGTTCCTGCTGATGCTCGCGCACATCCCGCTGCCCTCCCGTTTCAAGCCCGCTGCATGAACGGCTACTTTGACCACAACGCCACCACGCCGCTGCAGCCCGCCGCGCGTGACGCCTGGCTGCGCGCCAGTGAGAAGCACTGGCACAATCCTTCCAGCCTGTATCGCGATGCCGGACTGGCGGCCCAGCAGCTTGAATCTGCACGTGAACGCTTGGGCACACTGATCGGCGCGGACGCCGAACGCATCGTCTTCACCTCGGGTGCCACGGAATCAAACAACGCCTTGTTTGCCTCGCTTCCACCTGACGCTGTCGTTTTGGTCTCCGCCATCGAGCACCCGAGTGTGCGCGAAGCTGCGCGGGGTCGAAACGTGGTGGAGTTGCCGGTGAATGCTGATGGCGTGGTTGAATTGAACGCCGTGAAGCCGTTGATCGAGAAACGACCTGCGTTGGTTTCAATGATGGCGGCGAACAACGAAAGCGGTGCATTGCAGCCCTGGCGCGAACTGGCCGCGCTGTGCCGTGAGCCTGGCGTGCCGTTTCACACCGATGCCGCGCAATGGCTCGGCAAGCTCGACGCCGCGAACCTTGGTGAATGTGATTTCATCACCGGCAGCGCCCATAAATTTGGCGGCAGCAAGGGCTGCGGATTTCTGGTGCTGCCGAAAGAACATTCGCGCCTCGGCTTCATCCGTGGCGGCCCGCAGGAAAGTGGGCGACGTGCAGGCACGGAAAATTATCCAGCCATTGAGGCGATGGTGACGGCTCTGGAATCGATCACACCGCGCCTAAGCGAGATCGAACTCACGCAAAGCAAGCTGCGCGATGAATTCATCATGGCGCTGCGTGCCCGGTTTAACGCTCTGCGCGTCATCAGTGAATCGGCACCACGACTTTGGAACACCGTGCTCATGGTGATGCCGGAACACGACAATCTGAAATGGCTCACGCGGCTGTCACGGCGCGGCTTCAGCATCTCGACGGGTTCCGCCTGCAGTTCGGGCAAGGAAGGTTCTTCCGTCGTGGTGACAGCGCTAGGTGCCAGTGCGGAAGAGCTGAAACGCGTCGTGCGCATCAGCAGCGGCTGGGAGACAACGGCGGCAGACTGGCAGGCGCTCGCCGCCGCGTTCATCGAGGTGTATGAGGAGCTGAACCGTGGCGGCAGACCGCAGTAGCCGCATCACGTTCCCGGCTTTGGCTTGATCAGCAGCACCAGCACGAGCGAGAACACGCAGATCATGGCGAAGACGCCGAAGATGACATTGAGCGGCACGTGCCTGTCACTCATCTTGCCAAAGCCCCAGTCGGCCAGACCGCCGCACATCATGCTGACAAAGTTCATGAGGCCGTAGCCGGTGGCGCGCATGTGCGGCCGCACGATCTGGCTGAGGATCGGCATGTTGTTGCAGTCAAAAAAGCCCCAGCCAACGCCAAACAGGATCAGCGATGCGATGGCGAGTCCGAAAGAATTCCATGCGGGTGCGTTCCCAACGCCGAACATCGCAGGAACAATTAGCATCATACCGAGGGCGCTGACGTAAATGCGGCCGCGGGCGCTGCGCCGCATCCAGCGGTCCGCCAGCCAGCCGCCGAGAATTGCTGAGAACAGCGCAGCCCCCTGCCAGTACAGCGCGGCGGATACACCAGCCTTGCCCTGGCTGATGTTGAAGGCTTTTTGCAGGATGGCAGGCATCCAGTCACGCACCACCCAGGCCGCGAGTGCGGGCAGCGTGAAATAGAACACGAGCAGGATGAAATTGCGATTGCAGAGCAGTTCGCCGATCGGGCCACCACGCGCTGTCGGGCTCAGGGCTTCCTGCGTGTCCGTCTGCCGTGGCACGTCGCGCAGCAGGAGCAGCAGTGGGATGGCATAGAGCACGCCCGCCAGCCCGGTGAAATCAAACATAAAGCGCCAGCCAAGCTCGGGCGCATCCGCCACAAAGCCCGCGAAGCCGCCCGTAATCACGCCGCAGTAGATGCCCATCTGGTGCACGCCAATGGCACGCGAGCGCGTCCCGGCGGTGTGATAGTCCGCGATCAAGGCCAGCGCCGCTGGAATGTAAAACGCCTCACTGATGCCCATCAGCGTGCGCGCCCAGAACAACTCATTGAAGCTGCCCACATGCCCGGTGAGCCAGGTGATCAGCGACCACACAAACAGACTGCCGCAAATCGTCAGCTTGCGGCTGTAGCGGTCCGCAATGTATCCGCCGATGGGGCTGCAGATGGCATAGACCCATTTGAACGACGCCAGCATGTGCCCCCAGTTTTCCTCACTGCCGATGTCCTTGATGTCGCCCATCACAGACACCTTCATGGAGGCGATCATCTGCCGGTCCAAGTAGTTCAGCAGCGCCACGGGAAACAGCAGCCCCACGATCAGCCAGGCACGGCGCATGAGGATGGACGGGGCGTCAGCTTGGGTCGGAGACAAAGACATCCCGCCACTAATCACAGCAGTTCCCAGACGGAAAGCCTGAATTCATGCCCAGCCTTGATCGCGGCATGATTGAAGCAGCCTTGCAAGGGCTATGACCCATCTTCCAAGCGGTAGCCAATGCCCGGCTCGTTCACGATACGCGGACCGGCTTCACCGATTTTTTTGCGGAGGTGATTGATGTGCACACGCAGGCCTTCGCTCGGATCGCTGGTCTGGCCGGCCCAAACCTGCTTCATGATTTGATTCTGCGTGACGATGCGCCCCGCATGCTCGGCGAGCACCTTGAGCAGCGCGAATTCCGTGGGCGTGAGTTTGAGCGGCACCTCATCAAGCGAAGCCTCATGATGCAGCAGATCCAGCTTCAAGGGACCCACAATGATCTCGGCGCTCTGGCGCGTGAAACGACGGCGTTGAATGACCGTCAGACGGGCTAGGAGTTCAGCGGTGCCGAAAGGTTTCGTCACATAATCGTCTGCGCCGTTTTCCAGCGCCTCGACCTTGATGGTTTCCTGATCGCGCACGCTGAGGATGAGTACGGGAACATCGCTCCATTCACGCAGCCGCTTCAGCACCTCAATGCCATTCATGCCGGGCAGACCGAGATCGAGCAGCACCACATCGGGCCGATGAAATGCGGCCTCCTGCAGACCGAGCTGGCCTTCGGCAGCCTCGCAAACCTCATAGCCGCGTGACTCCAGCACCATGCGCAGCAGGCGGCGCATCTGCTGTTCGTCGTCGATGATGAGGGCTTTGCTCATGCGGCACTGCGAGTTTTCACCGGCAGGTGCAGCACGAATTCTGCGCCGCCCGTAGGGTGAGTGTGCGCCTCCATGTCACCTTTCATCGCCCGCATCAAGCCGCGCGCGATGGCGAGCCCCAGGCCGGTGCCGCCAGCGGGTGAATCGGGGGCACGGTAAAATTTTTCGAACAACTGGTCTTCAGCACCCAGCGGCAGGCCGGGGCCGTGGTCGCGCACCCGCAGTTCCAAAGTGCTTCCGGCAAGCGATGCCTGGATTTCGATGTCGGTGCCTGCAGGGGCATAGCGCGTGGCATTGTGCAGCACATTGCCCATCACCTGGGCAAGCAGGCGGCTGTCGAGCCTGAGCAGCGGCAGATCCTTCGTGCCTGTGATAAGCAGCGTGTGCTCGGAAAGCTCCTGCTGGATCGGCTTGATGGCGGCATGCAGAACATCGCCAATCTCACACCAGTCGGGCTGCGGTTCCAGCGCCTCAGACTCCACGCGCGTCATTTCAAGGAAGTTTTCGACAATGCGCTGCAGGCGGCGGTTTGCGGTCTCGATCTCACAAGCATACGGGTTCCCCTGCCCCAGGCCGTCCAACGCGGTACGAATGATGGCGATGGGCGTCTTCAGCTCATGCGCAACGCTGTCCAGCAAGGTGCGGTGCAGGCGCTCGGACTCTGCCAGCAGTTCAGCACGATGCTTCAATTCGAGCAGATGCTCACGCTCCTGATGATGCTGCGCCAGGGTCGCCTCGCGTGCGCGCAACCGCGTGATGAGATGCCCCATGCTCAGCGCCACGATGAAGAACAGGCTGAACATCACCATGTCCTGCGGCTTGTCGATATGCAGGGTGTACTGCGGCGGGATGAAGAAATAATTCCACACCAGCGCGCTGACCACCGCCATCATCAGCACCGGCCCACGATTCCACCAGGTACCAGCGAGCACGATGGCCATCAGAAAAACCAGCGCGACAAAAAGATCGCCGGTGTAGGGCAGCAGCACCCAGCAGCTGGACGCCAGCACAAACACGAGGGTGAGCCCGCAACTGTACTGGCCCACCTCTGCCAGAGAAACTGGCTTGGGAGAGGGTGGGGCGCTGGAGCTTTTCGAGTCAGACATGGCCGGGCACTTTCACTGCAAAAGAACGACCCGCCAGTGAACAGCCGCTGTAAGCGCGTTAAGAAAGTGTAAAAGCAGGCTCAAGTCTCCTCCAGCCGGTAGCCGATCCCGGGTTCGTTTTTGATCTCCAAGGCGGAGCCTTCGAGCTTTTTGCGCAGGTGGTTGGCATACACCCGGAGGTAATGGCTCTGCTCCTCCGCCTGCGGCCCCCAGACGGCACGGAGAAGCTGCTTCAAAGTCACAATCTTGCCGGCATGTCGCACGAGCTGCGCGAGCAGCGCATATTCGGTGGGGGTGAGCTTGAGCGGCTGGCCATTCAAGGATGCTTCATGATGCACTGGATCCAGCACGAGCGGCCCGAGCTGCAGATTGGCCGCGTCATGGGTTCCCTGCCTGCGCTGAATTGCGGTGAGCCGCGCGATGAGCTCTGCGGTGCTGAAGGGCTTGGAAACATAGTCGTCCGCTCCGGCATCGAAGGCGGCAAGTTTGACGGCTTCTTGATCGCGCACACTGAGGATGAGTACGGGGACCGTGCTCCACTCGCGCAGTCGCTTCAGCACCTCGACCCCGTCCATGTCTGGCAGACCGAGATCGAGCAGGATGACATCTGGCTTATGGAAGACGGCTTCCTGCAATCCTAACTGACCTTTGTCAGCCTCCCTCACGATGTAGCCCCTGGCCTCCAATGCCATGCGCAGCAGGCGGCGGATCTGGATTTCGTCATCGATGATGAGGGCGGTCATGGCAGAGGAGGAACGAAGATGGACATTCGATTGAGTTCGATCACAAACTCGGCGCCGCCCTCAGGATGATTCCGTGCGGTGATCTCTCCTCCCTGCGCCTGGATGAAGCCACGCGCAATGGCCAGCCCGAGACCGGTGCCGCCTGCCGGTGAGCCCTGCACACGGTAGAATTTCTCGAACACGCGCCGTTCCGCGCCCTCCGGCAGACCGGGACCATGATCCCGAATGAGCACACGCAACTGCTTCTCACGCAACGCAGCGCTGATGTCGATCGCAGTGCCTGCTGGCGTGTAGATGGCGGCATTGTGCAGGATGTTGGCGACAGCCTGAGTGAGCAAGGCATGATCCAGCTTCAGCAGTGGAAAGTCATCCGCCAGGCGCAGCCTCACCTCATGCGTGCTCAGCGGAGCGCCGACGGCGTGCCGCGCAGCGGCGATAACGTCGCGCAGGTCGCACCAGTCGAGGCTGGGCTTGAGCACATCGGATTCCAGCCGCGTCATTTGCAGCAGGCTGTCCACCACACGCTGCAGCCGCTGCGTGGCCGTGGTGATCTCAGTGAGGTAGGGGCTGCGCTGGTCGCCCATCCCTTCAAGCGCGGCAGTGATGACAGCGATGGGCGTTTTCAACTCATGTGAAACGCTGTCCAGCAAAGTGCGGTGCAGTTTCTCGGATTGCGAAAGCATCTCTGCGTGGCTGACGGCCTGAATGAAGTGCTCTTTTTCCAACACGAGCGCGATCTGCAGCGCGAAGGCCTCGATCATCTGGCGCGTGACGAAGTCGAGCCGTGCACTGTCTTCAAATTGCACCCCCAGCACGCCCATCGTAGCGGTGGCTGTTTGCAGCGGGAACCAGGTGGCGGCGGACTCGGGCAGGGTGTCGGTGTAACGGCCTGCGCACTGCTTGTTCTCATAGCTCCACGCCACGACGCCCCATTCTTTGTGGGATGGTTGAAAAGTGCTGGCCTTGTGCGCGGCCTTCGGCAGCGAGCGATCCTGCTCCCGCACGACCAGAGCGGTGTTCGCATTGAGCAGTTCGTTGATCGTACGCAGCGCTTCGGCAAGGCCCTTGGCCGACTCGGCGGCCAACGCGGCGCTCTGGGTGACGCGCAAGAGAGCGTCAGTCTGCCGCAGGCGGCGACGCTCCGCGACCTCACGCAGGCGCAGGCGCGAGGTGAGGCTGCCCATGCTCAGCGCCACGATGAAGAACATGCCAAACATGATCCAGTCCTCGGCCTTGTTGATAAGGAGGGTGAACCTCGGCGGAATGAAAAAGTAGTTCCAGCACAGCGCGCTCAACGCCGCCATGAGAAGCACAGGCCCACGGCTGAAGCGGAGGGCCGCGAGCACCACAGCGAGCAAAAACACCAGTGCGACAAACATGTACCCGGTGAATGCCACCAGTCCCCAGCACACACTGGCGATGGCAAAAATGGCGACGATGGCCCAACTGTACTCACCGATGATCGAATCCGGCAAGGGCTCCTGCAATGGAACAATGTTGCGCGCTTTGTCAGCGGAAGCCAGCGGCCGCACGACACACACATCAATGTCGCCGCTGCCAATGATGAGCGTCTCTGCGAGCGATTTGCTCCACCTCCCGGCCTTCTCCGGCTTGCCAACCACGATCTGCGAAACATTGCGTTCGCGGGCAACTTGCAGCAGCGCCTCCGAAACATCTTCGCCCGTCACGGAGACGACTTCACCGCCGAGTTTCCGCGCCAAGCCGAGTGATCGTGTGAGCCGCTCCTGCTCGACCGCTGTGAGCACACGCGAGCCTTCGACCCATACGACGAGCCAGGGGCAGTTCAAACGAGTGGCGGCTCTTCGTGTCCAGCGGATGAGGCTTTCGGCATACGGACTCGGACCGACACCGACCATGAGCCGTGCATTGGTTTTCCACGCACTGCTGACGCGCCTCGAGCGGCGGATGTCTTCGAGATCACGGTCCACGTGTTCTGCGGTGAAGCGCAGGGCCAGCTCGCGCAGCGCGGTGAGATTGCCTGCCTTGAAGAAGCCAGACACGGCCTGCTCCGCGCGCTCGCCAAGATAGACTTTTCCATCGGCCATGCGTTCCAGCAGTTTTTCGACGCTGAGGTCAATGAGCTGAATCTCATGCGCACGGTCGAGGATGGAATCGGGCACGGTTTCTTGAATCGCCACACCGCTGATCTGACGCACCACGTCCACCTGGCTCTCGATGTGCTGGACATTGAGCGTGGTGTAAACATCGATGCCCATGTCGATGAGTTCCAGCACGTCCTGATAACGTTTTGCATGGCGTGAGCCCGGTGCATTGGTGTGCGCTAGTTCATCGACGAGTACAAGCTGGGGCCGCTGGGCGAGCACTGCATCGATGTCGAATTCCTCCAGTGTGAAGCCCCGGTGTTCGAGTTGTTTGCGCGGCAGCACGCGCATGCCTTCGAGCAGCGCAGCCGTCTCGGAGCGTCCATGCGTCTCCACAATACCGACCAGCACCTCCACGCCCTCTTTCAAGCGCTGACGTGCGGTTTGCAGCATCGCGTAGGTCTTGCCGACGCCTGGACACATGCCGAGGAAGATGTGGAGCCGGCCAGATTTGGCCACAGCATCCGCCATCCGCATCTGCGCTAGCAGTGCATCCGGGTCGGGCCTGTTTTCGTCATTCATGGCTTTGGGGGGCTAGTTACCGTCTCTTCACGTGCGTTTTCTAGGATCTGATTCTTGCCCTCCTGATCATAGCCAATTGTCGGACTTATTGGGAGCTTTTCGAGGGCGAGGTTCAATTGCAAGGCGCTGACATGGTCAACGCCGATCACGCGCGCTGAGGCTGGGACGGTCAATTTTTCAATGAGCTGGTTGATTTGAGCAGCGGCCACGGGTGCGAGCTTTCGTTCTTGGATGATGCGGCCCATCTGCGCCCTGGCGTCAGCCACGGAAATGCAGTGCTGGGGCATCTGCCCGTTCTTTTCGCAGACCTTGAAATAGTGTGGCCCCGTGAACTTCTGCGAAAGCCTGTTTTTGGCAAGCTGGGCGATCTGCGCAAAGAAGAGCAGCAGCAGGCCAAGCACGCCGAAGTAAACCGCCCAGACACGCAGTGGCACCCGGCCGACCTTGGTTGCTGGCGCAAAGGACATGACTTTGAAGGCTGTGACGGCGCTCCGGCTTTTTTGCCGGAGGCCGTCGGTGAAGCTGAGCTACTTGGCAGCATCAAGCGCGAGGTTCAGTTCGAGCACATTCACACTGGCATCTCCTAGAATGCCGAGGTCAGGCTTGCTGGTGCTGGCGGCGATGAGTTCCTTGACCTTCTCCACGCTAAGATTGCGAGCCTTTGCGATGCGGCCGGCTTGCAGCTCGGCGTTCTTCACGCTGATGTGCGGATCGAGGCCACTGCCTGAAGCGGTGACTGCATCGGCAGGAACCGCGTCTTTGTCGTTGAGGCCTTCGACGCTGCGGTAGGCGGCGATGCGGTCCTTGATCGCATCATTCAGCTTCTGCGAGGTGGGGCCGAGATTGCTACCGCTGGAACTGGCTCCATCGTAGCCATTTACACCCGCAGCCGAGGGGCGGCTGTGGAAGTATTTTTCACCGGTGAAGGCCTGGCCCAGCAAGCTCGAGCCGCGCACGGTGCCATCCTTGTCCACGATGAGGCTGCCATCTGCCTTGTGCTTGAAGGCGAGCTGGGAAACACCCCAGACAGCGACTGGATAAAAACCACAAAGAACAACGGCGAAAACGAGGGTGGAGACAACGGCGCCACGGATTTCAGAGAAGAGAGCTTTCATAGTATTAGGCGAGGTGAAGGGTGGTGATGATGAGGTCAATGGCCTTGATGCCGATGAAGGGCACGATGATGCCGCCGAGGCCGTAGATGAGAAGATTGCGCTGGAGCACGGCGACTGCGCCAACCGCGCGATACTGGACACCTTTCAGCGCAAGCGGTATCAAGGCGACGATGATGAGCGCATTGAAGATGATGGCACTCAGGATGGCGCTCTGTGGCGAGACGAGCCCCATGATGTTGAGGGGACTGATCGCGGGGAACGTGACCATGAGCATCGCGGGGATGATGGCGAAGTATTTCGCGATGTCATTGGCGATGCTGAACGTGGTCAGCGATCCGCGCGTCATGAGGAGCTGCTTGCCAATTTCGACGATCTCAATGAGCTTGGTCGGATTGCTGTCGAGATCGACCATGTTCCCGGCCTCCCGTGCGGCCTGCGTGCCGGTGTTCATGGCTACGCCGACATCGGCCTGGGCAAGTGCGGGCGCATCATTGGTGCCGTCACCGGTCATGGCGACGAGGTGTCCGGCAGCCTGCTCGGCACGGATGCGCTTGAGTTTATCTTCGGGCGTAGCCTGGGCCATGAAGTCATCGACACCAGCCTCAGCGGCGATGGCGGCAGCGGTCATCGGATTGTCCCCAGTGATCATGACGGTGCGGATGCCCATTTTGCGCAACTGGGCAAAGCGCTCCTTGATGCCGCCTTTGACGACGTCCTTGAGTTCGACGACTCCGAACACCTTGCAGCCTTCGCAAACGACGAGTGGAGTGCGTCCGGCCCGGGAGGCGGCTTCCACCACCTTGAGAACTTCCGGCGGATAAACACCCCCGAGGTTTTCGATGTGGGCTTTGATCGAATCCGCCGCGCCTTTGCGAATGCTGCGACCATCGAGATCAACACCGCTCATGCGAGTCTGTGCGGTGAAGGGAATGAAGGTGGCGTGGGGAGCGGCGAGCTCGCGGCCTCGGATGTTGAACTTCTCTTTGGCCAGCACCACGATGCTGCGGCCTTCGGGTGTTTCATCGGCCAGGGAGGCAAGCTGCGCGGCGTCGGCGAGTTCTTGCTCAGTGATGCCAGGCGCCGGGCGGAAATCGGACGCCATGCGGTTGCCGATGGTGATAGTGCCGGTTTTGTCGAGCAGCAGCACGTCGATATCGCCTGCGGCTTCAACCGCACGACCGGAAGTGGCCATCACGTTGCGGCGGATGAGGCGATCGATGCCACTGATGCCGATGGCGCTGAGCAGGCCACCGATGGTGGTGGGAATCAAACACACGAGCAGTGCGATGAGCACCGGCGTGGAGAAATTCGTGGCCGAGTAGATGCCGAAGGGCTTCAGCGTGACAACCACCAGCAGGAAGATCAGCGTCAGCGCGGAGAGCAGAATGGTGAGCGCGATTTCATTCGGCGTTTTCTGACGCTTCGCGCCTTCGACCATCGCGATCATGCGATCAATGAAGGTGTTGCCCTTCTCCGAGGTGATGCGGATGACGATGCGGTCGCTGATGACGCGTGTGCCACCGGTGACGGCGCTGCGGTCGCCACCGCTTTCACGGATGACGGGTGCGGATTCGCCGGTAATGGCAGCCTCATCGACGCTGGCGATGCCTTCGACGACTTCTCCATCCGCGGGGATCACATCCCCAGTTTCGCAAACGACCAGATCTCCTTTTTCAAGCGCGGGAGCGGGGACGCTGGCTTCGACGCCATTTTTTAAGCGGCGGGCCATCGTGTCCTTGCGTGCGGCACGCAGGCTGGCGGCCTGAGCCTTGCCACGGCCTTCAGCGACGGCCTCGGCAAAGTTCGCAAACAAAACGGTGAACCATAGCCAGATGGCGAGCTGGATGATGAAGCCGTGATCGGCCTTGGCAGTGAAGATGCCGACGGTGGTCAGCACTGCGCCGATCAAGGTCACGAACATCACTGGATTCTTCACCATGAGGCGCGGATCGAGCTTTTTGAAAGCGTCGCCCACAGCGGGTCCGACGATGGACCAGTCAAAGAGAGATGGAGCTTTGTGAGACATATGCGTTGGAGTTGGGAAGGGTGTGAATCAGCGATTAGAACAGTTTGCCGCCGGCAGTGAGGAAGTGCTCAACGATGGGGCCGAGGGCGAGCGCGGGAAGGAAGTTGAGCGCTCCAATGAGTACCACCGTGCCGATGAGCAGGAGGGTGAAAGTGGCACCCGAGACTGGGAAGGTGCCCGCACTGGGAGGGGAGACTTTTTTCTTCACCAGCGATCCGGCGAGCGCCATGATCGGCACGATCATGAGGAAGCGGCCGATGAGCATCGCAAGGCCAAGGGTGACGTTATAGTGCGGATCACCGTTGGCGGGGTTCGCCGTGAGGCCGGCGAAGGCGCTACCGTTGTTGCCGGTGGCCGAGCTGTAGGCGTAGAGGATTTCGCTGAAGCCATGCGGCCCGGCGTTGTTGAGCCCGGCAAGGCCCCAGTCACTGACGCAAGCCCAGGCGGTGAAGCCCAGAATGGACATGCACAGCACGAGCAGGGAGAGCATGGCCATCTTCACATCATAAGCCTGGATCTTTTTGCCCAGATACTCCGGCGTGCGGCCCACCATGAGTCCGGCGATGAAGACCGCGAGCACGACAAAGACGAGCATGCCATAAAGACCTGCGCCGACGCCACCGATGACGACTTCGCCCATCTCAATCATGAACAGCGGCACAAGTCCGCCGATGGCGGTGAAGGAGTCATGCATCGAGTTCACCGCACCGCAGGAAGCAGCCGTGGTGATGGTGGCGAACAGCGAGGAGTTAAAGATGCCAAAGCGCACCTCTTTTCCCTCCATATTACCGTCTGCAGTGGCGACGCCAAGCGCCTGGTGGATCGGATTGCCAGCAGCTTCGAAGTGGGCGCACACGAGCACCCCGCCCACAAAGAGCAGCATCATCGCAGCCCACACCGCCCAGCCGTGCCCCTGGTTCTTGACCATGCGGCCGAGGTAGTAAGTCAGAGCGCTGCCAATGGCGAAGATGGAGAGCATCTGGACGAAGTTCGAAAGCGGTGTCGGATTCTCGAAGGGATGCGCCGCATTGGCATTCACATAACCACCGCCATTGGTGCCAAGCATCTTGATGGCGATCTGCGAGGCCATGGGCCCCTGCACGATGGTTTGCTCGGAGACGATTTTGTCTTCCATCACCGGCTTGCCAGCGGCATCCACCAGGGGCTGGTTGCTCGCGTCCATCTTCGCCACTTGAACAGCCTGCGGCTCGACGAGCTTGGCGGTGTCGTAAGATTTGAAGTTCTGGACGATGCCCTGCGACACGAGGAACAGCGCGAAGACAAAGCAGATGGGCAGCAGCAGGTAGTAAGTGGTGCGCACCAGATCGACCCAAAAATTGCCCAGCGTGGTGGCTGAGGCACGGGCGATGCCGCGCACCAGCGCCGCAGCAATGGAGATGCCAACCGCCGCAGAGGTGAAGTTATGAATCGTCAGCCCGACCATCTGTGAGAAGTAGCTCATCGTGCTTTCGCCGCCGTAGCTCTGCCAGTTGGTGTTGGTGGTGAAGCTCACCGCCGTGTTGAACGCGAGGTGATCGCTGAGCCCTGGCAGGTTCTGCGGGTTCAACGGCAGCAGATGCTGATAGCGGAGAATCAGGTAGGTGAATACGATGCCCACCAGGCTGAAGAGCAGCATGGCCAGGGTATATTGTTTCCAGTCCTGCTCCTTGCGGCGGTCCAGGCCCATCAGCGCATAGGTGAGTCTTTCGAGCGGACCGATCGCGGGATCGAGCCACGTTTTTCCGTTCACATCCAGCACCTGGGTCAGGTAGATCCCGAGCGGTTTGGTGATGAGCGCGAGCAGCCCAATGAAGAGCGCGAATTGAAGCCAGTCAGTCGAGTGCATGGTGGTGGGATTAGAATTTTTCCGGCCGGATCATGGCCACGAAGAGGTAGAGAAAGAGGAGCAGGGCGATGACGCCCACGATGATGGTTTCCATGGCGGTGGTTAGGTTTAGAGTTGCTCGCAGAAGCGCACGTAAAGCGCGCTGACGATGAAGAAGGCCAGTGTGAGGCCGAGGTAGACGAGGTCGTGCATGGCGTGATGGATGTTGTTCCACCACCAAGATGCGTGCTCACCGGATCCTGCCGAGTTAAAGGCAGGACGTGCGGCGTCAAAAATGCGTTAAAGCAGGCTTAAATCTCTACCTGCTGCCCCAGCTCGATCACCCGGCCCAAGGGAATCTGGAAGTAAGTTGCAGGCTGCTGCGCCATTTTGCTGGCAAACGCAAAGAGGTGCTCGCGCCATCTAACCATGCCCGGTTTCGGACTTGGCACGATGATTTCGCGGCCAAGGAAGAAGGTGGCCTTCTCCGCGGTAACTTCGAGACCTTGATTGGAGCACAGGCGCAGCAGGCGCGGCACATGGGGCTTTTGCATGAAGCCGAAGCGGCCCGTCACACGCCAGAAACCTTCGGCAATGTTTTCGACTTCCACGCGGCGGCTCGGCGGCACCCAGGGCACGTCTTCGACGATCAAAGTCATGAAGATGACGCGCTCATGGATAGCACGGTAGTGCTTCAGACTGTGCAGCAGCGCAATGGGGGAGCGCCCCTTGGTACTCGCCAGGAAAATGGCGGTGCCGGGCACGGTGACGGGTGGGCTGCGCTTGAGGCTTTCGCAGAGGGTTTCCTGGCTGAGGGAGCTTTTTTCCATCGAGGCACGCACCAGGCGGCGACCGGTGGCCCAGGTCGTCATGAGCGTGAAAATGATGATCCCGACTACAATCGGGAACCAGCCGCCGTCGAAAAATTTCACCAGATTGGCACTGAGGAAGGCGAGTTCGATCACGCCAAACAGCAGGCATAGCGGCACCGTCTTGAGCAGGGACCACTTCCAGAGATGGCGCGCGGCAAAGTAAAACAGGAAGGTGGTGATGAGCATGGTCATCGTCACGGCCACGCCATACGCAGCGGCCAGATTGGTGGAGGTGCGGAAGGCCAGCACCAAGGCGAGACAGGCGAACATGAGCAGCCAGTTCACCAGGGGGATGTAGATCTGCCCCTGGGCATGCTCTGAAGTGTGGCGAATGCTGATGCGCGGCAGGTAGCCAAGTTGCACGGCGCTGAGCGTCAGCGAGTAGGTGCCGGTGATGAGCGCCTGCGAGGCGATCACCGTCGCTGCGGTGGCGAGCAGCACCATCGGCAGCGTGGCCCATGCGGGAGCCATTTGGAAGAAGGGTGCGTGTGCCAGATCTGGCTGCTTCATAAGCAGCGCCCCCTGGCCGAGGTAGTTCAGCGCCAGCGCCGGCAGCACGAGTATAAACCAGGCACGGCGAATAGGACCAGCGCCAAAATGGCCCATGTCCGCGTACAGCGCCTCACCCCCAGTAACGGCCAGAAACACACTGCCAAGAATCACGAACGACTTATGCCCGCCGCTGATCAGAAAGTGCCAGCCGTGCAGCGGATTGAACGCAGCGAGGATCTCAGGGCCGTGAATCAAGTGGGAAACACCGAGAGCCGCGAGCGTGAGAAACCACAGGGCGGTAATCGGACCAAAAAAGCGCCCCATCCGTGCCGTGCCGAGGAACTGCACCGAAAACAGCACGATCAGGATGACAATGGTGATGCCCATGATGAGCCACTCTCTCTGGTCCTCCCACAGCAATGCCGCAGCGGCATCCACCGGCGGGCTGCCGAGCAGTCCGCCATCCTTGAGACCTTCGATGGCGCTGAGCACGGAAATGGCGGGGGTGATGATGCCATCCCCAAACAGTAGCGCTGCGCCAAACAGGCCGAGCAGTACGATCACCGAACGGCGTTTCAACGTCTCCGACATGCCATGCGAGGCCAGCGCCATGAGCGAGAGCACACCGCCCTCCCCCTTGTTGTCCGCACGCAGCACGAAGACGAGGTACTTGATGCAGACGAGCACGATCAGCGCCCATAGCACCAGTGAAATGACACCCAGCAGGTTCGCATGCGTCGCAGCAATGTGATGTGGGCTGTGCGGACTGAAGCATTCCTTGAGCGTGTAGATCGGGCTGGTGCCGATGTCCCCAAAGACCACCCCCAGCGCCCCGATGACGAGGGTGGTGGTGGAATGCTTGTGAAGGCCGGGCTTGTCTGTCGTGTCGTTCATGACGCCGTGATGTTCACCGGAAATACCCCGGCCTCCAGTGAATGCCGCCAAAGGCGGAGTTAAGAATGTGTGAAGAGATGATGCTGCCCGTTAAAGCCGGATCAATCCAGGAACGAGCAGATGTACTCGCAAATGCCGGAGCTGATGGTGATGTCGAAGCCGCTGCTGGCAGGGACGTCGAAGTACTGACCGCCCGTGTAGGAGGTCTTGGCATCGCTGCCATCGAGCTTCACCACGCAGTCGCCCGCGACGATCTCCATGCGCTCGGCCTTGGCGGTGCCAAAATGGAAATCACCGGGGTAGATGAGGCCGAGGGTCTTTTTGCTGCCATCAGGAAACAAGATGCTGTGGCTGACGACTTTGCCGTCAAAATAGACGTTCGCTTTCGTGACAGCGGTGACTCCAGGAAATTCGGCGGGGATGGCGGACATAGAAGCACGAGAAATAGACGATGATTTTGCACGCGGCAAGCGCCGACCGCTACTTCACCGGAACTCCCTGCAACAGGCCGATCGTTGCCCAAGCACAGCCCCAATAGGTGTAGATGCCTGTAGCGTCTTTGAAGGATTTGGCTTTGTCAGATCCGCTACGGTCATTCTGGCTGATATGGGTGATGTCGATGGGCCAGCTGCCGTCGGCGCGCTGGGCCTTAAGCAGCCAATGCTGGGCACGGGCGATGGCGGTCGCAGTGGGTGCATCAGCGGCATCTTGCTGCAGAACGTACAGCACCTGGCCGGTGGCAAGAACGTCGCTCATGTTTTCGCCGAGGATGTAGCTCCAGCCGCCGTCGCCACGCTGTCGTTTGACGATGTCTTTGACCAAAGCCTTGGCGTCCTCCGGCTTGTCAAAGCGGCGGGCATAGAGGGTGCGGAAAACGAGCGACTCCATGGTGGTTGGGGCATCTTTCTTTTGCAGTATGGCCGTAGCCTTGACGCGCGCGCCATCTGCTTCAGCCATCGCATGCGGGGGTGTGGCAAGAGCGATCAGATTGAGGCGGAGCGTATTGGCCTGCGCATCTCCTGCACCCCGTTTTTGCAGGCCGGTGAACTGCCCGGCGGGGTTCCAGGAACCGTCCGGCTTTTGCTCTGCGACGAGCAGGTTTGTCAGTTCTGGTGCGGGTCGGTCCGGAAGGGCTAAAATCATCAGCGCGGCTTCTTCGAGTCCCGGCCGTTTATCTGTTGCGCGTTCGATCGCCCATGCGAGCCATTCCTCGTACTTTTTAGCATCCACGGCAAATCCACGCTGTTTTGCCTCGCGGTGGCTCCAAAGCAGCTCCGGCAGGTGATGGCAACCGTTGCAGTTTTTAGCGGTCATCCATTCCTCCCCTTCCCTGGCCAGAAAACCAAGGCTCTTGGTGATCCCTGCGCGGAGTTCCGCCTCGCTCGGCGGCGGCATGGGTGCCGGAGCTTTCGCCGGGGTGCTCTTGGCTGCCTCAGCGGGATTTGCCGGAGGCACGGCTTTGGCAGTCGTCATAGCGGCCATAGTCATCACGAGCAGAGACGTAAGATGACGCATCTTGTTCATAATGCCTTGAACGTCGCTGCGGCTGAGTTGTTGCAAAGCAGCTGAGGGGGGCAGGAATGACAAATCGAGAAGTTTGGGGTCGCAACATTGCCATCCTTGACCTTTGCCGGAAAATTTGGTGAGCTAAGCTTCACCCTCCTGGATGATCACTTTTCTACATCGCTCGCTTGTTTGCAGCCTGCTGCTTGGCTGCGCTGCGCACGCGCAGAGCATCGCTGTGCCCTGGAGCGGGCATGGGCATGATGGGCAGCACACGGGGCTGTCGCAGGTGAGTTCCAAGGCATTGCAGCGCATTCTGTGGCAGATGCCGGTGGATCTGGCGCCGCAGTATGTCGGCACCACGCTCTACGCGCATTATGGCTCGCCGCTGATCACGCGGCAGAACACGGTGATCGTGCCGGTGAAAACGGGGGCGGGTGACGGCTTTCGCATCGAGGCGCGTGATGGTGCAACGGGAGCCCAGAGATGGCAGCTGCCGACGGGCTATTCCCTGCCCACGCACAACTGGGTGCCGCATTTTGGCATCGCGCTGACACCGAAGAACCGGGTGTATTATGCGGATGCGGGTGGCACGGTTTCCTACCGGGATACGCCGGATGAAAGCACGGGGGCGATGGGCAAAATCGCCTTTTACGGGATGTCCAACTATGTGTCGGATTCCGCAACTTTTGATGCGAATGTGCGGATCAACACGCCCATCACGGCAGACCGTTATGGCAATCTTTATTTCGGTTTCGTGGTCAGCGGAGCGACCACGCAGGCGCTTCAAAGCGGGATCGCCCGGATTGCGGAGGATGGGACGGGCTCGTGGGTGAGCGCGACGAGTGCGGCGGCGGATCCGGCGGTGCTGCGGCTGCCGCACAATCTGGCACCTGCTTTGAGCAACAATCACAAGGCGCTCTATGTCGCGGTGGTGGATGGGAATGGCTTTGGTTATCTACTGATGCTGGACAGCCGCACGCTGGCCACCACTGGAAAGGTAAGGCTCAAGGATGCGCTGAGCCCGACTGATGATGCGCGGCTGCTGGATGACGGCACGGCTTCGCCGATGGTCGGGCCTGATGGGGATGTTTATTTTGGGGTGTTTGAGCACTCGTGGGGAGTGAACCATTATCGTGGCTGGTTGCGGCACTATGACAAGACACTGACGCAGTCGAAGCCGTCGGGGGCTTTTGGCTGGGACCATACGCCCTCGGTGGTACCTGCGTCGCTGGTGGCGGCGTATCGGGGCGCTTCCAAGTACCTGCTGCTTTCGAAGTACAACAACTACGCGGGTGTCGGAGGCGATGGACTGAACAAGCTGGCGGTGCTGGATCCGAATGACACGATGACTGATGGCGTCACCGGAGCGGCCGTGATGAAGGAAATTCTCACGGTCATTGGGCCCACGCCGGATGATGAGTATCCTTCCACGCCGGGCGCAGTGCGTGAATGGTGCGTGAACACGGTGGCCATCGACAGCGCGAAGAAGTCAGCCATTGTGCACAGCGAGGACGGCAAGGTCTATCGCTGGGATTTTACGTCCAACACGCTTATCGAGCCGCTGATGCTGACGTCAGGCATTGGCGAGGCCTACACACCTTCTGTCATCGGGGTGGACGGCACGGTGTATGTGATTGCGAATGCCATTCTGTTTGCGATTGGGGAGGTGGAGCCGTGAGATGGCTGCTGCTGCTGTGGAGTCAGACGGCTTTTGCCGGGCTGACGCTGTCGCTGAATCCTGTAGCACAGCCGGTCTCGGCGGGCGCGGAGGCACTGTTCAGCGGGACGCTGACGAACACGAGCGCGACTGACAAGGTGTTTCTCAATGACCTGACGGCCACCTTCACCGCTGATCCGCAGAGTGACACTGCGTTGTCGAGCAACGCCTTCTTTGGTAACGTGCCGGGCATTCTGCTGCCGGGTGAGATTTATGCTGGGCCGCTGTTTCGCATCTCGTTGAGCGGTGCTTCTGCGGCGGCGAATTATACGGGCACGCTCACGCTGCAAGGGGGCGCGGACATCACGGCCAGCACGGCGCTGGTCAGCGCGGGTTTCACGCTGCTGGCGACGCCGGTGGATCAGTGGCGTTATGCCAGCTTCGGGGATGCTGCGGGCTCTGCGCTGGCGGCGGATGGGGGTGACTGGGATCATGACGGCGTGCCCAACCTGCTGGAATATGCCCTGGCTCTGAATGCCGTGCTTCCGGACAGCCAGGGGCTGCCTGCGCCGATGCTGGTGAATGGTTATCTCACGCTGAGCTATGTTCCCAGCGCTGCGGATGTGCAGTACTTCATCGAGTCCTCGACGAATCTTTTGCAATGGGGCACGGCTGATGTGGAAGCTGTGAGCGTGGCCAATCCGGTGCCGCCGAATCTTCTGACCTTTCGCAACAGGAATACGGGGCGGGCGTTTCTGCGGCTGAAGGTTACGCGGCTGAACCCGTGATCAAACTGAGGGAAGCAGTGAACCAATCTAGGCATTTTAAAATATTTTATAGCCGGTGGAGGTTTGGAGCCGGAGGCTGGCGCATAGAATGGCCAGCTCAGTCTTCTGAGCTGTTCCCAGCGCGCACGACTGCCCAGACACCGCTCAGAGGACTGAGCGGGCCACATTGCTGGCGCCTTCGCGAGGCCCTTTGGCTATTTTCACCAGTGTGGGTCCACGTTATTACTTAAAACACTCTAACACCGTAAGATTGGAGAACGCTGAGATCTGATTTTGAAGTTATTGTCTGCGGTCTTCTCATTTCACTGAAGATGCCTGGCGTGTGGAGAGCCTTGCCTGCAATCAGCCCACGGGATGCAACCGCAACTGACGCAGCGTGTAAAATGGGGAATCGGATTCTGCGATGCGTCTGGCTCCTTGCTTGCGTCGCGGATCGAACTGCTCCCGCTGCGCTTCGAAGATGCCTTCTACAAACTCCCTGCTGCCCAGCACAACGCCGTCAGTGAAATAGCGCACTCGCAGCCGCACCAGTTCTGCGGGGCTGAGCTTGCCTATCTCAGCCAGCACGGCGCGTGCTGATTCTGCGGTCACGCCGCGTTTCACGACCTTCTCATTCTGCGCGTCTTTCACCTCGCGCCCTTCATCATGCAGCAGGCAGCGATACGCGGCCGCAGCGCCGACACTCTTCCAGCCGTCCACGGGCTTGCTCAGTGCCTTGCACAGACCTCGTTGCGCCCTGCGGCTGCCGCCCAGGGCCTCGGCATAGCCGCACCAGCGGTAGTCCTTCGGGTCTTTGACCAGGGCGGCACGTACGGGGTTTAAATCAATGTAGGCGGCCATGGTGCGCAGAGGCTCGCCCTTGCCTTCCACGAGGACGCTTTTGAAGCGGTCCATCCATAGGGTGCCGCGGCGGCCGCGACGCTTGTTGAACCAGCGGCTGAAACGCTCCTTCACTTCTTTGACGAACAAGGACAGATCGCAGAAGCGCTTTTTGAGCGCGTCGAGTTTCTGCTCGGCCAGCACGTCCATCCCGCGCGCGCGGAAATCTGCCAGTTCATCGCGCAGGAGACTCAGGTAGGCATGGCTGTAGAGGGTGCGCAGGTGTTGGAACAGCTTGGCTTCGCCTTGCGGCCCGTCAAAACGCTGCAACCACGTCTCCCGATGCGGCACTTCGGCCAGCAGATGGAAATGATTGCTCATGAGGCAGTAAGTCACGATCTTGATGCCGGAGAACTCCGCCATGCGCCAGATCACGCGGCGCATGGCTTCTTTTTCGACATCGTCAAAGAACACCTCGCCGCCGCAGGTGCGGGACATGACATGGTAGCAGTAGGACTCCAGCGGGCCCTTGCCCAAGATGCGGAGCCTGCCGCCGGACCATGACCGCGCGCCGGGATAGAGTCCTGTTTTCGCATTCACACCAACGAGCTGTACCTCAAGCGGCGAAGGCTGGGGATCAGAGGATGGGGTGGATTTCATGATGGCAGAAAGTGAGCAAAAATGTGACTTGATCAACAATTAAATGCCTGGCATCTGTTTTCTGTTTCAACGGTGTCCAAAGTCCCGGCGCAAAACTGCCTCTGAGGGGGCTTGCGCAAGCATTGCAGCGCATCTGGCAGGTTCGTTTTTTTGGCAGGCACAGGGGTGCGCGCGCCCCTTCTTCGAGGCTGCCACGGCCGTGCCAAC
>JANYCZ010000079.1 GCA_025360015.1 Verrucomicrobiota bacterium | reverse complement strand
CCCACCCCTCGCCACCGAGCGCCGCACGCCCCATTGGGGGCTGCTGCGTTCAGCATCGCTACGCTCGCCTCACTGCGCAGCCCCCAATGGGGCGTGTATCGCAAGGCTAAAGCCTTTTACAGAACAGACTTTACACCCCCGTTGAAACGCCCACCGAGACGACACGCTGGCTGACTGAAAGGGTTGGGACTGGAGGGTACGCACCTGTTTGGTGTTTCCAGGGAGACACTATTCTTGGATTCATATCTGATTTCAAGAGCGGTCCCCCGCCAGGACGCCATAAGCTACGCTTTCTATTCTACCACATGTATCTAAGCGTCAAAAAGGAGGAAAAGGAACAGGTGGTTGCCATGACTCGTCGCTATCTCGACGCCTCTGACCCAGCGAAATGTAACGCGATCTTTTCTGAGGCGGGAGAGAAATGGGGACACCTCATTTTCATCCCCTGAGCAGAAACCATGTTCCGTTTCTCGCCCGAGAATTGTTTTAGCGGGTGGGGGGACAGAGCGTTCGTAAGGTTACGAACGCGGTATCATCGATGTAGGCTTGCCTGCTGTTGACTCGAGCTTGCGAGAGCGCTGGTGGACGGGCTGGCAGCCCGTTTCACGGTTCTGAGACGGGGGCGTGACCTGATTATGCACCTTCTGGAAGGGCCACATACGGCTCTTCATTGAGCACTACTTTCTTCGAGCCGCTGAGGAGCTTGATCCATTCGCGCAGGCAGCCGAGGAAGATGACGGCGACGGCGAGGAGGAAGAAGGAGGTGACGACGGTATCGACGGTGAAGTTGAACTGCTGGGCGGCCCAGGTTTTCATTTCCACCGGCGTGCCACCGGCGGCGAGTTTGTCGCCATAGAGCTTGGCACCGGAGATGAAACCCATGCGCGGATCTTTGTCGAAGAGCTTGATGTAGCCGGCGGTGAAGGTGGCGGTCATGAGGAAGAGCAGGGGGATGACCGTGACGAGGAGGTAGCGCGCTTTGCCCATCTTGATGAGGATGGTGGTGCCGAGGCAGAAGGCGATGACGGCGAGGAGCTGATTGGCGATGCCAAACAGCGGCCAGAGGGTGTTGATGCCGCCGAGGGGATCGACCACGCCTTGATAGAGGAAATAACCCCAGGCGGCGACAAGCAGGGCGCTGGCGAAGACGTTGGCGGGAAGGCTGCGGGTGTTGCCCAGCGGCTTCCAGATGCCAGCGAGGAAGTCCTGCAAAATGAAACGGCCCACGCGCGTGCCGGCGTCGATGGTGGTCAGAATGAAGAGCGCCTCAAACATGATGGCGAAATGATACCAGAAGGACATCCACCCCGGGCCGAAGGCACGGGCAAACATCTGCGCCATGCCGACGGCAAAGGTGGGGGCGCCACCGACACGGCCAAACATGGTCTTCTCACCGATGTCAGCGGCCAGTTTTTCCATGCCTGCGACGGTGACGGGGAACCCGGCGGTAGTGATGACGCCAACGACTTCGGTGGGAGCCATGGTCTTGTTGATACCCGCATTGATGGCGAAATACTCACCGGGTTGCAGCGCGCAGGCGGCGACGAGGGCCATGAGGGCGACGAGCATTTCGGTGACCATCGCGCCATAGGCAACGCTGCGGATGTCGGCCTCGTTGTCGAGGAGCTTGGGCGTGGTGCCGGAAGAGATGAGCGCATGGAAGCCTGAGATGGCACCGCAGGCGATGGTGATGAAGACAAACGGGAACACGCCGCCGAGGAAGACGAGGCCGCTGCCGTCCACGAATTTCGTGAGCTTGGGCATCTGCAAATCAGGAGCGACCCAGATGACCACGACGGCCAGCACAGCCACGGTGCCGATCTTCATGAAGGTGCTCAAATAATCACGCGGCGCGAGGAGCATCCACACCGGCAGCACGGAGGCGGCAAAGCCGTAGATCATGATGGACCAGGCGATGGTCTCGCCTTTGTAGTCAAAGAAGTGCTCGATGCCCCAAGCCTTGAGATTGCTGCCTGCCCACACGCTGACGAGCAGGCCGACGATGCCGAAGATGGTGATGTTGCGCACGCTGACGCCGAAGATGGTGTGACCAAATCCCATGATGAAGGCCAGCGGGATCGTCATGACGATGGTGAACAGGCCCCAAGGGCTCTCGGCGAGCGCCTTCACCACGACGAGGCCGAGCACGGCGAGGAGGATGGTCATGATGGCGAGCACGGAAACCATGGCCACGAAACCGACGAGGGGATTGACCTCTTCCTTGAGCATCTGGCCCACCGATTTGCCGCCGCGACGGATGGAGGCAAACATGACGATGGCATCATGCACGCCGCCGCCGAGGGTGGCACCGATGAGGATCCACAGCATACCGGGCAGATAACCAAACTGCGCTGCGAGCACCGGGCCCACGAGCGGTCCCGGACCGGCGATGGCGGCGAAGTGGTGGCCGAAGACGACCCACTTGTTGGTCGGCACAAAGTCCTTGCCGTCCTTGTGCGTCACCGAGGGCGGCGCGCGATGCTTGTCGAGCACAAGCACCTTGGTGATGAGCCACTTGCTGTAAAAGCGGTAGGCGATTGCGAATGAACACAAACCGGCAACGACCAGCCACAGCGCATTGATGGTTTCACCTTTGTGCAACGCGGAGAATGCGACTGAGCCAGCTCCGAGCAGGGAGATGGCGATCCAGATGAGGATTTGGAGGGGCTTGGGCATGGTGGTTGGAAGAGGGAGTGGAGAGCCGGATTTTTTTAACCACTAATGGACACTAACGTTCACTAATGAAGAATCAGAACGGAGTTCTGTACAGTCATTCGTGCTGCATTCGTGGTTTTAAAATCTGTAGGACTACTTGGCGGCCGGTTTTGCAGGCTTTGGCGGTGGAGAGGCGACGTAGGGAGGATTGGTCATCGCTCCTGGCGCGGTCTCCTTGAGATTGGGTGGTACGTCGGCCTGCACATCACCCAGCGCCCACTTCACGCCGCCAATGAGGATTTCCTGGAAGGTCGGATTGGTCCAGACGTCTTCGCGGTGGCCCATGGCGGTGTACCACACGCGGCCGGCACCTTCCTTGCGCGCCCAGGTGCTGGGATAGGCGGGGCGCTCGTACTCCTTGCCTTCCATGGCGGGGGCGTCGATCACGCTGAGCACGTGGATGTCGGAATTGAAGTCCTTGAGCGAGTACCACTCCTCCATGAAACCGTAGGTCGGGCTCACTTTTTCGAAGCCGGGGAACTTGGCGTCGGTGACGGTGTTCTTGGCGTCCTGCTGCTTGCCATGCTTGATGAACTCAGCGCCGAGGAAGTGCACGTAGGCGTCCGCCTTCTCGCCGTGGTTCAGGTAACGCTCAGGGCCTTTCAGAGCCTCGTTGTCGGTGTGGAAGGTGTCGCTGGCGGAATGCGTGCCGATGAAGCCCTTGCCGCTTTTGACGTAGTCGAACAGCGCCTGCTTGCCTTCCTTTGACATGGGCGGTTGCTTGTCGGTGCCTTCGCTGCAGAGGTCTCCTGTGGTGTAGAAGAAGACGGCGTCAAACTGGGCGAGGTAGTCCTTGCTGAACTTGGAGCCGTCCTTGGAAAATTCGAACTCCCAGCCGTTCTTCGCGCCGAGCTCCAGCAACACTTTTTCCGCATAGCTGGGCTGGCCGTTTTTCCAGGAGATGACGCTGTGCTCAAAGCCGCTGGATTTCGAGAAGAAGAGGATCTTGTGCTTGGAGGCGGGGGCGGAAAAGGCCACGACGCAGGCAGCGGCGGCCAGCATCAAGGGAGCGACGAGTTTTTTGATCATGGGTTGGGCGGGATTCTGGCGGGTTTTTGAAAACAAGGCAAGGCAGCGTTGCGTGCCTTGTCATTTCAAGCGCGCTGAATACGATGGCACGGATGATGCGCTTTCTTTTACTTTCGATGTCCCTGTCCCTTTGTGTCCTGCTCTGCCAATGCGGCGGCGGCTCCAGCGCCGGAGCGCGCTGGGAGTACAAGTATGCACCGGGGAGGACGGCAGTGCTCATCGGAGGCAGGGCCGTGCCACCGGCCAATGCCCCTGCGGCCGTGCTGCGGGCCATCTCCGCCGGCAATCACATCTGCACCAAGCCCTATCGCCGGGGCGGTGGTCACAAGCACTTTGAAGACAGCGCCTATGACTGCTCCGGCACGACCTCGTACGTGCTGCACGCCGCAGGCGCGCTGGCTGCGCCGACGGTGTCCGGGGCTTTCCGTAGCTTTGGGAGCAGTGGCCACGGCAAATGGATCACGGTCTATTCCCGCAAGGGGCATGTGTTTATGGAAGTCGCCGGGCTGCGGCTGGACACAGGTTACAGCGATGCGGACAGCGATGGACCGCGCTGGAGCAGCCGCTCACGCCCTACCAAGGGCTACACCATGCGCCATCCTTCCGGTCTATGATCCCGGCCGAAGCCATCGTTTACCGCCCAAACGTTGCCGCGATTCTGCAGCGCGATAACGGCGATATCTTTGTGGCGGAGCGCATCCACATCAAAAACGCCTGGCAGTTTCCCCAAGGCGGCATTGATGAAGGCGAGGACGCGGAGACGGCGTTGTTTCGCGAGTTGGAGGAAGAGATCGGCGTGAAGCGTGAATTGCTGCAAATCATCCAGCGGCGGGACGGCTACCGCTATGCGTTTTCAAAGGGACGGCTGAAATACGGCTTCTACGGCGGCCAAGAGCAGGCTTACTTTTTGTGCCGCTTCAATGGCGCGGACACCGATTTTAATCTCGACGCCACGCACCGCGAGTTCGCGGGTTTCAAGTGGATCCAACCGGCGGAATTTCAGATGGACTGGGTGCCGAAATTCAAGCGGCGTGTCTATCGTCAGGTGATGCTGGACTTCTTCGGCATTGAGCTTGCCTGACGGGCTTCAGTTCAGGCCAAAGCGGCGAAGACCGCGCAGTGGCGGTGCGAACCAGCGCATCTTGGACTGGATTTTAGACGTGAGTGAGTTGTCTTCTGCGGCCTGCACCACCAGCAGCGAGACTTCGAAGCCGGAAGAGCCGTCCGCACGCCGTTGCGGCGAACCGGCCACCACGAGGCACTTCAGCATGACCCACTTCGAATTTGAAGCCGTCATGGCAAGCATCGCGGGCGTGAGTGCGGAACGTTTGATGCGCACCTGAACTTCAGCGCCGATGTCGAAACGCTGGCGTGACCAGAAAACGAGCCCGCAGGAGGTGATTTCACAGAGCTCGACAACAGCCTGCCTGCCACCGCAGCCCGAATGTTTTTCGTGTGCGGAGGTTTCCTGCTGTTGCTGGCCGTGTTTAGCCATACGATTCGCGGAGTGACCGCGAAAAGAGGCGCACGGGGCGGGAAAAGTCAAACGCCGAAGGCAGGGAACGTGGGGCGTTCTGATACGCCCCACGCCTGGACGCGGTTACTCTTCCTCGGCGGAGTCAGCGGGGGGGGCACCTTTGGCAGCGGACCCTTTCTCTGACCCGGCGGCTTTTTCTGCCTGCTTGGCCTTCACGGCGGCCTCGATCTCGGCATAGACGGTGGTATCGTTGCGCAGGACTTCCTTGGCGGCGTCGCGTCCTTGAGCGAGCTGGGTGCCCTTGTAGCTGATCCATGAGCCGCGTTTTTGCAGAATTTCAAAATCCATCGCGAGATCCAGCAGCGAGCCGACATTGGAGATGCCCTCGTTGTACATGATGTCGAACTCGGCCTCGGTGTAAGGCGGGGCGAGCTTGTTCTTCACGATTTTGACCTTGGTGCGGTTGCCGGTGACAGTGCCGTCGGTGGTTTTGATCGCGCCGATGCGGCGGATGTCCACGCGCACGCTGGCGTAGAACTTGAGGGCCTTGCCACCAGGGGTGGTTTCGGGGTTGCCGAACATGACGCCGATCTTTTCACGAATCTGGTTGGTGAAGATGCAGCAGGTGCGCGCTTTGGCGATGATGGCCGTCAGCTTGCGCAGCGCGGCGCTCATGAGGCGGGCCTGGGCACCGACGGTGGAGTCGCCGATTTCGCCTTCGAGTTCCTGACGGGTGACGAGCGCGGCCACGGAGTCGATGACGATGACGTCGAGAGCATTGGAGCGGACGAGTGTTTCGCAGATGCGCAGGGCTTCTTCACCGGAACTGGGCTGCGAGACGAGCAGTTCGTCCATCTTGACGCCAAGGCGGCGGGCGTAGGCGGGATCGAGCGCATGCTCGACATCGATGAAAGCAGCCAGACCACCGGCCTTCTGTGCCTGGGCGATGACGGTGAGGGTGAGGGTGGTTTTACCGGAGGATTCCGGGCCGTAGATTTCCACCACGCGGCCACGGGGGAAGCCGCCGGTGCCGAGCGCCTGGTCGATGAGCAGATTGCCGGTGGGGATGACGCTGATGTCGGACTTCAGCCCTTCGCCGCCCATGCGGAGGATGGCGCCTTCACCGTAGTCTTTTTGGATCTGCTGGATGGCCAGATCGAGATTGCGGCCGCGCGCTTCGGCGAGCTTGTCGGGTTTGGCAGCGGAAGTTTCGGAGGTGTCTTTGGGGGCTCTGGCCATAATCGGTAGTGTTCAGTGTTGGATAAAAAGCTGTTCGGGCGAACAGAAAACACATTTAGGGCATGCCGTAAAGCACTTTCCATCCTCCCACAAGAATATTTGCCTCTGAAAGCCGTGCCCGCGGCGCGGCCCTCAAAGCTGGTCCATCTGCTGCATCATGCCGCCGTAAAAGCCGCTCATCATGGTCATGATGCGGTAGGCCACATAGAGGACGACGATGGCGTAGGCGATCTTGGGCAGCCACTGCGCGGCGCGCTGCACGGCATCACCTGCTTCGATGGTCTCCGCAGCAGCCCAGCTGTTCATTTCGTGATCCAGCGTGCCGACTTCCTCCGCCGTGGCGACGCCATGCACAAACACGAGGGGAAAGCCATGCACGTCCGCCATGGCTCCGGCGATGGTTTCTCCCGCTGCGATGCGCTGGGCCGCATCCCGCGCCGCATAGCGCAGCAGGCCGCTGTGGGAGGCGCTGCCCGCGAGCTGCATGCACTCCGTCATCCGCATGGAGGCCAGCAGGCTGGCATGAAACACCTGGGAAAAACGCGCCAGCGCCCAGTGTCGGCGCACACTGCCTATCAGCGGCAGACGCCCCAGCCAGCGGTCCACCCCTGGGGATTCCGCGCCCAGCCGCGACAGCCAGCGCCAGAGAAGGAAGAGGGACAGCAGGATCAGCCAGAGGATGGCCAGCGGCATGAAGATGCCCCCCAGCGAGTAAGGTTTGTCCTCCATCGTCGCCGTGACCATGGTCGGCAGTTCCGGCAGCACGATGCCCAGATGCGCGAGCACCAGCGGATAAATCATGGCCCCGATGGCCTGCTTCACCGCCATGTGCCAGGCTTCAAAGTAGCGCGACAGATGGCTGAAAGCATCCCCCAGGCGGCCGCTACGCTCCCCCGCATCGATGAGCGCAAACTCCAGCGCATCTGAAAACGCGCCGCAATGCTCAGTGATGGAGGCGGCGATGCTTTTGCCTTCCTTCAGGCCGAGCTGCAGTCCCTGCAACCAGGCACGGCGCGCGTGGGACGGCTGCTGCTTGAGCAGCATCTCCAGCGAGCGATCCAGATGAAAGTTTGCCCCCACCAGCTTGGCCAGTTCGCGGTAGAGCAGGGCTTTCTCAGAGAGTTTCATCGGCGGTAGGGAACTAACGCCAGCGTGTCTGGGACGGCGAGTACAAAAAATTTTCAGATCACAGGCCAGTCCCATTGTGTGACACTCTTATTGCTTCTCAGCTTCGTTTCGCCGTTTATCATTTGGCTCCCGCATGCCGCCACCCATCGCTCACAAAGAAACACCCGATCAACACTGGATGCACCTCGCTCTGGACCAGGCGCAGCTCGGTGCCGGTCTCACCAGCCCCAATCCACCTGTAGGGGCCGTCATCGTGGCGCAGGAGAAAGTCATCGGGCGCGGCTATCACCACAAGGCGGGCGATCCGCATGCCGAGGTGGAGGCCATCCGCGATGCGCAAAAGACGAATCCCAAGCTGCTGCGCGGCTCCACCATCTACGTCACACTGGAGCCCTGCAGCACGCATGGCCGCACGCCGCCCTGCACGGACGCGATCAAGGCCGCCGGCATCAAGCGCGTCGTCTTCGGCGCGCACGATCCCAACCCCAGCCACCGCGAGCAGTCCCGCAGCATTCTGATGTCCGCTGGCATGGAGGTCGCCGCCGGAGTGCTGGAGGCCGAGTGCAGCGCGGTCATCCGCCCTTTTGCCAAATGGATCACCACCGGCATTCCCTACGTGATTGCCAAGGCGGGGCAGAGCCTGGATGGCCGCATCACCCGTCCGCCGGGGGAGGGCTTGCTGATCACCAACGACGCCGCCCGCGCCCATGGTCGCAGACTGCGCATGCGCGTGGACGCCATCTTGGTGGGTGCCGAGACGATCCGCCAAGACAACCCGCAGCTTACCCTGCGGGATGGCAGTGCAGGCAGCGGCAAGGTGCAGCCCTGGCGTGTCGTGCTCACCCGCAGCGGCGATCTTCCGCAGCACTCGCACATTTTCACGGATGAATTCAAGGACCGCACCGTCATCATGCATGGCAAGGACCTGCCCGAAGCGCTGGCTCTGCTGGGCAAGCATGGTGTCCTCTCCGTACTCATCGAGGGCGGCGGCATCATCCTCGGTCAGGCCTTCCGCGATCAGCTCGTGGATGAGGTCTATTGGTACATCGCCCCGCGCTTCTGCGGGGGCGGCCGTCCATCGCTGGCCGGTCCCGCTTTGCCAGCGTCCATCGAGCTGCAAAACATCACTGTCCGGCCCATGGGGGACAACGTATGCTTCCACGGGTTTCCCGTGTATCCGGAGGCAGTTCAGGAATAAGGCGGCTGGCCTCTGCAAAGAGCAGTTTCCATGCTCTCGTAGAGCGGCTATGCGTGCGATCACATGCCCGCCCCACCGCCTCTCCGCCCCGCCGTGTTTTTTGACCGCGATGGCGTCGTCAATGTCTCCCCGGGAGACGGCTACGTGCTGCGCTGGGAAGATTTCCACTTTGCGCCGGGCATCATCGAGGCCTTGGCGCTGTGCCGCGCGCGGGGCTATGCGACCATTCTGGTCACCAGTCAGCAGGGCGTGGGCAAAGGACTCATGAGACAGAGCGATCTAGACGATTTGCATGCGAGCATGCAGAGAGAGCTGGCGCAGCATGACGCGGCGCTGGATGGCATCTACGCCTGCACCCACCTCGCAGGCACCTGCACCTGTCGAAAGCCGAGCGCGGAGATGATTTTTCGAGCACGTGATGAACACGGCCTCGATCTGAGCCGAAGCTGGCTCGTGGGCGACCATGATCGTGATATTCAAATGGCGATCAATGCAGGCGTGCCGAGAACGGTGCGGATTTTGAACCATCATGAGCCCAAGGTGAATGCAGAGTTTACGCTGGCGGAGACGTCGGGGCTGGCCGCGCTGCTGCGTGAGAATCTGCCGCAGGTTTGAAGGCGAGAGGGGTTGCGTTGGTATCAGCACTCACGCGAGCGCGACAGCGTCTTGGAGTGCGTGCGGCAAGCCTCGGTGCGACGCCGCTTTCACAAGGCTGGACAGCAGGCTGAGGCCAGAGAACGTTCAACACTCCGCGAAAGCGGTGCTGCCGATGCAGGCTTGCGCCGTGCATCTCTGCACCGCACTCCACGACGCTGTCGCGTGGCTTGAGTGCACAACTTCTTAAAACTCACTTCTTGCCTACCATCGCTGACTCCAGCGCCTTGCGGTAGTTCATCACGGCATCGCCGATGGCGGCTGAAACCTGCTGACGGTAGGTCTCCGAGGCGACGAGCTGGCATTCCGCGCCGTTGGTGACGAAGCCGCCTTCAAACAAAATGCCGGGGCGCTTGCAACCGGTGAGCACGCTCCATTGCGCACGCTTGATGCCGCGATCGACAAACTTGAAGCGGCTGATGACGTTGGCATGCACGGCGGTGGCGAGGGCGATGTTGGCGGAGTCCTGCTTGTTGCCGGTGACGCCGTTGACGTTGAAACCACCGCCTCGGCTGATCGTGGCGGCAGCGCTTTGCGGCGTGAGGGCCCAGGTTTCAATGCCCGTGGCGGCAGCGCCGCCGGAGTTGAAGTGGAAGCTGAGGAAGATGCTCTTAGGCGTCTGGTTGGCGATGGCCACGCGCCCACCGAGGGTGATGAAGGTGTCCGTCGCACGCGTGAGGATCACCTTGAAGCCGCGCTGCATCAGGGCGGCGCGCACGGACATGGCCATCTTCAGGGCGAAGTCCTTCTCATAGCCGTAAACACCGCGCGCACCGGCGTCATGGCCCCCGTGGCCGGCATCAACGACGACGGTGTCGAAGAACTCGGCGTTTTGAATGTGGCTGGGGTAGAGCACGGGGTCGATGAGCTTGCACAGATCCAGGCGCGAGAAGAGCACCTTGCCGTTGTACTCCGTCACCGGGAAGCTGAGGATGAACTTGATGTTGTTGATCAGCATCTCCTGGGAGCCGATCTGCGCTTTCAGGATGAGCTTGGAGGAGCCGAGCCAGAAATGAGAGCCCTGCGTGCGGAAGGTGGTGAAGCCATAGACGGGATTGTAGAAATTGCGGATGCTCTCGGCCGTCACGTAGTCACGCCCGCCGATCTTCACGATCTCCCAGCCGCCATTGGCGGGCAGGACTTCGACGGACTTTGACGGGGTGCTGGCGGGCTTGTCGTCGTCGAGTTCTTTGAATTCGCCGCCTTTTGAGGCGGTTTTCGTCACATCCTTGACCGGCTCCACCTTGGGCGTCTCGGTTTTCGCCGCAGTCTTGGGAGGCGTGGCGGGGGCTGATTTCTTGCCGATCTCCACCTTCTTGCCGCCGGTCGTAGTGATGATGACGCGCGGTGGTTTGCCGCTCTCAGTTTTTTTGGTGCTGGCCTTTTCCGGCGCTGGCTTCGGCTTGGTGGCCGGTTTTTTCTCCGGCTCGGGTGCGGGCGGTGGGGTTTCGGTCTTGCTGCCACCGCCGAAGATCTTTTTGAAGAAGCCCGGCTTCTGATCATCCGCACGCGCCACGTCGAACGACGCCGAGGACAGGGCGAGAGCGAAGGTGGCGATGAGGGCCTTGGAGAATGGGGGAGGCAGTCCGGGAGTCATGGCGGGAATGACGGCGAGAGCGGTGAAAGGCTGCCTTTTATACCCTGAGTCGGCCGGGAGCGCAAACGTTCTGACGCGCCGGTCTTGCTCGCCCTTGATAATCAGCCCGTCATGACGCATGGAGCAGGCGCTATGGCAAAAAAACCTGTTGTTCTGATTATCCGTGACGGCTGGGGCATCAATCCCGGCGGTAAAGCTCAAGCCGAAGCCAATGGCGACGCCACCCTGCTCGCCAACACCCCCTTCCACGACCACCTGTATTCCACCTATCCGCGCGGTACCGTCAGCGCCAGCGGCGAGGACGTGGGCCTGCCCGAAGGCCAGATGGGCAACAGCGAAGTGGGCCACCTCAATCTCGGCGCGGGACGCGTGGTGTATCAGGACCTCACCCGCATCAATAAATGCATCCGCGATGGGGAACTGGCCACGATGCCAGTGCTCGTTGAGGCCTTTGAGAAGGCCAAGGGCAAGCGCCTCCATTTCCTCGGCCTCATCAGCGACGGCGGCGTGCATTCGCATCAGGACCACCTCGCCGCACTCTGCAATGCCGCCAAGGCCGCCGGCGTGAGCGATCTCATGGTCCATGCCATCACCGATGGCCGTGACACCTCCCCGACGGGCGGCGCTGGCTACATGGCCAAGCTGGAAAAAGACCTCGCTCCGAGCGGGGCCAAAATCGCCACCGTCATTGGCCGCTACTACGCCATGGACCGTGACAAGCGCTGGGAGCGCAACAAGCTCGCCTGGGACGCAATCGTCCTCGGCCGTGGTGAAGTCCGCAGCGATCTGCCCAGCGCCGCCGTGCAGGCCGCCTATCCGAAAGACCCGCGCGGGGATGAGTTCATGCAGCCCATGATTTTCTCCAACGCCAACGAGCAGCGCATCCGCGATGGCGATGTCATCCTGTGGTTCAACTTCCGCGCCGACCGCGCCCGCCAGCTCAGCGATGCTTTCCTGAAAGCAGGCTTTGATGGTTTTGACCGCGAAGTCACCCCGAAGACCGGCTACTACACGCTCACCGAATATGACGCGAACTACACCGCCCTCGGTGCCCGGGTGATCTTTGGCCCCGAGAGCCTGAGCAACAACCTCGGCCAGGTCGTAGCCGCCGCAGGGATGACCCAGCTCCGTGCTGCGGAGACGGAGAAATACCCGCACGTGACCTTCTTCTTCAACAGCGGTGTCGAAGAGCCAAATCCGGGTGAAGACCGCTACCTTGCCATCAGCCCGAAGGAAGTGCCCACCTATGACAAGAAGCCGCAGATGAGCGCGCCCGACCTCACATTTGAAGTGATGCGCCGTCTGGAAAGCTACGACCTCGTCATCATGAACTACGCCAATCCCGACATGGTCGGCCACACCGGCGTCGTCGAAGCGGGCATCCATGCCTGCGAGACCATCGACCTCGCCGTGCGCCTCATCGTGCAAAAAGTCCTCGAGCTCGGCGGTAAGCTTTTCATCACCGCCGATCACGGCAACTGCGAGACGATGCGCAATCCCGACGGTAGTCCCAACACCGCGCACACGACCAACCTCGTCCACGGCATCTACGTCGCCGCAGATGCCAACAGCTACACCGTCGCCAACGGCAAGCTCGCCGACATCGCCCCGACCCTCCTCGACATGCTCGGCGTGAAGCCCTCGGCCGAGATGACCGGGAAGAGCTTGCTGGTGAAGAAGTGAGCTGAGTGATGCGCCTTCTCTTCCTCTGCTCCCGCAACCAATGGCGCAGCCCAACGGCGGAGAAGGTGTATCAAAACGATCCGCGTGTCGAAGTGCGCAGCGCCGGTGTGAGTGCATCGGCGCGCTGCCGTGTTTCAGAAAACCTGCTGCGCTGGGCGGACCGCGTGCTGGTGATGGAGCATGCGCACAAGCAGCGGCTGCGTGAGCAGTTCCCTGAAGTCATCCGCGATCTGCGCATCGATGTGCTCGACATCCCTGACGATTACGAATTCATGAATCCGGAACTGGTGGCGTTGATCCGGGAGCGGGTGGAACCGCTGCTGGATTAAGCCGCCTTGCGCTGCGGCACCAGCTGCCACAGACCCACCACGTGCTCCCAGCGGCGGATGCCGGTGTCGATGAGGAAGATCACCAGCAGCACCAGCAGCAACGAAGGCCAAAGTTCCTCGTACTGCACCGCCTTGGTTGTTTCGAGATTCGGCAGCCCTTTGCCATCACTGAGGTAATCTCCGCCCGTGATGCGCACGGCTTCCCTCAGCAGCTCTTCGTTCACCGTACCCAGGCTGGCCTCGGTGGAGGGATTGTGAATGAGGCCTGTGGTGACCATCTCGGCACCGAATTGAGCGCGGATGAGATACACGCCCGCCTGCGTGGGTTTGAAATCCGCCGCATAGGTGCCGGGTGCATCCTGCCGCAGCGTGAGTTTTTGCACGGCTTTCAATGGCGCACCCAGTGCATCCGCCGCCACATGAAACACCTCGGCGCTGACGGTGGCGTTGTTCGCACGCGTGCCGGCATCCGCGAGGAGATCGACACTGATGAGAGCGTCGTCGCCTTCCATGCGTGCGGAGAGATCCATGAGCCGTCCCTGCGGGGCGCGCGCGGTTTCACGCAGCACCTGGGACCAGAAGCGGCCGAAGTCGGGCCAGCGTGCAATCCACAGCGAGGCCCAGCGGCTTTTCGCATCCGAAGTGAAGGCCGTCGCCTTGCCGAGACCGAAGCGCCAGTGCGCGAGCAGGGGATCGCCGGTTTCCGTGACCAGCGGCACCTGCGCTGAAGTGCGGCGCGTGGTCTTCACGTAGCCGAGCAGGGTAGGGGAGTCCCACTTTTCAAAGCCGGCGAGGATGGGATCTTTTTCCTTCAGCTCAGGCATGAAGGGCTCCTCACGGATCATGCGCCCGGTGTGCATGAGGGTGTCCTGCGTGAAGATCCGCGTGATGCTGCTGGCATCCGTCGTCGAATACGACTGCCCGCCGCCGCTTGAGGCGATGGCCTGCAGCAGCGCCACATGCGAGCCTTCACCGATGGCGACGGTGGAAATCGTGAGGCCCTCGTTGCGGCACTGAGTGGCGAGTTGTTCGTAGCCTGCGCCTGCGGTCTGACCATCGGTGAGGATGATCATGTGCTTCACGCGTGCTTTCGCGCGCAGCAGGGCTTCGCGTGCGAGTTGAAATGCGGGCTGCAAATTCGTGCCACCACCGGAGGCGATGGCGGCGATCTGGCCTGACACCGCATTCGTGGAAGTCAGCCGCGTCATCGGCGCGACGACATGCGCCTCAGAGTCAAACGCCCATACGCCGAGAGAGTCGTTATGGCCAAGCACTTCAGCCGTGGCGATGGCGGCGCTCTTGGCCATCTCCAGCTTTTCACCGGCCATGGAACCGGAGCGGTCCAGCACGATGGCGACGGCGGCGCTCTGCTTTTCTTCTTCATCCGGTGCCTTGAGCCGCACGGGCAGCATCTCCTCAATGGGCGTGCGATAGTAACCACCAACACCGAAGGAACCCGGTCCGCCGAGCATGATGAGACCGCCACCGAGCTTATCGACGTAATCGCGCAGCGCATTCATGAGCGGCTCGCCAAGCTGATGCGCTGGGACGTCAGAAAGAATCACTCCATCATAGCCACCCAGCATCTCAAACGTGATCGCGAGATTGCCTGGCTGGCGCAGATCGAGTTCGATGCCCTCCTTCTCCATGGCCTGCATGAGGTAGCGGCCTTCGGCGGCGTCGGATTCGATGTAGAGCAGGCGCAACCGCCCGCGCACATCCACGATGGCCAGCGCGCTGTCATTGCCTGGCAGTGTGTCGCCCTTGATGCCTTCCAGCACCGCGCGGTATTGGAAGGTGTTGCGCGTGGAAGGCGTGCGATTGAAGACGGCCTCCTGCGTGGTGCCGGGCTTGAGCGTGACGGTGCGCTTCTCCACCTCGATGCCGTTTTCGTAGAGCTTCAAGGTTCCCGTGCCTTCGATGGTGCTCTCAAACATCGCCTTCAAACTCAGGCTGGCACCTTCAAACAAGCGGGTGCGATTCGGCGTGAGCGACAGCAGGCGTGCGTCCGGCAGGCGCGGTCCCGCCACTGGCAGCGCATGCAGTTTGATGCCGGACACGGCGGCCTCGCGCGCCGCATCCAGCAGGCTGCCGCGTGTTTCGTGACCGTCGCCGATGAGGAGGATGTTGCGGCTTGCCCCGGGTGGAAACAAAGCCTCCGCGTATTCCACGGCGGCGGCGTAGTGGCTGTCGCCTCCGTTTTTCTTCTGCCAGGCGGCCTGCATGGCGGGCGTACTGCCCGCGGGCAGGAGCTCGGGCTGTGAGCCGAGTTGCACCACAAAAGAATCAATCCCGCTGCCGAGCGCCGAACGCACACGGGCGGCTTCGGCGAGCGATTTCGCCAATCCTTCCTCCCCCATGCTCTGGCTGGCATCGACGATGATGCCGAGCGCCATGCGGCCCGTTTGCTTCACCCGGGCCGGGCCGGCGAGCGCGGCGATGGCCAGTATCACACCGATGGCACGGGTGACGAGCAGCATGCGCTTCCGCAGTCCAGACATGGGATGCGATGAACGCGACTCGATCCACAGCAGCAGAGCGACTGCGGGCAGGATGAGCAGAAGAAGTTTTGGCGATTCCCAGTCCAAGAGATGCGGTGAGGTTCGGAGGCAGGCCCTATTTAGAGCGCGCTGCGCAGCGTTGCCAGCAGCTTCTCAATGTCCTCGGCAGTGTTGTACCCATGCACGGCGATGCGGATGCGGCCCACCTGGTGCATGACGTGGATGTTTTGCGCCAGCAGGGCGTCGTTGATGGCGGTGGTGTTTTCGTGCTTGAAAGCGACGATGCCACTGGAGCACTTCGGCTGCGCGGCGCTGAGTGCAGTGATGCCCAGTTCCTTCAATCCGGCATGCACGAGCGCGACGAGCGGATCTGCATGCGCAACGATCTTGTCCATGCCCACGGCATCCAGATAACGCAGCGAAGCATTCAGTGCATACAGCGCGGCAAAGCTGGGCATGCCCACGGAGAAACTGAGCGCGCCGGGCTTGATGCGGGCGCTTTCAAAACGATCTGCATCAAAGGCGTTGGCGATGTGATACCAGCCTCCCGCCTGAGTGGTGAGCCGCGCAGCGGATTTTTTCGGAATGCCGATGACGCCACCGCCGTGGATGCCGAGGGTCCATTTGTGCGTGCTGGAGATGAGGATGTCCGCGTCCTGGCAATCCAGCGCCACGCGGCCGAGCGCCTGCGTGACATCCACCGCGATGACCGCCTGCGGTGCGTGCTGCCGGATCATGTCGCGCAGCGGGGCAAAGGGGATGCGGTGGCCGTTGTAGAAGCTCACGAGGCTGACCTGCACGAGTGCGGTGCGCTCATTGAGAAGCGCGGCGAGATCGGTGAGGTCCAAATCGCCCGCGCGATTTTTCCACAGACGCGTGACGGGGCGTGAGGCTGCGGGAGCGGTAAGCCAGGGGGTGGCACCGGCGGGGAAATCGAGATCAGTGACGACGACCTCGTCCGTTGGTGTGAGTTGCAGCGCATTGGCGAGCAGGTTGTAGGCCTCGGAGCTGCAGGAGCAGAAGGAAACTTCATCCGTGGCGAGGCCAAGGTGACGGGCGGTGATCTCGCGGCAGGCTTCGACGCGTGGGAAATGAAAATCACGACCGCGCATGCCCAGCGATTTGTGCTGCATGTATTCCGCCACTGCCGCGTTCACGCAGAGCGGCGGGATGCTCTCGGCGGCGGTGTTGAGGTAATGAATGCCGTGGAGGCTGGGGAAATCGGCGGCGCGAGAGGAGTCGGTGAGCATGCGGTGGAAGAAACGCAGTTCGCGCGACTTTTCACGCTCAGTTCTCGTGCTTCAGCGCGGGTGCGTTCTCCGGCAGCTTGATCGTGGGCTCGCCGCCGAGGTAGCCGAGCGAGGCGAGAAACTCGTCCATCTTCTTCGCGGTGACTTGCATCCACGGCTCCTTGTTGAAGAAGCCGTGTGGCATGTCCGCTGCGGACCACATCTCAGCGCGGAGCCCGAGTTCGGTGGCTTTCTTCACATACTCGTCGCCACCCGCTTTGAGTTTGTCGGCGGTGCCGAAGAAGAGAATGGAGGGCGGAGTGTCTTTGCTGACGAACTTGTTGGGCGTGATCGCCTCCGCCATCTCCAGCGTCATCGGGCCGTCGCCGGTGTCGCGTTGCTTGAAGAGCGTGGCGATGTTCATGGCCGGATTGAACAGCACCAGCGCGTTCGGTTTGGCGGAGATGGTCTTGTCGTCAGACTCAGCATCGTAGGCTGACACTAGCGCGGTGCAGGCCGCCAGATGCCCACCCGCAGAGCCTCCGCCCGCGATGATTTTGGTGGGATCAATGCCAAGCTCGGAGGCATGCCCCCGCACCCAGCGGATGGCGCTCTTGGCATCCTCCACCGCTTTGTCGGGTGTCGTCTTGTGCTCGTTCAGAATGCGGTAATCCGCGCTGATAGCGACGATGCCACGGCTGGCCAGGTATTCCGCCTGCGGGACGAACTGCAGGTAGGAGCCGTTCTTCCAGCCACCGCCAAAGAAAAACACCGCACAGGGCCGGAGTACTGCAGCCTGAACTTCGCCTTTGGGCGAGAACACATGGAGCTTCAGTTCGCCCTGCGGTGTCGTTTTATAGACGATCTCCTTCGTCGCGACTTCGACATCGGTCAGCTTGATCAAGGGCTTGTTCTTGCCGCCCTTTTGGGCATGCAAAGGAAAAGCAAGGGCGAGGAGAAGGGGAAGAAGCAGGCGCATGATTCGCGCTGAAACGACGGGGAAGGGGAAAAGTTTCAGCGCGATGGATGCCCTGCTACTTCAGCGTCTGCAGCCACGCCACGAGATCCGCGAGACCCTGAGGACCAATGGCACCCGCGAGGCCCGGAGGCATGAGTGACACCTTCATCTCCTCCTTCTTGACGATGCTGGACTTCTTGACCGGCGTGGCCGCTCCGCCAGCAATCCGCAGCGTCAGTTCCCCATCCGTCTCACTGATAGGATAACCCGTGACGGTCTGCCCTTCCTTGGTGGTGACCTGCTGGCCGACAAAGCTGTGCTCAATGGCGGCGCTGGGATAGAGGATGGCGGTGAAGAGGCCTTCGGAAGAAAGCTTGGCGCCGATCTGCGAGAGATCAGGGCCGAAGTCGATGAACTGGCCTTTGACGCGGTGGCAGGCAATGCAACCGGCCTGCATGAACATCTGCTGACCTTTGGCTGCGTCGCCTTTGAGCTTCACGAGTTCAGGCAGCTTGGGGAAGTTTTCCAAACCTTGCGCGGCAGGGAGGGGGAGTTCTTTGGCGGCTTGATCGCGCACGCTGGCATCGGTGCTGCGGCTGAGGGCGAGGGATGCCTGGTCTTTGAATGCGGCGGGCAGCTTGCCTTCGCTCTGCCACTTGAGGATGGAGCGTCCGCCTTCGCCGCTGAGGGCGAGGGCGTCGATGATGACGTGGCGTACATCCTCGCGCTTCTCCGGCCAGAAGGCTTGATTCAGGACGGACACGGAGGCGCGGTCACTCACGCGACCCAGTGCGGCGATGAGGGCTTTGGCGGATGCCCCACCGACGTCTTTGAGGAAACGCAGCGCGCCATCGCGATTCGCGGCGATGAGGCGTGCGGCGTTGACGGACTCGGGCGCGTTGGGATTGGCGACGATGTAGTCGAGCAGTTCTTTTTCGAAGCCGGTGAGGTTGAGGCGCTCGACGAGAGAGATGAACTCGGGTTTGCCGATGACCGGTTTGAGGAGCGAGTCGAGGCGGGCTTTGCCACTCGGGTCTTGATTGATCTGGTCGCGTGAGAGCAGAGAGGTGGCTGCGAGGGCTGTTTCAGCGTCGGCTTTGTGGAAGATGGTGAGCGCGGCGGCAGAGACTTCGTCGGGGTGTTTGTAGGAAAGTAGTTGAAGCGAACGGAGCAACGTTAATTGAGGATGATTGCCCCAACTTTTCGATAGATCCGCATACTCGTCTTTATGAGGTTCGGACAATAGACGTTTGATGTCGTTAATCGTCCATATTGAGTCACGCCCTCGTGGAACAAAACAAACATAAGGTCCCCAGTCTTGAGAGCGAACGTCTGGATTTGATAACAATCGCTGCCGCGAAGGCCACTCAAGGGAATCCCAAAACAAATCAGCGCCTATGCCTAAAGCCTCCATCATGAACCTATCGTGTGGTTTGTCAGCACGCAGACACAGATCGACCCACAACGTAGTAGCTTCACTGCTGCCATCAAACCTCAGCGCAATCGCTGACTCGCGACGAACGGCGGCGTCTTTGTCGTTGATGATTTTGGCGATGACTTCACGCAGCTTCTCAGGCTGCTTCTGCTGCCACAGCTGACGGGCAGCACGAAGGGCAGTGATGCGGAGGTTGGGGTCGGTGTCGGTGAGGGCGGCTTCGATCAAGGAGCGGGAGTTGCCAACTCCCGCTTTACCGGAGGGACTTGGCAAGTCCCCCTCCTTGGCCAGCAGCCAGAGTGCTCGTGCGCGATGCTGCGGCATGGCTTTCTTGTCTTCAAACAATGCTTTCAGCGCAGGCTCGGCTTTGGCTCCAACCTGCTTCAACGCCTGCCATGCGAGGTAACGCTGCTCTTCATTCGGTGACTTTAATGCGGTTACTGCTCCTTCCACGGTGTCCAGTTTGAAACTTGGCACCTGATACCTCCCCGCCGCCTTCGTCGTTACGCGGAACAATCTTCCGCGAGTCACATCTCCCATGCCGTGGCCGCCGACGCCGGGGTCGTACCAGTCGGCGACGATGAGGGAGCCATCGGGGGCGACGGCGACGTCGCTGGGGCGGAACCATTTGTCCTTGCCGCCTTCGAGGATGTTCACGATCTCGGCCTTGTACCCAGCGCCATCTGGCTGAGTGATGTAGGCGCGAACGACGTTCGGGCCGGCGTCGCAATGAATAGGCTGCCCATGGAAGATGCTGGGGAGGAGGTCGCCTTCATAGACCTGCATGCCGGTAGGGCTGCCGGCCCCGGTTTGCAGCATGTTGGGGATGACGCCGGGATCGTTTTGATGCCAATGACGCAGGGGGATCTCGCTTTCCCAGCCGAGGCGCGGAGTCTGCCATCCGGCACCGGTCATTTCGTCGGAGTAGCCGTAGTTGCCGAACTCCATGACGTAGTTGATGCGTACGCCTTTGTTGCCGTCGTCGTCGTTGTCGGACTGCCACAGTGTGCCGTAGCTATCGACGGCGACCTCCCAGTTGTTACGGAAGTTCCAGGCGAGCATCTCGACGTTGCTGCCATCGAGTTCGCAGCGGAAGACCATGCCTTGCTGATAGGGACGGTTGTTCTGGTTCGTGCATTTCACACCGTGGATGTCGGTGATGAGCTTGCCGTCTTTGTCGCAGAGTTGTTTGCCGGCGTTGCCGAAGTTGAAGTAGAGGCGGCCATCAGGACCGAAGTGGAAGGCGTGGATGCCGTGGTCGTGCTGCGCGCCGCCGATCTTCGTGAACATGAGCTCCTTGCGGTCGGCCTTGTCATCGCCGTTGTCGTCGATGAGCCAGAAGACATCATCGCCGCAGGAGATGAGGGCTTTGTTGCCCAGAACGCAGATGCCGTGGGCGCTGTCCACATCATGGCCTTGGTGGAAGACGGTGGACTTGTCCGCCTTGGCGTCGCCATCGGTGTCTTCGAGGATGAGGATGCGGTCGCCTTCGGCGCGTTCCCCAAGGTGCTTGCGGTAGTTCACCACCTCGCAAACCCACACGCGCCCACGTGCGTCGATGTCTATGCTGGAAGGACTCTCCATCATCGGTTCGCTGGCGAAGAGCTGCACCTGGAGTTCGGGATGAACGGTGATTGAATCCACCGCATCCGCCGGATCATGAGAGCTGCTGTCGCTCGCGGTGATAGGCCCAGGGTTTTCCGTGTACACACGGAACTCCACGCTGGCGCTGCCCTGCTTGGTGCCGCCTTCATCCAGGACGCCGCGCGCTTTGAAGCGTTTCGCGCCAGGAGGGAGATTGAAAGCGATGATGCTGTTCGCATGCGTGCCTATGCCATACTCGATGGTCTTGCCCGCACTGCGCAGCTCTGCACCCCCGGCGCTCGCGTTCACACGGACGCTATTCCAGCCAGTCTGCGCAGATTTCCACTCGATCTCGGTGAGCTTTTTTTCACTTCCATCCGCCAGGATGAGGCGTGGCTCGGCCCAGTCCGCCCAGTCGGCAGTGAAGCCGTTGCCGCCATCGGTGACGACGAGGAAGAGCTCCTTGGCACCGTCCAGCGATACATCAATGTCCACGCTATGGTTAGGCGTAGAACTGGTGATGAGCTTGGAATTGAACAGCGGCTTCGGGGCAGCGAGCAGCAGGGTGGGTGCGAGAAGGGCGAACAGGACGGATTTCATGTGAGGGCGGAGAGTACGCCGTAAGCCCCAAGAAACTTCAATCTTCAAAAATTGACGCAGGCTCACTCTATATCTTCACCCAGATGCGCAGCCAGATGCTTTCGCAATTCAGTGCGGGCGCGGAAGAGCAGGCTCTTCACCGCTGGCAGTGACATTTTCAGCACTGCGCAAATGTCCTCATACGGCAGGTCCTGATGACGGCGCATGACGACGGCGATGCGCTGCTTCTCCGGCAGCGCGCCGATGGCCTTGTCCAGCGCCTGCTCCAGCTCCGTCTGCTGGGTGATGTGATCGGCACCGGGCGTGCTGTGATCGGTAAAGTACTTCGGCGGGTCGTCTTCGTTCTCCTGCTCCATGCTGACTTCCTTGCGGCGGGAGCGGCGGCGGGTTTCGTTGAAGACGAGATTGCGCGTGATGGTAAAGAGCCAGGTGGTGAACTTGGCGGTGACCTCATAGCGCGGGGCGCTGCGCCAGACGCGGATAAAGACCTGCTGCGCGATGTCGTGTGCGTCGTCCACATTGTTCAGCATGCGTGCGCAGGTACCGATGACGGCGCTCTGATGCAGCTCCACCAGACGTTCGAAGGCTTTCACATCCCCCTCTTTGACGCGGAGCATGAGACGTACGCTCTCCTGGTCGGAAGACTCCTCCACACCGTCGGCGGCGGCCTGCGGTACATGGGGGGGAGCGTTCCGTTCCGGTTCGGGCATGAGGTAGGCAGGCAGGGTGTCTGCCATGCTAGCGAGGGTCATGCGCAATGTAAACCACGGGGGGCGGAATGGTTGCGCGCGAATATTTGACGTTCAAAGCGCCGCCGTTAGCATGGGGCATCATGAACGATCAAACCTGGGACACGACTTTTCGCGAACTCTTCGAGCGCTGCGCCAAACTGCACCAAGGGGGCGACACCCGTGCGGTGAACTGGTTCACGGAGGCTGACAAGACCTTTTTGGACGGCATTGGCTACACGTCGCAGGAGTTTTTCGACTTCGTGGACGATCACTGCCGCTACGGTGCCGAGGGGCCCTCGCTGGAGACGAGCCTGCTGGTGGCGGCGGTCCGGCGGGATTTCTTCCGCGTGGTGCAGAATGGCCAGCGCAGCGAGAAAATCGTCCCGCCGAGTGCGCTCCCACCCAAAGCGGCGGCAGTGGACGGCATGCCGTGGCTGCCACGTTTGCTCGTGAAAGCACGGGCGAAGCTCCATGGCGAGATGGACCCGGACACGATGTACGGCTGCGGCGGTGACCGCGCGTTCTTTGAGCAGCACAAGCTTCACCCCGCCGATTTCCTCCGTGTAACGTGGGCGGCAGGGGACGATGACCAGAAGATCATCGACTTCGCGAAGACGGGAAAGATGTAGATTGGGCGGGCCACAAGTGCCCGCACGTCTGTTACTTCTTCACCTCCACGCCGCCCTCTTTCGCCACTTCGCCTTTCTTCTGCTGCACTGCGGCGGAGCTGACTTCGAGGAGTTTGGGGGCATCGCCGCCTTTGGGCACAAATTTCAAGGCGACGCCGTTGATGCAGAAGCGGCGGTCCGTTGGGGTTTTGTAGCCTTCGCCTTCGAAGACGTGGCCGAGGTGGGCGTCACAGCGCTTGCAGACGGTTTCGATGCGGCGCATGCCGTGGCTGTTGTCCACCTTTTCGAGGACACCCTTGGCTTTGGAGGAATCGTAGAAGGAAGGCCAGCCGCAGCCGGAATGGAATTTCTCCTTGGAGGTGAAGAGCTCCGCGCCGCAGCACACGCAGTAATAAGTGCCCTCTCCCTGTTTTTCGAACTCTTCATAGGCCGCGCCATTGGCACGTTCGGTGCCGCGCATGCGGGTCACTTGGAACTGTTCGGGGGTGAGCATTTTTTGCCAGTCAGTTTCTGACTTCACGATTTCGGGCTTGGACATGGATTTGGAGGCGGTTTTGGGTTGATCCGCTGCCTGGGCGATGCAGAAGGCGACGGCAAGTGCTGAAAGGAGGGCGAGGCGAAGTTTCATGGCGTTGTTTTGCTGATACGTGAGAGAGGCGGCGAAGATTGCTTATTCCCGCAAAAGTTGCGGCTTTAATCATCATCCTCACGCGCCATCTGGCCGATGTTCCAGAGCAGCAGGCGGAATCCGGCGTCGGGATGGCGGTCAGCAGCAGTGGCATGGCGGCGGAAGGAGGCCAGCAGTTCCTGGCGCTCAGCGGTGGTGTAGGCCCCACCACGCAGGACGCCCTGGTCGGGCATGGCACCCCATGAGTCGGAAACCCATTCCCAGAGATTGCCGGAGAGATCATGCAGACCCCGGCCATCCGCACGGAAGGAGCCCACCGGCGCGGGCCCCGCAAAGCCGTCGTCGTATTTGGGGATGGCGAGCTTGCCGGTTTTGTCTGCGCTTTTGTCCAGGAAATTGCCGGATTTCGCGGGTGGCGGCCAGATGAAGCCCCAGGGGTAGATGCCTTCAATGCGCAGGCTGCGTTCCGAGGGCGTGGCCCCGATCTCACGCGAAAGGTAGGCCGCCATGCTCCACTCATCATCCGTGGGCAGACGATACTCCTGATCGGGTTCCAGCAGCCCCTGCGCACGCTCGCGGTCTGTCAGCCAGCGGCAAAACAGCTCGGCTTCGGAGCGGTTGACCATGTTCACCGGCAGGTCGGGCTCGGCATCCAGCACACGGCCCTCCACGGGCGGTTGATTGGTCGCCTTGGCAAACTCGGCAAAGTCTTTGCGGCGTGTCTCGGTGCTGGCTAGCATGGCTTTGCCAAGAGGCACAAACTTGATGCCGAGGCTGTTCTGCCAGAGCTTGCCAAACACCACCGAGCCGGTGGCTTTCAGACGCAGATTGAAGTTGATGCTCTGCCCTTCCTTGAGCTTGCCGCTGGCCAACTCAGGCTTGTAGCCGGGCAGAATGATTTCATAGCTGAAGGTTTCTGCGCGCACCTTGGGCAGGGCGAGAGGGGTGCGGCCCATGAGGCGCTCGCCATCAAAGACCTGCGCTCCCGCAGGCGTGCTGGCGAGCTTCAGGCTGCCAAACTTCACAGTCACGATCTCGCAACGAATCGCGCTGTGGCCGGGCTTGGGTTTGGAGCTGCCCGGTGTTTGCGGGATGCCCATCGCACGCCATGCATATTCGTGATCTGAGTCGAGGCGGCCGCTCCGGCGATCTTCGGCGGTCATCCACGCGCAGAAGGCATCCGCGTCCGTCGCAGGGATCACAGCGGCGGGAAGCCTGCTCTTGTCGGGAAGGGTGATCTCAGCCACTTCGTACTCAGCGGCGCGGTTGACCTCGAGGAGAAAGTTGCGGAACATGTTCGCATCCAGCGGCAAATCTGCGACGTGGCGATCCTGCTTGTAGGTGAACCATTGCTTGAGCCGGTTCTCCCAGGGTTTGTCCGGTGTGGGTGTTTGCGGACGCGCTGGCAGCACTGGCAGCGGCTTCACCGGCACAGGGATTTCATAGCTCCAGTCGCGCTGGTGCTTTGCCATCACCAGACCGCCCGCCACGACGAAAGAGGCCAGCGTGGTGATGATAGCCGCACGGCTGAAGCGGCGCACGAAGCTCTCCGGCCTGATGCTGCCGACATGCTGCAGGGATTCGGCAAAATCCGAGGCATTGGCAAAGCGCCGACCCAGATCGGCATCGCAGGCCTGGCAGATCACACGATTGAGGTCGATCCAGAAGGGCCACTCCTCGTCGGAAAGATTGTCCGGCACTTCGGGAAATTCCATGCGGTCTTTGCCGCTGCTCATTTCATAGAGCACCTTGCCCAGGCTGTAGATGTCCGCCTGCGGTGTGCCGGGACCTTCCGGCGGCACGAAGCCCTCCGTGCCCACAAAGGTGCGCTCTCCAAATGCAGCGACGAGGCCGATGTCCGCCAGCTTGCACACCCCGCCTACGAAGATGATGTTCGAGGGCTTGATGTCACGGTGCGTGAGACCGTGGTTGTGCATGTAGTGCAGCGCGTCGGCCATGTACACGCCCGCATCACGGCAGAAGAAAGGGTCCAGCCTGCCGTGGCGCTTCATGTCCGTGGTCAGCGTGCGCGGCACGTAGGTCTTCACGTCCTTGATGTGCGCGCCGTCTTCGGCGTCGTCCGCCAGTTCCATCACGCAGTAGTAGAAGCCGCGCTTTTCATTCCAGCCGACATGCAGGATGTGCACGAGGCAGGGATGACCACGCGAGATCGGCTCGAACTGCTGGATGCCCTGAAACTCGCGGTGAAAGGTGCGCGTGAGTTCAAAGTCCTCACGCCAGACGATCTTCACGGCACGCAGCGCGCCCGTCACGCTTTGCGCCAGCCACACTTCACCATAGGCTCCGGAGCCGATGCGCTTCAGCAGCGTGTAATCAGGAATGACGATGTCATCGCGGTGGGAGGGCGGTCCGTTTTTGTCGCGACTCTTGACCTTTTCCCGAGCCGTCGGCACTGCGATGGGCGGAGGTGGCAGATCCATCTCGAAGGAATCGGCATCGAGTGCTGCTTGGTCCATGGCAGGCATGTCGGCGGCTTCATCCGCGCTCTCAGGAGGGTGCGGAAGATCGGCGGGCAGGGCGGCTGGATCGATCATGAAGCAGGCGTGGAAGAAGGATGGCGGCAGGTCACGACCGGTTGAAGGCCAAGGCGAGCGCCCGGAAGTCTCCCACTAAAGCATCGTATTCTCAAGCCCCTGCACTTCTTTCTTTACCAGCGCGCCGACCCGGTGCTTGGCCAGATAGACTTGTGCGGCATTGATTCCGAGGGCTTCAGAGGTCTTCTTCACCCCCCAGCCCTTCATCACGTAGCAATCGAAAATTTGAAACTGCCGGGGTGAGACCTTGGCTTTCACACGCTCCAGCGCGGCGGCGGTGATGTTGTCACGCCATTCACGGTCCCAAATGTTTTCCAGCAGGTTGTCCTTGTCCTGGGAGAGGCGGTCAATGACCTGTCCGCTGGTGTCCTCGGTGTCCGCATTGCCCTGGTCGGCCAGGGAAGGCTGGCGCTTGCGGGCGCGAAAGACGTCGAGAATGCGCCAGCGCGTCATCTGCAGCAGCCATGCCTTGAAAGAGCCCGCACGCGGATCGTACTGGCCCTTCTGCACCTGACGGGCGATGGCGATGACCGTCTCCTGCACCACATCAAAAGCTTCTTCACGGGTGAGGCCCGCCTTGGTGCCGACGCTGAAAATCAGGCGCCAGTAGGTCTGGTAAAACTCGTTCCAGGTCTTCTGATCTTCCCAGTTGTTCAGACGTTCGATCAGGCTTTTGCGGGTTTTTTCCCACAAGCCCTTGTCTTTTTTTACGTCTTCCGGGATCGGAATGTCTGGCTCAGGTGCCGGTTTGCTCATTGCCCTGCGACTCTCAACGGATGAGCCCTGCTGTCAAACCTTTGAAACTCAGCAGGCATGGAGAATTTCGGCGAAAGAGACGCCTGTTTCATGGCGGGGGACACCGTGCATGCTGCCGCAAGGGAATTCATGACATCCATGAAGTCATTTCATCAAAGCAGAACCGCTGCGGAGGCATCGTCAGTTGCCATCGCGGAGCGGCGGGGTAGTCTGGCAGTCCAGCGCCGCATTTGTGGCGTAGTCCCTGCTTTAATGTCATGCCCGAATTGGAAAATCCCTTTCAAGAGACTCTGCTCTCCCGCCACCGCGCGGAACCCTGCACCGTGGTCATCTTTGGTGCCACCGGCGATCTCACTCATCGCAAGCTGATCCCCGCCATCTACAACATCGCCGCCGCCGGTGACCTGCCGCCGCAGTTCAAGGTTGTGGGCTTCGCCCGGCGCGACAAAACGGACGAAGGCTTCCGCAAGGAGCTGGAGGAAGGGAACCGCCAGAACAGCCGCCAGGGTCACAATGACGAACTCTGGAACAGCTTCTCCCAGTGCATTCACTATCACCGCAGCGAGTTCGAAGACCTCGAAGGCTACAAGTCTCTGGGCAAACTGCTCGATCAGTTTGACGCGGAGCGTGGCGCCCCTGCCAACCGCCTCTTTTATCTCGCCGCCGCTCCGGAGGCCTTTAAACCGATTCTGGAAATGATCCGTGCCGCCGGGCTGAATGAAGGCACCAAGGGCAAATGGGCGCGCGTGGTCTGTGAGAAGCCGTTCGGCAAAGACCTCGCCACAGCACAGGAACTGAATGCCGTGGTCGCTGCCACCTTCGCGGAAAAAGACACCTACCGCATTGATCACTACCTTGGCAAAGAAACCGCGCAGAACATCATGGTGCTGCGCTTTGCAAACTCCATCTTTGAGCCGAACTGGAACAGCCGTTACATCGACAACGTGCAGATCACCTGTGCGGAAAACCTCGGCATGGAAGGCGGGCGTGGTGGTTACTACGACACCGCAGGTGCGCTGCGTGACATGGTGCAGAATCATCTTTTGCAGCTGGTCACTCTCGTCGCCATGGAGCCACCGACCGATCTCAGCGCCGACAGCGTGCGCGATGAAAAAGTGAAGGTCATCCGTGCCCTGCGTCCGCTGGTGGGGCCCGAGGCGGTGGGCAAGAATGTGGTCCGCGCCCAATACACCGCTGGCAGCGTCGATGGAACGCCGCGCGTGGGTTACCGCCAGGAGGATCGAGTGAATCCCGAATCCAACACAGAGCCCTATGTGGCGCTGCGCCTCATGATCGACACCTGGCGCTGGCAGGGGGTGCCGTTTTACATCCGGGTCGGCAAGCAGCTGCCGAAGAAGGCCACGGAAATCAGCATTCATTTCAAGAAGCCGCCGCAGGTGCCGTTTGCCACCTCCTCAATGCTCAGGAACAGCGAGAACACCCTCGTCATCCGCATTCAGCCGGATGAGGGGATCGCGCTGCGCATCCTGTGCAAGCAGCCGGGACAGGCCATGAGCATGCAGCAGGTGAAGATGGACTTCCGTTATTCGTCGAGCTTTGGCAAGGCGAGCCCGGAGGCCTACGAGCGCCTGCTGCTGGATGCCATGGCAGGTGACGCCACTTTGTTTGCCCGTCGTGATGAAGTCGAAAACGCCTGGAGGTTCATCGATGAAATCGAAAACGCCTGGCACAAGTCCGACAGCCCGCCGGTCATGCACGAATACCCCGCTGGGAGCTGGGGGCCGAAAGAAGCCGATGACCTGCTGCGCGCCGACGGTCGCGAGTGGCGTCTGCTCTAATCTGGGAAGAATCCAACCATGCCCTCTTCCAATCTCAACGACTCTGACCTTGACCGCCTTGGTCTCGAAACGCCCATCGCGCGCATTGATCGTGCGCTGAAGCAGCTTTGGGAAGGTGACGAGGCCAAGACCCGTGCCTCGCTCATCAATCTGGCGATCTATACCGAGGACAGCTGCCAGTTGATGGCGGACAACGATCTGCTCGATGAGGTGGCCGCGCAGCACGCCTGCCGTGCCCTGCTCATTCTCGCCTTGCCTGAGGCACAGCCGCCGCGTGCACGGTCCTGGATTCAGGCGCTGTGCCGTCCGTATCAGGGCAAGCAAGTCGTTTGCAGCGAGCAGATCAGCTTTGTACTCGAAGGCGGGGATGCCGCGCAGGTGCAAAACATCGTCTTTGCGCATCTCGACTCCGATCTGCCGCTCGTCGTCTGGTGGCAGGCGGATCTGTCCAAGAATTTTGAAGAGCGTCTCTACAGCCGTATTGACACGCTGATCATCGATAGCTCACGGTGGAGCTATCCCGCCCGGCAGTTTGATGTGCTGCTGGCCACCATGGCCGCCGAGCCAGGCGGCTTTGACGTGCGCGATCTCGCGTGGACGCGCTCACATTTCATGCGCACCGCGCTGGCCAGTTGCTTTCAGGACGCCACCGCCTGCCAGAATCTCGCCAAGCTGCAGACCATCCAGATCACCCATCTCAAAGGCCAGCGAACCACTGCGCTGCTGCTCGCTGCATGGATCAATCAGCGTCTGAAGGCGAGCCTGAGCATGGAATTGATCGAAAAGGAGACCGGGCCTGCTTTGCAAGGCCTGGTGTTGGAAGGTGAAGGCGTGCGTGGCGAAGTGCGGCGTGATTGCGACTCCTGCTTCGTCCGCGTGAGCTCCACCTGTGGCGAAAACACCCGGGAGGATCTTCTCCCTGCGGACGTGGACAGTGAAGCTGAACTCGTCAGTGAGCAGCTCTCCCGCTTTCACGGCAGCACGCTCTACTCCTCCATGCTGCCGTTCGTCCGCAGCATGTTGAAATAACCGTTCGACATTTCTCCTTCAGGTTTCGACACTGTGCGCATGCGCCCCTGGTTACATCTCGCCCGTATTTCCAATCTGCCGACCGCCTGGACCAATGTCACGGCGGCGTGGCTTCTCGCTGGCGGTGCGCTCTTTGATGTGCGTCTCGGCTGGTTCATTCTCGCCGCTTCATTTCTCTACATCGGGGGCATGATATTGAATGATGCGGCCGATGTGAAATTTGATCGCTTGCATCGCAAAGCGCGGCCCATTCCCTCCGGGCAAGTAAGCCTGCGCGAGGCATGGGTGATCGGCATCGTCATGCTTCTGGCTGGTGCCACCATTGCCGCGATCTCGGGTGCCAGTCCGAAGTTTACGGCATTTCTGGTGGGGGGGATTGTGCTGTACGATCTCTATCACAAGCAGTGGACGGGCTCGGTCGTCATCATGGGGGCCTGCCGGATGCTGCTGTACTTGGTGGCGGCCTCTGCGGTGGTGCCGTTCAAGCCCGACGGCCCCCTGTTGGTGCTGCCCTATGCCGTGTCACTGGGCTGCTACATCGTAGGCATCACCCTGGCGGCTCGCCTGGAGCATAAAGGCGGCGTGCTGTCCGTCCCCGCCAGCATGCTGGCTTTTGCCCTGCTTTACACACCGGCCGTTGTCTGTGCCATGCGCTTCTCTTCTGTCGGCGGCAATCCGTTGCAGGTTGTGGTTTTGGCGGTGTTTGCCCTGCTGGTGGCTTATGCGACACACACCCTGCGCAAAGGCGGCCCCGCCATAGGCAGAGCCGTTGGCTGGCTGCTCGCTGGCATTGCCGTGGTCGATGCGCTCGCGGTTGCCACGGTCTCGGTGCCGCTCGCGCTAGGTTTTGTCGCACTCACACCGCTGCTGCGGCTCTGGCAGCGCTGGGTGGCGGCCACGTAAAAGGGATCAAGGTGGTTTCCCCGGTTATTTCGTGAGCTGCTTGAGCTGTTGCTGAGTCTCGGCATCATCGGGCGCGAGCTTTAGCGCCGCTTCAAAAGATTTCTTGGCGTCCTGATTCCTGCCGAGCTCGACATACAGCAGGCCCAGATTGTAGTGGGCGTTCAGGCTGCTGGGATCAAGCTCGAGTGCTTTGAGGTAAGATTTCAGCGCCTCGTCTTTGCTGCCTGCTTGATCCTGCAGATTGCCGAGATTGAGATGCAGCATGGAGCTGTCAGGATCCATGCCCAGGGCTTCCGTCAGCGCGGCTTCCGCTTCCTTGATCTTCTTGGAGCCGGCGAGAAATGACGCATAGCTGTTCAGCGTGTAGGTGCGCTCCTTTTCCTGCTCATGGCCTTTTTGCAAATGCAGCAGGAGCTGGAAATCCACCTCCTCCAGATCCTCCGGCGGCTTGGCCCCCCATTCGACCAGCAGGCTCATGCGATGCACCCGCGCCTTGAGCCGCTTCATCTCGATTTCAAGGCGGGTCTGCACGGACAGTTCAAACGCCTTCTCATAGGCCTTCTCCGCCATGTCGTAGCGCTCCTCCTCCATGAAGTCGTCTCCCAGTGACACATACTGCCCGATCACCTTGCGTGACTGATAACGGTCCCACTGGTCCTGGATGGAGGGAATGAAGAAGGCCATCAGCATGACCGAAGCGCTGCTCAGAGTGGCAACGTAGGGCCAGGCTTTCTTTGTCAGGGAGACAGGGTGTTCTGGCATGGCGTTCAACCTCTCTCAATCTTCAGCTTCTTCGTCCTCGGATTCAACCTCTTCCTCCTCCTCGGCTTCCTCTTCTTCAGTTTCCTCCTCTTCGACGGCATGGGCAAAGGCGGCAAACCAGCCTCCCGCTGCGATCAGAGTCTCCGGCGTGCCTTGTTCAAGAATGCCGCCTCCGCCTAGCACGTACACATGGTCCGCATCACGCACCATGCTGAAGCGATGGGCGATGATGATGATCGTGCAACTGCCGCGCAGCTCATGAATCGCATGCTTCACCTCCGCCTCGGTGTTGTAGTCGAGGTTGGCCGTCGCCTCGTCGAGCACGAGAATTTTCGGGCGGCTCAGCAGCACGCGGGCGATCTGCACGCGCTGCCGTTCGCCAACGCTCAAACCCATGCCGTTCTGGCCGATTTGCGTTTGCAGACCCTTCGGCAGACGTTCCACCAGGTTTTTTAATCCCGCCTGCTCCACGACTTTCATGACCTCGGCATCGGGCGCATCGGGCTTCTTGTAGCGCAGGTTGTAGGCGAGGGTGCCGCGGAAGATCGCTCCGTCCGCCGCCACCATGCCGATGTGGCCGCGCAGGCTGGAAGAGTCCAGTGTGCTAAGTTCCTGCCCGTCGATGAGGACCTCGCCCTGCTGGGGTTCATACAGCTTGAGCAGGAGATCCACCGCCGTGGTTTTGCCAGCGCCGCTGCCCCCCACGATCGCGGTGATTTTGCCGGGCTCGAACACCATCGAGAGAGACTTCAACACCTGATGATCCTCGACGTAAGCAAAGCTCACGTCTTTGAACTCCACCTTGCCATTTTCAATCAGCAGCGGCTTGCCGGCTTTCTCTCCGGTCTTGTTTTCCAGCAGCCGGAACGCGCGTGAGATGGAGGCGATGTGCTGCTGAGTGTTTACCCACAGGCTGCACAGCTCGTCGATGGGTGAATACAACCGGTCCAGATAGGCAACAAACATCACCACATCTCCCGGCGTCAGCTTGTGGACGAGCGCCAGATAGCCGCCGCAGCCGAGGACCATGGCCGTGGCCAGATGGCTGAGCACTCCCTCCCAAAAAGCGAACTTGTTAGAGAGCCTGCTGCGATCCACGTAGTTGTCATACGCGCTGCTGGAGATGCGGCGGTACTCCTCCACCTCGCGCCCCTCGGCCCCGCTGAGCTTCACCGTTTTGATGCCTTCGAGCGCGGTGGAAATGCGCGCGCTGACATCCTCCCAGCGCTCGTAGTAGGTGTTGAGTCCGGTTTCGAGCTTCTGTGAGGAGCGCCAGGCGATGATCAGATAAACCGGAATCAAGGACACGGCGATGAAGGCCAGTGTCGTGTTCTGATAGAACATGATGGCCATGATGCCGATGAGGCTGATGATCTCCGGCAGGATCTGCTGTGAGAACGCCCCCACAATCGCGCTCACTTCTTCACTTTGATCGATCTGTTTGGCGATGGCGGCTGGAGCGCGTTTGCCAAAAAACCCCAGTGGCAGCCGCAGTACATGCGCAAAAGCTCCCTGAATGAACTCCTGCTCAATGTCACAGTCGAGCCTGGCCTTTTTATTTTCGGCATACAACCACAGGATGTAGCTGACCACATTGACGCCCAGCATCAGCAGCACGGCGTAGATCAACGTATTGACCGCTTCGCCCGGCGTACGCTCGGCCACGTGTCCAGTGGTGTGCGGCTTTTTCTCGTGAGTCTTGACCGTCGCTGGTGCCGGCGTGGCGTGGTTTTCGTGCGTGGCCTGGATTTTCCGATGGAGGAAATCCTCCAGCGGGCTGTCACCTGTTTCAATGGCCTCTCCCGCCTCGACCTTGGCTTTGTCATGCGCTCTTTTGACGAAGAGCCCCGTGATGTCATTGATCGCTTCGCGGTAGATCAGCGGCTCAATGAGCCCTGCGCCGGTGCTCAGCAAAGTGATGAACGCCACCATCAAAAACCTGCCGCGATGCGGTGCGACCAGTTTGTAGAGGTGGTTCAGGACATCTTTTTTCATGTGCTGCCCGATACAACGAAGCACCGCCAGTTTCCGCAACTTGTTTTATGGAGCGGGGCATGAAACCATCACAGCGCGACCGTGGCGTTCATCCAGTGGAGGGGCGGGATGGACACGGACGGGCTGAAGCAATGCCTGCCGGCCAGCACCTGGCGCACCGCCTCAAGCTTGGTGGCAGTGCTGGTGCTGGTCATCACGCAGCCATGGGCTCCGGCCCGCAGGACGCGCCCGGCTTCAAGCTCCTGATCGTGGCTGGAGACAATGAGCAGCTTCAGGCCTGCATGCAGCCCTTGGAGGTCTTTCACCAGCTCCAGGATACGATGATCCGGCATGCTCAGGCTGAGCAGCACCAGATCAGGTCTGTGCTCTGAGACCGCCGCGAATGAGCAGGAGGCGCAGGTCACTGCGGCTGCCAGGGTGAGATCAGACTGCGATTCCAGCACGGCGCAAAAGTCTGCGGAATGGGCGGGATCACTATCCACGATGACGATTCGATGGGGGCTTTTCATTCAGGCAAAGATTACGGTTCGGTGAACGCCTGAAGTTCACGATTCTAGCAAGGACAAGCCATCAAAGAATTTAAACAAAACCTTCGCTTTGGGCTGTTGCCGGGGGGCGGCCTTTGGCTCGGTTTTCTGAGGGCTATGCGTCCTTTTATCGACGAAAGGCGGATTGTCATACAGGTGCTGATGCACATCGGAAAAAGTCGAGTGAACGGCGGTGCTGCCTGGGGCCCAGCTTTGGGAGTGGTTGCGCGACGATTTCATGGTTGTCGGGAGCCGGATCGGCGGTTGACGAACAACATACCATGGGGGCACGCAGAAGTTCCGCTATCCGTGCTGGTGCCGTTCACGTTTAGGCTGCGGGCCTAGCTTCGTGAATGATTCTTTACTTGAGCACATCACGCTGCGTCTCCACCCAGCGCACCGCCTGCCGGATCATTTCCGCACTCGTGAGAAAGCCCATTTTTTCTTTGATGTGATCCCGATGGACCGAAACGGTCTTCGGGCTCAGATGAAGCTGCGCCGCGATTTCCTTGGCGGTCTGGCCATGACCAAAGAGTTCGAAGACCTGAAACTCGCGATCACTCAGCTTGGTCAGCGGTGACTCAGTCGATCCACGTGGCCGGGGGGATGCAAAGGAGGCGGCGAGGTGTGCGGCCAGCCGCTCGCTCACATAGACACCGCCATCGAGCACCTTGTGGATGGCGTCCATCAGCGCATTGCCGGGGCTGTCCTTGCCCACGTAGCCGCTGGCTCCGGCGCGCAGCGCACGCGCGGCGCACAGCATCTCATCATGCATGGAACTGACGATGATTTTCAGCCCAGGATGCAGGGCGGCGAGATCTTTGATGAGTTCAAGACCCCCGCGGCCCGGCATGTTGAGGTCGGTGATGAGCAGGTCGGGTTTTTCTTTGGCCACCAGCGCCAGGGCCTCGGACTCATTGGCCGCTGTGCCGCAGATTTCAAAGCTGGGATAGGCCTGCAGCATGAAGCGATAGCCGTTGATCACGGCCGGGTGGTCGTCCACCAGCAGGAGCCGGCAGGTTTTGGTGCTGGAATCGAAGGTTGTCATGGGAGGTTGGGAATATGCACGGCGATGCGGGTGCCCCCGGCGGGCGGAGCGCCGTGCTCCATCCTGCCGCCCATCATCTCTGTGCGATGCTGCATGATGCGAAAGCCGATGCCGCAGCCTTCAGCGGGAGTCTCTGGCAGGCCGCAGCCGTCATCATCGATCTCCAGCACCAGAAAGCCCTCACGACACTCCAGTCCGATGCGGATCTCTCCGGAGTCCGCGTGCTTCAGCGCATTGTTTACCGCCTCTTGGGTGATGCGGTAGAGATTGCTGGCCGTCGCCTCATTGGTCACCGTGATGTTGTCCGGGCATTCAAACACGCAGCGCACGCCAGAGCTGCGCGTGGTGGTGTCCGCCAGCGCCTGCAGGGCATGCTGGAGGCCCTGTTTCCACAATGGCACCGGCGCCAGTCCGTGGGACAGCGCGCGCACTTCAGCCAGCGTTTCTCGCAGGCTCTCGCTGGCATGCTGCGCGTGGTCCGCAAAGGTGGGGGCTGTGGCCTGCAGCTCCTCATGCAGGCCATTGATGGACATCAGCACGGCGGTGAGCTGCTGGCCGATGCCGTCATGCAGCTCATGCCCGATGCGGCGGCGCTCATTTTCAGCCGAGTCAATCACCGCGCGCTCCAGCTCCGCGCGTTCGCGTTCACGATCCGCCAGGCGCTGGGTCATTTTACGGAAGGCTTGCGAGAGCTCATGCACTTCGTCACCGCCTTTCACTGCGTCGATGCTGATCGTCCGGCCTTCACCGAACTCCCGGACGGAACGTGCCAGCCGTTCCAGCCGGGCCGCCACGCCGAAGTGCAGGGTGGCCCACAGGCAGAGGCACATGAGTGCTATCACCGCAGAAGACCAGGCCACCCTCTGCCGCGCATCCAGATGCGCATGCGCGACTGCGTTGGCACGGTCATAGACCAGCAGCAGCCATTCGCGGTTCTGTGCGGAGATCTCGATGGGAAACGCCGCCAGCACAATGACGTCGCCATCATTCATGGTGGCAGATTCCATGACCTTGCCGGCGTCCTTCCTGGCCCGTTTCCAGGCGGTGGCAGCAGGTGTGTCCTCGGCTGACCGTCCCTCCCACTGGGCGGATGAACTCGCGAGCACCTTCCCCTGCTCATCGACCACGGAGGCCATCGTCAGCCATGGCTCATGTTTCCAGTCGGAGAGGCCGTCACTGAGGGCTTTGATCTCCCCACGCGCCAGATGCTGCCGGGCCAGCGCTGTCAGGCGGGTGCCTGTTGCCTCCGCCTGGGTGGTCATGTCATTAAAATCGCGTTCCAGGTCATTGGCCAAGTCCAGCTCATAATCCAGCCAGGTGGACACGAGCCCCAGCGCCAGCAGCAGCGCGGGGATCAGGAATCGAAGTGGAGGCGGAAAGGTCACTGCTGCGGCTGGTTTATTCTCCCAGGCATTCCCGGGCTTTGATTTCTGAGCAGCGCTGCAACCTCCATCACCGGAGGCCATGACGGATGATGTCATAACCGGGTGGTGGATTCGAAGGCAGGGTTTTCATGGCCGCCTATATGTTGAAGACGCTGGGGATGCTTCTCAATCACCCCAGCAGGCTATTTCCATGGGTGCCCGGACAGGGGGGCTGGCTGCCTGCAGGACAGAGTGAGAGGTGAAAAAAACGCTGTAGCTGCTGCGAAAGCAGCACTGTCAGTTAGAAAGCGCATTCGTCGCGCGTTTGCCCTTTCCCTTTGACCTCAACCCCGGTCAGAGCCAAAGGAGGCCCCCCTTTTAATGTTAGAGAAAACAATCAGGCTAGAGCACACCCACCGAATCTTGTTCACGAGAGAAGTCTTCGCGCCTCGGAACCACACCATTCGTGATCTTCTCCACCTCGACCAGCCTCACAAGCTCCCGCGAGTGCTCGTGTTTGTGGATGCAGCCGTCGCCACCGCCAATCGGGATCTGATCGACGACATCATGGCCTACGGCCAGGTGCATGCGGACACCTTCACCATGGTGGACGACCCCATCGTCATCCCCGGCGGCGAGTCGTGCAAAAATGATTTCAGGCTCGTCGAATGCTGCTGGGATGCCATCAATGAAGCCGCTTTGGACCGGCACAGCTACGTTTTCGTCGTGGGTGGCGGTGCGGCACTGGATCTTGTTTGCTTTGCAGCCTCCACCGCACATCGCGGCATCCGCCACGTGCGTTTTCCCACCACCACCCTCAGCCAAGGAGATGGCGGGGTCGGCGTGAAGAACGGCGTGAACTACTTTGGGAAGAAAAACTGGATCGGCAGTTTCACGGTGCCCTTTGCGGTCGTGAATGACTTCGCCTTCCTCGAATCACTCCCCGCACGTGAGCGCCGCAACGGCATCATCGAGGCGATCAAAGTCTCGCTCATTCGTGACCGTGCTTTTTTCGAGCAGATCGAAGCCATGGCCGGTGATCTTGCCGCATTGAAGCAGGAAGCGCTGGAACAGATCATCCAGCGCAGCGCCGAACTTCATGTCGAGCACATCGCCACCGGGGGCGATCCCTATGAACTGGGCTCGGCCCGTCCGCTGGACTTTGGACACTGGGCCGCGCACAAGCTGGAGCAGATTTCCAAATTCGCCGTTTCACATGGCGAGGCCGTCGCCATCGGCATGGCCGTGGACCTCGTCTATTCACGCATGCAGGGCATTCTCGATGCCGAGACCTGTGAGCGCGTGCTGAAGCTCATCGAGCGCATCGGCTTTGCCACCTCCTCTCCCCATCTCATGAACAACGGCCGCAGTGGCGAACCCGCCATTCTCGAAGGCCTCGAAGAGTTCCGCGAGCACCTCGGCGGCGAACTCACCATCACCCTCGTGCCGGAGATTGGCACGAAAGTGGAGGTCCACGAAATGAACCGCGTGAAGATCCTGAATGCGCTGGTGGAACTGCAGCAGCGCGCAGCCGCTGCTGCCGAGGAGTGAGGTTTAGAGCCTTGGCTTTTCGGGTTTGAGAGTTGCCTCTGCCGAACGCACGCCCTTCACCCGCGTTTTGCGTTTGAAGACCTTGTCGCCATTGCAGGCATAGAGTTCGTCAAAGTTCGCGCCTCCAAACACCACGTTCGCCAGCCACTTGCGCTGCGGCTTGGCGATGATGCCGTTCACGCGCCCGGCCTGATCGCAGAACTGGATGCCCGCGTGCGTGGCGACGTAGAGGCGGCCCTTGGTGTCGAGCGTCATGCCATCGGCACCGCTCTCCATCACGCCATCGGGGATGCGAAGATGATGGTAGGGCTGCTTGGCGCTGAGTGTGCCATCGGCCTCGATGTGATAGCTCCAGACGAACTGGCCGCGCATGTCCGCGACGAGCAGCAGGCTCTGGTCCGGCGTCAAACGCACGCCATTGGGGAAGGCGATGCCGCCTTTGTCATTCGTATCCACGACGCTCTTGTCACCATTCGGCTTGATGAGCCACACCTGCTTGTGCGGCGGATCAGTGATATAGAGGTTGCCGTTCAAACCGATGCAGAGGTCATTCGATTCAATGCCCTCGGCAATCACCGTCACCTTGCCCGCTTCATCGTAAGCGACGATCTGTTTGTTGCCGCTGGCGCAGGCAAACAGCCGGCCGTCGGGTCCGAACATGAGGCCATTGGCCTTGCCGGTGTTCTCGGCAAAGACGGAGACATTGCCATCCAGCGCCACCTTGTGGATGCGGCTGTTTGGGATGTCGGTGAAGAAGACTTCGCCCTTCGCATTGACCGCCGGACCTTCAGTGAAGCCGTAGCCTTCGCCCACGAGCTGCCATTCGCTGTCCGCGCCGAGCACCTCCATCACCGGTGCTCTTGAGCCGACACCTTTCATGATGGCCTTGGGCCAGTCCTTCCAGAGCCAGCGCATGGCGTCAGGGAAGATGGCCGTGGCATGCTTGCCATTGTGACCCCCGTCACCCCACACGTGGTTGGATTCATAGCCCGCAAACTCCAGCGCAGAGAGCATTTCGTTGTTCGCGAGGAACCAGTTTCCGCCGGTGCCGTTCGCATCATTGCTGCCATCTTGAAGGAACACGCGCAGCGCCTTGGGCTCGGCCTTGCGGATCATCACCGGGTAATCATTGCCGCCCCGCTGATCGACATACGTACCGATGCTGCTGAACACGCGGCTGAAGGCTTCAGGCCGCTCCCACGCCGCAGTGAAGGCGGCGATGGCCCCGCTGCTGCTGCCGCCGATGCTGCGGTCATTCCCATTGTGTGAAAGATGAATGGCACGGCCATCCGGCAGCACGATCTTCTCCACCTCCGGCAGCAGCTCTTCAAGAATGAAGCGCGCGTAGTTCTCGCCGAGGCCGTCGTATTCCACACTGCGGTTGAAGCGGTCCAGCGCCGTATTGCCATCACGTGCAGGCACGCGGCCATGCATCACAAAGACACCGATAAGCACGGGGATCTGCTTTTTCGCAATCAGGTTGTCGAAGACGACAGGAGCGAGATTTTGAATGCCATCCTGGTTCACATGCAAGCAGGCGGGCTTGTCAGGCGTGTATTGCGCGGGGACGTACACCCAGTAGTCACGCACCGTGCCGGGGAAGATCTTACTGTTCTTAAACTCAAACTTCAGCACGGTGCCCTTCGGCACGCCGTCCTGCGGTTTGGAGTCGGGGCCGGGCTGATAGTCGTCCGCCGCAGGGCACAGAAAGGACAGGAGCGAAAACGCGAGAGCCAGCAGTCGGGTGGGAGACATACGGCGGACTCTGGAAATAGGACGGCGGATGTCAAAGAAACATCCCGGCTGCAAGCCTGGAAACTTGCGGCATGTTGCGCGGGTGGATTCAGCAACGCCTCTCTTCGACCAACTCATCCTGCACCTCGACCCGCCGCCGCATGACGGTCCGTGGAACATGGCCGCCGATCAGGCCTGGCTGGAGCAAAGCGAACTCCCGGTGCTGCGCGTCTATCGCTGGAAAGAACCCACAGCAACGATCGGCTATGCGCAAAATCTGACCAAGCTCGCGGGCTCACTGCCGCAGTGGCCCATCGTGCGCCGCTGGACTGGTGGCGGCGTGGTGCTGCATGACAATGACTTCACGTACTCGTTGATCGTGCCTGCTGTACATCCCTGGTCCCAAACCAACCCACTGGACAGCTACCGCTTGATTCATGAATCACTGGCCAGGGCTCTGGAAGATGGCAGCCGCCTCGCCGGGCCGGAGGATTTGATCGAAAATCCGTTCTGCTTCGTCGCTCCGGCCATGCACGATGTGGTGCGCGACCAGGTGAAAGTGGCCGGGGCAGGGCAGCGGCGCGGCAAGCTGGGGCTGCTGCATCAAGGCAGCGTTCAGCAGGTACAGCTGACCGATGGCTTCTGGCCGCGCTGGGCGGCGCAACTGGCCGCAAACGTGCTGGTGAAACAGGAGATGACACCTGCGATGATCGAACGTGCAAATGAACTGACTCAAAAGCGCTACAGTCTGAGCTCCTGGCTCAATGACCGCGAGGATGAACTGCCATGACCTTGGTGTTCGTTTACGGTACGCTGAAACGCGACGGCGAAAATCACGCCTGGATCGAGCCACAGCAATTTATAGCAGAAGCACGCACGGCACCATTGTATCGCATGTTCGATCTCGGCGGCTACCCCGGTATGACTCGTGCAGCAGAGGGCCTGTCTATCCAAGGCGAAGTCTGGAGCGTGGACGAAGTCGGTCTCGCGCGGCTGGATGTGCTGGAGGACACGGAGGGCGGTGAATATGAACGCGTCAAAGTGCAGCTCGAAGACGACTTTGCCAGGCAGCAGGTCGAAGGCTACCTGTACCTGCGCAGCGTCGAGGGCAGACGCGATGTGGGCGCGTGCTGGTGATCAGCCCGCGCCGAAGAATCCACCCAGCTTCCGAATACGCGTAGGATGCCGCAGTTTGCGCAGGGCTTTGGCTTCGATCTGGCGGATGCGCTCGCGGGTGACTTGGAATTGCTTGCCGACTTCTTCGAGGGTGCGTCCGGCACCGTCACCAAGACCAAAGCGCTGCTCCAGCACTTCACGCTCACGGGGATTGAGCGTGTCGAGCACGTCCCGCAGCTTGTCGCGCAGCAGGTGCATGGCGGTGAGTTCCATCGGATTGCTCGCCTCCTTGTCCTCGATGAAATCGCCAAATTCGGTGTCGCCTTCGCTTTCGCCCACTTTGGCCTGCATGGACACGGGCTGCTGCGAAAGGCGCAGCACGGCGTTCACGCGTTCCACGGGCAGATGGATTTCCTCGGCGATTTCCTCCGGGGTCGGGTCACGGCCAAGCTCCTGCAGCAGCTGCTTGTGCACGCGCATGAGCTTGTTGATCGTCTCGATCATGTGCACCGGGATGCGGATGGTGCGCGCCTGATCCGCGATGCTGCGCGTGATGGCCTGCCGAATCCACCATGTGGCGTAAGTGCTGAACTTGTAGCCGCGCTGGTACTCAAACTTCTCCACCGCACGCATGAGGCCCATGTTGCCCTCCTGAATGAGATCCAGGAAGGACAGGCCGCGGTTGGTGTATTTTTTGGCGATGGAAATGACCAGACGCAGGTTCGCCTCGATCATCTCAGTCTTCGCCCGCGTGGAACCGGACACATGCTTGAGCGTGTCGGTGATGAGCGTGCGGTAGTCCGCCGCCGTCATCCAGGATTCCTGTTCAAAGGCGCTGATGGCTTGTTTCGCGTCTTCGTTGCGCGGGTGCTCCTTGAAATTGCGCTCCAGACCGCCGAGATCGGTCAGCCGTTGCTGCAGCACGGTGACGAAGTCCTCGGTGATCTTGGACTTGAAATAAAACTTCTCACACACGCGGAAGAAGGCGGCGCGCAGAGTTTCAAACTCCTCCTGGCTGGCGGCGCGTTTGCGCGGCCCGGCGTTGATGAAAGCGGTGAAGGCCTTGCTAGTCTTTTCATAAGTCTCCCGCGCCTGGTCGAGCAGCGGTTTGAGCTTTTTGAAATAGGCGTCACGTTCATCTGCCTTGCGGTCGCTGACGAGACGGTCAAAGCGTTCGACGCCGTTGCACAGCGCTTCGGCAAACTGTAGATACGCCTGGCCGATGAAGCCGATGGTGTGCAGGCACTGGCGCATGCTGAGGTCAGCCTTTTCGATGCGCTTGGAAATGTGGATCTCCTGCTCACGCGTGAGCAGCGGCACCTGGCCCATCTGGCGCAAGTACATGCGCACCGGATCGTCAAACACATCCAGCTTGGCGGAGGCCGCATCACGTTCCGCCGTGATCCGCTCACGGGCGGCGGTGTGGCGTGCCGCCACGCCCTCGACTTCGTCAGTGATCTTGATTTCCATCGCACGCAGGCGTGTGATGAGGGCGTCCATCAGGTCCGGGGTGACGAATCCGGAGGGCAGGGCTTCATTGATGTCATCCCAGGTCAGATGATCATGCTCACGGGCTGTGCGGATCAGATCGCGCAGCCTCGCCTGAACATCCGGAGAGTGGATGTCGTCATGGGTGGTGTTGGCAAATTGCGCGATGCTTCCAGCCTGACCACTTTTAGGCGGACGTCCCCGGCGGCGTTTAAGTGGCTGGCCATCAGGCCCCACCTGCGCGGCGGGCTGCTCCTTAGGAGGATGAATGCGCGGTCTGCCGCGGCCACGTTTCTGCGTGGCGGCTGCATCTTCAGCGGCCACGTCAGCGCCTGCCTGTGCGGCTGCGTTGCGGGAATGGGATCCGTTAAGTTGGTTTTTGGAGACGGCCATACTACCTCATTGGGGGTCCGCGACCTGCGTCAGTCAGGGGGAGAAACTATTCGGGGGTGGGTTTCGTACGGTCAAGGCATTCTTTGCGCATCGCAATGAGTTCTATCTGCTGCTGCTGCAGGCGTTCGACCTCCTCCGCCGGAAGGTCCCGCTGGCGTAATTTGGACTCAATGCTCTGAATGAGATTCTGCATCCGCACAAGTTCCAGGGTGTACAAGGCACCTTTTGCATCTGCAAGTCCGCCGGGCAGACGGGGGCGCGCCTGGAGCTGGGCAAAGGCCGCCTCCTGGTGCCGTTCCAGTCCGGCCATGAAGGCAAGCTGCGAGGATTCCTCCAGAGGATCGTGGCGGCTGTGCACCAGCAGGGCGAGCATCTCCGTGCCTGGCACCTCGCGCAAGAGGTCTTCGCAGTCGGCTTCCCGCAGCCAGTACATCACTTCGGCGTCCGTCAGCGCCATCTGGCAGAGCGACATGGCGGTCTTGTGCTGAGAGTTGAGCAGTTTCTTTGCCTCATCGACGACGTTGACGGCTGCCTGCGGCGCTCCCTGGCCGCCTTTGATCTCTTTGCCGGCTCGTTTGACCATCGCGTTGAGCTGTTCCTCGGAAATTTCGAGCAGCTTGGCCACTTTGTTCACGGCGGTGATGCGCTGCGCCACGCCGGTGAAGATGCTGATGGCAGCCGCCACCTGCTCCGCCATGCGCACGCGCTCCACCATGCTGTCAGATTTGGCGCTGGCCCGCAGGCGGCGAATTTGGTATTCCAAAAAGTCAGTGGCATTGCCAAGCACCTCTTGCAGCGCCTCAGGGCCTTGCTTCCGCAGCAGCGAGTCCGGGTCTTCCCCCTGAGGCAGTGAGGCCACCTTCACGGTCAGACCGATGGGCGAGAGGATTTGGAAGGCGCGCTCAGCCGCCTTGTAGCCCGCATTGTCGGAGTCGTAGCAGAGCACGATTTCGTTGCACACACGTTTGAGCAGCTTGGCGTGCAGTTCCGTGAAGGCGGTGCCTTGGCCCGCCACCACATTTTGAAAGCCCGCCTCATAGACCATTATCATGTCGATCTGGCCTTCGCAGACGATGGCCTCGCCAGCTTTCGAGATGGCTCGCTTCGAGCGGTCAAAGCCGAAGAGTACCTTGCTCTTGCTGAAGAGTGAGGTTTCGGGGGAATTCAGATACTTGGCGGTTTTTGCCTCGGGATCGAGAACACGACCGCTGAAGGCAATCACATCCCCATGATCGTTGCGGATGGGGAACATGAGCCGGTCGCGGAAACGCGGGTAGGTGCCGCGACGGCCGGATTCTTCATCGCTCTGAACAAAGAGGCCCGCCTCGACCAGCACACTCTCGGGGATTTTGGCCTGCGCAGCCCATTCGCGAAAAAAAGCGCCGCTGGGCGGGGCGTAGCCCATCTGCCAGTTCTTCGCCACCTCGGCCCCGATGCCGCGTGACTTGAGGTAGTCGCGTGCAGGCGCAGCGATTTTGTGCTTCATCAGCAGCTGGTGGAACCATTCTGAAATTTCACGATGCGCGCGCAGGAGCAGGCTGCGGTGCTTGGCTTCCGCCTCCGCGTTAGCGTCCCAGACTTCCTCCTCGATGCGGATGCCTGCTGCATCGGCCAGGCGTTTGACCGCCTCCACAAATGACAAGCTGTCATGCTCCATGACAAAGCGGATGGCGGTGCCACCTGCACCACAACCGAAGCAGTGGTAGGTGCTACGTGAGGGGCTGACGTTGAAGGAAGGGCTCTTTTCGTTGTGAAACGGACACAGGCCGACGAAGTTTGTGCCCGCCTTCCGGAGCTTCACGGAGCGCCCCACCAGCGCCACGATATCCGTGGCGGCAATCACTTGCTGGATGGTTTCTTCCGGGATGCGCGACATTCCAGCGAAGGTGTTGAGCGCACGCGCGCCCGCAACTGGTGATGCGGCCAGGTGCCTCAAATAAAGAGGTCAAAACGCAAGTTCCCTTTAACGCCTTCCAAGCTTTCAAGACGCATGGGCAGAGCCTGCCTTTATCTTTGGTAAAGGGAATCAGCGGTCTCAGCTCCGGCTCCGCTTACGCAACAACAAGCCATTCACCAATAGCTCTGAATGAGGGAGTTAGGACATCATAGGCGATCAATTCAGCCGCTAACACGCAGTTCCCCGACCCTGCGTGACGCGCGCTCTGAACCATTTCCCGCAGCCCCTCAGACTATCCAACCATCAGATGAAGAAATCCAGCGTTCTCTTGGACACTTTGCGTCGTCATTTTAAGCGTCCGGTCGCCATCCTCTTGGCTTTGCTTTTTCCGTTGTGCACCGGTCAGGTTCGTGGAGTCACCACCCTGTATTACCAAGGCGGCAGCGGTCCGTGGGACACCGGGACAGCCAACTGGTCCACGAACAGCAGCCTGTCTGACTCTGTGAACTGGGCCAATGGAGACATCGCTGCCTTCATGGCTCCTTCCGGAACGCTCACCTTGGGCGGGCCCATCACAGCGGACGGTCTCATCTTTAGCAGCGATGGTTACGTCATCACCGGAAACACGCTGACCTTGGCCGCCATTGCCGGAACGACCTCTCCGCTCATTAATGTCGCAGCCTTCAAGCGTGCCACCATCAATTCTACCATCGCAGGCACGTCTGGCCTGACCAAGACCGGCAACGGCACGCTTAAGCTCGGCAGCAGTTCCAACACCTTCAGCGGCGATGTCTCGGTCAAAGGCGGTGCCCTCGTGGTCACATCAGCAGGCCAGCTCGGCACCGGCAGCACGGCGATCTCGGTCACCGGAGTCGCGCAGAGCGGTAATCCCGGCTTCAGCGGTGGCAGCCTGGTGCTCGCTGGTTCCAGCACCACCTCGGGAGCGGGGATCACCTTGAACCGCGAAGTCAGCGTGTCCGGGCGCGGACCCGGTGCGGTCAATAACACCGGTGGCCTCGTCAGCATTGGTTACAACACCCTCGCCGGCGGGTTGACCCTCGGTGCCACTGGGGTGATCGAGAACCGCGTCTGGGCCACCCACGGCACCACGACGATCACCGGCGGCGTCGATCTCGGCGTGGCGGGTGTGGGCGATGTTTTTCAGGGCAATGGCAACTGGACCCTCAGCGGCGTCGTGACCGGCTCGGAAAATTTGAGTGACCGCTTCATCAAGGTCGGCCAGATCATCACCACCACGCTCTGGCTGCAGAATGCGGGCAATACTTTCACCGATGCCCTGCGCATTGATAATGGCAACGTGCGTGTCGCCACCAGCAGCGCGCTCGGCCAGAACGTCGGCACCGGCCAGATTGATTTGAACAACGGTACCTTGGAAATCCGCTCGGACGCCGCCGCTGGTTTTGCAGGGCGCACCGTGCGTGTCCGCAACAACACGACGGGTACTCTTTTTGTGGATCACGCCCTCACCGGCGGCTTGGGCATCGGCACCTCCCAGCAAAACCAGACTGTGACCACGGGTGTGCTCAGCCGAGATGCTGGGGGGAACGTGGCCAACATTACCATCAACGGGCGCAACGGCTACAACACCTCCTTCTCCAGCTTTCTCCCTGCCGCGAATGACTACCGGGGCATCACCCTCACCAACAACTCCAGCGGCACCGTCACCATCAACGGTGACGTCTGGAATGCCAACAATGCCACCGCCAGTACCTTCACCGTCGCGGGCAACGGGGAAACCGTGATCACCGGCAGCGTGGTGACCACTGCGGTCGCCAACGTGCTGACAAAATCCGGCACCGGTACCTTCTTTTACGGCGGCACCTCCGGCAGCTACCAGGGCGCGACCAATATCAGCTCGGGCACTCTGTCCTTCTCCAATGTCGGTGGCCTCGCGGGCACCTCGCAGATCAACATCGGCAATACGACCACGACCTCGGGCGCTCTGACTTACACCGGTGGCGCGGATACCTTGACCAAGAACATCCTGCTCAACACCACAACGGCAAATGCCTACATCAACTCCAGCGGCACGGGCGCGCTCGTCCTGACCGGCAGCATCCTCACCACGGTCAACGGTCTCAAGACACTGGTTCTTGGCGGCACGAACACCGGTGCCAACGAAATCAAGTCCGCCATCGGCGACAGCACCAGTGCCACGAGTTTGCAAAAGATCGGTTCCGGCACCTGGGTTCTTTCCGGGGCCAACACCTTCAACACCATCGCCGGTGGCAGCGGCCTCACCATTTCAGGCGGCACGCTGGCATTGCAGGACACGTTTTCAGGCAGCTCCCGCGATGTCATCGCCAACACCACGGCCATCGTCTTCAGTGTGGATTCCTTCACCCAGGCAGCGGGTGGCATCTTTGCATACCGGGGCGCAGCAGGCAGCGCCAGCACCGAAACCGTCGGCGCGCTGACGCTCACAGCGGGTGCTGGCACCGTTGCGCTCACCCCTGGTGCAGGCGGCACCACGGCGCTCACCTTCACATCGCTCGGCGCAGTGTCGGCTGGTAGCAGCCTCAATCTTGCGGCGGCTTCCGGCACCGTCACGGTTACCGGGGTGGCGACCTCCACCGCCACCACGCTTCCGGGCAATGGCCACATCTACATCAACGGCGCAGACTTTGCGCGCTCGAATGGCGGTGTGATGGTCACACCTGTGTACGGCACGGACGCCGGTTTCGTGATCGCAGGTGCTGCTCTCACAGCGGGAAATAACAACCTCGCCAGCAGCAGCACCTCTTCCGGTGCCATGACCATCAGCTCTCTGAAAATCCTTGGCAGCCAGACGGTGGCGCAGACCGGCCTTCTCACCATCAATGTTGGCGCAAACACCTCTGGCGGCATTCTCCAGACGGGTGGTTCCGGCACCATCAGCGGCACCGGCGTGACGACGGGTGGCACCGGCGATCTCGTCATCCGCGTGGACGGCTCCAGCGACCAGTTGACCCTGGCGGCGCCGATTACCGCGACCACGACGGGCGGACTTACCAAGAACGGCAAAGGCCTCCTGCTTCTGCAAGGCGCGCAGGCCTACCTCGGCGGAGCCACCACCATCAATGAAGGTATGATCAAGCTCGACACCGGCAGCCGCCTCGGCGGTGCGGCCGCCAGCAACAACAACAACCTCACCATTCGGCAGGACGGCACGCTGGACGTCAACGGCAACTCCATCGGCGTCGGTGCCTTCAACGGCGCGGGCCTTGTGACAAACACGGGCGCGGCGGCCACCTTCACCATCGGCAACAACAACCAGGTCGGCGTTTTCACCGGCTTGATCACCGGCGCACTCGGGCTTACCAAAACGGGCAGCGGCACCACGATGTCGCTGACCGGCATCAATACCTACACGGGAGTCACCACCATCAGCGGCGGCACCTTGGTCGTGAACAATCTCGCCAGCATCGGCTTCGCCAGCGCCATCGGTACGGGTGACAACACCAGCGACCTGACCAACGCCGCCAGCCTCGTCTTCGCCGGCGGCTCGCTCCAGTACACCGGTGCGAACGCACAGATTTATCAGACGACGCAGACGCCCAGCATCAGCATCAACCGCCTTTTCACCCTCGCTGGCAATGGCACGATTGATTCCTCCGGCAGTTATGGCGCGCCGAGTCTCACCCACGCAGCCAACAGCGCATCGCTGATCTTCAGCAACACCGCAGACGTCGCCTTCAGCGGCGCGATCGGGACCCGCTCGCTCACACTGACCGGCGATTCCATCGGAGACAATGAGATGCGCGTGCACCTCATCGACAACAACACTCCGAGCGTGGGCTTCAACGTGCTCTCCCTCACCAAGGCCAGCACCAGCCTCTGGATTCTCAATCCACTCACCTCAAACACTTACACCGGCACCACCACGGTCTCTGGCGGCGCGCTGCGTGTCGCTTCCTCGGCAGCGGCGGTGCAGGGGCTTTCAGCGAGCAGTCCGCTGGTTCTCAACGGTGGCGTGCTGGAGACCTCTGGTTCCTTCACCCGCACGCTCGGCGCGCCGGTGGCTGGTGTCGGCACGACAGTTCAAATCTCCGGCGGTGCGTCCGGATTCTCGGCGGCCACCACGGACCGCCTCGTCGTCACCCTCGGCGGTGGCACCCTCGTCTGGGGCAGCACGAACTTCAATCCCTCCTCGCTGGTCCTCGGCTCTTCCACCGCACTCGGTGAGACCGAAATCACCAACGATATCAACATGCAGACGACCGCTCGCACGATCACGGTCAATAACAACGGTAACACCGGCACCATGGTCACTGCGGGCATTTTATCTGGCGTTCTCAGCGGCTCCGCCAGCATCACCAAGAACGGTGCCGGTGTGCTCATGCTGGGAGATGCCAACACCTACACGGGCAATACCATTTTGAACAATGGCAACCTGATCATCTCTTCTTTTGGCAATGCCACCGGCACGGTCAGCAGCAGCCTGGGGGCCAGTGGCAGCATCTTCAACTTCAGTTCCGGGACCAACACGGTGGGAGTGAGCTACGTGGGAGCCGGTGAAACGGCGTCCCGCCCTTGGAGCATCAGCTCGGGTGCCTCTACCCAGCGCATTGAATCATCGGGCAGCGGTGCCCTGACCCTTAGCGGAGCGTTCTCCAACACATCGACCGGTTCCATTTTCCTGGAATTGCGCGGCAGCAACACGGATTTGAACACCGTCAGTTCCAACCTCTCCGACAATGCGGCCAATACTTTTGCCTTCCATCTGTTGAAGAATGACGGCGGTGTCTGGGTTCTGGCGGGCAACAACACCTACACCGGCGGCACGCGCTCGGATGGCGGCCTTCTCGGATTCGCTTCTGCGGCCGCGATGGGCACCACGACACCGGCCGTGGTGGGTGGGAACAACAGCGTCTCCGGCACTACCGTGACTCTGGCCAGCACTGCGGGCTTGGTGCCCGGCATGTACATCAGTGGCAATGGCATTGGCTTCGCGGACACGATTGTTTCGATCACCAACGGAACGCAGATTGTCATCTCCACCGCGCGCATCATCCCGAATAATTCGACCCTCTACTTTGGCGGCCTGCTTTCAAACAACGGCGGCTTTTTCGCGACGGATCCGGCCGGCTTGAACATCACCCAGTCGCTGTTGATCAACCCGAACGCCTCAGTGACTTTCAGCGGGGCCAATTCGATCACGCAGAGCGGCACTATCCTCGGGGGCAGCGGCAACCCGTGGACGATCACCAACGCCATCGACAGCACCGGCGTGCTGACCCTCAGCGGTGCCTTTAATAGCCTCGAAACCGCAGCCGTGCGCAGCCTCGCGATCCGCGGCACGGGCGCCACGGTCATCTCGGGCAACATCACGGACTCGACCGCTGCCGCTTTCGCCACCAACCTGGACATCCGCATGTCGGACAATGCCACGGTGACCTTTTCGGGCGGCACGGCCACCACCTACACTGGCTTCACCTTGCTCGGTCAGGGCACGCTCATCCTGAACAAAAACTCAGGCGTGGCCCAGTTCGGTGCGAGTTCGCAGTTCCAATTTGACGGCGGGTTTCTTCAAGCCGGTCTTTCCCTCACAGGTTCTGACAAGATCACCACGCAGGTGGCCTTGGCGGGGGATCAGGCGACGATCATTGGGACCAATAGCATCGATCTGTTTGGGTCGGGCGGCATCGCTCTCATCAACAGCGGCGGCAACCGGTTTCTGCGCAATGAACTCACCGGCGGCGCGCTGCTGACCATCTCAGGAACGGTCAACCTGAGCGAAGGCAACACTGGACGGACCCTGACCATTCGAGGGGCGGCGGATACCCTGATCAGCGGCATTGTTGCCAACGGTGGCACCGGCGCGGGTGGTCTCTCGTATTCCGGGCTCGGCACCTTGACCCTGACCAATGTGAACACCGCCACCGGGGCGCTGACGGTGAACCGCAACACCATCGTCCTGAGTGGAGCAGGTGCCTCAGGTGGTGCATGGAATCTCGGCACGGTCACACTCAACCCGATCGGCGTGCTGACTCTGGACAACCGTTCAGGCAACACCACGGGCGGCGTTCTCAGCAATCGCTTGAGCGACACGCTTGCCTTCACCGGTCAGGGCGGCACGCTCAACATCATTGGTGCTAGCAGCGGCACAAACGAAACCGTCGGTGCTCTGACGCTCAACAGTGTGCAGACCTTCATCACTCTGACGGACAACTCGGGCGGTGTGGGCAACAATCTCACCTTCGCTTCCGTCAATTTCGCCAACAGTGGCTCCTCGCTGAACCTCGCTGGGGTGCCATCGCTGGGCACCACCAACAAGGTGCTCTTCACGGCTGCCCCCAGTGGAGCCGCGATTGTTTTCAATGGCGTTATTCCGCGCATCTTCCTGGGTGGCACCGACTTCGCTAAGTATGATACGAACAACGGTGTGGTGCCGTTGGCTTCAGGCGACTACAACAGCGGCAACAACCTGAACACTGCCGCAGCGACTGACACGATGGATCTGACTGCGAGCAGCAGTCTCACGGCCTTTCGCACGGTCAATGCCCTCAAGCTGGATGGTTCTGGCGTGAGCCTCGGGGGCAGCGCCGGTACACGATTGACCCTCACCTCCGGCGGCATCCTCAACACCGGTGGCAACAACAGCCTTGACGTTCCTTCCGTGACGTTCACCAACACGCCGATCATTCAGGTGCAGGCGGGAACGACCCTCACCGTGAACAGCACATTGTTCGGCGCTTTGAATTTCGACAAGGCGTTGCCGGGCACTCTGGTGCTCAATACACCGAGCTTCGTCACAGGCACGCAGAATTTGCTCTACGGCGTGGTCAAGTTGAACGGCGGGCTCAACACGATGTTCCCGGGCCAGTTGACCAACATCAACGATGGAGCCACGCTAGACCTGAACGGCAATGCCCAGCTCCTCGGCCAGCTCAGCGACCCGGGCGTCCTTCCTGAGGCAGGGGGAGTGATCACGAGCAATAACGGCGCGGGCTTGGTCGTTGCCAGCAGCGGAACCAGCTCATTGGTCGCTACGAATATCAATGACGGCACCGGCGGCACGGTCGCCTTTGCCAAGGCTGGCTCCAACACGATCACCTTGGAAAGCGTGAACACCTACTCAGGCGCTACGACGCTTCTGGGTGGCACGCTGCAGTTGCAGGACGACTCCACCATCCTCAAAACCTCGAGCATCAGCATCAATGCTGCTACGCTGCTCCTGAACAACAACAGCAGCCTCCAGCGTGCTGTTTATGACCGCGTCGGTGACACCACGCTGATCACACTGCGCGATGGCACCCTTTCTTATGCTGGCAAAGTTTCGGATGCTTCCACGGAAACCTTTGGCGGGATCACTTCCGCACAGGGCGCGAACACCATCACCGCCACCGTCGGCGGCACTGGAACCGCAGGTGCCCTGGACTCAGTGGACCTGACCTTCGCCAGCCTGACTCGCAATGCCGGCACAACCTTGAACTTCACCGGCACTAATCTCGGTCAGCAGGGAAACAGCGCACGCATCGTGTTCACGTCTCCGCTGACGACCAATGCCAGCGGCGCGCTCGGAGCCTGGGCCATCGCCAACAGCACCGACTACGCGGCTTACAATTCCGGTGTCGGCGTCGGCATCGTCGGCCAGGGCGGATTCACGGGTTACGACGGCACCTTTGCCTCGGGGAACATCACCGAAATCCCGACCTCGGCCAACTTGGTCACCACGCTGGCTGCTGGAACCACCACCACGGCAATGCTTAAGCTCTCAGGTGCCTTTAATAACGACATCGCATTCACGAATGGCACCGACGTCCTCAACCTTGAGCAAGGCGGCATCCTTCGCAGCAACAACAACAACGCGACATCCTTCGGCACCACGGCGGTGCGTGGCATCATCACCAGCGGTGCCAGTGAACTCGTCATCTACGACAACGCCAGCGGCACCAGCGCGAGTGCGGCCACTGCCACGACTGCTGCGGGATCCAATGTGATCACTACCGTACCATCGACGGTCGGCCTCGCGCCGGGGATGACCATCACCTCTGCCAACCTCCCCGCAGGCACCTACATTGTTTCTGTTGATAGCCCCACCCAGATCACCGTGAGCCAGAACGCGACAGCCGGCACCGCCACCAACGCGCTTGTTTACGGCATCAGCAACGTCATCGTGAACTCCGTCATCCAAGGCGGTGGAACCACCTTGGTGAAATCAGGCGGTGGCTCGCTGAACCTTTCGGCAAACAACACCTACACGGGGGGCACCACCGTCGTGCAGGGAACCATTAACCTGATCGGCACCGGCGTGGTGATCCCGGCCGGCGGCGTCATCCTCGGTGGTGCAACGATGACCTTGATGACGAATGCGGGTCAGATGGATCCATCGAACGCCATCACGCTGCGTCGCAGTTCGACCCTCACGCTGGTCGGCAACAATACGCTCAACAGTTTAATTTTCGACAACAGCGGTGGCATCACCGCTCCGACGGTGACCATTGGTGCGGGGAACACCCTCACACTGACCAATTTGGCACCCGTGACCGTGACCACCAACAATGCGGCGACGACGCCGATCATCAGTGCTGGCACACTCGCTCTGGGAGCAGGCGTGAACACCTTCAGCATCGGCGATATCAATATCGACGGCGCGACCTACACGAACATCCAAGCTTCGCTCAACATCACCTCCGTGATCACCGGCACGGGGACCAGCATCATCAAGAGTGGAAATGGCCTGCTCCAGCTCAGCGCGCAGAACACTTTTGATGGCGGGATGTCCGTGCAGGGCGGCGGCATCATTCTCTCGACCAGCAGCACCTCCACCATTCCGAACACGCTGGTGTCAGGGCCGCTCGGCACCGGTGCTGTTTCCTTCGCCGCCGGCACCAGCCTGCTGACGGACAACTCCAGCCGCACCGTGGCCAATGCCATGAGCTTCGCTGGTAATCCCATTTTCAACAACACGGGGGTGTCGCTGGTTACCCTGACTCTCAATGGGGCCCTCAATTTCGCCACGCAGACCACCACCGGGCTGGTGGTCAATATTCCAACTCCCTATCTGAATGTAGTTCTGGGCGGACCCATCGCCAGTATCGGCACGATCACTTCCATTGGTGGGACGGGAGTCAACACCATCAGCAAGACCGGCCCGGGCAATATCACAGGTCTCAACCTCACCGGTATCAGCAGCACCGCATCACTCAACATAGGTGCTCTGAATAACACCCCCACCTTCTCAATCCTGCATGATGGTGACGGCACGGGTTCCTTGCAGACCATCAATCTCGGAGCCATCACTTGGGAGCCTGCCGTCACTGGGACGGCTCTGTCATTGACCATCGGTCGTGCCGGTGCCGGCCTCTATTACCCTCTTGCGGTCAACAAAACCATCGCGCCGGCCGCTCTGATTTCCTCACAGCTTGGCAACGGCATCAACCTGACCAACAACAACAACTACGGACTGCTTCTGGCGGACAACATCGCCTTCAACACCGTGTCCGCCAATCAGGGGCCCACATTCACGGTGTCTGGAGCCAGCACTTCACTGCAGCTGGATGGCTTGACCCTCAGCGGCGTTCTTTCTGGCGGCCCCACAGGTGCCGCGGCGGTGGTTCTCACCAAAGCCGGTGCCGGTGTACTTGAGCTGACCAATGCAGGCAACACCTTTGGCGGCGGTGGTTCGATCATTGACATAACAGCAGGGCTTGTCGCCGCATCGTCTGATGGTGCTCTGGGCAACTCCGCCAACATCATCCGCCTCAGCGGCAACAATCTCGGCTATGGTTTCCGTGCCACAGGCACCTTCGCCACCTCCCACGTCTTCAGTCTCAATTCTGCTGCCAGTGAGATTGAAGTGACGCAGGGCAACACCCTGACCCTGAACAGCGCCTTCACCTTTGCTTCAGCGAACAATGCTTTGAGGAAGTATGACCTCGGTGCTCTCGTTCTTACCCAGCCCGAAACCGGCTGGAACGGTGTCATGTTGATCCAGCAGGGAGTACTGCGGATTTCCGATGGGGCACAGCTGGGCAATGCTTCTTCCACCACCAGTGCGACTGCGACAACCGCAGCCGTTTCTACGTCGGTGCTCACGCCGGCTGGCGGCACCGCCGGTTATGGCGTCGGCCAGACGGTGTTTGGTGCGGGGATCGTGGCAGACACGACCATCACCGCGATCACTGCCACGACGATCACGCTCAGCGCAAACATCACCGCGGCGAATCCGACAATCACCACGTCAGCAGGTGGCATTGTGCTGGCAAATGTGGGCGCCGCACTTGAACTGACCGGCGGAGTGACGGTGGCGGACGGGGTGTTCGTCAATGCTTCCGCCAATGCCACCAGTGCTGGTGTCAATGCGGGTGGTGCCATACGCAGCACTTCAGGGACCAATACGGTCTCAGGAGCGATCACCATTGCGACGGTGCTGGCGGCGGACAATTCCCGCTCCGTCACTTTGACGGCTGACGGTGGTGCCGTATTGAATATTACTGGCGGGGTGGTGGGACAGCTGGGAACGAGCGCCAAGACTTCCTGGGTCGGTCTTGGCGGAGCCGGCACCATCAACATCAAGACCACAAGTTTCAGCAGCACCGGAACGACGGGCATTTACCAGCTGAACAAATTCGGCACAGGCATCTTGAACATTCAGGTGGCAGACGCTTTCACCGGCCGGGATGTCATCGTCAAGCAGGGCGTGCTGTCTTTGAATGGCGCAGGCAGCTTCAATACCCTGGGCACCGGGCAGGGCACCTTGCGCACGATTTATGTGAATGACTTTGCCACCCTCACTCTCGACAACTCCGGTGTCATCGGCAACAACGTCAACAACCGTCTGGGCAATGCGGCGCTGAATTTCCAAGGTTCCGATTTCCGCCTCATCGGCAACGACAACACCAACACCACGGAAACTACCACCGGCACCATGACCATCAACGCGGGTGCGCTGGTCTTTACCCTGGATGCCGGTGCAGGGGGGCAGCTGAACTTCACCACGGCGGCGGTGACGCGCAATGCCGGCTCCACCTTGCTCATTCGTGCGGACGGTTTCGGCAGTGCCGCAGGTGCCAATGTGGCCACCATTCAGGGCAGCACCGCCACCTATGCATTTACCGGAGAACTCGGTGCCACAGGAACGACCAGCAAGTCCATCCTGCCTTGGGCCTTTGGCAACAACGTCAGCCTGAATGGAGATGCTCTGGGTTTTGTCACCGCTGATTCAGTCGCGACGGGCGCGAATGCCGGCACCAACCTTCTGCGCCTGCTCAGTGCCTCAGAGCAGGTCACTGGCATCACGGCTCCGGTCACGCTGAATGCCTTTGAAAACCTCAATGTTTCCACCGCCATCTCAGGCGCCACCAGTCCCAACATCCTCAACGCCTGGCAGGTGAACTCTCTCCAGTTGAGCAGCGGGGGCAGCCTTGATGTGGGCAATCACGTGCGGGCCTTCACCATTGAAAGCGGCGGCCTTCTGGCGCTCGCAGGCAGCGCCGGCATCAGTGGCAACGGCTACCTGACGACCTTGTCCAACCGCGAACTGATCATCTACAACGTGGCTGATCTGAACTTGGGCATCGCCATCGCCGGTACCAGCGGCGGGCTGACCAAGTCCGGCAGCGGCATGCTCACATTGTCGGCAGGCAATGCTTTTAGCGGCACCGTGACGGTGAACGATGGCACCTTGAAGCTCGGCGGTGGTGATCAGACGCTTTTGCCGAATCAACAGCTTCAGCTTTTGGGCGGGAACCTTGATCTAAATGGCACGGTACAGAACTTCAACACCCTCATCGCCCAAACCGGAACGCTCGCAGTGAATGATCTTTATGCGCCCAACACCGCTGGCACTGTCATCAATACTTCCGCCAGCCAGGCAACCATCGGGCTCACCACGTCCAACGTGAGTTTCCGTGGTGCCATCGGGAATAACAATGCGGCGCAGAGCAACATCGCCGTGGTGCGTTCTCAAGCCGCAGGATCCACGCAGGACTGGAATCTCTACAGCGACAACACCTACACAGGCCCCACCTTGCTCAACGGGGGGCGCACACAGTTGTTCGATGGTGGCAAATTAAGTGGAACATCGTCGATCGAAATTTCCAATGCCACGTTGTCCATCAACGGCAGCAACACCAACACCGAGCTGGTAAGCCTCACCGACCGCATCAATGACGCGGCCTCGATCACCCTGAACGGCGCCATGCTCCAATGGCGCAACCGCGCCGCGCTCTACACCACGGAGAAGCTCGGTGCCGTCTCCATCGGGTATGCCAGCAGCATCGTTGATTTCTCGGAGCCTGGCACCAGCGTAAATCAGTCCGACATCACCTTTGCCAGCCTGGCACAGGCAGCAGGGCAGCATGGCACCGTGCGCTTCCTGAACATGGATGGCAATATTTCCAACCTGCAGCGTCTCTTCATCAGCAATCTTAACGGTGTGGCCACCACCAACATCGGTGACGGCCTCACCAATAACATCATCGGCGGCTGGGCCACCTTTGAGCGCGAGTTTGCCACCTACACTCCGGGTGAAGGCGTCGCTGGTCTGACCAACAACGGCTATGCAGGATACTCGCCCAACACCATTTTCGCTGGCACCGCGACCGACAATATCCGCATCCTTCTGCCCGTCACCGGATCAACAACGACGCTGACAGCGGACACCACGCTCTATACCCTGAATCTTCAGGCCAGCACCAGCGCCAGCGGCAACAGCGTGCTGGATCTGGGCGGCAAGACGCTCACACTCGCCAGTGGTGGCCTGATCCTCTCTCCGATCTCCACAGCAGCTTCGGCCAACAGCATCAACCTCATCAATGGTTCGCTGACTGCCGGCACCACCGTTGGTGCAGCCGATCTTTACCTCCACGCGCTGAGCTGGCTCAACAATCAAGCGGACAACACTGGTAACGCGGATGTCACCGTCTCGGCCAACATCATCAACAACGTGGCCGGTGGCGTAGTGACGCTTGTCATCGATGCCAACAACGGCCGAGGCACCCTGGCTGCAACGAATGATGTCTTCATCACCGGCAACAACACCTATACTGGCGGCACCTTTGTCAACTCGGGCCGTGTCGTTCTCAATACAACAGGTGCGAACGGCACCACGCTGACCGCCATAGGCACAGGCGACCTGACCATTGCGGGGGGCTACAGCTCAAATCCTGGCATCTTCAGTGACCGCAACACCCGCGTGGTGCTGGGTGCCGGCAGTCAGATCAAGAACACCGCCACCGTCACCATCATGGGCGGGGCCACGCTGGATTTGAACGGGTTCAACCAGATCGTCGGCGGCATTGTCTTCAACAACAATGGCGGTGACACACCGACCATCACCACCGGTACCAATGGCAATCTGATTCTTGGCGGCAACGTGCACGCCAGCGGCCAGAATCTGGGCTCGGTTTCGACGATCACCACGGCAGGCACCGGAGTCATTAATCTCGGCGGCAGCACACGCACCTTCACGGTGGACCCCGTGCAGTGGAACAGTGAGAACCTCAACTACCTCCTGCCCAATCTGAACGTCGCAGGCATCATGACTGGCACAGCAGGAGAAGGCATCATCAAAAGCGGCAATGGCCTGCTGCAACTCAGCGCCCAGAATACCTTCACCGGCGGGGTGAATCTCACGGCTGGCGGTCTCGCCATCGGTGCCAGCACGAATGTGACCGCGCGGGATGCCGTCACCGGCGTCGCCAGTGCCTTCACCACCGGCCCGCTGGGCTCGGGCGTGCTGACCATTGGTGCCGGCACCTTCCTCACTTCCACCGCTTCCAACACCTTGAACAATGACTACATCACCGGTGGCAGCTTCTCCCTGAAGGGCGTTCAAAGCCTCACTCTCAATGGTGCCACCACACTGCCCACCGGCAGCACCACCATCACGGTGGATACCATTCTGACCAGCCTAACACTCAATGGTATTATCTCCGGAGCGGACAACACCTCCGCCCTCATCAAAGCGGGGCAGGGAACGTTGGTCCTGGGGAACAACAACACCTTCCAGGGCGGGATCACCCTGAACGGCGGCAATCTGGTCATGTCAGGTCTGAATGGCGGCAACGCCTCGCCCATTCCTGGCGGCACCGCATTGATCAACAGCAGCGCTTCGCTCCTCACCCTGCTGAATAACGGCGGTGGCAACGGCACCGTCATCAGCTATTCGAACGACATCACGCTTGCCGGAGCCATCAGCGGTGCCGGTCTTAACTTTGGCAGCAATGGCGCGAACACGAACAACATCGTTGAGGTGGCAAACTTGAACATCGCCAGCGGTCAGACGCTGGATGTCACCGGTGCCAACGGCTACCAGTTGCGCCTCCTCAATGTGAACACCACCGGCGCGACCGCCGCCAGGCTCAATCCTGCGTTGGGCACCATCATCTATGTCTTCAATTACGGCTCGGTGAAGCCGGTCAATGTGGGTCTCGGAACCGTCATCTTCCCTGAAGTGCCCGTGATCAACACCACCACTGCTCTGGCCAACGGCAGTGCGCTCACAGGTCTGAATCCAGTGGTGCCACAGGCGGCCACGCTCAGCAGCCTGCCAGGCGACTACGCTTCCGGCGGCCTTTCAGGCAGCTACTATCAGTTTGCTACCACGGCCTCCATCAGTTCGGCTCTTGCATCCGGAGCCGGAGCTTCGGGATCCATCGGCTTGGTGGGCCTGGGTGACATGGGCGGTTTGAATCATCCCATCGGCGTCACCAGCACCAATTTCAATGGCGGCATCTCGGTGCAGAGCGGCTACCTCCAGATTGTGTCTGGGGGCAGCTACACTTTCCGCACAGCGGCGGATGACAGCTCCATCCTTTACATTGATGGCAAGGCCGTCATAGCAAACGCCACGGGCGGTGCGGCGGAGTCAGCCTCCGGCACCACGGTGTTTTTGGCTGCGGGCTATCACAGCATTGTTTTCAAACAGCAGAATGCTTCCGGCACCACTAATTCCGGCGGCTTCCATGTGCTCTACTCGGGACCCGACACGGCCAATGACCAAGGGGCGAACGCCACCGTGGGCGGCTTCCAGGCCATCCCGACTTCCCGGCTGTTTACCGCAAACACCAATCTGGCCACTCCAGTCAATCATTACCTCACCTCGGGCCAGCTCACCGGCGGCTGGAATCTGGCAGGCAGTGACCGCGCCACGGTGGACACCCTGGGATCCGTGTTGAATTCCTCCATCGACACCTTGTCCATTGGCAACGGCACCGCCGCCGCTCCCACCATTCTTAACATCGTGAGCGGCACGGGCGGCAGCATTGGCACTGGTTGGTTTGGCGTCACTGGCACCACAACCGTCGGGTCCAATACGATTCTCAATGTGGGCCTCACCTCCACCAGCGCTGCTGGCATGCTCTACCTCATCGGCGGCGTCAGTGACAGTGGCAATGGCTTCGTCAAGACCGGTTCTGGCAGCCTCATCATGGGCAGCAGCAGTTCCTTCACCGGGGCACTCACCGTGCAGGCGGGCACGCTCGTTGTCGCTGGTGCGACTGCCTTGACGTCTGGCACCACCACCATCGCTGGCAGCAGTGCCACTGTCACTTCGGGTATCACCACCGGCCTCACCACCGTCACCATGGCCAGCACGAGCGGCCGCAGCGTGGGAGAGCTCGTCATCGGTGCCGGCATTCCGCAGGGAGCTTTCATCACCCGGATTGTGAACAGCTCCACGGTTGAAATTTCAGATGCCGCCACCGCTACTACGGCCTCCCTCAGCACCGTCTATGCGACAGGGGCCACCCTGGATCTGAACGGCATCACCGGAATCACTGGCAACATCGTGCTCAATGGTGCCGGCCAGGTCAATCCGCTCACCGGCACGGCCACTTCCCTGATCACAGCTGGCAGTGCCAATGCCACTGCGGGCATGCTCGGTGGTGGCAATGCTGCGCTATGGAACAGCAGCTCCAATGCTGCCAGCGTCTCTGGCAGCATCACCATCAACACCAACAACGTCCAGATCGGCGGCGAAGGAGACATTTCACTGGATGGCACAGTCACGGCCAGCGCCTCCAATCCGCTGACCAAGATCGGCGCGAACACCCTGACGCTCAGCGGCAACAATCTAACCACTCTCCTCGGTGCCATCGCTGTCAACTCGGGCACCCTCAGGCTCGGCAGCAACAATGCGCTCGGAGCCACCAGCGCGGGCACGACCGTGGCCAGCGGCGCGGTGCTTGAACTCAATGGCTTTTCCACCGCTGAGCCCCTCACCGTCTCTGGCACCGGCTTGAGCAATCTCGGTCTGGGCGTGAACTCCCTGGGTGCCCTCATCAACAGCTCCGCGACCACCTCCATCCTCTCAGGCAGCCTCGCTCTTGGCGCGGCTTCCAGCATCGGTTCCAGCGACTTCAACAACCTCAGCGGTGTGGGGGCCGGCAATATCCAGATCGACGGTCTCATCAGCGGCAACTTCACGCTCACCAAAGTCGGCTCTGACACCCTCATCATCACCAACGGCGGCAACACTTATGATGCCACCACCATCAACCAAGGCACGATCATTGTCCGCGGCTCCGGTCACCTGGGTGATGCGGGCACCGTCACGATCAATGGCAGCGGCTACAATTCAGGCGTTTTTGCCAGCCAGCTGATCCTCGACAACGTCGCCACGGCCAGCAGCACCCGTCTCGGCACTCTGCCGGTCGTTCTCGCCGGCGGCGCGCTGGAGATCGATGGCAATTCCACCACCGCAGTCAACGAAGCGCTGGCGAGCAACCAGTCGATTGCCATCAACAATCTCTACAACCTGATCACGCTGGTGAACAACGGTGCCAATGCACGCATCACCACGGCGGGAACAGGCACGCTGACGCATGCTTCAAACGGCACCGTCCTCATTCGCGGCACCAATCTGGGTTCGGCAGCACCTGGTACTGCCAATACCAACCTCATCCTTGCCACGGCCCCCACCTTCACCGGCCAGGCAGTCACCACCGGCAAGAACATGCGCATCCTGAGCTGGGTGATCGCCGACCCGTCTGCCACCGGAGACGGCACGGGTGCCAATGCCTCGTTTGCAACGTATGACGCGACCAATGGCATCCGTCCGTTGAACCTCACCACGGAAATGGACACCACCTTCACCGCGAACAACAACATCCGGCTGACCAGTGCGCTGAACTCCGGCGCGAACGCGACGGTTTATACCAACACCCTCGTTAACTCTCTGACCTTCGAATCCGGCGGCGGTCTGACCATCAATGCGCTGAGGAATGTGACCGTGGACAGCGGCGGCATTTTGGCCAAAACCAGCGCCCTCATCTCGGGGACCGGTTCCATTACCGCCACCACCGCCAACAACCTCACCATTTTCACCATGGGGTCCAGCACCTTGCTGGAAGTGGATGTCTCCATCGGCGGACTCTATGGAGTTCCTTCCACGGGGGGACTCTCCAAGAGCGGCCCGGGCACGCTGATGCTCAACGCGCAAAATAACTACATTGGTGAGACACGGCTGAATCTGGGCACCTTGCAGCTCGGTTCCGCCGCCCCCGTTGACAACGCGATTTTCTACCGTTTTACCGAAGCTCCCGCTCCCAATGCCACGGCAGTAACTCTGCGTGCGGACAATTTTGTTTCGCAGGAAGGATCGGTCTTTGATCTACATGGCCACAATCAGACGGTGGGATCGCTTGCCAGCACGCTGACACAGCCGGGCGGTGGTGGCATCATCACCAATCAGGCCGCTGGCTTGATGAATTTCCAGACGGTGATGACCAACTCCTTTACCTTCGCCGGCAGCATCAACGACAACCTGAATTTCATTCGCAGCGGTGGCAGCACACTGACCCTCACGGACAACAGCAATTACGCCGGCACCACCTTGATCATGGGCGGTCTGACTGTCTTGCAGGATCAGGGACGCCTCTCAGGTGGCGGCACCATCACCATCAACCGCGCGGTCCTGCGCTGGGATGACAGCGCGACGCAGGCTCTGGGCGACCGCCTCTCTTCGTCAACGTCTGCCGCAAACGCCAACTCCAGCAACATCATCCTCAACGGCGGGGCCCTTTACTACATCAGCCGGGCCGGGACGAATGGGGTCGCCACGTTTGGTGATCTCACGCTCGCCTCCAATGCCTCCTTCATCCAGGCAAACATCGGAAACGGCGGCGTGGGAACCGCCACCATGTCTTTCGGCTCCCTCATCCGGCAGGGCACGGCCTCGGTGACATTCGCCACCTCCACCGGCGGAGTCGGTGACAATCCTTTCATCACCTTCGCCACCGCTCCCACGCTCACCAACGGCATCATCGGGGCTTGGGCCACCGTCATCACCACCGTTCCAGGCAGTGCCGCTGCTTTCGCCACCTATGATCCGGCCTCTGGCGTCCGCCCCCTGGCCGCCTTCATGCAGACCAGCAGCTTTGCCACTTCCACCGCCACGGACAATCTGCTGGTGCGGGCCAGCACAGTGGTTCCCAGCGGTGGTGCCGCTGTCAACACCCTCACATGGAACGGTCTCGCTGCGGCGCAAAGCATCACATTCGTCAATGCCAACGACGTCCTCAGGCTGACGGCGGGCGGCCTTCTTGGTGGCACGGAAAACTTCGGCAAGACCATCGGCACCACTCTCCTGCCCGGTGTCATCACCACCGGTGCCCCGCAATTGTACCTCAACAACGCTGAGAACGCTTTGGTGGTCAATTCCGTCATTACCGGTAGTTTTGATCTTGTCCTGACGGGCATGGGTCGCGCCGATCTGGCGCCTGAAATCACCCTTGCCAATGCCAACACGTATGTGGGTACCACCTACGTGAACGGCGTTATCCTGAACCTCAGCAACGCCACAGGCACCGGCAACGCCGTCACCGGCAATCTCGTCATCTCCGGCAGCACCAGTACGATCACCGATTCGGCAGCTATTGCCGCCTCCCGTGTGATCAACCGCGGCTTCAGCAATCAGATCGCAGACACCGCCACGGTGACGGTCAACGGCGGCGGCATGTGGGCCTTGAACGGTTACAATGAAACGGTCGCAAACCTCGCCTTCACCAATGACGGCGGCAGCAATGGCAATGAAGGTGCACGCGTGGAAACCGGCACGGGTCTCCTGACGCTGACCGGAAACATCACGGCCAGCAACCTGCAGCAGCTCAGCGTCATCCCGTTGCTCACCGGCAATGTGAACATGGCTGGAAGCCACACCATCACGGTGGACACAGTGGCTGGCAGCACGGTGAGCGGCAACAGTCAGATCGGTCTGACCTTGGACACGAATTTCGTTGGTGGAACGACCAATCTCCAAAAACTCGGCACCGGCGTGCTCGCCCTCGGCGGTCAGGGCAATGCCACGACGAGCATCAACCTGGATGTGCAGGCGGGCACCGTGGTGGTGACCGGAACCACTGCCTATTCGCGCATGGCCATCAGCCTTGCGGCCGGCACCACGCTGGACACACGTGGCCAGAGCAATCTCGCTCTCGGCTCCGTCTCTGGCTCGGGTACCATCCGCAACTTCAATCCGAGTGTCGGCGGAACACTTCTGCTCGGCCTCGACAATGCCAATGCCGTTTTCGACGGCACCTTCATGAGCGATTTCACCGCAGGGCTGTTGAACGTCACCAAGGGCGGATCCGGCAGCTGGACTCTCACCGCAGACAACAGCGGCCAGTTGATCGGCAACCTCGCCGTCAATGGCGGCAGTGTCATCCTCAGCGGTGCGATGGCGAAGTCAGGTTTCATCAACGTGCTTGTCGATGAAGGCGGCACCCTGACGCTGGACAACGGCACCAATGCTCTCAATGACCGCCTCGGCGGCCTTCAGAGCATCGCCAGCAACACCCGTCTTCTCAGCATGCGCGGGGGTGTGCTCAACTACATCGGCAACAACGGTGCCGGCGTCTCCGAAGCGCTGAGCACGGTCACCTTCATGGAAGGTCAGAGCCAGTGGAACCTGACGGGCAGCACGCGCAACACCGTCATCAACATCACCACGCTCTCTGCCTCCAACACCACCAACCGTGGCACGGCAGTCATCAATGCCGGCACATACCTTCTCGGTGGCCCGCTCGGATCCGGCTCGGTCAATGTTGTCGCTGCTTCTGCGGGCCTTGTCGGCGGCGGGGGGATCGCAGGCACCAAAACCATGAGCATTCGCCCTGACCTCATCGGTATTGACAGCACAAACCCTACCGGCGGACTCGTCACGAGCGTGGCCACCACCGGCATGCGCCTGCTCACCGCATCCGAATACCAGCTCCTTCCTGGTTCTGCGGGTGGTCTGGGTGCCGTCATTGCAGGCATCACCACCAATACCAGCGGCGTCGTCCAGTTTGCCGACACCACCGGCATGGTGATTGGTGAAAATCTGGTGGCGGCTGTCAATGGCATCACAGCCAACAGCCTCATCACCGCCGTCGGCGCAAACACGGCCACTTTCAGCAGCAGTGCCAGCACCTCCGCCGCCGGGCGCTTCAATCTCAGCGTGCTCGCCACGGTCAATGCCCTGGCCACGTCCTCCACTCAGCTCTATCAGGCCCTCACACTTAACAGCCTTACTCTGGGCAGCGGCGGCGGGCTGACCTCCAATGGCAACCTCATGACTGCAACCAACGGTGCGCTGGGTCTCAAATACGGCATCGCGGGCACACTCAATACCCTCACCCTCACCAGCGGCGCTCTCGTTGCCAATGTCGGCAACACCGGCATCAACAATGGTGCCATCAGCGCAGCGGCCAATCTGCTCATCCTGCACACGCTTGGCGATCTCACCATCACCAGTGCCATCCTCGGCAGCGGCGGCATCGTCAAAGCAGACGGCGGCATGCTCACCCTCAGCGGGTTCAGCTACAATACGGGCCCGACCTTCGTCAATGATGGCACCCTGAAGCTCAATGCCGGTGCCAACACGCTGCTCGTTTTGTCCACGGCCACCGTCGCCACCGTGGCAGATCTCGTGGTCAACAGCGGCACCTTTGACCTGAACGGCTACAATCAGGCCGTGCGCCAGATCGCGGTGACGAATAACAACCTCCTGCCAAACTCCGGGGGTTCCATCGTGAACACCAGCACCACCACAGCCACCCTGTTCACGGCACAGACCGGCACCACCACCTTCGCGGGCATCCTTGGCGGCACCGGGGGTGATAACTTCAACGTGGACAAGACGGGCAATGCCACCTGGACGCTCACCAGTGCTGCGACCTACACCGGCTCCACCACGGTGCGTGCCGGCACGCTGGCCTTGCAGGACAGCGCATCCCTCCAGTTCACCTCCGCCATCAATGTCAACTATGGCACCCTCACCTGGAACGACACCGGTATCTCGTCCGTGTTGAACCGCTTTGGCTCGGCCCCCATTACCCTGACGGGTGGCACGATCTCAATCACTCCGCGTCAGGAAGGCGAGATCAACAACACCTTCGGCACCATCACTTTGGGCGCTGGCATGAACGTGTTCAACTTCGCCACGCCCGAGCGCGGCGGTGGTTTCAACATCACCTCACCCAGCCTCACCCAGCTCAACAACGCCATGCTCTATGTCGTCAATGGCACTTACACCATTGGCCGCAGCCCGCTGAGCGTTGAGGGCGGCCAGGGGCCGACCATCGTCTTCAATACCGCCCCGACGCTGATCAACAACATCATCGGTGGCTGGGCCATCTACCAGGGCACCGACTTCCTGACCTATCTGCCCACGCAGGCGGCCCTCGGCGGCCTCGGGGTGGGTGTGCTCGGTGACACCACTGCCGGTTTTGCCAACTACAATACCAACAGCACCATCACCGCCACAACCACTCTGGCCGGTGCCGGTGCGGCGAACAATGTCAGATACGCCACCGTGACGAACACCATCAACTTCGTCATCGGTTCCGCCTACACCGTGAACTCGCTCGTGCTCAGCAGCACCCAGGCCGCAACGCCGCTGACTTGGACCACCGCAACCGATCTGCTCACCCTCACGAGCGGTGGCTTCTTGAAGACCGGAGCTGCCAACATCTCAATCGGTGCGTCGGTGGATTCCGGCCGCATTACCACCGGCACCTCATCGCAGGCGCTGTATCTCTACAACAACCAGGCCGCGCTGACCCTCAATGCCCGCGTCGTGGACAACGGCAGTCCTGTCACGCTGGTGCTTTCCACCGCGAATGGCGGCACCTTTGCCCTCGCCAATCCTAGCCAGACCTACACGGGCGGCACGATCATCGACAGTGCTACCACCTCCATCATCGCCACCACGGCCGGTGCCGTCATCCCCGCAGGCGGGCTCACGATCAACAATGCGGCGGTCAACTTCACCGGGGGCAGTACCACGCTCTTTGGCCAGATTGATTCCTCCAACGTGATCACGTTCAATGGCGGATCTTCGCTGACCCTCCCGAATTACACCGCCAATGGCAGCAACACTTTCAATAGCGTCGTCTTCAACAACATGGGGGGGGGCGCCACACCCACGCTGAATCTGGGCACCCCCGCCGCAGGCATCATCAACAAGACCATCCTCAGCGCCGCCAACGCCATCACCGTGGTCAATGATAACCTGGCAACGACACCCACCATCAGCGGCACCTATACCAGCGCCACGCAGTATGCTTCGTTGGAATTCAGCAGCGCCAGCCCGGTGCTCAATGTCTCCGGCCTCTCACCCATGGGGCTCATCATCAGCGCCGACATCACCCAAAATGCAGGCATGACCGGGGCCATCAGCAAGACAGGTTCCGGTTCTCTGGTGCTCAACAATGCCAACAGCAACTGGACCACCGGCTTCAATCTCAATGGCGGCACCCTCATCCTCGATGCGGCGACAACCGGCACGCCGCCCACCACCACCGCAGGTCCTCTCGGCACCGGCGCGCTGACCATTGCCGATGGTACGACCATCCAGGCTGGCACCGCCGCACGTGTGATTGGCAACGTCGTGACCGTGAACGGCAGTTTCACCTTCGGCGGTCAGGCCAGCACGCAAAATCTGACTCTTAGTGGCACCGTGAATCTCGGTCCCGCCGCGCGCACCATCACCGTGGCCAGCCCGCAGGTTACGGCCACCATCACCGGCAGGCTCACCAGCGGCGTGGGCTCCGGCCTCACCAAAGCAGGTGATGGCACCCTGATTCTCTCCGGCACCGGCAATGACTATACCGGTGCCACCATCGTCAGCGGTGGCCTGCTGAAATACGGTTCTACCAATGCTATTCCGGTGCTCTCGGCCGTGTCCGTTCTTGTGGGCGGCACGCTCGATCTCAATGGCGGCGGTGCGGCTATCACCCTCGCCTCCCTCTCCGGCAGCAGCAATACCACTGGCGGGCTTATCACCACCTCCGCCACCACAGGCACAGTGACTCTCACCCTCGGTGACGCGACCAGCACCGGCTTCGGTGGTGCCATCACCAACAACGTGGGTTCCACCCTCAACCTCGTGAAGGTCGGCACAGGAACGCTCACACTGGGTGGCCCAAACAGCTACAGCGGCACCACCACCATCAATGCAGGCGGCATCGCCACGGCGGCGAGTAATGTCCTGCCGGATACGACCATGGTCACGCTGGCAGCCTCCACCGCGTCGAGCACCGTCATCCTCGATCTCAATGGCAACAACGACGGCATCGCCGCTCTCACTTATGCCGGTGCCGCTGGCAGCGTTGGTGTGGTGCAGACGGGTGCAGGCACGCTGGCACTGTTTGGCAACGTGACTTATGACGCCACCAGCAATCCCGGTGCCGCCTCTCTCTCCGGCAACGTCAATCTGGCCGGAGCCATCCGCACCTTCACCATCGGCGACAGCAGCAGCACCACGCAGGAGCTGACGATCAGTGCCACGATCTCAGGCTCCACCGCCACCGATGGTGTCACCAAGTCCGGTGCAGGCACCCTGGTCTTCTCGGGAGTGAACACCTACACGGGCAAGACTGCCGTCAATGCCGGCACCCTCAGCGTTTCTGCGGACACCAACCTCGGTGCCGCACCAGGCACCACTGTGGCCGATCAGCTCACTCTGAATGGTGGCACGTTGCAGACCGCCGCAGATGTCACCATCGCAACCAGCCGTGGCATTACGGTCGGCGCCTCCGGCGGAACGTTTGAAACCCTCACCGCCACCACCGCCACCGTCAGCAGCGTCGTTACCGGCGCTGGAGTCATTAACAAAACAGGCGGTGGCACCCTGCTGCTCACCGCAACCAACACCAATACCGCCGACACCAATGTCAATGCCGGCACACTCGGTGGCACCGGCACCGTCGGTGGCAATCTAAACGTAAACACCGGCGGCACCGTCGCACCGGGCATTGCAGCGGCGGGGCTGCTCAGCATCGCAGGCAATCTAAACGTAAACACAGGCGGTACGCTCCTGATGCAGATCGGGGGTGCGACCTTGAACGACGCCGCCTCCGTGCGCGGCAATGAAAGCTCGCTTTCATCGCTGTCTCCCTCCGTCATCGCCGGTTGGGAAAGCGCCAACACGCTCTCCCTTCATGACCGCATTTTCTCCAATGATGCCAGCGCGCCGGTGATCAATGGCACCTTGAAGATCGACCCCGCCTTCCTGAATGGTTACACCCCTGTGTATGGAGATGTCTTTGACCTCCTCGACTGGACCAATCTGTCCAACAGCATCACCGGCACCACCACCTTCGACTTCAGCAGCGTGGCGCTCGGCAGCGATCTTGTCTTCAACACGCAGTTGTTTGCCAGCAACGGCATCCTGGTCGTCGTTCCAGAGCCCGGCCGCGTCTTCCTGCTCCTGTTCGGCCTGCTGGGCCTCTGCCTGCGCCGCCGCCGTCGTCGCGTTTTGTGTATGATGTGAGATGAAGATTCGTGAAGCCCGATGGACGCTCTTGTCCATCGGGCGAGGAGCGGAGATGCCGGTGGCTTGGAAAAGTAAAAATCGATTGCTCGACAACCATCAATCATTTTGGCTTCAGGGCGTCCTGGCCACGCTTGCTTGAAGATTGCCGAACCATCGTTTCTAAAGGTGGAACGCTCCCACCCACACGCACAGTCTCAGCTCGCTTTCTGTCCTTCCGCCCAGCGAATGGCAAAGTACGCCAGTTCCCCGGTCTCGTTCATCCCCAGTTTGGTGCGAATATTCATCTTATGCACATCCACCGTTTTGGTGCTGATGCGCAGTGCCTCCGCGATCTGGCCCGTGTTCTTCCCCTGGCCGATCAGCACAAACACTTCAAATTCACGGTCACTCAGCTCTGAAATGGAATCCTTGGACTCAGCAGCATTGCCAGAAGAAAAGGCCTTCAGGATTTCTTCAGACATTTCATCGCTCACGGCGATGCCGCCGCTGGCCACCCGGTGCAGCGCTTGTTCCAGCACTTTTTGCGGGGCGCTCTTCATCACATAGCCACGTGCACCTGCTTTCAATGCGCGCTGTGCATACAGCTTCTCATCATGCATGGAGATCGCGATCATGGGCAGCTTCGGGCGCAGCAGGCGCAGATCCTTGATCAGTTCCAGCCCGGAACGGTCCGGCAGCGAAATGTCCACCACCAGGACATCCGGGGTGTCTTCGTCCACCTTGCGCACCGCCTCGGAGGCATCTCCGGCCATCCAGGCAAAGGTCAGATCCGTGGCATTTTCAATGAAGAGACGCCATCCTTCGCGCATCATGGTATGGTCATCCACGATGGCTACTCGGATGGCTGCTGTTGTAGGTTTTGGTTTCATGGGCGGGTGGTTTTAAAGGCTTCTTTTGGCTTCATCAGATCATAGATTCTTTGGCGGAATTCGCACGATGGAAATGGAAAAATCCCGAGTTCCTTTTTCTACGGTTCTCTCCAGTGTTGCAGAGAGGGTACGCAGCCGCTGGCCCATAAGATGCAGGCCCATGCCGTGGCCGTCCGCCGCCGCCTTTTCGGAAAAGAGAGATCCATCATGAATGACGCTTAATACGACATTCTCGCCTTCCATTCGTACGGTGATGTTGACGACTCCGGGCCTGGAATGCTTGCAGGCGTTGATCGCCAGTTCCTGGGCAATTCGGAACAGCAGTTCCTGGGAGCTGCCGCTCAGGCTGTCGCTCACATCGGAATAGTCCAGCGAGCCCTGCACGCTGTATGATTTCTCCACAAACCGCAGCACGTTTTCCAGCGCATCCTTCAGCCCGTGATTCTCAATGCCCACTGGAGCAAGTCCCCACGCCATGCTGCGTGCGATCACCGTCGATTCCGACAGCTCTTCCGCCACCTGGCCGGCGAGAATGGCGATCTTGCCGTCTTTTTCATGGATCATTCCCTGCACGACCTCCGCCTTCATTTTGGTCGCAGAGAGTCTTTGGCAGATGTCGTCATGCAAGTCTCTGCCGATTTTCCGGCGTTCCTGTTCCGCAGCTTCCAGCACCATGTTTTCCGCGATTCTCAGCTTGGTCACCGCGCCGGCAAATTCTTGGGAGATCATGGAGAGTTCATCACTCCCCTCGAGTGTGATGGGGAGGCCGTCCTTGGAGCTCGCAGCGCGCAGGATCTCCACCACCCTTCGCACCCTGCGTGTGATCAGTTCATCCAGGGCAAACCAAAGCAGCAGGCAGGATGAAAGCAGCACGCCGGCCTGCCGCAGAGACTCATGCCACGCGTCCGCGCGCACCTCCACCAGCGCCAGCTTCGCATCATAGCGGATCAGCACCGCCGCTCGGCTGGTGGAATCATAAGTTTCAAAGAACGGTACCATTACCAGCAGGCTGGTTTTTTCAGCGTTCCATTCAAATGCAGGTGCCATGGTTTCAAGCACTGCGGTGTGCCGCCGCCATTCTGCTGCCAGCGGTGTTTGCATGACGTCCATCTGCTGCCATTGCATGTGCGTGGCGCAGCTTACGATCCCCTCCTTGTTGCACACCAGCCCCAGATCCACGTCTGGAGAGAGCGACACGTAGGCCATCTCGAGTTCGGCGGAGCGCTGCTGCTGCTTGCGCGAAAGATGCTGCAGCAGTCCTGCCAGACGGCTGCCGGTTTCTGTGGCCTCCAGTTCCATGCGTTCGAGCCGGCGGTCTGTCAGCCACTGCTGATTCCTCCAGTTGTTGAACAGAATGATCAGCAGTCCAAACACCCATACCGTCGGGGTGATGCGACCTTGGATCGATCGAAATAAATTCACTTAAACACCTCCTTGGTGAAGCTGCTGTCGATCCATTCTCCGCCTGCGGGCTTGGTTTTGAGCATTCCGGCGCGGAACATCAGCCCCTCCATTTGCAGCGCCAGTTGCGGGAGTTGTTTCAGCAGTTCCTCGTTTTCAGTTTTGCCCAGCGGTTGCAGCCGTTTGAGGCATGGCGGCAGTTCCGCTTCCTTCAGATTCTCACGCCGCAAAACAGCATCCATTCCTGGAAAAGGTGTGCCTTCCCATATCTTTTTCGCCATCTCCGTCTGCACTTTGAGCAGTGACACCAGTTCTGCGCGGGAAGAGGTGCATGCCTGCTCTGAGGCCACCAGCAGGTACATGATCGGCACCTTGAGCTGGGTGGAGTCATACAGGCTGTGGGTGCCTCCGCGTGACAAGATGGTCAGCCACGGTTCAGTCACCACGACTGCCTCCACCTGTCCCCCTTGCATGGCTGGCTCCATCTCCGACTGGAACATAGGGACGACTTCGATGTCTGCCATGGTCAGGCCGATGCTCTCCAGCCCATTGGCCAGCAAATAGGTGCCCACGCTGCGCTCCACGCCTACCCGTTTCCCTTTCAGATCCTGCAGCCGCAGGATCTGATGACGTGCTAAGATGGCATCGCCTCCTGCGGACTGGCTCAGCACCATCAGCACCTTCAGTTTCTGCCCGGCATCACGCATCCGCAGGAGGCTGTCTAGAGTCACCACGGCCACATCGGCTGCGCCGCTGCCAAAGGCCCGCACCACGGCGGATGACCAGGGCATTTCGATGGTTTGAAAACGGTCGGGCGGCAGGATTTGCAGGTCGCTCGCCACCAGCAGAGCTTCAGCCGCAGGCCACACTCCGGGCACGATTCTCAGCCGGCTCTTTTTCTCCTGATAAGGGAAAAAAGAAGCCGCGAGCAGCAGTGCGGCTCCAACAAGTGGGAGGAAACGCCGCAGCAATGCCTTCGTTTTTTTCATCCACGCATCATGCAGCAAACAGGCGTGCCATGTCCACTGTTGCGTCGGAGTTCTTCGATTTCTTTCTGGCCTCTGCGGGCGCATCCGCTAAATTGAGAGCGTGAATAAAGATATTCCTAACCTCTCACGCCGTCATTTCTTTGCCATCAGCGCCACTGCGCTCGGTTTTCCCACCATCATTCCCGCCACGGCAATTGGCAGAGGCGGGCGTCCGGCACCTTCCGAGCGCATCACCGTCGGTGCCATCGGCTGGGGCACCATCGCCGGTGACTGGACTCCATCTTTTCTAAACAACGACAAATGCCAGGTTATTGCCGTCGCTGATCCGATGAAGGAATACGGCCACTACGGCTACGACGGCAAAAAAACCGGCGGGCGCGAGGCCGGCAGGAAGATCATTGATGCGCATTATTCGCAGTCGGCCAACAAGCCGGTGAAAGCTTGCGCCGCCTATGCAGACTTTCGTGAGATGATGGAAAAGGAAGACCTGGATGCAGTGCAGGTCTCCACGCCCGACCACTGGCATGCCCACCTCGCCATCTATGCCGCCCGCAAAGGCAAACACATCTATGGCCAGAAGCCGCTGGCGCTCACCATCGCGGAAGGCCGCCGCATGAGCGATGAAGTGGCCAGGTCAGGCGTCACCTGGCAGACCGGCAGCCAGCAGCGCAGTGATCAGTATTTCCGCCTCGCCTGCGAGATGACACAGAATGGCCGCATCGGTAAACTCAAGCGCGTGCGCGTCGGCCTGCCCGGTGGCCACTCCAACTGGAATGGCATGGCCGACCAGATCAATCCCGCGCCGCTGCCGCCCGACTTCGATTACGAGATGTGGCTCGGCCCTGCGGAGCACATGGACTACCGCCCTGCATTGCTGCCGCTCAACTGGCGTCACAATTTCAATTTCTCCGGCGGCATGATCACCGACTTTGGCGCGCACCACATCGACATCGCCCAGTGGGGCATGGGTACGCAGCTCAGTGGCCCCGTCGAGCTGCGCAATGTGAGCGGCACGTTGGACAAGGCCGCTCTCTACAACACCGCCTCCGAGTTTTCCTTTGAATGCGTGTATGAAAATGGCCTCGTCATGCACGTCGCCAGCCCGACGCATAAGCTCATGCCTGAAGTCGAAGCCGCGCTGGCCACGCCGAATGCCAAGAAGCCCTTCGATCACGTCGGTGTGATGTTTGAAGGCGATGACGGCAAATGGATCTACGTCAACCGTGGCAAGATCACCGCCAGCAGCCCTGAAATCCTGCGCGAGAAGACCCGCCCCGAAGAAATCCATCTCTACGAAAGCAAGGATCACACGGACAATTTCCTCTCCTGCATCTACGACGGCAAACCGACCGCGACTCCCGTCGAAGTCTCGCACCGCAGCATCACCATCGCCCATCTGGCAAACATTGCGCTGCGCAGTGGCAGCACCGGCTTGAAGTGGGATCCGAAGTCGGAAACCATTGCGGACAACGCCGCAGCCTCCAGGCTGCTCTCCAAGGAATGGCGCAAGCCCTGGGTGCTTTGATTCAGCATTTTTGTTCCTTCATTTTCTAACTCCGCAGCATGCCAAAACATTTCCTGCCATCGCACTGGTGCAGCGCCATCCTCACCATCATCCTCGCGCAGGGGGCCATGGCTCCGGTCGGCTTGCAGGCGCAGGACACGATCCAAATCGGTCCGCTCCAGCCCTTGCAGACTCTGCCTTCACTTGGCCCTGCGGCGCCGGCGATGCCCAGAGTTGAAGCTCCGGCAGCCGTCCCATCGGTTCCAGTCATTCCACCGGTCAATCCATCATTAGTGCCCTCACTGGTTCCACCAGTAAATCCGTCAGTGGTTCCTCCAGCGACACCGCCGCCAGCCCCCCCGGCAGCCGCGCCCGCCACTGCCCCACCACCATTGCCCACGAGCAGTTCGCTCACGATCACCGGGCCCATCGCGCAGGCCTATCTCTACATTGAGCCGTACCAGACGCGTTTTGAAGTGCTCTTTGATGCGGCCACCGTGCTGGCATGGCTGGCGCCGGATGCCCCCGCGCCGGCGTCACTCACACAGGAGCAGCAAAAGCAGATCATCGACAAAGCTGCCTCGTTTGCCGCCGACTGGTGTCTCCTTGGCACCGGCAGCCAGCCGTTGCCAGTGCCGCAGCCTCTGGTTGCCGTCATCAAAGGCCTGCCCGGCAACACACTGCCCTTGAAAGAGGGAGAAGAAGTTGCCCTGAATCAGGCGCTGGTCGGATTCATGTGGGAGTTTGCCACGCCGCCCGGGCCGGATGAATTGAATGTCACCTGGAAAGGCTGGATCAAAGGCACCACCAAGCTGCCCATCCGTGTCTTCTTTGGCCCCTTGAGCGAAACCGGAGAAATTCATTCCTCGGTCAAAACCTTCCGCTGGCGCAATCAGGGCCGCATGCCGCGCCCGGCGCCACTGGCGGCAGTGCCGCAGTTTGAAATTGAGGAAGCCTTCCGCCTGCCGCTGGGTGGCATTCTATGGCTGATCGGCGGCATCATTTTTTATGCCTATCTCAAGATCAAGGATCACAAGCTCCCCGGTGGCAGCCTGCCGTATATCGCCGTCTGGCTGCTGGGCGGCGTACTCATGAGCCAGCTGCTGACGGTGCCTGTGCACATGGGCTCTCCTATACCGGCGGTCACCCAGGTCGCGGAGGCTCAGCAGATCGTCTCCCCGCTGCTGCGCAATGTTTACCGCGCGTTCGACCATCACGCCGAATCCGACGTCTATGACGTGCTGGCCCGTAGTGTCGATGGCGAACTGCTGCGCAAACTGTATCTCGAAACCATCCAGGCGCTCACCCTTGACGGTCGCGAAGGCACCCGTGTCACCATCGCCGAATTCTCCGCCACCGTGGACAAGGTTGCTCCCAATCCCAAAGGCGAAGGTTTTGTCGCGGACTGCAACTGGATGGCTCGCGGCATCGTCGGCCACTGGGGCCACAGCCATCCTCGCGTGAACATCTACAACGCCCGCGTCACCATCACCCCCGTGAAAAACGAGTGGAAGCTCACGGGGCTGGAAGTGCAGGAAGTCCGGCGGCTGTAGCTGCAAGGCTTAATGGCGGTACATGTTGGAGACGATGCTCCCGATCAGGATCAGCAGCAGCACGATGAGTACCACCCACGCCACTACGGAAGTTTTTCGTTTCACATGTGGTGTCGCCGCGATGATCCGCTGATACTCCGGCGTGAATATGAACTGCCCCTTCTGTCCCGTTATCCTCACCAGGATGTAGATGTTGATCAGCGTACCCACTGGAATAGCCAGGAGACCGATGCTGGAAAGGACGATGGTAGGCGTTCGCGCCCAGCTTGACAGCCTGCTCAGGCCATAAGCCAGCCGCCCCTGTCCGATGCCGAGAGCCAGTAGCACAACTCCAATAAGAACTGCCACCCATGAGCCTTCTTTCATAGCGCTGAGACCCGTGCCCATCAGGATCAAGCCGTAAAGCACCAGCATGAACGCACCGAAATAATACAAAGTCCCCACCGACTTCATCGTCCCCTCTGTGTTGATGTGCTGCTTGCGTATCTCTTCATCTTCAGACGTCACTTGAAGCACTTGGGACTTTGGAGCCGCGTAGGGATTGATTTCCATCGCGTCGCTTTGCCGCTTTTAGTTAAAACTGTCAACGAGACTTCTTCCGAATACTAGTCACAAGCACGGAGCGCTGCAGGTTGTAGGACGGTTTTGGCGACAGCACGCCCGTCCCCGAACGCGTCGCAGACACACCGCGCCTCGATCAGCCCGACGTGAAGTGGTCCGCACATTCCATGTGCGGTCTGGGCGGTCACAAACTGCGTCGGCACAACCCACCCCACGAACAGGCTCACGCTGCTATCCGAGTACAAGTCATCATCTTCCCAGCGCATCTCCGACACAACCCGCTCTGTCGCAGCGTACATGCCCCATGCGCCAGCTGCTCCTCCTCCTCGCCCTCCCAGCCTTTGCCGCCGATCTCCCTCCGGACCAAGGCAGCACCATCCCCGAAAGTGGCAAACGCCCCGTCGTCATCACCGGCAAATCATCCCTCGCTCTTCCCAAGCACGATCTTCCTGAAGGCTACACGCTTGAAGTCGCCGCTGCCGCCCCCCTCGTCACCCATCCCATCATGGGCTGCCTCGATGACCAAGGCCGTCTCTTCGTCGGCGATGCCGTCGGTGTGAACTGGAACAAGCCGCAGCTCGAAGCCTCTCCGCCAAACCGTGTCCTCATGCTCGAAGACACGGACCACGATGGCAGCTTCGACAAAAGCACCGTCTTCGCCGACAAGATGACCTTCCCTCAAGGTGCCTGCTGGCTCAAGGGCAGCCTCTACGTCGGCTCCCCGCCCGGCATCTGGAAGCTCACCGACACCGACAACGACGGCGTCGCCGACCAGCGCGAAATGATCGTCGGCGGCTTCGACTACACCGGCAACGCCGCCGATATCCACGGCCCCTTCCTCCATCCCAACGGCCGCCTCTACTGGTGCCATGGCCGCAAGGGCCACAAAGTCGTGCAGAAGGACGGCACCCTGGTGGATGAATCCGCCGCCTGCGGCATCTGGAGCTGCAAGCCCGACGGCACGGATGTCGCCTGGCACTCCCTCGGCTGCGGCGACAATCCCGTCGAAGTCGATTTCACACCTGATGGCGACATCATCGGCGTGCAAAACCTCTACTACAGTCAGCCACGAGGAGACACCATAATCCACTGGCTCTACGGCGGCGTCTATGAGCGTGCCGATCAGCTCAAAGCCATCGCCCATCTCCCGCGCACCCTCGAAACCATGCCCGTCATGTATAACTTCGGCCACGTCGCCGTCAGCGGTTCCTGCTTCTGGAAAAACTATCCTGCCAAGAACCCGAGCACCCAGCAGTTCATGGTCACCCACTTTAACACCCAGCGCCTCGTCCGCATGGAGCTCACCCCCAGCGGCAGCACCTACAAGGCCGTCGAAAACGAATTCCTTCGTCTCCACAACCCCGACATCCACCTCACCGATGTCATGGAAGACCCCCGCGACGGCTCCCTCCTCCTCCTCGACACCGGCGGCTGGTTCCGCATCGGCTGCCCCTCCAGTCTCATGGCCAAGTCCAATCTGCTCGGCGCGGTCTATCGCATCAAATCCACGAAGCCCGGCACGGCGCCGATCACAGCCAGCACTGCTGTCGCCGGTGCCGATATCAAATCCACGGATCCGCACGCGCAGAGGCTTGCTTGTGAGGCACTCGCTCAGTCGTCAAAACCTTATCACTTCGACAATGGTGAGTTGGATCGCCTGCTGGGCCAGCCGCTGGATCCGGCCCTCGAACACGCCGTCATCCTCGCCACGATGCGTTCCAATCGCGATGTCGCCGCAGGTTGGTTAAGCGCTGCCTTGATCAAGTACGATGCGGGACAGCGCCTGAAGCAAAAGTCAGCCGCTGAAAAAGCCGAATACATTGAGAGACACGGAGACACAGGCTCCCCTCATTTTCTCGCACGATCTCTGCTGATCGCTGACTTGTGGGGAATCCGAAATGACTTGTTCAAGATCCCGTTCAAGATTGCGATCACCAGTAAGGACGCGACGCTCGTCAATGCAGCTCTGTTCATTGTGTCGCGTCATCCGGACCTCACCTCACTGGCTGTGGAATCTTTGGCGTCAACAGGCAGGTTGCAGCAGCATCTGTCGAAAATTGAACGCATCGTGACACCGGCCATCAGCGATTCATCCGCCCAGTCGTTGATTTCAGAAATGCTGACCAGCAAGGACCTCTCATTGCAGCAGTCAGCCCTGCGCATTCTCGCCTCACAAACCACCGGCACCACCAACGATGCCTGGCTTCCCGCGCTCGACCAACGCCTCGCTGAATCCCCCACGCCGCTCGTTCTCGACGCCATCAAGCACCTCAAGACACCGCACTTCGACGCCGCGCTCCAAACCATCGCCAACGACACCAAGCGTCCGCTCGCCATTCGCCTCAAAGCCCTCGACTCCGCCAAATCCGTCAAGCTCACCGGCGAAACCTTCACCATGGTCAAAGGCGTTCTCACCGACTCCACCTCATCCGCCGCCGCAAAAATTCAAGCCGCAGGCATGATCGCCAGCGCACCGCTGCCAAAGCCCCAGCTCCTCGAAGTCGCATCTCTCTTCGCCACCCTGGGCCCCGTCGAGCTCAAGTCACTCCTCGGCATCGTGCGCAAATCGAAGGAGCCTGAGGTTGGGCGTGCATTAGCCGTCGAGATCGCGAAGAATCCTGTCATCGCCAGCCAGCAGGAAAGTGCCTACCGCACCGCCTTCAGCGACCTGCCGCCCGACATCTTCGAAACCATCCTCCTGCCTGCCTACAATACCGCCGTCGCCGCCTCAGAAGCCAAGAAACGCCAGTTAGGACCTCTCGCTGACAAGGTCACCGCCAGCGGCAATGTCGAGAATGGAAAGAAGAACTTTGAGATGGGCAAAGGCACCTGCATCGCCTGCCACAAGATCGGCTCCGCCGGTCGGCCCATCGGCCCCGATCTTTCCCACATCGGCGCCATCCGCACCGAGCGCGACCTCCTCGAAAGCATTCTCTTTCCCAGCAACACCCTCGCCCGCGACTACGAAGCCCACGTCATCGAAACCACCGACGGTCAGCAAACCTTGGGCGTCATCAAATCCCACACCGCCGAAGGCTTGCTTGTCATCGACATCGCCGGTCAGGAAAAAACCATCGCCCATCAAACCATCGCCGGTGACACGACCCTCACCACCAGCCTCATGCCCCAGGGCCTGGACCAAACCATGCCCGAATCCGATCTCCTCGATCTCGTCGCCTGGCTCCGTTCCCTAAAGTAGCACAAGCAGCCCAGCGTGAAGTGGTCCGCACATTCCATGTGCGGTTCTTCGGCAATCAGCCGACGGATACTACTAATGCCCCATAAAGGCCCAGCACCCTGGGTCATTTATTCGTCATTCCTCCTACTCCGCCTCCAGCATCCGCTTCGCCGCCTGCAGGTGCTTCTTCTGCTCCGGCGGCAGCTCAGGGTACTTCAGCTTCATGCTCTGCATCTCGTTCAGGATCGCCGCGCTGACGATCAGCCGCATGTTCTTCTTGTCATCCGCAGGGATGACATACCAGGGGCAGTCCTCCGTGGAGGTTTCACGGATGGCATCTTCGTAAGCCTCCATGTACTTTTTCCAGTGGCCGCGTTCAGCGACATCACCCTCTTCAAATTTCCAATTCTTGCTCGGCGTGTTGATGCGGGCCAGGAAGCGCTTCTTCTGCTCATCCTTGGACACATGGAGGAAGAACTTGAGGATCAGGATGCCATTGCGGTGGCAGTAGGCCTCGTAGTGGCGGATGTCCTTGAGCCGGTCGGCAAACAGCTTGTCGAGATCCTTCGTGGTATGGGCTGGCAGGCGCTGGGTTTTGGTCACGATCTCTGGGTTCACACGGCACACCAGCACCTCTTCATAGTAGCTGCGGTTGAAAATGCCGATGCGCCCGCGCGCCGGCATCACCCGGGTGGTGCGCCACATGAAGTCATGGTCCAGTTCGTCGGAGGTGGGTCGCTTGAAGGCATGCACCTCCACGCCCTGCGTGTTCACCCCGCTCATCACATGCTTGATCGTGCTGTCCTTGCCGGCGGCGTCCATCGCCTGAAACACCAGCAGCAGCGCCTGCTGGTCCTGCGCATACATCTTCTGCTGCAGATCGTCGATCTCCATGCGGAATTCGGCGATGAGAGACTCGTAGTGCGCCTCGTCCTTGTAGAGGTCCTTCACCTTCGTCTTGGTCTTCTTAATGCGGAACGGCTTGCCATCGGGCACGCGAAAATCATCGAGATCGAGCTTGAGTTTCATGAGGTCAAAAAGGGATGGCAGGAATTAACAGTGATGGAGAGGGGAAAGGCGAGGTCAAAGAGTCAGCAGGTCAACAAGGTGGCGTTTTGACCTCTCGACCGGCTCAGCCTTGACCAGATCAACGTCTGTTCATGCGACGCAGGCACAAAAAAGGGCGGGGATGAGCCCGCCCTTCAAAGTTTCTTTTCCCTGTGCCGGATTATGCGGAAACAGGCGACTCGGGAGCGCCGGGGGCCTTTGGCAGGGTGAAGCGATAGCGGATCTTGCCACGCTTGGCAGATGCACGGGCTTTGCGCTTGGTGCGTTCTTTGGGAGTCTCATGCGCGCGCAGGCGGCGGACTTCTTCAAGGATGCCGTCCATTTCGAGGCGGGTCTTGAGGCGTTTGAGAGCGCGGTCAACGGGCTCGCCTTTGCGGATCTGAATTTCGGTCATAAACGGGTCTAGGTGGTTTGGGAAAAGGGGTGTGAAAATAGGGGAATGAGCGCGTGCGTCAAATGGAATATGACCTCACGCGACGAGAGTCTGCTCCCGGTCCGGCCCGACGCCGACGAGGCTGACGCGTGCTCCAGTCAGTTCTTCGAGGCGTTTGAGGTAGGCTTTCGCCAGTTCCGGGAGGTCGGAAAACTTCTTGATGCCGCTGAGATCCTGCTTCCAGCCCTGGTGGGTTTCATAGACAGGGACGCAGGCCGCCAGGTCGGCAGCGGTGCTCGGCGGGTAGTGGATGGTCTTGCCGCGCAGGGTGTAGGCGGTGCAGATCTGGATGGTGTCCAGGCCGTCGAGACCATCGAGGTTCGTGATGGCGAGTTCATCCGCCCCGTTGATCATGACGGCATAACGCACGAGCACGGAGTCCAGCCAGCCACAGCGGCGGGCACGGCCGGTGGTGGCGCCAAATTCGCGGCCCATGTTGTGCAGCATGTCGCCGATGGCGTCGTTCTCGGTGACGAAGGGGCCGCTACCGACGCGGGTGGTGTAGGCTTTGCCCACAGCGACGACCTTGTCGATCATGCGCGGAGGCACGCCAGAGCCGGTGCAGGCACCGCCAGAGGTGGTGTTTGAGGAGGTGACGAAGGGATAGGTCCCGTGGTCGATGTCGAGGTAGGTGCCCTGCGCGCCTTCAAAGAGTAGGTTTTTGCCAGCCTTGATGGCTTCATGCAGGTAAACCGTGGTGTTGGTGATGTGCGGTGCCAGCGTCTTGGCGGCTTCGAGCATTTCCTTCACGGTTTCTTCCACGGGGATGAGTTCGACGCCGAGCTCCGCAAACGTGGCGTTGTGGCGGGCCAGGCGTTCACGCAGCTCTTCTTCGAAGATCTCCGGCTGCGTCATCAGGATGGTGCGCAGGCCGTCGCGCTCGACTTTGTCGGCATAGGCCGGGCCGATGCCGCGCCCCGTGGTGCCGATCTTCTTGTCGCCACGTTTGGCTTCACGCACCTTGTCCAGGCCGCGGTGGTAGGGCATCACCAGATGGGCGGTCTCGCTGATGAGGAGATTTTCCGGGGTGATGGTCACGCCCTGGCCGCGCAGCTTGGCCATTTCTGCCAGCAGTCCGGTGGGATCCATGACGACGCCGTTGCCGATGACGCAGATTTTACCTTTCCAGAGGATGCCGGAAGGGATCAGATGCAGGATGTACTTGCTGCCGTTGCTGATGACGGTGTGGCCGGCATTGTTCCCACCGGCTGCACGCACGACGACGTCTGTGTTCTCCGTGAGGTAATCAACGATTTTACCTTTTCCTTCATCGCCCCACTGGGCGCCGACAATGATTGTATTAGACATGGATTCTTTTCTTGGAATGGCGGCATGAGGAAGCCGCAAAGGTTGGTTTCATGACGCGCAAGCCGTACCATGGCAGCCGACAGGGCCGCTGGAATGCTCCGGGCGGGAGCGGGGATCGCGAGCGCGTGCTTTTGACAGTCTCAGGCTCCCATTTGATTGGCGAAATAAACCGCAGCGCCACAGGCCAGTAGGCCGGCAACTCCGAGGAGCATGAGCAGGGCCGCCCCTGGATTTTTTTGCTTCACCTTCGGGCCAAAGCCCTTGCGCAGACGGCCGTTGTAAGGGTGGCTGCCGTAGCCGCTGGATGGGGAGGAAACCGTGATGGTCGGGGCGGAATAGGCGTCTTCTTCTGCTTCGGCATCACCGACGAAAACGCAGTTCACATTGCCGAGCTGAAAGGCACCTCCGGGCGTGAGGCTGACGTGCTCGACACGCGAGCCGCCGATTTTGGTGCCGTTGGTGGAGCCGAGATCGGTGAGCGTCCAGCTGCTGCCGTCGAAGGCAAATTCACCGTGGTGACTTGATACGGAATCCTCCGCGATGATGAGCTGGTTGTCATCAGCACGGCCTACGGACATGCGTTCGGCGTCGAGTTCGAGGGTGCCCGAGGCACCTTCAGGGGTGGTGAATTGAATACGCGGCATAACAGTGCAGTTCTAGCAGGCCGGGGCAGGGGAGGCAAGAGGGATTCACAGCCGGTGGCTGCGAGCTTGCGCTGGCGGGTGTTCTCGCTAGGAAGACTGGCAACCATCCCCGCCACCCCCTGTGACCCAAATTTTTGAAATCCTCGGTAAATTCGACACTGAAAGCGACTGTCACAAGCTGCTGTACGCTCCGCATCCCCTGCCGCTGAAATATCGCGAGGGCCGGGTGTACAAGATCGAATTCGAAGGGGATGAGGCGGCGCTGAAGGCTTTTGTGGACAAGGTTTTGATCGACTCCATCAGCCAGGAGGCCCGCATCGGCGGCCAGCCGGCGTTTGAAAAAGCCGCCTTTGTCCTGGAATACGGGATGAAAGGCGCGGCGCTGGATCTGGAAAAAGAAATGATCCTCAATTACTACTGCAGCATCCAGAATCCAGGGTTTGAAATCAAGAAGCTGACCCTGCGGACGCGGATCTATGTCTTTGGCGCAGGTGCCGAGCCTGCCCAGTTCGTGCGTGATATCGTCAATCCCGCGATCCATACGCACGAGGTGCTCAAGGCCGCCTGATCAATACATGCGCGGTCGCGATAGCAGGCGGGCGCCAGTGGCGTTTGTGGTTGCTCCATGAGCCCAACCACCGCCAGCCAACGCCTTCTTTCCCTCGATGCTTTTCGCGGGTTCATCATGCTGCTGATGGCCTCTGGCGGCTTTGGCATCGTGCAGATGGCAGCCGCTCATCCGGGCTCCGTCTGGGAGTTCATCAGTCCTCAGTTTGCCCATCAGGCCTGGCAGGGCTGCTCTTTGTGGGATCTCATCCAGCCGAGCTTCATGTTCATGGTCGGCATGGCGGTGCCCTTTTCGTATGCAAAGCGGCGTGAGCATGGGCAGTCGTTCTTTGGCATGGCCTGGCACGCTCTCACACGCTCAGTGCTGCTCGTGGCCCTGGGCGTGATGCTGGCCACGCGTGCCGGAGACAAGCACACGGTCTTTCTGTTTACCAATGTGCTGGCGCAGATCGGGCTCGGCTACTTTGTACTCTTTCTGCTCACACGCCTGGGGTGGGAATACCTGCTGGCCTGGATCATTTTGATCCTGGTGGGATACACCTGGTTTTTCATCCATCACCCGCTGCCGACGGCGGAGGAGCTTTCCGCCATCGCGGGCATGAAAGGCACGGAGCAGGCCATCCTGCCAGGCTTTGCAGGGCATTGGAACATCCACACCAACGCCGCCGCTGCGTTTGACCGTGTGTGGCTCAATCAACTGCCGCAGGCGCAGCCGTTCGTGTACAACCCGGGCGGCTATCAAACGCTCAACTTCATCCCCGCTCTCGCCACCATGCTGCTGGGTGCGCTCACGGGCTGCTTCCTGATGCGCAGCCGCAAAACGGACAAGGTCAAATGGGCCGCGCTGCTGATCATGGGCGTTGTCTTGGTGGCGGCGGGCACGGCGCTGGATCTCAAAGTCCTGCCCGTGGTCGGAGCACAGCTGGATCAGTACACGCTGCTGCCCGTGGTGAAGCGCATCTGGACTCCCTCATGGGTCATTCTGAGCGGCGGCTGGGTGCTCATCCTGCTTTCGATCTTTTACGGGCTGGTGGAAATCATCGGCCTGCGGCGGCTGGTTTTCCCACTGGTGGTCGTGGGCATGAACAGCATCGTGATTTACCTGCTGCACAGCCTGTGCGCGGGCTGGATCACCGAAAATTTGCACAAGCACCTGCCGGAGACGGCTTTCCCGGCGTATTGGACTCCGGTCATTGAGCGTTGCGGAGTGCTTTTTGTGCTTTGGCTGGTCTGCTGGTGGCTGTATAAACAGAAGGCCTTTCTCAAACTGTGATTCACCGCTTTTTTCTCCTCGTCGCCCTCGCCTCTCTCGCCGCCTGCCAGCACAAGCCGGACGCCTCTGTGTCCGCAGGTGATTCGCAGGAAGAGCAGCGCTATCACAAAGCAGGCCTCATCACGCTGCAGGACCTTCAGCATGGCAGCAACTGGGAGAAACTCATTCACGTGGAAATGGGGGTGCCCGCAAATAAGATCGACGTAAAGGCCGGTCCCGGCTTCACCACGGTGACCATCATCGACCTCAAAAACAGGGCCGATGTTGAGGGCGTCGCGCAGGAGTTGCGCACCATCGCTGCAAAGAATCCGGCCAAGTATGGCGTGACAAAGGTGGAGGTGCGGCTGGCCAATGCTGCTGCCACCATCAATCCTTTTTCCCTGCCCACGCAGGCGGCTCCTGCCACGCCTACTCTGGACTCGGTTCTCCCAACGCTTTCATTACCGCCGCTCCGCACCGACGGCCGCTGAGCAGCGCCCCGTTGATGGAGACGTGCTCGCACCAGTCGCCGCAGCGGTAGAGGCCGGGCTGGATCATGCTGGCCAGCGGGCCGTCACCGAGCCGCAGCTGCCTGCTCTCGGGTTGTGCATGACGAATCTGGTAGGTGCGCAGGTGCCGCCATTTGGAGACAACGTTCTCCCCAAACCAGCTGCGCATCTGTTCGCGCACGACCTGCTCCAGCTCCGTGCTGGATGGCGCACCAATGATGGAGGCGGAGATGAGATGCTGCCCGCGCGGCGCGTAGTGTGGTGAGACACGCGAGAGGACGAGGATGCTGTTTACCGGGCCACGACCATCTCCGTCTAAATGCAGAATAGCATCTCCCGGCGGCAGCTCATCCGTGGCAAAATACATGCTGGTGGTGGAGCGGCTCGGCAGCAGAGGGGTGTTTCCTGCGGCAGGCAGCAGCCGGTGCGCCACTTCTTCACTGACTGCGACAATCACATGGGCGGCATGCAGCACTTCGCCGGTGGCCAGGGTGACTTCCCCGGCGCGCACGGCGGAGACGGGCGCATTCAACCTCAGGCTTCCCGGTGGCAGCGCCATGGCGAGCTGGTCTGGGATGGCCTGCATGCCACGTGCCGGCAGCGCGCTGCCTCCACGATCAAACATGGCAAACAAAAAAAGCAGCATGCGTGCGCTGGTGCGCAGATCCTTCTCCAGAAACACGCCGCCAAAGAACGGGCGGAAGAAGCGGTCGATCATGCTTTCGGAAAAGCCGAAGTCGCGCAAGTAGTCCTCAGTCTCCATTTCAGCGATGCCGCTCGGTGGCTCGCGTAGGCCGAAAACTTCTTTGCGCAGCAGCAGCGTGGTCCATTTGTCCCGCAGGGTGACGATGGCTTCGTTGAAGTTTTTCAGCGCCGTGAGCGGATGCGCCAGGGGATCCGCCATGCGGTGGAAGCGGTTCTTCACGAAGACGTCCGCCCCACGGTAGATTGACCGCAGATCGAGCGCATCGTAGTCCAGGACGCGCTTTGCCTCAGGATAAGCTGGCAGGAAGATTTGGAAACCACGGTCAAGCAGGAAGCCCTCCACCACGTCGGTGCGCACGCGGCCGCCGACGGCGTCGGAGGCTTCTAAGATCGTGAACGGACGGCCTGCCGCCGCCAGGACGCGGGCACAAGCCAGCCCCGCAAGGCCGGCGCCTATAATTACAATCCTGGGCTGTGCATCACTCATTCATCCTTAATCAGTCGCGCGCCTATCTTGGGCATGCCTTTTGGCTTTGCAAGTGCGGGTGGCGTGGCATGCATGCGCCATGCCAGCACCCCGCATCCTCATTCTCGGCGCCACCGGTGGTCTGGGCCGTGCTTTGCACCGCCATTTATCTGCCGGATATGCCACCACTTCATGGGGTCGAGGCGAGTTGGATTTTGAGCAGCCAGACAGCATCGCGGCCAGGCTGGAGGCACACCCCTTTGATGTGCTGCTCAATGCCGCCGGCATGACCAGTCCAGATGCCTGTGAAGTGCTGCCAGAGCGTGCGCTGCTGGCCAATGCGGTGGCACCGCAGATCATCGCTGAATCTTGCCACGCACGTGGCGCACGCATGATTCACTTCAGCACGGATTACGTGTTCAGCGGTGCTGCGCATGACCTGTGGTGTGAGGCGGATGAAACGGCCCCCGTCAATGTCTATGGCCGCACCAAGCTGGCCGGTGAGCGGGCGGTGCTGAAGGTGTCTCCTGGCGCGCTAGTGGCACGTGTTTCGTGGCTGTTTGGCCCCGACAAACCGAGCCATCCTGACAGCATGATTCAGCGTGCTTTGCTGACCGACGACCTCAGCGCCGTGGAAGACAAAGTCTCCGTGCCGACGAGCAACGCAGACATCTGTGGCTGGATCGAACAACTCATTGTCCGGCATCCGACAACCAGCGGAGTGCTGCACCTGTGCAACAGCGGCGTCGCTTCCTGGCATTCCTGGGCCGAGGCCGCGCTCACGATTGCCGAGCGGCTCGGAGTGCCGGTGAAAACCACCCGCGTGCAGCCGGTCACGCTTGCCAGCCTCACCCAGCTCAAGGCGCAACGCCCATTGATGACCGTGATGAGCAACGCAAAACTCCAAGGCCTGCTTGGCGAAGAGATTCGCAACTGGCACGATGCGCTGGAAGATTATCTGGTGCAGAAGTATCAGCCGAAATGACACCCGCCTCCTCCATGACCCGCTGCGACATTCTGCATGAGGATCGTTTCCTCATCGTGGTGAACAAGCCGCATGGCGTGCTCTCGCATCCGAATCCCAAGGCGGGCAAGCCGCAGATGGCGGCGTTTGAGGGCAGCTATGATCAGGACCGGCGCTGCTTTAAAACGTCGGCGGGCAGCGTGTGGCTGCTGCATCGTCTCGATCAGGACACCTCTGGAGTATTGCTAGGGGCCAAGGATGAAAAGACGGCCGCCGCATGCCGCGCGGCCTTTGAGGCGGAGCTGGTGCGCAAAAAATACCTCGCCCTATGCAGCGGTAATGCAGTGAAACCTGAAGGCGTGTGGCTGGACCATCTGATTACAGCGCACGCTAAAACCCAGGTGCGCACTACCGTGCGGCACGGGGCGCGTCCGAATGCCGAAGCGAAATACCGGGTGCTTGAGGCCAATGCGCTCAACCGCGTCGTTTTGCTCGAAGTCGATTTGATCACCGGCAAGACGCATCAGATCCGCGTGCAGGCCGCCTCACGTCAGCTTCCCTTGGTGGGAGATGACGTCTATGGCTCTTTCGATCTGAACCGCAAGCTGCGCAAAACCATTCTGGCCAAGCGGCTGTTTCTGCATGCATCTGAATTGAGCCTGAAGCACCCGGCCTCCGGGCAGCAGTTCAGTGTCAAAGCTCCGCTACCCCCAGACCTGACTGCCGTGCTGGCAGCAGCGGGGATGAAGGGAGTACAGTAGCCCTCTCGCTCCGCGAGCGGGAATCACAACACGCGTCCCTGATAGTAAAGCTGTCCAAGCCTGATCTTGGCAATCTCAGGGCTCGACAAAACACTTCGCCAAATCGTTCGGATTCGATCATCCGAGAATGCCTTGTGAAATCTAATTTCAACTCTATTTGACATCACAAGTCCAGCCACCGCATTGCCGCGATAATCATCCTCGTAACTCAATCCGTGTGATTTGGTGTCGCGATGCTGTTGTGTCGCTGGAAAAAAATAAATGCCGCTATCGTTGAGGATGAACTTCAATGTTCCCTGCACCTGGTCTAGCAATTGGGCGTTGATAATTTGCATGGTGAGAAGTGGGCTAATGTCTCAGTTCAGACGACAGCGAGCGGGAAGCGTCGATAACACGACAAATGCCATACGAGCCGTTACCTGCATCCGTTTTGTTCGGCTTGGGTGGTTCGTAAATTTGTCATGTGGAGCAGTCGGTTACGAAAAGAGTTCCTGTCGATCTGTCGCGATAAATGCGAAACTTGCCGTTTGGATCGTCCTCCGGCAGCCACATCTCGTAGTCGCCAAGCGTCTTCGGTGTAAACCAATCGGGCCTCTCGAAATACTGAGGAGTATTCTCCTTCGTGGGTTGTGTTGGCACGAGCTTCTGTCCAGCTATCCACGCATTAAGAAACTCCTGTGGCGCCGTGAACTCGAAAAAATACTCCGCCTCGTAGGTGAAGTGGGGAGACTTCCAATATCGAGAATGAGCAACCTTCACGTCTGGGGGTTGTTGCCGGCCAGCAAATGCTCGGCTCCAGTTCTTAGCATCGTCATCCCAAGACCCTGATCCGCCACTGCATGACACCATGTGGAAGCCGCTTACGACGATGCATGCACACGCAAAAATCAAACGCCAGTGCGCAGGCTGCCACGACTGAATTGATCTGATACTGGAACGACTCATGAGGCACTTTTTTCTTGGTCGAAGGCTTCGGATCAGGCGACGGCGAGGGGTGGACGTTGCTGACACGAGAGATAGCCTTCGAGCCGTTGCCTGCATCCGTTTTGTTCGCCCTTGTTCGTGAATGTCGGCTGCTCATGGTGGGGAAATTGGACCTCGTGATCTGGTGAGACGTGGAGCTACCCGAGGCTCCCATAATCCGAGTCGCTTGGCGACGATGTATCCGGGATATTCCGTCAATCGTCGGTAGGACTGCCGACCTCGGTAATACAAGTTCCAATAGTTGATGATGCGGTGGTTCAGTTGGCGGCGGGAATGCTGCTGCTCCGGTGGGAAGCTGGCAAATAAGCTCTCCCACTCCGGCGTGAGTCCTGACTCAACCGCCCGAAGCACCTCCGCAACATAGTCACCCAGTAGAAACGCAACAAACGGAACTGCCCAATCCGCAGGATACAGACAAAGCTGTGCTGCCCATAACTCTCGCTGAAACCCTGAACAATGTCGGGTCATGATGGCAGCGACAATACTCATCTGCTGAGCAGAAACTCCAGCAAAGTCTGTCGGCCTGCTCTCAGGGAAATAGACTCGACAGGGAATCAAAACATGCTCGCCATGGACGGTGGAACTGTAGCTGCCATCGGGATGTGGCTCATGTGGTCCAACGGCTATGCGATCCATGACGGCGCGCACATCGGACTGGAGCGAAGATGGGAAAGCTTGCTGAACAAGGGCCATCGTCTGGTCCGTGTGGGTCTGTCTGAATAGCTTCGAGAAGATCATGGGGCACCGATGTTGGGCGAACTACTTGATGAGAAATAATTCTGCCGAGTACGTCAGCAGCACTATGGGACTCAGTTTTGTCCAGTACCCACGGGTTTTCGGCTGCATGGGTGTCGTTTTAACGCGCGGGTGCGTCGTATTCAACCATATCATCGGTTTTCACGCATATACGCGTCCTATTCGACTGTTAAATATGCCCTATCATCAGCGGGGAGAAGGGATTCGCTTTGAGCCCGCACGACCTACCCAATCCCTAGCCTTTGCACCCTCCGCTACCGCCAAGACCTGAGCGGTGCTGGCGGCGCCGGGGATGAGGGCATTTTGAGGCAACGGAGCAGGGCTGGCAGGGGAGGGATCATCTTGATCCCTCCACGCGCCGCGTTCACACGCCACTCCAAACAGGGGATCAAGATGATCCCCTCCGCTGAGCAGGCTGTTTAAGCCGCCTGCTTGAGCAGGAAGTACTCAATGCCATCGACGAGGGCTTTCCAGCTTGCGTCGATGATGTTGCAACTGACGCCGACGGTGCCCCAGGTGGCGTTGCCATCGGTGCTGGTGATGAGTACGCGGGTCTTGGCCGCAGTGCCGGTGCCGCCATCGATGATGCGCACCTTGTAGTCCGCCAGACGCATGACTTTGAGCGCGGGGAAAAAGGGCAGCAGAGCTTTGCGCAGCGCGTTGTCGAGCGCATTCACCGGGCCGTCCCCTTCATCCACGGTGTACACGCGGTTGCCATCAATTTCGAGCTTGATCGTGGCTTCGCAGGTTTCAAACCCATGCTCGCCGCCATGGAAGCGGTGGGTGGAGTGATACTCGATGAGGTCGAACACCGGCTTGTGCTGGCCGAGCTGCTTGCGGATGAGCATCTCAAAGGATGCTTCGGCGGCTTCGAACTCGTAGCCTTCGCTTTCGAGGCGCTTCACCTCAGTGAGAATGGTCTGTACTTTGGGATCGCCCTTGGCGAATTTGAAGCCCATACCTTCGGCCTTCACCAGCACGTTGGACTGGCCGGACATGTCCGAGATGGTGATGACGCGCTGATTGCCGACGAGCGTGGGGTCCACGTGCTCGTAGGTGCGGGCCAGCTTTTGCACGGCATGCACATGCAGGCCGCCCTTGTGCGTGAAGGCAGCCACGCCCACGTAGGGAGCGCGGATGTCATGCGGCACGTTGGCGAGTTCATCCACGAAGTTGGCAAGTTCGCGCAGTCGGGTGAGATCGATGCCGAGATCGATGCCCATCTTGATCTGCAAATTGGGCATGATGGTGGTGAGGTTGCAGTTCCCCACGCGTTCGCCGTAGCCGTTGATCGTGCCCTGCACCTGGCAGGCGCCGGCACGGACGGCGGCCAGCGCATTCGCCACGCCGACGCCGCCGTCGTTGTGCGTGTGGATGCCTACGGGACGGCCCAGGTGGGCGATGACTTTCCGCGTCGTCTCCTCGACAAACTCGGGCAGCGCACCGCCGTTGGTTTCACAAAGCACGATGAGATCTGCTCCGGCATCCTGGGCAGCTTTGACGGTCTTGAGCGAGTACTCCGGATCCTCTTTGAAGCTGTCGAAGAAATGCTCGGCATCATAGAGGACCTCGCGGCCATGCTGCTTCAGGTAGGCGACCGTGTCGGCGATCATGGCGAGGTTTTCTTCCAAGCTGACCTGGAAAACTTCGATGACATGCAGCGCCCAGGTTTTGCCGACAATCGTGACGACAGGCGTTTTGGCGTCGAGCAGCATTTTGACCTGCGGATCGTCCTCGACCTTCATCTTGCCACGGCGGGTCATGCCAAAGGCGGTGATCTTCGCGGTTTTCCAGGTGCGCTTGGAAGCTTCTTCGAAAAACGCGGCGTCTTTGGGGTTGGACCCGGGCCAGCCGCCTTCGATGTAGTGAACACCGAAATCGTCGAGCTTTTCCGCGACGCGGATTTTGTCGAGGGTGCTGAAGGAGATGCCGGTGCCCTGCGTGCCGTCGCGCAAGGTCGTGTCATAGATGGAAACGGGAGACATGTGGGGAAGGGGAAATGAAGAGATGGGAAGGGTGTGCAATCAGAAAACAGGCCGGACGGGCAGTTGCCGTGAGTTCCGGGACGCCGGATGCCAAGGGCGCTTTCAGCGCAGGCATGCATAAAAACGGACTCTTCCGGCGGCGTCAGGCGCGGATGAGTCCGAAGCTAATTCGGGTGGTCCGATGAATATCAGGGTGGTTTCCCATGAGCAGCGCAAATTTTACGCCGGGGCCGACCTGCTGGCAAAGAGAAGTTTGGACTCGGGGTCTTCTGACCCCGATACTATTTCGGCTTTTTGATGCAGCTTACTTGCCCAGCATGCCTTCGCGGCCTGCCTGGACAGCTGGGGCGGCATTTTGCAGCGTGGGCTGCTGCCAGCCTGTGGTAGGCAAAGAAGAGGGAGAAGGGGGGGCGACCTTGCCTTCAAGCACCGGGCGTGCTTCCACGTGTTTGCGGAGCAACGAGTCGGCCATCGTGGCATCGCCATTTTCAGCCATTCGCGCCAGAGGAATATCGCTCAGGTCCATTTTCGGCACGAAGGCCTTCTCGGGGATGACCGGAGTCACCGTCAGCCCGGCGGCAGGCTTTGCCGCAGGCTGGAGCATCCAGACACTCATGGTACAGACGGCCACAGCCGCCGTCGCCATGCTCCATTTGGGCACCAGCAGATGATCCCACCAAGTGGTGACGCGCTCCCAAAACAATTCCACGGAGGACTTCCGCAGCATGTCTTCCCGCTGTCTTTGGTGAAACTGCTGCAGAAAGCTTTCAGTGAATCCTTCTTCGGGCTGTTCGAACCGTTTCAATCGAATCAACCGCTGGATGTTTTCAAATTCATTCATAGCGTGCAGTGGATTGTTGTTTCTTGGCGTTGATGAGGAGCGTTATTTAACGAAGTCTTCAAGATAAGTTTGGAGCAGGCGATGTGCATAAAACAAACGGGATCTGACAGTCCCTTCCGAGACTCCTAATATCTTGCTGATTTCGGCATGCTGAAGACCTTGTACGTCGTACAAAGTCACCACCGTGCGGTGGTCTTCTGACAGCTTCATCATGGCTGCGTTCAACCTTTTTTGCAGCTCGTGGATATTGACTTCCCGCAGCGTGCCTGAATTGGCCGTGGTAACGCGAATGAATTCCGGGTCGTTCTCAATGCCCGTATCTACATCGTCAAGACTGACCTTGTGATGCCGCCCGCGCTTCTTGAGGAAGTTCAAAGTCATGTTCACCGCGATGGAATAGATCCACGTGTAGAACGATGACTTGCCCATGAAACGCTTGATGGAGCGGTAGGCCTTGGCAAACACATCCTGCAGCAGATCCGCAGTGTCCTCACGGTTCGAGGTCATGTTGTAAATCAGCCCGTAGAGCTTGGGCGTGTATTTACGCACGAGGTCGTCAAAAGCACGCGTGTCTCCCGCCTGAGCCCTGTCCACTAGGATGCGATCCTCGGCGGAGCTGCTGGTCGGGGCGGGCGGTGTCAGCGAAGTGGCCGGAGCCGCTGCGGCGCTGAGTGGTGTTTCGTCCATTAAAGTTAAGAGAAACACCCGTTGCCTCAAGAGACAAGCATTTCTTCCGGTCGTACGAATTTCAATTATTTTTGAACACTCCACAAATGATCCACGCAGATCTGCGACCACGTTTCAAGCTGGTCACGCATGGCATGCAGTTCTTCCAAGGTGTGGAAGCGCAGGTCCTGGATGGCGTCTTCGTTGGATTTCACATCGTCACTGCTGAGGTCAAAGAAATGCACCACGCCGAGATGCACGCTGCCGACCTCCGTCGCATCGTCATTGATGAGGCCGATGACCTTCTGCGTGTGCGTGCCGCCGATGACCAGCTCCTCGGCCATTTCACGTTCGACACCGTTGAAGTACATCGTTTCGCCCAGGCCGTCCTGGCTCGCATCCACCGGATTGATGTGTCCGCCGATGCCGATGGAGCGCTTGGACACCAGGCGCTTCTCGCCCGAGCTGCCGCCGCGCGTGTAGCTCACATAACGGCCCGCGTGATGAAAGATGGCATACGGGATGAGCTGCTTGTGCGAAGGATCTTTCTCAGCCGCAGGCCGCTCCATGAAGTGATTGGCCCCAGAGGTCAGCATCGCCTGCAGGTAGTGCATGACGTCGGCTTGAAAACCTTGAAAACTGCCCAGTTGATCGAAGAGCTGGCGGGTGATGACGAGAACGTGTTCCATGTGAAGACCGGCAGAATGGATGGCCGCGCAGGGTGCGCAACCAATCAATCCAGCAACCATACCTCGGCGGCATCTCCCGCCTGCAGATTTTGTCCGGCCTCCAGCCGCAGCAGCGCATCCGCCCGGCTCAGGGACAGCAGCGCATGGCTCTGCTGCATGCCAAAGGGCATGAACTGTCCCTTCACAAACATGCCGCGCAGATAGTGCGGCCGGTCACCGGGATTGCTGAGGTCTGCGCCGGTGGTCGCGGGAATCAGACGCGGCTTGAGCAGGGCATCCGCAGCGCCCATCATCTTCAGCAGCGCCGGCCGCACAAACAGCAGGAAGGTCACGAAGGACGACACCGGATTTCCCGGCAGGCCGAAAACGTAGGACTTCTCACTCCGCGCAAACAGAAACGGCTTGCCTGGCTTCACCTTCACTCGCCAGAGCTCGGGCTCGATGCCTAGCTCTTTCAGCGCGGGCTTGATCTGGTCATGATCCCCCACGGAAACGCCACCGCTGATGATCACCACATCATGGGTCTCCAGCAGCTCCCGCAGTGTGTCGGTGGTGCTTGGCAGATCATCCCGGCAGTGGGCCTGGGTGCTTTCTCGAATGCCCAGCCGCGCCAGCATGCCGCGCAGCATGAGGCCGTTGGTGTTGTAAATCTGCCCGGCCTGCAGCGGGCCTGAGCCGGGTGCCACCAGTTCATCACCGGTGCTCAGCACCGCTACCCGTGGCAGCGCATGCACGGAGATTTGATCCAGCCCCTGCGAGGCCAGCAGGCCCATGCGCCCCGGCGTGATCTGCTCCCCCGCGCGCAGCACGAACTGCCCGTGGCACAGGTCCGCTCCCGCACGCCGGATGTTTTCTCCCTCCGCGACCGGCTCGGTGCAGACGATGCCATCTCCCTCGCGCCGCACATCCTCCTGCATGATCACGGCATCCGCTCCGGTGGGAATCGGTGCTCCGGTGAAAATGCGAATGGCGCAGCCGCTTTGCAGCCGCAGGCCCGCATCCACTCCGGCGGCTTGTTCAGCCGTCACCTTCAATGGCTGCGTGGTCCTGCTCTCAGCGGCGATAAGCGCATAGCCATCCATCGCCGATTGATCAAAGGCCGGGATCGGCACCGTGGCCGTCACCTCCTGCGCAGCGTAACGATCCAGCGCTTCAAACAAAGCCATCCGCTCTGCTGGCAGAGTCGTCATCGCCTCCAGCACCCGTGCGAGAGCGTCACTTTCGGAGATCATCGGATCACAGGGGGCAGTTTGCTCAGATCCGCCGCAGGCTCTTCAGCCGGCGGTGGGGCAGGGGCCTGAGGCACCTGCCGAAACTGCGGCACGGGTGTGGGAGACGGCGGTACCACGGTGGATCTCAGCGGTGCTAGCGGCTGAAACGGCGCATCCAGCGGGGGAATCACATCCGCCTGCATGACCGGCGCCATGGGCACGACCATGCCTCCCACGGTGGTGACAGGCGGTGGTGCTGCGCGGGACTCCCCCGGCTTGACCTGATAGACCACCAGATCCTTCAACTGCGGCATGCCCTGCGTGATGTCTGCCGTGATGTAGTTGCCCTTGCGCTCCGGCGTCACCTTCAGCTTTGCATCCGAGCCATTGACTCCCTGGGAGATGATCTCGGTCCCTGCGGGGATGTCCACCCGCTGCTCGCAATTGATCAGCACATAGTTCTGCTCCGGGTTCACCAGCTCGATGACTCCAATAACCTTGGCCTCACCGATCTTCTTGTCCTCAGCCCCTTTTTTCGAGAATGAAGGCATCATCCCCCCGAACTTTTTTTCAAGGTAGGTGCAACTGGACAGCCCCAGCAGCAAAGGAAGACACAGATGACGCAGAAACGACATGCCCTACTGATGCCGCATCGGCGGCTGGCTGTCCAGCACCTAGCCAATGATCCCCAGCTTCTTCATCGTGGCGGTCAGCTCGGCAACCTTTTCTGGCTCCATGCCCACCATCGGCAGGCGCAGTTCATCCGTGCAGTGGCCGGCCAGCGCCATCGCCGTTTTGATCGGGATAGGGTTGGTGGACAGTTTCAGGAAGGCGGCGAAGAGCGGGTAGTACTTCGTGTGAATCTTCAGCGCGGCGGCGTAGTCGCCCTTGAGTGCCAGCTGCACCATCTCGCTGATCTGCTTCGGAATAAGGTTCCCTGCCACGCTGACGATGCCGACACCACCCACGGACATGAAGGGCAGGGTGAGGCCGTCGTCGCCGGACATGATCTCAAAGTCGGCCGGAAGGATCTGCTTCATCTGGCTGACGCGCTCAGGGTTGCCCCCCGCTTCCTTGATGGAGCGGATGTTCGGGCAGTTTTCCGCGAGACGGACGAGCACATCCAGGCCGATCTCGATCCCACAGCGTCCTGGGATGCTGTAAAGCATGAGCGGCAGCTTGGTGTTGTCGGCGATGGCCTTGAAATGCTGATACAGTCCCTCAGGCGTCGGCTTGTTGTAATACGGCGCGACCTGCAGGGACGCCGTGGCACCTGCCGCCTCGGCCTCCTGCGTGAGCTCGATGGCCTCGCGGGTGGAGTTTGATCCCGTGCCTGCCATCACGATGCCGCGGCCTTTGGAAAACTCGACGGTCAGCTTCACCACGCGGCTGTGCTCTTCGTGGTCCAGCGTGGGTGATTCACCCGTGGTGCCGCAGGGCACAACACCCGTCACACCGTTGTCGAACTGGAAGTCGATGATCGATTTGAGAGCGGCTTCGTCAATTTGGTCGTTGCGAAAAGGGGTGACGATAGCGGTGTGGGTTCCGGCGAACATGGGTGCGGTAGGGGAAAGGGCGGGATTTGTCGGACTGAAAACTGGGAAATGAAAACTGAAAATTGGAAATTGTGGGGCGGCAGCCACCTGAGCGGCGGCAGCTTTCAGCTCTCAGTCCGTTGGGGCCAGGGGGCGGTCAGATTGTAACGCTCCCCGTAAACACAAAGTCCGCCGGGCCAAACAGCGTCACATTCGTGTACTCACTCTTGTCCACCTCTTCAAACCCCACCTTCAGCGTGTCCCCGCCTTTGACAAGGACGCTGATGGGGCTGGGCTCGCCGGTCAGTTCATGGTAAACCAGCGCGCAGCCGACCATGCCGGTGCCGCAGGCGAGGGTTTCATCCTCCACGCCGCGCTCATAGGTGCGGATGGCGATGCTGCCTGGGCCAAGTACCGTGGCGAAGTTAGCGTTGGTGCCTTTCGGCTTGAAGGCTTCGTGAAAGCGCAGGGCCGCGCCCCACTCGCGAATGGGCACCACTTCCAGATCATCGACCATCACCACGGCATGCGGCACGCCGGTGTTCACGCTGTGCACGGTCAGCCCGGCCCCGGCCACTTCGAGGTGCTGGGAGAGCTTGAGGCTGTGCGGCGCGCTCATGTTGATGCGCACATGGCCGCCTTCGAACTCGGCGGAGATGATCCCAGCGAGCGTCTCAAAGCGGATCTTCGTCAGCTTATCATCATGCAGATGATTCACAAAACGGCCAAAGCAGCGCGCGCCATTGCTGCACATCTCGGCCTCGCCGCCGTCGGCGTTGTAGTAGCGCATCTTGAAGTCGCCGTCCGCCGTGGCGGGCTCCACGCAGAGCAGGCCATCGGCCCCGATGCCGCGATGGCGGTCGCAGAGCTTTTCGATCTGTTCCTTGCTCAGCGAGAGGGAAAGATCGCGATTGTCCAGCATGACGAAGTCATTGCCAGCGCCGTTCATTTTGGTGAAGTTCAGAGTCATGACGAGAGGGGAAGGGGAAAGAATCAGGAGGTCAACGGTCAAGGAATGGGTCAAGCCAGGGCTTTGACGGCGTCCACGAGGGGCTTCACAAAGGCTTCCACCTTCGCGGCGCAGTCTGGGGATGAACCGTTCTGCTCAATCAGCTTTACGATGGCGCTGCCCACAACGACGCCATCCGCTTTGCTGGCGATCTCCGCTGCCTGGGCGGGATTGGACACGCCAAACCCCACGCACACCGGCACATTCGTCGCCGCCTGGATGAGGGCCACCTGCTCGGCGATGCCTGTGGCGATCTCCACCTGCGCCCCCGTGACGCCGAGACGGCTCACGTAATAAACAAAACCTTCCGCCGACTTCGCGATGCTGGTGATGCGCTCCGGCGGAGACGTCGGGGCGATGAGCTGGATGTGGCGCAGCTCCGGCGTGGGCTTCAGTTCCACATTCTGTGCCACCTCATCTGGCGGCAGGTCGAGCACGAGCACGCCATCGGCTCCGGCGGCAGCCGCGTCGATATGAAATCGCTCATACCCATAGGTATAGACAGGGTTCAGGTAGGTGAAGAGCACTAGCGGCACCTGGGACTGCGTGCGCAGCTTCTTGATCATCTCCAGCACCTTCGGCGTGCTCGCTCCGGCCTTCAGCGCCCGGTCCGCCGCCAGCTGGTTCACCACCCCATCCGCCAGCGGATCAGAGAAAGGCACGCCCAGCTCCACCACATCGGCCCCCGCACGCTCCAGGGCCAGAACGATGTCGATGGTGGCATCCAGCGTAGGATCCCCGGCGCAGACGTAAGCAACGAATGCCTTCTTCTTCTGAGAGCGAAGCTGCGCAAAACGGGCGTCGAGACGGTTGGTTGGGGCTGACATGGGGCGGGGTGTTTAGCATGCATTTCCGCCGTTGTCGAATGCGGGAATTTGGCGAGTCCGAGTTGGGTGGTTGCATGGAGGCTGCTTTGAGATTGGGAAACATTGACACCCAAAAAATGTGCTGCTACTTAAGTGGCGGCTAAGAATTTCCAGTAATTCTTATGCGGGACAAATATGCGCCAAATGAACTTCGGATCTTCAATCTCTTGAGCTTGGAAACAACATGATTTCTGCAACCATGCGTTTGATTTCAATCATACTTTTTCTCACAGCCGCCGTTCATGGCCTGAATGCACGCGAGTGGAAAAGTGCCGATGGCACCAAAACTTTCAAAGGGCATCTCGCCTCATACCTGCCACCGAAGGTTACTGTGATTTTGGAAGATAAAACTCGCATGACTTTCAATGAAAGTTTGCTCAGTGAAGCAGATCAAAGATACTGTTATCTTGCCAATCGTGTTTTGAGCAAATCGTTTTCGAGCATCCCGTATAAGGTGCTCCAGGTCTTGGATGAGGGCCTCCTTGTTAACGAGCTGCCAACAAACAACCCAAACTACTCAAACGAATTCATGATGATATGGGGTAAGTTTAAGAATAGTGTTGCTGATAATGAAGCGTACAGAAGGGATCTTTATTGGGCTGGTTCATATACCTACAAAAGTGTAGAAGGTTATGATCGAACCATACGCAGCTTTGCCACTTCCTTGGACAAGGCGGTTGCCATTTGGGAATATCGGTTGTCTCCGCCTGACAAAGATTCTGAAAAAGGAGGTTCGTCCAAGCTCACCAAAGAGAGCCTTACGGCGAGCGGCACTGGATTTGCTGTGACGAGCATCGGGCATGTGGTTACCAATGCACATGTGGTGGACGGAGCTCAAAAAATCTCTGTGCGTGTGGGGGAAAAACTTTTCGATGCGAAGCTTGTTGCCATCGATCATCAAAACGACCTTGCTGTGCTCAAGCTGGATGCTCCAACGCTTCCTCTTAAAATTGGAGCAGGTGATCCTGTCAGTCTCGGGGATGAGGTTTCTGTTGGAGGCTTCCCGAATCCCAGTATTCAGGGGTCGAGCCTCAAGCTGACCCGCGGAGTGATCAGTGGAATGAAAGGCATTCAAGATGACATACGACATTACCAAATTGATGCAGCCATTCAGCCGGGCAATTCGGGTGGTCCTCTATTGAGAAGTTCGAGTCGATCTGTGGTAGGCGTTGTCAATGCTCGTCTCAATGACTCTGCTGTGGCGCTTGCCACAGGTTCGCTGCCACAGAATGTAAATTATGCCATCAAGATTGACTACCTCCTGCCTCTGCTTCGAAGTGTGGAAGGATTTGCCGAACAGGTGGCCAAAGAGACCTATTCTTCCGATGTTTCTATCGGTCAATGTCTTGAATCTTCAACGTACTTGATTGTGTGTCAATTGGACGCGAAATGAAGAGGCATGGCGTTGTTTTAGGCGGCAAGATGCGCCTGAAAACGAGCGACATCCTATTTTCCGTGGCCAATTTGATTGGCTTGTTCCTTAGCGCCTTTCTTGTCAGCGGTATCGTGAAGTGGGCCAGGATGGAGGAGCGAGATTATCATGATGCCAGTGACAGCATTGCTTTTATCGCCACAGCGGGGCCGGTTTTGTTCGTGTGTTTCCTATTGAACACAATCTGGGGCATTAAAGCGTTGGTAGATATTTTCCGCCGCCGAAATTATCAGGCATCATTAGGGTTGGGAGCCGTCGCATGTGTTTGGATTGCTTCATTCCTGATGATGAGGTTTGTGCGATGAAGGCCGAGTCACGCAAGCCACAAGACGCACACTATGCCAACCACCCCACCCGATCCATCTTCCCCCAAAATAGAACTCCTCCGAGCAGCCTACGCGGCGTTCAACGCGCGGGACATTGACGCCGCCCTTGCCCTGATGACGCCGGACGTGGCCTGGCCGCGAGCCTTCAAAGGCGGTTTTGTCCGTGGGCCTGAGGAGGTCCGCGCTTACTGGACGGAGCAGTGGAGCGAGATTGATCCGCATGTGGAGCCGCTGGCTTTTAACGCTGAGGACGCCGGACGGATCTTGGTCGAGGTTCATCAGGTCGTGCGCGACCTGGCGGGAACCCTTCTTGCCGATGAACGTGTGGGGCATCGTTTCACCCTTGAGCAGGGCTTGATTCAGGGCATGGAGGTCTGTTCGCTGCTTGAGGACAATCGTTGCGACGAGGCAGTCATGCCGTCATCCCTTCCCTTTCTCGCTGTGAGTGCGGCGCTAACCGCAGCGGTGTGTTTCTTTTTCCATTGGCCCGTCGCACTGACGGTCTTGGTATTTTTTGTGGTATGGCCGCTGGTCGGAACGTTCATCACCGCTGACGATGACTTGCCGGGCGGATGGAGTAACCCGGATGGGACAATTCAGCTACCTTGGAAGAGCGCGAGGTTTTGGGCCGACGTTGTGTTTCGTTTAGCGGTTGTTTTCGCAGCTTCTGCTGTTACCGCAGGCTGGACATCCCAAGCGGGCGTATTCTGGATTCTTTGCGTCTCTACGCTGCTTACGTCACTCGGCTTGATGAGGTCGGCGGCGCGCAACAAGCATTCAACCAACGACAGCTAACCATGAATGTGCTTCGTAACCATCACCGGAGGGAGGGTGCCATTTCGGCCGTGCCGCTGTCATGACACCATCAGCATCGACTACATCAACATCTGATTGCATTTGGGTGCTCGTCATTTCCATGGCGGCAGGGCTGCTGCATTACTTCGTGGCCCGGCACAGAGATCAGGTTTCTTTAACACAGGCAGGTGAGTTCCCCAAGAAGAGGGGCTCATGCTTCCAGTTCCCGGTGGCGTTTTTGGTTTCGTGGTTTCCGTGGCTGATGTTTAGCCTCGGTAATATTGGCGTCTCCATTCTCCGCGACCACGGATTTGAAATCTTTCCGTGGCCTCTCCTCGCAAACGGCATGCTGCTTTCGCTCTGGCTCCATCTGGCTCGGCGGTTGCGGGCACGCTATACTAAGTGACCTCCGAAGTGCACGGAATCTACATCGCTGCCTTGCTGACCAGCCTTCTCGCCATCGTTGGCTTTGGCACACTCATTCGCAAGCTGGACAAGCCGGCAGCGGGCTGGTTGTTGTTCGCGGCGGTCCTGATCTGCTTGCCGCTTCAGCCGCTGGCTTTCTATTTCGTGCGCCTGCCGCTGGATCATTGGCTGGCCGGGCATTTGAGCCGCACATCCCCCGCTTATCAGTGGCTGGTGACACTGTATGCGCCGCTGACCGAGGAGCCTGCGAAGCTGCTGGTCCTGCTGATTCCAGCGATCCTGCGTGACGTACGGCCTGAGAATTTTGTCCGCTATGCCCTCGCCATCGGGCTCGGCTTTGCGCTGGGAGAGATGTGGTTCATCGCTGAGCGTGTCTCCCACCAGCCTGCTCTGGCCAAGCTGCCGTTTTATCAGTTTGGCGGCTATATCAATGAGCGGCTGATGACCTGCGTGTTTCACAGCGCGTTTGTGGCCATCACGCTATCCCGTTTACGCCGTCGCTGGTGGCTCGGACTGGGCGGGGCCGTCCTTGCGCATTGGGCCGCGAACTTTCCGCTCACCCTCATGGCCTGGAATGTGGGCGGTCTGGGCCGGACGACCTGGGAAGTGATCGTGGGCTTGTGGCTGGCGGCTCTTTTTGTAGGAGCGCTGGCTTGGTTCGCTTACCTCATTTTGGGCCAGGTTCTGCCCCTGCGTTGGATGTACGGCATCCGGCACTGTCCGGAGTGCTCCACCGACTTCGAGCCTTCCACGCTCGCCATCAACTTCGGCAATGAACGCTATGAGCGTTGTCCCCATTGCCGCAAATGGCTTTGGACCAAGCGCAGTACCACCACACAAATCGCGCCACCCAACTCTCCGGGCTGACGTACGGCTCTGCTTTTTCGCCACTCCAAGCGCCCACCTCGACCCTCTAAAGTGGGTTAAATGATAGAATGGCAGCCAACGGGGCTGAAGTATTCAAAGCGAGTCGCAAGCGCGCCAGCAAAGTGGCCCGCACAGTCCTCTGTGCGGCGTTCCGCCATTCCCTGCCACTCCGAGCCAAGCTGTAGTTCAGATCAGATGCCGGCAAAGTGCTCCGCATCTTGCGAAGCCCCTCTGGGAGACGCTGAATCAATCAACGCAACGCAGAGATGGGAACGCCGCAGAGTTTTCAGAAACAATCTCTGCGGCGTTCCAGTCTCTGCGGTGTTAAATCAGTGTCTTCCTAGTTCTTGAAATGGTGGGTCACGAACTCCACCAGCTTGTCATCGCTCATCGGGTTGGAGGTGCTTTGGGAAACAACGGTCTTTTTGAACTGCGGCGTTTCGCCGAGATGGTGCACGAATTGCTCCTGAATCGTACCGCTTCCGGTGACGTGAACCTCATCCGCGTTCACCAGATGGTGGTCGATCTCTTTGAAGAACTTGTGGATCAGGGTGATTTCCAGATGGTTCGCTGCATTCTCGTTCGAGTTGGACCCCGGCCCTGGATTCTTCGCATGGCCGAGCACGGTGAATACGGCGGCGTCTGGGTCATAGCCGATGATGGTCGCGTGATGAGTGTCCATCCAGATTCCGAAGCGCTTTTTGATTTTGTCTGACATAGGCCATCAATGACGGGCGAATGGATGGAATAGCAAGGTGGGTAAACCCCTACCCGGACGTAGTCCATCCATTTTAACTGCACACACAAGCCGGCCTGTCACTCGCCTAACAAAACGGATGCAGGCAGCAGCCCCCGTGGCATGTGTCGTGTCAGCGCCCCTTACCGCCCGTCGTCGCCTGATTTGTGACGTTAGGGGATTCAACCCATGAACGAGTTTCTAGAGCCCACACCCGTTATCGACAGTGCGTCTGCTGCCATCGTTGCCGCAGCAGCCGAGATTGCTGGGGATGCTGCTAGCGATGAGGAGATTGCCCGGCGGTGCTTTCTCTGGGTGCGTGATTGTGTGAGGCATAGCTCTGACCACCTGGTCTCCGTTGTCACCTGCATCGCGTCCGATGTGTTGCGACATCGTGCAGGATTTTGCTACGCCAAAAGCCATCTGCTGACCGCGCTGCTTCGTGCCCGTGGAATTCCGGCGGCATTGTGTTACCAGCGGTTGTCCCGCGACAGCGTCGGCTCCGCTTTTTGCCTTCACGGTTTGGTTGCGGTGCATCTCCAGCGGCACGGTTGGTATCGCATTGATCCACGTGGCAACAGGGGAGATATCACCACAGAATTTTGCCCGCCTGTGGAGCGGCTCGCTTACACTCCGACTCTACCCGGAGAGCTGGATGTTGCCGGACGGTTTTCGGATGCCCTGCCGTGTGTGGTTGAGGCACTCCAGAGATGGCCGACGGCAGAAGAGGTGTCCCGGAATCTCCCAGCCTATGAGCCCGCCGCCTAACTCCGTTCGCGATGTGCAATTGTCTCGCTTTCCGAGCAGATGGAGGAGATCCTTCCTGCCCACACCGACCACTTCCGGCTTTCAGCCATCAGGCCATGAACGAGCCACCTGTTAACCCAATGCAAAAATAATTTCCATGAGTCATGAAACAGTCATTCTATCGAGCTTTGAAGAATACCTCGCCGAGGGTGGTGATTCACTCGAGGTACAGGCCGAAATAAAGAGTGCGCGCATTGAGCGTTTGGCGCGGTTTCCCTATGCGGTCATGCTACAGGTTTCATATCCCGAACTCGATTTTGCGAATCGGTGGTGCTGGCAGCACTTTGGGCCTAGCGACGGCGAGTGCAGGCAACGTGACTCACAATACCGAGCATGCGATCAAACCGAACCCCATTCGCACAGTGGCACTTGGGTGTGCGAATGGTTTGAGAAAACCGACTATGATTTTGGGTTTAATGAGTGGTACTTTGCCAATGAGGATAATCGAGAACGTTTCCTCGGAAGTGTCGACAAGATCAATTGGGGAGAGAGTTTTCCCAAGCCCTAAAAAGGTGCCAGAGCTAACACGACCAACTTACATCTCTCGTTCAGCCAATTCACCCACCCACCACCTCATCCCCCAGCCGCTTGTCTGGCACGAGGTAGCCCTGCACATAGTCCCGCACCGCTTCTGCCAACGGCGTAATCTCCGTCTCAAACCCTGACCCGCGCAGTTTGGTGATGTCGGCGCAGGTGTAGTACTGGTACTTGGGCTGCAGGTGCTCGGGCATGTTGATGAACTCGATGTTGGGCTCCTTGCCCAGGGCGGTGAAGATGGCGGTGGCGAGTTCCACCCAGGTGTGGGCTCCGCCGGAGCCGAGGTTGAAGAGGCCGCCGGCGCTGGGAGTTTCGGCGAGGTGGAGGGTCATGCGGATGGCGTCCTTCACGTAGAGGAAGTCGCGCATCTGCTCGCCGTCTTTGTAGTCGGGGCGGTGGGATTTGAAGAGTTGGACTTTGCCGGTGGCGAGGATCTGGCCGCAGGCCTTGTGCACGAGGCTGCGCATGTCGGCCTTGTGGTCTTCGTTGGGGCCATAGACGTTGAAGTACTTGAGGCCGACGATGTTCGGCAGCCAGCCCTCGCGCCGGGCGTGGAGATCGAAGAGGTGCTTCGAGTAACCGTACATGTTCAGCGGGCGCAGGGTGTGGATGTCGGGCATCTGATCGTCCATGCCGTGGGCACCGTCGCCATACGTGGCGGCGGAGGAGGCATAGACGAAGCGGGTCTGATTGGCCAGGGACCACTGGCAGAGTTGCTTGGTGAACTCGTAATTGTTCCGCATCAGGTAGTCCGCGTCACGTTCCGTAGTGGCGGAGCAGGCTCCCAGGTGGAGGACGTGGTCAAAATGGCCGAGCTTGGCGGGGCTATGCTGCACCGCCTGGAGGAGGTCGTTGCCGTCGATGTAGTCGGCAAATTTGAGCGGAACGAGGTTCTTCCATTTCTCGTCGGTGCTGAGTCGGTCGCAGACGACGATGTTTTCGCAGCCCCGGCGGTTCAGTTCCCAGACGAGGGCGCTGCCGATGAATCCGGCTCCGCCGGTGATGAGGATGCGACTTTCCGTGTTTTTCATGAGCCCGTCTCGTAGCGGGAAAAACAGCGGGATTCAAGCCGGAGCTTGAGTTGTACCTGTGGCCCTCTTGGGGAAAGACGGAGTTTTCACCGCAAGAGTCGGGAACGCTGCGAGGTCTTCAGAGAAAAGTACTCGTGAGCTTTAGCTCGCTTCGGGAAGCTCCGCGCGTTCCAGAACGAACTAAAGTTCGCCAGTACTTTGCTTCGCCCAGTCAGGCGATGCGTTCGTCGCCGTAGAGTCTTTAAAATCAGACCGCTATGGTGATTGGGCTGCTTTATTTGAGAACGGCCTACGCGGCCATGGCCTCGGATTCTTGGGCGTTAGAGTGCATGGGGAGCTGCTCGCGCCAGAGGGCCGGGTGCAGGAAGGTGCTGCGCGGATCGCGGTCCCACTCGCCTTCCCAGCCGATCACCGTTTCCATGATGATGGGATTGGGACACTGGATGGCAGGGTAGAGCCACTGCTGGTCGCCCACTACAAGCTTGGGGATCAATGCTTCGCCGTGATATTCGATCTCCCAGCCCAGGAGGAGGGGTTCTTCATCGGTGAAACCGGCGAGTCCCTGGGGATGCTCAACCCAGCCAACGAGGCCGCTGCTGTTCAGCGCATCCCAAACTTCACGCATTTCCAGGTCCACCCGCACGGCAAAGCCTGCTGTCTTGGGGTGGCCGCCATTGACAGGGTCACGACTGACGAGGCCAAACAAAATGCTGTTAGGGCAGTTCTCGGGGACAATATCCACCTGAAACCCAAAACGGATGGGGTGGTCCGGCAGGAGCAGACTTCCATAGCTTTGCAGCTGGAAGCCCGAGAAGGCGGGATCAGAGGCAGCAGTGGCGAGAAGCGATTCCATAGAAGTTCTAAAAATTTCGGATAAGTTTATTATAATTACTATATTTTATTGAAATTTCAAAGCATTTTATTTAAACGCTCGTCATTTGTCACTCAGAATCTTTAAAACTCCTTGAAGGGTCAGAAGCGGAAGGGATGCCACCTGCTCCAGAAATTATGTCATATTTCTGTGCATCTGGCGGATTCATTGCCGCGACGCTATTGACGAAACTACTGCCCTTGATACCAAGTGTATCTCGTGGCACTTGCTTCATCGATTAACTGCGCCGAAACCGACCTGACAGCCGAATTTCGCGATCAATTTCTCCTCACCTACCAGCACATGCTGCTGTCCCGGGTGTTGGAGGAGAAGCTTGGCTCGCTCTATCGGGCGGGCGGGCGCATCGTCGGCGGGGTGTACCTGGGCAAAGGCCAGGAGGCCTTCAGCGCCGCACTGGGCGTGCAGCTACGCAAGGGCAAGGACATCTACGGCCCCCTGATCCGCGACCAGGCAGGCCGCATCGCCTTTGGCGAGCCGATCATCGACACCGTGCGCACCTACCTGGGCGCGGTCACCGGGCCGATGCGCGGGCGGGATGGCAACATCCACCGCGGCCGCCCGAAAGAAGGCCACATGGCCATGATCAGCCACCTCGGCAGCCTGCTCTCGGTAGTCGCCGGAGGGCTCTTTGCCCGGCGTCTGGCTGGCAGGCTGGGGGACAGCATCGGTGCTACGAGCATTGGCGATGGCGGTACTTCCACCGGGGCCTTCCACGAAGGCCTGAACATGGCAGCGGTGGAAAAGCTCCCCATCATCGTCAGCATCGCGAACAATCAATACGCCTACTCCACCCCCAACACCCGCCAGTATGCCTGTGAGAATCTGGTGGATCGTGCGGCGGGCTACGGCATCGAGGGCGTGACGGTAGACGCCACGGATCTCGCCTCCTGTTTGAAAGCTTTCCGTGCGGCCGTGATCCGGGCGCGCGATGGCGGCGGTCCGCAGATGGTCGTGGGCACCCTGCTGCGCCTGGCGGGGCATGGCGAGCACGATGACGCCTCCTACATTCCCGACAAAGCCCGCCAGGGCCCCTCGGCACGGGACTGCCTCCAGGTGGCCGAAGATTACGCCCGTGATCGCGGCTGGATGTCTTCCGCCGAACTGCGCGAGCTCAATGAAGAGGTGCGTCGCAACATTGACCAAACCGTTTCCAAAGTGTCCAAAGAACCTGCTCCTGATCCCTTCAAAGAAAACTGGCAGGCCCTATCCTGCGCCGAGCTGGTGGAGGGACAGCACGAAGCATGAGCATCACCTACCTCGAAGCCATTCGAGAGGCCCAGTATGAGGCCCTGCGCGAAGATCCCTCCGTCTTCCTCTACGGCCAGGACATCGCCACCTTCGGCGGCGCGTTCAAGGCCACGAAGAACCTCAGCAAGGAATTCCCCAACCGCGTTTTCGACGCCCCCATCAGCGAAGACGCGATGGTCGGCATGGCCATCGGCGCGGCGGTGGAGGGCGCGCGGCCGATCATTGAGATGCAGTTCGCCGATTTCTCATCCATCGGCTTCAATCAGATCGTCAATCAAGCGGCCACGCTCTTCTGGCGCACGAACGTGCCGTGCCCCATCACCATCCGCCTGCCCTCCGGCGGCACGGCTGGCAGCGGCCCGTTTCACAGCCAGTCGATGGAGGCCATCTACGCGCACTATCCCGGCCTGGTCATCGTGACGCCCGCCACGGTGGAAGATGCCTACTGGATGCTGCTGGACAGCGTGAAGCTGAATGACCCCGTCATCTTCTGCGAGCACAAGTTCCTCTACTACCATCTCAAGGCCGACCAGATCGGCGACCGCGAGCTGCCCATCGGCAAGGCGCGCATCGCACGGCCCGGCCGCCACGCCACCATCGTGACGTACAGCGCCATGGTGCATGAGGCCCTGCGCGCTGCCGAGGAGCTGCAGCTCGATGGTTATCAAATCGAAGTCGTCGATCTCCGCTCCGTGAAGCCCATGGACACGGACACCATCCTCGCCTCCGTCGCCCGCACCGGGCGTCTGCTGGCTCTGGGCGAGGCCTTCCCCTGGGGTGGAGTCACCGCAGAAATCATCGCCCGCGTCACCACGGACGGCTTCCATCTGCTGGACGCCCCGCCCATGCGCCTGAACTCCAAGGACACGCCCATCCCGTATCATCCGAATCTCTGGAAGTCGCACCGTCCCACCACCTCCACCATCGCGGCCGCTCTTCGCCGTCTGCTGCGCAATTAATCCAGCCTCTAGTTTTCAAGCATCCAGCATCCAGTCATGCGCACCATTCCCATCTTGATGCCCCAGCTTGGCGAATCCATCGCCGAAGCCACCATCATTCGTATTTTGGTCGAGCCCGGCCGAGTGGTCGAAGCAGGCTGCGATCTCTTTGAAGTCGAAACGAACAAGGCCACCATGGCCGTCACCGCGCCCTGCGCTGGTACCATCGGCCAGATCGTGGCCACCGCGAAGACCAGCTACGCCGTCGGTTCCACGCTCGCCGCGTTTGAGATCACCATGGAAAACGCCCTGTCGCTGGGCCTCGGCGAAGAAACCAAACCTGCGACCTCCGCCCCGAGCGCATCCCGCACAAGTTCCGAAGAAGTGGAAAACCTGCACTTCAAGATCAGCGACAACGACGTCATCTCCACACGCCAGCCCACCGTCGAGCCCGTCGTGGGCGGTCTGCCAGTGCCTGCTGGCGCCACTGGCGCGAGCTACATCTCCCCGCGCATGCGCGCCCGCATGCTCGAGCTCGGCCTGAACGCCTCCGATCTCGCCGGCGTGCCCGGCACCGGTGCGGGTGGTCGTGTCACCGTCGAAGATTTTGAGGCCTTCCTGCGTGCGCTGGAGCAGCACCGCATGACGCCTGCCTCCCCCATGCGCATCGCCGTGGCGGATTCCATGCGTCGCAGCTGGATGCGTCCGCTCGCCACCGTGGGCAGTCCCATCATGCTGGATGCCATGCTCGCGCATCGCAAAAAGACCGATCCCAAACCCGGCCCTGCGCTCTACGTCATCCGCGCCCTCGCTTTGGCCCTCGCAGAAAACACCGCCTTCGCCGGACGCCTGGTGGGCAATCGCATCGTGCATCCGCTCGCCATCGATATCGGCTTCGCCGTGGAAGTCGATGACGGCGTCATGGTCCCCACACTGCGTGAGGTGGAGAAGACTCCCCTCGTCAAGCTGGTGCCCACCTACAACAAGCTCGTCGAGCAGGCCCGTGCCCGCCGCCTGCCGAACGACGTCAAACGCCCCGGCATCGCCACCGTCACCAATTTCGGCACCTTCGGCATCGTCTGGGCCACACCCATTCCGCTGCCCGAGCAGAACCTCGTGCTCGGCCTCGGCGCTGGCAGCAAAGTCCCGCACTGGAGCGAAGAAGTGAATCAGTTCATCCCCGTCACCGAAGCCGAGCTGACCCTCAGCTTTGACCACCGCGTGCTCGATGGCGGCGGCGCTGGCCGCCTGCTCAAACGCGTGGCCGAACTGCTCCAAAAGCCCGAACTGCTTTAAAGTACGACAGACCCTCCTGTCTGTCGGCCAGCGCATTCGCCACGTCCCGCGCGTTCCATTCACCCAACCGCGAACGCCATGCACGACAAACCAACGCTGCGGCAGCTCATGCGCGAGCGCCTGCGTGCCATGGATGAAGCCACGCGCAGTGCCGCGAGCGCCCAGATCTCCGCGCACGTCCTCCGGAGCTGCGTTCGCCAGAACGCGGCTCAGTGCATCGCCCTCTTCGGCGGTCTCAGAAACGAACCCGATCTCGTGACGCACCTGCTACCCGCTCTCCTTGCGCGTGGCATCCGCACCTGCTTCTTCCAAATCGAGCATCACGCACTCCAGCCACGGCAGGTGCGCTCCATGGACGATCTGCATCGCGGCCAGATGAACGTCTGGGAGCCGCAGCCGCATTGCCCGCTCATCGACATCGCTGCGCTCGACATCATCCTCGTTCCCGGTCTTGCCTTCACTCGCGATGGGAAACGCCTCGGTCGCGGCGGCGGCTATTATGACCGCCTGCTCGCTCATCCCACCTGCCGTGCCGAGCGCATCGCCGTTGCCTATGATGTCCAGATCGTGGATCACATCACCGTCGAGTTTCACGATCAGCACATCCATCAAATCATCACGGAATCCGGCTTGATCCAAGCGTGAGCGTCTTGAATGAGTGAGCGTCAGCGGTGGGTGACTCTGATTTCTGTTATTCGTCATTCCACATTCGGCATTTTCCTCTCATGAAGCTCATTCTCGAAATCGTCAGCTCCGGCACCGCCTACCTGGAGAAGCGCAAGATCGACGAAGCCCGGCTCAACATGGAGCATCTCCTCGCCCACGTTCTGGGTTGTCGGCGGCTGGATCTCTACCTGCGCTTCAGTGAGCCCGTGCCCGAGGCGGATCTTGTGACGCTGCGTGAGTTGTTGCGCCGTCGTGGGGAAGGGGAGCCGTTGCAGCACCTGCTAGGCAGTGTGGAATTCTGCGGCCATGAATTTGTGAGCGATCACCGCGCCCTCGTCCCGCGCCCAGAGACGGAAACGCTTGTGGAGCTCGTCGTGAAAAAGTTCGCCACCGCACCCGCGCGCGTGCTCGACATGGCCACCGGTTCCGGCTGCATTGGCCTCAGCCTCGCCAAGGCCTGGCCGCTCAGCGATGTCATTCTGGCCGACATCAGCGAAGACGCCCTCGACCTCGCGCGCCTCAATGCCTCGCGCCTCAGCGCCAACGTCAAACTCCTGCGCAGCGATCTCTTTGAAAAGATCACCGGCAGCTTCGATGTCATCGTTGCCAATCTTCCCTACATCCCAAGCCCCGAAATCCCCACCCTCAGTGCTGAAGTTAAACGCGACCCCATCCTCGCCCTCGATGGCGGTCCCGACGGCCTGCGCATCGTCGAACGCTTCCTCAGCGATGCTCTCCCGCATTTGAATTCACATGCGCTCATTGCCCTCGAAGTCGGTCACGATCAGGGGGCACCTGTTGCGACACGTTGCACAGAACTCGGCTATCTCAATGCAAGCACCGCTCCGGACCTCACGGGCATTCATCGGTTTGTGTTTGCAAGCGCCCCAGTCAAGGCGTCGGGGTCTCCCGACCCCGACTCTACAGCTACAGTGGACGAGTTTCCGCTATAGCTCTCTTGAACCGCCTGACAGGGTGTCCAGTGGAGCGGACTCTTGGAGTGCGGTCGCGCAGCGAGGCACGAGCGGAGCTGCCGCTTTCCGCATGCCGGTCAGTTTACGCATCCCACGAGACACTCGAAAGCGGCAGCTATCGCAGCCGCACTCCCAAAGCGCTTCGCATGCCGCCCCCCTTTTGGACGGCACTGCAGCCCGTTGGAACTATTTGGGAATCACGGCAAATCCTGGGTGATGCTTCGTGATGCCCTTGTCAAAGGTTGCCACTGTTTTGCATCCCATTTCACGACAACGATCAACGATGAGCTCATCGGACAAATCTGCGCCTTGGCGTAGCGCACGCAAGGCACCACGAATTCTGCCCTCATTCTCGAAGACTAGATTCTGAACATTCAGCAAGCGACCAAATGCCTCGGCGATTTCTTCCGCCGTCCACTGATAGAATTTGCTGAGTACCCAGTCCACTTCAACTAGCACGAGATCTGGAATAAAGAACGTTGCACCCTTCTTCAGCAGCAAGGTGAGTACGGCTCTCAGTTGGGCCTCGTCATCTTGCGCGAGGTAACGCAAGAGTACGTTGGTGTCGATGCCTGTCATTTTACCGCCTTCTTGAAACGCCGGACGGCACCTTGAGCCACAGCTTCTTTCATATCCTCGATGCTAACCGGGTTGATCGGCTTTTTCTTTGGAAATGTGTCAATAATGTCCTTGAACGTCAAGGACTTGGCTGTGAGCAGAACTTTTCCGTTTTCAAGCACCTCATAAGCCAGGATTGAGGAGGGCTTGGCCCCCAGCAAGGTGGCAATGGGTTTGGGCAGCGTTGTCTGATTTTTGGAGGTCAGCGTGGAAGAGTAGGTCATGTAAGGAATCTTGCTTGATTCCGTGTTTTCGTCAAACCTCATTCTTTCACAACTCCCCCATCCCCCCACGCTTGATCCAGGCATTCAGCGTCTCAAACTGCGAGACGTCGAGAGTGATGCCGCAGCCAAAGGGAGCAGCGTTCACGCTCTGCAGATCCAGCTTGCCGTTCTCAATCTTCAAGGCCGCAAAGCCCTGGGCATGGCGCTGATACAATCCGGCGTGCGTGGTGAGCGTGGCCTCCTGCGTGGCAGCAGAGTGCATGCTGAGGCCGCGGAAGTAGTGGTGGCCATTGCGCTCGACGTGGGTGACGCCGAGCAAGGCCATGACGCTGAGATCCTGCAGCAAGGACACCGGCCCGACGTTGGCCAAATCTTCGCCGCTGAGGATCGGGCCGCCGCGAATGACCGGCGTGCGCTTCTTGAGCAGCGCAGCATTGGCGAGGCCTTTGACGATGCCTTTGCAGTTCTTGTGGCTGGTGCCGCGATAGCCGAGGTCGAGCGCGCGCGGGAGATCGGCGAGGGAGCCGTCGCTTTCATCAATGATCATGCCGGGGCCTTCTGTCCATGAGCTTAGCGTTGCAGCCACTTCATCGTTCAAGGCCTGCGAGCGATGCAGCGGCTGCTCGATCAGGAGCAGGTTTTGGAACAGCGGTGCCAGCGCGGCATCGGCACTGAGCGTAGTGTAGAATTCGCGAAACGAGGCGAGATCGTAGAACTGTTCGTTGCCATCGAGCGTGGCATGGAAGCCAGAGGGGCAGTTCGCGGTGATGATGCGGGTGATCTCGCGCAGGCGCGGCAGATCGGTTTCGGGTTTGCCGCAGACCTTGATTTTGAAATAGCGCAGGCCATAGGCGCGGATGTTTTCCTCCAGCGTGTAAGGCAGGCCATCGTCCAAGGTGCCATCGGCGGCGCTGAGAGGATCGCCGAGGCCGACCGTGTGGCGTGCGTTCACGTGCGTCAGTAGTGTGGGGGCGATGACATCGGCCACGCGCATGCCGCGCAGTTCTTCACGCACGGCCCCGAGATCAATGCCGAGCACGTCCGAGCGCAGCACGGCATGCAGCGGCTGCCCGAGTGCCTTGCACAGCCCGTCAAGCACCGCACGCTCGATCAGACTCACGCCGAAATTCGCGAGAAGGGAAGGCACCTCTTTGACCTTCGCCCAGTTGCTTTGTTCGGCATACAAATTCTGCCACCAAGCGAAGAAGCCCGTGGGCTTTTCGGCGGCAAGCCGGCCGATGCGCGAGGCATTCTGAATGACGGCGATCATCTCCGCGAGATCGATCTCGAAGGGCGTGTCGGGGTTCTTCGTGAACCACTTTGGCGGCAGACCCTCGCTGGCGAGTCCGCTCACGGCTTTGCCATCCACGACCAAGTTCACCGTGACGAAGAGGTGCGGCAGCGCGTTCATGCTGGCGATGCCGTACTTGAACGGGAATCGCGTGTGCATCGGCAGCACGTGAAACTGGAAGGACTCGATGGTGAAGGTCATGGGGAAAGGGGCTGGGGAATCGTCCTCGTTCTCCTACTCGAACTCGTCCTCGATCATAGCGTGCTGTTTCAAGTTTAAGGTTACAAGTTTAAAGTTGTGGAGAGGCGGAGTGGTGGGTGTGGCGGAGGTTCCGGACCGTCTAAAGACGGGACTACGGAACAGTGTTGGATGACTTGCACATCTTGACCAATTGATTGCCTCGCTTATCCCTCCGCATGACTTGGCAGAAAGTGCGCAGGATTCTCGCCGGACTCGCCCTTTTGGCGAGCGTGTGGCTGATGTCTGCGGGGCTGAAGATGAACTGGCTTGCCGCTGCCTTTCCGGTGATCGGGAGCCTGTTGCTCTTCCTCATAGCGGTGCTCCTGATGGCTCCGGACACGGTTTTCAAAGTCGCCGAGTGGATGGCAAAGCCGTTTGCGGACCTGTTCTATCCCAGTGATGAATTTGAAAAGCCACCGCTGTCCTACAAGCTGGCCCGGCACTACAGCCAGGAGCGGCGGGTAGAGGATGCGGTGCGGGAGTACGAGAAGATCCTGTTCTATTATCCGGAGGAACGGCAGGCGTATCTGGAGGTGATCGAGCTGGCGAAGTGCGTGGGGGATGACGAACTGCGGGAGAAGTATGAGAGGTTGTTGAGGCAACGAGGTCCGGTCGAGTAGTCAAGAGGGTCAAGGAGTCAAGGAATGACCAAGCGGGGACTACGCGGTAAGAATCGTCCTCGTCCTCCTACTCGAACTCGTCCTCGATTAATGCGTTTGCGCTGGGTGATGCCGTAACAATCAAGCCAGCGCGATGTGGTCCGCACACTCCGTGTGCGGTGCGTGCGGAGATACGTGGCCCAAATGTCCTTGAGCCCTGTGCCGGGGTGGTGATGGGCGAAAGTCGTCCGTAATACTAGACTTGTTCCCGAATAGAGGGGTTCCATGTCTGCCGGGGCATTTGCGGTCGTAGGATGGATGTGGCGACAGCCCGCCCGTCTGCGAGCGTGCTGCAACGCACCAGGATGTGCGGACGTCCTCGCAGTCGGGCGGTTGGCGGAGCGCACGTTGGAGCATGCGCGGCCCTCGACGCCAAACACACCCGACCTACATGAAGAGCAGTTCCACTATTCGCGAACAACTCTACTGAATCCCGAGACTGCTTTCACGAAGCGGAGGGGCCAAAGGCGATTCCGCTTCGAAACGATGCGTGCCTCGGTGACTTGTTGATGATGCGCAACTGAAGGATCGAGGACGAGTAGGAGCAGGAGGACGAGCAGGATTCCGCTTCGATGAACGACGCGAGCAGCTCGATTGCTTTGATCTCTTGTGGGTTTTACACCAGCACCGCCGGCGACTGCTCCTCCAGCTCCTCCATGGCCGTCAGGCGCGCCTGTTCTTCATCGAGATCTTCGTGGACGAGCACTGAATCGGCAGACTCGTCAGAGCGTTCAGCGTCGTCGTCATCATCCTTCTTCTTGCGGTTGGGATGGTTCGGGGCTTCGAGGGCGAGTTCCTGGACGGTCTTGTCCATGGTGCGGGTATCTTCAGTGGTCATGCGCACGCCGACAGGCTTGCTGACGCCGAACTCCTGCATCGTCACGCCGTAGATGACATCCGCGCGGCTCATGGTGCGCTTGTTGTGCGTCACGATGATGAACTGCGAGTTGTCGATGAACTTGTCGAGCATCTTCAGGAAGCGGCCGATGTTGGTTTCATCCAGCGGGGCATCGAGCTCATCGAGCACGCAGAAGGGGCTGGGCTTGACCTGATAGATGGAGAAGAGCAGGGCCACGGCGGTCATGCTGCGCTCGCCACCCGAAAGAAGGCTGATGGTTTGCAGCTTTTTGCCGGGGGGCTTGGCGATGATTTCGATGCCGGTTTCCAGTGGATCGTTTTCGTCGATCATCATGAGGTCGGCCTTGGCCTGGGCACCAAAGAGTTCCCGGAAGTTGTTGTTAAAGAAGCCGCGCACTGCCGTGAACGTTTCCACAAACATGGTCTTCGTGGTCTCGTTGATCTTGGCGATGACCTGCAGCAGTTCGTCCTTGGATTTGACGAGGTCGTTGTGCTGGGTGTCGAGGAAGTTGTGGCGCTCTTCGAGTTCTTCGAATTCCTGGATGGCGTCGAGATTCACGGGGCCGATGCCTTCGAGCTTCTGCCGCAGTTCATAGACCACCTCCATGACGAAGGCCCAGTCCGGGTGGGCTTCTTCCCCAGGGATGACGACGTCGTCGATGTCCACCTCATCGTCACGATTGGAGACCGCGCGGATTTCACGGACTTCGGTTTCTTCGGCGGCTGGCTCGGGCTCTTCCGCGTCTTCGTTGGAGGCTTCAGCACCTTCGGCAGGTGCGCTGGACTCTGCCGCATTGGACGCGCCTTTTTTGCCACGGGTGCGGTTCTTCTTCTGCTCTTCAATGGTGACCATCAGCACGTGGTAGTCAGGCTCAAAGGCTTCGATGTGGAAGCTGTAACGCTCCTGCACCTGATTGATCAGGTTTTCGAGGCGCAGATCCACACGGGTGAGCGTGACCTCGGCACGGTTGCGGGATTCATTCAGCCCGTTAAAGCTCTGACGCAGCTGCGTGAGCTGCGCTTCGAGCTGGCTGACCTGCTCAAACAATGCGGCGCGTTCTTCGGTCTTGGATTGCAGATGCTCTTCGATGGCACCGATGGTGTCGCGCTGGGAGGCGATCTGCTCTTCGAAGCGGGCGTTTTCCGCCTCGCTCTGCTGGATGCGCATGCGCCAGGTGTTGATCTCTTCGGAGAAGCGATTGATGCCGGCCTGAAGCTCCTGCAAGCGTACACCCAAGGGGGCTTTCTGACGTTCGATGGAATGCAGCGCGCTTTGCTCAAGGGCGAGCGCGGTGCGCAGCTCGTTGAGGCGTTCACTGGATTCGAGTTCACGACGGAGGAAAGACTCCATCTCGAGTTCGAGTTCGTTTTCGAGGGCGCGTGACGTCTCAAGCTGCTCTTTCGCGATGGCCACCGCTTCATTGAGCTGCTGGATCTGGCTTTCAGAGCCGCCGATGCGCTCTTGAATCTGGTTCTGGTCCCACTCGACGCTTTCGAGCTTGGCGGTGGCCTGCTGCAGCGCACGCTGCACGACGCTGATCTTGCCCTGGAACTGCGAGAAGCCTTCGCGGGCACGCTGGGACTGTTCGCGCAGGGAGACTTCCTCGCGCTGCATTTCGTCAAGCTGCGCGCTGATGTTGTTCACCGCTTCCTCCTTCTCCATGTACTGGTATTCGAGTGCTTCGACATCCGCGCGGAGCTGGCGCACTTCGGCCTCGCGGCGCAGCGTGGAGGAGCCTTCCTCCTTCGTGGCACCACCGGTGATGATGCCGTCATGGGTGATGAATTCACCGCGCATCGTGGCGATGGCGAGGTGCGGCATCTCGCGCTTCATGCGCAGCGCGGTGTGCAGATCGTCAACGATGACGACATTGTGCAGGAGGTGGTCAATGAGGCTCTGCACGCCGGTCTTGACGCGCACCTTGTCCGTGGCCCAGGCGATGGCGCCGGCGGGCAGCAGTTCGCGATCTGAGGCGCGGCGCAGGTTGCAGAAATCATGCGGCACCAGCGCGGCACGGCCCATCTTGTGATCCGTAAGGCGGTCAATGATCTGCGCGGCGAGTTCGCTCTCGGTGAGCAGGACGGCCTGCAGGTTGTCCTGGAGCGCGGCTTCGATGGCGGTGATGTACTCGGGCTCCACTTCGATGCTGGAGGCCAGCAGGCCGCGCACACCGACGGAATAGACTTCCGGATTGTCCAGGCCGCTGATGACCTTCTGCGTGCCGGAGGAGAGGCCTTCGCCTTTCTGAAGAAGCTGCTCGATGATTTCGAGGCGTGACTTCCGCTGCGTCAGGTTGCGCTGGAGGTCGTTGAGTTCGTTGTTCATCGCGTCGCGCTGACGTCGGCGTTCGATGATCTCGCGTGCGCAGTCCTTGGCCTTTTCGTCGAGCTGGTTGCGCGTCTCTTCGAGTTCCTGGATGTTGCGCTGCAGTTCGTCGAATTCGATCTGGCTCGTCTCCCGCGCCTGCTGCGCGGTGTGGCGGTCATGCGCGAGGGACTCGTGACGCTGGCGGTCGCCGGAGATCTGATTGCTCAGGGACTGCGCACGGGCTTCGCTGGAGGCGATCTGGCCTTCAAACTGACGGATGGATTCGCGGATGGCGCGGCGGTCGCTTTCCAAGCGGTTGCGCTCCGGGATGATGTTCTGGTGCTGGCCGGCGTGCTCGTTCACGGCAAGCTGGCGCGTCTGGATGTTGTCGGTGATGGCAAGCAGCTGCTCATCGGCATTCGCGAGATCGCGGCGGGCCTGATCCAGCAGCTCTTCGTTGGAGGCGATCTGTTCTTCGTTCTGGCGGATGCGGCCTTCCAGTTCTTCGCTGCGCTCACGGTTGAAGCCCAGGCGGCCTTCAGCGCTCTGCATTTGCGAGCGCAGCTCCTGCGCCTGCTGGCGTGCCTGGCTGATCTGCGACTCCAGCGCGTGGTAGGCCTCGCGGGTCTGCGTGGCTTCGCCCTCGGCGATTTGCAGTTTCGTCTGTAGTTGTTCGATCTGGTTCGCCATCATGCGCACCTGATTTTCAGACTCGGATTTCTCACCGGCAAACTCGGTGTACTGCTTGTGCGCGAGATGGGTGTCCAGCAGGCGGGTGTCTTCCAGCAGCGTCTGGTAACGCCGTGCCTTGGCGGCCTGGCGTTGCAGCGTGCCCATCTGGCGTTTCACTTCGGCGATGATGTCGGCGACGCGCAGCAGATTGGCCTCGGTGTACTCAAGCTTGCGCAGCGCTTCCCGCTTCTGCGATTTGAACTTGGTGATGCCTGCGGCCTCTTCGAAAACGGTACGACGGTCTTCCGGCTTGGAGCTCAGAAGCATGTCGATCTGGCCCTGCGCCATGATGGAGTAGGCCGCGCGGCCGATGCCGGTGCCTGCGATCAGCTCGTGGATGTCTTTGAGACGGCAGACGGTGTTGTTGAGGCGGTACTCGCTGCGGCCATCCCGGAACACGCGACGGGTCAGCGCGACTTCGTTGAAGTCCACGCTCAGTGTCTGCTCGCAGTCAGCCATCGTCAGCGTGACTTCGGCCATGCCCACGGGCTTGCGCTTGTCGGTGCCGTTGAAGATGACGTCGGCCATTTCATCGCCGCGCAGAGCCTTGGCGGACGTTTCACCCAGCACCCAGCGGATGGCATCGACCACGTTGGATTTGCCGCAACCGTTCGGACCCACGATGCCAGTGACGCCTTTGTGAAACTCGAAGTGAGTCTTGTCGGCAAAGGATTTGAAGCCGTGGAGGGTGAGGCTTTTGAGATACATGGCGGGTGAAAATGAGGAAGGACAAATGTCGAATGCCGGGTGGCATCAGAGCGGGCGCTGAGCTGGACTGAACCATTCCACGCCACATGCTCGCAAGCATGAACCCAAAATTCCACGCTATCTTGTGGATCATTAATGCATCTTAAACAAGATGTGGGATTTTCAGGGGCGCTTTTCCTGTGAATAATTGCCTCGGCTGTGAACAAGTTTTAAGGCCAAGGAGCGCGGAATTTATTCCGCAGCACTCCGCAAGCAGTCAAGCTCCGCATTTCAGCTGCTCCCTCATTCACATGCCGGGACCCGTGTATTTGTGATGCATAGAGGGCAACCCCACACGCAGCGTGTTCGCCACCCTGCTGCGGAATCAATTCCGCGCGCCAAAGAGCGTTCTGCTAATACACCGCTTTGCGATGAAACAGAAAGCTTTCCGCCAGCAGCAGAGCCAGCGCGAGCCAGATCAAACGCTTCGGCCAGGTGCTGAAGGCGGAGGCGGTGATGACGGGTGTGGCGGATTGAATGGAATGCGCGGCGTCGGCGGCAAGTGCGGGCAGGTTCGTTTCAGCGGCGGAGATCAAGGCGCAGGCACCGCTGCGGTCGGTGCCGGTCTCCCAACTGCCGATGCGGTTGAGCGCGAGCAGGCCGTGTGCGGGGTCGTCGGAGACTTCGCTGAAGGAGTCTCCATTCCATGCGTGCCATTGCACCAGGCTGTCCGTGTGCAGCATCTCGCCGGTGTGCAGGGTGCGCGTGTCGGTCAGCGCTTCGCTGTTTTCCGCGCACCAGTAGAGCGCATTGCCGAGGATCAGCGGGAAGGAGGGGAGCAGGGCGAGCTGCTCCGACTGTGCAGGCGAGAACGCTGTGACCACGAGACGCTGGCCGCTATACTCTCCTGCGGCGAGCACGGTTTCATTCCCTGCGATCCACAGCGGCTCGATAGAAGCTGGCAGAGTCAGCAGCGTGCTCTGCGTGACGGCAATGCGGCTGCTGCTGGCCCGGAAGAGCAGGGGATGGTCCGGCTGCACGGAGCGCACGCTGTCATACGGCACGCTCTTGATCGCACGTGCTTGCAACGGGCCGGAGCTGCTTTGCGGAGTCAGGGATATCACCGGGCGGTCAGTGGGCCATTCCTTCGGCAGCCAATGTTCGAAGACATACACATCCGGTTGTTCCTTCGGCGGCCATGCTTTGGGGTCGCCTTTGCGCATTTCAATGCGGCCGTTTTCGATCAGCGCGGAAAGTGCCAGCTCGGTGAAGGGATCGGGTTTCTCGGCAAAGTAAGCCACGCTCAGCGGCTTTGTTTTGGGCAGCGGTGCCGCGAGGCCATTGTCCCAGCCAAAGCAGTCGCCTGCGGCCTTTAGGCGGATCTCCATCCGCTGACCGCGCACGCCTTCCAAGGGCAGAATCAGCGCGCTAGATTCACCTGGGGCGAGATCCAGCTCACGAAGCTGCGCGATGCGCCCCGCAATGGAGACTTCGAGAGTGGCGGTGGTCTTGTTCCTGTTGCTGGCGGCCGCGCTGACTTTCACAAAGGCCTCATAGCGGTCGCGCGCCAGCGGGCTGTGGCGGATCTGAAAGCCAGTGAGACCCACATTGAGCGGCTCCTTGAGCGCCACAGGAATCCAATCACCGGCAGGAGGCTGCTCATCGCTCGCCACCCAGATGCGTGAGTGCGATTCGAGATCTGCGAGCCGCTGGGCCACGGTCAATGCCGCTTCCGGCTTGCCCTCAATCGGCATGGGCGTGAGCTCTTCCAGCAGGCGCAGGCACTCACGGTGATTGCGGCTGCGGGAAAGCAGCACGCGGGAGCGCGCATCAAAGGCGATGAGCGAAACGACCGTCTGATCCGGCAGTGCGCGTATACGCTGCTTCACGCGCTCCTTTGCCTCATCCAGCCTCGTCCTGCCCCCCACGTCCCGCGCCGCCATGGATGCCGAGCAATCCACCACCAAGACCACCGCGCTGACCGCATCGGCAGAGAGATTCCCACTGGGCCTAGCCAACGCCAGAATGGCGAAGAACAGCACCAGCAGCGTGAGCAGCAGCGAGAACCATTTCTTGATGCGCCGCAGCCACGCGGACTCCTGATGCTCCCGCGCGAGCGATTTAAAAAACAGCAGCGTCGAGACCGGCACCCGCCGCGCCTGCCGCCGAAACAACCACAGCACCAGCGGGATCAGCGCGAGCCAGAGGAGGTGCAGGTAGCTGGGGGTGAGGAAGCGCATTCAACTGAAGGGTTGGCCGCAAAAAGGAGCAAAAAAGATGAAGTGTTGGATGGCTGGTTCGTTCTCGTCCTCCTACTCGTCCTCCTACTCGTCCTCCTACTCGAACTCGTCCTCGATTATGTGACGGCGAAGACGGATTGCAGCAAGCAAAGAAGGTGGATGGCTACGGCGGTGGTTGAAGTTTCATCCTTCGTCATTTACGCAGTTCGTCCAGCGCCTGCTTTAAATGCCCTTCGATCACGTCCTTGCTCACGTAGGCTTCGCCAATCTTGCGCAGGAGAACGAAGCGGATCTTGCCGTTCTCGAATTTCTTGTCGGTGCGGGCGATGCGCATGATCTCTTCGATGTCGAGATCGTCCGGCAGGCGCAGGGGGAGATCGCAGAGGCGGAGCTGGGCGAGGATGCGCTCGTAGTCGTCGCTGGTGAGGTCGGAGATCTGGGTGGAGAGCCACGCAGCGGCGCGCAGGCCGAGGCTGATGGCTTCGCCATGCAGCAGCCTGCCGTAACCTGCGGCGGCCTCGATGGCGTGGCCGAGGGTGTGGCCGAAATTCAGCAGCGCCCGCGTGCCGATGGTTTCGTATTCATCGGCCTCCACGATGACGGCCTTGATAGCGATGTTCCGGCGGATGAGGCCGACGATGTCGCCTTTGCCCGCGGCGATGTCTTCGATGGCCTTGAACATGGAGGCATCGCGAATGCAGGCGTGCTTGATGATTTCGGCGAAGCCTTCATTCCACTCACGCGTGGCGAGGGTGTTGAGGGTGTCCAGATCCGCGATGACGTGCACGGGCTGGTGAAAGCAGCCGACCATGTTTTTCGCATTCGGCAGGTTCACGCCGGTCTTGCCGCCCACGGAGCTGTCCACCTGAGAGAGCACCGTGGTGGGCACCTGCACGTAGGGGATGCCGCGCTGGTACACGGAGGCGCAGAAGCCTGCGAGATCGCCAATGACACCGCCACCGAGGGCGACTACGAAGCTCTTGCGGTCCAGGCCAAAGCGCACCATCTCGCTGAGCACAGACTCGCTCCAGGAGAGGGATTTGGAGGACTCGCCCGCAGGCACGGTGACGAGGTGGGGCTGCTTGCCCACGGCGCGCAGGCTTTCCAGCACCTTTTCAGCGTAAAGCGGGCCGACATTGGAATCCGTCACGACTACGCAGGTCGTGCGGTCCGGCAGCTTTTTGTTCACCTCTTTCCCCAGCGTTTTGAGCATGTCACGACCGACCTGCACGAGGTAGCTGCGCGGACCTAGATTGACGAAGACGGGGCGGACGGGCTGGACGGGCGGAGGCATGGAAAAAGTTCGAGGAGATAAGTAAGCGGGTACTGTGCCGCCGGATCGGAATCGAGGCAAATCGTTTGGAAGCAGCGCTCGCGCCGAAACCACGTCATTTGCCGCTTGGCATAATGCCTGGTGGCCTGCTGAATGGCGGCGACGGTGTCCTCCAGCGACACGCGCCCGGCCAGGTGCTCGCGCACTTCCCGTACTCCGATGGCTTTTTCCGCCGTGGGGGAGAGCGGGCCCAGCGTGCGGACTTCTTCGACCATGCCGGCGGCAAACATGTCGAGCGTGCGCTGATTGATGCGTCGGTACAGCGCATCGCGGTCCCACACGAAGATGACGCCGTTCACCTGCGGCTCGACTTGCTCAAAGGATCGCCGCAGACCGGACTGTGGCTGCCCGGAGAGCAGGCAGATCTCCAGCGCGCGCTCCACATAGCGCGGATTGCGCAGGTTCACGGTGGTGGCGGCCTCGGGGTCGCGCTGCAGCAGCCAAACAATTTTCTCGCCAGAGCTGAAGTGCTGGAAGTGTGCGCGCAATTTTGGTGACGCGGCGGGCAGGGGCGAGAGGCCGTGGGTGAGCGCCTTGATGTAGAGCCCGGAGCCGCCGACCACGATGGGCACACGGCCCCGCGCTGCGATGTCGTGGATGATTGGCAGCGCCAGCGCGTGGTAGAGCTGGGCATCGCAGGCCTCCGTGAGCGGCACCACGCCGTAGAGGTGGTGAGGCACGCGCGCCAAATCCGCCGGGGCAGGCTTGGCCGTGAGGAGATCCATGCCCGCGTAAAGCTGGAAGGCATCCGCATTCACGATCTCCCCACCTACGTGCTCCGCCAGGGCGATGGCCAAAGCGGATTTTCCCGAGGCTGTGGGCCCGGTGATGAAGAAGGTGCTGTCAGGAAGCATTCGGGGGTCGCAGCGGGCTGCGCCTCAGAATTTGCTTTCGATCTTGCGACCGACGTGCTCAATGCCCTGGCCGGTCTTGTAGAAGGCGTGGTCAACACCACGGCCTGCCCGCGTCATGGGCCCGCCACTGCCACGGCAGGAAGCGAGGGAGAAAACAGCGACAATGAGGAAAGAGGCGATGATTTTCATGGCGGCGCAGGGTAGTGCAGGGGGAGTAAAGGCTCAAGTGGGGAGGGGATGAAAAGTGAGCCGAGCGAATCAAAAGGGGGACGGAGATGCCGAAACCTGCCCGGAAATCACGGAAACCAGAGCCCCCTTCCAGTTGCCATGTTTTTGGCTCTCATCGCCTTGAAAAACTGCGTCTGCCTGCTTTGCGCTGCCGCTGCCTTCATCCTGCTGCCTCTTCCTGCTCGACCTTTTGGGCGCTCGTCATCGCCATGGTTGCCGGTTGCCCACCCTAAGCGCGGGCAACTGGCAACCAGGGGGGGCACAGCATCCCATGGTTAGCTAAAAAGTTTGATCAAGAGCGTCGAAAGCACAGCCACTGCCAGGACAACGATGAGAATGAAGATTTCAAAAGGCAGCCTTTGCAGGTGATGAAGGATGGCTTTGAGTCTGTTAATAACTCTCCGATTCGAGGTTTTTTTTTGCAGAGACAGGGTGAACAGGTGTCTTCGATCGAGCACGCCTGTGCTCATAAATGAAAGAATGAAAGAATGAAAGAATGAAAGTCAGTATCTCAATGGAATTATGTTCAAGCCTTGCCGCCTATTTGAGGCAGGCACAGCTGTCTCTGCATCGTGCTGATTCCATGGCGCAGTTGGCTGAGTTCTTCCAAAGCCGGTCTGCGCCACCGACTGTGGTGTCCGGGGCCCTGTGCCGCGAAGTTCCTGATTTCATCCGTTCGGCGCCCGTAGACTGGCCCGCGCTTTTTGAGCGGGCCGACTCCGAGATTCATCGTGCCATGTCGAAGCTAAGGTCGGTGTTTGGAAGTAAAAGCAAAGCCACCGTTCGGATGGATGAATTGAGCTCGGCCCTGATGGCGCTCGAATCGCTGGCAGACCTGCTTTCAGGCCGTGCTCTGCCCTCGCAGGCAGAGATCAGCGATGTGAGGCTGAAGCTCTGCTACTGCTCAGAACTCCTGCTTTTGCGCATGAGGGACTCTCAGGTGGTTGCTCAGATTCAAAGTATCGATCACCTGAATTCCTCAGAACATCTAGTGACGGTGCCGATTCAAAACCTGCCTGGCTGGCAGCCAGAAACCAAACCCTAGCGGCGCGAATGCCTACATGCTGGAATCGTTGGTTTATGTCGAGGCAAGCCGGAGATGGAAACAGATGGCGGTCAAAGAGGAAGTGTTTTTCCACCTGGCTTGCTGCGTGTGTACATCCCCCCGTTGAAATTATGGACATATTGGAAGTCACCTGTCTGCAGGCGAAGCCACACCGCCGGTGGTTGCCGGTTGCCACAGCGAGAATATAGGGTGGGCAACCGGCAACCAAGGTGATGAAGACAGTCCAAAAAGTTAGCGCAGGAAGTGGCAGCAGGATGCAGGCGGCGGCAGTGAAATGCAGGCCGCAGTCTTTTAAGGACATGAAAGCGCAAAAAGACGGCAACCAGAGGGGGCTTAAGTTGCCATGGCTTCCGCCCACGATTCGGAGCTTTCCATGGCTCACCCGGCACAGGCTCGTTCGCACACTCTCTCGTTGAAATGGTGGAAGATGTGGGTGTTTCGCGCCCGCTGGCGAAGGAGGTGATCATCCTGATCCCTCCACGCTCCGCCTCGGCCACAGCTTAAAAAGCAAAGCCCAGATACTCCTTTCCATGTGGGGTCAGGCATGAAAGCGGAGCGCTGAGGGATCGGGACGATCCCTCTCCTGTCATGCATGATCCGCAGCCTTCTTCGATGGAAAACACGGCAACCAGCAGGGGGGGTAAAAGTTGCCATCAGGATTTGGCCCTTCGGCAAAAAAAGTACCACTTGGTGCTGTTCAATACCACATGATGCCTCTCCGTGCGCAAGCAAACGGACGCGGGGCTGGTCAAGTTGCCGAGTTGCCGTGCTTAGGGTGGGCAACCGGCAACCATAGGATGCGACATGATCGAGAACAAACCACCTCTCCCCTTCACTGCGGCACCGTAAAGGTCCCACCGCCTTCCACCTCCAACTCGCTTGCACGAAGTCGTCACCGCGTGCTAGTTTGGTCATGATGGAGGCCAGCAGTGGCTGCTGTCGCCTCTGCGCGGATGTGCTCTTCTGCAATCAACCGACCCACGAAGAATCTTTCCCATGCGAACGCCTGCCTTGCTCCTTGCGCTGTCTCTTAGCTTCACGGCGGCTCTGGCTGGCGGTTATGCTCCTGCTGACTTTCCGAGTTACACCTCCCTTCCGTCGAAGGCAAAGCCGTGGTTTCAGCATCTCGCGCAGGCGCAGGAAAAACCGGACGAAGCTAAGCTGCTGGCCAAGGTGACGGCAGCCGAGCCAGCCATCTTGGAGCTGATGCAAAAAATCACCAGCGATCCCGCGGGCAGCCCCGAGCATCTCCGTCTTGTGATCCAGGCCATTCATGCGCGCCGCAGCTTGAGCGCCGCCCATCAGGTCTGGCTGCGCGAGCTGCTGCTCTCCAGACTCTCGCGTCCTAATGGGCCGGTGGACGAAGTCTTGAAGACCGAGGGGCTGTGGCTGCTGGAGAATCCCCCCAGCCCGGAAAATGAAGCGGTGCTGGACCAGTATCTCAGCGATACCTCGGCCCCTTTCACCGCATCGTATCCCCGGAATAACGAGCATGCCGCCTTCTACGCCATGGGCGCGCTAAAAAGCACAGGCACTCTCAGTTCCATCAGGCCGCTCTTGAAATACGCCGAGAGTCACCGGTCCGACCCCACGGAAGCAGGTTGTAACCTTTATTATCACGCCATGGACGCCGTTTCATCCATCGAAGGCCGTGCCGCACCCATGAGTCCCGCGTTGAGCAAGGCCCTGGAAGATTGTTTTCCGTGTTGTATTCCCGATGGTCCGAGCATGGCACGCGCTGAAAAAGCCCTGGCCACCCGCCCGGAGTTCAAGCCCCAGCTCTTCGCCCTTCTCCAAATTCAGTATTTTGAAATCCCCAAATGGGGCGGAAGGGCAAGCACAAAGGCCTTGAGCGCGCTTTCTTTACGCAAGGATCTCACCCCTGCCGAGCAGAAGATCATCACCACTGAGCTGGAGACCCATGCGGCCCCCGCCGACGAAAGCGCTTTCATTGGCGCAGCCATCCGCCTGCTGGCACATTATCCCAGCCCTGAACACGAGGCTTTGGTATTGCGCTTCGTCAATCCGAATGCCAAAAGTGAGCAAATCCTGAAGAACGTGTTTCGCACCCTCTCCATCATCGGCGGAGAGAAATCCCTGGCAGCCATGCGTGAGGTGCATGCGGGCCTGAAGGCCAGAAAGGCCGATCAGTTTTTAGTGCAGGATCTGGACGGGCACATCACCAACATGCAAGACTGGATCGAGCACCGCACACCCCCGGCTCAGCGCCATTTCTGACCCCTGCAGACACGCCCCCGTACGGCATGCGTTTTTGATCTCATTGATGTGCAGGCACATGCCTTGGGATCGTGCCAAGGGTTATGAGCACTTCACGGCGGCACCGTAAACGTCCCTTCACAGGTCTTCGCGATCTGACTCAGCAGCGAGGGCTCGGTGCTGCCAGGCACGGTTTCTTCGCCGATGCTGATGGTGGAGATGCGGACCTTGAACTGGGTGTGGATGCGCTGGGCGAGGTCGAGCACCTGGGCCGGGGAGCCGTCGGTGGGTTGACCATCGCTGAGGAAGTAGAGAGAGTCGATGCTGCCTTCGGGGAGGATGCGGGTGAGGGCGTGGTTGAAGGCCTCGCACATGGGGGTGCCGCCGCCGGCGACGATGCGGTCCACAAACTGCACAGCCTGTTTGTGATTTTTCTCGTCGTTTAGCGCCATGCCACGGGCGGAGAAGCAGGAGTCCACGTTGGCGCCGAAGGTGGTGATGCCGTAGCGCAGCTTGGTGGATTTGTTTTGCAGGGCGGTGAGCAGGTTGCTCATCTGCGCCTTGAGTTTGCCGATGCGGTCGTCCCTCGTCATGCTGCCGCTCACATCGAGGATGAAGAGCGCGCCTTTGCCCCGGATTTCCAGGCCGTAAAAGGAGGCCATATTCATGGCGGGGTCGTCATCCAGGGGCTTAAGGAGCTTCTGCAGCTTGAGGAATTCCGCGTAGTCGCTGCGGGGCAGCATTTTCCACGGGATGTTCGTGCCCTGGGCAACGATCCAGGCCTTCCATTTGTCCGGGTCGTTGGCGAAGTCCTGGCCAGTGAGTTGAAAGAGGGAGCAGTGGACGGCATCGCCGATGGCGTCGTCGTTCAGGTGGGGCAGGAGGGCCTGCAGGGCGAGGGGGCTGCGAATGCCGCCCAGAGCCTCCGCAGCGCAGGCGCGCATGACGTGGGCGTTGGCCGGGGCGAGCAGCTCCGCCACACGGGCTACCACGACTTCCGGATTGTCCTGAAAGTTGCCCAGCGCCAGGGCTGCGATCGCGATGCGTTCGGGCTGTTTCACCGATGTGAGCGGGCCTTTGATCTGCGTGAGGATGTTCCAGAAAAAGGTGCGCGCATCCCTCAGACGGATGCCCGAAAAGAACAGCAGCGCATCGTCATCGCAGGCAGGGTGCTTTGCCAGCCAGTCGGCCAGCACGGCGCGTCCCTCACCCTCAGGCCAGTCCGCCACGATCTCGGCCAGACGCAGTTTGATGCCGATGCCTGTGCGTCTGTCGCCCACCAGGGAGAGTACGGCCTCTCCCGCCAGCTTCTGCGCATGCAGATCCTTCAGCGGAGCCAGCGCCTCCTGATGACCTGCGCGGGCGTTTTTGACGATGCCCTTCACCACCACGCCCACGTCTTCTGCGGCGCGCAGGCCTGTCACGGCCAGCAGCAGGAGGGCAAGGCTGGCAAGGTGTCGGTGCATGGGGGAGGGAAGGGGGCCTGGGCAGAGTATGAGTCTGCCAGCTGGAGAACCAAGCTGAAATAAAGCCGCTTTCGTGAGTCTGATGCCCCCGTGAGCCGTCTGCCTGCGCAAGGCACTGCAAGAAGTGGCGCCGAAAGATTGCCAAATCTTTCTCAAACAATCCAAATACTCTTTGACAGAGTCCCCTACTGTCCTAGTATCGTCCCACTTTTTCGGAACAAAGCCGGGGTGTACTGTCTCCTGACGTCAGTCATGGAGGTTGTCATATCCCGGTTTTCTTGTCGAAAGAGGAGGAGGTTTCTCACAGAACCGCCGCAGGTTAAGCTGTTATAGCTCAGTGGTAGAGCACGTCCTTGGTAAGGACGAGGTCGAGGGTTCAAGTCCCTCTAACAGCTCCAGTGGCAGTCCGTGGGGATCTTCGAAACACGACAAACGAACCAGTCCCAAGCGCACCCCCTCAACTAACTCCACCCATGGCTAAAGAAGCATTCCAACGCAACAAGCCGCACGTCAACATCGGCACGATTGGCCACGTTGACCACGGCAAGACCACCCTGACCGCCGCCATCACGACCGTCCTTTCCAAGAAGGGCTTCGCCCAGGCACGTGCATATGATCAGATCGACGCAGCTCCTGAAGAAAAGGAACGCGGCATTACGATCAACACCGCTCACGTGGAGTATGAGACCGAAAAGCGTCATTACGCGCACGTCGATTGTCCCGGACACGCTGACTATGTGAAGAACATGATCACCGGCGCTGCACAGATGGACGGTGGCATCCTCGTCGTTTCCGCTGCTGACGGCCCGATGCCCCAGACCCGTGAGCACATCCTGCTCGCCCGTCAGGTTGGCGTTCCTGCCCTTGTGGTGTTCATGAACAAAGTGGACATGGTTGACGATCCAGAACTCCTCGACCTCGTCGAAATGGAAGTTCGCGACCTCCTTTCCAAGTATGACTTCCCAGGTGACGAAATCCCGATCGTCCGGGGTTCCGCACTCAAGGCTCTCGAAGGCAATCCTGAGCATGAAGCCAACATCAACAAGCTGATGGACGCTGTGGACAGCTACATTCCGCTTCCAGAGCGTCCGATTGACAAGGACTTCCTCATGCCAGTCGAAGACGTGTTCGCGATCGAAGGTCGTGGTACCGTCTGCACCGGCCGTGTTGAGCGTGGTATCGTCAAGAAGATGTCTGAAGTCGAAATCGTCGGCATCCGCCCGACCGTCAAGACGACCGTCACCGACATCGAAATGTTCCGCAAGTTGCTCGACGAAGGTCGTGCAGGCGACAACGTCGGCCTCCTGCTTCGCGGCACGAAGAAGACGGACATCGAGCGCGGTCAGGTCATCGCCAAGCCAGGTTCCGTCACTCCCCACAAGAAGTTCACCGCAGAGGTGTACGTTCTTTCCAAGGACGAAGGCGGCCGCCACACTCCTTTCTTCAACAACTACCGCCCGCAGTTCTACTTCCGCACCACGGACGTGACCGGCAGCGTGAAGCTTCCAGAAGGCGTTGAAATGGTGATGCCCGGTGACAACGTCTCGATCGAAGTCGAGCTGATCACCCCGATCGCCATGGAAAAGACCATCCGTTTCGCCATCCGCGAGGGTGGCAAGACCGTGGGTGCAGGCCGCGTGGCCACCATCCTCGACTAGTCTCGCGCAGTTCGTTTGTCTCGAATCCCCGCCGGGTCTGGCGCACAGGCCCGGCGGTGATTTCGTCTCCGACAGGAACGAAACGAGGCGTCGGACTTGCCAAAGTAAATCCATCCGTTATTCATTCCGGGAAGCAATTCTCGCTCATACAGGTCAGTAGCTCAATTGGTAGAGTAGCGGTCTCCAAAACCGTTGGTTGTGGGTTCGAGTCCCTCCTGGCCTGCCAGCGAAAATCCCGGAAACATCCGCAGAAAACGAAACGCTTCACATGAGTCGCATCCGCAAATATATCAGCGAGGTTTTCCTCGAGCTCAAGAAGGCCACGTGGCCCTGGGACCCGAAAGAAAAAGGCTTCGTCAAATACCGCGAGCTGATTGAATCCACAGTGGTGGTCTTCGTCGCGATGATCCTCCTCGGAGGCTTCGTGGCAGCGTTTGACATCAGTTTCAAGTGGGCCTTTGAGGCCGCGCAGAAGCTGGGTGTATAATTTTCCGTTTTCCCCCAACCCCCTTTTTTCCGAATCCTTATGGGAGCTATCCCCTCACCCCGCGACCAGTGGTTTGTCATCCACGTCCGCTCCGGCCTTGAACAGAAGGTCCGTGACAGCATGCTTCGCCGCATTGAGAAAGAGGAGATGGGTGATTTAGTCTTCCAGGTCCTCGTGCCGATGGAGCGCGTGGCCGAAGTCAAGAAGGGCAAGCGCTCTGAAAGCAACCGCAAGTTCTTCCCCGGCTACGTCATCGCCAACTGCCACCTCCTCGACGAGCACAACCGTCTGATGGACCGCACCTGGTATTTCGTGAAGGAAACCGACGGCGTCCTCAACTTCGCCGGCACCAAGGATCACCCGATCCCGATGCGCGCCAAGGAAGTGGAGGCCATGCTGGCCCAGGTGGGCGACAAAGCCGAAGGCGCCGTACCAAAGATCGCCTTCAATCTCGGTGACACCGTGCGTGTGGCCGATGGTCCCTTCGAAAGCCAGAACGGCATCGTTGAAGAGATCGATCCGGAACGCGGCGTGCTGCGCGTGTCCGTCAATATTTTCGGGCGCTCCACTCCGGTCGATCTCGAATACTGGCAGGTCGAGAAGGCATAAGCCGCCCCGCCGCCGCACTGAATCTCAACTCAAGCAAGCAAGGAACACAAAGACATGGCCAAGGAAATCATCAAACTCATCAAGCTCCAGATCAAAGCTGGTGCCGCCAACCCCGCACCGCCCATCGGCCCTGCTCTCGGTCAGGCCGGTGTGAACATCATGGCCTTTTGCAAGGAGTTCAACGCCGCCACCGCCAAGGCCGGTGGTGACGTCCTGCCGACCGTGATCACGGTTTACAAGGACAAGAGCTTCACCTTCATCACCAAGCAGCCCCCTGCTTCCAACCTGCTGAAGAAGATCGCCAACATCGCCAGCGGCTCCAAAGAAGCGAACAAGATCAAGGTCGCCAAAATCACCCGCGCGCAGCTTCTTGAAGCCACCAAGCTCAAGATCGCCGACCTCAACACTTCCGATCTCACCATGGCATCCCGCATCATGGCGGGCACAGCACGCCAGATGGGCATCGAAATCATCGACTAATCCTTAACCGAAGCAGGAGAACGTCACAGTTCGCCACCACTGCACACACACCATGCAAAAGAGAAGCAAACGTTACAAGAAAGCAGCCGAGATGGTTCCGGCAGGCAAGGCATTCACGCTCGAAGAAGCGGCCGAACTCCTGCGCAAACTCCCTGGCACCAAGTTCAACCAGACCGTCACCCTGTCTTTCCGCATGGGTGTGGATCCGAAGAAGAGCGACCAGATGGTGCGCGGCACCTGCCCGCTGCCCCATGGCTCCGGCAAGACCGTGCGCGTCGCCGTCTTCGCCCAGGGCGCTGCCGCTGATGCCGCCAAGGCCGCCGGTGCTGATATCGTCGGCAACGAAGACCTCATCGCCAAGGTGAAGGAAGGCTTCATGGACTTCGACGTCGCCATCGCCACTCCGGCTGCGATGAATGAAGTGCGTAAACTCGGTAAACAGCTCGGACCTCGTGGCTTGATGCCCAATCCGCGTACCGGCACCGTCACTGAAGACACCGCCGCTGCCGTCAAGGCCGTCAAAGCAGGCCGTGCTGACTTCAAGCTCGACAAGAACGGCAACATCGCCTCCTCCGTGGGCAAAGCTTCCTTCGAAGTGCCGCAGCTCACTGAAAATGCCACCGCGCTGATCGAAGCTGTGGTGCGCGCCAAGCCCGCCTCCGCCCGTGGCCGCTACGTCGAAACCATCACCCTCGCCGCCACCATGTCGCCGGCGCTTCGCATCGACGTGTCGAAGTACATCAAACTCTAATTCACGCAGCACAGACACATGAAAGCTCTCAAAACATTGCTCATTGATGACCTGCTGCAACGGGTCAACGCCTCGCCGTTCCTCTTCGTTGTTGATTACACCGGCCTCAAGGTTGCCAAATTCGCCGAGCTGCGCAAGCGCCTCAGCACCGTCGGAGCAGAAATCCACGTCTTCAAGAACAACCTCGTGAAGAAGGCCTCTGAAAAGGCCGGCTACCCGGGTGAACTTGGTGAACACCTCACCGGCCAGAGCGCCTACGTGACCGGTGCCAAGGACGTTTTCGGCGCGGCCAAGATCCTCAAGAATTTCCACGCCGAGTTCGAAAAGCCGGTGATGAAAGTCGGCGTGCTCGACGGCAATCTGCTGGACGCCGCTGCCATCAAAGTCCTTGCCGATCTGCCCTCCCGTGAAGCGCTGCTCTCCCAGCTCCTCGGCATGCTCCAGGCTCCGGCTTCCGCCCTCGCCCGCGTGCTCAAGGCCAAGGCCGATCTGGATGGAGCGCCCGCTGCTGAAGAAGCCGCACCTGCTGCTGAAGCCGCACCCGCTGTGGAAGCCGCGCCTGCTGCTGAAGCCGCACCCGCTGTGGAAGCCGCACCCGCTGAACAACCTGCTTAACCCAATTTGATTAGATGGCCCGTCACACGGCCTGAATACCCCAACACCCAATGGTTCCTCGCCGGAGCAAAAGCTTTTGCTCTTAATTAATCCGCAGCTGCGGAACGCGGCGACACCGAAATACTAATATGGCTGACCTGAATAAAATCGTTGAAGAACTGAGTGGCTTGACTGTCTTGCAAGTTGCTGAACTCGTGAAAACCCTCGAAGAGAAGTGGGGCGTTAGCGCCGCTGCTCCTGCCGCCGCCGCGGGCTCTGGTGGTGCTGCCCCTGCTGCTGCAGTGGAAGAGAAGACCGAGTTCGATGTCATCCTGACCGAAGCTGGCACCAACAAAATTGGCGTCATCAAAGAAGTCCGTGGCGTTGTTCCTGGCCTTGGCCTTGCAGAAGCGAAGAAGCTCGTCGAGAGCGCTCCGCAGACGCTCAAGGAAGGCTGCAAAAAGGAAGAAGCCGAAGAGATCAAGAAGAAATTGGAAGCCGCTGGCGCCAAAGTCACGATCAAGTAGTCCTCGTTCCCTCCTGCTCTTTGCCGCGTGGCGTCTGCCATCACCCGCAGCGCCGCGCGGTCAGGAGCCTTCAGTTAGAGTTAGCGTCAGTCAGTCCAATCCTCTGTTCGTTTCGTAACATCGCATGCCCGCAACCGCCCGTGATCCCCGCCAGAACCTCCGCAGCCAGTGCTACGGTTCCGGGGCCGCTCGCGATGAGGCGCATGTTTCTGACCATTTTCATGGCCTGAATCCCGGCTTGCCCCTGGATTCCGGCTGCTTTGTTTTCGCGACAATCGTACGCAATGCCGGGCTGGCCGCCTGACATTGCTCCTTTGTTGCTTCGCGGAAGTCACTCTTCCGCATCCCGTGCCACCGCCCATCGCCCCCTAAACCGCCTCATCACTGCCTTATGTCCCAGCGCACTAACTTTGGCAAAATCCACGAAATCGCCGAGCCACCGAATCTCATCGAGATTCAGCTCCGCTCATACGAGGAATTTCTCCAGAAAAACATCCTGCCCTCGAAGCGTAAGGACGTCGGCCTGCAGGCCGTGTTCCGGGAAGTTTTCCCGATCACCAGCTATGATGAGAAGATGACGCTCGATTTCGTCATGTACGAAATCGGCGAGCCCAAGCTGAACTCCCTCGAAGCCATCCATGAGGCCGAGACCTTCAGCGCCCCCCTGTATGTGACCTATGAGCTCAAGGACGAGCAGGGTGCCAAGCAGGAGCGCGTGTACATGGGTGAAATCCCCCTCATGACGGTGCGCGGCACTTTCGTCATCAATGGTGCTGAGCGTGTGGTCGTCTCCCAGCTTCACCGTTCCCCTGGTATCTGCTTTGAAACCACCCAGCACCTCAACGGCCGCTGGTTGCACGGCTTCCGCATCATCCCTGACCGCGGCACCTGGCTGGAAGTGCAGTTCGACACGAACGACCTCCTTTATGTCTATCTCGACCGCCGCCGCCGCCGTCGTAAGTTCCTTGCCACCACGCTCCTGCGTGTGATCGGCTTCCCGGGCGACGAGGACATCCTCAAACTCTTCTACGAAATCCAGGACTTGAAGCTCAAGGACAGCATCTCTGAAGAAGAGATCGCCACCAAGATCCTCTTCAAGGACATCCTCGATGGCGAGCTCATCGTGGCCCGTGCCTACGAGCCGCTGACCTCCGGCGTGGTGCGCCAGCTCATTCAGCTTGGCCACAAGATGATCAAAGTCGTCACCGCATCCCCGGACGACCTCCTCATCACCTCCCTGCGCAAAGACACCGCCAAGGATGAAGACGAGGCCCTTAAGGAAATCTACCGCCGTCTGCGTCCGGGCGATCCTCCGACCACGCCGAATGCACGCGCACTCGTGAAGCGCCTGTTCTTCGATCCGAAGCGCTATGACCTCACCCGCGTCGGCCGTTACAAGATCAATCAGAAGCTCTCGCTGAAGATCGACACCGAAATGCGCATCCTCACCGCTGAGGACGTCATTTCCGCGCTGCGTTACCTCTTCCACCTGCGTGAAGGCCAGGGCATTCTGGATGATATTGACCATCTCGGCAGCCGCCGTGTGCGTGCCGTGGGCGAACTCCTCGCCAACCAGTGCCGTGTGGGCCTTTCCCGCACGGAGCGTCTGGTGAAAGAGCGCATGACCTTGTTCGACGTGAACATGGACACCATGACTCCTGCCAAGCTCGTCAATCCGAAGGCGCTCTCCGCTGTCGTGCGTGACTTCTTCGGCCGCAGCCAGCTCAGCCAGTTCATGGATCAGATCAATCCTCTGGCCGAACTGACCCACAAACGTCGTCTCTCCGCACTCGGGCCTGGCGGTCTGAATCGTGACCGCGCCGGTTTCGAAGTGCGTGACGTTCATCCGTCCCATTACGGCCGTATCTGCCCGATTGAGACTCCTGAAGGTCCGAACATCGGTCTGATCAACTCCCTGGGCAGCTATGCCCGCATCAATGAGTTCGGTTTCATCGAAACGCCGTACCGTCCTGTGAAGGACAGCGCTGTGGCTGAGAAGATCGAGTATCTCACCGCCGATCAGGAAGAGAAGCATTACATCGCCCAGTCGAACAATCCGATCGACGAAAAAGGCCGCTTCAAAGGAGCCAAAGTCACTGTGCGCTATCGTGGCGACTTCATCGAAGTCGAACCGGCCATGGTCACTCTCATGGACGTGTCGCCAAAGCAGCTCGTCTCCGTGGCTGCCGCGCTCATTCCGTTCCTTGAGCATGATGATGCCAACCGCGCTCTGATGGGCTCGAACATGCAACGCCAGGGCGTGCCTCTCCTCGAAGGTGAGTCCCCGCTTGTCGGCACCGGCATGGAAGGCAAGGCTGCCCGCGATTCACGTTCCGTGATCGTGGCGGATGCCAACGGCACCGTCGCTGCTGCGACTGCTGACGTCATCATCGTCACCAAGGACGGCAACCTGCCGGTCAAGGACGACAAATTCCTCGAAAACCCGATCAAGTCGTGCGTGACTGACGAAGACAAGGGCACCCACGTGTACCCGCTGCGCAAGTTTGGCCGCAGCAATGCCGGCACCTGCATCAACCAGAAGCCTCTGGTGAAGCGCGGTCAGAAGATCAAGAAGGGCGATGTCATCGCCGACGGTCCTTGCACCGACCAGGGTGAGCTTGCCATCGGCAAGAACATGCTCGTCGCGTTCATGCCTTGGAACGGTTACAACTTCGAAGATGCCATCACCATCAGCCGCCGCGTGGTCAAGGAGGACATCTATACCTCCATCCACATCGAAGACTTCGAAGTCATCGCCCGCGACACCAAGCTGGGACCTGAAGAAATCACGCGTGACATCCCGAACGTCGGTGATGAAGCCTTGAAGAACCTCGACGCCCAGGGCGTCGTGCGCATCGGTGCGGAAGTGAAGCCTGGCGACATCCTCGTCGGCAAGATCACGCCGAAGTCCGAAACCGAACTCGCTCCTGAAGAACGCCTCCTGCGCGCCATCTTCGGTGAGAAGGCGGCTGACGTGAAGGACACCTCCCTGCGTGTGCCTTCCGGCTGCACCGGCATCATCATGGATGTCCGCATCGCCCAGCGCGGTCTTGGAGCCGACTCTGAGAAGGAGAAGCTCTCCCCGGCCGAGTACAAGAAGCACATCAAGCAGATCGAAGAAGACTACCGTGCGAAGAAGGAAGACCTCACCGAGCAGCTCACCGAGCGTCTCTCTGACATCCTTCTCAACGAGAAGATCCCTCTCGACATCGTGAATGGTCAGACCGGCGAGCCTCTCGTCGGCGCGAACAAGAAGATCACCAAGACGATGCTGCGTCACGTGGCCGAAAGCTACGACACCATCGAAATCGATCCGAGCCCGATCCGTAACAAGATCTTCGACATCATCCAGACCTTCGAACAGAAGTTCTCCGACGCCGACATGGAACGTGAGCGCAACCTCGACAAAATCGAGTCCAGCGAAGACACCGCCGACAGCGGCGTGGTCAAGCAGGTCCGCGTCTTCCTCGCCAGCAAGCGCAAGCTTTCGGTGGGTGACAAGATGGCCGGACGCCACGGCAACAAGGGGATCGTCGCCAACATCGTGCCTGAAGAAGACATGCCGTTCCTCGAAAACGGAACGCCGGTGGACATCGTGCTGAACCCCCTCGGCGTGCCATCACGCATGAACGTGGGTCAGGTGCTTGAAACCCATCTCGGCCTCGCCGCCAAGGCGCTCGGCATGAAGATCGCCACACCGGTGTTCGATGGTATCCCTGAGTCCAAGATCATGGAGTACATCAAGGACGCCAAGAAGGTTCCTGGGTACGAATGGATGGGCCTCAACGGCAAGTCGAAGCTCTTCGACGGCCGGACCGGTGACTCCTACACCCTCGATGTCGTCGTCGGCTACATCTACATGCTGAAGCTGAACCACCTTGTCGCCGATAAGATCCACGCCCGTGCGGTCGGACCTTACTCGCTCGTCACGCAGCAGCCTCTGGGCGGTAAAGCCCAATACGGCGGCCAGCGTTTCGGGGAAATGGAAGTGTGGGCGCTCGAAGCCTACGGCGCCGCCTTCACGCTGCAGGAACTCCTCACCGTCAAGTCTGACGATGTGCAGGGCCGCACGCGCATCTATGAGCAGATCGTCAAAGGCGACCACGCTCTGGAAGCGGGCACGCCTGAGTCCTTCAACGTGCTCATCAAGGAAATGCAGTCCCTCGGCCTGGATGTGAAGGTGCATAAGCGCGCCAACGCCAATGCTGACGCGGAAGCACTCGAAAACTTTGCTTCCTCGGCGGGTGCCTAACCCGTCTTCCCCCAGAAACCCAGCGCACAAACCTGCCACCCATCTCCACACATCATGAATGCTGACGCGAGCTTGAAAGAAATTTTCGGGGAACCCCAACACGGCGAAGAGTTCGACTATGTGTCGATCTGCATCGCCTCTGCGGACCGCACCCGCTCCTGGTCCTCCGGTGAAGTCAAAAACCCCGAAACCATCAACTACCGTACGTTCAAGCCTGAAAAAGGCGGCTTGTTCTGCGAGCGTATCTTCGGACCCACCCGTGACTGGGAGTGCGCCTGCGGCAAGTACAAGCGCATCAAGCACAAGGGTGTTGTTTGTGACCGCTGCGGTGTCGAAGTGACCCTTTCCCGCGTCCGTCGCGAGCGCATGGGCCACATCGAGCTCGCCGTGCCGGTGACGCACATCTGGTTCTACAAGTGCATGCCTTCCCGCATCGGCCTCATGCTCGACATGACCGCCCGTTCGCTGGAGCGCGTGATCTACTATGAAGACTACATGGTGGTCGATCCCGGCAGCACGCCGTTGCAGCGCGGCCAGCTTCTCACCGAAGTTGACCTTCGCGAAGCCGAAGAGCAGTACGGTGCAGACGCCTTCCGCGTCGGCATGGGTGCCCAAGCCATCCGTGACATCTTTGCCCAGCTCAACCTGGCGGATGTGACGAAGGAACTCGAAGAGGCGATGACCAAGACGCGCTCCAAGCAGATCCGCAAGAAGCTCGCCAAGCGCCTCAAGCTCTGCCAGGGCTTTGCCGGCAGCCACAGCCGTCCGGAGTGGATGATCCTCGAAGTGCTGCCGGTCATCCCGCCAGACCTTCGCCCCCTCGTTCCTCTCGAAGGCGGCCGCTTTGCGACCTCCGACTTGAACGATCTCTATCGTCGCGTCATCAACCGCAACAACCGTCTCAAGAACCTCCTCCAGCTCCGCACGCCGGATGTCATCATCCGCAACGAAAAGCGCATGCTGCAGGAAGCTGTGGACGCCTTGTTCGACAACGGCCGCCATGGCCGCCCGGTCACCGGCGCGGGCAATCGTCCGCTGAAGTCCATGTCCGACATGCTCAAGGGCAAGTCCGGCCGCTTCCGTCAGAATCTTCTGGGCAAGCGCGTCGATTACTCCGGCCGTTCCGTAATCGTGATCGGTCCTGACCTTCTGCTGCACCAATGCGGTCTGCCGAAGAAGATGGCACTTGTTCTGTTCGAACCCTTCATCATTCGCCGTCTCAAGGAGATGGGCCTCGTGCACACCGTGCGCAGCGCGAAGAAGATGATCGAACGCCGCACGCCTGAAGTGTGGGACATCCTGGACGAAGTGACCAAGGGCCACCCCGTCCTCCTCAACCGTGCGCCAACCCTCCATCGTCTCTCGATCCAGGCTTTCGAACCGAAGCTCATCGAAGGTGATGCCATTCGTGTGCATCCCCTCGTTTGTACGGCCTATAACGCCGACTTCGACGGTGACCAGATGGCCGTCCACGTTCCGCTTTCCATCGAAGCTCAGATGGAAGCCCGCCTGCTCATGCTTGCGCCGAACAATCTGTTCAGCCCTGCCAGCGGCAAGCCGGTGATGAATCCATCCCAGGACATTCCTCTGGGCTGTTACTTCCTCACCTACCTGCGTGAGTTCCCGAATCAAGACGCCAAGGCGAAGAAGGGTGATGTCGAAGGCCGCGTGCCGATCTTCAACGACGCCTCCGAAGTCGAGTTCGCCATTTCCGAAGGCGGCTTGACCGTGAACGACAAGGTGCGTTTTCGCAATCCTGACTGGAATCTGCCGAAGCGCCCGTTTGGTGATTCTTCCAAGGCTGTCATCGAGACCACCGCAGGCCGTGTCCTCTTCAATGAAACCTGGCCGGAAGGCCTCGGCTTCATCAACACCACCGTCGGCAAGAAGCAGGTGTCAGACATCATCTGGCGCTGCTTCCAGACCGTGGGTCAGAAGGAAACCGTCAACGCGCTTGACCGCCTCAAGACGCTGGGCTTCCGCGAAGCGACCCGTTCCGGTTGCTCCATCGGTATCACCGACATGGTCATCCCGACTGCCAAGGCCGCCGGCCTTGAGAACGCCTACAAGCAGATCGAAGAAATCGAGAAGCAGTACCGCCGTGGTATTATCACCAATGGGGAGCGCTATCAGAAGATCATCGACATCTGGACGCAGGTGGGTGAAATCGTCGCCGACGAACTCTTCCGCACGCTGGAATACAACGAGGGCAAGAAGCACCACAACCCGCTCTACGTCATGGTGAACTCGGGTGCCCGAGGCAACCGTACGCAGATCAAGCAGCTTGCTGGTATGCGCGGTCTAATGGCCAAGCCCTCCGGTGAGATCATCGAACGTCCGATCACCTCGAACTTCCGTGAAGGTCTGAGCGTGCTCGAATACTTCATCTCCACTCACGGTGCGCGTAAAGGCCTTGCCGATACCGCGCTGAAGACGGCCGACTCCGGGTACATGACCCGCAAGCTCGTCGATGTGTCCCAGGACGTCATCGTCACTGAGGAAGATTGCGGCACGGTCAACGGCATCACGCTCGCTTCCATCTATCAGGGTGATGAAGAAATCGTCGATCTCAAGACCCGCGTCTATGGCCGTGTCTCGTGCGAAACGATCCACGATCCCGTGGACAAAGGTGTCGTCATCAAGGCAGGTCAGCTCGCTACCGAAAAGGAAGCCGCTCACCTCGCCAAGATCGGTGTCGAGAAGCTCAAGATCCGCTCCGTGCTCACTTGCGAAAGCAAGCGCGGCTGCTGCTCGAAGTGCTACGGCCTCCACCTTGCAACGCATAAAATGGCGAAGATCGGCGAAGCCGTCGGCATCGTCGCTGCTCAGTCCATCGGCGAGCCCGGAACGCAGCTCACCATGCGTACCTTCCACGTGGGTGGTGCTGCCACGGCCTCCTTCAAGCAGCCATTCATCAACGTCAAAAACACCGGTACCGTCAAGTACACCGACATGCGTGCGGTGACCACGATCGAAGGCACCTGGATCGCCCTGACCAAGAACGGCATCCTCTCCATCCATGACGACGACGGTCGCGAACTCGAAAGCCACAAGCTGGTCACGGGCGCCGTTATCGCTGTCGAAGATGGTGGCAAGGTCAAGAAAGGCCAGCAGGTCGTCACTTGGGATCCGTATAACGTGCCAATTATCACCGAGAAGGCTGGTAAGCTGGAGTTCCGCGACATGATCTCGGGCATCACCATCACCAAGGAAAAGAACGAGTCCACCGGCAACGAAGAGACCGTCGTCATCGAGCACAAGGAAGACCTCCATCCGCAGGTCGTCGTTGTGAATCCGAAGACACACGAAGTGCTCGCCAGCTACACCATTCCAGCCGGCGCTCACTTGAGCGTGAAGAACAACGAGAAGGTTGAAGCCGGTACCACCATCGCCAAGACGCCACGTAAGGCGTCCAAGACGAAGGACATCACCGGTGGTCTTCCACGTGTGGCTGAACTCTTCGAAGCCCGCAAGCCGAAGGACGCCTGCGAAATCGCTCGTATCGACGGCACCGTCGAAATCGGTGGCCTGGTCCGTGGCAAGCGCCGCGTGATCGTCACCGACAACAAGACCGGCCAGCAGGAAGAGCATCTCATTCCCCGCAGCAAGCACATCTTGCTGTTCAATGGCGACCATGTCAGCAAAGGCGACCAGATCACCGATGGTCCAGTCGTTCCGCATGACCTCCTTGAAATTCTTGGCCCTCAGGCTCTCCGCGAGCATTTGGTCACTGAAGTGCAGGAAGTGTACCGCGCCCAGGGTGTGGAAATCAATGACAAGCACGTTGAGATCATCATCCGTCAGATGCTGCGCAAGGTGAAGGTCACCGACACCGGCGACACCGAATTCCTCTGGGGCGACCAGATCGACCGCGGCGAGTTTGAGAAGGAAAACAACCGTGTCACCGAAGAAGGCGGCAAGCCTGCGGAAGCAGAGCCCGTCCTCCTCGGCATCACCAAGGCCTCCATCGAAACCGAGTCCTTCATCTCGGCTGCTTCCTTCCAGGACACCACCCGTGTGCTCACTGAAGCCGCCACCCTTGCCAAGTCCGACTTCCTGCGCGGCTTCAAGGAAAACGTCATCATGGGTCACCTCATCCCCGCCGGCACCGGCTTTGTCAGCAACCGCAACTTCGAACTCCACGAAACCGAGCGCCCTGCGCTGCCGGTCGTTGTGGACGAAGACGCGGCCTAAGCCCGCCCGTCAGTTCAAACCTTACCCGCCTCCCTCGGTGCAAACCGGCGGAGGCGGTTTTGCGTACTAAGCTTGTGGGATCAGGCGAGTCTTTAGCGGGACCCTCCTTTTCCTGAGACATGGCTCAGGCGTCCAGCCGAGGACGTGGGGACGAATCATGGGTGAGACAACCATGCCGCAGAATGCGGCATCCGACTCCAGCCACTTATTCTTACGCTCATGAACACGATCCTCATCCAAGGCGGCCTGAACATTATCAAAGGCAAGCTCAAGCAGGCATGGGCTCTGCTGACGGGTGACGATCTGGAGTATTGTGAAGGCAAGACGGAGGAATTCCTGGGACGCATCCAGAGAAAGACCGGCGAAAAACGCGCGGCCATTAAAAGAGCCAGGAGAGAGTGCGAGGACCTGTGGCAGCAGATTGATCCATCCTCGAAATGGGTGCCGTGTTCGGGTGCATCTTCACGGTGCAGGGAAAACTAGGATGGTAGAGCCCTCCTCGCATGAAGCGTGGAGATGCATTGGCAATGCCGGAAGAGGGGTATGCTTACAACCGCACGCGGAAATCGTCTTTTGCCTTCACGCTTTCCGCAAAGGCGACGAGGAGCTGGATGGTGTGCTCCACGTCATCGAGGTGCGCCATTTCTACGACGCTGTGCATGTAGCGCAGGGGCAGGGAGACCAGGGCGCTGGGAATACCTTGCTGCTGCGTGAAGATGACATCCGCATCCGTGCCGGTGGTGCGTGAGGAGGCTTCGTGCTGCACGGCGATGCCGCTTTTCTCAGCGACCTCGATGAGCCGCTTCACCACCTCGATGTGATTCGCGGCCCCATGCGTGAGCGTGGGGCCGCCGCCGAGACTCACATTCCCGTGTTTCTTTTCATTGATCTCCGGGGTGTCGGTGGCGTGGGTGACATCCAGCACGATGGCGACATCGGGCATGAGCCGGTGAGTGACCATCGCGGCCCCATTGCCACCGATCTCCTCCTGCACGGCGTTCACGGCATACACGGTGGAGGGCAGGCGGGCTTTGCGCTTGCTGAGGCGGGCGATGACTTCGGCGATGATGAAGCCGCCGATGCGGTTGTCCAAAGCGCGGCCGCAGAGCTTGTTGGTTCCGAGTTCTTCGACGCCATCGGCATACACAGCGGGATGTCCGATACGGATGCCCGCCTTGGCGACTTCCTTGGCGCTGGAGGCTCCAATGTCGATGGCAAGATGATGCACCTTCGGGACTTTGTCGTCACTGCTGCCACGGATGTGAATGGCGATGTTGCCGATGACACCACGCACGGTGCCCTTGTCGCCAAAGATCTCCACCCGTCGGCCGCGTGCTGTGGCGGCGTCTGCGTAGCCAATGCGGTCCACATAAATAAAACCTTCGGCGGAGATGTGGCGGACCATGTAGCCGATCTCATCGGCATGGGCTTCAAACATGATGCAGCGCCCATCCTTGCCGCCTTCCAGCGTGGCCCAGGCGCTGCCGTAGGAATCACTCTCCACGCGGTCTGCAAACTGCCGTGCATACGCCATCCACTTGCGCTGACCACGCTCCTCAAACCCGCTGGGGCTGGGCGTGGCGAGCAGATCAAGGAGGAAAGTTTTGGAGGAAGGAGACATGGGGAAATGACGAAATCAGAATGACAAATGTCGAATGAGCTGAGAGGGCAGATCACGCGCAGATTGGACCCTCAACGGTCAACCATCGTCAACAGCCGTCAACCTCAGTAAACTCCCCTTCTTACTTGGGCACAATGCCAAGATAGTTCCTCACAGTGCTCCAGCCTGGATGGGTGTGCTCGCGGCCATCATTGGTGCGGTAGTAGAGGGCGGAGGAATGGCCGCCGTCGAGATTGAGGGCGCGGTTCACGGTGAAAGCAGGCATGAGGCCGGGGGTGGAGAGGAGCTCGGCGAGCTCGCTCAAACTGATGTCGTGGGCGAGCCCGAGCAGCCACTGATGACCGCCGTCCGTGGCGATGAAGGTGCGGGTGCTGTGCTTGCGCTGGTCGAGCCCGGACACCGCCTGGCCGTTGTCCACCAGACGCGGGCCAGCCTGCACCAGCTCACGCGCTTCATTGGGATGCACCTCGGCGTTCCAGAGGAGCTGGGGATGTGAGGTGACCACGACCGCGCCGGTGAGCAGCGGACCGGTCTGCCAGGCACCGGTGCGGTGGCCCTTGGAGATCATGAGGCCCATGGGGGTGAATTCAGGCGTGAAGAAGCCGCCATTCACACCCGCCACGGCTGCAGCACCGCGCATGCATTCGGTGATGAGGCTGCCACCGGACCAGTCTTTGGGCTGGTCGATGACGTGAAGATCAAACTGGCGGCTGTCGAAGATCACCAGTTGCAGGCTGAAGGAGTGGCCTTGGCGGCCGATGGTGTATTCCATCGCCGAGGCCCCGCCGAAGAGCGGCTGACCATTGAACTTGGAGATGGCGGTCCAACTGCCTGCCTTGCTCGGCGGGGCCGGAGTTGAGGCTGGGGCTTGTACAGGCACTTCATCCGCCGAGGGATAGCGCGGAGCGAGGGGCGGCAGCTCCGGCTCAGGCGCGACAGTCATGACCGGCGCAGGCCGTGGTGGTGGCGGCGTAGCGCAGCCTGTGAGCGCAAGGAGGATGATGAATGCAGGAAGACGCATAAGCTCAGGCAAGAGAGGCGAGTTGTTCCTTCATGGCCGCAAGAGCGCGGGCCCGGTGGCTGAGCTGGTTCTTGGTTTCTGCCGGCAGGACACCGAACGTCTCGGTAAAGCCCTCAGGAATGAAAAGCGCATCATACCCAAAGCCGCCCGCGCCCTCTTCCTGCGTGAGCAGGCGGCCTTCCACACTGCTCTGCGTGACATGCAGCACCACGCCATCTCGTGCCAAAACCATGCAGCATTGAAAGCGTCCAGGGAAAGGGCCGTCCTGCGGCAGTTTGGCGAGTTCGGTCTTCAATTTCGCGCGGTTGTCAGCGGCATTGGCGTTGTCTCCCGCATAGCGCGCGCTGCGCACTCCGGGCGCGCCGCCCAGTGCATCGACCTCCAAGCCTGAATCATCCGCCAGCACCAGCAGTCCCGGCACCGCACGGCTGCCGCTTACTGCCTTGATGATGGCATTGGCTTCAAAGGTATCGCCGGTTTCTTCATCCAGCGTGACACTGGGGTGGGCGCGAAGATCTTCGACCTGCCAGTCACCGCCGAGAATGGCGGCGACTTCTTCGGTCTTGTGAGCGTTGGAAGTGGCGAAGACGAGTTGAGACATAGAATGCGGAATGGGAGACAACCATCGTCAACCACAGTCAACAATCGTCAACCACCGTAAACTCCGGCTTCTCCCCTCAGTGCATCAGCGGCTCCAGCAGCCGCTCTTCCGTGATGAGACCCAGCGGCTGCTGACGCTCATCCACCACGATGGCGAGGCGGCGGCCGGATTTGCGCATGCGCTGCAGGGTGTGCAGGGCGGGCAGACTCGCGGGCATGGCATCTAGTGTGCGCATGTGGTGGCGCACGAGGCGGTCAGGCGGAATGACGGCGGGGAGGTCCGTGGTGTCGAGCAGGCCGATGAAGCTGCCGTTCTCTCCCAGCACTGGGAGCAGGGTGCAGTTCTCCTCACGAGCCACGATCAGGGCCGTGCTGAGCGGGATCTCCGCCGCCAGGGCGACGCTGCGTGCCAGCGGCTGCATGAGATCGGCGGTGCGCAGCTTTTTATAGTCGAGCACACGCTCGATGAGATGCGTCGCATTCGGGGAAAGCTGCTGCTGGGCCGCGAGCGCCTGCGCCAGCGCCTTCAAATCGTCACGCCCGCGTGTTTGGCGTGCTTCATTGGAGACTTCGCCGGGGCTGATCGTTGGTTTGCCCGCCACCACGCGGAACAAGGGACGTGCCAGACCGACGAGATGGACCAGCGGCGAGACGCTGCGCATGGAGCGGAAGGGATAGCTGCGGAAGAGCTTCTTCGGCATGACCTCCAGGCCGATGAGAAAGACCGGCAGCGCGAGGGTGAAGGCCAGCGCGGAGACCCACAGGCTCGCATGATGGATGACGGGAAAAGCGACGAGCAGAAACGCGCCGAGATTGGTGAGGTGATTGGCCACGGTGATGCAGCCGATCAGCGCATCGCGATCTTCCAGCAGCGGCAGCAGCCCGCGCGCGCGGCGGTCGCCTTCACTCGCCGCATGGCGTACGCGCACACGGCTGACGGCCATGACCGCGCTCTCCAGGCCGGAGAGCATGAAGGAAAGGACAAGGCAGAGAATGAGCAGGAGCCAGGTCATACAGTGGCGGCGTCCGCAGCGGGTTTGGGTTTGAGGCGCAGCTCCACCTCCTGAATGCGGGCGCGCACGATGCGGCGCACCTTGAGATCGGCGCTGTCTAGGCTGATGCGTTCGCCGGGCTTGGGCACATGGCCGAGCTGATTGAAGACCAGCCCGCCGATGGTGTCGATGCCGCCTACATCCAGATCGAGATTGAGATCGACATCGAGTTCTTCTTTGATGTGGTCCAGACGGGTGCCGCCATCCAGCAGAAAGCGACCGCCGCCGAGATCGCGGATCTCCGAGGTCTCGCCATGCCAGGGTGCGGCTTCATAGAGCAGCCAGTCGGCGATCTCCCGGCGCGTGATCATGCCCTCAAGCCCGCCGTATTCATCCGCGATGAGCACGGGCTGTTCGTCGCTTTGCAGGTGATGCTCCAGCGCTTCGAGCACGGGCATGGTTTCAGGTACAAAAGAGGGGGCGCGCATGAGCGTGCGCCACTCCGGGCGGTTCGCGAGCTTCCAGGCCCCGGTGTCCATCACGCCTTCCACAGAGTCCGGCGTCTCGCCGTAAACGATGACGAAGCGGCTGGCGGATTTCTCAAGGATGGCGGTGGTTTTCTGCGGCGTGTCATCGCTGCTCATGAGCGCGAGATCCACGCGCGGGATCATGCAGTCGCGCACGGTGAGCGCCTCGATGTCGAGCGCTTCATGGATCATGGCGCTCTCATCGCTGTCCAGCAGGCCCTGCTCCTGACGCATTTCCACCAGGGTTTCAAATTCATCCCGCGTCACCGGCATGCGCACCTTCACGTGGCGGGTGACGAACTTTTGCAGCAGCATGTCGGTGGTGCGGTCCACCAGGGAGGCGAGGGGGTCGAGCACGTTGCGCAGCGGGTGGAGCAGACGCAGGCTGCCGAGCAGAACCACGGAGGGATTGCGAGCGGCAAAAAATTTGGGAGCCATATCTCCTAGCAGGACCGTGGCCAAAAATAAGATAGATGAGGTGAGCCACGCATTCCACCCCAAGGCCCGCAGCGGCGTGGTGACAATCCAGAGGCCGAGCGCCGCGAGGGCGAGATTTAGCGCCGCAGACAGCAGCAGCGTGCGGTGCAGCTGCGCAAAAGGATTGGCGGTGATGGCGCGCAGCCTTTCGGCCACCGCCCCCTCGCCGGCGGCGAGCAGTTGAGCTTCGAGGTCACGCGCGCTGTGGATGGCTGTTTCCGCAGCGGAAATGACCGCGAGCAGCATCAGCAGCGCAAAATAGAGAAGGAAGGCAACAAACAGGGGCATCGAGAAGACCCACCGTGTGGGAACAGCACGAGGGGTCAAGGCCTAATACGGATTGGATCATGCGTTCGTTCTTGCCAAAAACGCGCCGCGCTGATAGCAACGTCGCAACCATGCGCTCCATCCTCCTGTCCTTCCTCGTTTGTGCAGTCACCAGTCTGCACGCCGCCGACAAGCTGAAAGTCCTCATTGTGGACGGTCAGAACAACCACAAATGGGAGATCACCACGCCGGTGCTGCGCAACATCCTGGAGAGCAGCGGTGCCTTCACCGTGGATGTGAGCACCACGCCGCCCAAGGGATCGCCCAAGGAAGCCTGGCATGCCTGGAAGCCGATGTTCAGTGACTACCAGGCGGTGGTGAGCAACTACAATGGCGAGCCCTGGCCGCAGAATGTGCGCGATGCCTTCACGAAGTATGTGGCGGACGGTGGCGGCTTTGTCTCCGTCCATGCGGCGAACAATTCCTTTCCCGAGTGGAAGGAATACAACGACATGATCGGCGTGGGCGGCTGGGGCGGTCGCAATGAGAAGTCCGGCCCCTGGCTCTATGTGAAGGACGGCAGGCTCTTCCGCGACACCGTGGCAGGCAATGGCGGGGCGCACGGCGCGCAGCATGAGTTTGTGGTGGAGATTCAGAACTCGGAGCACCCGATCATGCGCGGTCTGCCCAAGCGCTGGATGCACGCGAAGGACGAGCTGTACAGCAAGCTGCGCGGCCCCGCTGAAAATGTGGAGATTCTGAGCTCCTCCCTGTCCGATCTCTCAGCGGTGAACGAGCCCAACAACATGGTGCTCAGTTATCAGAAAGGCCGGGTGTTTCACACCACGCTGGGCCATGCAGATTACTCGATGCTAGACCGTGGCTTTTACACGATCCTGCAGCGCGGCACCGAATGGGCCGCTACCGGCAAGGTGGAACGCACCGCAGCAGTGCCGGCGGACTTCCCCACCGAAACGGCGGTGAGCGTGGTGAAGCTGGAAGGCTATCCGAAGCAGGAAGCGCCGAAGCCGAAGGCAAAGTAGCCCTGTTCCTGCGGAACAGGGGAGCCCTTGTTGCTCAGCAACAAGGCTACTTTGCTGCCGCCACATCGCGCGCGATCTGCGCCTTGAGCTCGTCCAGCCCGCTGAATTTCATCTCGCGGCGCAGGTGGCGGGTGAAGCGCACCTCCAGGTCTTTGCCATAGAGGTCGCCGCTCCAGTCGAGCAGGTGGACTTCGAGGGAGGGCTCGGCATCTGCGGCAACGGTGGGCCTGCGGCCGAGATTGGCCACGGCAGGGAGCCATTCTGCATCCACGCGCGCCTGCACGGCATACACCCCCAGCGGTGGGAGTTGCTCGTTTTCCACTGCCACATTTGCGGTGGGGAAGCCGAGCTGGCGGCCCAGTTTTTGCCCCTCGATCACGGGGCCAAAGACGGAGTATTCACGGCCGAGAAATGTGGCGGCTTTGGCGAAATCACCGTTGGAAACCGCCTCACGAATCAGGGTGCTGCTGACCACTTGCGTGTCGATTTTCAGGGGGGGCACGCCATACACGGCGAAGCCATGCTCCTGCCCCATTTCCATGAGGAGATGGATGTTGCCTTCCCGCCGGTGGCCAAAGCTCCAAGTGTAGCCCACGGAGATGCAGCCCAGCGGACGTGAGGCATCCACGAGCTGCTGGATGAATTCGCGCGCAGGCGTTTGGGCGGTCTCGGTGGTAAATGGGCAGGCCAGCAGGCAGGCGATGCCTGTCTGCGAAAGGAGGAGCTGCTGGTGGCGCGGGCCGCACAGCAGTTTGGGGGCCGCACTTGGGCGCAGCACTTGTACAGGATGAGGATCGAAGGTCACAACGACCGCCGTGCCATGGTGCTGCGTGGCATGCTCCTGCGCAGCGCGGATGACTTCCTGATGCCCGAGGTGGATGCCGTCGAAAACACCGACAGCAAGCGCGAGGGGACCGGGAAGAGAGGAAAGGGCGTCGATGGAGCGAAGGACCTGCATGCGTGGTTGGAGAATCAAGCCAATACCAGCGACCATGCCGAGCGCAAGGCGAAGGGCACCCATCCCGGAGAACCGGAGGAGCGGGGGCGCTTACTTCAGGTTGCTCAGGGCGCTCCAGAAGGTCTTCAGCACGCTCTGTTTGCCCAAGTTCATGCTGCTCTTCACGTCGGTGTGGGCGGTGCCGACGACCTGGGTCATCACTTCACCGTAAGCAGGCATCGAGGTCCAGCCGAGGGTGATTTCTTTGTTGGAGGAGGTGGAGGAGGTGGTGTTGGTGTTCATATGTGTCGTAGATTTGAGAATTTCGAGGGGGTTTAGGCGGTGAGATTCAGATTTGAATGAAGCTTTGTTTACGAGTGTGAGAATCGAGTCACAAAAATGAGAATTACATGCCCGAAGGATGGCGAGGGGAGAAGCCAGCATAGTTGCGGCCCTGGGTGCGCCAGCGGGGGCCTTCGCCAGTAACGTGGCCGGAGGTGTCCATGCGAAGGCCGCAGACGGTGATGAAAACATGCTCACCAGGCTTCACCCAGATGGTGATGAAACGGCCAGCACCAGCTTCGCCGTAGTTGGCGAACTCCTTGCTGGACAGGCAACGGTTCAGCAATCCTGCCTTCATAAGGACGTAAGAAGTGCTGCTGCTGCAGTCATAAGCACTGTCTTCAATGTTGCGATGGCCGGCACCGAGCACGTAGGGCTTGTTCTGGAGGGTGTTGGCAGCGTAAACAGCGAACTGAAGGGCCTGAGGAGCGGTCTGGCCGACGGAAGCGAAGCGGCCGTCAAAGCGGATCTGAGAATTGCCACCGACTGCAGCGCGGGGAGCGGCGGCTGGACGGGGAGCGGCCTGCTGGGCGGCTGCTGCCTGAGCTGCGGCTTGGTCAGCGTAGTAGGCGGCCCATCCGCGAGCGTTGGCCTGCTGCTGAGCGTTGTAGGCGGCCCATGCCTGGGCGTTGGCCTGTTCCTGAGCGTAAGCAGCCTGCGCCTGAGGGGCGGCATAGTAACCGGCAGCGGAGTAACCGTTCTGGGCGTTCGCGGCGGAAGCAACGGCGAGGAGGCTGACGGTGAGTGCGAGGCGGATGAGTGTTTTCATGGCTGCGTGAGTGGTTCTTGATTCTGCTAGTATTTATAACAGAAATTAGAATCATTGCAACAACCATATCAGAATTAACTCATAAATTTGTAAAATTGATAAAAATGAGAATACGTGAAGCGCACAAACAATTGAATGTCAATGCTTTGTCTAAATGTCATTTTCGAGATCCTAGAAAAGCGTGAGGGATACAATTCCTAAAAAATGCGGAAAAGGTTCGAAAAAGCCAGTTCTAGTGTTAAACACAATAAAAATACAATCATTATAGAGAGGGTGTAAAATGACCCTGTTCTAATTCTTGCGCATGGAGCGTCTCCTTTGAGAGTGGTGGACTCACATGAACTCCCGCACCCAACCCCTCCCACTCGCGGTCATGGCCTTCTTCCTGTTCGTTGCGTGCGGACATGGCGCGGAACCGGTGGCGCATTTTTATGACGAAGAGGGCCTGCGCTTTCTCACCCTGCGCAATACCTCCGCCACGGGAGTGGAGGTGACCATGCGGAGTGCCGCAGAACCAGGATCGACCGGGGTGTGGACAGGGCAGGGGAACCGCAAAGACAATGGGATCCTCTTTGCCGCCGTGGTGGAGGAGGGGCAGGACCGGGGCACGTATTTCATCGCCAAAGGCGGCGAATCGAAAATGGAGATCCTCTTTAAGCCGGGGCAGAAGATGCCGCAGGACCCGGGCATCCTCGGCATCTACCGCCGAGTGAGCGATGACAAGCGCCTGCAACTGGCGCGCAAAGAATCCCAGGCGGCGGATGATCGGCTGAGCGCGGCCTTGAAGGAGGCGGCGCATGGCTGGTCGGGCGTGGACAAAGCGATGCCTGCCGACTGGAAGGCGCGCTGGCCGGTACTCTTGGGCCGGTGGATGAAGATCGGCTACCAGCCGCCGGAGCCCAAGCAGGTGAAGCCGGCCCAGCCATTCTCCTCGGGTAAAGAAACGCTCTCACCGGAGAAGGATGTCAATTACTGGCTCAAGCTCGCCCAAGTCACGGCGGTGGCCTCCGGCTTCATGCAGCAACTGCCCGACCCCAAAAACGGGGGTGCCTGGGATGGCGAGTATGACGACGGCTTCGGCGGCCATGTGAGCATCCGCCGGGCAAAGGACGGCAAGCTGCGCGTGAATCTCTCCTGCGTACGCGTGACTGAAAACCAAGGATCCGATGTGGCGGGTCAAATCCCGGTCGAGTCGGTGAAAACCAAGAATGACGAGAGCACCGCGTCCGCCGTCTTCATCGAAGGAGACGTGCCGGATGATGCCAAGGAGATCAGCATCACGCTGAAGCGCAAAGGCGGCTTCCTGTGGCTGGAGACCAAGCGCAAAGCGACCCCGCCGGGAAGCTTGTCATGGTTTGATGGGATCTACCGCTGGGCGCCGGTGCCGGCGGAGTGAGGTAGGGAGCTGTCCGAGCGTATGTGGGGTGTGGTTGGCGTCGAAATTGTGCTTCGCTACTCTGCTTCCTCCGCCAAACCCCCCGACCATCAGCGCGTTCGCACGCCGAAGAGTTTGTCGTACGCTCGCAGACGGGCGGGCTGTCGCCACGCCCATCCTACGATACGGCATGGCGCTCTGGCCGTAGGTCGGGTGTGTTTGGCGCGCGGTGATTTCTCAAGCATCACAGCTCCCTTCGCCAAACCGCCCGACTGCGAGGACGTTCGTATGCCATGGCGTTTGCCGTACGCTGCTGGACGGGCGGGCTTCCGCCACACCCATCCCACGACCACGTCGTAGCCCTTGGGCGGCAAGGAGGCGCCAAATGGTGCTTGAGTAAGCACTAAGTGCTCGAGTGAAGGCAGCGGAGCAAATTCACAGGCTGGCAGCCTGTGTCACATCTCGCTTACGCCTTCTCGCTCGGCTTCCCCGGCGTCTCAAAGAACGAGGCCAGCGCCAGCAGGATGGCGGCGCACACGACGCAGGAATCTGCCACGTTGAACGAAGGCCAGGGGTGGAAGGGGCGGAAGCCGAAGTCGAAGCGCAGGAAGTCCACGACGTAGCCGTCGAAGAAGGTGCCATCAAAAAGATGGCCGCCATCGTGGTTGCGGAACAGGCGGTCGGTGAGATTGCCAAAGATGCCGGAGACCAGCAGCGCCACGGCGGTGCGGCTGAGCTTGCCGGGGAAGAGGCCCTTGCCGTGCATCACGTAGATGAAGACGAGTGCGGCCAACGACACAGCGGCGAAGGCGTAGTTGGCATATTGGGTGCCGTTAAACATGCCAAAGGCCACGCCGGTGTTCGACGCGTGGTGCAGCCAGAAGACGCCAGGGATGACCTCCTGCTCGGTTTCGTAGAGCTTAAAATGCTGCACGATCCAGCTCTTCGAAAGCTGGTCGAGGATGTAAAGAGGCAGCGAGAGGAGCAGAAAAAGGCGGATCATGGCGGTGTTCAGGCGGGCTGCAGCACGACCTTGAGCAGGCCTTCCTTATTGTCATGCAGGCGCTTGAACCAGCTGGCACCATCGGCCAGCGGGGCTACGGCGCTGAGCAGCGGCTCCACCTGAATGCTGCCGTCTTGAATGCGGCGGATGGCTTCCGGGTATTCACCGGCACAGGAGCAGGAGCCCTTGATGGTGATCTGGCGGGTGACGACTTCTTGAAGAGGGAAGGGGGTGCTGGGCTGGAGATTGCCGATGAGCACCACCTGGCCGCCTTTGCGCACGCTGCGGATCGCGAGATCCAGCGGTGCGGCTGCGCCCACGACTTCAAAGCTGGCGTCCGCGCCATCGCCACCGCAGATCTCGCGGATGTGCATGGCCAGGCCTTCCTGCTTGGCGTTGAAGACTTCCTCGGCACCCAGCTTGCGGGCGAGTTCGAGTCGGCTGTCGTCGAGATCCACGGCGATCACTTTTTCCCAGCCGCGTGCTTTCAGCGCCTGAATGACCAGCAGGCCGATCAAGCCTGCGCCCACCACGACGGCGATGCCGCCATTGGCTTCGTCCGTGTCGTCTTCGACGGCGGCTCCGTGTTCGCAGCCATGCTCGCAGTTTTCATCATGCGTATGCGTGAAGGCTTCGCCCACTTCAATGCCATCGGCCAAATTCACCGCATGCAGGGCGATGGACACGGGCTCCGCAAACGCTGCCTTCTCATAGGAAAGGTCGTCCGGGATGCGGTAGAGGATGCGGGTGGGCAGGGCGATCTTTTCGGCAAAGCAGCCGTGGCGGCGGTATTCGCCGGGGGAGACGCCGAGCACGCGGCGGTTCGGACAGAGATTCACGTAGCCCAGCTTGCACTCCTCGCACTCGCCGCAGTATTCGGTGGAGTCAAAGGTCACGCGGTCGCCGAGGCTCCAGCCTTCCACGCCTTCGCCCAGGGCGATGATTTCTCCGGCAGCCTCATGGCCCATGACGATGGGCATCTGGCGGCGGCCGCTGCGGCCATCCATGCCATGGATGTCGCTGCCGCAGATGCCGCAGGCGGCGATTTTGACCAGCACTTCGCCAGCGGCTGCGGTGGGTTCAGGAAATTCGAGGTCGTAGTTGAACTCGGAGGGGGCAGTGAGGACGAGCGCTTTCATGGGGAGCGCGGATCATGCCCCGAGTGTGGCCGGAGGCAAGGACGTTCGCAGTCGTTCAATCGTCGCCGCCCTGCTTGCCGCGCCCTTCTTTGATGCCGGCACGGTGGCGCTTGCCTGCCACAAAGCGCCGCTTCAGGCCGCGTGGGCGGGCGCGGGTCTGGCGGCGGATTTTTTCGCGGTCGTTTTGGATTTCGAGCTTCGCGGCTTGAAAGGCGGCCTCCAGGCGGTCGCACAGCTCCTGGCGGGCGATGAGGCGGTTCTGCGACTGCGAACGCTCGCGCTGGCAGCGCACTTCGAGGCCGCTGGGCACGTGGCGCAGGACGACGGTGGAGCTGGTCTTGTTGATCTTCTGCCCGCCCGCGCCGCCGCCGCGAATGAACGACTCCTCCAGATCCTCCTCACGGATGCGGAGTTTCTGCATGCGGGTGCGCAGGGCGTTGTCTTCAGGCAGATCGGCCATGGCGCAGCATCGAGGCAGGGATGGTGGTGTGCAACTGAGGATGGCCGCAAAGAGGCGCAAGAAGGAGCAAAAAAGGGGAGGGACGGACGTGCCCAAAACTCCACCTCTTTGCCTTTTTTGCGCTTTTTTGCGGCAATCCCCTCCGGCCTGCTCTGCTCCGAAATCATTGCATCCCCTCCGCGCCCCGCTATGACTGGACGATGGAAGAATACCACCGCCTGCTGCGCAAAGTGCTCGAACACGGAAGCTACCGTGAGGACCGCACGGGCACTGGCGCGTACTCGGTCTTTGGCGAGCAGAGCCGCTACGATCTCAGCACCACTTTCCCGCTCGTCACCACCAAAAAGCTGCACCTGCGCTCCATCATTCATGAGCTGCTGTGGTTCCTGAAGGGAGACACCAACGTGCAGTACCTGCGCGACAACAAGGTCACTATCTGGGACGAATGGGCGGACGAAAACGGCGACCTCGGCCCCGTCTATGGCGCGCAATGGCGGCGCTGGCAGGGCGCGCCGGAGGCGGAGACGCATGACCAGATCACCCGCCTCATCCAAGGCATCAAAACGAATCCCTACAGCCGCCGCCACATCGTCAGCGCCTGGAACGTGCCGCACATCGACAAGATGGCGCTGCCCCCCTGCCACTGCCTGTTTCAATTCTTTGTGGATCGCGGCCGGCTGAGCTGCCAGCTCTACCAGCGTAGCGCGGATCTCTTCCTCGGCGTGCCCTTCAACATCGCCAGCTACGCCCTGCTCACGATGATGGTCGCCCAGGTCTGCGATCTCCAGCCCGGTGAATTCGTTCACACCTTCGGCGATCTCCATCTCTACAAGAACCACCTCGAGCAGGCCCAGCTCCAGCTCACCCGCGAGTGCCGCCCTTTGCCCGTGATGAAGCTGAATCCTGACGTGAAGGAAATCGACGCCTTCAAGTACGAGGACTTCACTCTGGAAGGGTATGATCCCCATCCTGGGATCAAGGCGGAGATCGCGGTGTGAGGTTTGCGGAGCGCGGAATTGATTCCGCAGCACTCCGCTACTCACCAAGCTCCGCGTTTCACTGACGCGCCCTTCACGTGCCGGGGCCAGTGTGTTTGCGATGTTCAAAGGGCGGCACCACCCTCTGCATGCTAGCGACCTGCTGCGGAATCAATTCCGCGCTCCCGAGAGCGCTAGCAAGAGATCGCGGTGTGAAGTGAAAGATCGAGCCCATGAGCGCATTTCCACTGCGATGCATTTTCTGCCGCTGTGCTCTTCGTCCTGCTGCTTGGTTCATTTGTAGAGCTACGTGCCGCTGATGCCCCGCCCGCGCACAAGCCCACCTTCGCCGCCGTCCCCTACGGGCCGCATGCGAAGCAGAAGCTGGATTTTTTACCAGGCGATGTCGGATCAGGCGACGCCGGTGGTGTTTCTCATTCATGGCGGGGGCTGGCTGAATGGGGACAAGGATGGGTGCAACCATCAGAGGCCTTACCTCGATGCGGGCATTTCGGTGGTATCGATCAACTACCGGCTGATTCCAGACGCGGGGGAGGACGGGCTGGTGCCGCCGGTGCAGGGGCCGCTGCTGGATGCGGCGCGGGCGTTGCACTTTGTGCGCAGCAAGGCGGCGAAGTGGAATTTCGACAAGCAGCGCATCGGCGCGACGGGTAGCTCGGCGGGGTCGTGCAGCGCGCCGTGGCTGGCGTTTCACCCGGACATGGCGGATGCGAAGAGCTCGGATCCGGTGGCGCGGGAGTCCACGCGGTTGTGTGCGTGGCCGTGGCGCGGGCGCAGACTTCGCTGGATCCGCAGATGCGGGCATGGATTCCCAACAACAACTACGGCGCGCAGGCGTTTGGATTCAAAGGGGACCCACCGACTGCCTACGCCGAGTTCCTCGCCAAACAGGAGACGATCCTGCCGTGCATCGCGGAGTACTCGCCGTATGCGCTGCTCACGGCGGATGATCCGCCGGTGTATCTCTTCGACAACACGCCCCCGGCCATGGGGCGGGCGCAGGAAAGCACGGCGCGCTCCGCGAATTTCGGCGTCGGTTTGCAGCAGCAGTGCCGGAGCCTCGGTGTGGCGTGCGAGCTGGTGTATCCCAGCGCGCCGGAGGTGAAGCACGCGGAGGTGGCGGCGTATTTGATTGAGCGGCTGAAGGCAGGGAGGTGGGCGGAACGTTGGCGGAACGTGCGCGGCTGGCACGCTTGGTTTCCAGGTTCATTTCCAGCTTCAGGCGGCTTTTCGCCGTTTCACTGGGGGAAAAGGCGGGCAAGGGCGGTTCGTTTCCTGTTTCCACTCCTAGGGGGCTTGTGGTGGAAACGGAGCGGGGATGTGATTGAGCGGTTGAAGGCAGGAGGAGGATCTCCTGCCAGCGGGGTGGCAGAGAGACCGGCTGCGTCTTTCCAGGTGACAGGAGTATAATATGGTATAATATACCATACTAAAAGCCGGCCATGGAGGATGGACGGGAGGGGTGGTTGTGCCTGTCTATCAGGAGGCAGGTGTGGAGATAGCCGCGCCAGCTGCTGGGCTGCCGCGCCTGGCGCTTGGAGGGTGGCCTGCCGATTTTTAGCCTGCCCACCATTCAGTTCTACAGGGTGTCACCTTGGATGCTGTGGCGGGGCCACCTGGCTGCCAGCTGTGCGATGCGCTGTGGTCGTAGATTACCATGTGGGCGGAGTCACCGAAGCGGATCGGTGATAAGAAGGGAGCGTTGAAGAAACCCCTGAACACACCACCCACATGGCCAAGCAAACTACCCAAAGCACCAAGACAAACAAGAGCAGCAAAGCGG
>JANYCZ010000076.1 GCA_025360015.1 Verrucomicrobiota bacterium | reverse complement strand
CCTCGCTGCTGCGCCTGGTCTCCGCCCTGCTCTGCGAGCAGAACGACGAGTGGAGCACCGGCAAAATTTACCTCAACATGAACTCCTCTGAGCCACCCCAAACCTGATCGCTACTTTTACAGAATAAAAATTGCGCCGCCACATTTTTCGTAGCCTTGCGCCGAATGACAACAAAACTATCGAGCTTTGGATCAATATGGTCGCGTAAACTCGGAAAGGTTGTCCAACATGCAATTCTTGGCCGCCACAGGAAAGCGGTCATATTCGCGTTCATGCTTGTCGGCATGATCTCGTTTCTTGCTGCCGCTGACCCCGAGCCGACAGCGGCGTATTCTTTCGCTCTTTATCCCATCGTGTCGGATGATGCCCTCAATCGCACTTTTGCCCAGGGCTTCGAGTATGAAAACGCCTTCTCTAAAAGCAGTGGAATCGAGAGTGTGAGGGGTCTATATCGGCCCGAACCCGTCTTGACCTTTGATCACATTGCAAAAGTGGAGATCTCGTGCAGGGAAATCCAAACGGCACCGATTGACGGTGTTCACTTTACCCTCAACGACTCAGGTGTACGGAAGTTGCGTGAGTATCTTCGCCAGCCCAATGCCAAGGAGATGGTCGTATTTATCGATGGTTATGCCTATGCGACAGTCTCCCTCGATCTTGCACTGAAAGTAGCCGATAAACGTGTTCTTTGGGTGATTCCACCCCGGCCGCAGGAGCCTATAACATATCGTTTCCTCAAACTTCTTGTCGATAAACTTCAGACAAGATTAGCCCAGCAACGTCCCGGAAGAAACTAGCGAGGATTTGTTGTAGGATGTTCATTCCAGGTCCGCTCAAAACAAGTCCGTCTGCCCCGTTACCGGTGGCATGAGGCCGAGTTTGCGGTAGGCGGCGGGCATGGCGACGCGGCCGCGTGGGGTGCGTTTGAGGTAGCCTTGCATGACGAGGTAGGGCTCATGCACGTCTTCAAGGGTACTGGTGTCTTCACCGACGGCGACGGCGACACTGCCCATGCCGACGGGGCCGCCGTCGAACTTGCCGATGATGGTTTCGAGGATGCGGGTGTCCATTTCATCGAGACCCGACTCGTCGATGTCGCGCATGGTGAGCGCCTGACGGGCGACGTCTTCGGTGACGATGTTTTGCGCCTTCACCTGGGCGAAGTCGCGCACCCAGCGAAGCAGGTGATTGGCAATGCGCGGCGTGCCACGGGAGCGGCGGGCGATCTCATGCGCGCCTTCGGGTTCGATGGCAATATTCAGCAGCCGCGCGGAGCGGATGAGGATGTGCTGAATCTCTTCGGCGGTGTAGTAGTCGAGCCGGTTCGGAATGCCAAAGCGTGAGCGCATGGGCGCGGTGAGCATGCCCGCGCGGGTGGTGGCACCGACGAGCGTGAAAGGCGGCAGGTCGATGCGGATGGTGCGCGCCTTGGGCCCCTGATCGATGATGATGTCGAGGCGGTAGTCCTCGATGGCGGGGTACAGATACTCCTCGATGCTGGGATGCAGGCGGTGGATTTCGTCGATGAAGAGGACGTCCCGCTCCTGCAGATTCGTGAGGATGCCGGCGAGATCGCCTGCGCGATCGATCTGCGGGCCGCTGGTGGTGTGCAGCTTGGTGCCGATGGCGTTGGCGATGAGATTGGCCAGCGTGGTCTTGCCCAAACCGGGCGGGCCGCACAGCAGCACGTGATCCAGCGACTCTCCGCGCATCTTGGCTGCCTCGACCATGACGAGGAGCTGTTCTTTGACCTTGGTCTGGCCGTGGAACTCGGAAAAATCCGCCGGGCGGAGGGCGAGATCGAAGGGAGAGTCGGGGTCGTTGAGCGTGGGATTCACTGCCGACATAGGAGCGTGCGCGGCGCAGAGTGCAAGGCGGTGTGCGTCTTACTCCCGCCGAATGGAATCCGTCAGGCGGCCACGCACGGCCATGCTCACGGCAAACACGCAGACCACCAGGCCAAAGCCAAGCACGGCAGCGATCAACTGGCCCAGGAAACCGATGGGCAGGTCGCCACCGCGTGCGATTAATTGCGGCAGCACGGCGAGTGAGGCGGTGATGACACCGAGAATGACGCCCAGCACGAGCAGCACGCTGTGCTCACCCATGATCATGCCGCGCAGCGCTGCGGCGCGGAATCCCAGGGCCTGCATGAGGCCGAGCTCGCCGCGGCGCTCCAGCACATGGCGGGCGATGAGGACGCCGATACCCGCGGTTCCCAGCAGCACGCCGAGACCACCGAGGACGGTGAAGATGCCGATGTAGGTGTTCTGCACGCTGAGAAACAACTCCAGGCGTTGCTTTGTGGGCTCCAGTGCGAGACCACGCTGCTCTAGCTGGCGCGTGAGATGAGCGGAGACTTCAGCCGCCTGCTCCGGTTTCGCATCGATCAAAAAGAAACGGTAGCCTGCCACATCGGGATACTTCGAGAGGAAGTCCTTTTCGCTGATGATCATTTTACCCTGCAGGATTGATCCGCCCAGCAGGCCGACTATTTTCACCTGGAAGGTATGCCCGGCACTGTCCTGATAGTCCACGGCATCTCCCACGCCCTTGCCGAGGCCCCACATGGCGGTGGCTTGATCGGCGATGGCGGGGACGCAGGTGGTATCGTTGAGTTTGTCCCAAGCGCCTGATGCAAAGGCAAAGGTGCCTGCCAGTTTGGCCGGATCTGCCGCCACCAGCACGGGCTTTTGCGCACGGTTGAGATTCAGGCAGCTCGCGTCATCGCCATCGCGCACGCGGAAGGGCACCACACGGGCCTGGGGCATGAGTTTTTCATCCAGGCCAAAAGCATCCCAGCCTGCCTTCACATTGAGGTCTTCATAGACCGGCAGCGAGGACTCGCCGATGAGCGCGAAGCCGCCCGTGCCGGAATCGCGTGCCGTAGCATCGCCAGCACTCATGCGGAAGGCGTTTACTGCCACCACGAGGAAGATGCCGCCGGCCATCATGCCGATGACCGCGAGACTGCGGGAAGGGCGGCGCGAGATGTTGCGCGAGCCGATCTGCCAGAGCGAGCGTGCGAGTGAGCCACTGTCACGCCGCATCCAGCCGCGCAGCAAGAGCAGGCCGGCGATGAGCATCAGCATGCCGGAGCCAAAGAACATGCCCGCCACGGCTTCGGGATTTTTCACCACAAAGCCGATCGCCAGCAGGACCAGCGCAACAGCTGCGAGAATCAGCGGAAGCTTCAACCCGCGCTTCTTCTGCGCAGGCACGGGGTCGTCGCTCCACGTGCCTGCCAGCAGGTCACGTGCTTGAACCTTGAAGAGCTTCCTGCTGGCCCACGCCAGAGTGAGCAGCACCACGACCAGCGTGGACAATGCCGCATTGAAGATGGTGCCGAAGCTGGCGCTGAAGATGAGCGGGAGTCCCTGTGTGGCACCTGTCCAAATGGCGGAAAGTCCGTGCAGCGCGGTCTGAGTGTAGAAGATGCCGCCGAGTACGCCGAGCAAGACGCCAGCAATGGCGATGACTCCCGCCTCCAGCAGCCAGGCGCGCCGCACCTTGCCACGTGTCCAGCCCAGTGCCAGCAGCAGACCGATCTGTGAAGCGCGACGCTCCAGCGTGAACAGGAACAGCAGCGCGGCAAAGACGAGCGCGGCGGCGATCAAAAACATGCTCAGGCCGATGAACAGGCCGCCGAAATCCACGCTGCCTTTGGCCGCAGATCCGGCATCGTGTTTGAAATCCTGTGGGACCAGACCGATGTCGGCAAGCTGCAACCGCAGCACGAGTGCGTTTGCCTTCGCTTCTGGAGTCTGGCCTTCATCGGGCAGACGGATTGCAGTCAGATTGCCGAAACGATTGGCCCAGATTTTCTGGCCTGCTGCGAGGGTGATGAAGCCCTTGGGGGTGCCTTTGAATTCATCCCAGTAATCCTCGTCCTTGTCACGAATGGCCTTCATGTCCATCGGGATGCCGGGCTCCCAGTCACGACAGTTGTCCACGTCAGACACCCCGGGAAATTCAGGTGTCCATGCCTTGCTGACCTGCGGACTGTCCATCGGCAAAATCGCTGACACTTTGAAGGGCGCCGACTGCTGTTTCAAATCACGCCCCAACCCGACCACAAAGTATTTAACTTCGAGTTCATCGCCAATCGCCAGTTTCTGATCATCCGCCAGCCACTGGGTGATGGTGATCTCATTGTCGTTGCCTTTCCCGGTCGCTGTCACCATGGAATAGGGGGTGCTGCCCTGCTTGGAAGTGATGCCGTTCACCAGATAGGTCAGCACACCATGCGCACTTTTGAATTCGACGAGCTTCTCAGCCACGCTGCGATCCAGAAAGACGCGGCTGGTGCTGATCTCCCACTCCTTTTTCACGCCTTCGAGGCGCTTGAGGCGGAGCCCGAAATCTTCGAGCGTGCGATGTTCTTCCAAATGCGCGCGGAGCACATTGAACTGCGGGTGCAGCAGCGCGTTCACGCGCCCGTCCATTTCCAGCTGCGTTTGGAGATCACCCAGATTTACGAAGACGGAGTCTGGCGGCACCTGGGAGGCGGTGAGCTGAAACGCGCCGAAGTCCTCCGCGCTCATCACCGCTGCTACGGTGCGCCGCAGGGAGATGTCTTGATTCGTGCTGCCTGAAAGCGGCGCATCGCGTGAGATGGCGCTGGGGCGCTCCAGCCGCACGAGGATCGTGTCGCCCACCTTCACGCCAAGTTTGCGGGCGAGAGGTTCATTAATGGCCACGGCTGACTTATCAAAAGCCATGTGCTTCGCACTGGTGCTGAGCTTCCAAAAGCCGGCGTCCACCCCCAGTACCTGGGCGCCGTTCACCCGCACCTTGCCATCCGCCGCACTCGCTGCGCCCGTGGCGATGATCACGGGTGCGGCATTGGATTTGCGCGCCAGAGCTTCGGTGAACCAGTGATCGCCGCCGAGGACGCCGCCTTCCACCTTGCCCAGGCGCAGGGCGGCCACGCGCTGCAGACTGGCACGCACCGAATCGCCCACGAGCATGGAGCCCGTCAGAATCGTGGCGGCGAGGAAGGTGCCAAAGAGCAGGCCCAGATGACCACGCCAGTAATGACGGGCTGACTGGAGGACGTAATCGTTAAGTTTCATTGCAGGACGCCTTCGTGAATCGTCAGCACCCGGCCCATGCGGTCTGCCTGGGCACGATGATGCGTGACCATGACCAGCGTCACATCGCTGCTCTTTTGAAGCGTGAGCAGCAGGTCGGTCAAAGCGGCTGCGTTGGTCTCATCGAGAGCGCCAGTGGGTTCATCAGCGAGAATAAGCCGGGGCTGGTTGATCAGGGCACGCACAAAGGCCACGCGCTGACGCTCGCCACCGGAGAGCTGGGCGGGCTTCCAGCTCATGCGGTCTTTAAGACCGACCTGTTCGAGCAGGGACTCCGCACGCGACAAAGCGTCTGCTGGGGGCGATTTCAGAGCGAGCGTGGGCAGCAGCACGTTTTCCAGCACGGAGCACTGCGGCAGGAGGTGGTGAAGCTGGAATATGAAGCCGATCTTTTGACTGCGCACGGCGGCCAGCTGCTTCGCGGTCAGCCTGGTCAGTGCCTCGCCATCAAACATGATGTCACCCGCATCGGGCAGATCGAGCGTGCCGAGGATGTTCAGCAATGTGCTTTTGCCGCAGCCTGAGGGACCGACGATGGCGACGGCTTCACCGGCTTCAATGCTGAGATTGACGCCACGCAACACTGGCACCTGCGCGCCGCTACCAGGGTCGGTGTAGGACTTGGAAATGTTGGTTAGTTGGATGAGTGGCATGGGGAGGAGCGTAGGCATGCTACGGGAGATGAACAGAGGCAAAATGACGAATCATCGAATGCTGGCTTATCATTCGTCCTGCGGGTTTCACATTCCACAATCGAACCGGAGGGCAGTTTAGGCCGTCTCAACCAGACGCCAGCGTTTAGCTTTGAACTCATGGCGGGGCAGACTGTTCGGCTCGGCGAGCCGCACCGAGATGCGCAGTGAAAAAGTATCCTTCAGCTTGGCTTCGATGCGCTTGAGCAGTTGCTTCGCCACATTGCCGTCCATTTCCACGGCCAGTTCGATCTCGTCCATCGCATCCACCTTGCGCTGCTCGACCATGTATTCGACCACTTCGGGAAACTGCCGCACCACGGCCTCCACCGCGCTGGGGTAAATGTTCACGCCGCGCACCACGACCATGTCATCGACACGGCTGAGGATGCCGCCGTCGAGCATCAGCCGGCCACGGTGGAGTTTCTTTTTCACCCAGTCGCCGGTGCGGTAGCGCAGCAGCGGGCAGGCGGTACGGTCCAAGGTGGAGAGGATCAATTCGCCACATTCACCATCGGCCACTTCCACGCCCGTCTGTGGATCCACGATCTCTGCGAGATACGCATCCTCAATCACCACGAGCTGCCGTGGCATGTCTTCCGTTTCGTAGCTGACGGGGCCGACTTCGGTCATGCCATGGTGATCAAACACGCGGGCTCCCCATAGGTCCTCCAGACGCTTGCGCACCTCAGGCACGCTGCCGCCGGTTTCACCTGCGACGATGATTTTGTTGATGCGCAGGCCCATGCGCTCCACGCCGGAAGGGGCGCCGATCAACTCACCCAGCCGCAGCGCATACGTCGGTGTGCAACAGAGCACGGTGGCACCGTAGCGCGCCATGGCCTCCAGCCGTGCCTGGCTGGACATGCCTCCAGTAGGGATGATAAGGTAGTCTTTGGCCGCCGCTTCATAAGCCGTCCAAAACCCCAGGAAGGGCCCAAATGAAAACGCGAAGAAGATGCGGTCGCGCCCTTTGACCAGTCCTGCGGCATCAAACACCCGCTGCCAGCACTTGAGCATGGCATCCCAGCTCTCCGGGGTGTCCACCCAGGCCATGGGCACGCCGGTGCTGGTGCCGCTGGTCTGGCAGAAGCGGGTGTACTGGCCGATGGCCCGCGTCAGATTGGTGCCGAATGGGGGATTGGCGATGCGGTCGGCCTGAATGTCCGCCTTAGTGGTGAAAGGGACCTGCGCGATGAAATCATCCACCCGATTGAGGCGGCTCACTTTCAGCTCCCATTCGCGGATCTTTTTGCCGTAAAAGCTGTCTGTCGTGGCCAGATTGAGCACGATGGAGCGCAGCTTGCGCCACTGGTTGGAGCGCAAACGAACCCGGTCGATCAATGGAGGGCCGTCGGACATGCGTCAAGACATGGAGAGGCAGCGGGCAGGGTCAAGCAACGCGGTGGCAACGCCCCAATGGCTGCTCACAGTTTTCGCACTTCAACGCGCTGCATCAGCAGATGCTCGTGCCCGGGCTCCACGGTGATGACATCCTCGCCCGCGTTGGCCGCTTCGATGCAGAGAAATTCGGGGTAGGCTTCATCGGGAAGGTCGGCGAGGCGCTTGGATTTTTCGATCCATGGGTTCCACACTACGGTGGCCAGGCTGCCGGCTTTTTCGATGACGAGTTCACGCTTCCAGAGCGGGTCATGCACGATGACGGTGGCATCCGAGACGTACATGCGGTCCACTTCCTGATCGATGACGATCGTGCTGTGCTGCGGACGCTTGTCGGGTGACAGGCGGCTTTCGACGTACTGCGTGCCGTGCAGGCCGTGAATGGCGACTTTGCGCACGTCCTCCACATTGAAGTAGCTGTGCAGCGCGCCGGTCATGGTCCAGGCGGCGGTGCCGGTGTTGGTCACTTGCAGAGTGACCTGCAGCGCAGCGCCCATGTGAACGTGAAGACGTGCGGAGAAAGCCTGCGGCCAAAGAGCTTTCGTGGCAGCGGAATCTGACAGCTTGAGCACGAGGTCCACCGCCGCCTCAGTCTCGCGTGCCACATCGACTTCCCACAGCATCTGGCGTACAAAGCCATGCGCGGGCTTGCTGCTGTCGGTGGGATTGGGGCCAAACCACGGCCAGCAGACTGGGATGCCACCACGGATGGGCTTGCCCGGCTCCAGCACCGCCTCGGCACTCATGTAAAGAACGGGATCATGCCCCTCAGGAATCCAGTCCGTCACGTGCGCACCATTCAGGGCGATGCGACCCGTCGCAGCCGCGTGCTCAATAACGAGGATGGGATAACCGGCGGGTTCTTCAACGAGTGTAACGGAAGGAGGAAGTGTCATGCGGGCGCATTCATAACCTGAAGCTCGCCGGCAGCAACTCCGCCATTGTCATCATCACCGGTTTTCCATCCCGCAGGAACCACACGGGCGTCTCCGCCCCGGCAAACTCCGCGATCACCTGCCGGCAGCCGCCGCAGGGTGGGAACTCAAGCCCCAGGGCGATCACCGCCAGCTCCGCGATTCTCATGCCGGGGCCTTCCTCCGCCACAGCATGGAAGATGGTGTTGCGCTCCGCGCAAATGGTCAGGCCATAGCTTGCATTCTCCACATTGCAGCCGGTGAAGAGATTGCCCTCTGCCGTCAGCAGCGCGCAGCCGACCTGGAACTTGGAGTAGGGCGCGTAGGCTTTCGTGGCTGCGGCAGTGGCGTGCTTGAACAGGTCAGAATTCATTCAAGGATATTGCGTGAGGAACTGCACGGGCGTTAGCACGCGAACAGGGCTGGTGGCAAAGTCTGGCGCATTGCGGGTGACGATGCAATCGGCGGCGCAGGCTTCCGCCGAAACTGCCTGCAAGGCGTCCTCCAAATCATCGAAGCCTAGGTTGAACGCATGCATTGCCTGCGCATGACCGACGGTTGCCACGGTTACGACTTGCAGCAACTCCTGAAGCGCCTGCCGCGCAGTGGCCACACCGGCCTTCTTTCCATAAATGTAGAACACATTGGCAAGAGTGTGCCAGGCCATGTAAACCTGATCCCCATTTGCACCGGTTCGTTCCAGCACAGCCAAGCTGTCCGCGTAGTGCGGGGTTCTCTGCTCAACAACATCAAGCAGGATGTTGGTATCGATGAAAACGCGCATAGTCAGCAGGAATCAGGCACCGAATTTTTCCGTCAGATAGGAGTCGCGCAGAGATTGTGTATTGTCGCGTTCTGCAAGATGCAGGGTGCCTGCCCACTTGTGCGCCCAGTCGCTCAACGTCCGCGGGGCATCACCTGGTACTGATGGTGCAGGCGAGGCCTGTGGCGGCTGACAATGAAGTACACTGGTGACGAGAAAACTACCGTCTTTCTGCACGAGTGCGTGAAACTGGATTTCCTCGCCTTGGTGAAGATTCAGACGCAGATCGTCGGGAATAGAAGTAGCAACAGTGGTCATGATACAACGACGCTAACACATCGCAGCAAAGGTGGCAATGCATGAAGCCCGCTGTCACCGCACAGTCCTTTTCAGCACCTGTGGCGTGTCGAGGAGGGCGGCGGCACCGATCATCACTTCTTCTTTTTCTTCTTCGGCTCGGTCTTCTTCGGCTCGGCAGCAGGGGGTGGTGCCGCAGACGGCGCGCCCTCTTTGATCAAGCCGGCTCGCATGAGCTTTTCCTTCGCAGCATCCACTTTGAGGCCACCGGTGGGGAGTTCGAAGCCGAGGGTGTCGCCGTTGGGGGTGAAGCCGTGGCCGTCGGCATCGACGTAGATGGGGTTGTTGTAGGCGCAGGGGCGGATCTTCGCGTAATCGCTGGTGCCGTAGCAGGTTTTTTCGTCGCCGTCTTCGTCGATGGCGACGACGATGAGATGGGCGTCGTGCTGCAGCGGCACGTGGATCTTTTCCTCGAACTTCACCACGCCGTCTTTGAACATCTGCGGGTGGGAGGCGCGGGTGAAATTGAGCTTGGGATCAGGGCGGCTGTTCACCAGCACTTGCACGCGGTCGATGTCCATCCAGTCGGTGCACTGCACGCGCACGTTCAGGTCAATGCCGCCCGTGGCGCGGTCATCATCACCAGCGATCTTGCCGTTCTGCGTGAGCACTTCCAGGAAGGGGCCGGTGCTCAGCACCAAGTGGCCCGCCTTGGCATGCGGGGAGAGTTCGGCCCATTCGATCTTGGCAGGCTCATCGGTGCTGCTGGGGAGGTAGCAGCGCCAGCAGCCGACACCGTTGCCATAGACGGAATGCGCATCCGCCACACCGACAGCGGTAACACGCAGTCCTTGATTCAAGAGCTGACGCCAGACGAATTCGCGGACTGCGCTGACCTTCATGGCCAGCGAACCGGCCGGGCGGCTCAGGCGAAACGGTGAATCTGCCAGGATGTCGGTGCCTGCACCATTCTGAGATTCCGAGCCATCGATCATGCCGCCCACACCGACGAAGCCACCGTCTTCGATGCCATCGCTGTCACGGTCGATGAACATGTTGGAGAGATCGGGGTGGTTGAACTGAATCCAGCGGTCCGCACGCTCGCCCTGCCAGCGGCGCAGAGTCAGCACGGTGATGCGCGGATCGTCATTCCAATCCGGCGCACCGGCGTTTTGCTTGAGCGGTTCGGGTTCGAACGGGAAGGCATTCACATGCTGGCGGCTGCCGGTGAGTTCGATGCCTTTGACTGTCTTGATGTAGGATTCAAGGCCGAGGGCCTTGATCGTCGGTTCCCAGTCATAAAAGCGGTTGTGCTCGGTCGTGGGGGTGAACTCAAGATTTTCTGCGGCGATGTTGATCAAGCGACCATCCGTGTCGCAGACGTTGTCACCGCTGGGCGTGCTGTGATTGTGGAAGTCGGCGCTGATCCAGCCCTTGGTATCGACCACGCGTTTGAGAGTGCCTTTGAAGACCGATTCCTTGGCGGCCTCGACGGTCACTTCCTGCTCCAGGTGCGAGTATTCTGGACCACGCACCACCACGACACGATACTTGCCCGGAGGAAGCTGCTGGGTGAACTGGCCGTTCTCGCTCATGTATTGGTCCACGCAGCCATGCGCGCGCCATTTGGGCCCGAGATCTAGCTTCGGTGCGTCCTTGTCAACGGGGGCGAAATGCGCTTTGCAGGGGATGGGTTTGCCGGATTCGTCTGTAATGTCGAAGCGGATGCGCGCGGCGTCTTTCATGACGGTCTTGATTGCGGTGTGGGCGCTCTTGTCCACGGTGATGGAGATCTCAGTCTTCGCACGGCCCTGGTCCTCAACGACCAGTTTCACGGGTGCCTGTGGCAGCTTGAGGCTGAACTTGCCTTCGGCATCCGGGTAGCCAGGAATGGGTCCGTTGCCATCTGGCATCAAGATCGTCGCGGTGGCGACACCTTTGTCGCTGGCATCCACGATCACGCCGCTCACGGTGCCCAGCTTGACACCTTTGACGGACCGCACTTCACCCACGGCCTGCGCAGGCGAGGTGCCGACCGCGAAGAAGCGCGAGATGACGACTTCCTGCTGCGACTTCAACTCGATGGTGTCCTCCAGTCTCTCGATGCCAGCCAGATTCAATGTGCCGAGCGCGTAGCTGCCTTTGTGCGCGGGATTGATGGCATCCGCCCAGAAAATACCGTCGCTTGTCGTCCCCGTGGACTCAAAGCGGGTGAAGTCGGACTTGGTGAAGGTCTTCTGCGGCTTGTCGGTCTCGTTGCGCAGCGTGGTGGTGATGAAGATGCCCTGCACGCCGTCTTTGACGCGGTACTCATGCCGCTTGAAGATGCCGCTGTTTTTTGCGGCAGTGGTCACAGATTCCACGGCAGCGCTGCCTTCTTCCTGGGTGCTGACGATCTTCACGAAGCTCACATGGCCGTGGCCGCAGGGGGCATACACCACGAGCTGGTCGTTGTTCGCGCCACGCAAGGTGAAATCGTAGAGGCAGCCGGGGGTGACGCCGTCTTCACCGTAGAAGGTGCTCATGTTTGCTTTGCGGCCGGGAGAGTTCTGCGAGATCACGGCTTCCACCTTGTCGCTGCGCAGGACGAAATCGCCCAGGATGCCATCTGCCTCCTTGCCCTTGGGCAGCTCGGTTTCACGACCGAGCGCGGCTTCAAAAACTTCGGCGGCAGGCACGGAGCTTGCGATGAGGAGGGAGAGCAGGAGGGCTGACTTCATGGTTGAGAGGGAAGCTGTAACAAACGACGGCATGAGCGCCATCTTGTGATTGGAAACAATTTAGTTATTCTCGCCGCGTGCCTTCTCCCACCAAACGCCTCCTCTGGCTCGATCTCTTCCGGGGGCTGGCCGTGCTGGGCATGGTCTGGACGCACGCGGCAAACACTTTTCTTGATGCCCGCCTGCAGGACACCGCGTGGTATCACGAGCTGAGCTATTACCATGGCCTGATCGCCCCCGCGTTCTTCTGGATCGCCGGATTTGTGCGGGAGCATATCACGGTAGGGCGGCCCAAGCCTCTGCTACCCGCATTGAAACGGCTGCTGATAGTGCTCCTGATCGCCTACCTGATGTATGTCCCCTGGGGGAATCTGTTCCATGCGCAGGCCTGGCGTGCGGCGTGTACGGTCAATGTGCTGCACTGCCTGGCCATCAGCGGCATGCTCATGCTGCTGGCGGAGCGCCTAGGGCGCTGGCGTCATGCGGTGGTGGCGGTGCTGCTGGTGCTGTTTGTGGGCCTGCAAAAGTCGGCGGAGAACTGGCATACGGGCCTGCTGTTCATCGACCAGTATTTGAATCGCAACCAGGGTTCGCTGTTCGCGCTGTTCCCATGGGTGGGTTTTGGCCTTGCGGGATTTCTCACGCGTGGGCTGTGGAACGGGAAGGGGGATCGCCACGCGGCGCTGGTCTTCGCGCTGGGGGCGCTGCTGGCCTTTGCGCAGCCGTATTCCCCCTGGCCGGGTGGTGCGCCGGAGTTCTTTTTGGAGCGCCTGGGCTGGCTGATGATGGCCGCCGTAGTGGTAGCCTGCTTGGCGGATCGCGTGAGCACAGGCACCGGCTGGCTGCGGCTCGCGGGGAGGGAGTCGCTGCTGCTGTATGTGGTGCATTTGATGCTGATCCACGCCGTGCCGCTGCCCCGGCAGTCGTTGCAGTTTCTCATTGGCATGACCCAGCCGCTATGGGGGGTGTTTTTGATCTCGGTGGGGCTGTTTGTCGTTTCCCTGGGGCTGGGCTGGTTGAACGAAAGGCGCAAGCTCCGTAGAAAGTACTCATGAGCTTCAGCTCGTTCTGGATTCTGGGTGTGACGTGCGCCCCTCCCAGAACGAGCTAAAGCTCACCAGTACTTTCCAGAGCGAGCTAAAGCTCCGAAGTACTTTGGTGGAACGTCCGGCAAGAGCGCCGCGTATCATGCCGTAGTCCTGCGCCCCTTCATGATTTTCTGCCGCCATGCTCTTGCGTTCTTTCTGTTGACCTCCTCGCTCGCCGCAGAGGTGGCCAAGGTGCATCCGGCGCAGGCGATGGGGCTGCTGAAGACGCAGTGCCTCGGCTGTCATAATGCGGAGAAGAAGAAGGGCGGCCTCTCTCTGGAGACGCGCGAACAGACCCTCAAGGGCGGTGAAAACGGTGCCGCCATGATCACCGGAGACGCCGATCACAGCGCGCTGATCAAGGCGCTGAATGATCCGGGCGACGCGCACATGCCACCGAAGAAGCAGATCCCGGAAAAGCAGGTCAATCTGCTCAAAGCTTGGGTGAATGACGGCGCGCCCTGGGATGATGAGGCGCTGAAGAAATTCGGTGAACTCACGCCTGCGGACAAACTGGTCGCGCTGCCTGCGAGCCACACGCCTGCGGCGGCGATGGCGCTGAGCGCGGATGGCAAACGACTGGCGGTCGGTCATGGCAAGCAGGTGTTGATTCGCGACGTCACGGCGAAGGATGCGCCGGTGGTCGCCACGCTGGAAGGACACAAGGACGTGGTGCAGTCGCTGGCGTGGAGTGCGGACGGCGCGCTGCTGGCGGCGGGTGGCTACCGGAGCGTGCTGGTGTGGAAGGCACCGGCCTGGGAGCTGGCGCAGACACTGACTGCGCCGCTGGAGGGGCGTGTGACGGGCATGGTATTTCTAGCGGACAATGCCACGCTGATTCTCGCGGATGGAGCGACGAGTTTGAAGGGCATGCTGCATCGCTGGAAGCTCGGCGAGCCGAAGCCTGCGCAGACAGTCGAGGCGCATGCGGACAATGTGCTGAGTCTTGTTTTGAGCCGTGATGGCAAACAGATCGCCACCGGCGGCGCTGACAATCAGGCCAAGGTGTGGGATGCGACCACGCTGAAGGAGATCGCCAAAATCGAGGGGCATGTGGGCCATGTGGTGGCGCTGGGTTTCAGCACTGACGGCAAATGGCTGGCCACTGGCAGCGCGGACAAAGACCTGAAGGTCTGGGACATCGCCAGCAAGGAGATGATCATGCTGCTGGGAGACAAAGCCGCGCCGGTGAATGCGCTGCTGTGGTCGCCGGACTCCACCAGTCTCACGTATTTTACAGACAATGGCATCGTCCATGGTGTCACTGAATTGAAGGCGCACGATGGCGTGAAGCTCGCTTTCACCTCGGGCAAAGAGAAGAAACTCGCCACCCTCGAAGGTGTACCCAACACCGCTGTGATAACTGCGGACGGCAAAAACATCTTTGCCGCCACGGATGCGGGCGATGTTTTCCAACTCGATGAGAAACAAAAGCTCACGAAGCTGAACGGCCCTGTGTCTGCGCCTGCCGCGCCGAATCCCAAGGCGCTGTCATTCACACAGGACATCTTGCCCGTGCTCAGCAAGGCGGGGTGCAATCTGGGCAGTTGTCATGCGAAGTCCTCGGGACAGGCGGGCTTCAAGCTCTCCATCTTCGCCTACGATCCTAGGGGCGACTACATGGAGCTGGTGAAGGACTCGCGTGGCCGCCGTGTGTTTCCCGCTTTGCCGGAAGACAGTCTGCTGCTGCAAAAATCCACTGTGCGCGTGCAGCATGAAGGCGGGCAGCGCTTTGAGCCGGACTCGGAATCGGCCAAGACCATCGCTGAATGGATTCGCCAGGGCATGCCGTATGAAACGCCCGGCCAGCCTGCGCTCACCGGGATCGAGGTGCAGCCTGTCGAGAAGACTTACCGCAAGAATGACGCGGGCATTTTAAAGGTCACGGCCAAATACAGCAATGGCACCACACGCGATGTGACGGGCCTGACCGACTACATCTCTTCCGAGAAAGCCATCGCCGCCGTGGATGAAGACGGCCACATGAAAACCACGCAGGAAAGCGGCGAGACCGTCATCGTGGCGCGCTACATGGGGCAGGTGGCCATCTCGCGCGTGGCGGTGCCTGCAGACAAGCTGCTGCCGCCGGAAAGCTACGCGAAGCTGACTGTGCGCAATGACATCGACAAGCTGGTGTATGCGCGCCTGCAAAAGCTCGGCCATCTGCCCAGCGACACCTGCACGGATGCGGAGTTTCTACGCCGCAGCACGCTGGATGCCATCGGCATGCTGCCCACCGTGGCCGAGGCCCGCGCCTTTGCTGCGAATAGTGATCCTAAAAAGTACGAGGAGTGGGTGGATGCGCTGTTGCAACGCCCTGAGTGGGCCGACCACTGGGCCATCAAGTGGGGCGATCTGCTGCGGCCCAATCCTTCCCGCGTGGGCGTGAAGCCGGTTTTTTTGCTGGATCAGTGGATCCGCCAGAGCTTCCGCGAGAACAAGCCCTGGGACCGCCTGGTGCGCGAACTTCTCACAGCCCAGGGCAGCACGCATCAGTACGGCCCCATGGCGATCTGGCGTGACAAACGCGAGCCCATTGATGCCGCGACGTTTGTTGGGCAGATCTTCCTCGGCGTACGTCTTGAATGCGCGAAGTGCCATCACCACCCGACGGAGAAATGGGATCAGACGGACTACTATCAGATGGCCGCATTCTTCACGCAGATGAAGCGCAAAGGGCAGGGGATCTCCGCGCCGATCAGCGGCGAACCCGAGCAGATGTGGTTTGCGCCGGGCAATGCGGGCATCGAGCATCCCGTCACCAAAGCGATGCTCAAACCGCGCCCGCCTGCGGATAAGGAGATAGCCATCGCTGAAACGCAGGATCCGCGCACCGTGCTGGCGGATTGGATGACCAGCCCGCACAACCCCTACTTTGCGCCTGCGGTCGTTAATCGCGTGTGGTCCAGTTTCATGGGCCGTGGCATCGTCGATCCCGTGGATGACTTCCGCGCTTCGAACCCGCCGAGCAATGCGCCGCTGCTTGACTGGCTGGCACAGGATTTCGTGAAGCACGGCTACGATTTGAAGCACCTCATGCGCACCATCATGCTGTCGCAGACCTATCGCCTCAGCAGCCTGCCGAACGAGACTAACCTCGCGGATTTGAAAAACTACAGCCGCAGCTACCGCCGCCGACTTCCTGCGGAAACGCTGATGGATGCCGTGGGTGCCGTGACGGGCACGTATTTTAATTTCACCGGTACACCGGGCCGAACGCTGGCCAAGCAGACGTGGAATCACAAGCTGGAGAGCGAGTTCCTTGACGCCTTTGGCCGCCCCAATGCCAGCTCCGAATGTCCCTGCGAACGCGATGCCAAGCCCAGCGTGGTGCAGGCGCTGCACATGATGAACTCGACCACGCTCCAAGGCAAACTCAGCAGCGATGGAGGCCGGGTGAGTGAACTGGCCAAAAGCACCTTGAAGCCGGAGCAGATCCTGGAAGAGCTCTACCTCGCCTGCTACTCACGCCTGCCCACTCCCGAAGAAGTGGCGATTGCCGGTAAGGCACTCGATGTGGTCGTGGCGAATCGTCAGACGGCGATTGAGGATGTGCTGTGGAGCCTGCTGAACTCGGCGGAATTCGTGTTTAATCACTGAAGCTGGTACTTTTGTTCGCTTTCGCAAGAACCCCCTTGGAGTAGCGTAATTTCCTCGGCCACCTATGTCTCGTCTTACCCACAACTGCGCCGGTCACCTGCGGCGCGATTTCCTGAAGCTCGGTCTCACGGCTGCGGGCGGTGGCATGGGCTTCACGGATCTGCTGCGTGCGCGGGCCATGGCAGCGCAGGCTCCGCAGCCTTCACTGGCGCGTCCGGTGAACTGCATTCTGGTGTGGCTGGACGGCGGACCGTCGCACTACGAGATGTTTGATCCGAAGCCGGATGCTCCGAGCGAGATCCGTGGCGAATTCGGCACGATCCCCACCAGCGTCCCGGGCGTGCGGTTCTCCGAAAGCGTGCCGCATCTGGCCAAGGTGGCGGACAAGTTCACCGTGGTGCGCAGCGTGACGCACAAGGATCCAAACCACGGCGGCGGCAATCATTACATGATGACTGGCGCGCCGACACCCGTGCCGGTGGGCTGCGGTGCTTTCGTGACCTTTCACCCCTCCTTTGGCAGCGTGGTGAGCTACAAGCGCGGCATCAAGAACGGCCTGCCCGCCTACATGACGCTACCAACCATCACGCGCAGCGGCGGTCCCAATTTCCTCGGCGCGGAGCATGCGCCGTTCGTTGCGGGTGGTGACCCGAATGCGAAGGGCTTCAAGGTGCGCGATGTCGTGCTGCCTTCTGAGATTTCCGATGCGCGCGGTCTTGCCCGCCGTGAACTGCGCCACTCGCTGGACCGCATGAAGCGCCTGAACGATGCCGTGGCGGAAGACCCGGCGGTGAGCTTTGACACCTTCTACGGCCAGGCGGTGGATCTGATCGCCTCCAAGCCGGCGCAGGAAGCCTTTGATATTTCACTCGAAGACGACGCGACGCGCGATCTCTACGGTCGCAACGATGTGGGCCAGCGCATGCTGCTGGCGCGTCGCCTTGTGGAAGTGGGCGTGCCCTTTGTCACCGTGAACTATGGCGGCTGGGATCATCACAAAGATCTCTTCAAAGGTTACAAAGGGGATCACGTGCAGAAGTTTGATCAGGGCATGGCCGGTCTGCTCACCGATCTCGACCGTCGTGGCCTGCTGGAAAGCACACTGGTCATCGCACTGGGAGAATTTGGCCGCACGCCGAAGATCAACAAAGACGCGGGCCGTGACCACTGGCCAGGCGCGATGAACATCCTCTTCGCAGGCGCGGGAGTCCCACGCGGCGGCATCGTCGGTGCCACCGATCCCAAGGGCTACTACGCCAGCGACAACATCTATTCGCCGGAAGACTTTGCCGTGACGCTCTACACAAAGCTCGGCATTGATCCGCATCAGGTTCTGCACACCAGCAGCGGCCGCCCGGTGCAGCTCATCAACGGCGGCAGACCCATCCGCGAGCTGTTTGCGTGATGCAGCGAAAAATGTCGAATGCGGAATGTCGAATGACGAATGGCCGGTTTGCTCTGGCGTTGGTCATTTTTAACTCAGCCTTCGCAACTTCAGCGCTCGCTGCCCCGCCTACGTTTGACAGCCTCTATCCCGCCGGTGGGCAGATCGGCAGCCGGGTTGAGACGCAGATCAACGGCAAGGGGTTGGAGAAAGAGACGTTCCTGGCTTGGAGCAGCGATCCGCATGTCGTGGTGCTGGGCGGTGACAAGCCGAAGAAGTTCTTTCTGAACATCGCCAAAGATGCCGTGCCTGGCCCGTGTCTGGTGCGTCTGTACAGCGAAACCGATGCGTCGCCCCCGCGCATCATTGAAGTGGGCAGGTTTGAAGAGGTGCTCGAAAAGGAGCCCAACGACACGCTGGCGGATGCGAAGAAGGCCGAAGCCAGGATGAACGTGACAATCAATGGCGTGCTGGAGAAAACGGGCGATGTGGATACCTACGCCATCCGTGTGCAGAAGGGCAAACGCATCACGCTGGAGCTGCATGGTTATGCTCTCGGCTCCCCCATGGACCCTGCTATGCGGCTGCTGGATGACCGGGGCGTCGAGATCGCCGCTGGGCATGACTCGCACAATCTGGATCCGCGCATAGAGCACACGCCCGCAGCAGACGGCACGCTGTTCGTGCAACTCTTCGCCTTTGTGCATCCTCCAGCAGCGGACGTTGCGTTCAAAGGCAGTGCGAACCATGTGTATCGGCTCACGGTGACGGACGAGACGAAGGCTGCGCCGGTTTTAAACGAGCCGGAGACACTCACGCTGCCTACGGTGGTCCATGGCTGCATCAGCAAGGCGGCTGAGGAGGATCGATACGCCATCGCCGTCAAAAAAGGGGACGATCTGCAAATCAACGTGCATGCGCAGAGCCTGCACAGCCCGCTGGATGCCACGCTGCGCATTGAGGATGCGGCTGGCAAAGTCTTGCAGCAGGCGGATGATGCCGACAAGGACAGCCTGGACCCTGCGCTGCGCTGGAAAGTAACCGCAGATGGCGACTTCAAGGTGGTCGTTGGCGACCGCTTTCAGCATGGCAGCGCGGAGCATCTGTATGAGCTGACGGTGAAACCCTTCACCCTTTCGCTCAGCGCCGTGCTCGATACGCACGCTTATCGTCTGGAGGCCGGCAAAACCACCGAAGTGAAGGTGACCGTGAAGACGGTCGGTGCCTTCAAGGGGACGATCAAAGCGCAGGCGGTGAACCTGCCCGCAGGCGTCACGGCGGAGAGCGTGGACATGCCCGTCAAAGGAGGTGAGGTGAAACTAACGCTCAAAGCGGCGGCCGATGTGGCGGCGAATCAGGCACCGTTTGCGGTGGAGCTTGTCACCAGCGCGCCGGACAAGGTGGAGCCGGTGACTGCGGCCTATGCCATTCCTTTTACAGAGCCGCGGGGTGATTTGCTGATCATGTCAGACACGCATCCGTGGCTGACGGTGCTGGCGAAGAAGCCGTGAAAAAGTAGCCCTGTTCCTGCGGAACAGGGCCCCTTGTTGCACAGCAACAAGGCAACTTTACGCAGAGCCCCATGCACCGCCGCCAGGTGTTTCCACGATCACGCGATCTCCAGCATGCACCGCAAAGGAGGTGCAGCCGTCGAGCTTCGATGAGGTGCCAGCGCGTAGTAGCGTCTGGCAGCCACACTTTCCAGCGGAGCCACCGTGCAGACCAAAGGGAGACTCCACGCGGTGCTGGGTGAGCAGGCTGACGGTGAGCGGCTCCAGGAACTCGAATTCGCGGATCACGCCATCGCCGCCGTTCCACTCGCCCTGGCCACCGGAGCCGCTGCGGATGGCGAACTGACGCAGGCGCACGGGGTAGCGCTGTTCGATGATCTCGGGATCGGTGATGGCGGTGTTCGTCATGTGCGTGTGCAAGGCATGCACACCGTGATAGCCATCACCAGCGCCGGAGCCTCCGGCGATGGTTTCGTAGTAGCCGAAGCCTGCGCCGCCGAAGAGAAAATTGTTCATCGTGCCCTGGCTGCAGGCTTGCAGGCCGAGAGCTTTGATCAGCGTATCGACCAGCCGCTGGCTGACCTCCACATTGCCACCAACGACTGCGGGATCGCATGCAGCATCGCCTGTGAAGGTGGGATTGAGCAAGGACTCGGGGCAGATGATTTCTACGGGCTCCATGAGGCCTTCGTTCAGCGGCAGGTCTTCTTGGAGCATGAGCCGCATGACATAGAGCACCGCGCTGCGCACGATGGCGGTGGTGGCGTTCAGATTGCGTGGATGCACGCCGGACGTGCCGGTGAAGTCGAGGATGAGTTTTCCGTCGGTCTTGCTCATGGAAACGGCGATGACGGACCCATCATCGAGCTTTTCCGCCGCTGAGATCGCAGCGGGCAGGCGTTCGATTTGCGAACGCATGACGCGGGCGGAATGATCAAGAATGCTCTGCATCATGCCCTGCAGGGAGTTGTCTGCCAGCGCACGCAGACGCTCGGCACCGTGGAGATTGGCGGCAAGCTGGGCATGCAGATCCGCGAGGTTGTCGGCGAGATTGCGCGTGGGATGGACGGCGGAGGTCAGCAGGGCGCTGATTTCATCAAAGCAGGAAACGCCGCCACGAATGAGGTGGCGCGGTGCCATGACGACACCTTCTTCGATCAAGCGCGTGGCATTGGCAGGCATGGAGCCGGGCGTGATGCCGCCGATCTCGGCATGATGTGCGCGATTGGCGATGTAGCCGATGAGCGCCTGCTTTGAATCATACACTGGCGTGATGAGCGTGACGTCGGGCAGATGCGAGCCACCATACGCGGGATGATTGGAGATGACCGTATCGCCGGCCTGCATCGCCACAGCCTTGGCGACTTCGCGCACGCACACGCCCAGCGCGCCGAGATGCACAGGGATGTGCGGGGCGCTGGAGAGCAGCCGCCCGTGCGCATCCAGCAGCGCGCAGGAGAAGTCGAGGCGCTCACGGATGTTGGTGGAAATGGCGGTGCGGCAGAGCAGCGCGCCCATGTCGCTGCCGATGGAGTGGAAGCGGTGGCGCAGCAGATCGCGCTCCAGCGTGGGGGCCGGGCCTGCTGCTTGATCACAGCGCAGCACATGGCCAAAGCCCGTGACTTTCTCCACCCGCCATCCGGGGGCGATGACGATGGTGCTGAAGGCATCCTGGATCAGCGCGGGCGTCGGGTCGAGCGGCTGTGCATGCAGCGCAGAAGCCTGCGCGCCGCTTTGGGCCTCGCGCAAGATGATGCGAAGGCTGACGAGTTCGACCTCGCGACTGACAGGCGGCTTGTAGCCAAACAGACGCTCATACACTGCAGCGTAGAGACGCGGTAGATCAACGGGATCCACAAACTCCACCTGCAGCGGGGTGTCCTGGCCTTTGAGGCGGAGTTCGGCGATTTGCGTACGCTCTCCCTGGGGCAGGTCTGCCAGCTCTGCGGGCAGGATGGCTAAGGCTGCGACAAGTGGCAGGCGGATCTCTTTTTCGATGATGCGCTCCGGCACAGCCTCCTGCAAGCCGACGGCACTGAGGATGCCCGCATGCTCGGGGACAAGGATGGTCTGCATGCCGAGGGACTCGGCCACGGCACAGGCATGCTGGGGGCCTGCGCCACCAAAGGCGAGCAGGGCGTGATCGGCGGGAGCAAAGCCTTCGCCGATGGAGATGCGGCGGATGGCATCGGTCATGTGCTCAATGGCGAGTCGGAGCAGGGATTGCAGGAGTTCCGCCTCCGTGCCGGTGCCGCCGGTTTGTGCATGGAGCTCGCTCAAGCGTCGCTGTGCTGCGGCTGCATCCAGCGGAATGGGCGCGCGCGCAGGATCAAAGCGGCCGAGGAGCAGATTGACATCCGTGATGGTCAGCGGGCCGCCTTTGCCATAGCAGGCGGGGCCGGGAGCTGACCCTGCGCTCTGCGGACCGACGGCGAGGCCGTGATGCGTGAGGTGGCAGATCGAGCCGCCGCCAGCGGCCACGGTTTCAATGGCGACGCAGGGCGCGAGAAGCTGCATGCCCGCCACGTTTTGCGAGAAGCGGTAGCCGGGGCGGGTGTCAATACGCGCCACATCCGTGCTGGTGCCGCCCATGTCGAAGGTGATGATCTTGGTGATGCCAAGTCGGCGCGCGGCATTGGCAGCGCCAATGGCACCTCCGGCTGGGCCGCTGAGCAGCATGTCCTTGGGCCGGATGTCATCGGCGGATTTAAGACCGCCCGCGCTCGTCATCACCTGCATGGTGGGGGAGACGCGACGAATGCCATTGAGAAAGGACTGCACGGGCGCGTGCAGATACGCGTCTGCCACGGTGCTCTGGGTGCGTGGCAGCAGCTTGGCAAATGCGGCGGTCTGGTGCGAAAGCGTGAGATGGGTGAAACCGCAGTCCCGCAGGATGGCGGCGACGCGGCGCTCATGCTGCGGGTGGGCGTGACCGTGCAGCAGCGAGATGGCGGCGGTGGTGATGCCCTGGGAGATGCAGTCCTGCGCGGCTGCACGCACTCGGGCTTCGTCCAAAGATTCGAGCACTTCACCGCTGACGCTGACACGCTCCGGCACTTCGCAGACGATCTCGTGGAAGATGACGCGTGGCTCGTGCTGAAGCGCAAAGAGATCGCTGCGACGCTGATCGCCGATTTGCAGGAGATCGCCAAAGCCCCGGGTGATGAAGAGAGCAATGCGGCCGCCCTTGTGCTCCAGAAGCGCATTGGTGGCCCGCGTGGTGGCGATGCGAAGATCCAGCGGCGGGAACTCGCGCCCCGGCGGTGTGTTGGTCAGGATGCGCGCGCCGAGCACCGGGGCCTCTTCACCTGTGGTGAGTTCCAGCAGCGTGCCGCTTTGCCATGATGGCGGGGCATCGAGGGTGATTTCACCTGTCGTATTGCTGAAGGCGGCAATGGTGCGGACTTCCATGCTGCCAACGGCGTTGATGTGAAAGCCAGTGAGGAAATCGGCGGGCAGGGGAGGCAGGCCGGAAAGACGAATCGAGGCATCGGCACTCCCGGCCACCACAGCGCGCAGATGGCCGGTGGAGAGCACTTTGCAGCGCGATTCACGGCCCTGTGGGTCGAGCGCGTGACAATCCGTGAACGTGCCGCCGGTATCGGTTGCGATGCGCCATTTCACGGTTTCTTGGGCGCATCTGTGGGGGGGGCGAAATCCAGGTCGGGCACCCAGCGCAGCTCCTTGAAGGCATCGTAGTAGGGCTCGCAGCTCGGAGCCTTAAAGACGGCCACGCCACGCTTGATCCATTCATTGCCTTTGTTGGGATCGCCCGTCGAAAAGGAAATGGCGGCCTTGCTGAAATAGTACGCCGGAGTGTCATCCATGAAGGTGAAATTTTCCGCAATGATCTGGTCGGCAGCGGGTCGGTGTCCCAGCATGAGCTCACAAAGGGCCCGTTTGTAATGCACCAAATGGCGGATCATCATGGGGAGCTTGGGGTAGTCCGTAGTAAGCTTCGTGAAGGACTGCAGCGCCGTGGTGAAATCGTGCTTCACGAAGTAGTACTCGGCGAGGTTGAACTTGGGCAGCGGGCTCTCTGGCTGGAGCTGAGCCGCTTTCTCAAACTGGGGCAGTGCGAGGTCGAAGTCACGCCGCCGGGGCGCCAGGTAGATGTCTCCGCGCAGCGCGTAGATGTCGGCCACATTGGGGGCGAGTTTTTCGGCGGCATCCAGTTTCTCCAGCGCGTCGGTGTAGCGCTGCTTCACCCGCATGTCGCGGGCCTCCAGCAGCAGTTTTCTGACCTCGTCGGAAAGGGGGGTGGGCTTGCCCGCTTTGGGCGCTTGCGCCAGGGCGGCGGAGAGGCCGAGCGTGAGGAACAGAAAGGTGTGGATCAATCTCATGGGAGACGGATTATAGAGCGTGAATCGGTTTCAGGCAAGGCGGCTGCGCATGCTGCTTTCTGCGCCATCGCACAGGCTGCGGAGGGTTTCAGGGCTGAACCACTCGGCTCCAAGTGACAGAATCGTTTCACGTACCATGCCGTCTGCGGAAGACACGCGCATGGGGCGCTCTTGGATGTATTTGGCTACAAGGCGTTCAATGATGGTGTCCGCCGTGGTGCCTGGATCGGCATAGATGATCTGGAGGCCCTGCGGCTCGCGTTCCTCATTGGTGCCCTGCCTCGCACCATCAAACACCACGACCACCTGCATGCCACTCATGTCCTGCAGATGGCGCAGGCGCTTCAGCAACTCCGTGCGCGCCAGATGACGGCGTGAGGCGACCCGATGCTCACGCTTAAGCTCCGGCCAGGCGTTGATGACGTTATGACCGTCAACGAGCAGGTAGGTCAGCGGTGCGGGCATGGACCAAGTTAATGGTTTAAAGTTCGAAGGTTTCAAGTTGGGAGCGAGTTGGCTGCCAACTTTAAGCTTGGAACTTTAAACTTTTAACTCAGACCGGCACCGCCTTTGCCTGCTCATACGCCTCATTGATGAGGCAAAGCTCACCGAGCGCATCCTTGAGCGGGTCGATCTCCTTCGAGCTGAAACCGACATGGAGATGTCTGCGCCAGCCTTCCGCGAATTCGAACTGGCCGGAGAGCTTGCCGACGGCAGCGGAGGTTTCGTCCATGCTGATGAGGTAGGAGTCCATGCCCTGGCTGACATCGAGCCAGTGTTTCTGGCTTTCGTGCGCGGCGAGGGCTTCTCGCTTGTGCGCATGTACACTGGTCGTGTCCACATACGCCCCGGCCTGGATCTTCTGGCGCAGCGGGTCGCACAAGCCAACCGGCATGGCGTGATAAACGGTCACATCGTGCAGGTAGGCATCCAGGTGGGGATCCGTCTGGAAATTCGGGATGCAGTGGGAGAATGCGGCGGTGACGGCGAGGCGACAGGCCTGCATGTGATCCTCCATATAATCCGCAGGCGCATGGGTGAGCACGATGCTCGGCTTTGCCATGCGCACCACGGCAGCTACTTTGCGCAGGAAGGGCACGGAGTAGGTCAGCTCCAGGTCATCGCAGATGGGCGGATAAAACGTGGCACCGAGGATGCGTGCGGCCTCCTGGCCTTCCTCCAGGCGCTTCTGGGTGGTCGTGGGGCCGTCCATCTGCACGGAGCCGCCATTGCCGGTGCAGAGGTTGATGTAGTGGATGTCCCAGCCGCGCGCCTTGAGCTGCAGCAGGGTTCCGGCGGCGACGAATTCGATGTCGTCAGGATGGGCGAAGATGGCGAGGGCGGAGGGCATGCGGAGGAATGACGAAACCAGAATGACGAATGACGAATTTCAGAAGACTGACGCGAATGCTTACATTGCGAAGATTTTGTCCATGCGCTCGGTGAGCAGCTTGAGGCCGTCGGGATTGATCCCGCCGCGCTGCTCGCTGATGGCCCAGCCGGTGTAGCCTGCGGTGTCGAGAGCTTTCATGATGGCGGGCCAGTTGTTGTCGCCTTGGGTGAGGTCGCAGTCGAAGCCTTTCCAGACGCCTTCGTCCTTCATCTTCTTGGTGCTGTATTCTTTGACGTGGATGCGGTTGATGCGCTTGCCCAGGATTTTGATCCACTGATCGGGCCAGCCGTAGCGCAGCACGTTGCCGATGTCGAAGTGCCAGCCCACGATGGGGTCGCCGATTTCATCGAGATAGCGCACAGCTTCCAGCGGGCTGAGGAGGAAATTGTTCCAGACGTTCTCGATGGAGATCTTCACGCCGAGTTCCTTGGCCAGCGGCACGGCCTTTTTGATCTCGGCGATGGAGCGCTCCCAGGCGACGTCATAAGGCACCATTTCACTCACCACACCGGGCACCACGAGGATGGAATCGGCACCGTAGGCCTTGGCATCGCGCAGGGTGGTGAGCACGCCTTGCAGACCTTCTTCGCGGATTTTGGGATCATCATGCGTGAGCGTCTGCTTCCAGTGCGTGTGGCAGCACACGCTGGCGGCTTGCAGGCCCGACTGGCCGAGTGCCTCGATCACCTCCTGCTGGTTCATTCCCCCAGCGGGCTCGACGCCTTCGTAGCCCGCTTCCTTGGCAGCTTTGTATTTCTCGATGAGCGTGCCCTTGATGCCCAGCGTGCCGCCCATGATGGCCTTGCGCAGCTTGCGGGTGGGCTTGGCCGCTTCTTGGGCAAGGATGCCACCGGAAGCGGCAAGGAGGGCGGTGCTGGAGAGAGAGTGGATGAAGCGACGGCGTGAGGTCATGGCGTGAGTGTACGCACATCCATGACGTGAGTTGTCACAAACCGTCAATTCAAACGTCGGCGCATTTGGCAGGGACTAATGCTCTGTTGATCACGGAGTCAGCCAGTGGTTTGGAACAATCGTCAACCACCGTCAACTTCCTAACTTCCCACTCAGCCATTCTTCGCCAGAAGCGCCTTGGCCACCTTCTCGATCTTCGGCAGCAAGGCCGCCGGAAGCTCGGTGAGCAGTGGCATCACGGGGCCGGTCTGGGCCACACCTGCGAGCTCGACGGCGTGATGCAGCACGAGGATCGGGCTGTGCGCGTTGCGCAGGTCTTCGAGTGCAACGAATTCTTCGCGGATCGCTTCGGCGGTGTCCCAGTCTTTCTTCAAGATGGCCTGGAGCAGAGCGGTGGAGCGCGAAGGGGCGATGCAGACGCAGCCCGCGGTGAAGCCGGTGACACCGAAGTCACGCAGATGGATGATGGATGGCTGCTCGCCGATGCCGCTGACGATGAGCTTGGGGTCCACCAGCTTGAGGAGCTTCTTGAGATAAGGGTCCTTCTTTGGATCTTCTTCGACGATGGCGTATTTGATCCAGGAGATGAGGCCGTCATTGACGAGCTCGGCGGCGATCTCTGGAGTGACGTAGGCACCGTCCTTGATGTACAGCACCGCTTTGATGCCGGACTTCTCCACGAAGTGGCGGATGGCGGTGGCGACACCGGCAGGCTTGGATGGGAACAACGTCGGGAGCAGCATGGCCGTGGGGAAGGCGAACTCGCTCAGAATTCGGGCCTGATCCATTGCCGTGCCATACATCGGGCCGACGGATGGGATGATCCACATGTCCTCTGGAGACACATCGACGAGCATCTTCAGAAGGGAGTGGTACTCGCTTGGGGCGATGTTGTAGAGATTGGCATTGCCCCCGTACAGCAGCGTGCGGATGCCACCTTTGTGCATGTGCTTGATCAGGCGGCTGTTTTGCGATTTGGCCAAAGACAGATCTTTGTTCCGGCACAGCGGCGGCACGGCGATGACGGAGGACTGCAGATCTTCAAAGGTAACGGGGGTTGTCTTCATGGAAGAATCAAAGGAGCGCAGACAGCGGCGGCTGCAAAGAAAAACAGGATCAGTTTTAAGGGGGGGTTACTGTCCCTCAATGAAGCTAAGCAAATTGGCCATGTCTTCGACGCTCATGCCGGTCTCCAATCCTTCGGGCATCAGGCTCTGGCCCGTGGAGCTGCTGCCTTTGATTTCCGAACGCTGCAAGGTCTTCTCCATCCCGCCCATCATCCGCAGCGTCATGCTGGACGCGGTGTCGTTCGTAATAATTCCAACCAGTGTTTGGCCATCTTTTGTGACGACTGTGTAGGCGATGAACTGAGACGCGACTTCCTTGTGTGGCTCCAAAATAGCCGTCAGCAGGGCCTCGCGGCCCTTGGTTTTCACCGTGATGAGGTCCGGTCCGAGCTGCAAGCCCATGTTTCCAGCACGATGACACGCCACGCAACGCGCCATGTACTGCATCTGCCCCTTCGTCGCATCACCTTTCGCGGCGATTGCGGGTTTGAACTTCGCCATCACTTCCTCACGCGATGGCGGAATGACGGATGCCAGCGCCGTCTTTGCCGCCACAGCGACCTTCTCTGACTTGTTCATGAGCAGCGACTGGACTTGGGAAGCGGAGAACTCCGTCGGCTTCACCACGCCGGATTCCAGCAATACGAGAGCGCGGTCCTCGCGGGAGAGGAGAGCATCGAGAGCGGCTTCTTTGGCTGTGACGCCGAAGCCGGGCCAGCCTGCAATCAGTGTCTTTGTTACAGCGGGTGAACTGCTCTGCGCCAGTGTGCGAATCGCCGCTGCTTGCACCGCATCGGGTTGACCTTGCGCGAGGCATAGAGTCAATGCGTCGGTGGCTTCCTTGGAAGAGGTGAGGCCGAGTAGTTGGATGGATTCGAGGCGTGAGGAAAGAGTCGCCGTGGTGTCGGCTGCGGTTGCTGCAGCCTTGGTGAAGACGATGTTGAGCTTATGGTCGGTATCGGCGTCAGCAAGATTGATCCCTGCCTTCTTGAATCCGGTGGCCAAGGCACTGATGAACTCCGGTCTGGGAGTTGATGCAATTAAACCAACAAGAAGTGAAGCATTGGTCTTTCCACCTCTATCACGTTCCGCCTGATGAGCCGTTTTAGCTGAGCTACCCGCTGCTTGAATGATCTTCGATATAGACTTGAGCTCTGCTGGTTCCGCTTTGTCTAATTCGGCTCTGTCAAAAAAGATGGCTGTGACCAGGGCAATGCTCACATCTGGGTTTCCACACAAGAAGGCGTCAACCACACGATCACTAGTCGGCAGGTCATGAAGAACCATTTCAGCGACACTGGAAATCATTGGGCTGCGGCTTGAGGAAGGCACCTGTTTTGAGGCCTGCTTGTCGAAGAGATCGGCATCCTTTAGAAATTCGCCTGCAGTGAGTGCAATTTGAAAATGAACACGCATGGCGCCACTTCGCGTTTGCTCCTTGATTACCTTCGCGACTTCATCAAAACCTGCCGCGCTTGGCTGCAGAGCCTCAGACAAACGTAGAGCGGCTTCCACAACAAAAGTATCTTTATCAGAGATTGCCTTGCTGATTATTGACGTATTCAACGCATTGAGGCCACGAAGCACCCCCAGCGCATGCAGCTTCGCCAAAGGGTTGTTTCCACTGAGCACCATCTCCAGCAGCGGCACCGCCGCTTTGTCCTCGCGCTCAAACAGCAAGCGCTGCGCGGTGTCGCGGTGCCAGCCGTTGGGATGGCCGAGGGTCTGCACGAGTTCTTCGGTGCTCATTTTGCCAAGTGCCACCTTTTGACCGATGCGCTCTGCTCCTTTGTCGGGCACGATGCGGTAGATGCGACCGCGGTCGTTACCGCTGTTGAGGTCGATGTGTTTTTTGATCTCGTCAGGGATGCTCCAGGGATGCTCGATGACTTCGCGATACATGTCGCAGATGTGCAGGCAGCCGTCGGGGGCGTTGGCGAAGTTCACCACACGCACCCAGGTGTCCTTGCTGGCGGCGAATTCAAAGCCGTGCTCGTCGGCGGGGCGTTCGCCGATGAGGCTGATGCCGTCCGCACTGGGCTTGATGATCTTGCGATGCACGAGCTGGCCGCCTGCATCTCCGGTGAAGCTGTTGTTCACGAACTCGGGGCCGTAGGCATCGCCGCGATAGATGGTGGTGCCACTCGCGCCGGTGAAGTAACCGCTCACACGACCGCCGCCTTCCACCGCGCCCTTCACCACACCGGCAATGCGCCAGCGTGTGCGGATGATGCGCCAGGGTTCGTCCGGACTGATGCGAAAGACCTCCGCTGCGCCGCCGTCCACCGCGATGCTCTGGCGTGCGGGCGGCATGGGGTAGTAGGGATTGCGGTTCGCGTACTTGTCATCGTAAACCCAGTACTGCAGGTGGTCGGAGTTTGAGCAGGCGAACTTGCGCCCGTAGTTGTCAAAGCTCATGCCATACTGCGCGCCGCCGCCTTCGAGGCCGAACTCGAGCGTGAGCGGATCAAACCAGAAGTCCTTGCCGCCGAGCTCCACGCCTTTGTCGTCTGGCCGCTTCAGGCAGGTGACGATGCCGCGATTACCACCGCCGGCGAGCACGTGGATGCGGTTGTCCTGGCCCCACTGGAAGCTGTTCATGAGGCCCTGCACATTGAGGATTTTTAAGCCGGTGCCAAAGCCGGTGAAGACCTTCTCGCGCACCTCGGCCTTGCCATCGCCGTCTTTATCCTCAAAGCGCCAGATGTCCGGTGTGGCACCGACAAACAGACCGCCATTCGCCCAGACGAGGCCCGTAGGCCAGGGCAGGTCATCGGCAAAGACCTGGCTCGTCTCGTAGTAGCCGTCACCGTCTTTGTCCTCCAGCATGGAGATGCGGCCGAGGTGGGGTGTGACATCGCGCATCTCGCTGTAGTCGATCATTTCGCAGACAAACATGCGCCCGTTCTCATCAAAGCACACGGCGATGGGGCTGCGCACCTGCGGCTCATGCGCGGCGAGCTGGAGCTTGAAGCCCTTTTTTACCTGCCATGTGGCGATGGCATCCTTGGGCTCAACTGCGGGGTAGCGCGGCAGATCTTTGGCTGCATCCACGGCCACGGCATTTTTCGTCTCACCGTAAGCTTTCGCGTAAGTCGTCTTCGACTTGAGGCCATCCGCCTGCGCGGAAAGCGTGGAGCTGAAGGCGAACAGCAACAGGAGAGAGCAGGCGGCAGTCTGGATCATGACAAGAGCATACGGAGTCCCCCGGCAGCATGAACAGCCGAAAGTGGCCCATGGTGGTATTCTTGTGATGGCAGAGCCAAAGACCTGAGGCTGGCGCAACAAAGTGGCCCGCACAGTCCTCTGTGCGGAACCCAGCGAGTACGACTGCCCAGAAACCGCTCAGAGGACTGAGCGGACCACTATTTTGATGTCTTGCGACTCTTCACAGCACCGTATCATTCACCACCTCGTTGCGCTCATTGAGCAGCAGACGTTTTGGGATGATCGGGTGCTCGCTCTGACCCCAGGCCATGATGGTGACGCGGTGGCCGGTGTTGATCAGATGCGCGGCGGCACCGTTGACGATGATCTGGCCGGAGCCACTCGGGGCGGGGATGACATAGGTTTCAAGCCGGGCGCCGTTGGTGATGGAGGTCACCAGCACTTTTTCGCCCACCCACAGATCGGCTTTTTCCATGAGATCGGTCGGAATGGTGATGCTGCCTTCATAGGCAATGTTGGCATCAGTGATGGCGGCGCGGTGGAGTTTGGATTTGAGGCAGGTTCTAAGCACCCTTAAGAGTGCTGCATGGGTGCCGGGGGGTCAAGTATTGGCTGCCTTGAATGGATTGGTTTGATGGAACCGCAGAACGGTGGAAGATGAGGCAATGAGATACCGCGACCAACGCCGCTCCGAAGCCCCGCCTCCCCGCCCGCACTTCACCCCACGCAAGAGCATGGGGCAGAACTTCCTGCAGGATGAGGAGATCGCCCGCTGGATCGGCGATCAGGTGCAGCCGGATGGAGCTGACGTGGTGGTGGAAATCGGCCCCGGCATGGGCGCTTTGACCAAGCACCTCGTCGGCAGGCCCAAGAAGCTCATCCTGATCGAGAAAGACTCCCAGCTCGCGCCGGAGCTGCAAAGCCAGTTTGAAGGCCGCAGCGATGTGGAAGTCATCCACAACGACGCCACACGCATCAACCTACGGTCGTGGTTCAAGCACGGCCCGCTGCGCATCGTGGGGAATCTGCCGTATTCCGTCGGCAGTGAAATCTTGAAGCACTGGCTCACGCCGCCCTCGCCAGTGGGCTGCGCTGTCTTCATGCTGCAAAAGGAAGTGTGCGACCGCCTGGCTGCCACCTGCGAGGACGATGCCTATGGCGCGCTCAGCCTGCTGGTACAAAAGGACTGGAATGTGGAGATGCTGCGCGTGGTGCCGCCGGAGGTCTTCGTTCCCAGGCCCCGGGTGGACAGCGCCATCATCCGCCTCACGCCGCGAGATCCCGCCACACTGCCGGTGTTTGATCACGTGCTGTTTGACCGCCTCGTGCGCATGGGGTTTTCCCAGCGGCGCAAGCAATTGAAGAACCTCCTGCCCGAAGCCCCCGGTGGCTGGGAGTCGCTGATTGAGGCGCTCGGCGTCACGACAATGGTGCGTGCAGAGGCGCTGTCGCTGACGCAGTGGATTCAGATCGCCCGCCATTACGAGCAGCGACACGAAGCCGATGCGGGTCAGAAGGCCAGCGAGATGTTTGATGTGGTGAATGAGCGCAACGAAGTCATCGAACAGCTCACGCGTGGAGAGGTGCACAAGCGCAAGCTGCTGCACCGTGCGGTGCACATCTTCGTCATCAATAAACGCGGGCACATCTATCTGCAGCAGCGCTCGCATCTCAAGGATGTGTCGCCCCTCAAGTGGGACAGCAGCGCCGCCGGTCATCTGGATGCCGGCGAAGGTTACGCCAGCGCCGCCGTGCGCGAGCTGGGAGAGGAAGTGGGCATCCACGTCGAAGCCACGGAGCTGGCCGCGCAAATCCCCGCCGGAGACAACACCGACCACGAATTCGTCGAGCTCCGCATCGCGAGGCATGATGGGCCCGTGCGCTGCCTTCCTGAAGAAGTGGCCACCGGCGATTGGTTCAAGCCCGAAGACATCACCGCCTGGGTGGACGCACGGCCGCAGGACTTCGCGAAAGGCTTCGTGACCTGCTGGAAGGCGTGGACGAACCGATCCAAACTTGGTTAGCCGAAAGAAAGGAAAGAAGGAGAAAAACCGGAATCAGAAGCTCTGATTTTTTCTCTTCTTTCCACTTTTTCGGCCAGCTATCTCAATGTCCGGGGGATGAACACCGACTGCATCCCCGCTGCCTTCGCTGCCACGATGCCGCTGTTGCCATCTTCCAGAACCAGGCACTCACTCGGGGCGATACCCATCTGCTCTGCGGCGAGGAGGAACATGTCCGGTGCAGGCTTGCCGTGCTTCACTTTTTTGGGAGTGATAATGATGGGGAAGAGGTCGATCAAGCCGGTGGCGGTCAAGCAGCCGCGCACGGTGGCTTCTTCGCTGCCGGAGGCTACAGCGATGGGGAAGCGGCCGAAGAGCGATTTGGCAAAATCCGCCACGGGGCCCACCGCCTGCACTTCGGGAATGCGCTTCGCAAAGATCTCCATCTTCAGCTCGTCCACGCTGACGGGGTCGAGGTTCGTGCCATGCTTGGCGTTGAGCTGCCTGACCACGTCCTGCTCTTTCATGCCAGCGCTCGCGTAGAACTCCTCCTCGGTGAAGACAAAGGGAGCATCGTGCTGGTTCAGCGCATCAGTCCAGGCGAGGTAGTGCAGCGGCATGGAGTCAACCAGCGTGCCGTCGCAGTCGAAGATGTAGGCTTGGAAAGGGTAGTCGGGGATTTCGAGGGGCATTGAGCAGTCGTTCCTTACTTTTTATCGGTCACTTTTTTGTCTTTTACTCCTGCCATGGAACGACCCGTCGCCCATAGTTGATCCATATGCGCACACGGCGTGAGACTGCCGCCGCAGACATGTCCGTAGACACTCCACGCGCCGTGTCTTTAAACTGGTTCGGGCTTCTCTTCATCTGCGGGCAGGATACCCAGGTTCTGGAGATCGGCCAAGTCCTTTGTCCGCCCGGAGAGTGTCTTCATGGTTGCAAGCCCTTCACGACTGACAACCTAGACGGCATGATCGTCGAAGCGATCACGCGACTTCAGCTTTCTTTTGGCCGCCGAAAAAGAGGGATGTGGCAATCACCAGGAAGGTGATTCCCGCCAGCATGAAGGTGTACTGGGTCTCCCGGTGCCAGAGGAGATGGCTTTCGAAGCTCAGGTACTCTTTCTGCTGGGTGCGCAGTCCGATAAACCGTATTGGAGCATCCACTGGCGCTTGTATTTTGGACGCATTGGCGAGATCGCTTTTCGCAATGAGCACGCTGACTTGATCACCACGACGTATTTCTTTGAAGAGCCCGTTCAGGCTTGCGTCTTTGGCCCGGTCTGAGGACCAGGTCAGTAGAGCGGGTGTATCTGCCAGGCGGAGCTTCAACAGGACATCGCGCTTTCCCACGGGCTCCGTGGACATTTCGGCCACCTGTCCTTGAAGCTCGGTGAATTGAGAGCGCTCTGGCATGGGATACAAAGCCCACCCAACGAATGATCCCAGTCCAAGAATGACAAGGACGGCCGCAACCACCTTGGCCCCAGACCGCTTGGCTGGAACGATGATGATGGTCGGCGGAAGTATCTGCAGCGAATTGGGATTGCCAAGAGCTTCGCCATACTTGTTCACCGGCGGATAACCTGGATGAAGGCAGGGGAGAATTCTCAGCAGATCGGGGATGCCCCGCATGTAAATCGAAATATGGATGGTGCCGTAATGCTGCGTGCGAATTTGGTACCAGCGTGCGGAGAAGGAATAGTTACAGCTCTTGATGTCAGAGAATGGGATGAAACGTGAAAACCGCCACGCTGACTGGGTGCGGATTCCACGATCTTCGTAGGTGATGCGAGCGAGGCCAACTTCCATTGCAAAAGCCAGCATCATCAAAAACAAGCTGCCAAGACCACTGATCGCTGGCAGTCGGTCTGCTGGCGGCACGGTGAGACCGAAATAAAGGAGTACTCCAAGGAGAGGAGCGCAGGTTACATACCCGAACAATTTCATCTTCCGGGTGTATTCGATCGTGCGATCTCCCGCATGGCGAAGCGATTCCTCCTGCGCGGACTTCTCAAAGGAATTAAGAAGTAGATTCGAGATTTGGTAGCTCATGTTCGCGGTGCCGGGAAGAGATTCACGCGGGCCAGCGCAGGGATGGTTGGGAATGTGTGAGCCACGAGACGGCTAATAAACGCGAACCGTGCGTGGCGGCAACCTTGCTTTTATAATTTCCATACCTTGCCATGTTTGGATGAAAACGTCCCGGAGGTGACAACAGGCCTCTTGAAATTAAACCTGAGCTTCATCCCTTGCGGCAATGCTTACGGGCATGAAATGAGCTCGTTCTGGGAGGCTGGGCAGTTCCCAGAATCCAGAACGAGCTAAAGCTCACGAGTACTTTTATGAAGCGCGGTTCACCGCGCTGAGCACCGCTTTGATCGAGGCGAGTTCGATGTTCGTGTCCACGCCTGCGCCCCAGATGGTTTTGCCATTGGCAGTTTTGATCTGGATGAAGGCGAGGGCGCTGGCTTCGCTGCCGGAGCTGAGGCTTTGTTCGCGGTAGGTGGCGACTTCAAAGGGGGGGGCTCCCGCGTCCTTGATCAAGGCGTGAGCAAATGCGGCGATGGGGCCGTTGCCTGTGCCGGTGATGCCGCGTTCCTGGCCATTGATGACCAGGCTGCTGCGGCAGGTGAAGACGCCGTCCACGCCATCGGCGTGGAAGTGATGGAGGGCGAAGGGGGTCTCGCGCTCGATGTATTCCTGCCAGAACATGCCTTTCAATTCGGCAGCGGTGACTTCGCGGCCCAGCTTGTCCACCAGATCGTTGGCGATGGGGCCGAAGTCGCGCTGCATGTCCTTGGGCAGTTCGATGCCGAATTCGCTCTCCAGCAGGTAGGCCACGCCGCCCTTGCCGCTCTGCGAATTCACGCGAATGACTTCGCGGTATTCGCGGCCGATGTCGTTGGGGTCGATGGTGAGATAGGGCACATCCCAGATGGTCTTGTGCTCGTCGTAGCCAGTGAGGCCCTTCTTGATCGCGTCCTGATGGCTGCCGCTGAAGGCGGTGAAGACGAGTTCACCGCTGTACGGATGGCGCGGGGCGACGGTCATGCCGGTGGTGCGCTCATACATGTGGATGAGGCCGCTCATGTCGCTGAAGTCCAGGCCCGGGGCGATGCCGTGCATGTACAAATTCATGGCCACCTGCACGATGTCCAAATTACCCGTGCGTTCGCCATTGCCAAACAGCGTGCCTTCCACGCGGTCGGCACCAGCCAGCAGGCCCAGCTCCGTGGCGGCGGTGCCAGTGCCGCGATCGTTGTGCGTGTGCAGGCTGATGATGAGGCTCTCGCGGTTTTTGATGTTCGTGCAGATCCATTCGATCTGGTCGGCATACACATTGGGCATGGCCACCTCGACGGTGTCGGGCAGATTGAGAATCATCTTGTGCTGCGGCGACGGCTGCCACACGTCCATGACGGCTTCGCTGATCTCCTTGGCAAACTCCACTTCCGTGGCGCTGAAGCTCTCAGGCGAATACTGCAAGGTCACCTGCGTGCCGCCTTCCGTGAGGCGATGCAGGCGGTCCTTGATCATCTGCGCGCCTTTGACGGCCACGGCGATGATCTCTTCCTTCGTTTTGCCAAACACGTACTTCCGCTGCGCGGGCGAGGTGCTGTTGTACATGTGGATGACGACTTTCTTCGCGCCCAACAGCGACTCGACGGTCTTCTCGATCAAATCCTCGCGCGCCTGCACCAGGCACTGGATGGTGACATCGTCAGGGATGCGCTTCTCCTCAATGAGGCGGCGGTTGAAGCTGAATTCGGTGTTCGAGGCGGAGGGGAAGCCGACCTCGATTTCCTTGAAGCCGCACTTCACCAGCGCATCGAACATTTCGAGCTTCTGGGAGACGTTCATCGGCACAGCGAGCGCCTGGTTGCCATCGCGCAGATCGACGCTGCACCACATGGGCGCATGGGTCAGGTGGCGTGTGGGCCATTGACGGTTGGGGAGGCTGATCAGCGGGAAGGGCTGATACTTGGAAGACGGATCTTTTAACATGAGAAGACGAAAGTAGAGAGGCTGAGAAGGGCCGGTGGTATTCCGGCATTAGAAACTGCCGTGACGTGACGGCAAGGGGCATGACGAGGAAACACGGGCCGCCTACCCTTGCGTAAGTCGCAGGGAAAGAAGAAGCAGAGCCGTGGCGGTGGTGGTCATGGACAAGTGGAAGAAAGCAGAGAAGAGGCGGAGGTCAAGAGGGGAGCTACGCCAGACGTGCCTGCCTGCCGGCTCTGACGCTTCTCGCAAGATCCAGCCTTGAAGGGAGGAAGAGTAGGAGTAGGAGGAAGAGGAAGATTTCTATTTCCCTCCCATGACCCGATTCCGACCCTGCATTGACCTTCACGACGGCCGCGTAAAGCAGATTGTGGGCTCGTCGTTGCGGGATGATGGCACGGGGCTGAAGACGAACTTTGTGAGTGATCGGGACGCGGCGTGGTATGGGGAGCTGTATCTGCGCGATGGGCTGACCGGCGGGCATGTGATTCTGCTGGGGAAGGGGAATGAGGACGCGGCGAAGGCGGCCACAGGGGCGTTTCCGGGCGGCTTGCAGGTCGGCGGCGGCATTCGCTCGTGCAATGCGGCGGAGTATCTGGAGGCCGGGGCCAGCCATGTGATCGTGACGAGCTACCTGTTTGAAACGGATGGCACGTTTAATCAGACGCGACTGGACAAGATGGTCGCAGCGACGGGCAAAGAGCGGCTGGTGATTGATCTGAGCTGCAAGGCCACGGCCACGGGCTGGACGGTGGCGATGAACCGCTGGCAGACGCTGACGACGCTGGATGTGACGCCCGAGTCGCTGCGTTTTCTCGCCGGACATTGCGCGGAGTTTTTGATCCATGCCGTGGATGTGGAGGGGAAGTGCGAGGGCATTGACGAGGCGCTGGTGAGTTTCCTCGGCGAGCACTCGCCGCTGCCGATGACCTATGCGGGCGGCATCCGCCATCTGGATGATCTGAAGCGCATCGATGAACTGAGCCATGGCCGCGTGGACGGCACGGTGGGCAGTGCGCTGGATTTGTTTGGCGGCACGGGAGCGAAGTATGAAGAGTTGGTGGCGTGGAACAAACGCCCGGCTGATTCAGTTTCCAAACTTCCAATCACGGGCTAAAGCCCAAATCACGAACTTATGAAAGTCATCCGCTACGCCGACTCCCAGGGAAACATCGCTCACGCAGCGCAGCAGGCCGATGGCACGGCGCTGGTGATTGAGGGGGACATCTTTGGGGAGCATCGGGTGACGGAGCGCAAGGCGGAAGTGGCGAAGCTGCTCGCGCCGGTGCAGCCGTTTGCGATTGTGTGCATCGGGCTGAACTACAAGAAGCATGCGGAGGAGACGAAGGCGGAGCTGCCCAAGCATCCGGTGGTGTTCATGAAACTGCCGAACGTGGTGCAGCATCCGGGAGAGCCCATTCTGCTGCCGACGCATCTCAAGAGCGACAAGGTGGACTACGAGGCGGAGCTAGCGGTGGTCATTGGCAAGACGGCCAAGAACGTGAGCAAGGCGAACGCTTTGCAATACGTGCTGGGCTACACCTGCGGCAATGATGTGAGCGCACGCGACTGGCAGAAGCATGGCGGCGGCGGCCAGTGGTGCCGTGGCAAGTCGTTTGATACCTTTTGCCCGCTGGGTCCCGTGCTGGTGACGGCGGATGAGATTCCGAATCCGAACACCCTCGCCATCAAGACAGTGCTCAATGGCGAGACGATGCAGGAGTGGAACACGGACGACATGATCTTTGATGTGCCGACGCTGATCGAATTCCTGAGCGGCAGCACCACGCTGATGCCCGGCACGGTGATCCTCACCGGCACGCCGCATGGCGTGGGCGCGGCGCGTACGCCGCCGGTGTTTATGAAGGATGGGGATACGGTGAGCGTGGAGATCGCGCAGATTGGGACGCTGACGAATCCGGTGCGGGATGAGGCGTGAGGGCTCAGCAAAGTACTCCAGAGCTTTAGCTCGATCTGGATGCTTGGGGCATGCGGCGCGCTGAAATTGGCAAGAGAGTGACCGGATTCTTCAATTGCTTGCATGCGCTGCGTGCTGAAGTTTTTAGATCCTGCAAAAGTTCGTTCCCTTGCGCTTTTGGCCTTTGCCGATTCTGTGTGCATGCGACCCTCTTCCAGATCGAGCTAAAGCTCGGGAGTACTTTTGTCGGAGCGAGCTGAAGCTCTGGAGTACGTTGTTCAGCAGCCTTGCGCCTTTTCCAGCTCGCTGATGAGCTTCTCGTAGCGGCGTTGCGGACAGCATTCTTCGAGGAGAAGACGCAGTGCGGCTTTTTTCCGTACAAAATGGAAGGCGATGATGTCGCAGACGGCTTCTGCTTCATCCATTTCTTCCAGCTCCTGCCGCATTTGCTGCATGCTGGCGCAACTGTCGTCCGTAGGCGGGGGAAGGAGATCCAGCGCGCGTGATTTGAGCTGGCGGAGGATTTTGGAGGGGGCGTGCTGGGTGAGCACGGGCTCCACCTGGGCGATGCGGAAGGGCTTGGTCTGCTCCCAGCCGGTGATGCGCACTCGGCAGATGCCGTAAAGCATGACCTGCGAGGTGCCGTCGGGGTTTTTCACGGAGGCACGGATCAAGCCTGCGGTAGTGACGGGCAGCACGTCATTAAAGCCGCTGGAGACGCCGACGCAGAACATGCGGTCGGTGTGCAGGGCGTGATCGAGCAGGCGACGGTAGCGCTCTTCAAAGATGAAGAGTGGCAGATGGCAGGCGGGGAAGTGGTAGCAGTCGTCCAGCACAATCACGGGCAGAGTGTGCGGGAGCACGAAGCCTTTGGCGGAGAATGTTTTTGACGAGATGTCCATTGATGAGTTACAGGCGGGGATACGTGCGCACCCGCTCGATGGTTCCTTGTTTCCGGTGCGAACGCCAGAGAATCATTCGGAGCCGCAATGGGCTTACGAACTTTAGTTCGTTCCGGGGGGGGTGCCTCTGCGTGGCCAGCGCAAACGAACGGGCTTTCCGACCAGGGTGTAGGCAGCACTGCCTCTCGGCGTGAACGCTTTCCATGGCCAAGGGCGCGGAGCAAAGTACTCCAGAGCTTTAGCTCGTTCCGGATTCTGGAGGCTGCGGAGCTTTTCCAGAACGAGCTGAAGCTCATAACTACTTTCCCCAATCATTCAAAGCGGAAGGAATACACATCCGCATCCTTGAGCACCCAGCGCAGGCGCACGGGCTTGCTGGCCATGGCGGAGACATCGCTGCCCGCTTTCCAGGTGATGACGCGGTCGATGTCGTCGTAGGAGATCGCCTGGCAGTCGTCCAGGGTGAAGCCGGGGAGGGGCTTGCCCTCGGCATCCTGGATTTCCACGGCCACGGAGCCTGCGGCACCGGTGGACAGATTCAGGTGCAGCGCCTTGCCGGTGAAAGTGAAGGGCTTGGTCGTCATCTCACCGACGGCATAGTCCGCATGCAGCGAAGCGAAGCCGTCGAGGCGCAGAGAGAAGCGCTGCAGCAGCGCGGTGGCCTGGCCGTAGTGGCGCTCCACATACAGGGACATCTCCGCCGGGCCGGTCTGCACCACGCCGCAGGCGGGGTAGTTGCTGCGGCTGGTCCAGTCGCGGAAATCCAGGCCGGGGCGCACGAAGGCCTCCATGAAGCTGCGATTGTAGGCGGTGGTGCCGGCACGGCTGGTCATCAGCACGGCTTCGGAGCAGTCTTTAATCAGAGCGGGGTAGAGCTTGGTGTCCTCAGCGAGGTCTTTCCTGGCGTGCTCGTCGAGCACCTCCTTGTTTTGCATGAAGCGCGCGGCGGTGGAGATGTAAAGGTGCGGTGCATTGAAGTAGGGATTCGTCTGGCTGATGTAAATGTGATCCACCAGCGGCTGGTCACAGGTCATCTGCACGGCGGTGCTCCAGGTGAGGAAGTCCTTGCTGGTGGCGCGGCTGACCCAACGCACGCCCTTGGGTTTCCAGGTCTTTTCATCGACACCGCCGCCGGTGAAGACGCGGAAATAGGCCACGTAGCACTGCTCCGCCTTAGACCAGAAGGACACGTTCTGTGAATCAAAGGCACCTTTCGTCATGACGGCCGCCTCCTGCATTTTTTGCCAGAGCATGCCGTCCGCCGAGACGAAGGCGCTGAGACCGCCGTACTTGCCGCCGAGACCCGCAAGGGCCTTGTAGTGCTGCTCTTTGGGCACCCCGGGACGGCGGTCGATGAAGGGTGCGAAGTTGTGCGTGTAGGGGGCCAGATTGGCCAGCATGACGTTGTTGTCCTTGCTGCCATTGAGCTCGTGCAGGCCAAGCTTGGGCTTCACCCAGGTTTTGCCATCGGCGGATTCGGCGTAGCAGGTCACTTCGCCGCTGGTGCCGTCTTTAAAGCCCGCGTTGCCCCGGTAGTACATCTGGTATTTGTTGGCCTCGTCATTGTGAATGACGGTGGCATAGGCGCTGAAGCGGCCTTCCCAAGGCTGGTCAAATTTCACCGCGACGCCGGCGTCTTCAGGGTGGTGCAGCTGCAGCGTGGTGCCCTTCATCTGGTCGATGAGCAGCTTGTCCACAAACAGCTCACGGCGGGAGCCGATGTTCGTGACTTCAGCGGACACGATGCCGGTGCAGAGCGCGAGGAAGAGCAGGAGGGAGCGGAGCATGCTCTCTCATACAGGCGATGAAGCGGGGATGTTGCAGGGGGCAAAGTACTCACGAACTTTAGTTCGTTCTGGATGCAGCGGCGCTTTCCAGAGTGAGCTAAAGCTCACGAGTACTTTCTTTCCCAGATCAGAGGCTCTTCAAATACGCCACGATGTCGCTGATGGACTGTGGAGTGAGGCCGAGTTGCTGCGGCTGATACATGAGGGAGCGGGTCATCTTCTGGATGCTGGCGATACGCTCCTTGGGCACGGTCTGCACGAGGCCGCCCATGCACTTGATCATGACGGGGTCGCCGCTGGAAAGGATCATGCCGCTGATGGTGAGGCCGTCCTTGGTTTTGATTTCGCTGCCTTCGAAGCCATGGGAGATGTCGGCGGAGGGATGGGCGATAGCGTTGGCGATGACTTCAGAAGGCTGCTGCTTGCCGAAGGTGCTGAGGTCGGGGCCGAATTCGACGCCCACCTTGCCGACCTTGTGGCAGGTGAAGCAGACGGCGATGGCGGCCTGACCGCGCTTGGCATCGCCGGGGATTTGGGCGATCTCGGCGCCCGTGGGCAGCTTGGGGGCGTCCTTGAGTTCAGGCGGCATCTCGGCGGCGACGAGTTTCACCTTGGCAGGATCATACAGGCCCAGCGCCTTCATGCCGCCTTCCACATCGTAGGACTGCCAGTCGTTGCCTTTGCGATTGAGCAGCCACCACTTGGCCAGCTCCTTCAGGGGGAAGTCCTTGGTGTTGGCGAGTTCGATCATCGCGCCTGCGGCTTCGCGACTCTTCACAAAGGCGAGGCCGGTGAGCATGAGCTTGCGCTGTTCTTCGGTGAGCGCGCCATCCAGCGCGCGGGCTTTGAAGGCTTCCACCGCAGCGGCAGGGTGCATGCGCCAGGCGATCCATGCTTCGGCATCATTCCAAGCGGCCGGCTTGTCCTGGCACACGGCGGCATAGACTTCGGCTTCCTTGCCTTCGCTGCCGAGGCCCAAGGCTTCGAGGTAGGCGCGGTCTTTGCCGTCAAACTGCTGCGCCAGCTTCACCAGCAGCGGCAGGCTTTGGGCAGCGGGGACTTCACGCAATGTCAGTGCGACTTCTCGGCGCACAGCGGCGGAGGAATCGGTGACCATCTTCGCAGCCATCGCCAGCACATCCACACCGGCACGGCGCAGAGCGCGGTAGGCCACGAGGCGCTGATCTTCAGACTTCGAATCCAGCCAGGGTTTCACCTGCGCGATACCTTCAGGACCCATCTGCGCGAGCAGCCATGCGGCGCGTGCGGTGATGTAGGCGTTGTCGTCTTTGAGCAAGGCGGCGACGGCAGGCACAGCTTTCGCGCCTTGGGCTTTCAGCGCGGTGAAGCCGTTGTAGCGCACGTTTGGCGCGGGGCTTTTCAGTGCGGCGATCTGGCCTTCCGTGGTGTCCAGTTTAACCGCTGGCACGTTCGAGGTGAAGCCCTTGGGCGCGATGCGGTAGATGGTGCCGGTGTAGCGGTCATCCAGCGTGCCGTGACCGCCCACGCGGGCGTCGAACCAGTCGGCCACGTAGATCGCGCCATCGGGGCCGACGGTCACATCGCTGGGGCGGAAGCGGGTTTTGAGTTCGCCGGAGGGCTTGCCGCCGAGGAAGTCGGAACCGGCGAATTCCTTTTCCTTGTTGGAGGTGAGGAAATCAAAGCGCTCCATTTTCCAGCCTGCGCCATCGAGCTTGGGCAGATAGCCAAAGACGACGTTCTTGCCGGCTTCGCAGGCGAGGAGGAGGCCGTTCCACTTCTTGTCGAGCGCGCCGTTTTCATAGAAAGCCACGCCGGTGGGGGAGCCGCCGCCATAGACATCGCCTGCGGGCATGGTGCCGGGATCTTCCTGCCGCCACTCGGCAGTCGGGGTGTCCTGGCCGGGGCGTTTGTCCGCACCCCAGGAGCGCAGGCCATCGGCGGAGGCAAAGCCCGCATTGCCGCCTTCCATCACGGGGGAGACGCGGCAGGCAGGCGGGTCGTCGTTGTCGCTTTGGAACAGGTCGCCGAAGGAGGTGATGGTCTGCTCGTAGCTGTTGCGGTAGTTGTGGCCGATGATGGTGACGTTCGTTCCATCGGGGTTCATTCGCGCGGAGAAGCCGCCGATCCACACGTGGCCGTCGTCGCTCTTCTGCCCGGCGATGTCCTGCATCATGTAGGGGCTGCCCATGCGGAAGGTCTTGCCGGAGTGGTCGGTGAACTTCGCGCCCGTGTTGCCTTGATTCCAATACCACTGGCCATCGGGCCCGGCGGTGACGCTGTGCAGGCTATGGTCATGCTGCCTGCCGCCAAAGCCGGTGAGCAGCACATCGCGCTTGTCCACGGCGGGATCAAACTTGCCATCGCCATTCACGTCGGTGTAAACGAGCAGGTCCGGTGGCTGGGAGACGACGATCTTGTTTCCCAGGACGGCCACGCCGAGCGGCGCTGCGAGTGCGGACTCCTGCACGAAAACGCTGCTCTTGTCCGCACGGCCAGATCCGGTGCTGTCTTCGAGCACGACCACGCGGTCGCCCTCCGGCCTGCGGCTGCCTTTGCTGCGGTAGTTCACGCCTTCCGCGACCCACAGACGGCCCTGCGCATCGAAGTCGATGTTGGTGGGATTGAACAACGCGGGCGAGGTGGCCCAGACGGTGACTTCGAGACCTTCGGGCACGGCAAACATGTCCGCAGGCACGGTGGTCTTGCCGTCGTCCACGATGGGAGGCGCGGGTTTGGGAGCATTGGGCGGCGTTTCGGTATAGACCTGAAATTTGACCGAGGCATTGCTGGCCTTGCCGCCGCGCTCCATGCCGCCGTCATCGATGGCCGCCTGCGCCGTGAAGCGCTCCACCCCCTGCGGCAGATCATAGACGATGACGGAGCGCGCATGCGTGCCGATGCCGCTCTCAAACTTCTGGCCGCCCACGAGCAATGCATCACCCATTGTCGATTTGCCGACGCGCGTGCTGCCCGAGCCCTGGGTGGCGGCTTTCCATTTGAGCTTGGTGAGATCTTGGGTGGTGCCGTCCGCCATGGTGAGCTTCGGCTCCAGCCAGTCCGCCCAGTCGCAACTGAGGCCATCTTCGTCGGAGACAACGAGGTACAATTCCTTCGCGCCTTTGAGGGAGACGTCCACTTTGACCAGACGCGGCGAGTTCGCAGCGGTGGTGACCTTGGGGCTTTCGAAGACGGGAGAAGCAGCAACCGCGCAGGAGGCGGAAGCGAGCAGCGCGAGGAGGAGCAGTGGGCGGGACGTCATGGGGTTGGGAAAGTAGATCAGAGCTTTGGCTCGTTCTGGATTCTGGGGTGATGCGCGTGCGCTGTCCAGAGCGAGCTAAAGCTCTGGACTACTTTCCCCAGCTCTCAACTACTTTGGCTTGTGGCGGGGGAAAGTTTCTCCACATTCGGCGCATGAAATCCTTCTTTCTTCTTCTGACTGTTGCGCTGCTTTCGTCCTGCCAGACCACCACCGAGGTGTATCATGTGGGCAGCGTGGCCGAGGCGAAAGCCTTTGCGCGGAGAGCGGTGGAGGTTGGCTACATTCATCAGGGGGGCGAGGCGGCACTGGTCGCGGAGAAGTCCGTGGGCAAGCCGCTGGAGGGCAAATGGAGCCCGGAAAAGATGAACACCTTCCTGAATCAGTATGCGGCGGAGCATCCGCGCCTGATGGAGATCAACAAGGCCGCCACCACGGGGAAGATCAGCGAGAAGGAGCGGGTGATCCTGGTGAACGTGCTGCACGGGCAGGAGGAGCGGCTGGCTGAAGCGAAGACCGCCGAGTCGCAGGAAGCTGCGGCGAATCTCAATCAATCCGCGCAGATGAACAACGCAGGCTCGTCGTACCGTATGAACTCCTCGCTCATGCAGGCCACGCCACAGTCAGGCTATTCCGGGTTCGGGACGGGCTATGGCGGCAGGAGTTTCTGAGCAGGATGCTCTTCGGAGCGCGGAATTGATTCCGCAGCGGGTCGTCCGCGTGGGGCGGATGTTTGCGTGCGTTGCGTGTGGCAAGCTGGACGACGCTGGAGGAGGCGGATGTGTGGAGGGATGCGGAGCTTGGGGTGCTAGCGGAGTGCTGCGGAATAAATTCCGCGCGCCGGGGTGCTGGCTGCGCGCCAGCCCTCACTTCGTCTTCATCACATAGACGCCGTCCCAGTCCGCCTCGGGTGGGTTGAGCTTCATGTCGTTGCAGCGCGCGATCATGACGAGAGAGGGATTGGCGTCTTCGTGGATTTCGCGGGTGGCGGAGCTTTCGAAGAGGGCGCGGGATTCATCCCAGTTCTGCGCGAGGTAGGCGGTGATGCCTTGCTCAAACAAGGACAGGCACTCCACGGTTTGGGCAGAGACTTCATCGGTAAAGCCGACGAGTTCATACATTTCTACCGGCTTGCTGCGGCCTTTGACGATGATGCGATCAAGGAAGCGATAGGTGATGTCTTGCTGGTGCTTCTCGGCGAGCGCCTTGGTCTCCCCTGTGATCATGGTGTACACGCCGTAGCTCTTCGCGCCGCTCTCGCTGCGGGCGGCGAGGTTCACGGTGTCGCCCATCATGGTGTAGTTGAAGCGGCGGCGTGAGCCCATGTTGCCGATGATGGCGAGGCCGGAGTTCAGGCCGATGCGGGTCTTCATTTCATAGACGATGTCCGGCCAGGTGCCTTCCTTTCGCCATTTCTCGCGCAGTTCGATCTGGCGCTTCTGGATGAGCAGGGCGGCGCGGCAGGCGCCGTGCGCATGACCGGCAAAGGTCAGCGGTGCGCCGAACATGCCAACGATGGCGTCGCCGATGAACTTGTCGAGTGTGCCGCCGTTATCATGCAGGATGTCGGTCATTTCGGTGAGGTAGTCGTTCATCAGCGTGACCAGACGTTCGGGCGTCAGCTTCTCGGAGAAGGCGGAGAAGCCGGCGATGTCGCTGAAGAAGGCGGTGATCTCCGCCTGGTGTCCTCCCAGCTGGGGTTCTTCACCGGAGGCGATCATCTGCTTGACGACATGCGGCGACACGAAGGTGCCGAACATGCCGGTGATGCGGCTCTTGGCGCGCAACTCGATGACTAGACGGTGCAGGATGGCGCAGCCCTCCACCAGCATGAACCCGAGCACGGGCCACGCGAGTGGGAGATGTAGGCTCTCCAAGCGGAAGTGATAAAACGCGGTGAAAACGTAGGCCCCAATGATCAGCGTGGGGGCCAGCAGGGCCAGCCAGATGGGACCGTAGCGCACAGGAAAGATGGTGAGCAGCGCCATGAGCACCCACACACCGATCAACTGCAGGAAGTCGGGCTGCTTGAGGTAGTCACCGCTGAGGATGTTGCTGAGCGCATTGGCATGCGTCAGCACCAGCGGCGTCTGCGGACCGTGCGGAGTCGGGCCGAGATCTGCCAGGCCTGCGGCGGTCTGACCGATGAAGAGAATCTGGCCTGCGACGGGCGGACGATCCTTGGGCCATTCCTTGTCTTTGAACTCCAGCAGGCTGCCCATCAGCCCTGCGTAAGGGAAGACTTTGAAGGTGTCGGGATGGCGGTAGTTGATCGTCATCTGCCCGCGCGCGTCGATGGGGATCTGCCACGCCTTGTGCGTGCCCTGGATGCGAATGCTGTCGCCCAGCACCACCTCCACGGCATCGGTCTCCACGGCTTCAAGCGTGAGCAGGGCCTGTAGCACGAGGCTGGGAAAGACGCGTGTGCCGCAGCGCACCACCAGCGGGATCTGACGGCGCACGCCATCGGCGCCCGGCGGTGAATTCACCAGTCCGGCATGCGAACTCTCGCCGATGATGGTAACGGGCAGCAGCACGGTGTCATTGCCAATGAGATGGCGGATGTCGCCCTTGAAGTTCGCGATGGCCTTGGTGTTGCCCACATACTCAGCTTCGAATTTCTTGCTGTGCTCCAAGGTTTCCGCCGCGGCTGCGGTGATGTAGGTCGTGGACTGCACCAGCGCATCGGCAAACACTTGATCCTGCTTGGGGTCGGCGCTGGGTTCGGTGAAGAGCAGATCAAACGCCGTTGCCGCTGGCGGTCGCGTGGCGAGCAGCGTCACCAGCTGCGCATGCACCTCGCGGTTCCAAGGCCACCGGCCCAGCTTGGCCAGCGCGTCTTCATCAATGCCCACCACGAGCACCTCGGGGTCTGCAGGTGGATCTGAGGCGGCGCGCGCTTTGAAGCGCCAGTCCAGCGTGAGGTTTTCCAGTTCCTCGCCGAGATGGGTCTGGCTGAAGCCCAGCGCCAGCAGCAGAGCGAGGGGCAGCAGGAGGAATTCAAAGCGCAGGCTGCGGAGTTTCGTTTTTCTCATGTGGGCTGTGGGGCGCGTGACGTGAAGGGCAGGCGGCGGTTAGAGGAGCTCCCCACCCAACGGATTTCCGGCGGAGTGATTCTGAGGGCGTTCGGTTTGCCGCAGAGGGGCAAAGGCTGGATTCAATCTCTGCCACCTCTGCACCTTGGACCCTTTGCGGCAGATTCGAACGTGCCTTTGATTTTTAAACAACACGGCGGAGAGCGTTTCCATGCGTGCTTTGCGGAGGGAGCGTGAAGGTGTTGGCGCAGCGTTGGCTGAGCGCAGCGAGTGCGCGGCGGGACTCATTGCAGACGCTGCTATGCGAATGCAGAAGGGGAATGCGGAAGGAAAATGCGGAGCCAGGGATGCTGGCGGAGTGCTGCGGAATAAATTCCGCGCTCCAGGGCGCTTCGCGCGGCAATGCGACATGCGTGACATCGTGCTGCGGAGACCCTGCGCTGGATTCCGCAGCCTCGTTGAGGCTGAAGAATGTGGCTGAGCGTGAGTCGCTGCCGAGGAAACAAGAGCTACAGGAGCGCGGACCTCCGAGTCCGCAGCACTCCGCCAGCAGCAGGCGTTCCGCATTTTCCTTTCACATTCGCACCTCCAACGTCGTCCTGCTTGCCACACGCAACGTGAGAAACCACCTGCCGCACGCGGACGACCTGCTGCGGGCTCGGAGGCCCGCGCTCCGGGGCGCTGGGTGTTTGAGCGCGTCATGCGTGACATCGGGCTGCGGGGACGCTTCATGTGAAGGTCAATACTTCACGTTCATGCCAAAGTGCAAGCGGCCTGAGGGCGCGCTGACGAGGCCCGTGCTGCGGAGGTTCCAGCCGTAGGCGAGGCGGAGGTCCATGTGCGTGCCGAGGCTGTAGCGCAGGCCCACGCCGGTGCTTTGCAGGTTGAGATTGGGCTCGGTGGCGTAGGAGCCGACGCTCTCCAAGTAGGCGAAATCGTAGAAGACAAAAGTGTTCAGGTTGTCGGCGTTTTTGCCGCCGAACTTCGCCAGATGCATCAGTGGCAGATTCAGCTCCAGGTTGGCGATGATGCCACGATCTCCGCGCGCGGAGCTTTCATTGAAGCCACGCACAGTCTGGTAGCCGCCTGCGAGCATCTGCTCGGTGGGCAGCAGCCGTTTATCCGAGTACTGGCCGGCGGTGTGCATGAGCGCGGAGAAGCCCAGGGGCAGGCGGATGAGGCGGTCGAGCTCCGCTTTCGCATACCAATACTTGGCCTGGGAGCCTGCGCGCAGGCTGTCAAAGGCGGCGTAGTTGTTGTGGCCGAGCACGTTGCCGGGACTGAAAATGGTGGAGATGCCAAAGCGGGTGTAGCCCAGCGAATCGGTGACCATGACATTGTACCCGGCGCGGAACTGCAGCACTTCGGCGGTGTTTTGGGAGAAGGTGGAGCCGCCAAAAAGGATGTCGGAGGTGGTGCTCTTGTAGTCCAGCGCGAAGGTGGCCTTGTGGGTCATCTTGCTCCACGCGCTGGCGAGAGGGATGGTGTAGGCGGCGGTGAGCTGGCGGTTCTTGCCGTTCACGCCGACCATGCCGGCCGATTGCCCGGACTGCGTGGCGGAGTCCACATACACGCCCAGCAATTGCAACCGGTGACGCCAGGGCAGGGGGATGTCCCAGATGAGCGCGTGCGCCTTGAGGCGGTCGAGTTCCTGATTGCCAGTGAAGTTGTAGCTCAGCGACTGCTCGGTGCCAAATAGCTGCATCATGGTGATGCCGCCGGAGATTTGATTCAGCCCGGTGGCGCGCAGGCCGGAATTGGCGTAACCGACGTACGCTTTGACGGGAGGGCTCTCCTTGGTTTGCAGGACGACGTCGCTGGTGCCTTCCTTTTTGCCGCGCTCGTACACGACGTTCACATTGCGGATGGGGTTCTCATTGAGCCAGGCGACGTCGCTGGCGATCTTGCGCGTGTCGATGCGTTCACCGGGTTGCAGGCGCACCTGGCGGGCCATGTAGGCGGGATTGGAGCGCTTGGCTCCCTCCACCTTCACCTCTCCCAGCACGCCTTCGCGCACGATGACCTGCACCTGCCCGCGTGTGATGTCCTGCTGCGGCAGGTAGGCGTCCACCAGCGGGAAGTCGGTGGTCTGGTACGCTTTGTTGATCTTCTTCACCATGCGGTTCAGCAGGGCCATGCTGAGCGGCTGGCCCATGAACTCCTGCTGCAATGAATTTGCGAGCCCGGCGGGCAGATGCAGTGCGGGATCGACCACGAGGACGTTGCGCATGTCTCTGGGCAGGGACTTGGCGGGCTTGGAGATGAGCTGCAGCGCCTTGAGGTTCACGCCGAGCGGTTTGGGGTCACCCTCGGAATTGTCGAGCGCAGGCTTTTGCGGAGCGGCGGTGGCATCCGTGGCACGCTGCGCGCGGGGGATTTGCAGCCTGTCCACCAGCGTGCCGGCCCCGGTGGCATTGGGGAACTCCTGGGCGCGCAAAGTAAGAGGCAGCGCGCAAAGAGTCATGGCAAGCAGCAGGAGCTGCGCGAATGAAATGGGGCGCATAGGGAGGTGTGCAAAACTCATTTCCGTTGGAGGGTCACTGCGTTGATTGTTTCCAAGGATGTCCTGGGCTCCGGCGACGGCGGGCTGAGGACAGCCCGCCCTACCTGCGCTGGGGATGCGAGCGCCCAGCGCGGCGGTAGGGCGGCTTGTCCTCAAGCCGCCGTCGAGCGGCTCCTGGTTCTGTTCGGCTCCCATGTCGCTCTTCCTTCGCTGACTTCCAGACAGGGAGAATGAGCAGCGGGCAGCCAGAATGCCCTGCTGTAGGATGGGTGTGGCGACAGCCCGCCCGTCCGTGAGCGTACGGCAAACACACCAGCGTGCGAGAGTCCTGGTGGTCGGGCGGTTTGGCGCAGGAGCATGCAGACGATTGCGGGAGCACTGCCCGCCAAACACACCCAACCTACGGCCCGAGCGCGCAGCGGTACGGCGGCTTGTCCCCAAGCCGCCGTCGGGCGACCCCAGGCATGCTTCACGCGCCTGAGCAGCACGAATCGCAGCGCGGTGTGTGGCGGCGAGGTCAGCGGAGGGCATGATCGAGTTCCTCCTGGCTTTGCGGGGTGGTGGCGGTGTTCAGTTTGAGGATGACAAAGGGGCCCGCTGCGGAGCCGTCGAGCGCGGTGTTTTCAATGCCGTCCCAAACCAGCACCAGCGCGGTGCCATCGTCTCCCAGCGCGAGGGAAAGGCCCTGCGCACCGGGGGCTGCGAGCAGCGCGTGGAGGTGGCTCTGCACCACCGGCGGCGCGGCTTTGCCCGTGGCATCCATGACGGCGAGGCCGCTGGCTTCGGTGATGACGTAGTCTCCCTGGCCGCCGAGGGCGTGGGAGAGCTCGCCAAAGGCTCCGGGCGAGATGCTGGAGAGCAGAGCGCTTTCGATCTTCACGGGCACCGGCCTGCCGTTCACCTCGACGGTGCTGCTGCCGGAGCCGAATTCGAGACGTGCGGTGCCATCGCCACCGAGGGCTTTGAACATGGTGCTGAAGGACGCTGCAGTGGAGACCTGATTGAGGAACTGCTGCACGATCAAGGAGGGCAGCGGATTGCCAAGGGTGATGGCCTGCGCGCCTGCCTGCACCGTGAGCGGGACTTCACCGCGACCAATCGCGCCGATGGAGAGCTCGCTCTGTGCCAGCAGGCTGATGCCGGAGTTCAACTGCGCGGAGGAGGCCGTGCTGGGCGCGCCTGCGTCTGGCGAGATGCCAAACTGACCGCCGCCGTTTTGCAGGCGGATGGTGCCATCGCCGCCGAGGCTCAGGTTCAGCTCGCGCTCGGCGGTGGCGGAGGTGCTGGAGTTGAGCTGCGACTGCGTGCCTAGACTCGCGGGGCCGCCGCCGCCCAGGGAGCCGCTGCCAGTGCCGAAGGTCTGGCCGAGGAAGGCCGAGGTGGAAGCCGTGGCGGCGATGCCCGCACCACCCGCCAGCGCCCCTGCAGCACCCTGCGCGCCGATGCCGCCCAAGCTGGAAACCGAGGTGGAGTTGAAGTTATTTGTCTGCGAGGACTCGGATGGGGTTGAGCCGCTGGAAGGATTGAAGTTTTGCAGGAAGACGCCGAGCACGGGAGTGATGACGGTGCTGGTGGAAAAGCCGGTGGTGCTGATGCTGCCGAAGCCCGTCTTGGTAAGAGGTGAGGTGACGACCTTGGTGCCATCGACAAAGAGCTGATCGCTCCCGCCGCCGCTGTTGAAACTCTGCGCGAAGGTGAAGAAGCTGGTGGCCGCGTTGTCATTGCCCGCGCCGAGATTGAGCCCCACGGTGCCTACGCCGCTGAAGGCATAGCTGCGGGTGCCGACGGAGATGAGGGACTCGCCGATGGTGTAGGTCTGCCCGGCCTGAAGGTTGCTGTCGTTGACGATGAGCACCGCCAGCGGATTGCCATTCCCGTTCACGCTGCCGTCGAGCGTGGCCTGATTGGAAAAGACAAACTGGTTCGCGCCGCTGCTGCTGCCGATGAGGTTTTCAAAGGAGCTGAAATGCAGCGTGCCGAGAGACCCTGCATTGTTGGCCGTGATGAGAAACACATTGCCTCCCGCTGCACCGACGAGCGTGTCGGCGTGGCTGGCGGAGCCGATCAGGTTTTCAATGCTGGTGAAGCTGGCGGCGCTGAGGCTGAGCGGACCGATGGCAGAGGCGAAAGAGACAGTGTCATTGCCACCAGCACCATTGACCGTGAGAGTGGCAGGAAGCTGCGCGAGGAGGACGGTGTCATCGCCCGCGCGTCCGGTGACGGCCACGCTGTCCGCCGTCAGGTGGGAGAGATCCATCACGCCATTGAAGGTGGCGGTGAAAGCCTGCGCATGAATCTCCGGTGCGCCCACCAGCCTGCCGCCAGTGAGATTCACGGCATGCAGCGCGGAGGTCTGCCCGACGCTGCTCTGCAAGGTGACATCGCCGGTGAGTCCGGCATTGAGCGTGAGGTCGTGGCCGTTGTTGCTGGAATCATTGATGGCTCCGCTGACTGTGATGGCAGCTCCGTTCGCCACCGCGCCGCCGTTGGTTGAATCAAGCGTGCTGTTGGCTCCGACAGTGACGGGAGTATTGATGAAGATCGCGCCGCCTGCGGTGGTGATGCCTGCATTTAAGACTGTGCTGGAGCCATTCAGCGTGACCGCGCCGCCGAGGTCGATGAGCTGCTCGCTCACGGCAATGTCTCCCAGCGTGAGGATTGTCAAAGGCGCACGGAAGGTGGAGGCGCGGATCTCCACATACCCGGCGTCCTCCGCACCGATGGTGATGTGGCTGAGGGTGGAAGCAAGCGCGCCGATGCCTGCGGAATTGATCAGCAGCGTGCCGGCTGCGCCATCGCCCAGACCGATGGTGGTGCCTGCGGAAACGGAGCGGATGGCGAGCGTGCCAGTGCCGCCGATGGTGGCTGCGCCGGAGATGCTGATGGTGTCGGTTTGGATGAGGGTCGCGGTGCTGCCGGTGATGGCGGTGCCTGCGCCGATCTCCACCCCGATGTTCTGCGTGTCCGGCCCCAGGCCGCTGCCGGTGACCGTGATCGCTGCTCTCACGGTGGTGATGGCGGTGCCCGCATCCTGCATGGACACGCCACGGCTGCCGCTGTCGCCGCCTCCGGCGATGCCATTGACCGTGATGCCGCCCGCTGTGGCTGCCGTGGAGGTCGAGCGAATGGTGGCACCGTGCTGCATGAGCACGCCGGTGTTGCCATTGCCTTCGTTGCCGCTGCGGCCGTTCAATTCGATGGCGCCTTGGCCAGAGGTGGTCAGCGTGGCGTTGTTGAGCAGGATGCCCGCAAAGTTGCCGGTGGTGGCTTGCGTGCCTTGGTTGGCATCGAGCTCCATTTTGCCATCGACCACGGAGATCGCCGCGCCGGAGTTCACATTGATCTCGCGGCTGGCGGTGAGGAAGATCGCGCCGCTGCCCGTGGTGGAGACGCTGCTGCCATTCACCTCGATGCCGTAGGCATGCAGGACGATGGTGCCGCCCTGCGAGGAGAGCGTTTGATTCACCCGGATGTGGTCCGAGTTCGTCGTGGTGATGTCGATGTCGCGAAAGGCGCGCAGCCCGCTGTCCGTGCCGATGGTGCCAAGCGTGAGCCCGAGGGAGTTGACCAATTGCAGCGAGCCGATGGTGCCCACCGTGACGAGCGTCTCGATCTCGTTGTCCGCTGCGGTGAGGTAGAAGCCGTCGTTGCCTGCGAGTTTCAGATTCGCGGTGGTCAGCGCGCCGCTGGCCACCACGTGACCACCGGTGGTCTGCAGGGTGATGATGCCGCTGTGCTGCGTGCTCAGTGAGCCGCCATCCATCACCCAGACGGCCACCGTGCCTGCGCCGCCAGTGTCTCCGGCACGCCCTGCGAGGGTGATGTTGCCACTGCCGCCGGTGGCGATCTGCCCGCCGATCATGATCGCGTGGAAATCGCCCGCAAAGGCGGTGGTGCCTTGATTGGCGTTGATCGTGACGTTACCGGAATCGGTCAGGATCTGTGCCCCGGCCTGCATCTGCACGCTGCGTCCGGCATTGATCGTCACATCGCCGGTGCCGTTGGAAAGGATGGTGCTGGTGCCGGTCTCCTGCGTGCTCATGATGAAATCGCGGCTCGCATGGATGATGAGGGAGGTGGCGGAACTCCACTGGATGACGCCCTCCAGCGTGATATTGCCGGAGCCGCCGGTGGCGCTGCTGTCCGTCTGGATGATGAGGCTGCCGCTGTTCGCATCCAGCCAGTGGGAGATGTCGGAGGCCTTCAAGAAATTGGCCTGCGCGGGATTGCTGATGGTATTTCCTGGCACGTTGTCGCTGATGAGGATGTCATTGGGATCGAGCAGCAGCGTGCCCGCGCGGCCCTGCGCTGCGCTGAGGTCGATGCGGCCGGTGAGGGATTCGAGAATCAGCGCCTGCTTGCCGGAGATCTCCGCCTGCCCGCCACTGCCACCTGCTGCGCCGCCGCGTGCCTGCAGCGCGCCGTTGAAGGTGAGGGTGCCGCTGGCAAAAGCCACCACGGTGCCGCCGCTGCCGCTGCGGGTGCCATTGGCCGCAAGGATCGCGCCTTGTTGAATCTCCACCTGCGTGGAGTTCGCCATGCTCGCATCCAGACCCTGCGAACCGCCACCGGCAAAGAGGCTGCCGCCGCCCGTGGCACCGCTCGCGCTGATGAGCGCTGCGCCACCGAGGGTAAGTGTGGTGCCGCCCAGGCGGATGCTGCCGCCGGTGCCATTCGCTGCATCGGCATGGATGCTGCCGTCGATGAAGGTGGTCGTCGTCGCGGCGGTGTCCGCTGTGGCATTGATGTTGATCTGCCCGCCTGCGGTTTCGCCATCCGCCGAGACGCGAATGGCGCGGCGCACGGTGACCTCGCCGCCATTCACAGCAATGCTGCCGCCTTGGCCCGTGGTGCCATTGGCATCCACGCGCCCGCTCAGCGTTGCGCTGCCCTTGCTGCCTGCGTTGATTCGGATCTGCCCGCCATTGCCCGCAGGACCCCGCGCCACCAGACTGCCGGTGCTCTGGATGCGCCCGCCGTCGGCGCTGAGGATGATGCGGCCGCCCTGCTTGGTCGCAGCCGTCGCGGCGATGCGGCCGGTGTTGCGAATCGCCAATGCATACACATTGCCGCCGTGCGCTTTGAGTTCCGCCACGTTCGCCTCGATGAGGCCGCTGTTCGTCACACCGGTGCCGCGCCGGGGGCCAGCGGCATTGCGCACGATCACGCGCTCATCGCCTGCCGGCATGATGAGTACATCCGTGCCTGCGGCCAGTCCCACGGTGCCATTCGGTGCGCGGATGACACCCGAGTTGCGCACCTGAAAACCGATGAGAAACACATCCCCGCTGGAGGCGCGGATGCTGCCTGCATTGGTGACGCCTGCCGTTGTACTACCAGAGTATGCCATCTGTCCGCCCGCCATGAACATGCGGTTGCTCAGGTCCAGCGTGGAGGCTGTGAGGCCCGCCACATCCACCACGGAGCCCCGGCCAAAGACGATGCCGCTGGCATTGATGAGGAACACCTGGCCGTTGGAGCTGAGCGTGCCGTTGAGCAGCGAAGGCCCGCCATCCAGCACGCGGTTCAGCGTGGCGGAGGTGGCATCTGGCACGATGAACTGCGTCTTCTCGCCGCTGGCAATGTTGAAGGTGCTCCAGTCAATGACGGCGCGGTCCGTCTGCTGGTGGATGGTGGTCAGGCCGGGGAAGGTACTCTGGATTTGTGCATCGCCCAGCACCACCAAACCGCCCGTGGGATTGGCGGAAATTGGAGCCACTGATGCGAGCAGGAAAAGCCATAACACCGCACCCCAAACGCGGGCGCGGACCGTCCTCAAAGATGGACATCCCAAGGCCATTCAGTGTGTTATTGCTGAGGCTTCGGAGTGGCGGCGGCTGTCTCCAGCGGGACGATGACGACTTCGCCGTCCTTCGTCTGCACGTAGCCTTTGCCGTTCTCCACGGAGACGGAGTAAAAGGCCCCCTTCGCCACGGCGGTGCCGCTGGGCGTCTTGATCTTGAAATCCATCTTGCCGGAGCTCCCTGGCTTCACCAGCGCCCCCACGGTGCCGTTCTTCAGGTCCAGCAGCACCTTGGGTGCCTCCTTGGATTCGACGATCTCAGCCACCACCGCCTCGGAGTCCGGCCCCAGGCGAATCGCCGAGGTCGTGGTCATCGTCACCGTCGCGTTGGAGTCCGCACCCGTCTTCAGCGTGCTGCCCACCGTGACGATGTCGCCTTCCTTCAGCGCGTGCTCGGCCTTTCCCGGTGGAGTTTCCGTGACCTTGCCGCTCACGATGGTCACCTTGCCGGTCTGCGGCACCTGCTTCTTCACATTCGTCGGTGTCACGTCCACCTTGCCGTGCTCCACTTTCACGAAGCCCTTGCCATCTTCCACGGCCACCGCAAACATCGTGCCGCGTGCCGCAGCGATCCCGCTCGGTGTCTTCACCTTAAAGTCCATCGTCGATTGCGCCTGCGGCTGGATCAGCGCGCCCAGGCTGCCCGACTTGAGATCCACCAGCACCTTCGGTGCCGTGTCGGAGTCCACCAGTTCCATAAACACCGCCTGCGAATTCTCCGCGATGCGAATGGCCGACTGCTTCGTCGTCTTGATGACCGCACGCGAGTCCGGCCCCGTCTTCACCGTGCTGCCCACCGGCACCACATCGCCCACTTTAAGCGCCGTCTCCACATTGCCACCCATCGGGATCAGCGTCACTTTCCCCACGGCCACCGACACCGTGCCGTTGGATTCCGCTGCCAAGCCATGCCCTGTGAGGGCTAGGACCGCTAAGGCAGCTAAAAGTTTCATGGAGTGGAGTATGGGGGCTTTCATAGGGCAGTGTCAAAAAATAAGCTTCACAAGAACGAGGGTGAGTCGCTATTTTGCACAATTCACAAGACTTGTAATAATACCCATTATTCAGCCGGTGTTTGTAAGAGGTTCGTAATAGGATGTAGTTCCGCTGAGGAATCTGCCGAAAATGGAGTGAGACGGGTATGCCGTCGGTTAAAGCTCGGTTCACTCTGGCCTGCCTCAAATGCTACTCGGAGTCTGTCGCCTCATGGTCATCACCCGATCAAGAGTCGGGGATGCCGAAATCCAATCTCCGCCAAGTCCTTGCGGACAACGTCCGTCGGTATCGCTCCCGTGTCGGTATCTCCCAGGATAACTTTGCCATCGAGTGCGGCGTTCACCGGACTTACGTCGGACAAGTCGAGCGACGTGAGCGGAACGTGACACTGGCCACGCTGGAACTCTTCGCCATGGCGATGCACGTCAGTGTCCCGGAACTGCTCACCAAGGATGGTGTGGCATGAGTGCGAAGGATGAACCTATCACAACGCATGTGGAGGCGATTCTGGCGAGCGGATTGAGCATCTTCGATCTGCTGACAAAAGATTCGCTGCTCCACATTCCCACCAAGGAATTAGAGCGAATCTTGGATGCAGGCCTTCGTGGCTTCTCCACGGCAGGCATGCCGTTGCGGACCCGTTCGAAAGTGGTCAAGAGTGAGATGTGCAGGATACTGGGGTATCCCATTCCGAAATCATTCCGCAAGTGCAAACCTCACGCACGCTTTCCAGGGCAGAACTTTGACACCTACGTTCAGGCATCGAACAATCTCCAGGTTTGGAACGAGGAACTGCAGCCACGCCGGCGCTACGTGCTGGTTGCAGTAGGCCAGGACGGGTGCGTGACCAGGGTGAAAGTCATCACCGGTGCCATGCTGGCAAAGCTCGATACAACGGGGACTCTAACGCAGAAGTATCAGGCGAGATTTATTTCCGGCGAAATCTCGCAGGAACTCATTTCGAGCACGGACACTGAACATCTCATGCCGTTGATTGGTTCAGGTGCCTGCCCCCCCCAGGGGAAAGCCCACTGACGATCCCGTGAGCGGTTTGGTCATGCCGATTCAGTCAGTCTTTGAGCATTTGAGAACTCTGGTAGGCTCTTCCTTTGCGAACACCGGATTTCATCAAGAGCGCAATCGCGGTGCTGAACTCCATCGCTTGGTGTGCAAGGCGCTTGGATACCAGAGCTATGCGGATGACGGCCAATTTCCTGACGTGTGCAATCAATTGCTGGAGGTGAAACTTCAGACTTCACCCACCATTGATCTCGGGCTAGTCGAGCCAGCCAGCAAAGAACCGTTGGATTTGAGCGGCTTTCCCGAAGGTGCCGTCCGTCACTGCGATGTGCGTTATGCTTTGTTTGGAGCAGAGCATATCCGTGACGAGGTAAAACTGTCGCGCCTGGTCCTTGTAACGGGTGAAATGTTCTTCAGCCGTTTCCCTCGTTGCGAAGGAAGGGTGTTGAACAAAAAACTGCAAATCTCACTACCTCAGGGCTTTTTCGGCAAGTCCAAAGGCTGACTCGACCAAGTGGTCGATCATCGCTGCGAGGGCGTCCGCTTCGGCACCCGGCGTGAGTTCATGGATACGCCGGGTCAATGACACGATCTCGCGAGAGACAGGCAGGTCGGGACAGGGCAGTGGAAACTTTTCCACATACTGGGTCATGAAGCGGCGACGGCCTGCATAGAGCTTGTTGTTGAAGGCGTGATCGTAAAAGCTCTCAATGAAGCGGGAGTTGCCCACCGCGAGGGCCAGCCAAAGCAGGTCGCTGTCAGTGCGATCTTCGGCAGCCAGCCAGTAGCAGTCTCCATTGATCACCTCGCCATCCAGGCTCATCCAGAATGTAGGGCTCTCAGAGATGTCTGGAAACACCAGCTTGGGCACTGGCCAGAGCGCGGGGAGCTGCGGCACCCAAATTTCATACCACTGACGCCCGGACTCGATGACATAGGTCCTTGCTTCAAGTGTGGCGCGATGGCTTTCCAAATAGCAGCGGCTGCGCGGATGGGTGGCAAGGTCAATGACCGCCTTTTTACCGGCGCGATCCTCATGGGTGTAGAGAATCTGGCGGTCGGCAGGCAACGATTTGAACCTTCTTGCCGCGTGATGCGTGATCAGGGGGCGCAGCAGTTCGGGGCGCATTTCCTCAGGCAGCGCATTCCAGTCTTTACGCACGAAGACCTTGTCTGCCGTGGTTTTCACGCCGACGCGAATCTTGCCGATTTCGCCAAATGTGCAGAACGTGTGCTGCAGGACCGTGTCGAGCCACGCGTCTCCACTCTCAGTGGCGATGCGCCATGTGCCATTGAGGTCTTCACCATGATGCAGCAGTCCGTGCTGGACGAGAAACGTCGTGCCAGAAACCGCAACGGTCCCGCTTCCATTCGACAATGCCTCATAAACCGTGGTGGCGTGATGCACCGGCGGCTCAGCGGTCGAATAGATGGAAGTGAAGCGAGGATTTGGCTGAGCCACACGGTGACGTTTCCGCACCAGCAGCACAGCCGGCAGCACCGCCGCTTCAAACAGCTTGGTGTCGCCAAAGTCCCAGACGTGCAGGATCTCAAAACGGGAGAGGATGCGTTCCCTCACCTGTGACCCCGCCTTGGTTGTCATGAAACGATTGGAGACGATGATCCCCGCCACCCCTCCCTCACGGAGGACGTCGGCAATGCCCTCGATGAAGGCAAAGCTCAAATCCACCCGACCGCCAAGATCGAACTGCTGCGCGAGACGTTGCGAACGTGCAGCACCCATGACCTGGGTGCGTACGTAGGGTGGATTGGCGATCACCACATCGTAGCAGGCAGGCGTTGAAAACAATGAATTCTCGCGGTGCTCCAAAGCAAAGTCGAGGAAGTCCTGCTTCAGCACTTCTCCGCTGCGTCCTGGCAGCTCTGTGCGAAGCCGTGTTTCAGCATTCTCAACGGCCACTTCATCGAGGTCGAATCCATTCAATGTGCAGTCTCGTTCGAAGGCTTTGCCGAACGCCAGAAGCAGCTCGCCATCGCCCACTGCGGGATCAAGCACCTGAGGATGAGGCACCTCACAGACAGCCGCCAGATGCCCGGCCACAAACTCCGCCAGCCCGGCAGGCGTATAATGCGCGCCCTCCTGCTTTTGGGTTTTCTTGGTGGCTCTGGAATCGAGTTTCATCTTGCTGAGACTAACGCTTTGGGCATCGCAATCAATGGGCAGGTGCAGGGTTGATCTTTCGCTTGCTATTGTTCGCAGTCTGTAAGGGGGCGGTAACCGCTGGAAAATCCGGCGCTTCCACTTGGATCAGCAGTTCATCGCCCACGTCTTGAGGTGGTGATGAGCTGTGATCGAGAACGAAACACACGCGCGGATTCACTGACGCACCCGCCGCTCTGGCAAACCATGGCAAAGGACTGCAAACAACCGCCAGCAATGGCACGCCGCTCCGGCATTCGGCGTGCTGTGATCGAGGACGATAGGAAAAATTATAACATACCAGCCTCTGCTCAATGATGCTTCACGCAATTTAGTGCAACATTCGCTTTGACTCCTGAAAATACGGCCCAATTAAAAGAGTCGGCATGAATGCTTCATCACCGACACAAACACCCACCGCTTCCAGCCTGACGGCCGGGAAGATCACGCGAAAGCAACTGGCGGCGCACTGCGGCCTGTGCGTCAGAACCATCGATGAACTCACGCGCAGGGGCGTGCTGGGGCATTACAAGATCGGCAAGGCCGTGCGCTATGATCTGCCGGAGGTGGAGGGGGTGCTGCGGGAGCGGTTTCATGTGGGGGCGCAGGTGGGGCAGGCTGTCCTCAGCCCGCCGTCGTCGGAGCCCAGGGGCAGCGGGGAAGAGCCGACCTTCCGGAAGAACCTGCGGCCCGCGATCCACGACGAGCAGACCGCTGCCGCTGCCGCGAATGCGGGTGCGCTTTCCTGCGACGAGGACCAGGAGACGCTCGACGGCGGACTGAGTACCAACCGCCCTACCTCAGGCGCTGCCGCGAAGGCGGGTGCGCTTTCCTGCGATGAGGATCAGGAGACGCTCGGCGGCGGTTGGAGGACCAACCGCCCTACCTCAGGCGCTGCCTCTTGCGCTGCCTCCATCACACAACCCGCCGCCTGAGACACCATGTTATACCAGATCCCTGAATTCTTTGGCACGCTGCCTTGCGCGCCGGACAGCGAGAAGCAGCTCATCGCGGCTGTGGTGGACGGGCATGCGGACTGGCTGCCGGAGCTCTGCCACATCGTCACGCCGGAGGCCTTGGTGGACCCGGAGCGCCGCAGTGTGTGGGTGCTGCTGCTGGAGATGCACAGCCGCCAGGAGGCCATCAGCGTGGCCACTGTGGCGCTGCGGCTGCGCCAGCAGTTTTCCTTGGAGGAGGCCAACTCGCGCTTCCTCATCCTCACCGAAACCCACGGCGTGCTCAATGTGAAGGTGGCGCTGTGGCATGCGCGGCAGATCGCCTACGCGCACGGGCGCTGCGTCATGGCCGATGCCGGGCAGATGGCGCAGCAGCTCGACGTGGGGCCGCAGGAGATGGCGGCGGCTTTGCGCGAGCAGTTGAAGAAGCTGGAGCACATCGCCTACGCCACGGGGGAGGATGCGCCGCGCCCGCTGCCGCTTGCCGGTGCGCTGCCGCCGGTGCTGCCGTTTGATGTGGCCTGGCTGCCGGAGCCGTTCCGCGCGTGGATCGCCGATATCGCGGAGCGCATGCAGTGCCCGCCGGAGTTCCCTGCGGTGGCCGCCATGGCTGCGCTCTCCAGCGTGGCCGGGCGGCGCTTCTGCATCCAGCCCAAGGCGCAGGATGAATCCTACACCGAGTTTCCGCACCTGTGGGCCATGCTCATCGGCAATCCTTCGCTGATGAAATCCCCGGCCATGCAGGCCGTCATGCGCCCGCTGCATGCCATGGAAAAGGACGCCCTGAAAACCTACGGTGAGCAGGAGCTGGACCGCCAGACGGCGGAGGTGGCGGCGCGGATCAAACGCAGCGCGCTGGAGTCCGCCGCGCGCAAGGCCGCGCAGAAAGGCGAGAGCTTTGACTACGCCCAGCTCATCGAGGCTGCGGACGGCTCCGCCACGCCGCTGCGCCGCTTCATTGTGAATGACCCCAGCGTCGAGGCCCTGGGCGAAGTGCTGCGGGACAATCCCACCGGCACGCTGCTGTATCAGGATGAACTCGCGGGCCTGCTCGCGCTGCTGGAGAAAGATGGCAACCAGTCCCTGCGCGCCTTTTTGCTGCAGGCGTGGAGCGGCAAGGAGGGCTTCACCTTTGACCGCATCGGTCGCGGGCGCAGGCGCATCGAGGCCTGCGCGGTGAGCCTGATGGGCAGCATCCAGCCCGGCGTCATCGCCGCGCATGTGCGTGCGGCCAATGGGCACAGCGCAGGCGCAGACGGCTTCCTGCAGCGCTTCTCGCTCATGGTCTGGCCGGACGTGAACCCCATCTGGGAGGACATCGACCGCCCGCTGGACACCTCCGCCGAGTTTGATGCCGAGGGCGTCTTCTACTACTTCGAAAACCTCCAGCCGCAGCAGCTTTTCCAAAACGGCGTGAAGGCGAATCGCGATGGCATCCCCGCCTTCCAGTTTGCGGCGGATGCGCAGGAGGCCTTCGGCGACTGGCGTCACCACCTGGAGCATCGCCTGCGCAGCGGCACGCTGCCCCCCGCGCTGGAGGCGCACCTGGGCAAGTACCGCAAGCTGGTGCCCGCGCTCGCCCTCCTCATCCACGCCGCCGAAGAGCACGGCGGCGATGTGACCCTCTCCGCGCTGCAGCGCGCCCTCTCCTGGGCCCGCTGCCTGGAATCCCACGCCACCCGCGTTTTCGGCTCCGGCGTCGTGGCGGAGAGCGATGCCGTGCACACGCTGCTGCGGAAGCTGTGCGATGGGACGGCGGGGCTGCCCAGCGAATTCAAAGCGCGTGAGGTACGCCTCAAAGGGTGGGCTGGGCTCACACGCCCGGACGAGGTGGAATCCGCCTGCGAACTGCTTGTTGAACACCGCTGGCTCATTTCCAATACACAGCCTGCGAATTCACAGGGTGGCCGCCCCACCGTGACCTACCGCCTCAACCCTCTCGCGAAACACGCCGCATAAAGGCACTCATGAGGTTTTGGAGGTTTCGGAGGTTCATTCTGGAGGCGGAGATATTTTTCGTGTGGGAGGGTGGCTTTCAATGAATGGATACCAGTTGCCATTCGTTCATGGGTTCATTATTCTGCGCTACACCGCGATATACGGCCCACCACCATGATACGGACCTTGCTTGCAGCTTTGGGAATCCTAGTGACGACTTCAGCAAGCTTGGCGGCAGAAGTTAAAGTCATCGACCGAAAACCCGTGGCCAACAATGCTGAGGTGGTGCTGGAGTTGGTCACAGATGATGGTCCTGCCACCTACTACCAGTACGCCTACCGCGCCCTGGGAGGGAACGAATGGGTGTTTTATCGGAAACTCGTTCACTTCAAAAGACCGGATGAGTCGGAAAATCGTGTCTACAGTTGGAGAGCAACCAAGATTGATGTCTTGAAGTCCAATGACGCTCATGTCAGTGTTTCCTTCGTTGATGGAAAAGATTGCGTCGTGGTGACTTTGGACACCGACGCAAAAGCTCCCCAGGTGCATGAAGACAGGTTTTACGGTGTGGGAGGCAGACTTTTAGCGGTGGATGAACTTGAACTTTTGGATCCTTCTGATTCATTGTTTGGAGTCAAAATCCTCAAGCGCAGCCCTGGCAGGATTTGGTGGTTTGCAGGCAAGCCGTATGAAAGGAAATCGGACTGCAAAGTCTCCTCCATACCGCTGCCTCCGATGTTGGAATTGCTGGGGCTGAAGTTAAAGACTGATAATGGAATTGCGGGGAAGGATGTTCCTGATTATGCCCGTGGCGTTGAATTCATCCGTGCGCCACGCATCCCCAAGGCCACTCTGTTCAGAACTTGGAACAGCAGCATGAAGTGGGTGCCACTCATCTTTTTCGACCCTGTCCCGTTGCCCGAACGCATGGCCATCCAGCAGTGGTGGATGAGACATCATGGCAGCTTCTTAAAAACAAAGGCAACAGATTTTCTGCTGCCGACGATGGCAGGTGGGCGAGACTTCCCGCTGGCTTCTATGATTGATATGATTCGGGTATTCCATAGGGAGGATGATTTTACCTCGTTATCGAGGTCTGTTGGGAGTTCACTTGATGATACACCGACCTTTGATAATCTGGATGCCTGTTGGGTGACAGCGGCGGACTTGCCATGTTTTGCCACGGACTACGACAAGGCGGTGGCAAAGATCAGTGCGATCTATGAACTCTGGAACGGGTACTATGAAACCCACTTGAGGAATCCAATCCATCAAGTCGATCTCAACGTTTCTTTTTGATGCCATCGAGAGGAGGATGGCCAGGACTCAGAAGTAGTTCGCAGGCAAGAGTGCCTGAATCACTGGCCCATAGCTAGCCGCGAAAAATATTCTACCCCTCCAGAATGAACCTCCGAAACCTCCGAAACCTCCGAAACTAGGTTTTGGTGGTTCATTTTCAAAGCGTGAGATTTTTTTTAGCCAAAGGAACTAAAGCTCCCCATACTTTCACCCTTGCCGCACCTGCTTGCGGTGGATAATCTGCCGCATGCACTCCGCCACCGTCCAGCAGCTCTCCCAAAACCTGCCTTTCTGGCTGGCCTTGGTGCAGCGGGGTGAAACGATTGCCATCATGGATGGCGGGCAGGAGGTGGCGTGGCGGGTGCCGCCGGAGACGATGGCGGAGCCATCTCAGCCTGTAGCGAGGGGTTGAGCGGAGCGACACCCCTCGTTCACGCACACGTCACGTTCATTCCCATGCATCGCGTAGTGATGCCAGCACGATCGTCCTCATAACTGCGCCTGCAGCGGGGCGCCGGGTTCCATCAGTCCAGATACTTGGGCTCAAAACTGACGCCGGACTTCCGCAGCATGATCTCGAGTTCCTCACGAAAGCTGCGCGTGCGATGATGCTCCTCCTGCCCGCGCACATAGGCCACCACCTCCGGCAGCACTGACGCGCTGACCGTGAAGGCCGCGTAGCCGTCCTGCCAGGCGAACTCTGGAACCTGCATCTCGTCATGCACCCAGACGGAGGACGCTTTCTTCAACTCTTGAAGCACCTTGGAAATCATGTGCGTGGGCCGCAACGAAACCACCAGATGCACATGGTCCGCGACCCCGCCGACCTCATGTGAATGGGCGTCCATCCCGCGTAGCGTGCCGCCGAGGTACTCAAACAATCGCGGACGCCATTCTCGGGAGATCCAAGGATCGCGGTTTCTCGTGGAGAAAACGATGTGGTAATGCAGGCTCGTATAGGTGTTTGGCATGATGCGGAGATCAAGGCTCATCTTACAAGCAGAGGCTCCGGGACTCAACCGCATGTCGCCAGCCCTGGCCTTTCGCGCTGGCATCGCTACGCGATGCGGGAGCATTCGTGGGAGTGAGGTCGCATTGCCGAGGGGTGTCGCTTCGCTTAACCCCTCGCTACAGGCTGAGATGGCTCCGCCATCTGTGATGCCCTATTTTTTGCGATAGGCGCTGCTAGCTGCTCTCCGTGCTTTTCGTTGCACCCAACTGCACCAGCACCAGCCCGGCCAGGATGACCAGCAGGCCGGCGAAGCGCAGCCAAGAGATGGGGCGGACGGGGACGCCGAAGAGGCCCCATTGGTCGATGAGGGCGGAGCTGCACATCTGGGCGCAGACGATGAAGAGGATGGTGTTGCCGACGCCGAACTTGGGAATCAAGAGGGTGACGCTGATCATGTAAAAAACCACCATCAGGCCGCCGGTGTAGAGATAGCCCCGCGCATTGAGCAGCGTGGCTACCGCCGGCAGGGGCGTGCGTGTCATGAGCTGGTAGGCCATGGCACCGAGGAAGCCGACGAAGAGCAGGATCAAAACGGCGGCGGGTGCGCTGCCGATGGACCGTGCAAGCTGGGCATTGAACGTGGCCATGACCGGGATGACGGCTCCGGCCGCAAAGGCCCACAAGGCGTAGATGAGGTGGTTGAGCATGGGTCGTCTTAGACTGGGTTTGAAGGGCTGAGGCAATCGTAAAAACGACTCTGCACAGTGCAAGGCCGCATCAAAGGAGGAAGGCATGGGTGGGGAGGCTCGGCAAAGTAATCCAGAGCTTTAGCTCGTTCTGGATTCTGGAGGTTCTCGCCACCTCCCAAGCTTCCAGAATGAGCTAAAGCTCAGGAGTACTTTTAAAGCCCCAGAATGAGCTAAAGCTCAGGAGTACTTTCCAAGCCACCCTGCGCGCCGCTGATCGCTATTGCCATTCACGCCGCGCCTCTTTATCCTGCACGCGACTTCATGACCGCCACCTCTTCCACGCAACGGCTCTGGCTGACGGCGCTGTGCCTGCTGGCGGTGGCTGTGCCGGGGCAGCGGCTGAGGGCTGACGATGGAAATGCGGGGGATGACGATCCTGATTATGCCCCTCCCATTACGGTGCCCCGTGTTGCAGGCATTCACCGAGGCGCTCTGTCCACGACAGAAAACAGGATCATTGAGTGGGTGCCACGCCTCTCTTTCGAACTTGCCCACCTCCATGCCCGCCTCCACGAACGCATGGCCACACGGGAACGGTTGAAGAGCATTCATGGCAGCTTCTTCAGATGGAAGTCACCGGATGCTCTGCCGCCAACGATGGCAGGCGGGCGTGAGCTCCCGTTGCCTTCGATGATTGATATGATCCGGCTGTACCACCCGCAAAATGAATTCATGTCGATCTCGTTGTCAGGGCCAGTTCCTCCGGATATGCAGTCCAAACATCTTTGGGGTACCTTTTGGCCCACGGCGGCAGAGCTGCCTTGTTTCGCCACGGACTACGACAAGGCTGTGGCAGAGGTCAGTGCGCGCTATGAGCGCTTGAAGGAGCACTCGGCCACACGCCTGGCGGATTCTCTGCGGAGAGCCGATGACCCGGGATTCTTTACCGTCATTGAATGGGAGCTGGCCAGGGCAGGGCGGTAGTTCGGGTTTGGCAGTTCGCTGGGAGTCGCAGGGACGTTCGCCCGGAGCCGATATCAGCTCCTTTCATCTGATTAGTTCATGTTCATGCCAAGCACACGAGCGCGGAATTTATTCCGCAGCACTCCGCCGAAGCGCAGGACTCTTACCGCGAAGCGTTCTCTTCAAGCCGAAGATCCGCTTGTCTGCGGCAGGTGCCGTGAGGCCTGCCTGTGCGTTGGAGCGGCGGGGCGGGGGCTGAGGGTCAAAGCGGGGGTGGAGGTGCTTGCGGGGTGCTGCGGACTGAAGTCCGCGCGCCGTGGCGGCGCTGCATTCCGACAGGAGCGCGGAATTCATTCCGCAGCACTCCGCCGAAGCGCGGGACTCTTACCGCGAAGCGTTCTCTTCAAGCCGAGAGTCCGCATGCTGCGGCAGGTGCCGTGTGGCCTGCCTGTGCGTTGGAGCGGCGGGGCGGGGCTGAGGGTCAAAGCGGGGGTGGAGGTGCTTGCGGGGTGCTGCGGACTGAAGTCCGCGCGCCGTGGCGCTGCGCCTCCTTCGCTACCACGCCAGCACTTCTTCTTCATCGTACTGCGGCAAGCGGGGGCTATGTTCTCCTGGCTTTGCGAAGGCTGGAAGAGTGAGGCTGGCAGGCTCCTGCTTGAGGCGTTGAGCGGGCCTGATGATCCGGGGTTTTTTCATGGTCATCGAATGGCAGATGAACCGGCCGGTCAGGTGAACTGGCGCAGCATCTGGCGGAAGGGGATCATCTTGATCCCGCCGGGTTGGGATGGCGTGGGAACGCTGGTCGTGGCGTGGATCGGTCTTTTGCCTATCACATCAATTCAACGACACACGCATCCCCGCGCATTCCTCTCGACCACGGCCCATTCGCTCTCCAAGTTCGAGGCCCCGATATGCCATCTGACACCCGCGACATCTTTCTCGGCACCGACTCCGGCGCCACCACTTCCAAAACCGGCGGCGTGTTCGCTGACGGCGAACCCGTCTCCCGACAGCTCCGCCAGAGCTCGACCAATTCGCAAAACGGCACCGCCGCCGTCGTGGCTGGCTGGGTCGAGGGCGCGGAGGGTTTCCTCAGGGACAACGGCCTCTCGTGGGACCGCGTTGCGGCTGCGGGCCTCGCGCTGCCGGGCCCGTATCAGCTCTATGGTGTCCTCGACAAGTCTTCCAATCTGCCGGACAGCTTCATTGGGTGGAATTTTCACGCCGAGTACTCGTCGGCAATCGCGCTGGCCGCAGGCCGCCAGATCCCGCTGTATGTGGGGAACGATGGTGACTTCGGTGGCGTAGGCGAGGCCGCCCGCGTGCGGGGCGATTCCAAAGCGACGGTGCTGCTGCTGGCTCCGGGCTCTGGCTTGGGCGCGGCCTACATTGATGCCAACGGCCTGCCGCTCAGCGGCGATCACCTGGCCGGCATGGAGGGTGGGCACATGGCCATCCCGCGTCACCTCCTCGGCCATGGCCTGGATGAGGTGCCGCCGTTTCGCTGCGGCTGCGGCCGTGACTGGGGCTGCATCGAGGCCTATTCCACCATCTCCGGCCTGCCGCAGTTCCTAGAGTTCTTCCTGCCCAAGTATCCCGATCACGAGCTCGCCACCAGCACGGATTCGCCCAAGAACAAAGGCCTCTCCCTGCGTGGCCGTGCGCAAAAGGGCGACCCTCTCGCACTCGAAATCTTCGACATCCAGGCTCGCGCCCTGGGCATCCATGTGGCCAATATCTCGATGGCTCTGGACCCCGGCATCGTCGTCATCGGCGGTGGCCTGATGGACCCGGACAGCACCACGCCCGAGTTCCGCGAGCGCTACCTCGGCGGCATCCGCGCCGCAGCGCTGCCCTACCTCTTCCCGAGACAGCGCGCTGAGCTCAAGCTCGTGCCTGCGACCCTTGGCGAGCTCTCGCAATCCATCGGTGCCGCGCTCGTTGCGCTCTATTCATCTTCCAAAGTCTGAACCGCCGATGGCCACCGAGATCGAACGCAAATACCTCATCAAGCCCGGCCAATGGCTGCTGGCCATGGAAGGCCGCCGCATGACGCAGGGCTACCTCTCGCGCGATCCTGACCGCACGGTGCGGGTGCGCGTGGTGGGGCAGGAGGCCTTCATGACGGTGAAGAGCCGCCGCACAGGCATCACCCGCACGGAGATCGAGTTTCCCATCGAGCTGGAGCATGCGCAGGATCTGCTGCCGCTGTGCCACCAGCCGCTGATCGACAAGACACGGCATGAGGTGATGCACGAGGGCCTGCTGTGGGAGGTGGATGTCTTTCACGGTGCCAATGACGGGCTCATCGTGGCCGAGATCGAGCTGCCTGCGGAAGACACGGTGTTTGCCCTGCCGGACTGGGTTGGCGAGGAAGTCTCCCACGACCTGCGCTACACAAACTCGCACCTCTCTGCCGTGCCCTACCGCGAGTGGCAGGGTGTGGAAAGTCTCTGAAGTCCGCAGGTCAGAGGCACAAAAAAACCGCGCAGCGCCGGAGCACCACGCGGTTGCACATTCACGCTGGGGGATCGCCTCAGTCGAGATCGGCGATGCGCACCGGCTTGCCGCCTTGCGCCGCGCTTTTGTCGGAAGCGAAGATGACTTCAAACGTGCGCAGCGCCTCGGGGAAGCTAGTCAGCGGCATGTCCTTGCCTTCGTCCAAGGCATCAAAGAAGGCCTGGAACTGCGTCTCATAGGGGTGATCGCTCACATCTCCGGAGTCGAGCATCTTCATGGAGAGCTTGCTCCAGGCGTGCTTGTCCGTGTGCAGCTTCATGGAGTGGAATTTGTCATCCAGCAGGCCGCCCTGGCTGCCGCACAGGTGCGTGTGGAAGTAGTAGGGCTGCAGGCAGTCCACCACGGCGGCGGACTTGCCCACGGCACCGCTCTTGAAGTGGATCAGCGTCACGCTGGTGGTGTCGTACTCGTAGGGCTTGAAGATCTCGCTCTGCGTCTTGGTGGAGAAACTGGTGACGCTCTCGATCTCGCCACCCATGACCATGAGCAGCGCATCCAGCGCATGGCAGCCGGCGGTGAGCAGCGCGCTGCCGCCGTCCTTCTTGCCGGTGTTCCAGCGGAACTGGCCATACCACGGGCCGATGCCGTGGTAGTAGTCCACCTCACCGTAGTGCAGGCTGCCCAGCAGGCCTTCATCAATGAGCGCCTTGGTCACCTGAAACTGGTTCGAGAAGCGGCACTCAAAGCACACGCAGCCCTTCACACCATTTGCCTTCGCCGCCGCGACGATCTCGCGCACTTCCTGCATCGAGTTCGCCATCGGCTTTTCGAGGATGATGTGCTTCTTCGCGTTCGCCGCCTTGATGGCCTGATTCCGGTGCTGGCTCGGGTAGCTGGAGATGTCCACCACATGGATGTCCGGATTGGCCAGCATCTCGTCGAGGTCGTGGTAGCTCTTGATCGGCGTGCCGTGCTTGGCGGTCAGCTCGGCATCATCCAGCTTGCGGGAGGAATAGATCGCGGTGACCTGGCCCTGCTTGGTTTTGTTGATGGCGTCAATGTGAGCGCTGGCGGCCCAGCCGTATCCGATGATCCCGACGTTGTATTTCTTCATGGTGGTGAGGAGGGCATGCTCCAAACCGGAGGCATGATTGTCAATATCAATACCCGGTACAGAAGTGTCTCTTTCGGATGTTTTTGGGGCAGGGGTGCCAGGCATTAGGCCTCGCACAAAGTACTCCCGAGCTTTAGCTCGTTCTGGGTAGCGCGCTATTCACACCCTGCTCCCTCACTTCACCCAGCCCTCTCATCGGTCCTATCCGTTCTGTTACCTCCCCCACCCAGCGCGCCCGGGCTTCAGGAACGTGCGCAAGGCTTCCCAGAATGAGCTAAAGCTCATAACTACTTTCAACAAACAACAAAGCCGCGTTGTTCACGCGGCTTTGCAGAATGGAATGGAGTGGAAAACTCAGGCGCTTACTCAGCGTCGTCTTCAGCAGGGGCGGCTTCGCCGGTGGCGGAGACGGCCAGCTTGACGGTGGCGGTGATTTCGTGGCCGAGCTTGACGACGATTTCGAAGTTGCCAGTGGTCTTGATCGGCTTCTCGAGCACGATCATGTGACGATCCACTTCGATCTTGGACTCTTCGGAAAGAGCCTTGGCGATGTCGATGGTCGTGATGGAACCGAAAGCCTTGCCGCCCTGGCCGGTGGAGAGGGTGAGCTTGAGCTTCACCTTCTTCAGCTTGGAGGCAATCTTTTCAGCTTCGCCGACTTCCTTGGCTTCACGCTCAGCGCGCACGGCCTTGAGACGCTCGGTGTAGCGCAGGTTGCCCTTGGTGGCCTCGTAGGCCTTGCCCTGGGGCAGCAGGAAATTGCGCGCAAAACCGCGCTTCACGCTGACGACATCAGCTTCGGCCCCGAGGCCCTTGATTTGTTCTTTGAGAATGACTTGTGTGTTTGGCATGGCGACGTTCCCTTGGGGAAAGGGGCCGCGATACTACACGCCCCCTAAGCTCTGTCAAAGACGGAATCTGGGTTCTTTCAGGGCGCGTCCCGGCCTCAGATGCCCATGTTGGCCAGCGTCGTCGCCAGCCGGTTCATAAATCCTGTCGCTTCCGGGTGCGCGGCCTCGAATCCCTGCACGGAGGAGAGCAGCTGTCCTTCGCTGCTGATCGGTTCGGAGGAGTTCGCCGTCGCCTCGGTCTGGTCCAGCAGTTCAAGGAGCTTGGCTTTCGCGGCCTCCGGCAGATCGCCCGCGTCTGCCACCATTGTCTTGAGTTGTTGAAGTTGTTCTGTGTTCATGGCTCCCACTCTGTCACTCGGTACTTGTCCCGACAAGAGTTTTGCGTCCCGCCGTGTGAATGTTCCCGTCTTTCCAGACCGGAGAAAGCCACGAAAAATGCCATTGGAAGTGAATGAGTGAGATGGTAGTTTCAGACATCATGAACGCCCAGCTTGCCACACTGGAGCATAAACGCCCCGAACTGCACAAATTGATCGACGCGCTTCCCGCTGAAGATCTCGAGCTCGTCGAGCGGCTGCTGGCGCGGCTGGAAATGGACCGGCTTTGGAAGGACGTCCGCGAAGGCTTCACGGCAGACTGGGCCGCAGGCAAATACGCACGCCTAGATGAGCTCATCCGCGAAGTGCGGTCGGATTTGAAACTGCGCGCCGCATGACCGTGGTGCTGGACACCAACGTGCTGCTGCAGTCGCTCAATCAGCGGCTTGAACATCACGGCGCTGCTGGCAGACCGCGGGCTGCTGTTTCCTGGGGAGGGGAAGTGATCACCCCAGGCGCCCCGCCACGGCCAGCAACGCCAGCACGCTGACACTGTCCCGGATGCGCCCATCGCGGGCCATTTGCACCGCTTCCGCCAACGGCAGGCGCAGGACTTCAAGCTCCTCCGTGTCTTCGGGCTGCGCGGTCGTATGAGTCAGGCCGGTGGCGATGAAGATGTCGCACACCTCGTTGCTGGTGGAATTGGAGATCTGAATGCCGGAGAGCAGGGGCTCGATGGTGCTGGCGACGATGCCCGTCTCCTCCAGCAGTTCGCGCCGCGCCGCCTCCGCTGGGGATTCACCCGCCGGGCAGCCGCCTTCAGGGATCTCCCACTCATAGCGCCCATGGCAGTAGCGCCACTGACCCACCAGCCAGGTGTGCCCGCTGTCATCAATCGGGATCACCCCCACGGCGATGTTCTTGTACTCCACCACCCCATAGATGCCCGGCCCGCCCGTCGGTTTGAGCACCTGATCCTCCCGCACGCGGATCCAGGGGTTCGCATAGGTCTCACGCGTGGAAACAGTCTGCCAGGGATTCGGGTGCTGTGGGAGTGTGGTCATGGAGGGGGAGAGGGAAAGAAAGGGGGAAGCGGTCAAGACGGTTTGGTCCCCTTGGAGGCAAAGATAGCGCTATCCAGAACGAGCTGAAGCTCAGGACTACTTTCTTTCATTTCACCGTCGAAAGCACCAACCCATCCGCCTCCACCTTGAAGCTCTGGATCGCCTTCAGCACCGGGACCAGCTTTGCATCATTCTGGTAGGGGCCCATGTAGCCATACATCGCCATGCCTTTGACCATCTCCTCCGGCACCGGCTTGCCCGGCACCCGCACGGCGCTGACCTTGGCATCCGGGCCGAGTTCGGTCATTTCGAGAGTGAAGTCCACCTCGCCCACCAGGTAGCGCTTGGAGTCCTCCCAGAATTTCTTGTTCATCGGCAGGCTGGCATCCGTGATGATCGTCTGCGTCTTGGCATCCAGCGCCTTCACGCGCAGCATGTCCTGGTAGCTGCCGTTGTTCCCAGCGGGGGCGAGCATGAGCAGGGCATTGAGATCGGCCACGGTGAGCTTCAGCGTGGCCGGTTTGCCGGCAGTCACCGTCGCGGCAAAGACCGTGAGCCTCTGCTCCAGACCGGGCACGGCCGCTATCTCGGGCAGTTTGGCCGGAGCTGACTGCGTGATCGCGGCGATGGCCGCATCCATCGTGGTCAGCGTGTAATATCCCCACCAGACAATGAAGGCAAAGACCCCGACCACCGCAGCCATGATGACGCAGCCGTAGCCGGAGTGGAACTCGCCCGTGGGGACCTTTTGAATCTTTTCTTCCATCCCTCATCTGAATGCGGCGCTGGCAAAGATCAAGCCGGGGTTCTGCCGGTGTTTTATGCACTCTTCTGCGAATGTATCTTGCGAGGTGGCGGGATTTTTGCTCAGGTGTACCTGCAATCACTTCCGAAAATTCCTTTCGAAATGATTCAGCGACAACACCAGACAAACATGATCACTCACCTGCTCCCCATGCTTCAAGAAGCCAGCGAGGTTTCTTACAATACCTCGACCGATGTCCAACTCGGAGTCGTGCCAATGCTCATCGGCGCGGCGTTCATCATCCTCATGATTGTGTCCGTCTGGAAGGTCTTCGTCAAGGCGGGGGAGCCGGGCTGGGCCAGCATCGTGCCGATTTACAATGCGATCGTTTACCTCAAGATCGCTGGCAAACCACTCTGGTGGATCATTCTGCTGATCATTCCCTTCGTGAATTTCATCATTCTCATCCTGGTCGCGCTGGGACTGGCAAAAAACTTCGGCAAAAGTGGCGGCTTTGGCATCGGCCTGTTGCTGCTCGGCTTCATCTTTCTTCCGATCCTCGCCTTTGGTGACGCCAAGTTTGTGGGCCAGAAGAGCTGATTAAACTCTGTTCGTTTCCCAGGTGCGCGTGCGGGATGACCGCCGCGCACTTTTTTATGGCTGGCTCGGGACTTCATGATCGAGCAAACCCGCCTGCAATCCTTCCAGCGCAGGGCGCATGACCGCCTCAGAGTAACCTGCATGGCCAAGGCGCTGGCGTGCCTCGTTAAGAAGCGCGGCGGATTCAGCCGGGCCGTGTGAATGCGCTAGCTCGGCGATCATCTCACGTCCGATCTTATCCAAAGCGGGGCGCACCGTTTGGGCCAGATCAGGCACGGGCTGCAGGCTGCTCGCAGCCCCTGGATGCTGCCGCAGCCATTGCTCCTGCACCCCTTTCGCCGCCTGCATCTGGCCGGTGAAGAAACGCTGCACATTCTCCGCCTTCAATCCAGCGGCCACGCCACGCTGCGTCATGTCAGCCAGCAGTTCCGCCTCACGCACCGGGTCGGTGATGGGCAGCCCATTGGCGCGCTTGGCCATGGCCACCTCGTCCATCCAGTTTAACCGCTCCACCATCAGGGCAGGCAAGCTCTTGGGGGAAGAACAGGCGGACAGCATCAGGGCCAACACCCCCGACAAGAGAAAAAGAGAGGCAAATTTCATGGGGCCCGAGTAAACGGACTGGCACAAAGGAGTCGAGAACTTTAGTTCGCTCCGAGTTCTGGCAAAGTACTCGTGAGCTTTAGCTCGCTCTGGCTTCTGGGAGCTTGCCAAGCTTTTCCAGAACGAGCTGAAGCTCATGACTACTTTCTTCAGCTATACGTCCCCAGCACCTGGTGAACGTTTTCGATGGCCATGCTGCCTTCACCCACGGCAGCGCTGCAACGTTTCACGGAGCCTGAGCGAACATCGCCTGCGGCAAAGATCCCAGGGCGGCTGGTTTCGAAGGGATAGGGGGCACGGTCCGCGTTCTTCCAGGCGGGCGCATCGGCGACGGCCTGCCCGGTTTTGATGAAGCCTTTCTCATCGCGCAGGATCTCGGGCGGCAGCCATTCGGTGCAGGGCCGGGCCCCGATCATGGAAAACACCGCCGCCGTTTCCACGCTGCGGACTTCACCGGTCTTGGAGTTGAGGATTTCAACCGACTTCAGCCGCTCATCGCCCCTCATTTTCTGCACCTGGGTATGGTAGAGGATCTCGATGTTGGGCTTCGTGGTCACGCGGTTGGAGAGGTAGCTGGACATGCTCTTGGTCAGGTCCCCACCACGGATCACCATGATGACCTTCCTGGCCACTTCAGACATGAACATCGCCGCCTGACCGGCGGAGTTCCCAGCACCGACGACGATGATGGTGTTGTCTTTGCAGAACTTGGCTTCCATCTTCGTCGCGGCGTAATACACGCCCATGCTTTCGAATTTCTCGCGCCCCTCGGCATCGATCAGATTGTACTGGGCACCGGTGGAGAGGATCACGCATTTCGAACGCAGGACGGTGACGCTGCCTTCGATCCGCAGCTCCGCGCCATGCTCTCCTTCGGCAAACGAAAGCGTCAGTGCACGGGAGGGCGTGGAGAACTTCGCGCCAAAGCGATGCGCCTGGAGCTGGGCGCGGCTGGTGAGCGCACCGCCGCTGATCCCCGTCGGGTAGCTGAAGAAGTTTTCGATCAATGAAGACGATCCGGCCTGGCCTCCGGGCGCAAAGCTTTCCAGCACCACCGTTTTGAGCCCCTCCGAAGCACCATTCACCGCCGCCGCCAGACCGGCGGGCCCGGCTCCCACGATGGCCAGATCACACAGCAGCTCGGGGTCCTGCTCAGTCGAGAGCGGGCGCAGCAGCCCAGCCACACGGGCCACATCCAGGATGGTGGGGTCAGGAGTGATCGTGCCATCGCTGGCAATCAAAACCGGCAGGTCGGCAGGCGTGAGTCCGCGAAATTCGCAGATGGCCAGACCTTCGAGGGTGGTGGCATCAATGAGGCGATGCACCACGTGATTTTTGTCGAGGAAATCGTCGATGCGATGCCCCGCGCTGCAGCGTGGGCTGGCGAGGATGCGGAGGCCCGCGAATTCCTTGTCCCGCAGCAGGCGCTCACGCCGCATCATGAACGCTTGTACCAGCGGCTCCCCCACGCCCGGCAGCTCCGCCAGCGCCCATCTCAGCTTCGCTGCCGGGACCAGGAGCACCTCGGACACCTCCGCTTTGCCCCGATAACTGGCGATCGCGGAGGTGCCATTGAGCATGGACACCTCCCCCACGAAATCGCGCGCTCTTGGGTTCGCGAGGATTTGCTCCACGCCATCGCGGTTCTCATACACTTCGAGTTCGCCACTGATCACCAGCGCCATCGGGTATTCCCGCTGCCCCGCCTTGACGATGATTTCACCTGCGCGGATGATTTGCCGCACGCCCAGGGCTTCCAGCTGTGAGAGCTGATGGTCATCCAGTTTCGGAAACGCGATGCTTTCGGTGTCGCGGTAAAAAAGTTCGTCTTTCTCTTCAGCAGTCATGGGGCTTGAATCCTTCCGTCGTCGGGGGCTGGAGTATAAGAAGAGGTCAAGGGGGCAGGCGCAACGTAAAGTACGGATGAGCTTTAGCGCGTTCTGGATTCTGGCTGCTTGAGGAGTTTTCCAGAACGAGCTAAAGCTCGGAAGTACTTTATCTTGAATCCAACTCCTCCATTGAAAATCCTCATGGCCATGTCCGGTGGCGTGGACAGCAGCGTGGCCGCAGCCGTGCTCGTCCGCGCCGGGCATGACGTGTCTGGCGTGTACATGAAGAATTGGATCAACGAGGAAAACATCATCGGTCACTGCCCATGGGAGGAGGACATCACCGATGCGGAGGCGGTGGCAAGGCAGCTCGGCATCCCGTTTCGTGTGGTCAATCTCATGACCGAATACCGCGAGAAGGTGGTGAAGTACCTCATCGAAGGCTACCAGGCCGGCATCACCCCGAACCCGGATGTGATGTGCAACCGCGAGATGAAATTCGGCGTCCTCTGGGACTGGGCTCAGGAGCATGGATTTAAGGCCATCGCCACCGGCCATTACGCTAGAAAGCTGGATGCCAGCATCCTGCGCGGCGCGGACCCGAACAAGGACCAGACCTACTTCCTCGCCATGATGCGGCCGCACCAAGTCCGCATCGCGCAGTTTCCCATCGGCCATCTGCTCAAGCCGGAGCTGCGGGATCTGGCGCGCGAGTTTGGCCTCTCGACGGCGGAAAAAAAGGACAGCCAAGGCATCTGCTTCATCGGCCAGGTGAAGATGGAAGACTTTCTACGCACCTTTGTCCCCGACAAGCCCGGGCCCATCGTGAATCTGGAGGGCAGGGTGCTGGGCGAGCATCGAGGGCTGCACCTTTACACCCTCGGCCAGCGCAAGGGCCACGGCGTGGCCAGCCCCATCCACAAGCAGGCCTACGTCGTGGTGGCCAAGCGCCCTGCGACCAACGAACTTGTCGTGGCCATTGAGAACCCCGACACCCCGCTGCTCTGGGCGCGCAAAGCCACGCTGCATTCCATCTCCACCACCGGCGCGCCTTTGCAGGATGAACGCCTGCTGCAGGCCCAGCCCCGCTACCGCTGCCCCGCAGGCAATGCCACCTTCCGTCCGCTGGGCGAGGGCCGCGCCGAACTCGAATACGCGGAGCCACAGCGCGCCCTGACCCCCGGACAAATCTGCGCCCTCTATGACGGCGACCGCCTGCTGGGCGGCGCGGTGTTTGAGGCCATCCAGCATGAGGGTACTCCGCCGCTTTAGCTCGTTCTGGAAATGCGGCGATAGGTCTCCAAGCTCCAGAGGCGCGAGAAAACCAGCGCCCGTTCCGACACCTCGTCTCAGCTCTAAACAACTATTTAACAATGATTAATAATCATTTAATACGTAGTTACTAGAAGACTGTTGAGATCGCTTATACTGCCCGGCTGAGTGCTGCTATTGCCCTCGGAGGCCGGTTAAAAGTACGGAACAGTCGCTACCCTTTGACCCCAGCATTTCAAAACAGCATCGGCTGCTCCCCGGTATCAGCCACAGCTTTGCCGCGTCGTTTGCGCGGAGCTGGCTCTTCAACCTGAGGGGCCATAACGCCTTCTTCAACGATTTCTGGCAGCGGGGCTTCAGGCTCCGGCATCGCGCTTGGAGATTTGACGACAGTCTCCTCTTCTTCTACCGCGCTAGGAGGTTCGATAGCTGGCTCCTCTAACGCACTTGCGGGCTCGATGGCAGGCTCATCGACCACTGGGGCAGGCTCGGTGACGGGCTCACTGAGCATGGTGATACTTTCCACCACTTCTGTATCGGTTTGATTTTCTGCATTTTTACTGATAATCAATGAATCACCATTAATAATTACTTCTGAAACGTTATTCTCCTGTTCATGCCGATCCTCGGGTGCCAGCTCCACCGATGGAGTCTTGGGCAACGAGGGGAGAGTTTCTTTCTCCGCTTTCGCCGACTTGCGTAAACGATGCCTGGCCACCCGCTTGGCGGTCAGCGCCTTGTTCTGCGCCAGGGGGCTGTTGTGGCGTTTGAAGTTACGAAAGGAGAGCGTTTCATCCGTTTCAATCAGCCAACCGATCTTCTTCAGGGCGAGGGCGAAACCTTTGCGCCCAACGAGCTTGTCGATGAATTCCTTGGTAACGCCTATGTCGTTAGGATTGATGCGGTTCAGTTCTGCCCACGACCACAGCCGAACCAGCTTGCCCACCACCGCATCATCTTCCATTTTTAACTGCGTGGCCAGGCTGCAGATCTCCGGTTTGTCCGGCGTGCAAATTTCGATCTTGATCCATGGGCGTCTCATGGCCCCATTTCAACGGCAGAGCGCGCTCAGGTCAAGGAAACCTTATTAACGTTACATTCTGACGATGTGAATAACCTGCCTCATAAAGGCCCTCACCAACGGAGGCAGCTTACTTGGCAACGGCGGAAACATGCCGCCGCTGCCCGTGTTGTCTTTTTCGGCAACGTTACTTGGCACCTTCACTCATAAAAGCCTGGACGCGCTTCATCATTTCTTCCGGCGGCACGTCTTCGAGATGCTGGCTGAAGCTCCAGCGATAGCCGAAGGGATCCCGGATCAACGCGGTGCGTTTGCCCCAGAACTGATCTCGCGAAGGACTCAGCGGGGAGCCGCCAGCCGCGAGAGCGCGGGCGAAGGCCTGGTCACAGTCATCGACTTGAATCGTAAACACGCAGGGCGCCAGGCCACCCTCTGGGATGGAGAAGGCATGCGACGTCGGAGCCTCATCGGAGATGTAAAGGTGCGTAGTGCCGATCATGAACTCGGCATGCGGCACCACTCCAGGGGCGGGCGAGAGGCGGAACAGCTCCATGGCACCGAAGGCGCGGGTGTAGAAGTCGAGTGCATCGGCAGCGCTTTTGCAGGTGAGGGAGAAGGAGACGGTGGGTTCGTTGGCTTGGCTCATGGATGGGTGGGAGTATGTTGGTTAAGGCGGATCGCAGGATTTGTGATCACCCGCCATCCATCGCACCCCCTGCTGACACCCTTATGTCAGGGGTGTTTTCGACCGAGACGATTTTTTCGCCTGATGATGCTTCGCTGTGGCGAGAGCCAAGTCCGTCACCTTCACCCGCAGAGCTTCCGGCGAAAGAATCTCGGCATCGGTCCCCATGCTCAGCAACCAGCGGGCGACATAGTCGCAGCCTTCGGAGCGGAAGGCAAAGCGGACACGCGCTTGCTTGCCCGTGGTTTCTTCCTCAACAATCGTCGGCCCCCAGAAGCGACGCACGCTTTCGAGAAGCGTGTCCGGGACTTCGATGACTGCGAACTCGCTGCGCTCCGGCATCATGCACTTCGCGATGTGCGCATTGAGATTGAAGTCTGGGTGCTGTGAGATCGGCTCCGGCAGCGTCTCGCAGCGGACGATGCGGTCCACACGGAAATCCCGCATGTCTCCGCGCAGCCGGCACCACGCGATGAGGTGCCAGTGATCGAGGTAAAAGACCAAGCCCAGCGGTTCGATCAGGCGCTCGGTGGGCTCGCCGCGAGCTGCGCCCAGGTAGTTGAGCCGCAGTACACAGCCCTCGGCCATGGCGCGCTGGACGGTGCTCAAGGGCACGGTGCCCTTGGTCGGAGATCGCCCTCCAATCACCATGGTTTTGCGCAACCGGTCCACGCGACCTTGCAGGCCGGGCGGCAGCACGGCCGTCACCTTGCCCACGGCGGAGCGGATGGCATCGCGCATGGAGGCATCGGTCATGCGTTCGACCAGGAGCCCGCCCGTGACGACGGCAAAGGCTTCATCAGGCGAGAACATCACCGGCGGCAGACGATAGCCGCTCATCAGGCTGTAGCCCACACCGGGCTCTCCCACGATGGGCACGCCACCTTCGCCGAGCGCCGCGAGATCGCGGTAAACTGTGCGCTCGGTGATCTCAAAATGCTCCGCCAACTGCGCGGCAGTAATGACGCGTCGCGATTGCAGCAGCATCACCATGGAGACGAGGCGATCCGTGCGATTCATCCTTCACCTCCAAGGCTGGGATACTGCTCCGCAAAGGGCAGCCAAGTGTCGAGCTTCAGCTTTGGAGCATTCGAGCGGGTGATGTTCAGCGTCACTTGCAGCTCCACCAAGGCGCTGTCTATTTTGCTTTTGCTGATAGCGCCTGAAGGCGAGAGTGCTTTGCGCAACTCCGCCGTGGTGCGTGGTTCGCTGCGAATCAGCTCAAATGCCCGACGGGCCAGCGCGCTGCATGCGGACACCGGCCGATGATGCGCTGGGTAATGGACGTGCCGCAGATGATCGATGGACATCAGCATCGCGAGTCCGCCGGGCAGCTTGCCGTAGAATATCTCGTCAGGAAACTGCGCCGGCAGTTCATTCTTCCACGCCCAGACCGCCTCCACTTTGGCTCCCCACCCCGGCTGGCCAGGTTGTCTTCCAGGCAGATCCACCACATCCCACAGGCTGGGGAGTTCGGAGGTCTTGGAACCAAAGATGAGGCAGGTCTTCACCTTCAAGACGAACTCGAAGGCTTGCTCGATGGTTTTGATTTTGGCGGGGCGCTTGGGCTTCATGCGTGGCTGGTGCGACGTGCCTTACACTCACTCCCACAACGTCGCCCCAGGTTTCTACTGACACCACCTCACGCGCCAGTCACAATCTCCCGCAGCACCCGCAGGTTCTCCGCTTCATCAAAGATCGCCCGCACCGGAATCTCAAATCCGGCGATGGCATCGCTGAACAGCATGCCATCGGTCTGCCGCTCTGCCGGAGGATAGACCTGATTTGCTAACCGGTACAGTTCCACACTCTCGGCCACGGGGTCGATGATCCAGTATTCCGCCACGCCATGCAGCGCATAGTCCTGAAACTTGATGCCGCGATCCCGCGCTTCCGTGGACGGGGAAAGAACTTCGACGATGAGATCAGGAATGGGAAACTTCAGCGTATCCGGACTGGTGAGCTGAGCCTTGGTCAGGCCAAAAAAAGAGATGTCCGGCTCATAGTCATTGCGCGGAAAGCTGGTCATGGCTTTCTCGGTGTGGGCGACGCCGAGATTCTTCAAGCTGACATAGGCGTCCAAGATTCTGAACAAGCGCTTGGTCGCCAGCAGATGCCGGTTCAGAGCCGGGGAGTGCATGACGACCTCGCCTTGAATAAACTCCCATTTGTGTTCGGGAGTGATGTCCGCGTAAAATTTCTCCCGCAGCTTTTGCTCGCGAACCAGTGTCTTGCGTCCCTCCTCCAGCAGTTCAGGCAAGGCTGGACTGTCCAGCAGGGATTGTAGGATGGCGGATTGCATGTTGCACTATAACGCAAAGTCACATCGAAAACATCGTCTTTTTCAAACACACACCCCGGACTTTCGATGCGCGTCTTGCCCCCTTACCCGCGAAACAACGCACCCAGTTTCTTCCCCAAAATTAGCCCGGCTCCGAGGATGGTCACAGCAAGAAAAATCATGGCCCACACTCCGAGCGCGGAAGCGAGATTGGGCCCGCTACCGAGGGCGAGCACCAGCGAGTAGATCGCCTTGGTGATGGGGAAGTAACTAGCTTGCTGCGCGAGGATCATGGAGTCGCTCACCTCCAGCATGGCGAAGGAGAAGGCGAGCAGCGCGCCGGCGACGAGATTCGGTGCGACAAGGGGCAGGGTGATGCGCCACAGCGCTTTCTCCGGGCGGGCACCGAGGTTTTGCGCGGCTTCTTCCAGCGTGGGGCTGACCTGCTGAAAGCCGGCGGCGGCAGACCTCACCACAAAAGGCAGGCGTCGCATGGCGTAGGCGATAACCAGCAGCAGTAGCGGGTCTTCGCCGAGCATCAGCCAGTGAAAGGGCTGGCCTTCCCGCGTCATGGCGAGGTAGCCAAAGGCCATCACGATGCCGGGCACGGCCAGCGGCAGCATGGCCATGGCATCGAGGAGCTGGCGGCCCCAGATGCGCGTGCGCACGGAAACATAGGCCACGCCGGTACCGAGGACGAGCGCCACGAGCATCGCTAGAGTGGAGTATTTCAAGCTGTTGGCGATGGAGGAGAGCGTGAGCTCATGCCCGAGTGCATCGCGGTAGTGCTCCAGCGTCAGGGAGTGTGGAATGATGGTGCCGTACCAGTCTTTGGAAAAGGACAGCAGCACCACGCCGAGATGCGGCAGGACGGCCAGGAAGGTGACGCCGGCAAAGAACGCGGTGCAGAGCCAGCCGGAACCGGCGGGCAGGGGAATCGTTTCCCGGCCTGTGGTGGCACGTCCGCCACCGCCGGAACTGGCGCTGCCAAAGAAGAGCTTACTTGTGAGGTAAAACAGCGTGCTGAAGATCAGCATCACCGCCACCAGCGCGTAGGGAAAGGGGTTCCCGCTGAGGTCATTGATGCTGCGGAAGATCTGCACCGCCGTGACGCGGTCGTAGTCAAAGAGCAGGGGCACGCCCATCTCCGTGAAGGACCACACGAACACGATGGTGCCGCCCGCAAACACACCCGGCATGATGAGCGGCAGCGTCACGCGGCAGAAGCGGCTCCAGGCATTGCAGCCCATGTTTGCCGCGGCTTCTTCCAGCGCGGGATCCAGGTTCGAAAGCGCCGCCGCCGCATTGAGGTAAATGATGGGATACAGGTGCAGCACCTCCATGATGATGATGCCCAGCATGCGGTGCTGCCCGAGCCAGTCAGTCGGATGCAGGGCGTCCATGAGACCGAGATTGATGAGAAGGCTGTTCAGCGCGCCCGCCTGCCCGAGCATGGCCTTGATGCCAATGGCCCCCACAAACGGCGGCAGGATCATGGGCATGAGCACCAGCGAGTTCATCAGCGCCCGCCCGGGAAAGGCAAAGCGCACGTAGCACACCGCCAGCGGCAGCGCCAGGCACAGGGCGCCCAGCGTGGTCCACACCGCGATGATGAAGGAATTCCACAGCCCGTCGCGATACAGCTCATTGAGAAACACCTCGGACACATACTCCAGCGTGAACTGGTGGTCCGGCCCCCTAAACGCCGCCTCCAGCGCCGCCCAGATCGGGTAGGCAAAGAAGCACGCGAAGAACGCGGTCATGCCCAGAAAGATCAGGAGGGAAAGGGTTTTGGACATGGGGGTTAAAGGGTCACTCGCGGTTCTGCGCCATCCGCCCTGCTTTGAGGTACTGATTGCGGAAGGCATCTCCCAACTCGCGGGCGAGGCGGGTTTCCTGCACCTTGTCACGGGCGGCAAGGATGCGGGCGATGTTGCCGGTGGCGGCTTCGTATTTCACGCGGGTGAGGTCTTCGAGCACCTGAATGGCGCGCTCCGGCATGCCGTTGTCGATGATGGTTTTCCATGCGGTGTGCAGTTCGTCATGGGAGTCCACACAGATCACGCGCACGATGAAGCGGATGGCGTTGAACGTGGCGGCAGTACGCTCCGGGTGGTAGGTGAAGGCCTGGGCTTTTTCAAAGGGGGCCTCCTGCCCGTCGCTCATGCGGGCGATGTTGTCCGGGGTGTACAAATCATGCCGCACCGGCAGCCGGCGCAGCGCGTGTTCTTTCGGTCCACCGGGTTCGCCCACGCGAAAGCTCCACAGCTTCTGTCCCTCATCCCCGAGTACGAACTCCATGAAGGCGGTGGCCAGCTCGGGATCGGGTGCGCCGCGCAGCATGCCGATGGGATCCACACTGATGGAGGTGCCGCCCAGCGGCGCGATGAAGCCCACGCGGGAGGTGCCGTCGGCCTTGCGCACATCCTCTTCGGAAGAGCGGCCGTAGAAGTCGATGCACATGCCGGCGGCGGCATCCCCTTTGCTCACTTCCAGGGGGATCTTGGTGGAGAAGTCGGTGAAGTAGCGCGCGTTGGCGCTGATGCGCAGAATCAGGCGCAGGCCTTCATTCCAGCCATCGGCCACGGCTTGGGCTTCGAGCTGCCCGGGCGTGAGTTTGGATTTCGGCACCGCTTTGAGTCGATCATGCGCCATCTGCATCTGCTGCTGGATAAGCATTTCGAGGGCCTTCGTCACCGAGCCGCTTTTGCCCGGATCACTCAGGGCGATCTGCCCATAGTAACGCGGATCAGCCAGATTGTCCCATGCCACGGGATCGGTTTGGATGCCGATACGGCGCAGCACGTCGCGATTGAACACAATGCCGCTGCTGGACAGGCAGGCCCCGCACCAGCGGCCCTGCGGATCGCGGAAGGGCTCGCCGCTGAGCTTCTCGGGAATGCCGGTGTCGCTGAACCACTCCGGGTGCTTTTTCGCCAAGCCGCTGAGGCCGGTCGCTTCACCATCACCAGCCACGAGCGTGCCTGCCTTGGCCTGCTGCTCGAAGTCGTAGGCACCACCGCCAAAGAACACGTCGATGCCGGTGCTGACATTCGAGGCCAGGTAGGCCTTGCGTGCGGCATCCTCCGGCGCGGCCTTCGGGTTCAGGCAGGCCTGTGCCGCAGCGGGCGACCAAGTCTGCCCCAGCTTCGACTGCCAGTGTTGCTGGAACGCCGCCATGGCTTCCGACTTGATGAGCATGGCGATTTCCGAGGTGCCGCCCGGCACGCGCCAGTCGATGAACAGTGTCTGCCCCGTCGTGCTTTTCCAATGCGAGGCAAACGCATGCCCAAACTCCTCGCGGATGCGGTCATGGTGCGGCGAGATGATGACGAGCCGCCGGTCATAGCGCGCAGGGGCGGTGCTCTGTACCGGCTTCAGCAAAAACGGCCCCGCCAGTGTGGCCAGCATGAGGAAGCAGACGGCGAGTTCTTTGCGCCAAACCTGACCCCATGCGATCACCGCCTGAGTGCGCGGGTGTTCCAGCAGAGTTGTGAGCCGTTCGTTCATGGCCGTGATGCGCCCCCTCCAATCTTCCACCTACTTTTACTCCTCTTGCTCTCAGAAAGGGAGTTGAAGCAGCCTAAAGTGCCAACGCGCAGCAAGCGCACCCTGGGCTCCGACGGCGGCGGGCTGAGGACAGCCCGCCCTACCTGCGATGGGCATGCGAACGCCCTCCGCAAGGTAGGGCAGCTGGTCCTCCAGCCGCCGTCGAGCGTCCCCTGACTCTCTCCACCCCGTTCGATCTTCCTTCTGCTCCACCTCTCAGAAAAACGGGGATAGCAGATTACAGCACTGATCCGCAGCAAGCGCACCCTGGGCTCCGACGGCGGCGGGCTGAGGACAGCCCGCCCTACCTGCAATGGGCATGCGAACGCCCTCCGCAAGGTAGGGCGGCTTGTCCTCAAGCCGCCGCCGAGCGTCCCCTGACTCCCTCCATCCCATTGCATGCTCTTCTTGCTCTCAGATGCTAGACCCGAAAGGAACGAAGAAGGCGGGACAGACGTCTGAACATGCGGCGGCACAATGTTGAAGAAGTGCAGGTTCATTTGCGCAGGATCACGACATCCCCCATCGAGGCCATCACACGCACTTCTTCTTCGCCGGGCAGGCGGATGTCCTGCGGGTTGGTCTCGCAGACTTTGATCAGCGGACCTCCAGTCACCTGAACGAGATACTGCACCGATGCGCCGAGATAGGTCGTGTCGATGATGCGGCCAGGGAAGCGGTTCGGGGAATCGAGCACGCTGCCAAAGGTCAGCGCCTCAGGTCGGACGCTCATCATCACGGGCTGGCCGCTGGCGGGCTGCCACGTCTCGTCATTGGTGCGGCCGCGCAGCACCCCGAAGGTGGTCTGCACATCGTAGAATCCAGCCCGGCTGCTTTCGCGCAGGGTGCGGCCTTCCACGAAATTGGTCTCGCCGATGAACTCGGCCACCATGCGTGTCGCGGGATTGAGGTAGATCTCGGGCGGCGCGCCGATCTGTACGAGCTTCCCGGCATCCATGATGGCCATGCGGTCGGCCATGCTCAGGGCTTCATCGCGGTCATGCGTGACGTAGATCGCTGTGAGGCCGTGCTGCTTGCAGATCTGGCGGATCTCCATGCGCATTTCGAGGCGCAGCTTGGCATCGAGATTGGAGAGCGGCTCGTCCAGCAGCAGGCATTTCGGGCGGATGACCAGCGCACGCGCCAGGGCCACACGCTGCTGCTGCCCGCCGGAGAGCTGCTGGATTTTGCGGGAGCCAAGTCCCTGCAGCTTCACCTGCTCCAGCGCTTCAGACACCCGGTGCTCGATCTCTTTGCGCGGGCGCTTCCGCTCTTCCAGCCCAAAGGCCACATTTTGCGCCACGTTCAGGTGCGGCCACAACGCGTAGCTTTGAAACATCATGCCCGTGCCGCGTTTGTGCGCCGGCAGATGCGTCACATCCTCGTCGTCAAACCAGATCTTGCCAGCATCCGGCGTGTAGAATCCCGCGATGTGGCGGAGCAGGGTGGTCTTGCCGCAGCCGCTGGGTCCCAGCAGGAAGAACAATTCGCCCGCCTCGATCTGCAAGTCCACGCTGCTCAGCACAACACTGCCGCTGAATCGTTTGGTGAGTTCCTGGATTGTGATCGTGACCATGCGCGGATTAGATCAGGTTCTACTTGAGCAGCACTGCAATGGCAAGCTTCGCAGACATTCTCACGAGATCGCAACATCGCAGTTGCAAAGCATTCGGCTCTGTCCAAAATGCATGTCCTCTCGCCAACCGGCAGCCACCCCAAAGCGGCACCGCTGGAGAGAACGTCAAACCTAGGTCGGGCTGTAGTTCAGCCTGGTAGAACGCTTGCATGGGGTGCAAGAGGTCGTGAGTTCGAATCTCGCCAGCCCGACCACGGTTAACGTTTCAGCTTCATGATGACGCAGACGACTTCTGCGGATCGCGGAAGAAGATCAGGAACACCCCCAGCACTGCTGCGGCGATCCATGCAGGCGTGGCCCAGATGGCGGACCAGTCGTGGGTGACGGCTCCGCTGGGCACGGCCAGTTTGTGCTTGTCCAGGAAATAACCGGCGAGGTAGCTGCCGACGAGCGAGCCAAAACCCCACACGATGATGGCAAGGAGCCCCTGCGCGGCTCCGCGAGTGCGTTCGCTCGCCTCGCTATCGACGTAAAGCTGCCCGGCGATGAAAAGGAAGTCGTAGCAGATGCCGTGCAGCAGGATGGCACCAAAGATCAGCACGGTGCCTGAGCTGGCAGCACTAGCGCTGAGCATGAAGTAGCGCACGATCCAGGACAGGATGCCGAGGAAGATGGTTTTCTTATAACCGAGTTTCTTCAGCATCAGCGGCAGCAGCAGCAGGAAGAGGACGTCGGAGACCTGGGCCAGCGTCATCTTCTGCGCCATGTTCGCCCACTGCAACTGCGTGAGGTAGGTGCCCATGTTCACGAAGTAGAAGTACAGCGGGATGCAGATGAGGAACATGCACAGGATGAAGATGGCAAAAGTGGGTTTCTTGAGCAATGCCAGCGCATCCAGGCCGAGGACTTCGCCCAGTGGCACGTTCTGGCCTTTCTTCCTCGGCGGCGTGTGCGGCAGCGTCAGGGCGAAAAGGCCAAACACCATCGAAGTGCCGCCTGCCAGGTAGTATTGCAGCGGTGACTGCTCGCCCTTTAACTGGCTGAGCACCACGCCCCCGGCGATCCAGCCCACGGCCGAGAAAATCTTCACGAAGGGGAAGTCCTTCTTCGCGTCCGCCAGATGGGTCATGGAGATGGAATTGCCCAGGGCCAGCGTTGGCGCATAGAGCGTGCAGTAGAGAATGAGCGTGGGATAGACGCTGCCAAAGGTCTTCAAATGCGGGATGCAGAACATCACCAGACCACCGGCGACGCCGAGCACCGCGATGATTTTCTCCGAGGCAAAGAAGCGGTCCGCGATCAAACCGACGATGAAGGGCGAGAGGATGGCACCCCAGGCGAAAGCGCCATAGGAAGCGCCGATCTCGGTGCCGGTGAAGTTCAGGGTGCCGAGGTAGCTGCCCAGCGTCATGTACCAGCTGCTCCAGATGAAGTACTGGAGGAACATGAAGAGTGAGAGCTTGAGCTTGAGGGAGGACTGCATCGTTGGTTCTGGGAGAGAGCTATATTCGTGCCGTCGGCAGCCGGGCAGGTTGAGGAGCTGCAGTTTCTATTTCTGGAAGCCATAAGCTGGCTTTCCATGGGGGATGTTCGAAAATGGGAGCTTGATGAATATCGCAGAGGATCGCCTCTTCTTTCCCATGCTCACACCTTCAGCATTTCGGCTCGGTTTCGCCGCTTTTAAAGCATGGCTAAACATCGCATTAAGAAACACATACATAATATTAACATAGATTAACGATAAACTCGATGAAAGGGAGGAAATCGGGCGATTTCCTCCCTTCTTGCCGTCTTTTTCCCAGTCAACCAACCGCACCCACTTGGAATCTGCGGGTCGGTCGCTTTCAGAATCAGCCTGAGCTGCATTGAACCCTCTCCGAGGGCTGGGTTCGCTGAAAACCGACGTCTTATCAGGGCATGACGCCTTTGGCGCTCCTCCGTGGTCCGTAAGTTTGCCTAACTCTCACATTACCAAGCAAGTGGTTAATATTAACCCGAACGCCGCTTTTGGCATTTGAATGAAGCCGCTTGAGCGGGTTCAAATCATGCATCCGCCGGGTGCCACTATGTCCCAATCGGGGGCTGGTGGCCGGTCTCGTGTCAAAAGCGGCGCGATTGGTTCTTTGGGTGCGCACGCCTTGTGGATCAAGGGCTTGTGCCTGAGGAGACCTCCCCCGCTTTGCGAGAGTCTGAGCACCATCTTGCGTCCGATGCGCCCGAGCACGGCACCACAGACGAACACTGCAGCGCGCAGCGTCGA
>JANYCZ010000045.1 GCA_025360015.1 Verrucomicrobiota bacterium | reverse complement strand
ACTCTCCGAGTGCGGTCTGGGATCCGGACACCGCACTCGGAGAGTGCGGACCACTCCTCGCTGGGGCTTGTGTCGCTCTAGAGCCTCAGTCTGCTCTCTGCCAAAAGGAGAAATCCGCGTCCTTCAATCCAGCCTTGGCGGGATTTTCGGCGATGTAACGACGAAATTTCATAAATGCTGCCTCGTTGCGCACGAGATGATCAAAGCTCTCATCCTGCCAAAATCTCCCCCGTTGCCCGAGCGTGGTGTTGATCTGCCGGGCGGTCCAGCGCTTCCATTCTTTCACCTGGGCCAGCATCGCCTCACGCGCCAAGCCACCGACGAGCACATGCACGTGATTCGGCATCACCACGAAATCTCCCAGCGTGTAGCGCTGGCCATCAAAAAGCCGCAAGGAATCGACGACGATCTGCCGCAGACGTGAACTGCACAAGACACACGCCCCATGACAAGCATCCACTTCAGACTCTAGCTCCGCAGTGAACTGCCGAAAATCACCGCGCTCCATCTCGCTCAATCCTTCCACCCGCAGCCGCCAGTCCCTCTGCTGCGGATCAATGCCACGATCCAGCAACCACACATTACGCCTCTGCCGCCACTGCTCCCAAACAGCCTTCGGAATCGAATCCGCCGTGCGCCAGGTAATAAAATAAGTCGCCCCCGCCTGATCCCAATGCGGCAGATGACCCTGAGTGATCGTCAGGGGTGCAAGGGGATCAAAAAACCGAAACGACATGGCAAACTCAGTGTGAAGTGGCCTATCAGAGAACACAGAACAGGTATGGCGCGCCAAATCTATCCATCATGAAGTGGTCCGCACTCTCCGAGTGCGGTCTGGGATCCGGACACCGCACTCGGAGAGTGCGGAATACTTCACGCTGGGCACCATGCCACGCTCCGCCTACTCAATCCTCACTGCCCCACACACCATCTGCAGCACACGGTTCTGCGCCGCCACACCGCCCGCCTCCTGAAATCCATTGCCCAGAGCGGGCTGCCAGTTGTCCCGGTCATGCTTCTGCTCCGGCTGCGGGATCAGCGTCAGCGTGGGATCGTACTGGCCGTCCTTGCCGCCGAGCTTGTAGATCACGAGATCCAGTGAGGGCACAATATAAAGGCAGAAGCCACCCGCGCCGGATTTCCAAAACGTATCCTTCGGCGCACCCGCCACATGCCCGTCCGCATTGTGCTCAAACTGCAGCGAGAAGGGCGTGTGCGGATTGTACGGGCTCCAGGTCTGGCATTTCTTGATGTAGTCCGCTGGCACGATCTGCTGGTCCTTCCATTTGCCTTCGTGGGCGAGGCAGTAGCCCATGCGCACGGCGTCCGTGGCATGCAGCGCCGTGCTGCCCGCGCCATTGGCGTGGGGCATGACGTAGTCGCCGCGATGCAGACAGTAGTCCCATGCGCCCCAGCCCTGCGGCTTGGCGAGACGGGCATCAATGTAATCCTTCAGCTCCATCCCAGTCACATGCCGCAGCACAATGCTCGCAATGTGTGGGGAAGGGGAAGAGTACGAATAGCCGCCACCCGGATCAATCCACAGCGGCACATTGAGCGAGGACTTGTCCAGGTCCTTGATGTTCTGCCCCGGCACCGGTTTCAGCGGCCGAGTCTTCGGGTCACCTTTCACATAGCCGCTCGGCGTCTGCCCCTCGCCCCAGTACCCACCCGTCATGCACAGCAGCTGCCCGAGCGTGATGTCCGCCTTGCGCGGATCATTCAGCGGAAACGCCTCCGGCAGATACTTCTCAGTAAACACCTTCGTATCCAGCCCCTCGGGAATCTTGTCCTTAAACTCATGCAGCATGATCCCGCACGCGATGCTGCAAAAAGCCTTCCCCGTCGAAGCCATGTCCGGATTGCAGTTGCGGCTCGCACGGCCAAAGTATTTCTCAAACACCAGATATCCCTTGTGCACCACCACCAGCCCGCCGTTTCCCGTCGCACGCTCGGAGAGCGTGTATGCGGGCTCCAGCTTCACCAGATCCATGCCCCCCAGCTCTCGGCATTCCTTGTCCGCTTTCGCCTCGCGCCAGCCGCCCTCACTGTCCGGCGGCGGGAAATAAAGTTCAGCAGCGTTTAGCGATGCAGAGGCGAAAACAAGGGCGGTCAGAATTCGAAAGCTCATGGTGGTGCATCACCATGAAATACCCCACGTCATCTGGCCAGCGTCATTTTACGCAGCATCAAAAACTCCTGCGCACACCGATCAGCATACCCAGCGAATTCAGCCCCGGATTCGGATTCGTCTGTCCTCCGTTGGACATATGCTGAAACATCGCACTGGCGTTGACGGACCACTTGTCGGTAAGAGTGTGCGAGATGCCCAGCTGGCTGTACCAGTTCAGCGTGAAATCCTGACCTTGACCACCGGGCGCACTCTGCGAATCGATCCAGCCCACGCCACCACCTGCGGAACCAAAGACGTTCCACGCCGCGCTCGGGCTCCACCATTCGATGACCCCGCCGCCGGAAAAGCCGAGGTAGTGGTTCTCAGAACCCGTCTCGATGTAATTGGCCATCGCTGAGAACTTCTGCCGCACGATGAGCGCGGACCCATTGCGGAAATGAAATCCAAACCACTCCGGCGTGCGCCAGGAAAGGATGAAAGGCACGATGCGGTAGTTGAAGGTCGTGTTTCCGCCCACCTTCCACAGCATCCCTGTTTCAAACTCAAGGGCGCCTTTGTCCCAGGGTTTAATTTCGGCGGGTGCCGAACCGGAGAGGGCCGGTGCCGACCCGGAGAAGCCCGTCGTGGAGACCACCAACGCGCAGACAATGCAGGAGAGGAAACGAATCATGCGCTCCTCTAACCTTTTTCGTCACAATTACCAGCGAGGAGTCATCTGCCCGCATTTGCACGGGCAAGAAAAGGGCTCAAGAGTTGAAAAACACTTTTTCTTATTATCATGGATGCGGCGGGCCTGTTATCCGCTATGAAGTCCCGCCAGCCAACCTCTGAATTCACCCAACCGCCCTCATGAGCTCCACCCGCGTACTCCTCACCACAACGTCATTCCAAGACACGCCCGGCCGACATCACGACCTGATGACTGCCGCTGGTTTCGAGGTCGTCAGCGAACGCGGCCCGCTGCCCGAATCACGCATGCTTGAACTCGCTGGTCAGTTCGACGCCTTCATCTGCGGCGATGACGCCATCACGCGCGCTGTGATCGAAAAATCCCTCCCACGCCTCAAGGTCATCAGCAAATACGGCATCGGCCTGGACAAGATCGACGTCAAGTGCGCCACCGAGTACAAGATCCCCGTGCTCTTCACCCCGGGTGTCAATCACACCACCGTGGCGGAGCACACCTTCCTGCTGCTGCTCGCTCTGGAGAAAAACTTCTACTTCCACACGGACTCCACGCGCTCCGGCGGCTGGAAGCGCAAGACCGGCCACGAGGTGATGGGCAAGACCATCGGCATCGTCGGCCTCGGCCGCATCGGCAAGGAAGTCGCTATTCGCGCCCGCGCCTTCGGCATGGAAGTCGTTGGCTACGACCTCTACTGGGACGAAAAATTTGCCGCTCAGTACAACGTGAAGCGCGCCGCCACGCTCGATGAAGTTTTCGCCTGCTCGGACTATCTCTCCCTGCACACCAACCTCACGCCTGAGACGCAGGACATGATCTGCACCGCCTCCATCGCCAAGATGAAAAAAGGCGTGATCATCCTCAACTGCGCACGCGGTGAGATCGTCCACACCGACGACATGGTGGCCGCCCTCACCTCCGGTCAGGTGGCCGGCTACGGCACCGACGTGCTGGACATCGAACCCCCGAAGGCGGATCACCCGCTGCTCACACTGCCGAACTGCATCGTCACACCGCACATCGGCTCCCGCACGCACGAGAGCGTGCAGCGCCAGGCCTGCTGTGCCGTCGAAAACCTCACTCGTTTCCTCGCCGGCGAGAAGCCGCACGCCCAGGCCAACACCTTCTGAGTTCTCAGTTTACAGCTTTCCACATTCAGCCATTATCCCGCCTTCCCAACCATGAGCCTCTCCATCAAACCTCGCGAATCCTGCGCCTTCGATCAAATCTCACTCGGCGAAGTCATGCTCCGTCTCGATCCCGGCGAGGGCCGCATTCGCACGGCCCGTCAATTCAGCGCCTGGGAGGGCGGCGGCGAATACAACACGTCACGCGGCCTGAAAAAATGCTTCGGTTACAAGACCGCGGTCGTCACCGCCTTCGTGGATAATGAAGTCGGTCATCTCATTGAGGACTTCATCATGCAGGGCGGCGTCGCCACCGACTTCATCCAGTGGCGCGAAGACGACGGCATCGGCCGCACCGTCCGCAACGGCCTGAATTTCACCGAGCGCGGCTTCGGCATCCGCGGTGCCGTCGGCAATCCTGACCGCGGCAACACCGCCGCCTCGCAGCTCAAGCCCGGCGATATCGACTGGGATCATATTTTCGGCACACTCGGCGTGCGCTGGTTCCACACTGGCGGCATCTACGCGGCTCTCTCCGCGACCACCGCTGAGCTCACCGTCGAAGCCGTGAAGGCCGCCAACAAGCACGGCACCATCGTCAGCTACGATCTCAACTACCGCCCCTCCCTCTGGAAAACCATTGGCGGCCTCAAGAAGGCCCAGGAGGTCAATCGCGAGATCGCGAAATACGTCGATGTGATGATCGGCAATGAAGAGGACTTCACCGCCTCGCTCGGCTTCGAGGTCAAGGGTGTTGACCACAACCTCACGAAGATCGAGACCGGGGCCTTCAAGGCAATGATCGAGACCGCAGTGAAGGAATTCCCAAACTTCAAGGTCGCGGCAACCACGCTGCGCGGAGTTATCACCGCGACGGTCAACAACTGGTCGGCCATCCTCTGGCATGACGGCCAGTTCTTTGAGAGCCGCAAATACGACGGTCTCGAAATCCTCGACCGCGTCGGCGGTGGCGACAGCTTCGCTTCCGGCGTGCAGTTCGGTTTCTTGGAGTTTAACGATGCCCAGAAGGCCGTCGAATACGGCGCAGCCCACGGCGCTCTCGCCTCCACCACCCCCGGAGACACCTCCATGGCAACTCGCAAGGAAGTCGAAAAGACCATCGGTGGCGGCGGCGCACGTGTCGTGCGCTAGCCTCCTTGGTTAGTTCAAGCGTCCCGCTTGATCTGGCGCACCTGCCTGGCAGGAGAGGGATCATGTTGATCCCTCCAACCCCCTCCTCCGCATTCGTGTTAAAGATCAAACCGCCTTCTCCTTCATCCATCCGCATTAAAAGAATCGCGGCCTGAAGGGCCGCCGGACTCAGCCCAGGGCGCAGCGCAGCAAGCCCTGGGTTATGCATGACGCAACCTCTTCACCCAAGGTCGCGTCCTGAAGGGACGCGGGAGTCGTGTGCTCCAATCCCAGCCATGCTTCTCCACTGCGGTGATGCGAAAGACCCACCATGATCAAGGGTCTTATTCACGCTTGGGCCTGTCTGTGTGCATTTTGTCACACTACCGCCTGAACAACGCACGAGAGACTCTTGCGAGGCGGGTATGAGTCGCTATTCTGCGCGCCCCCCATGGCATCCACCGACTTCACGCCTTCGCACGTTTACGAGCAGCCAGCGCCGGCGTTCGACATCTACGCCATCGAGACCCCCGCCTATGTGGTGGATGTGGGGCTACTGCGGCAGAACATGGAAAAGCTCGCCAGCGTGCAGAGTGAATCCGGAGCGCGCGTGCTGCTCGCGCTCAAAGGCTTCTCCATGTTCAGTGTGTTCCCGATCATGCGCGAGTACCTCAGCGGCTGCTGCGCCAGTGGCTTGAATGAGGCGCTGCTGGCCCAGGAATTCGGCAAAGAGGTGCACGTCTATGCACCCGCGTTCAAGGAAGCCGAGATGCGCGAGATCATTCCCATCGCGCATCATCTCAGCTTCAACTCCCTCGCCCAGTTTCGGAAATTCAAGCCCATGCTCGATGCCGCGAAAGCCGCCACCGGCCACGCGCCCAGCCCCGGCATCCGCGTGAACCCCGAGCACTCCGAAGTCGAAGTCTCCCTCTACGATCCCTGCTCCCCCGGCTGCCGCCTCGGCATTCGTTCCGACCTCCTCGAAGGCGAAGACCTCAACGGTGTCGAAGGCTTGCACTTTCATGCTCTGTGCGAGCAGGACAGCGATGTCCTGGAGCGCACCGTCGCCGCAGTCGAGCGTCGCTTTCCACGGCTCCTGCAGCAGGTGAAGTGGGTGAACATGGGCGGCGGCCATCACATCACCCGCAAGGATTACGACGTCGAACGCCTCATCCGCGTGCTGCGCACCTTCCGCGAGAAGTGGGGCAAGGACGTTTACATCGAGCCCGGTGAAGCCGCCGGCCTCAACACCGGTTACCTCATCGCTGAAGTGCAGGACATCATCGCGGCCCCGACCCCCACCGCCATCCTTGACATCTCCGCCACCGCCCACATGCCGGACACTTTGGAAATGCCCTACCGCCCCCACATTTTTGGTGCGGGCCTTCCAGGTGCACATCCCTTTGAGTACAAGATGGGCGGCATGTCCTGCCTCGCTGGCGATGTGTTGCAGGGCTTCTCCTTTCCCGAGCCCCTCCGCATCGGCCAGCGCCTCGTTTTCGCCGACATGGCACATTATACCATGGTGAAAACCACCACCTTCAACGGTGTCCCCCATCCCGACATCGCCATCTACGATCCCTCCACGCAGGAGTACCGCGTCGTTCGCAGATTCGGCTACTCCGACTTCCGCAACAAGCTCTCGTAAGCCTCGCGGCGGATCGAAGAGGGAATGGCCTGCGAACGAAAATATCCCATCACTCCGCAGGCCACGGCGTACGTTTTGTATTCCCGGCTTTAGCCGGTTCTGGTCGCGCCACCCAGTGCCTGCTGAAGCAGGTGCTACATAACGTCCGCTGGGCGGCTGAGAGCTTTGTGGGCGGGCCGAAGTAGTTGCTTCGTCACAAAAGCACCAAGTTTGGCCTCAATCGTGTCTGCATCACGGCCCCCCATCCCGTAATGGTACGCTCACTCTCGTCGTATCCACCTCATGCGTATCCTCTCATTTCTTTCCGTGTTTTTCGTGTGTTCCGCAGGCCTTCTCTCTGCCGCTGAACCTCTCAAAACAAAGATCAACCTGCTGGATGTCATCAAGTCCGGCAACGTGGACTACCACGTCAATCCCAAGGCCGATTTCCATGACGACCCGAAGGACATCTGGACCTTTGACAAAGACGGCACCTTCCACATCAGCGGTCGCGGTTATGGCTACGTGGCCACCAAGGAAAATTTCCGCGACTATCACCTCGTGTTCGAATTCAAGTGGGGCAACAAGACTTGGGGCAAGCGCGAAAAGTCCGCCAAGGACAACGGCATCCTCCTCCATGCCTACGGCCCCCATGGCGCATACAGCGACACCTGGATGGCCAGCATCGAGGCCCAGATCATCGAAGGCGGCGTGGGCGACATTCTCGTCCTCTCGCCCAAGCTGCCAGACGGCACCGAGCTCACCACCTCCATCTCCTCCGAGTATACCCTCGATCGCGACAAAGAAAAAATCTGGAAGAAAGGCGAGCCCCGCCAGACCGTCACCGCAGGCCGCATCAATTGGAAACACCGCGATGTGGATTGGGCGGATAAAGTCGGCTTCCGTGGTCGTGAGGATGTCGAGTCTCCCTCCGGCGAGTGGAACCGCCTCGAAGTCATCGCCAAAGGCGACACGCTGCAGTACTTCGTCAATGGCGCGATGGTCAATGAAGCCTTCGACTGCAAACCCAGCGAAGGAAAAATCCTCATCCAGACCGAAGGCGCAGAAATGCTCGTGCGCCGTTACGAATTGTATCCCCTCGGCGAGTTCAAAGAAAAGTGGAGCGCCATTCAGGCCAGCGGCGGCAGCGACATCGGCGCTGTGCGCGATGGTCAGGACAAAGCCCTCTCTCCCGAAGAATCGCTCAAGCGCATCCAGCTCGACGGCCCCTATGAAGTGCAGCTCGTCGCCGCTGAACCTTTAGTGCTCGATCCCGTCGAATGCACCTGGGACGCGCAAGGCCGCATGTACGTCGCAGACATGCGCGACTACCCCCTCGGTCCTCCCGTTGCCGGAGATCCCTGGCTCTCCCGCATTCAGCTCCTCACCGATGAAGACGGCGACGGCCGCATGGACAAAGCCGTCACCTTTGCCGATCACATGGACAACGTGCAGGGCCTCCTCCCTTACAACGGCGGCCTCATCGCCACCACCCGCTCACAGATTCTCTTCCTCAAAGACACCGATGGCGATGGCAAGGCTGACGAGATCAAATCCCTCATCAAAGGCTTCAATCCCAAGCACGCCCAGCTTCAGGTCAGCGCCCCGCGCTGGGGCCTCGACGGCTGCGTCTATTTCAACAACGGCCTCGACGCACGCGAGATCTATCCCGCCGACAAACCCAAGGATGTCGTCAACATCCCCGGCAGCAATTTCAAATGGGACCCCCGCACCGACAAGATCACCCCCACCGGCGGCAAAGGCCAGTACGGCGGCGCCTTCGACGACTGGGGCCACCACTTCTACTGCTCCAATCGCAACCCCCTCATGTTCACCGTCATGCCCTGGGAGGCCATGCTGCGCAATCCCCACGCTGGCATCACGCAGAACTTCGAGGACATCGCCCCTTTCGGCGCTGACACCCGCGTCTTCCCCCTGCAGATCACTCACACCACTGCAGACGCCCATGCCGGCACCAACACCGCCTGCTCCGGCCTCGGCGTCTATCGCGGCCAGCTCATGCCCGAGCTGAAAAACAACGTCTTCGTCCCAGATCCCACCGGCCAGCTCGTCACCCGCTACAAGGTCGAGCCCAACGGCGCTTCACTCAAAGCCACGCGCGTCGGCGACCGCACCGAATTCTTCCGCAGCAGCGATGAGTGGTCCCGCCCCGTCAACTTCACCACCGGCCCCGACGGCGCTATTTACATCTGCGACATCTACCGCCGCTGGATCGACCACGCCCGCTTCTTCCCGGAAGAGTTCGTCAAAACCCACGACATGCGCCAGGGCGAAAACGAAGGCCGCATCTGGCGCGTCGTACCGAAGGGCACGAAAAAACTCGTCACCAAGACTCCCGGCAAATACCACGCCATTCCCGAGGTCGGCTGGGGCGATGTCCCACCTGAACACGCCGAGCGCGTGGCCTTTCTCAAAGCTCAAGACATCACCGATGCCAAGCAACTCACCGCTCTCATCGCGAAGTATCCCGAAGACCCATGGATGGCCAAGATGGTGGCCTCCTCCGCCAGCAAGCAGATGGGCCGCATCCTCAGCTCCCTCGGCGACGACTTCTTCAAAACCTTCTCCGAAACTCGCGCCACCACAGTTCGTACCTTTACTCTCGGTGCCATCGCCGATGCCGAAACCGAAGACGTGACCGCACTGCTTTCCCTCCTGAAAACAGAACCCGGCAAACTCCTCTGGTGGAAACCCGCTTTGCTGCAAGGTCTCGCCAAGCTTCCCAAAGGCCACGAAGACGCCGCCAAAGAAATCGCCACCCTGCAGTCCGAGATCGATGGAATCATCGCCGATCCCAAAGCCCCGCTCGACCAGCGCCTCGCCGTCATGCCTCTGCTCGGTCAGCGCAAATGGGATGCCGTGCAGCCTGTGGTGAAGTCGCTGCTCACCACCAGCCAGCCACCGGAGCTCGCTCTCGCCGCCCTCGCCTTGCTGCGCAAATACCCCGCTACCAGCACCGCTCCGCTCATCTATGAACTGCTGCCCAAAGCCGGACCCGCATTGAAGCGCGATCTCGTGCCCGTTCTCACCGCCAACGCCACCACCGCGCTCGAACTCTTCAAGCGCATGGAGAAAGGCGAGTTCCCCACCGCCTGGGTCGATGTCGAAACCCGCTGGCGCTACCAGCGCGGCACCGGCGAAATGCCCGAACTCGCCAAGAAACTCTTCGGCGAAGCCAGCAGCGACCGCGCGAAAGTCGTGCAGGACTACATGGTCGCCACCACCATGAAGGGCAATGCCAAAAGAGGCCAGCAGGTCTTCTCCACCATCTGCATCACCTGCCACAAGCACGGCACCCTCGGTGTCGATGTCGGCCCCCCGCTCTCCGACGTCAAAGTAAAGCCCCCTGAAGGCCTCCTCTCAGACATCCTCGATCCCAACCGCATGTTCGAAGCCCGCTGGAGCGCCTACACCGTCGAAACCAAAGACGGCCGCACCCTCTCCGGCCTCATCCAAAGCGAAACCGGCGACGCCATCGTCCTCGCAATGATGGGCGGCGCCAAGGAAACCATCGCCCGCACCGCCATCAAAGAAATGAAATCCCTCGACCATACGCTCATGCCTGTCGGTCTCGAAGCCGCGATCAATAAGGAACAAATGGCCGACCTCCTCGCCTTCCTCCTCGGGAAGTAAGAGCAGGGAATGGAATTGCCAAAGCCACCCAGCGCGGAGTGGTCCGCACTCTCCGAGTGCGGTCTGGAGTCCGGAGACTGCGCTCGGAAAGTGCGATTCACGCCACGCTGTGAACTCAGCTGCGTTCACAGCAGTGTCAAAGCGTACGCTTGATCAACCCGCTCGTTCTCTTCCGCCCATCGCCATCGCACGCATGCCGTAGAATGGGTGTGGCGACAGCCCGCCCGTTTACGAGCGCTCCGTTCAGACGGCAAAACTCCGGGCCGTCATTCCATACTCGTCACTCCGCATCCGCTCCCTCTTCCCCATGCCCCTCCTCCGCCATGCGTTGGATGGTGCCGCTGAGGAGGTCGATGTACCCCTGCACATCCATGCTCTCCGCCTCCGGTTCTCCCCGCACGCTATACAACCACCCCTGCTCATACGGATCACTGCGCACAATGCACGCATCCACCTTCAGCTCCGGATTCCCACCCGCAAACGCCCCGTTCATCACACAATAAACATCCGAAGCCGCCTTGAAGCCCTCCACCCAGCCGATGTTGTCGCCGGGGGCCACAGGACCGCCCTCAGCAGGCTTCCACTCACAATCCACCAGCTCCCCCAGCATACGCGTGGCAAACTTTGTGAATCCTACCCGCCACAGATTCGTCTCTCCCTCCACTCGCGCCATCCAGTAATGCGAGCGCGAATAGCGAAAAGTATCAGGAAAACGCGCAGAAAACCGCGCATGTTTGAAGCGAACGAAATTGAGCATGGGGAAGGGGAGAGAGGAAAGCCGGAGGTCAGGGACTGGTCAAGAGGTCAAGGTGGTCAAGCATCGAACTTCCAAGCCCACGACTCTTGACTCCTTGACGACGAAGCCATCTTGACTGAGTCCGCAGGACTCATCCACGCCGCCGCAATCCCACAAACGCCAGCACCACGCCCACCAGGAAATGCACCCCCAGCATGCTCATCGCCAGATCCGGCGTGGCAAACCACGTCTTCACCAGTTTGTCGATGGGCTCAAAGTACGCCGTCTTTCCCAGCGAGTCGATGATCCCCGACCACCCATAATGCGCCGTGATAAACGGATGCACGATATGCCCCAGAATCTTCGGAAAGCCCAGCAGCGCACCGCACAGCAGCACATTGGCAAATAGCAGCGTCAGCGCGGCACTGTGCGCCCGCTCCTTGCTGCCGGAGTTCGCAGAGATCCCCAGGCACAGTGCTGCAAAGGCCGCGCCCGAGAGCGCTGGCAGCACCAGCTTGGCCAGGCCATTGCCGGGCAGTCCGCCGGTGACGATGTCCAGAAACATCTCCATCCAGATGCTCTGCACCAGAATGATAGGCAGCATGAACAACAGGGAACCGATCAGCCATGCGATGGGGCTCACCCCGCCGATGCGCTCCCGTTCATAAAGGGCGCGTCGTCCCGCGATCTCACAGGCACCCAGGCGCAGCGCCATGAACAGCACCAGCAGGATCTGGATCAGGACGATCATCGAAACGGTATGAGCTGCGGGCCACAGCACATCGGCAGCAGTGCTGCCGCCGCGCACTTCCTTCAGCAGTTTTAAATTCGGCAGCAGCAGCAGCGCGGCGATGGCCGGCGCACCCACCAGTAGCGCGGCATGCGTGATCCACTCCCCCGGCGTGCGCCGCAGCAGCGACCAGCGGCGCTTTACCAGATGCTGCGCCTGGCTGAGCAGGCCCGGCAGCGGAATGATCGGCCTCACCTCGGCTTCGGCAATTTTTTTGGTCTCCTCCGCATCGCCGCCCTTCTGCTTCATGATGATCGTGCGGTCCTCATCGCCCGGATCTTCCTCCGCAGCGGAAAGCTTGTCCGCCACACCACCACCCAGCTTGAATGCTGCATAGTACGCATCGCGGTGCTTCATCCAGGAGTCGCCCCAGCGCTGCGCCGGGCGTTTTGCCAGACGAGCATAAACTTCATCATAGGTCGGTACCGTGAAGTAATGCGGCACCGCGCGCGCCGGACCATGAAAGGCCACGTAGCCCTCATGCATCACCACCACCGTGTCATACGCACCCAGATTGGACAGCGAGTCCGTCGCGTGAATCACGATGCGGTCAGGCCGGTCCGTGGCCACCATCTTCAGCAGCGCCTCAAACTCGCGCTCGCTGCGCACATCCAGCCCCACGGTGAAGTCATCGCACAGTACGATCACCGGGTCCGCCACCAGCGCCAGCCCCAGCTTCAGCCTGCGCCGCTGCGGCAGCGCCAGCGCCGAGGTCCGCTCCGTGGCGATGTTTTCCAGCCCCACCGTCACCAGCACATGCGACACGCGTGAGAGCACCTCGTCCCGCGTCCGTCCTGCCCCGCGCAGCATCGCCGCGCTGATCAAATTTTCGCGCACCGTCAGTTGGTCGATCAGATTGTCATCCCCCGCAGGCACCCAGCCCAGCTGATTCGCATACAGCGGCTGCTTGATCAGATCCCGCTTCCCAAAAGTGATCGTACCCGCCTCCGGCTCCGTCAGTCCCGCCAGGATGCGCAGCAGCGTTGTTTTCCCGCTTCCAGAAGGCCCGATCACCGCCAGCACATGCCCGCCCGGTGCCATGAAGCTCACTTGTTCCAGCACGCGCAGCGGCTCCTTGCCTTTTCCGGGAACAACGTGGGAGAGATTGTTGATTTCGAGCATATTCCCGATCTAACCCGGTCTGGTAGAAAGCGCAAAGTTCAAAATTCCGCCTTCCCTTCGCGCTCCTACGCTTTATTCCTGCGCACCCATGGCCTCCATCCTTCAAGTCCATCCATCCGACGACGCCATCGTCGCCCTGTCCGATCTATCCGCAGGCACAGCCCTCTCCTTGCAAGGCCGCTCCTGGACCCTGCGCGAAAAGATCCCCGCCAAGCAGAAATTCGCCGCGCATGACTTCGCCATCGGCGACCTCATCACCATGTACGGCGTCACCGTCGGCAAAGCCACCCAGCCCATCGCCACCGGCGCGCTGATTCACACCCACAACGTCGTCCACGCCACCTCCGCCTTCAGCGGCAAACAGCGCGACTACACCTGGACCCCGCCCGACGTCTCCAAATGGCAGACCCGCACCTTCAATGGCTTCCGGCGCACCGTCGGCCCTGCCGGCACCGCGAATTACTGGCTCGTCATCCCCCTCGTCTTCTGTGAAAACCGCAACCTCGCCTTCATGCGCGAGGCCCTCACCCGCAGCCTCGGCTACGGCAAAACCTCCCCCTACGAGCGCTTCGCCCAGCACCTCGTCGATCTCCACCGCTCCGGAGCCTCACGCGACCAAATCGAAGCCGCCACCCTCGAAGCCGAATCCTCCGCCACCGCCGCCCGCGTCTTCAAAAACATCGACGGCGTGAAGTTCCTCGAGCACGGCCTCGGCTGCGGCGGCACCCGCCAGGATGCGCAAGCATTGTGCCGCCTCCTCGCTGGTTACATCCACAGCTCAAACGTCGCCGGTGCCACCATCCTCAGCCTCGGCTGCCAGCACGCCCAGGTCAGCCTCCTCGAAAGTGAGATGGCCGCCCTCTACCCCAAATTGGAAAAACCTCTCCTCATCTACGAACAGCAGAAGAGCAAATCCGAGCGCGACATGATGGCCAGCGCCATCCGCGATACCTTCCTCCACCTCGCCGTCGCGAACGAACAAACCCGCGAGCCCTGCGCCCTCAACAATCTCATCATGGCCGTCGAATGCGGCGGCAGCGATGGCTTCTCCGGCATCTCCGCCAATCCCGCCATCGGCCACACCGCCGATCTCCTCGCCGCCCTCGGCGGTGCCCCCGTCCTCAGCGAATTCCCCGAACTCTGCGGTGTCGAGCAAAGCCTCAGCGACCGCTGCGTCACCGCCGCCCTCGCCGATAAATTCGTCCACCTCATGCGCGCCTACGAAGCCACCGCCCAGGCCTGCGGCTCCGGCTTCGATGCCAACCCCAGCCCCGGCAACATCCGCGACGGCCTCGTCACCGACGGCATCAAATCCGCCGGCGCCGCCAAGAAAGGCGGCACCAGCCCAATCGTCGATGTCCTCGACTACGCCGAGCCCATCCGTCAGCACGGCGGCCTCACCCTCTACTGCACCCCCGGCAACGACGTCGAAAGCACCACCGCCCTCGCCGGCGGCGGCTGCAACATGATGCTCTTCACCACCGGCCTAGGCACCCCCACCGGCAACCCCGTCTGCCCCACCCTCAAAATCTCCACCAACACCGACCTCGCCAAGCGCATGCCCGACCTCATCGACTTCGACACCGGCCCCATCATCACCGGCGCAAAAACTGTCGAACAAATGGGTGAAGACATGCTCGACCTCGTCATCGCCACCGCCAGCGGCACCTACACCCCCAAAGCCGTCTCCCTCGGCCAGGACGACTTCCTCCCCTGGAAACGCGGCGTGTCGCTTTAAGGCAGACGAATCACCCAGCACAGCGAGACCTCCACCGTGGCGTGGTCCGCACTCTCCGAGTGCGGCTTCCGGTTCCGATCTGCAGTTTCCTCCTCAAAAGGCTGAGCAGCCCACCTTTTGCGCTAGCCCGCATTTCTCACACTCACTGGGAATATGCAAACAGCGTGTGGCACGCGTAATGTAGCTCGGTATTCCGATACCGAGTCGCGCCCTTCGCGGACTCGGCACTCCGAGCAACATCGTCGGATGTCAACGTTTGGAGTGTGAGAAGTGCGGGCTAGCACACTGCAGAAAGCACCAATTGCCAATCTGGCAGTTTTGCACTACCTATCTCCCCATGAAGAGTGCAATGGACAGTTCCATCACCCAGGTGCCGCCTTCCCCAAAAAAGACGCCGCCACCGGCAAAGCGCGATTGGCTGAAGACCGCCGGTTGGGCGAAAAACGACGCACTTTATGCCGAGGCCGTTCGCTTGGGCCAGGACTACCGACGCAGCATGACGGTGGAGTCGGAACATGCTGATTCTTGACACCAATCATCTCTCGGAGATCGATCTCGACACGCCCAAAGGCCGCGCCCTCATGCAGCGGCTGGCGGAGTCCTCAGAAGATCATTTCCTGCCCATCGTGGTGAGCGAGGAAATCCTCCGCGGCTGGCTCGCGCTTCTGAACAAAGCCCGCAACGTCGATGAACAAGTCCACGCCTACTCGCGATTTGGTCGCAGTCTGGCAGAACTCAACAAGTGGACCCTTTTGGAATGGGACCATGACACAGCCGCAATTTTTTCGCGATTGCGTACCGAAGGAGTGCGTATCGCCACACTCGATCTGCGCATTGCCAGCATCGCCATCGCCTACCAGGCCACTCTTCTGTCTCGCAATCTGCGCGACTTCAATCAGGTGCCAGGGCTGCGTGTGGAAAACTGGCTCGACTGAGAAATGGGCGAACTCGTCATCGCCACCGCCAGCGGCGAGTACACCCCCAAAGCCGTCTCCCTCGGCCAAGACGACTCCTTCGCTGGAGGCGTGGCGTGTCGCTTTAGAGGGCTGGCACTACGGCTTATTCGAGCTTCTTTCGCGGCTTCCTCGGAGGGATAGCATCATCTCCAAAATATAGCTTCTCTGTGACGTGCTCGCCACTGTGTGAGGTCATTTTAACAAGGCGACGAGGCCTGAGGACTTCGACTTCATCATCCCGGTTCATCCGACATGCTTCACGCTCGGTCCAATATACGTTTTCTGTTTCGTAATCGAAAACGTCGATAAAAAACCCGTCAACTTTACGAGCTCTTAACCATGGGTCCACACCAAATGAAAGCGAATTAGCATCTACCCTGACATCCATCCAGTCTGGATTCTTGTATCGCTTCACAGAATGGAAATACATATCTCTATATTTTTCGAAATTCAGCAGCTTCCGCTCAGTGGAATAAAGCAAGGGAAGGTACCGCCTAATAAAATCATCCGAAACCCGACTATCCAGCACCGCAGCAATTTTACGCCGTCCTAATTTCTCAAAATAGTCATCGCGAACATACTCCCAAGTGATTAGCCACACGGTCTTTTTTGAGGTTCGAAACGGAAACATAGCTACATACTCAAGCTGGAGTTTTGAATGACAACGAAATCTGGCGAGCGCTTACAAGAGCCTGGATGCTATCTAACGCTCACCCCTCCGTCTCCGCATGCAGCGCAATGCAGTTCCCCTCCGAATCCAGCACCTCCGCGCGAAAACCATACTCGCCAATCGAGTGCACATCCTGCTGCACCGTCCCCCCATTCGCTCTCACCGCAGCTACCGCCTCCTTCAGCCGACCGTTCACATCCAGGTAAATCATGATCCCATCCGCCGAAGGCTTGAAATCCTTCACCACCACCACGCACCCCTGCTGCCCCCCATCCGCCGTCGGCAGCATCGCCGTGGGCACCCCGCCAAAGTTTTCCTCCTTCATCTCCCTCCCCAGCACCGCCGAATAAAAACGAATCGCCCGGTCAAGATCGACCGCCGGAATATCAAACCACACAAGGTTGGGCTTCATGCCCGCCAAGCATGAGCAGCCCCTTCACGAAAGCAAACACCATGCTCAGCGCCCATCCCGGCCTGCGCCGGTTCCCCAATCCACCGCGCCACCCACCGCATCGCGCGCACTCATCGCGGCGTGGTCCGCACTCTCCGAGTGCGGTTGGGGGCTCCCTCGCACACTCACTTCCTCACATCACTCTTTCTGCATCGCATCCACCTGCTTGCCCCCAAGCATGTCTGCATAATGCAGCTTCAAACAAATGGGGCAGATCCCATGGCTAAAATCAGCCTCCGAGTGCGCTTCCACATAGCTTTCCACGCTCTCCCAGTAGCCGGTGTCATTGCGCACATCCTTGCAGTGCGCGCAGATGGGCAACATGCCCTGCAGTGTTTTCAACTCGCCCAGCGCTTCCGCGAGATCCGCCGCCGTGCGGCGAAATTCCAACTGCGAGATGATCTGACGAGCGAGTGTTTGCAGCAGGGTTTGCAAGGTCTGACTTTGCTCGGTGGTGAGCGGTCGGCGCTCGCGGTCAATCACACACAAGGTGCCCAGCCCGTTGCCTTCCACGTCGATCAAGGGCGCGCCTGCATAGAAGCGGATGTGCGGCTCTGAGGTGACGAGCGGGTTTTGAGCGAAGCGTTCATCCGCCGTCGCATCCTGAATCACCATGACCTCAGTGCCGAGAATCGCGTGGGCGCAGAAGGCATGCTCTCGCGGCGTTTGAGTGGCGGCAAGCCCGACCCGCGCCTTGAACCACTGTCGGTCCGTGTCCACCAGCGTCATCAGCGCGATGGGCGTGCCGCACAGTTTGGAGGCAAGAAACGCAAAATCATCAAAACCCTGCTCTGCTGGCGTATCGAGAATCTGATAGCGGTGCAGCGCAGCCAGCCGTTTGGTTTCGTTCGGGGGAAGGGGGGCGGTCATAAAATGCTGCGGAAAGTTAAAGGAAAAACCGCCGAGTGTGTAGTGTTTTCCACCGCGATAAAGGGTTCTTTAGAACACATCCACCGCAGCACGGCTCAATCGTGAGTCGCCATGCCGTCCGCAAAACATCTCCTATCCATCGCGGAGTAGTCCGCACATTCCATGTGCGTCCCCTGTCTCCCTCACCCACCCAACGCCCCGTTGTACTCGCGAGGGTTCAGGAACTCCACGATTCAAAGAGGGTCTTGCTGGCACCAGCCTGCCCGGGAACAGCTTCATTATTCGGGATGATGCCACCGGCACCTCAAGCATCCGTGTCTCCATCGAATCTTGTTGATTCACAAGCCGTGATTCTTGAAAATCCTTGGAAAGGGGGGCATATGCTGGGAGCGGTCCGAAGAGTTTCAGGCAGGGAAGTCACACAGCCACACGCCGGAAAACCGCCTTGCCGTCAAGCCTCCTGCCGTCTCTCATAGGCCGCATATGCGTCCGACCCTCCTCGCCCTTGCCCTCGCCATTCCCGCACTGGCCAGAGACATCCCCATCGCCGATGCCGCAGCATTCACCGCCGCCGCTCAATCAATAACCGCAGGTGACACCCTCATCCTCAAAGACGGCACCTGGGCCGACGCCCAATTAAAACTCCACGCCGCAGGCACCGCCGCAAAACCCGTCACCATCAAAGCGCAAACACCCGGCAAAGTCATCTTCACCGGCACCTCACGCCTCTCCGTCGGCGGCTCACACATCATCGTGGACGGCCTCTGGTTTCAAAACCCCACCGCCGAGCAGGTCATCGAACTCCGCAAAGATTCCAAACAACTCGCCTCCGACTCCCGCATCACCAACTGCGCCGTCACAAACGACACCCAGCTCGCTTCCGTGGACTCCTCCCAGTTCGTCTCTATCTACGGCGCACGCAATCGCGTGGACCACTGCTACATCGCAGGCAAGACCACACAGGGGACCACGATGGTCGTGTGGCTCTCCACCGAATCCAAAGACCAAGGAAAACACCAGATCGACCACAACCACTTCGGCCCGCGGCAGAGGCTCGGCAAAAACGGTGGCGAAACCATCCGCCTCGGCGACAGCAAGACCTCCATGCAAACCGCCGCCTGCATCGTCGAGCACAACCTCTTTGAGAAATGCGATGGCGAAGCCGAATGCATCTCCAACAAATCCTGCGGCAATCTCTACCGCCGCAACACCTTCAAAGACGTCTCCGGCACCCTCACCCTGCGTCATGGCAATGCCTGCATGGTGGAGCACAACATCTTCCTCGGCGACGGTGCCAAAGGCACCGGTGGCGTCCGCGTCATTGGCGAGGACCACATCGTCACCGGCAATCTCTTTGAAAACCTCACCGGGGATGACGAGCGCAGCGCCCTCTGCATCATGCTCGGCATCCCCGAATCTTTGCCGAACGGTTACTTCCAGGTCAAACGCGCAAAGGTCATAAACAACACCTTCATCAACTGCAAACACAACATCCTCATCGGTATGAGTGGCGATAAAAAAGCAGTGCTCCCACCGGTTGAAACCGAGATCAGCGGCAACCACATCCAGACCAATCTAGGCGAAGCCTTCGAAATCAAATCAGCGGCCGATGGCGTGACCATGAAGGACAACGAAACCGCCAACAAATTGTCGAACATTGCCAGATCTTCCACCTCTGAGCCCACCGGCCCCTCCTGGAAAAAATAATCCCCATGCGCACCAACGTCCTTCGCAAACCACTCACCTGCTGCTGCCGCAAACCCATGACCGGGTTCTACCGCGACGGCTACTGCCGCACCGGCCCCGGAGATGTTGGGCTGCACACCGTCTGTATTGAAGCCACCGAGGAGTTCCTCACGTTCTCCTTCCTCAGCGGCAATGATCTCTCCACCCCCGCCCCCGAATTCGATTTCCCCGGCCTCAAGCCCGGCGACCGCTGGTGCCTCTGCGTCACCCGCTGGAAGGAAGCCCTTGATGCCGGCTGCGCTCCCGCAGTCTGCCTCTCCGCCAGCCACGAATCCGCCCTCGAGTGGGTCGATCTCGAAGACCTGAAAGCGCACGCGCTGGATGATCCTGGCGAGTAGATGCAAGATGAGTGACAATATCAGCCGCCCTCTTCCAGCGTGCCCCCGTAACAAACATGGATGGCCGAAAAAAAGGAAAGAAGGATGAAAAATCAGACTCCAGATCTGAACCTTGTGCAGCCCATTTCCGGCCTCTAATTTTCCCCCCTCTTTCCCCTTTTTCGGCCAACTCCATTCTGTTCCCCCCTCACCGGCTCGCCAAAAACTCCAGCACCCCCTGCGCCAGCACCTTGCTGATCCCCGGCACCTCCGCGATCTCCTCCACAGTCGCTTTGCGCAGTCGCGTCACCGAGCCAAACGCCTTCAGCAGCGCCGCCTTGCGCGCATTGCTGATCCCCGGGCAGTCATCCAGCAGGCTCTCCGCCACACGCCGCCCCAGCAGCAGCTGATGGTACCCATTCGCCCAGCGGTGCGCTTCATCACGTATGCGCTGCAGCAGCTTCAAAGCTCCCCGCTCATGCGGAATGATGACAGGCTGACTTTCCCCCGGGCGATAAACCTCCTCGTGCTCCTTCGCCAGACCAATGATCGGCAGCTCATGCAGCCCGAGCTTTTGCAACTCCGCCACCGCCACCCCCAGCTGACCCTTGCCACCATCCACGATCACCAGATCCGGCAGCGTCACAAATTTGTTGCTGGTTGCAGCAATGCGCTCCAGCGCCTCCGCCGGCGCTTCCTGTGAAAACTCCGCATCCTCCCCCACCACCTGTCTGCCTTCCAGCAGGATGCGCGAAAAGCGGCGGCGAATGACTTCCGCCATGCTGATAAAATCATTCTGGCCGGTCACCGACTTGATCCGGTAGCGGCGGTAGTTCGAATTGTCCGGCAGCCCGTTTTTAAATCGCACCATGCTGGCCACGCAGTGCGCGGTGCCGATGTTTGCGATGTCGAAGCACTCCATCACCAGCGGCGCTTTTTCCAGGTGCAGCAGTTCCTGGAGCTCCCGTACATCCGCCATGGGGTCGATGCTGCGGATGACGCGCGCCCGCGCCCCGCGCTCAAAGGTGCGCGTAGGTATAAGCGTCTTCTTAAAATCCTCCACCATGTCCCGCAGCTCGGCCGCTTTCTCGAAGTCCATCTTCGCCGCCGCATGCTGCATCTCTTCCTCCAGCGCCGTCACCAGATCCTTCGACTTCCCATCCAGAAACTCACACGCCTGCTCCATCCGCTTTTTGTAGTTTTCCAGCGAAATGCGCAGGATGCACGGAGCGGAGCAGTTCTTGATGATGTCGTTGGAGCAGTGCTTGTAGTCAGTCTCGCCGGGCTTCAGCGGGCGGCACACCCGCAGGCCAAATTTCTTGTTCAGCCAGTTCAGCGTCGTGCGCAGCGCCAGCCCATGCGGGAAGGGGCCGAAATACCGTGCGCCATCCTCCTTCTTCAGCCGCGTCGTGGACAGCCGCGGGATCGCATCGCCAAAATGCACGCGCACCATGAAGTAGCGTTTGTCATCGCGAAAGGTCACGTTGTAGCGCGGGCGGAATTCCTTGATCAGTTTGCTTTCCAGTACCAGCGCCTCCGTGTTGTTGCGCACTTCATGCAGCTCAAAATCCCAGATGCTCGCGATCAGCGCCCGCGTCTTGCGGTCTGCCAGTTGCGACCTCGCCGGCGTGAGGTAATTTGCCAGCCGTTTGCGCAAATCCCGCGCCTTGCCCACATAGATCACATTGTTCAGCCGGTCCCGCATGATGTACACCCCCGGCACATGCGGCACATCACGCAGCTTGGCGACGAGATCAGGTTTCTGGCGGGCGTTGGACATGAAGGGGAATGCAGAATGGATGAGGCAAGGCTGCGCCGTCAAGAGGTCAAAGAAAGGGGCATGACATGGGAGGCCACGACTCTTGCCCATGCTTGCCCGATGACTCCGCAACAACTGCCATCAACCGCACTCTCATCCATACGCATTGCACCCCCGCAAGGGTAAAAAAAGTAGCCTTGTTGCTGTTCAACAAGGTCCCCCCAACCCCTCCCGAATTTCCCACCGCATCGGAAAGCCCCAGCGCGGCGTGGACCGCACTCTCCGAGTGCGGTCTGGAAGACACCAAGCAAGTCTGTCACACCAGCCTCACCCAGCCCGGCATGGTCCCCACCCGCCGAGTGCGGCTCCTGACGCTCGACGCCCAGCATCCAGCATCCAGCATCTAGCATCTAGCATCTAGTCCACCACCACCCGCCACGGATGCACCGCCTCCGAAATCCCCTTCAACTGCATCGGCGGCATCGGCGCCGCGTTGATAAAACTCTTCGAGTCCGCATACGTCTCCTCGTCCATGATGATCTCTCCCGCCTGCGCGATGCTGCACAACCGCGAGGCCAGATTCACCCGGTGGCCCAGCACCGTGTAGCTCAGCCGCTGGTCAGACCCCATGCACCCCGCCACCACCGATCCCGTCGCCAGGCCGATCCCCACCTCCAGCGAGTGCTTGCAGACCTCATTCAGCTTCCGCCGCACCTGCAGCATGCTCAGCGCGCACTGCACCGCACGCACCGCATCCTCGCCCGTGGTCAGCGGCGCGCCAAACAGCACCATGATCAAATCCCCCACAAATTTATCCACGATCCCGCCATGCGCATAGGCCACATCGGTCAGCGCCGTCATATGCTCATTCAGAAGCTCGATGACATCCGCCGGCGGCATGTTTTCCGTGATCGCCGTGAAGCCGCGGATGTCGCAAAACAGCATCGTGACGTGCCGGATTTCACCTCCCAGGCTGCTGCTCTGTGCAATGAGCTGCTCCGCCACCGTGCGGTCCGCCACGGCATTCAGCACGCTGCGGTATTTTTCCTGCAGCGCCAGTCCCGCCGCCATTTCATTGAAGGAGGCCGCCAGCTTGCCCAGTTCGTTCTGGCTGCGCACCGGCACCCGCACATCGAAGTTCCCGTGCTCAATCTGATGCGTGCCCTCCACGATCTCCCGGATGGGCCCTGAGAGCCCGCGCGAGATGTACAGCACCGCCATCAGCGCGATGAGCAGCGACACCACCCCGAGTACGCCCACGTCCCACCGCAGGTCCGCCAGTTCATTGTCCATCGCCGCCAGCGGATACAGGTTCACCTGCGCCGCCAGCGGGAAAGGGGAGCCCGGATTCAGCACGCGGTAGTAGATCTGGTGGCGCTCCCCATTGATCCACACTGCCATCCCTCGCTGCGTTTTGTGCGTGTGGTGGATCGAGTCCGCGATATGCGCCGCCACGATCTCACGCTCCTCTTTTGGAATCGTCGTGCTCACCAGTCCCTCCTCCACCCACACGCCGCTCATGATTTTCCCCAGGTCAGAGTGTTTCGTCTGCTCATACAGCACCTTTTCCGCCAGTACCTGCAGCGGCAGGCCAAACAGGAACGCCCCGAGAAACTTGCCCGACTCCGGCTCACGCAGCGGCGTGAGGTACACCTCCCGCACCTGCTCACTGCGGTTGTCCTCGCCATACTCCACGCGCAGGTAGCCCACCTCCTGCTCTTTCAGAATGTCCTCCAGCTTGCGCCCTCCCAGCCACTGCATCTTGCCCGACTTGCGGCGAAACTCCGCACTCGTGGCGCTCTCCTTCGCGGGCAGCGGCGGCAAAATATCCCGCCCCCCGGAGGCGCTCTTTTTCGGTGCCACCACAAAGTTTCCCTCGGGGTCGATGACGGCGATGTAGGGCATCTGGGAAAGCGGCAGCCGCGTTCCAGGATGGTCCCTGTTTTTATCCCTGTCCTTCTCTTTGTCTTTGTCGCTGCCAGCCAGGTGTCCCGCCAGCACTTGGGCGAGATGCGGCGCCGGGCCACCGCCCCCCATTCGCAGCAGGCCGCCTGGCAGCTCGCTCAGCAGTCGGTCGCCGGACAGCGACTCCAGCTGCGAGCGCAGCATCTGCCCCGCCGCACCAAAATCCTTCTTGCCGATGGCCGCCACCAAGTCCGGTTGCTTGGCGATCTTGTCCAGCACGTTTGACAGACCGTCCATGCGCTTCTTTTTCGCCGAGGAATAATTGCCGATCTGCGAGTCAAACTGCTCCTCAAACAGCTTGCGGTACGACTCCATGAACTTCACCTCCGCCAGTACAAGCGTGGCGATCGTGATCCCCGCCACCACGGGAAACACAGTCAGGATGAGCTTGGCGCGAAAGCTATGGAACCACTTCATGGAGAATGTTACAAACGAGACAAAGGGTGAACCCCGCGCCGGGCAGAATGGTTGCTCATCGAACGCGTTTCATCGTGTAGGTGCCGTTGTCCATGGAGCAGCGGTAGTTCGCCTTAAACTCGTCCCCCTTGATCGTCCCCTCATAATGGTACACCCCCCCCGCCCAGTCGGGCATCTTGTGCTCGCCTTTGAAAGTATAGGTCCCGTCCTTCTGCTTCTGCACCGTGTGCACAGTCTTGTAGCTGCCGCTCAGGATCGTCATCCACGTGGCATGGTAGAAGAACTCATGGTCGCCAGGTTTGCCCTTCGTACAATCCACAACGCAACGCAGCGCTCCATGATGCCCACTCGCGTCACTGAGCCAGGTGCCCTCCCATTTCCCAGCCACCTGAGAAACTTTCGCCATGGCGGCGGAGTTTGGCAGCATCGCCATGCAAGGGGTCGGTTCATTCCAAGCCTTGCGAAACGCAAACCCACACGACGGCAGGCAGGAAACCAATATCAGACCAAGGGCGAGGCGGAAGATCAAAGCACGTTTCATGAGGAAGGTTGGTGCCCATACGAACGTCTGTCCAGCCCCGCCTATTTCGTCCTTCCCAGAATTGCACTCACTCAGCAGCCTGTTGAAAAACCATCACAGATCTTTGCCGCCGCGCAGCCTGTCCGGCAGGAGAGGGATCATCCTGATCCCTCCACGCTCCCCCTCTCTCATCCCTCCCAAACGCTGAATAGAATGCCCTAAAATTCCGGCCATTCCCTCCTTCATTCCTTTGCCAAAACAAAAACCCGCATTCGCCCCCACGCCCCAGTGGGATGGGTGTGGCGACAGCCCGCCCGTCCCCGAGCGCACCGCAAGCCTCCCACGCCCCGAGCCCCCCACCCCTGGTGTGACGTAGCCCAAAGATGGGGCAAAGGAATGCCCATCCAAGGTACGTCTGAATTCCGGCCATTCCCTTGCTCCTCCATTCCTTTGCCAAAACAAAACCCCCACATACACCCCACGCCCCCACCCCGTCGCTAGCACCAACTAGCCACAACCTTCCTCTTGCCCGCGCCCGTATCCACGATACTAAACCACCAAGAACTTCAACCCACCCCACCACCATGGCCCACACCCTCCCCCCACTGCCGTATCCAACCGACGCACTTGAGCCCACCATCGACCAGCAGACGATGGAGATCCATCACGGCAAGCACCACAACGCTTACGTCACCAATCTGAACAAAGCTCTCGAAGGTAAGCCCGACCTCGAAGCGTTGTCCATCGAAGACCTCTGCAAAAACATCTCCAAGGTGCCAGCAGACATCCAAGGCCCCATCCGCAACAACGGCGGTGGTCACTTCAACCACTCCCTGTTCTGGAAGATCATGGGTCCGAACGCCGGTGGTGCTCCGACCGCTGCCCTCGCTGACGCCATCACCTCCACCTTCGGCAGCTTTGACGCGTTCAAGGAAGCCTTCGGCAAGGCTGGCGTGGGCCGCTTCGGTTCCGGCTGGGTCTGGCTCAACGTGAAGGACGGCAAGCTCGCCATCACCTCCACCCCGAATCAGGACAACCCCCTCATGGACGCCAGCGGCACCCCGATCCTCGGCTGCGATGTCTGGGAGCACGCCTACTACCTCAAGTATCAGAACAAGCGTCCCGACTACCTCGCCGCTTGGTGGAACGCCGTGAACTGGAGCGCCGTCGCTGCCAACTACACCGCCGCCCTCGGCTGATTCCCCGCTTCCTGACATTCTCGTCTTCCCCCAAAGCGCGGAACGGTCCACCCGTCCCGCGCTTTGTCACTTTCAGCCCCAGCCACTCATCAGCCTCTGGTTCCCCATTCCTTTGCCAAATCTGATAACCATTCGCATCCCTCACTGATTCTCTAGCCACCCTACGGCTTCCTCTCAGTCTTCCGTCATTCGACATTCGACATTCGTCATTCTGGTTTCGTCATTCCCCCAATGTCCATGGTCCTCCATCGCCTCCGCAACGGCCTGATCTTTTCACAGGCCTTCGCAGAGTTCCTGGACTCGAAGCACAACATCGAGTCCATCGGCCATCCCGGCGACGTCCTGCACATCGACTACGTGCGCTGTGCCCAGGGGGAGCTCAGTGGCCAGGAATGGTGCCAGCTCACCTGGATCAGCGGTGCCCAGGCCGCCACCGAGAACCGCCACCAGATCGGCGGCACCGAAGTCTACATCCACCGCCAGGCCATGCGCGGCCTCAAAAACCGCCTCCTCCATTTCGACGGCACGAATGTCGTCGTGAAGCAGTGATGTCCTGCGGAACCCACGGCCTGATTCAGATTGATTGCTTCTCCCTTCCGTTTGTTCCGCGTATTCCGTAGGCCCTCCTCAAAATGCCCACCCTAGCCGACATCGGAGAAGACAACCTCATCCGCAAACTCATGCGCGGCGTCAAACTCGACCGCGATGTCATCGCCGGGGCAGGGGATGACTGCGCGGTCGTGCGCAGCACCAAGCACGAGCACACCCTCCTCAAGACCGACGCCCTCGTGCAGGACGTGCATTTTACGCTGGAGACACCGCCCAAGCTCATCGGTCGCAAAGCCATCGCCCGTGTCGTCAGCGACTTCGCCGCCATGGGAGGCACACCGCGCCATGCCATGATCACCCTCGTGGCGCCACCCAGCATGCAGGTCGAGTTTCTCACCGAGATTTATCGCGGCATGCGCGCCATCTCCAAGGACTACGGCATCAACATCGTCGGCGGTGAAACCTCACGCGGCCTCGTTCTCATGCTGTCCATCTCCATGAGCGGCACCGTCCCCTCCAAGCGCTGGCTCTCCCGCAGCGAAGGCAAGGCCGGAGACGTCCTCCTCGTCACCGGTCGTCTCGGCGGCTCGATCAATGGCAAGCATCTTAAATTTCAGCCCCGCCTCGAAGAAGGCCGCTGGCTCTCCGAAAACGCCCATCCCCACGCCATGATGGACATCAGCGACGGGCTCGCCAAAGACCTCCCGCGCCTCGCCCTCGCCAGCGGCACGCACTACCAGGTCAACGTCGCCTCGCTCCCCTGCAATCCCGGCTGCACCTTCGATCAAGCTTGGGGCGATGGCGAAGACTACGAACTCCTCCTCGCCGTCAATCCACGTAGCGTGCGGTCGCTCAAGGCCAAATGGAGTGTCGCCTTCCCCAAGCTCCCCCTCACCATCATCGGCAAACTCGTCCACCCCGGCGAAGGCCGCCCCCCCGATTTCGCAAGCACCGGCTGGGACCACTTTGCGCTGAGTGCTGACGCATGAAACCGGCGGCTCACTTGAAGTCATGGCTGTTGGGGGCCTTAGTGCTCGAAGTCTTTACTGCTCTCTACCAGCCTTATACATGTATCGTTTACAAACCTGGTTACCCCGCCTACGACGTGGATAGTTGTCTGCGTCACGACGTTAGTTTGGGCCTATGTCTGCTGCCAGTGATTGCAGGCGTACGGCGTGGCACACCGGCGGAAAAAGTGGCTGCGCGCCTGCTTGCGGTGCTTCCGCTGATTTACATCTTCATCAGAGTGCTTACTGAACTGCCAGCCTGCCTGATGCTCTTTGGTTTATGACCGCCACGCTCCACACTGCCGATGATGCCCACACCTGGGGCGCGCAGCTCGCGCCGACTCTCGCCGCAGGCGATGTCATCGCCCTCTGCGGCACCCTTGGTGCAGGCAAGACCCAGATCACGCGCGGCATCGTTGCCGGCATGAACTCCCAGGCTGCCGTCACAAGCCCCACCTTCACCCTCGTCCACGAGTACCTCGACGGCCGCCTCCCCATCTTCCATTTCGACTTCTATCGTATGGACTCCGCCGCCGAAGTCATCGGCATCGGCTGGGACGAGTTCCTCACCGAACCCGGCGTCATCATCGTCGAATGGGCCGACATGTTCCCGGACCTCCTGCCCCCCAACACCCGCTGGTTCCACATCGGACCCCAGCCCGACGCCTCCCGCACCGTGACCGAAAGCACTCGGATATCGGGATAGCCAAAAAACCGAAAGAGATGAAAAAGGAAGATCTGATTTTTCCTCTTCTTTCCTTTTTTTCGGCCAATCAATCCCTTCATGCTCCTTGCCCTCGACCTCTCCACCGCACACGGCAGCATCGCCGTCGTGAATGGAGATGATGTTCTCTTCCGCTCCTCCTTCCAATCCGAGCGCTCCCACAATGCCCAAGTCTTTGCCCCGCTACGCGAGGCCCTCGCCGCCGCCGGCAATGAACTCACCGGCGTTGTCATCGGCAACGGCCCCGGCTCCTACACCGGCGTTCGCATCGCCATCGCCGCCGCTCAGGGCATCGCCCTCTCACGCAATATCTGGTGCGTCGGCTGGTCCTCACTCACCGCACCCGACCTCGATGCCCCTTCCAATTACGCCATCATCGGCGACGCCCGCCGCCAGAGTTTTTACATCGCCAGCGTAAAAAACGACAGGATCCTGTCAGACCTCGAGATCGTCTCCGCCGATGTAGCCCGCGAAAGCACAGCCGATTGCGGAATATGGTACACGTTTGACGCCAAACCGCCGCTCGGTCTGCCCCTCCTTTCCGCCAAACCAGACGCCGCCAAGCTCGCCAAAATCGTCCAATCCTTGCCCGCCTCCGAACTTGCGACACTCATTACCCAGCCCCTCATTCCCCACTACCTCGCCGAGGCTTTCATCACCCTCCCCAAGCGCCCCGCCCACACTCCCACTCCATGACTCCCGAACTCATCTCCAACCATGTTTCCGAATGGGGCGAAGGCCCCCTCTGGCAAGGCGACCGCCTGTTGTACGTTGATATTGAAACCCATAAAATTATTTCCCTCACTCCCTCGACAGGGGAGGAAAAGATCTGGGACGTGGGCCAGCGCGTCGGCACCGTGGTCCCCCGCGCCAGCGGCGGCCTGGTCTGGGCAGGTGATCATGGCTTCTTCTTCCTCGATGAAGCCACCGGCATCAGCACCCCCATCGCCGATCCTGAGCCCGGCATGCCGGAAAACCGCTTCAACGACGGCAAGTGCGATCCCGCTGGCCGCTTCTGGGCGGGCACCATCTGCCTCCAGAAGCACGCCGATGCCTCTCTATACTGCCTGCATACCGATCTCCGCGTCGAAAAGAAATTTGGCCCCGTCACCAACTCCAACGGCATCATCTGGAGCCGTGACGCCAGCACGATGTTCTACATCGACACCCCCAGCAAAAAGATCCGCGCCTTCGACTTCGACAGCGCCACCAGCGCCATCACCAACGAGCGCGTCGTCTGGGACACCAGCGCCGATCCCTCCTCCCCCGATGGCATGACCATCGACACCGAAGACCGCCTCTGGATCGCCTTCTGCCACGGAGCCAAGGTCATCTGCTTCAACCCCGCCACGCAGCAAGTGGAAACGCAGATCAACTTCCCTTGCGTCGAAACCACCGCCTGCGCCTTCGGCGGCCCTGACCTGCGCGATCTCTACATCACCACCGGCAAGAAGCCCGGCTTTGTGGAGCCGCTCGCTGGCCGCCTCTTCGTCTGCCACACAGGCGCGCAAGGCGTGCCGTCCAGCGCATTTGGCGGATGACAGACTCCCAAGCTGTGGCGAGATAGGAGCATGAGACATTCTGTGCTTTTCCTGTTGGTGCTGCTCGTTGCAGCTCATTTCGCCCATGCGGAAGCTCCACCGCAGAAGGTGGACGTGTGCGTTTATGGGGCCACCCCGGCGGGCATCGTGGCTGCTGTAGCGGCACGGCAGGAGGGCTGTTCAGTTCTCATCGTGGAGCCCAGCCGCTGGGTGGGCGGCATTCTCGGTGCGGGGATCAAGCCCATGCAAGACTGTGCCGCACCCCAGGCTGTGGGCGGCCTGACCACGAGCCGCGTCTTCAAACTGGGCAAGCAGCCCCCCGCCATCCGCCAGGCGTTCGCGGCGTGGCTGGAGGAGGAAAAGATTCCGGTGCTCTTTGAATATCGCGTGCAGCGGGTGGAAAAGAAAGGAACGGCGATCACGAAACTCGTGCTGGAGCTGGCACCACCAGACAAGAACGGGGTGCCTGCACCGAAGGCCTCGCAACTCGATGCAACGATGGTTGAGGCCAAGGTCTTCATCGACGCCAGCTATGAGGGCGATGTCATGGCGGCGGCCGCGGTGCCGTATGCGGTGGGTCGCGAAGCAGCAGATGTGTTTAAAGAAGAACTCGCCGGCGTGGGACCGACGACGAACTGGACACCCATCGATCCCTACGTGGTGCCGGGCGATGCGAAGAGCGGCCTGCTGCCGCTGGTGGAGGCGGATCACGGTCTGCCACAGGGCGCGGCGGATGAGTACACGCAGGCCTACAACTACCGCTTCTACGTGACGCGTGATGCAGAGAAGCGCATCGCATTTGAAAAACCGGCGGGCTATGACGCGAAGGATTTTGAAGTCGTCGGGCGCTACGTGGAGCACCTTGTCCGCACAACGGAGGGCGGAGAAGAAAAGCTGCTAAAGCGGCTTCGGGACATCTTTCCCGGCTGGCTCAACAGCGGCGAGTACAACTACAAACGCGACTCGCTGATCACCATCGCGCCGTTGGGCGTGAGCCGTTATTATCAGGATGGGAATTGGGAGGCAAAGTCGCGCATTTGGCGGCAGCACAAGGACTACCTCAGCGGCCTGCATCACTTCCTGAGCACCGATCTCCGCGTGCCGGATAAGTTTCGTGCGGAGACGGCGGCGCTTGGTTTGGACAAGACCATGCATGAGGACACGGATGGCTGGCCGAATCAGCTATATGTGCGCATTACGCGGCGCATGCAGGGGCCCTATGTGCTGACTTTGGCCGATGTGTGGAATCAGACGCAGGTGGCGGACAGCGTTGGGCTGGCGCTCTATGGCGTGGACATCTACCCCGTGCGTCGATATGCCGTCGCAGATCCCGCTACCGGCCAGATGGGCGTGGCCACGGAAGGCAACATGTTCGTCGGCGGCTCGCAGGGCACGGGCTATCCTTATCCCATTCCTTATCGTGCGCTCACGCCGAAGGCGGAGGCCTGTGGCAATCTGCTGGTGCCGGTGTGTTTTTCGGCCAGCTACATCGCGTATGCATCCGCGCGCATGGAGCCGGTGTTTTGTGTGATGGGAGAGTCCGCCGGAGTGGCCGCGGCGCAGGCGATTCATGCCGGGGTGCCGGTGCAGCAGGTCGATGTGGCGAAACTGCAAAAGCGTCTGCTGGAGCGGGGGCAGATTTTGAAGTGGACGGGACCGACGTTGCGTCACGCGCCAGGGATTGTGAAGGCAGGCGAGTGGGGGTCGAAGGAGGCGTGGAGCGAAGCCAAGCCGGGCTGGGAGTGGTTGTTTCCCTTCGTTGATACGGACAAGGATGGGAAGATTTCAGTAAAGGAGCATGAGGCGTTTCAGGGGTATAAGAAGGAGCATGCGGACTGGCAGAAGCGGCTGAAGCAGTGAATGGCGAGGGGCAGCATCCCAAGGGGTAGAGTTCTTCGGACCCTCAGATCCTGAAGGGGTCGGGCTGCGTAGCCGCGAAGCGAAACCCCGTCACCTTGGATCAAGTCACCTTGGCTGGCCTTGGACAATCACGGGGGCTTTGCGGCGGACGCCGATGTACACGGGGGAGCGCTGGCGTTCGAGCCATTTGTGCTGGAAGGGGAGTTCGGTGTTGAAGGCGTGGAAGTGCCAGGGGCCGTCGTCGGTGCGGATGGAGTATTGCAGGGCGCGGCCGCCATCTAGGAGGGTGGCGTTCTGGACGTCGAGCTTGCGGGCGATCTCGGTGACTTCGCTGACGTTCATGATGCCGCCGTCGCCGGAGAGGACGAAGACGATAGTGCCGTCCTGCCGCATACCAACGAGGGAGCGGTAGCTGATTTTCTGGCCGTCGTAAAAGAGGTCGGGCTTCAGGTCCACGTAGGAGAAGGTGGTGTGGTTCTTCATCACGGAGGGATAGACCTGGCAGCCTTCCTGAATGAGACCGGGGACGTCATTGAGGAGCGACTTCGGCCCGCACCAGGGGCGCCCGTCTTTGACGAAGAAGCAGCCGCTCCAGTCGCCGAAGGGTTGATTCACCTGACGGCCTTCGTGATAGACCCAGCCCATGGGGCGGCCTTTGGGATCGCGAAAATTGGCGGTGATGGAGAACCAGAGATTCCCGTCTGCCATACGCTCGCGCGCGGTGGTGAGGGCAAACTTCGGCTGGAAGGTGGTCATGAAATCGAAGCGATCGGCGGAGAGGGTGACGATCTGGACTTCCGCGCCGAAAACGCGCTGGGCGATGCTGGCCAGAATGCCGCCGGCGCGGCGGACCTTGAGCGTGGTCCAGCGCATGCCGGTCTCGCGATGGCGCTCGATGAGGGCGGTGTCGAGATCGGCGGCGGTGAGGGCGGCGGCGGGTTTCCACTCGCCGCGTTTGGTGAGGATCTGCAGCGGGGACTTGGAGTCGCGCACGCTGATGGCGACGAGGTTGCTGTTGAGATTGAAGAAGACTTCACCGGCAAGCCAGGCCAGCAGCGCGCCGGCAAGGGCGAGCAGCAGAAGCAGTTTCAGGCATCCGCGTTTTCTGAGCATGGGGGTGCGGCAGCATGGAGAACAAGTGCGGCGCGGCAAGAGCGATGTCGGGCTGGTGAATGAAGATTGATTCAGACCCGGCCCTGTTCGAGTTTCGGGGGCATGAAACTGAAACCGTTCTTCGCCTTTTTCCTCCTCGTCTCCCTCAGCGTGCAGGCACAGACACCGACTCCGGTGCTCACGCTGAAGGCCTCCGCCGATCATCCGGATGCTTTGTACAAGGTGGGCGAGACGGCCACCTTCACCCTTGAGGCGCTGCAAGACGGCAAGCCGCTGGCGGATGGGAAGGTGGTGTGCGTGTTCTCCAAGGACGGCGTGCAGCCCCAGCCGCCGCAGACGCTGAATGTAAAGGACGGCAAGGCGACGGTCATCGGCAAGCTGGACGAGCCGGGCTTCCTGCAACTGCGTGCAACGAGTGACAAGGCCTCCACCATGGCGGCTGCGGGCTATGATCCGCTGCTGCTGAAGCCCAGCATGCCGGTGCCGGAGGATTTTGATGTATTCTGGGATGCGCAGAAGGCCGCACTGGCGCAGGTGCCGGCGAAAGCGACGCTCACCCCGGTGACGACGGGCGCACCGAAGGGCGTGGAGGCCTTTGACGTACAGATCGACTGCGTGGGCAAGCCGGTGAGCGGTTACTTTGGCAAACCGGTGCAGTCGAAGGCAAAGTCTCTTCCGGCGATCTTGCATGTGCATGGGGCGGGGGTGCGGAGCGCAAATCTCGGCAGCGTGTCATGGGCGCTGAATGAAGGCGGGATGCTGTCTATGGACATCAACGCGCACGGTCTGCCAAATGGAAAGCCGAAGGAGTTCTACGACGTGCTGGCGGCGGGTGAGCTGAAGGACTACCGCATTGAAAACCCGCAGGACCGCGAGAAGATTTATTTCAAAGGGATGTTTCTGCGGCTGATGCGTGCGCTTGATTTCCTGACGGCGCAGCCGGAGTGGGATGGCAAGACGCTCATCGTTTATGGGGCCAGCCAGGGCGGTTATCAGGCTTTTGCCGCAGCGGGGTTGGATGCACGGGTCTCATTCATCTGCGCAGGGGTGCCGGCGGGCTGTGACCACACCGGCAGCCAGGCAAACCGCATCAGCGGCTGGCCGAAGATCGTGCCCAATGATGCCGAGGGCAAACCCAACGCCGCCGCATTGCAGGCTGCGCGCTACTTTGACAATGTGAACTTTGCCACCCGCGCGAAGTGCCAGGGTGCGGTAGTGACCGTCGGCTTCATCGACACCACCTGCCCGCCGACCAGTGTGTATGCGGCCTACAACGCGCTGACGATCCCGAAAGCGATCCACACTGACATTCTGTCCGGGCATACCAGCACACCGGCGGCGAGCAAGTTCATGCAGGCGGCGGCACTGAAGCATGTGCGGGACAACCGGGCGAAGTGAAGTCGAGATCGCCGCCGCAGGCAGAATAAAGCCACGTATTTAGTGACAATGTTCTTTCAAAAAAAGTGCGAAAAATTAATGACATGAAGGATGGGCATGGATAGAATCGCCGCTTCGCCTATGAAATCACCCACTCTTTTTAAATCCATCGCGTTTATCGCCAGTCTCAGCCTTCTGGGCGTTTCTGGTCTGCCAGTGCAAGGTCAGGATGCCAAGGCCAAAGGCAAGCCTGCCCACCACAAGAAAGGTGCAGCGCCTACGCCCGCCTCTCTAGTGAAAGACATGAAGGCGTCCATCGCATTCATCGCCAAGAATTCCAAGGACATCAGCCCGAAGTCCAAGCAGGCAGTGCCGTTTTACTCTGCGCTGAAGTCCACCGCGAAGGGACTCGATCAGCTTGAAAAGGGCATTGCAGACAAGAGTCCGGAAATGCTCAAAGGCCTGGACTCCACAGGTGAAGGCGTCACACAGATTGCCACGACCTGGGCCATCATCCGCGGTGCACATCCGAAGTCCCAGGTGGGCCGCGGTGTGAAATCCCTCGATGCCGCTTATGAAATGTACCTCAGCCATTTCGGCCCTTCGGTTGCCATCCTGAAAAAAGGCGGCAAAAAGGCCAAGCTCACCGACGCAGAACTTGCTGAAATCCAGGGTGCAGGCCCGCAGATGGAATCGCTCATCGGCAACCTGAAGCAGGCTGCAGCCACCGCAAAGCCAAAATCCTACCAGCACCGCATGATTGCGGATCTGATCGGCCTGGCCACGAAAATCCTTGGCATCCAGGGCACGGACCGCGGCACTTATGCGAAGTACCAGTATCAGACCGGCCGCCTGAGAAATTCGATGGGTGCTTATGGCAACATCTCTAGGTCTTACTACCCAGACTACTACCAGTCCTCATGGGGCAAGCTCACTCCTTTCGTCAATGTGCTGTCTTCCATCTTCGGTGGTTCGGCCTGGAGCAACTATGACGGCTGGGACTACTACAACTCCAGCGTTGCCAACTACGGTTCATATTACGAGAGCACCTCCATCAGCTCCTCCGTCAGCGTGAGCGAAGTCTCCTCCATTGAAGAGTCCGTGGAAAGCTATAGCGAAGAAACCGCCACGGAAGAAGACACGGAAGACGAAGAACAGATCGACGAAGAGCAGGACGAAGAAGAAGATGACCAGTCCCTTTCTGACGAAGCCGCTGATTGCGAAGACGACGCCGATGGCGACGGCATCTCCGACGAGGAAGACGACGATGACGACAACGACGGCATCAGCGACGCAGAAGACACCGATGACGACGGCGACGGCGAGTCCGATGAAGAAGACGCTGACGAAGATGAAGAAGACGAAGAGGAAGACGACGGCGACGACGACGATTGTGACGGCGCTGCCGATTGCGACGACGGCGGCTGCTGCGAGCAGTAATCTTCCTTATTGAGGGTTTCTTTTTGAAACAATTTTAAGCGCATGGTCTCCGGGCCATGCGCTTTTTTTTTATGCGTGCTGCACTCTTTGAAGCATCGCGATGCCGGCGGGTATCGAAGGGGAGGTTGAGGAGCCGCGAAATAATACCCCGCCCCTTTATCTAGATCCTTTGGATCAGTGGTCCTTTGCTGCTCCCTACATGGAGGCCATCCGTGGCGGTACCCTGACGAATCATCGCGAGACCAATGGTCAGACTTGTGATGGGATGCTGGGTGACGCTGGTGACTTTGCCGACGATTTTCTCATGCCAGAGTTCGTCGCCAGCATTCACCACTGCGTCGGATTCGAAGGGGATCATTTCACGCGGCATCTTGCCTGTGGTCTTGATGCGGGAGAGCACCTCCTGGCCGATGTAGCAGCCTTTGGCGAAGTCCATGGCGCTGCGTTCGAGGCCGGCTTCAGGCGGAAATGTTTCGATGTTCAGTTCGTGCGGCCAGCGGGGGACCTTTTGGAGGATGCGCCATGTTTCAAGATCGACTTCGCTCAGCAGGGGGCGTGCATCGAAGGTGGGAGCGGTAGCGGAGGCGGGGAGCCAGAGATCGAAGCCTGCGGTGCCAAAGCGGGTGGAGCGCAGGGAGGGATGGAAGGCTGGAGTGTCGACGCTGCCTCCAAACACGTGCCAGAGCTGCCACTCTTCGGTTACATCGGTGAGTTCGACATCGTCGGCGACGATGTAGCGCTCCAGGCGCATGCCGAGGGGCTCACGCAGGTCGGGTTCGGCATCGAGCAGCAGTGAGTCTGCCTGAGCATGAATGAAGATGTCTGCGGCGATGCGGCCCTTCACATCCGTCACACATGCATAGAGTGTTTGATCGGATTTGGCGCGGCGTACGTCATTGGTGGCCTGGCCGTTTAGGTAGCGCACGCGGTCCGCGCCGGTGAGGCGGAACTTGGCGCGTGACGAAAGATTCACGGCGGCCCCGTGGGTGGTGATCTGCTGGAACAACTCTGCGGTCATGCGTCATGAATGGGCAGACGGCGCGGAGTCGCAAGCTGGCAAAGTCGAGGGATTGTATTGACTCGAAAGCGAGGCGCGGCAGAATCGGCGCATCCCTCATGCGTAAACTTCTCCTTTTCCTCTCTGCGGTTTCCTTTATCAGCTTCGTCCAGGGGGCATCCGCACAGGCTCCTGCCGCCCCTGCCGCCACGGCTGTGGGGAGCAAGATCCGGGTCGTCACCCGCAATCTGGAACCATTCTCCTTCGAAAAAGAGGGTCGTCGCGTGGGCTATGCAGCGGAGTTGTGGGACCAGCTCGCGCGCGAGACGAAGCTGGACTACGAGGTCAAGGTGGTGAACACCGCGGCTGAAATCATCGAGGCGCTGAAGAACAAAACGGCGGACGTGGGCGTGGGTGCCATCAGCGTCACGGCCAAGCGCGAAGAGGTTATCGATTTCACCCAGCCCTTCTATGAATCCGGCCTGCAGGTGCTGGTCAGTGGCGGCAGCGGCGGCTTTGCTGACAGCATCTTCTCCCTCGTTGGCAATCTGTTTAACATCGAGCTCATCGGCGCTTTCGCCCTGCTCTTGGTGGCGATGTTCATCATTTCTCACCTCGTCTGGCGCTTTGAGCATCCATTGAACGGCGACCAATGGCCGGAAGATTACAAAAAGGGCATGCATGAGTCCTTCTGGTGGACGATCAGCACGTTGCTCGTGGGTGGCGCTGACAACAAAGGCCCCATTGGCCTCGGTGGTCGTATCGTGGCTGTCATTTGGATGCTGCTGAGCATCGTGCTGGTCTCCTTGCTCACCGCTTCCTTCACCACCACCCTGACCGTCAACACCCTCAAGGGCGACATCAACGGCCCTGGCGATCTGCCTGGCCGCAAAGTCGCCACCGTCAAGGGCAGCACCACCGAAACCTGGCTCACCACTAAGGGTGCCAAAGTGGTGCCATATGCCACCGTTACCGAATGCGTGGCCGCCTTGAAGGGTAAAGATGTGGATGCCGTCGTTTACGATGCACCCGTGCTGCAATACGAGGCCGGCAAACTGAATGACGAAAAACTGCAGATGGTCGGCCCCGTGTTTGAGCGCCAGAACTACTCCTTCGCCCTGCAGCAGGACAGCACACTGCGTGAGAGCCTGAACCAAGGCCTCCTGAAACTCACCGAACAAGGCGTTGGCAACGAGCTGCGGAAGAAGTACTTCGGCGAGGACAAGTAACTCCCGGTCACTTTGAATTTATCGAAGAGCGACGGCATGGTGCCGTCGCTCTTTTTTTGGGTGCGCATCAAGCAGAGCGATCAAGGCGCTTGCCAGGCCCGCCTTCCGCAGACATGAAGCACGACGCGCTGCATGTCTGCCCTTTCCACATCCGCTCCCGGCATCTTCGCCGCCATCGTGGCGGTGTTTCGGCAGAACCGTGTGCCGTGCCTGGTGCTGAATGGCTTCGCCCTGGCGCTGGTGGTCAGCTACTACCAGGTGCCGGCGCTGGCGAGTTTTTGGGAGTCGCTGGGCGCGTTCAAGACGCACTGGTCCTTCGCCTTTTCCTGCGTCTCCACCATGTTTGCTGCGGCCATCATGCCGACGGGCATTCAGAAGCTCATGGGCACGCTGCCGCGTGAGGGTGGTGGGAAGCGTCTGGTGCTGCTCATGCTTTTCTGGGGTTATCGCGGCATGGAGATTGATCTGTTTTATCGCTTCCAAACCTGGCTGTTTGGGGATGCGCATGACGCGACTACGCTGGTGAAGAAGGTGCTGGTGGATCAGTTCATCATGAGCCCAGTCTGGTTCGTGCCCACCTACGTCATCGCTCTGCGCTGGGTGGAGCTGGACGGCTCATGGAAACGCACGCGACCGACCTTGAACCGGGAATTTTGGACGCGCACCTGCCCCACGGTGCTCATCACGAACTGGCTTGTGTGGATCCCTGCGCTCGCGCTTGTTTACAGCCTGCCTGCGGCGCTGCAGTTCCCGCTTTTCTCGGTGGTCATGTGTTTCTTCATTCTGGTGGTGACGGTGATGACGCGGCGGAGCTCGGAGACTGAAAGCTGACCGTTGAATACACGGAAGCCGGAGGCTTATGAGCTTTCCGTAGTTGATAAAATCTGGTGCTCTCTGCGGTGCGTCATGGCTTCAAGCTGGCGCTTGCGAGCCAGCGCTGACGGTTCCACCACAGGCCCGCGATAAGGGCTCCTGCGGTGTAGGCGACCACATCGGCCGGATCTCCTTTGGAGTGTGTCATGTTGGGGAGGAGCCATTCGAACAGCAGGGACCAGAAGACGAGATGTCCGGCGATCTCGCCGGGCTGGGGTGGGTCATCCTGCCCACGCAGCCCCAGGCGGTGGTGTAGCCAAAGCACTGGAGGCAGCGCGCAGGGGATCAGCCAGAGGTCATTGAAGTGAAACATCATGAAGCCCGGCCCTACCAGCGGCTTGATGAGGCAGCGATTGAGGCCGTAGGCCAGCCAGCCGGTCAGGAAGAGCCGATCGCGGAAGCCGTGGAAGCGTGGCATCTCAGCAGAGGGCATAGATGAGACCTGCCGCACCGGCGGCGATGAAGAGCTTGATCAGCAGGGTTTTGATGATGAACAGCATGACGGGGGGAGGGGCTGTGAGCGGTCAGCCTTTTCTATGGAAGGACTTCCTTGAGATGACTTCGCATGAAGGCACCGCACTGGCTGTCAGATTTGATTGGACTGGCATCGGGTGATTTAATATCGTAATGCGATATATGTCAAACCAGGATGGCCTCGAAAATGCTCCTCACGCCTCCATGCCCAGGCGCAAACCGATCTCCAAATCTCAGTATGAAAACCTCGCGGCGTTTCGTTTCGCGCTGCGGAAATTTTTGAGGTTCAGTGAAGATGCCGCAGGGGCGGCGGGTCTCACGCCGCAGCAGCATCAGGCGCTGCTGGCGATCAAAGGATTTCCCGGCCGTGACCACGTGACGGTGGGGGAACTTGCTGAGCGGCTACAGATCAAGCATCACAGCGCTGTGGGTCTGATTGATCGGTTGGTGCTGGAGGATCTGGTGATGCGCGAGGCCTCTGCGACGGACAGGCGGCAGGTAGATATTCGGCTCACGGCTCGTGGAGAGAGCACACTGGAAGAGCTGGCTTCATTGCACCGGGAGCAACTGCGGCACATTGGGCCTGAGTTGAGCGCTTTGCTTCGGCGTCTGGGACAGGGGGATGGAGTGTCCTGAGGGGGCTTTTTCTGAACGCCCTTATTTCCAAAACTTCTCCACCGCCGCCGCCAGCCCAGGAATGCTGTTCTCCCTGGCTTCGACATCGACTTTGAGGCCGCGGGCTTTGATGGCGGCGCTGGTGACGGGGCCGATGCTGGCGATCTTGATCCCGGGGGGCAGGGCGAGTTTGAGATTGAAGAAGTGCTCGACGGTGGAGGCGCTGGTGAAGGTGATCATGTCGGCTCCTTCGTCTTTCAGGCGGGCGAGGGTTTCGAGGTTGTCCTCGGTTTCGGCGATGGTGCGGTAGGCCTCGCATTCATCGACAATGGCACCCATGCCGCTGAGTTCGTTGGCGATGACTTCACGTGTCTCTTGGGCGCGGACCCAGAGCACCTTGACGTTATCCATGTCCTGATGGTCTTTGAAGGCTTTGACGAGGCCTTCGGCAACGTAGTGCTTTTTGTCGGGCATGAGATCGACGGCGAGGTGGCGCGCCTTCACCTTTTCTGCGGTACCGGGGCCGATGCAGGCGATGCGCACACCGCCGATGCTGCGGGCGTCATTGTAGAGCTTGTCGAACATGGTGAAGAAGGCATCCACGCCGTTTGGGCTGGTGAAGATGATCCAGTCGTAGGTGTGGCAGTCCTGCACGAGTTCGCCAAAGGAGAGCTGATCCTCCACGGGCACGATGCGAATGGTAGGCAGTTCGATGACGTTGGCCCCGAGCACGGAGAGCTGCTTGCTCAGCACGCTGGCCTGGGCGCGGGTGCGGGTGACGACGATTTTTTTGCCAAACAGCGGGCGGTCTTCAAACCAGTTCAGCTTCGGGCGCTCGGTGACTACGTCGCCAATGATGGCAACGGCGGGGGCTTTGAAGCCTGCGGCCTTCACCTTGGCTGCGATATCGCTCAATGTGCCGACGAGGGTCTGCTGGTGGCTGTGCGTGGCCCAGCGCACGAGGGCGACGGGGGTTTCCGGTTTGGCACCGTGCTTGAGGAATTCGCGGGTGATCTCTTCGATGCGCTCCACGCCCATGAGGAAGACCTTTGTGCCGTCTGCCTGCGCGAGCTTGGCGTAGTCGAGCGAGGTGTCCGGCTTGGTGGGATCTTCGTGGCCGGTGAAGATGGTGAGCTGGGAGGCGTGCGAGCGATGCGTGACCGGGATGCCTGCGTAAGCCGGACCCGCGATTGCTGAGGTGACGCCGGGGACGATTTCGAATTTCACGCCGGCATCGTAGAGCTCGGCGGCTTCTTCGGCCCCACGGCCAAAGAGCACGGGATCGCCGCCCTTGAGACGGGTAACAATCTTGCCCTCTGTGGTGAGCTTGACGATGAGCTTGTTGATTTCCTCCTGCGACAGCGTGTGGTCGCCCGCCTTCTTGCCGACGTAGATGCTTGCAGCACCATCCTTGGCGTAGCGCAGGTGCTCGGGATTGCAGAGGTAGTCGTACACCAGCACGTCAGCGGCCTCGATGCATTCCTTGCCCTTGAGCGTGAGGAGTCCGGGATCGCCGGGGCCGGCGCCGACGAGGTAACAGATGCCTGGGGTGATTTTTGGGGTGGCCATGGTGGGAAGGGGGCGTACAAGGTGTCGAAACCGTGGCCTACTGCAAGGATGGATGACGGTTTCCCTTTTACTGAACGATTGGCGCGGCTACATCGTCACGGATGCCTGCTGTGCCCGCCATCCTACTGAATCTGCCTGCCGTCTGTGATCCTACCGACCCTGTGCTGCTGGCGATCTCGGGTGGGCGGGACTCGGTGGCGCTGCTGCACCTGCTGCGGGACGCGGGGTTCACCCAGCTCATTCTCTGCCATTTGAACCACGAGTTGCGCGGCAAGGAATCGATTGATGACGCGGCATTCGTGCGGCGTCTGGCGAAGAAGCACGCGCTGAAATGCGAGATCGAGACGGAGGATGTGGCGGCGCTGGCGGAAAAAAGCCGCACCTCGACCGAGACGGCGGCGCGTGATGCGCGGCATGCGTTTCTGCTGCGCATGGCGGAGAAGTACGACGTCTGGGTCGTCCTGCTGGCGCACCATGCGGAAGATCAGGCGGAAACGATTTTGGCGAATCTTTGCCGTGGCAGCGGTCTGGCGGGGCTGGCGGGCATGCATGCGGTGCAGCGGCTGGATTCGGGCTTGCATCTGGTGCGCCCGCTGCTGCAGGCGCGGCGTGGGGAGATCGATGCGTATCTCAAATCCAAGCGCTGCAAGTTTCGGGAGGACTCGAGCAACACCTCGCCAAAGCACCGCCGCAACCGGTTGCGGCATGAGGCGGTGCCGTTGCTGAACGATATTTTTGCCCGTGACGTGGTGCCGCAGGTACTGCGGCTGGGGGCGCTGGCGGAGCAGGATGATGACGCGCTGCAGCGTCAGGCGCTGGCGTTTCTGACGGCGGAGGGTCAGATGAAGGAGGATCGCTCGCTGCTGATCACACCGGAGCTGCTGGCCCTGCACCCCGCTGTATCGTCACGCGTGTTCGCGCTGTGGCTACGGGAGGCGTGGGAGCTGCCGGGCATCGAGCATGATGTCATTGATGCGGCGATGAGCATGCTGGCGCCGGATGGGGCGGCGAAGATCAATCTGCCGGGAGACAGGCATCTGCGGCGGAAGGCAAAGCGGATGTGGGTGGAGTAGGGTAAAGTACTCCAGAGCTTTAGCTCGTTCTGGATTCTGGGACGAACGCCCGCTGTCCAGAATGAACTAAAGTTCTTAACTGCTTTGGCTCAGCCCTCCAGCGTGTGGACGAAGAGGCCGCTGCGCAGCTTGGGCTCGAACCAGGTGCTCTTGGGGGGCATGATCTGACCGACATCAGAGATGGCCATGAGCTGATCGACGGTGGTGGGGAACATGGAGAAGGCGACGCTGAAGTCGCGGCTGTTCACGAGTTTTTCGAGTTCTGCGGTGCCACGGATGCCGCCGATGAAGTCGATGCGCTTGCTGGTGCGCGGGTCGTCGATGCCGAGGAGGGGCTTGAGCAGGCGGTCCTGGAGGATGCTGACGTCGAGCTGGTCGATGGGGCTGGCGTCTTTGGCGGCCTCCCAAGTCAGCTCATACCACTGGTCCTTGAGGTACATGCAGCACTGGCCGCCCTTGGTAGGAGACTTGAGCGCGGTGGGCTTGATGGTGAAGATCTCACCGACCTTCTTGAGGAACTCTTCGCGGTCGTTGCAGTTGAGGTCTTTGACGGCGCGGTTGTAAGGCAGGATTTTGAGCTCGTTGCCGGGGAAGAGCACGCTGAGGAACCAGTTGTAGTTTTCCTCGCCAGTGTGGTTGGGATTGGCCTCGCGGCGCAGCTTGCTCACGCGGAAGGCGCTGGCGGCGCGGTGGTGGCCGTCTGCCACGTAGGCGCAGGGCACCTGGCTTTCAAACAGGCCGGTCAAGGACACGCAAAGGCCCAGCGAGATGCGCCAGAGCTGATGGCGCACGCCATCGGGGGCGGTGAAGTCGTTGATGGGCTTCTCGGTCTTCATGAAGCTCTCAATCAGAGCGCTGATGCCGGGACGCTGGCGGTAGGTGAGGAAGATGGGGCCGGTGTTGGCATTGAGGGAATCAACGAGATTGGTGCGGTCGTCCTCTTTGTCCTGACGCGTTTTCTCGTGCTTCTTGATGATGTCCTTCTCGTAGTCCTCGGTGTGGCAGACGGTGACGAGGCCGGTCTGGCTGTGGCCGGCAATGACCTGGCGGTAGAGGTACATGCAGGGCTTGGCCTCGCGGACGAGGATGCCGTCTTTCTGCAGGCGGTCGAAGTTCTCGCGGGCCTTGGCGTAAACGGGGGCGGAATAGGGGTCGATCTCCGCATCGAGGTCGATTTCGGCGCGGTCCACATGCAGCAGGCTGAAAGGCTTGCCCTTGGCGAGGGCGGCGGCTTCCTCGCGGTTCACCACGTCGTACGGTACGGCGGCGACTTCGGGGGCGTTTTTCTGGGTGGGGACGAGACCTTTGAATGAGCGGATGCGCATGGGGCGGGATAGTGCGACGGGGGGCGCTTGTCAATCGCGGAGGCGGGGTGAGGGCGGGTACTGGGAGATGCGGGCTGGAGACTGGGGGGCGGCATTCAGGCGACAGCAAAGTAGACCAGTTGCGCTGCGACTGGTCAGGAGACACTCCAGTTGCGGCGCAACTGGTCTACTTTCACTCCGCGCTCTTCGCCTCATGATTCTCCCTCGCCGCTTTCCGCGCGGCAGAGACGACATGGGTGCAGGCCTCAATGCAGAGCAGGGGGATGCCGTTGGTGGCGTGGTTTGGTCGCGTTTTGGCCTCAGCGGCTCCGGCCATGGGCTGCGCGGGGGTGAGAGGCCAGAGGATGCGGCGGAGGCAGTTGGTGTTGGCGCAGGTCTTGCCGATCAGCGCGTGGGCCTGATCATCGGTGATGGTGTTGACGAAGCGGTACATGCCGGTTTGGCGGCCGAGCAGATCGCGAAGGGGCACTGAGGTGAGTTTTTCCTGCTCAAGCGCACGCGCCATGCCGATGGCGGCAGGATAGAAGAAATCGAGCGCCAGGCGCAGGTCTTCGAGGCTGGCGAGATCGAGCCGCCAGCCGCGCTTCAGGGTTGGGGCGGTGTGCAGCGGGCGGAAGGTGCCGCTGGCGTCATTGCGGGCGATGAGCAGGGCGTCGTTGGTCTCGCGGTGGATTTGCAGATTGTCGGCGCCGCGATCCGCCACATGGCAGAGCGAATACGAGCCATCATCGTTGGTGGTGATGACGACCTCGCCGAGTTCATCGAGGCCTGAGTTCAACCAATAGGCCAGGGACGATTTCACCTCATCATTCGGCATTTCGATTTTGTCTTGTACTGCGTGCTTCGCATCGAAATCGTGCACCTGATCGAGAATGACGTCCGCCATCAGCGGCTCGGTGCCGATGGCGCCGCTGTAATAGATGCTGCGGCCCTGAAGCTGGTGCGGGTTGTGGTGGAAGACGCCGACCTCGCTCAGCGCGGCACCGACTTCTTCGCGCATGCCGAGCAGCACGGGGATGTCCTGAAAGCTGTGCAGGCCATCGGCAATGAAGAAGGGCACGACGACGACGTTCGGCGCGGTGGTGAGCTTGGCCCATTCAGCGACGAAGGGGGCCTCCTCCATGTAAGCGTCGATGACTTCGGCGAAGCCGTAGGGGCCGCTGCGAATGAGTGCGACCTGATCCTGAATGGCCTTGGTGGAGTTCTCGTTCAGGCTGGTGCCGTGGCCGACGATGACGAGGCTGGTCTGCTCCCGTGGCACATGGGGGGCTACTTCATCGGCACGCTGAATGAGGAGTCGCGTCATGTTCGGGTGGATGCCCACGGGATCGCAATAGTGGATCGTTTTGCCAGCGCGCTGCGTGGTGGGGCCGCTGAGCTGGAGCTCACGTGGCAGTACCTGCTGGCAGAAGTAGCCTTCGCTGATGAAGTTAGGGACAATGTAGATGACCTTGCTGTCTACCATTTCGTAGACCTCGCGCATGTTCGGCTCCTCTTTCCAGAAGCAGCAGGCGACTTCACGGAAGAGGCCACGGCGGCGGATGGAGTCGGCGTGCAGATGCGTCGGGGCGCTGGAGTCTGGATTTGTGGTGGAACCGTGACCGACGATGATCAGCGCTGCTTGTTTGTGGGAGTTCAAAGGGGAAGGCGTAGGAGATGAAAGGACGAATGACCGGTGATTACGTCGGCAAAGCAAAGCGGGGAAAGAATTCGTCAGCTTTTCCGCTCAGCCATGGCGGAAGCGGATGTCCTTGATCTTCGCATCGGGCATTTTCTCCTGCAGACGTTTGAGGATTTTGACTTTCTCCTGCATCAGCGCGTGGTGGGCGGTGGGCTGCATGAGGCGCACGGTCAGCACGCCGCGCTCAAAGGTGTCCGGACGAGTGAGCTTGAAAAGAAACACGCCGACGATCTCCTGCCAGGCGGAGAGGATGTCCTCCAGCTTCACGCGATTGGCCATGCCGGCCTTGGCCATGATCTGCGTGGCCAGGTCCCCCACTCTCAGCGTGGGCAGGCTCAGCAGCGGCCCATCCTCCACGCCGCGCCACGCCGTGATGAGGTTGTGGCGCCTGCGCATGGCGGCGGTGGGCTTGCGATTGTCCATGGCTCTATGCTATACGCCAATTGACGGGCGCTAAATCACAAATTTGAAATCTCGCATTCCACCGGGCCGTAGCTAAAGATGCCTCCCCCCAACCTCCCTCCATGTCCGACGCCGCCAACTTTTCCACTGAACATACCGACCCGATCAATGCGCAGATTCTCGCCGTGAGCGAGGACCGCATCAAAGGCTTCACGCCCACGCCGTTTCAGGACATCGCGCAGTTGTCCGGCCTGCCGCTGGAGACCGTGGTGGAGCGCATCCAGGCGATGCTGAAGGCCGGGGTGATCCGCCGCGTGCGGCAGACCCTGCTGGCGAACAAGCTCGCTGAAGGTGCGCTGGTGGCCTGGAAGGTGCCGCCGGAAAAGCTGGAGGCCGCCTTTGAATTCCTCTTCAAGCAGGACCCTTTCAGCGGGCATGTGGTATTACGCTCCACGGACCGTGAGGTCAGCGGCAGCGACTACCGCCTGTGGACGACGCTGAAGGTGCCACAGGGCTACAGCATCACCCAGCATTGCGATGTGCTGGCGCGGCTGATCGGTGCGGAGAGCTACTACACCATGCAGGCGCACGGCATCTTCGCCCTGGGCGTGGGCCATGTGCGCCGCAAGACGATGGAGCCCGGTGAAAAGGGCGACGAACCCGCGAAGATGATGACCACCAACATCGCCGAACTGGATGCGGAAGAATGGAACGTACTGCTGCATCTCAAGGGAGATCTGAGCCTTGAGGAGATCGGCCCGAATCCCTGGGAAGGCCGCGCCAAGGCCGCTGGCGTCTCGCTGGAGAAATTCTGCGAAGTCGCGAAACGTCTCGATCAAAAAGGCGTCATCGGCCGCTTCTCCACCTTCTTGGAGCATGTGAAACCGAGTGCCACCGGCGTGCGCGTCACGCGCTTCAATGCCCTCTTTCACTGGAAGGTGCCGAAGGGCATGGAAGAACGCGCCGGTGGCGAGGTGGGCCGCCACACCATCATGACCCACGCCTATTGGCGTGAAGGCGGCGAGCGTTTTGCCAATGTGAACATCATGGGCGTCATCCACGGCACCGACAAAGACATGGTGCTCACTCACAAGGCCGCCATCGACAAGCACCTGGCCGACGTGGGCATTCCGCTGGAATACACAAACGTGTTCTGGGGCGGCCGCAGCGAGATCAAGCCCAGCGAGATTTCACCTATTGTCTTCAATGAATGGCACGCGAAGTGGAAGGACGTGGCGGGGCCGGTGGTGTAGCGCCATTGTCCGTGTTCAGGTTGCTTCTGGCATTGGCTCCCAGAGGGAGCAGAGAGATTAGCCGGTGGTGAATCGAGGCTTGGCGAGCGAGAACCACCGGAACTGCCGAGGCATCCATCGTGTGCATTCATTGCGCCCTGGAAGGGCGCGAGAAGCGACCGAACCGTGCGGCGCTCCTGCTCACCACAAAAACCGCTCGTCATGTTCCACCATTCCACGCCGCAACATCGCCATGTATTCCTCTTGAAAGGTCTTCACACGATGATGCTCTTCCTGATTCAGCACATACGTCCGTACCGCTTCCAGATCCGGTGCCGCAAAGGTGAATGCGCCATAGCCCTCCTGCCACGCGAATCCGGCCAGACGCAATTCCTCGTGAATCCAGCGTGATGATTCGCTTTTGATCTCACGCATCACATCCGCCAGGCAATGCGTGGCCCGCAGCCCTGCTGCGATGTGGATATGATCTCCCGTTCCACCCACGGCATGCGCGATACCATTCATATTGCGAATGATGCCGCCCACGTATTCATGGACACGTTTTCGCGCCGTTGGCGGCAACCAGGGTTCGCGGTTCTTCGTGCTGAACACGAAATGATAGTGCAACGAGAGATGCGTCGAGGGCATGCGGCAGTTTCTCGCGCTCCCTGCCGGGGCGCAACCTTCAGATGCGTGGGGTAATGCGCGAAGATCCGGTGGTTCTCGCTCGCCAAGCCTCGCTTTCACCACCGGCTAATTTCCACGCTCCCTCCGGGAGCAGGCTGCAAGATCGCATGTGGCCTACACGACTCATCGTGTGCTGCGTCACCCTGGTATGCGAATCTCAATCATGGGCCTAAAAATAGCGAATGGTAGTCGTGTGCATGGCCTTGATTTTGCCATCGGGGTGGGAGAAATCGACAACCACATGTGTGCAGCCTTCAACTGAATTGCCGATTGGTACATGGACCGTCACTTCTGTTGGCGGCTTGATACCGTTCGGTGAATTGGTAGCCTTGAACAAATTGGAACGAGCTGTCGGTTGGACGGTCTTTGGTTTATTGGAACCAGCTTTTGTCCAAGCACGAGGATTCAATACTGCGTCAGCAGCTTTTTCATCATACTGTTTCGATTGTTCCTTCGTCAGGCCACAGCAGCCGTCGTTCTTTCCGGGTTTCAAAGTATGATTCGCGCATCCGACTGAAATGGCCGCGAGAAGAACAAGCAGGAGTGTTTTCATAGGCGACATAAGAAGGCTTTTTTGAAGTGAATGCTCACCGATGACGCTGGTTGAACTGGCTCTGAGCAACGTGCCCGCTGCTCAAAGCCGCTTGATGAAAATATTTCGCCAGCGCGAGACTTTGCCGACGCCCCAGCGCCAGGGTGGGCCGTCGTGGACTTCGAAGGCGATGTGTCCTGCTGGGCCGAGCAGTTTTTGCGAGTCCGCCGCATTGTAGCCGGGGTGCTGGATGGCGGCGGTGTCGCACTCGGAAATTTTTACCTCATTGATCCACACGGTGATGCGTGGCTGCGCACCGACAACGCGGATGCGGAAGCGGTTCCAGCCGTTCATGTGCCAGGCACGCTGGAAGTCTTCATTCCTGGCGGCGAAGTCCATCTGGGTCACGCCATCGGTGCCGGGGATCAACTGCACCTTCGCAGGCTGCCCGTCTGTGCCGACGGTCCAGCGGAAATTGTAGGGTGAGACTCTGAAGTTCCCGAGGCCGCGAAGGTAGAGAAAGCCCACGCTGCCGCCGATGCCTGCGGGGTCGTCGCCGCGATGATCGAGCAGGATTTGGAAACCCTGGCCGAGGATGGTGGAGCGGACGTAGATGCCGGTATCGCAAGGCCAGTCGGGGCGTGCGTCAACGATCAGTTCGAAATCACCAAAGGTCGCATCCGAGAGCAGGTAATTGCCAAAGCCCCATTCCACGCCGTCTTCGCGGTGAAGGAACCGCTGCGCGCTCTGCCCACCTTCGATCACGCCCTCGCGCACATTCCAAATGCCCGTCGCGTCGTCCTTCGCGCTCTTGGCTACCGGTGCACCAGACGCGGCCAGTGCTTCGCTGGCCGTCTTGGGCATTCCGAGTCGCGGCACCGAGTGCCAGCCTGTGAGCGAGGTCCCGTCAAACAAGGGTGTGAATCCCGGTGGCACAGTGGAAGACGTGGGATTTTCTGCGAGGCAACTGACTCCAGCGAAAAGGCTGGTCAACAGTGCTACAGCCCAGAGTGAGGGGTGCCGTGGCTTGTTTGCTCTGGTTGGTGCGTGATGGCTATTCATGGTATTTTCTGTGTGCCGGCCTCACTGTTAGATCATTCTATCTTCCACCCCAACCGCACCTTCTGCGTGCCATCGGCGTTCATGGTGACCCATGGCTTGGGCGGCAGCGGTGCTTTGCTGGGTGGTGGGGGCGGGGCCTCGGAGAGGAGGGCGGCATCGGAGAAGTGGTTGTCGGTTTCGGTGAGGTCCGTCGCGCCGCCGCCGTTCCAGAAGGAGAATTCTTCGCCCTCCTTGTTCACCCAGTGTACGCGGTTGCGTGCGAGGGTGATGTGGTCGCAGGGCTGCTTGCTCTGGTTCCACACGTACATGCCCTGGCTGGTGACGTTGGATTTCAGGCCGAAGACAAAATTGTCCTCGACGCGGATGAAGTGGCCGCCTGCCACGCCGATGCCCATCTGTGCGGCGGAGAGGATGGTGTTCTTGCGGCAGAGGATGTGCGCGCCGCCCTCGTCGCCGAGCATGATGCCGGAGCCGTTGGGGCTCTTGTCCTGGCTGCCGGCGACGGGATCGCCCGTGAGGTAGTTGTTCTCGACGAGGACGGGTGATTCCGCCGTGCCAGCAGATTTGTAGAGGTTGATGCAGTCCTCGGGAACGCTCCTGCCGCGCTCGTTGATGACGTAGTTGTAGCAGATGGCATTGTTGGTGCCTGTGACCTCGTCAAACTGCGCCGCCTGACCGCGTGGGAAGGGGCCTTTCATATTGCGCATGAAGTTGCCCAGCACCCGGATGCCATGGCCGCCGACTGCATAGACGCCCGACACCACGTTCTCGATCCTGCAGCCTTCGACGACCACATCCGTGCAGCCGCCGATCTGCACGGCGATGCGCTCGGAGTCATGAATCCGGCAATTGCGAATGGTGATGTCCTGGCAGCCGATGAGTTCGATGGAGTTCAGGTCACAGGCGGTGATAACAATGCCCTTGCAGCTCTCCAGTTTGATGGAAAGCGGGCCGCCGATCTTCTTCGCATCCACCGTTTCGTTGTTGCGCAGCTCCCAGTTGATGACGGTCGCTGCCGTGAGTTTGACCGATTCAAAGACGACTGTCTCTCCTGCGTTTCCCGAGGCGAATGCTGCAAGCGTGAGGATGGCGGTGAGGAGTGGTTGTTTCATGGGGGTGGTGGAAGGTGGCAATGAGCTGGCCGACATCGGTTTCTTAAATCAGTCGGGCTCTGGTTGCTGGCTGCTCAGTCATTCGCCGGGGATTGGGGCGGATGTTGAAACTTTCACATTATCAAGACCCCAGCTCTCGTCTGCTGTGCCCTTGCCCTCGAACAGACTGCTGCAGAAATTCAGCATCACTTTGCTGTCAGAATGCTCGAAGGTAAAATCGAAGTGATAACTGCTGTCTGTAAAGTAGTCGCTGTATCCCAGCCTTTTTGTAGAGGCGGCCCCGCTTTGGGGCGCGCTCTTCGGGTGCGGATAGTCCTGGTAGCATCCTTCGGTCTGCACCTTTGGGTTGTTCGAGAACGTCGAAGCAAACAAAGTGCGACCTCCGGCGATGACTAAGCTCCAGCGGTCGGGACCGTAAGCCGGGCTTGTCCCGTCCCATGACTTCAGCAGGTAAAGATCGAACGACACCTTGAGTTTTGTATGCTGGGGGAGGTCGTGAAGTGAGAGGGTCACAGTCTGCTCCACCCGTGTATGGTTGTAGCCAGGGTCGCCCGCCATTCCAATCGGGGGGCCGCCAAACTCACCGAGAAATTTTTGTGCATGATTTGGAGACTCTGTGCTGCTCACCATCGGTGGTGGCAGCGTGCCCTTTCCCGGCGGAGTGGCAGTGCTGGCATACGTGATTGCAGAGGATGTCCACTCCGGGTACTTTGAACCGACCGGCCCGTTGAAGTCATTGAAATACACATCGTCGGCAGACACGGGGGAAACGGAAATATAAGCCGTTAAAGCCAGGCACAAAAGCAGGGGTATCTGAGCGTTCATTTGGGATGGTGCTGCGCCGCGCCCAAAGCTTCGAATCAGGTCACGGCGGGGTGGACTGCGCTGATGACCCGACAGATGCCATACGAGCGACTGCCTGCATCCGATTTCTTCACCTCCGATGGAGGCGTGGTCATTGGCTGTTCGAGTGTGTCCCTATCAGAGCATAGCTCATGGGAGCACGCGTTGGCCGCTCAATGGGACCGCTTGGCAGGTCTATTCGGAAGGCAAACGATGAGTAGCACTACCAGTCCGAGTAAGGCCCCAGAAGCAGTATAGCGGCTCAAAGCCAGGCCGCCGTGATCGCGTGGTTTGTCTAGGAAGTCGCCGACGACCGCGCCAAGGGGTCGCGTCAGGATAAACGCAGCCCAAAACAAAGCCGTGCGTGAAATCTTCGTCCAGTAATAAGCTGCCGCGACAAGGGCCAGCAGCGTGCCAAACACAAGAGCGGCACCCGCGTAGCCAAGATGGGCGGTGTCCGCCGTCCAATCTCCCAGGGCGGTGCCCAGGGTCTGGGAGAACATGATCGTCACCCAGTAGAACATTTCGGACTTGGGCGAGCTGACGGTGTCCACGGCCACGGAACCCAGGGCGCGTTTCCAGACGAACAGGGAAGCCATCAGCAGGGCAAACAGGATCAAGCTGCCACCCGCATAACCAATGCCGAGTGAGCGAGTGGAGAAATCTGCCAGCGTCGTGCCCACGGTGGTCGTGGCGATGATGGTGGCCCAGTAGAGGAATGGATGAAATTTCCTGGAGCGCACCTGGGCGGAAACCGCGACCAGGAACAAGACGGCAAAGATGCCAGTGCTGACAAGGTACCCGAGATTCAGCGACATCGAAACGGCATCGCCGCCCGTCTCGCCCAGCGTGGTCGCCAGGATTTTGATGATCCAGAAGATCAGCGTGACTTCTGGCACCTTGCTGAGAGTGGCTTGTGGGTCTGTGTTCATGAGGGGGGGCGTCTGCATCAAGCAATCGGCTGAGGCAGAGCGCATGGCTGGGCCGTTGTTGGTGTGAGGACGTCACTGGGTGCCAGTCATGCACGGCAGCTTTTGCCTTCAAGTAAATTAACAAAGGCCCCATCCACACCCAACTGCTCCACGTTCCGCCTGGATCGCAGTTCCCACACACAGCTTGCGACCACCTCATAGCCTCGCTGCTGGAGCGCCTTCACGAGCCAGCGTGTCAGCACCGATTGGTTGATCATGCAGCACTGCCAGGGCTGTTGCTGCCACAGCCCCACAAGGGCTGGGAGTAGCCCAAAGCGCGCCACTCGTGCGGTCGGCATCAACTGCCGCAATCTCCGCAAAACGCCGCTTCGGTGAGAGGCAAAGACCACCTTTTCCAAGGGGAGATGCGGTGCTAGGTACTCGGCCAAGCGCACGAGATCTGCCTCGGCATAATTCCCCTTCAAATGAGCGACGAGGCCCATGTTCGCTCCGAGTTCCGCCAGGCAATCGTGAAGCTCGGACTTCGCATTCCACCCATGATGCGCGCAGTGGAATCCACAGTGCGCAGCGCGGACCACGTCTAGTTCCACAAAGTCCGCTTGATGCTGTGCGGCGAGGCGCACCCCGGCAGGGGTGTTTTGCATTCCCTGTCCCATGCCTCCCCGGTGCGCGATGGTTTTCATGGCTCGGTCTGGCTCATGGATTGAGGACTAGCAACCGTTTTGAAACAGGGCAGATGAATGGTTTCTTCCTGTCTTCTTAATACCCCACATAGAGAAGTTCCAAACCGATGCCGCGCTCTTTCAGCCGGGTTTGAAGCGAGGCTAGCCAGTTGGACGCTTTGTCATCAGGGCGCGTGGTAAAGACGACCCGGATAATAGCCGATTTCCCGACCGCTTCAGGAAGGTGCTCTGAGATCGAACCAGATTCAAACGCTGAAACGTATCCGCCGATCCTCGCCAACAGCGTCTTTAGCACCGAGTCGTCATCCCAGGGATCGGAGTGATTCAAAGATAAAATGATCTTCCCCGTTTTTTCCGAGAGCGCTATTTGGTCAATGACGACGTCTTCCATGAAGGAAACTAACTGAGGACACTTCTTTTTAAACTGAGAAAAACTTTCGCTTAACGATCATGCGGCGGAAATACCTGTCATCTAATCCCCGAGTTGATGAGCGCCGCCGGGGAGTTCAGATTCGCCGGCACTGGGGCCAGGTACGCATGGAGATCCGGACGCACCGCTGCGGAGAGACCGGGCGCCCGTGTGTCACACAAAAAACGCCCTCTCCCAAACGGAAGAGGGCGTTGAATCTCTAGAGAGCTTGGTTCTCTGCGATGCAGCAGCTTACGCCACGATCGGCAGCAAGTTCGCCTTGCACCATTCCCCATTCTGCTTCGTCACACCATCCGGATCATCGACGGCCACATGGGCTTCGTCTTCGCAGATGATCCAGCCGGAGTAATTGCGGGAGACGAGCCATTCGGTGACTTTGTGGAAGTCGAGCTTGCCAGTGCCCATCTGGGCCCAAGGCTCGGCGCCGTTGCCGGAGAAGTCTTTGTAATGGATGTGGTTCACCAGGTGCTGCCACTTGTTGAGGGTGGCGATGACGTCCATGCCGCCGCGGATGATGTGGCCGACGTCGGGTGTCCAGCCGGTGACTTTGGGGTCGAGGCTGCTGAGGACGACGTCATAATCTTCCTGCGTGCGGACGAGGGAGGCGGGCGGGGAGTTCGGGTGGTAGGAGCACTTGAGGCCGAGATCCGCAGCGCGCTTGGAGACGGCGTTGACGTTCTTGGCGATGTTGAGGCGGCGGCTCTGCAGGTTGTCCTTGCGGCCGGAGGGCAGCGTCACCGTGCCGAGCATGGAGCCGGGGAAGTGCTTGAGGAAGTTGAGGGTGAAATCAGCGGCTTCCTTTTCATTCGGCGCTTCGGTTTCACCGTCCCAGGCGCAGACGAGGGCGAGGCCGGCGAGCTGCATGTTGTGCTGCTGCAGCACGTCCTTGAGCTTGATGGGATCGCAGAAGTCACCGAGCCAGTACTTGGAGCAGCCGAGGGCGCTCTGGGAGATTTCCAGCACCATGGGTTCGATGCCGGTGAAGCCTGCTTCTGCGGCGACCTTGATCATGTGGTCGAGCTTGTTGTCGTAGCCTTTGCCGGTGCCCTGCATGAACCAGGTGTAGACTTCGGAACCGAATTGGATTTTGCCCATGGTGTGAGTGTGGTGGTGGATTGCGTTGGAGAAATCACGGCGGCCAGAACGGCCGGTGGAGCGGCATTGGAGCGAACGAGCGCGAACTGTCCAGCGCCAAAGTGCGGCGGGGTCTTACGGCTTTTCCGGCGGCGGAGGCAGACCGCTGGGGATGTCGGGCTTGTCGCGGTCGCGGATGTCGTGCATGACCTCTTTGATGACGTTGGTGCTTTCGCGGCGTCGGGTCTTGGTCAGGGCCAGCGGGATGCTGAGGGTGCCGCGGGTGAGGCCGCTGCGGCGCATGACGGCGACGTCCGCCACCAAGACAATGTTGCGCTGCTTTTTGGCATCCAGTTTGATGTAGGGGCCCAGCAGGAGGCTGGCGCGGGTGGTGCCGGGGGTTTGGGTGGGCTTGAATTCGGCGCGACCGGCAAAGCCCCGGGCCTCCATGGGGGCCTCGAAATGGTCGATGCCACTGAGGCGCATGCTTTTGATTTCAAACCACTGCTGGTCCGTCGGCTGGCCAAAGGCGTGCAGGCGCATCTGGTAGGGGCCGACTTCGGCCACCATGGCACCGCCGACGATCATGGCGCTGAGGGCGATGCCAGATTCCGTTCCCTTGGGGATAAATTCCGCCCTGAAAGCACTGCCGCCGACCGTGGGAGCCGGGGCGGTGGCCTGGTATTCCACACGGGTGGTGAAAATATGGACGCAGGATGGCAACAGGAAAAGAGGGAGCAGGCAGAGCAGGGAACGCATGCCTGCCAAAATGCAGGGGTGGGCGGGGAGAAGCGAGCCCGAAATGGGCGCGGTAGAAAGTTCAGATGAGGAAAACAGTCAGTCCCGTTGACATTATTTACAATGTTTACTATAATTGCAATAATATGCCGGTGTCTCGTATTCTCGCTTTGCTTGCTGCGCTCGTCCTGCCGTTTGGCACGGCGCAGGCATTGACTTGGGATGAGGTGCTCAATGGTGACCTGTCTGACTCTGGCAGTGCGCCGACGCTGCTAGGCACCTTGGCCTCAGGGGATAATATGATTTCGGGCACGATGGGGTCACTCGGGGGCACCGGGCCGATGGATGCGGACGTCTGGAATTTTACAGTCGCCCCAGGCTATGATCTAACGGGCATCAATTTGCTGAGCTACTCGGCCACCAGCGGCAAGACCAACAATCAGTCCTTTATGGCGATAGCGAATGGCGGCTCGATCAACATGGGCGATCCTTCGAACCACCTGAGCAACTCGCTGTGGGGCTACGGCACGGATGGCTTTGGCAATACTTATACAGATCTGCTGGCGCTGCTGGATGCCGGGCCGGAGTTTGGCGGTATCGGTTTTAATGGTCCGCTGCCGCCGGGAAACTACACCTTCTGGATTCAGGAGGGGTCTGACCAGATCCATTACGGCATTGATTTTGTGACCTCGCCGACGACGCCTGTGCCAGAGCCGGGTGGGGTGCTGCTGCTGGGGGTAGCCGGACTGTGGCTGCTGGGCCGCCGCCGCCAGCGGTGAATGGTTTGCAAAGCGGCGGGGGCGCAGTTAAGGCGAGCGCACATGATTCGGAACCTATTGCTCGACTGGTCCGGCACGCTGGTGGATGACCTGCCAGGGGTGCTGCGTGCGGTGAATGGCATGCTGCGGAGCGCCGGGGTGGCGGAGCTGACGCGGGAGGAGTTCAAGGGGCGCTTTCGCCTGCCGTACACGGAGTTTTTTGCGGAGATGCTGCCGGGGATGCCGCTGGAGCGGCTGCAGCAGCTCTATCTGGAGCACTTTCCCAAGGAGCCGGAAGTCGTGACGCTGCTGCCGCATGCGGGGGAGTTCCTCCAGTTTGCCGCAGCCACGGGCAGGCGGGTGGTGGTGCTGAGCAGTGCGCCGCTGGCGCATGTGACGGCCCAGGCGCAGGCGCTGGGGGTGCGGGACGCGTTTGAGGTGATGCGCTGCGGAGTCATCGACAAACGCACCGAAATCCATGGGCTGCTGGCGGAGCTGGACATGGCCGCAGCGGAGACGGCCTTCATCGGCGACATGCGGCATGACATCGATGCCGGCCACGCCGCCGGAGTGGTGACCATCGCCACCTGCACGGGGTATGAGAGTGCGGAGACGCTGCTGACGGCCGCGCCGGATATGATGGTGCGCGATTTGTCACGCCTGCCCGCCCTGCTGGGGCCTTTGAGCGGCGGGGACGGGGCCTATCCGGTGGCCACGGTGGGGGCGCTCATCTTAAACTCCAAGGGCGAGATGCTGCTGATCCGCACGCACAAGTGGAGCCACCGCTGGGGCATCCCCGGTGGGAAGATCAAACGCGGGGAGACCTGCGAGGCAGCGCTGGTGCGGGAGATCGCGGAGGAAACCGCGCTCACGCTGCAGGACATCGAATGGGTGATGGTGCAGGACTGCATCGAGCCGCCGGAGTTTCAGCGCTCGGCGCACTTTCTGCTGCTGAACTACATCGCCCGCTGTGCGGAGGCGCAGCCACAGGTGATGCTGAACGAAGAGGCGCAGGAGTTTCAATGGCTGCCGCTGGCTGAGGCGCTACGGGTGGATTTGAATATTCCGACGCGGGTGCTGCTGGACGAATGCATGAGGCGGGGTCTTGTGTCATGATTTGCCGATGAATCCTCCCGACGAAATACGCATCTGCGCCCTGCGCCTGACCACGTACATTGGTGTTCCTGAAGAGGAGCGTGCCGCTAGCCAGGTGCTGGAGGCGGACATCACCCTGCGGATCGCCGGGCGGTTTGAGGGGATGGAGGATGACATTGCCGCCACCATCGACTACGCGGCGGTCGCGGCGCGGCTGCAGGCACTGGCGGCGGAGCGGCCGCGCAGGCTCATCGAAACCCTGGCCGCAGAGATGGCGGCCTGCGTGATGGGGGAATTCCAGGCCGCCGGGGTGAGCCTGGAGCTGAGGAAACGCATTTTGCCGGATACGGATCACGTGGCGGTGCGCCTTGTGCGGGGGAAGTGAACGAAATGGAGATGGGGGAGTCCAAGACTTCGATCTTGCCAGCAAGAATCACCCAGCCTAGTATCGCGACTCGTTAAGAATTCAATTTTGCCAAACAATGACATCTCTGCGCTTCCTCTTTGCCGCTCTGCTTGCCTCCACTCTGCTGACCGCCTGCGGTTCCTTTGAGCATTTTGACTCCAAGCATCCCACCGTTACCCAGCAGGACGCCTATGATGTGAGCTGGGGACTGCCTCCGCGTAAGGTGCGTGGCAATCCGAGGATGCGCTATCAGGTCAATGCTAGAGAGCAGGCGTCCGCCGCGCCGATGAGCCTGGAGCCTGCAGCACCTGCGGCTGCTCCAGCCCTGCCACCTGCGGCTGCACCGAGCCGCCCTGCAACGGTCCCTCAGAATCTGCGCTAGCCGCAGCATGTTTTTTCCTATCTTAACCGCACGCCACGTGAAGATCCCGCTTCTGACCTGCCTGCTGGCCTTTGGCTGCCATGCCGTATTATCCGCCCAGCAGGCGAAGGCTCCGGCGTCACAGACACCTGCCAAGACTCCCTCTACGGCAGAAATCGACCGGCTGGCGGATGAAGCGCAGAAGGCGCTGTTTCAGTCTGTGGACAAGGCCGGTGGCGGAGCAGCCACCCCGACCCCCAGTGCCGCAAGCCGCAGCTACGCGCCGTACGCTTCGTCCTCTTCATCCTCCTCCACACCGATGCGCGTGCCTGTGCCGCGTGCGGAAGATCCTTCGCTGTGGGCGAAAGATTCGGTGCGCAAGATCGCGGTCATGGATGTCGCCTTTGGCGGTGCGCGTGAGACGGTGATGATTGAACTCTTTCCAAACGACGCTCCGCAGACGGTGAATAATTTCATCGACCACTGTGACAGCGGCTTTTACAACGGGCTGGCCTTCCACCGTGCCATCGAAGGCTTTCTGGTGCAGACAGGGGATCCGCTGACGTCGGACGAGTCCGCGCGTCTCAAATGGGGAACGGGTGGCGAGGACAAAACAATTCCCAGCGAGATCAAGCTGCCGCACCGTGTGGGAGCCGTGGCCATGGCCCGCCGCTCGGATAAGGTGAATCCGGAGCGCCGCTCGAATGGCTCGCAATTTTACATGACCCTGGGCAATTACGGCGTGCTTGAGGGGAAATACACCGTCTTTGGCCAGGTGATTTCTGGCTTGGAGACCATCAAGCGTATCTCCATCATGCCGGTGGATGCCAACGACTGCCCGGTGGCCCGCATTGAAATCAAATCCATCAAAGTCATCACGCAGAAGGGCCCCATGCAGCTGCCCTCGATGTCGTCAGGCGATGGCCTGCGGTACATCAAGCCGGATGCGGCGCGCAGCTTGGTGGGCCGCGTGTTCCGGCATATCTGGTGAGATGTGGGCGGTTAGTAAGCAGTTGGCGGTGAAGTCGTGAGGGAGGCGGTGGCTGGGACCGAGCCTTGTGAAAATGGAGACAGGGGCAAATAATTGACAAAATGGGCACGCTGCTGGTATAAGCAAAGTCATGCCACGCAGCATTCGCACCCAGTCCGCCAGCAACTGCGACGGCTGGACCGGAAGAAGACACGGAAGCAAGCCCCCGAAGCACTCAAAGAGTTTTTGGGTCCGACGGAGTCATGACGCCATGACATTTGTCAAGAATTTGCACACTGACCCCATTTCCCCTGTGAATTATTTCAGAGGCAGCGAGACAAACGGCTGGCAGTGCAACGGCGTGAATGGAGTCACATCCTACGCGGTGACCTCCTCACTGACCAATGGTACCGGCTCCTCAACGATATACTACACGGATTCAGATGGCGACTCGCAGTCCAGCACAGTCACATACGCAACCCAGAGCGCCAGCATGACGCAAATGGAGGTGCGCCTACAGACCAACACGGCACGAGAAACCGGGAAGCCCATCAGCTGTGTGTTTGTGCTGAAGAAAACCACGGTGGTGGGCACTACCAGGACCAGCGAGTTTGTTGCCACACTCAAACTCACCATCAGCACAGGCCTGATGTCAAATTCCTGCACGATCCTTTCTAGCCCAACAAAGGACAATAACGGGGACTTTCAGTTGCCGTCCGATGTGACGTTACAAAGCGGAGTGGTATCCATGCTATCGCCGATTCCTGTGACTGGGAAGACGATCAATTATAGCCTCCTCCCGGTTGAGTTTAAGACTTATCCAGACACCGAAGCCGGGCCGGATAAGGCGCGCAAACTCAATCTCGCCACTCGGCAGAATGAAAAGCAGCACTATAACGGCTGGGAGAAATGCGTCTGTAAGGTATGGACCTCAAGCAAAGTGGATCTGATCGATTATCTAACTCCCGGTGACCGCGAACTCTTCGAACAGAATCTTTGGTGGTTTGCAAATGAGTCTGACTTGCCAGGACACGAACTCGACCTCGGAGATGAGCCAGATACGGATGAGCAGAAGGAATTCTCAATTCAAGTCTGTCCAAAAGGTAGTTCGGTTGTGATCGACAAGCTGACCATAACAGTTGTGCCCCGATCTACGAAGGAGAAATTTGATGCGTGGCACACCGCAGAAAGTGCCGACATGGGTTGGTTAGCCTATGCACCCGCGATGTATCAATCGCTCGGTTATGGTAACAGCGACCCAGAGCCTCCAACTGTTCTGCCTGGCTTGAACGGAAATTGGTTCTCACCCGGAGCAATCAATACCTATTACCATCCAGATGGATTTTATGAAATGCGTTCGCTCTTCTTCACGCGTCCCGTGCTTTCTAGCGGGCACCAAGCATGTTACGATGCACAGGGAGCAATCATCACGACAGGCATCAGCGGTTGTTCTGCTGACAAAGAACTCCCGGTAACTTCAGGAGGTTCTTTCACGGGGCATCTCAATAGCGATGTGAAGCCATTCATATGGGCTCTGCAACTTGACGGCAACCCGGTCCAGGGAACGTTCACATACACCAATCTCACAGCTCCGATCATGCACGAGGGTGCTTATGCCCGGAAGTATTTGGTTGTTCGGCCAGCGGTCCCCAACCAAAAGCCTATGCTTGCACCAGGAACATCGCCATGAACACACGTCAATTAGGCTGGGTTTCGGCTGGTATAGTGGCGCTTTTTGCGATCTTTCTACTCGCCACGAAATCACTGCCCATCAATGAGCGAACTATTCGTGCCGATCAGTGGACGCACTCAGACGGCCCCGTTCGGGCAACCCCTCCCGAACATCGCCCGCAGACCATTGATGATCTACAGCCAGGTCGCACTCCCGATGGGACAAGCGTTCGATTCAAAGGCGCTAAGCTTGGGTTGCCAATTCAAGTTGAGGACGACGGTTTGGATTCGCCTTCCACAGAGTTGATGGCAGAAATCAGCGCCGATCTTTCGTTGATCTACGGCGACTTAACGAGATGCGAAATGATCCCCAAAAACTCAGAACGGCTCATTGTGATTAATGGCCGTGCCCAGAAAGTTGAAAAGACATTATCGTTCTCAGGAGGTGACGTTAGGAGGCCCAAGAGCCACCACGGCCAATTTGGGTTGATTGCGAAGCTTCAAGGAGCGGATACACTTTTAATACCTCAGCCGTTGCTCCGTGAATACAAGACGGCACTCGCATTTCGCAAAGCGAACAGCGTGGTGATCGACGCTGCCCGCAGCTTTGTCGATGCGTTTAATGAGAGCAGCGCGAATCCATCAGCGCCGAATCGTAGCCCCGAAAATTTTTGGACGCAAGGATCTCCAAATTCAAATGGATTGAGCAAAAATGCTGTCAGTCCTCAGTCACGTTCGGAAACACTGCGGCGTCCAAGTTTGATGAGCTTTCGAAGACCATCGAAGGAGGAGTTTGAGGCGTTCCCCCAGCTACCACGCGAATCCTTTTTGGCTGATGCCATAGTGAGGACCGGGGACGGCAAATCTACCGACTACCTTCCTCTCGTATGGGTCAACGGCGGCTGGCGCATTATGCTTGTCAGTCCAGGCACATGATTTTACATGAAGCGCCTCGCCTTGACCACTGTGTTTTTTTGCCTCGGAGTCGTTGTGATCATTGGGCTAGGTGGCGTTCATCTGAGCCGTTTCGTTCGATACGTTCCGACAAACGTTTTTCACCCGCCCAGTAGCGAATCACCATTCGTTCCCGCTATCTTCCCAGATACGGGATCTGTAGTTCATCAGGTTGTGATTCCCGGATTGTTTTATATCCACAACGAACCAGACACGGAGCCGCAATTACAAGTTGGGATTGGTGGTTTCGATTCTCATGGCTATCGCAATGCGCAGTCGTTCACGATTGAGAAGCTCGAATTGGCAGGTGCCAGCGGTGAAATGGTTTTGTTGGTGCCTCCCTCTCATCCCGTCACATATGCAATTGATCCGATTGAACAAGGTCGCAAACGCACATCACTCGGGCGTTGCAGTGGAGAACAGTTTACGATCCGAGTTCAAGGACACGCGATAATGCGCACCGGAGCCAAAGTGATGTTCTCTGAATCCCAGGTGTGGACAAGGAAATTGAATACGAGCCTGAAGCTGGGCATTTTTTTGAGTGAATGAACAGCAAACCGAACACACCAAGTGCATGCCTATGGGGAGCCAATTCCAGCGCTTCGCAAAGCTCGCGGCTCCGCTCATTTCCCACCACCGACAAGCTCCGCCCTCTCGTTAGCGTCACTCCAATCACCTCTGGTGTGAGGTTGCGTTTGAGCTTGGATTACTATGCGGCCTTGCGTTGAGAGCTCGTCGTCTGCGTTTTTGCCCACGCTGCCGGTGTGACGTCCTTAACCTGCCGATTGGTCATTGTCGGCAGGCGGGTGAGCACATCGCGCAGATAGGTTTGCGGGTCGATGCCACGGCTCAGGGACTACGCATGAACATTGAGGGCATTCAAAGCGGAGCAAAGGAAGGTGCGGCTGGAGGCGCATAGCAGGCGCTTGCCTTTGATCGACAGGATGCTGGGTTCGAGTTTCAAGAGGTTGTTGGCCAGCCTGCGCAGCAGCGCCAGGTTGTGTGCTGCATTCAGATCGCGCGTGCGGTACTGGCGGAGAAAGGCAAGCTGAACCCTGCGGAACTGGTGCGACTGCGTGTGCGCTACTTCACGGATGGGGTGGCGCTGGGGAGCAAGGAGTTTGTGGAAGGCATTTTCGAAGCGCAGCGGGAGCTTTTCGGCCCAAAACGAAAAGAGGGCAGTCGGCGCATGACGGAATCAGAAGTGCCCTTCTACACTCTGCGTCATCTGCGGCGGCGGCCTTTGGGATGAATTTGCGGACCTGAAGTGAGAGAGCGGGCGAGGCAGCGTGTGAAATTCGAAAGGCGAGTGTGGCCGTTCGCAGCACTCCAAGCCCGCGTAGGTGCGCGGCATGGGTGAGAGTGAAAGCGAGTTTCCTGGCTGCGCCGGGTTTGCACCAAAATTTCACAGCAAGGTATAAAAAAGATGCTGCAAGGATGGCGGTGCGCGTGAGACGGTCATGATCGAACTGTTTCCGAATGACGCGCCGCAGACGGTGAACAACTTCATCGACCACTGCGACAGCGGCTTTTACAACGGGCTGGCCTTCCACCGTGCCATCGAAGGCTTTCTGGTGCAGACCGGAGATCCGCTGACGTCAGATGAGTCCGCGCGCCTCAAATGGGGAACGGGTGGCGAGGACAAAACGATTCCAGGGGAGATCAAGCGGCCGCACCGTATCGGAGCCGTGGCCATGGCGCGCCGCTCGGACAAGGTGAATCCGGAGCGCCGCTCGAATGGCTCGCAGTTTTACATGACGCTGGGCAACTATGGCGCGCTGGAAGGCAAGTACACTGTTTTTGGCCAGATAGTGTCCGGTTTGGAAACCATCAAGCGCATCTCCATCATGCCGGTGGATGCCAACGACTGCCCGGTGGCGCGCATTGAAGTCAAATCCATCAAGGTCATCACGCAGAAGGGCCCCATGCAACTGCCCTCGATGTCGTCAGGTGATGGCCTGCGGTACATCAAGCCGGATGCGGCGCGGAGTTTGGTGGGCCGTGTGTTTCGGCATATCTGGTGAAGCTAGTAGTTGGGGTGACAGCGCTTGTTCCTCCCTGCGCACACTCAATCCCAATGAGGGTGTGGTCATGCAAGGCGTCTTTGGAGTGCGGCTGCGATGATCTGCCGCTTTCGACCGTCTCGGGGTGTAAGTGAGCTGGACCGGCCTGCGAAAGCGGTAGCTTCGTTCGTTCCTCACTCCGCAACCGCAGTCCAAAAGGGCCGCCGCGTTCTGGCGAATGCGGCTACGGCGTCACTTTGCCGCGAGTTCAAAGCAGATGGCTTCGTGGTCGTTGCGCACCAGCAGCCAGCGTCCGGCCAGGGTGGGTGGGTTCCAGGTTTTGCCGGGCAGGGCTTCGAGGCGTGAGACTTCCTCAAGCCGCTCGGGATTGGCTTTGACCAGGGCGACGAAGCCTTTCTCCGCCTGCACGAGGATCCAGTGGTCTCCCAGGCGTACCTGCTGGCCGAAGCCGTAGCGGCCTTCGCGCCAGCCGCGCTCACCGGTGGCGAGATCCACGCAGCAGAAGGTGCCTTCATCCATGGCGTAGGCATGGGTGCCGAACACGCTGGCGCTGCTGAACTTCGTGCGCGGTGCGCTGGCAGCCCAGATGGAAGAAACGGTCATCTTGCCTTCAGCACCGGCCTTGATCTCCAGCAGGTGGCTTTTCAAACCGTAGCTGGTGGTGATCAAAATGCGATCCGCTGTCACCTGCACGGGCTGGCAGACTTTGGGAAACATGCCCGGCCAGTCAAACTTCCACAGCACGGTGCCGCTGGCGGGGTCATGGCCGGTGACGGAGTTGCTGTTCACGCTCACGATTTGTTCGCGTCCGGCCAGGGTCATGAGCACGGGGGAGCTGTAGCTGCCGCCATCGTCTCCCGCCTTCCACGCCAGTTTGCCGTCCGTACGCCGGGAGGCAATGAGAGTGGCGCCGTTGTCAGCACCGGTGCAGATGATGTTGTCCCCCACGATCAAAGGGGCGGCACTCTTGCCCCACTCCGGACCTTTGGTCCCGCCTGACTCCTTTAGAATGTTCTTGCTCCAGCGGACTTTCCCCGTGGTCAGCTCCAGGCAGTTGAGCAAGCCCTTGGCACCCATGGTGAAGACGACGTTTTGTGTCACATCGACGGTGGGGGTGGAGCGCGGGCCGATGCCGCCCATCGCCTCGTCAAAGCGGGTGGTGTCGGCATGAGACCACAGCAGCTTGCCGGTGGCGATGTCATAGCAGGTCACGTATTCCTCCGCGCCGCGCTGCTCCTGCGTGAGAGCGCGGCTGCCCGCGACGGCAAAGCCCGACCAGCCATCTCCCACCGGTATGCGCCACACTTCGCGTGGCGGGTGCGCTTTCCAGTCGGTCTGCCAGTCTGGCTCCGGCAGGACGCCGTCTCCCTTGGGGCCGAGAAAGCGCGGCATGTCGGCGACGCCAGGCGGAATGGGGGAAAGAGTCGCAGCCGCCGCTGCACCGGCATGGAGTTGCGGCAGTTCTTTCTGCAGCTCGCCGCGCCAAGCGAGACTTGGCATGGCGGAGCCGTCAGCGGAGCCTTTATAGAGGACAAAATGTCGGAATCCAGCTACGAATGCGATGACGCCCACGACAAACAGGCCCAGTCGTTTCAGCCGTATCCCGCGTTTATGCAGCGCCCACCAGAGGCCGAGGAGGAAGAGCCACAGGGGGATGAGAATCATCACGCCAGCAGCGCGAAAAGTATGGGATGTGGCCCAAAGCCAAGCAAGCAACCCGCCAAGCAGCAGGGTGAGGAAGAGAGGGAATTTCGGGATCATGGGGCGGTGGGGGCGCGTCATTCTACGTCTGGAGCAGGCCAAAGGAAATGGCTGGCGTTATTTTGGCGTATGTCTCATCCTCCGGCCATTCCCACCCAACCTCATGAAACATTTGCTTCTCTCATTGCTTGCTGCGTCCAGTCTGTGCGCTGCCGACCACGTCGTTTATGAACCTGCTGGCGCGGCGAAAGGGAAGCACATCGTGCTCCTTTCCGGCGATGAGGAGTACCGCAGCGAGGAGTCCATGCCCATGCTCGGGAAAATCCTCAGCCAGCGCCAGGGCTTCAAATGCACCGTGCTCTTCAGCCTCGGCGCTGATGGTGCGATCGATCCCATGGCGGCCACCAGCCTGAGTCATCCCGAGGCGCTTGATTCTGCCGATGCCATCGTGATGCTGCTGCGCTTCCGCCACTGGGATGACGCAACCACCAAGAAATTTGAGGCGGCTGTGAACCGTGGCGTGCCGATCATCGCCCTGCGCACCAGCACGCATGCCTTCAACGGTTACGCCAATGACGGCCCGTTTGCCGCGTGGAACTGGAACCATGCGACGGGCGGTTGGGGCCGCAAAGTCCTGGGCGAAACGTGGGTCAGCCACTGGGGCAAGCACAAGTTTGAAGCCACCAAGGGCATCATCGAAGCGGCGAACGCAAATCATCCCGTGCTGCGTGGCGTGAGCGATCTCTTTGGCAACACCGACGTCTATGAAGCCGCGCCGCCCGCTGATGCCGTCATCCTGGTGCGTGGGCAGATTCTGCAAGGCATGACGCCTGACACGCCACCGGCCAGCTACACGAAAGCCACCGCGGCCAAGGTGGAGCAGGATGTGAACACCCCCATGATGCCCGTGGCCTGGCTGCGCGTGGTGAAGAATGACGCCGGGACTGAGAATAAAATCCTCGCCACCACGATGGGTGCCGCCACCGATCTCACAAACGAAGGCCTCCGCCGCCTTGTGGTGAACGGTGTTTTCTGGGGCCTCGGCCTCGAGGTGCCGGAAAAAGCGGATGTGAGCCTTGTGGGCGAGTACCAGCCGACGATGTATGGCTTCAAAGGCAACAAGGTGGGTGTAAAGCCGGAGAGTTTTGAGCTGAAGAAGTAGCCCGCAGCAGCTTCCATGGAGCGCGGAATTTATTACTTAGCAGTTGGCTGGTTAATTGCCAGCAGCCTTGGTTATGGACAGTTCTAGGACACAACGAAATCCGCAGAAGTCGCTGCGGTAACCGGGAGGGCCATGATAGCGAGCCGACGACAGCAGGGCGGTATCACCGCAATCACGCCAGCAAGAACCTCGAAGAACACGGTCTTTCTCGGAAGCGTCGAACCAGTCTTCACACCACTCCCACACATTTCCGCCCATGTCATAGAGGCCGAGCTTGTTCGGTTTGAAGCTCATGACGGGAGCCGTGGTTGGGAAGCCATCGTCATAGTCTTCGAAGTATTTCGCCGCACCGGTGGGTGCGTTGGCTTTGCGGCTCGCATCGCTGTAGTTCCCGACTTTGTCCCTGGGCTCAGGCGGAAAGTCATCACCCCAGGGGAAATGCGTTTTGTCTTTGCCGCTGAGCATCGCTGGCGTGGTGCCTTTGGGCTTCTTCTCCACATGGCCCAGACCCACGGCCAAGCTCCATTCCTCATCCGTGGGGAGGCGATAGGTCTTGCCTTCCTTTTGGCTCAACCATGCACAGAATTTCCGTGCGTCCTCCCAGCTCACGCGCGTGACGGCGTGCTGCTCTTTGTTTGTCGTGGGCGTGTAGGCATCTCCGCTTTGATCCTTCCACGCGCCATAGACCCCGTTTGCCTCTGCAGCATATGCGGCATAGTCTTGATAACGCACTTCATGGATGCAGAACATGACTGCCGTTCCTTTTACGGGGAGGAATTTCATGCCGAGAGAGTTGGTCTCGCCGTCTTTCATTGCGAGTATCGCGGCGGGAGGCAAAGCGGTTTCGGACTTCAGTCCGTTCTGGGAAAGGGAGGCCACGCCGCGTGTTGGCGACGCTCTGGTGACCTGAATGCCCGGAGTGCTTTTCCCGAGAGCTTCGCGATATTCGCGCACCTTTTTGGCATCGTCGATGCGGTTCTTGCGGGTGAGGTCGGATTCGAGATGCTTGAGACGGAGGTCGAAGGGATCGGTGAGGGTTTTGAGGTTCGCGGCGCGGGCGGCGTTGATTTTGGCATACGCGGCGCGATAGATGGTCCGCAACGTTTTGATGGCCGGCGGCATGTCTCCGGCATCCTCTATGGGAATGGGTTGCTGATCGGCGAGCAGCTTCTTTTCCGCCTGAAATGCAATGACGCCGTCCAGATGCCCGGCGGCTTTTTCCTCAGCACTCTTGCGCTCGATGCCACCAAGATAGCCTGTATTGAGCTTTGCCAAGTCGGCCTCGAACGGTGCATTGACGCGCTCGGCGGTGAGTTTCACAAACTGCTCATGGAGGGCGTTGAGTTCAGGGATGGTGCTGGCCGCATCCGCCACCTTCGCCTGTTCCATTGCCTGCTTCTCCTGAGTGATCCTTGAGGCACGCGTGTCATTACCCTTCTCATCCACACCGATGATATTGAGCGCCTCGGCATTGCTGAGGCCGTCGAGATTGATGACTTCGATGTCGCGGACAGCCGCCGTGCCAGCGTAAAAAAGTAAGGGCCCGTTCTGCTGGTCGTCATAAGGTGCAGAAACTATTTGCTCGTTCATGCGCGCAAAAGCACGCGTCCCAATGACACTGAATTCCAGCAAAATTTCTGATCCCGGCTCTGGGAGAGGGCGTGGGATCAGCTCACCCACCCTTGTTTTCACGGGTTTGTTATTGTCTGCGGTCTCTTTTTCCAGCGTTGCCGAGCCGCTTTTCTGCAGTCCAAGGCGAAGAGCGCGGGAAAGTCCAGGGCCGATCTTATCATGACGCAAATGCAAGCGAGGGAGAAGGTTGGTGTCAGGATCCCACTTGATGCGCAGGCGAACGGCGCTGTTTTGATGCAAGGTGTTTGTCCCCGAACTCACTTCAGGCATTGCCTGAGAGAGCGTCATCCACCCATCCTCAAACTTCACGCCGCTCTCGCGCATTTTGTCCGTCAGGTCTGCGGCCTTGGTGAACAGCTTCACCCACTGGCCGGGTGGGAAATTCGAGACAGGCGTAGTGGAAGGAGATGGAAAGGGCTTGGAGCGCAAGTCAGACTTGGCGCTAGGCGGCGGTGGGGCTTTGGGGATGGGCGCGCTTTTTGGGAGTTCGGCATATTCCAGGCGGGTGAATTTGCGCCCTTCATTCATCCAGACTGCGACGAGCCCTTTCTGGAGACGGTTATTGCGTGCAGAGGCTACGACCTGATCGTTTACGAGAAAAGTGAACGTATCTCCCTGTGCGCGGAATTCCAACGTGACCTCGGTGCCGTTGGTGAGTTCCATCACAGGAGCTTCGGTGAGGCGCTCATTGAGTTGAGAATCTCTGTTGTTATGCAGAACAATCTGCGCTTTACCATCGGTGGTGAGGTGAGCTCCATACTGCCAGGTCTGACCTTCCTCACTGCGCAAGATCAAGGTGGGTGAGTTTACTCCAGTAATGTGTTCCATCGTCAGACGGATAGTGGCATCGTGCAGCGTCTTGGGGAAGTTGATGGTGCCTGATTTCAACGCCACAAACTTACCGTCGCGTTGGGTCCATTGATCGGCAATCTTAAGTAGCGTGGTTGAGCCGTCCTGCCAGGTGTAGGCGGAGTTTTGGATGGCTGAGCCGGACGGTGGTGGTGGAGGTAAGCTTGATGTAGGTTTTGTGCGATTTTCTGCAACCGGGGGATTGGGGAGGGGTTGCTGAGAACTTCTCTGGCCTGCGGGCTTCTTCCCGCTTAACATGATGATGGTGCCGATGGCGATGGCTGCAACGGCTCCGAGTCCGATGAACAGCGGTGCTTTGGATTTGGCCGGGGAAGCCGTGGCATGGGGATTTTTAGCTGCTGAGGACTTCATCGCGGCTGCGCCCCCATTGCTCCGCGGCTGCGGGCCTTTTGCGGCAGGTTTCTGCGCCGCACTGCGTTGTGAGGCGACCTGCATCACTTGGGCCAAGGGAATGGCTGCGCTCTCAGGTGCGTTGTTTCGCACCAAGGGCACGGTGAGGATCACATCCAATTCACGCCGCAGGTCGGCCGCGTTTTGATGACGCTCCTCGCGGTCATGCTGCATTGCCTTCGAAATGATCGGGTCGTAACGTGGATCGATGCCTGGGACGAGCACAAAGGCGGGCTTGAAGGCCCCGCGTGGGATGTTGCCGGTGAGCATTTGGTAAAGCATGACGCCCACTGCATACAGATCAGCGCGACCATCTATGGCGGTGCCAAGCGTGAGCGCTTCGGGCGCGACGAAGTCAGGCGTGCCCATGGCGTAGCCAGTCTTGGTGAGGCCGTGCTGGCCGGGCTCTTCCAACTTCGCAAGACCGAAGTCAGCCACCTTGACTTGGCCCTTCATGTTGAGGAGAACGTTGGCGGGCTTAATGTCGCGATGAACGATGCCCAGTTCATGCGCGGCACTCAGCGCATCGCAGACATGTGCGGTGATAGCCAGCGCATGTTCCGGCGGTAGGCGGCCTTGTGTCCTGATCATCTGCGAGACATCGCTGCCATCGACATACTCCATGGCGAAATAGAGCTGGCCGGCGCTGGTGGTGCCGAAGTCATAGACACTCACAACCGCCGGGTGATTGAGCTTGGCCATGAGTCTGGCCTCGCTTTTGAAGCGCTCGGCAAAGCTGGGATCTTCCTTCTCCACGCCCGGCGGCAGAATCTTGATTGCTACGGGACGTTCGAGGTTCATCTGCACGCCACGATACACCGCTCCCATACCGCCACGGCCAAGGAGCTTTTCCACAGTATAACCTGGCATCAACGCCTGGAGTTCTGCTGCAGTAGGCGGCTCCCAACGCCAATTGCCACCCGTGGTACGAGGCGGCGGGGTTTCAGACGTAGGAGAGGCGGGCGGGATTTCATCAGCCATACGACAGGCTTTTACGAAATGCTGAGTGCCATGCAAGCTGCAAATAGGGAAACGCATCTCCTGAAGCTGCCTCTCTCTCAAGGGGGCAAACCAGCCTCATTTCAGCTCAAACACAAACGGCAGTCCCTGGGCGGTCATCATGGCTTTCTCTTTGGCCATGAAGCGTTCGGCCAGTTTGGTGAAGCTGCCGTCTGCGCGCATGCGGGCGAGCACTTCGTTGACCTTGGTCTTGAGTTCGTCATTGCCCTGCTTCAGGCCGATGGCCCAGACTTCTTCGCGCAGCGGGGCGAGCAGGGCGCGGGTCTTGCCGGCGTACTTGGCCTGGTAGTTCATGATCGAGAGTTGATCGTAGATCCAGGCATCGACGCTGGCGTTCACTACTTCCATGACGCAGGAGACATCCGCATCGAGGGAGATGATCTTGGCCTCCTTGAGGTTTTCCCGCGCCCAGTTTTCGCCGGTGGTGCCAAGGCGTACGACGATTTTGCGGCCCGGGGTCTTCAGATCGGCGGCGTTTTGAAGGGTGGAGTTGTTGGCGACCAGAACGGCCAGGCCCGTCTTCACGTAGGGCTCGGAGAAGTCGATGGATTTGCGTCGCTCGGGCGTGGCGGTCATGGCCGAGAGCACGAGGTCGATGGAGCCGGTGCGCAGGGCGGTGACGAGGCCGTCGAAGTTGATGTTGCGGAACTCCACCTCGCGGCCCAGGGCCTCGCCGATTTCGCGGCCCACCTCGACATCCACACCGCTGAACTTTCCTGTGGCATCGACGAACTCAAAGGGCGGGTAGGTGGCGTCGGTACCGATGATGAGCTTGTTGCTGCGCGTGCAGGCGCAGAGCGTGAGCAGTACGAGGATGGCGGCGAAGGACTTCATGAAGAACGGATTTTGAACCACTAATGGGCACTAATAAATCAGATTTAGAATTTGCGCTGATTCGTGGTTTGCCCGTTTGGTTTTTATCCCAGATCTCCCGCGAAATCACTCGGCATGCGCCAGTCGCCGCGGGGGGAGAGGGCCACGGAGCCGACCTTGGGACCGTCGGGTACGCTGGAGCGTTTGAACTGGTTTTGGGCGAAGCGTTTCAAGAAGAGCGCGAGCCATTTGGCGATGGTGTCATCGTCGTATTTACCCGCAAAGGCCTGTGCGGCCAGCCAGCGGATTCTTTCGGCGGTGCTGCCGTGGCGCACGAAGTGAAACAGGAAGAAGTCATGCAGCTCATAGGGGCCGATGGTGTCCTCGGTCTTCTGCTGCAGCGATTCATCTGCGGCGAGCGGCAGGAGTTCGGGGGTGATCGGCGTGTCGGCGATGTCCAGCAGGATGGCACCCGCTTTGTCAGCGAAGGGGCCGGCGGCGCACCACTCGATGAGGTAGCGCACCAGGGTCTTCGGCACGCCGGCGTTCACGTGGTACATGGACATGTGATCGCCATTGAAGGTGCACCAGCCCAGCGCGGCTTCGGAGAGATCGCCGGTGCCGACGACGATGCCGCCGGTCTTGTTGGCGAGATCCATGAGGATCTGGGTGCGCTCGCGGGCCTGCGAATTCTCATAGGTGGCGTCGTGCTGCGTGGCAGAATGACCAATGTCGGCGAAGTGCTGATGCACGGCGTCGTTGATCGAAATGGTGCGCAGTTCGATGTTCAGCGCTTCGGCGAGCTGCTCAGCATTACCCCTCGTGCGCGTGGTGGTGCCGAAGCCGGGCATGGTGACGGTCAGCGCGGCGGTCGTCGGCATGCCCGCACGTTTCAACGCTTCCAGCATGACCAGCAGCGCGAGGGTGGAGTCGAGGCCGCCGGAGAGGCCGAGGACTGCGGTCTTGGCGTGTGCTTGTTTCAAGCGGCGGGCGAGGCCGGTGGATTGAATGGCGAAGATCTCCTCGCACACCGCCGCACGATCGACCTTGGCCGAAGGCACGAATGGATGGGCCGAGATGGAGCGCAGCAGAGTGTCATCACCGCCGAGGGCTGCGCCGAGACTGAAGGCGACACGGCGGAAGCCGATGCTGCCGGCTTCATCGCGGAAGGCGGAACTTTTCAGGCGGTCATGCGCCAGATGCTGAAGATCCACATCGGTGATGATGGCGCGTGTCTCGAAGGAGAAGCGTTCGGTTTCACCGAGGAGGATGCCATTTTCAGCCACGATGCCGTGTCCGGAGTAAACCACGTCGGTGCTGGATTCACCCGCACCAGCACCTGCATAGACATACGCTGCTAGGCAGCGTGCCGCCTGCTGCGCCACGAGGTGGCGGCGGTAGGGGGCTTTGCCGAGGACTTCGGTGCTGGCGGAGGGATTGGCCAGCAGCGTGGCTCCGGCGAGCGTGAGATGGCACGAGGGGGGAATCACCGACCACAAGTCCTCGCAGATTTCCACGCCGAGCACGAAGCCTGGCACGTCCAGCACTTCAAACAGCAGCTCTGCGCCGATGGCGACATCCTGATCGTTCAGGCGCAGGGTGGACACGTTCAGCGTGTGCCCAGGCGAGAACCAGCGCCGCTCGTAGAACTCGCCCGAATTCGGCAGGAAGGTCTTCGGCACCAGTCCGAGCAGGCGGCCCTTTGCCAAGACCGCTGCCATGTTGTAGAGGCGGTCCTGTACCCGCAGCGGCAGACCCACGACTAGCACGCAGGGCAGGTCTTGGCTGGCCTGTACCAGCTCGGCCAGGCCTTTCACGGCCGCATCCAGCAGGGCGGTGGTGTGAAATAAGTCCGCGCAGGAGTAGCCGGTGAGGCTCAGCTCTGGGAAGACGGCCAGCCGGCAGCCGCGCTGTGCCAGCGTGCGCGCCTCACGGGCAATGATCGCGACGTTCTTCGCCACGTCTCCCAGCACCAGTTCCGGGGACACCGCAGCGACACGTACAAAGCCAAGGCGTTCGCGGGTGGTGATTGGGGTGGGGGCTGCTTGCGGCATGCGGGGAACCTAGCACGTGGGGTTTGGGGTGCGCGAGGAGTAAGTGCGATGGAGGGAGCCTGTGCGCGAGCGCTAATCGACGGGCAGTGGTGCCCATCGTACTATTCCAGCATGCGCGACTTCAACTCCGCCGTCGGCATCATGCAGGAATCGTCTTTGCCGAACCAGCGGTAGCGGTTGCGTGCGATGAAGTAGTAAGCGGCATCACGCAGGACACGTGGCAGTGGTTTGAAAATGAGCGCGAGTTTCGAAACTCCGCCGAGGGTGCGGGCGATTTCGAGAGCGGCATCGCTGGCTTTGAATGCGCCCTGCGGGGTGAGGAAGAGCATCGCGCTCGGAGCTGCGGGATCGAGGCCGTGCTGGGCGTAGAGCTGGCTGCCGATAGGGCTTTGAATGGGGGCGAATTTGATTTTGCCAAGAGGATCGTGCCGCAGGATGAACTGCACACTGGCATCGCAGAGATGGCAGACGCCGTCAAAGAGGAGCAGGTGGTCGTGGCTGGGATCGTAGTGGGGCACGGCTAGTCGATCTTACGACTGTCCGGTGCTGTTGGCACTGCCGAAAACCAGAAGAGGTAGGCGAGAATGAGCAGGGTGCCAAAGCCAAGGGTGAAGCCCCAGATGTGCGTGTGGGCCAGGGGATGGAGGACGTAAGAGGCGATGCGGCTGAGCAAAGACACGGGCCGGTGCAGGAGGTCCCAGCTGTTCCACCGGTCAAAGCGGCCGAGGTAGATGCCAAAGCCGCTGAGGCCGAGTGAGACGACACTGACCCCCCATGCCGTGGCGTGAGAAAACTTCCGCGCAAACCAATGCTGCACGATGTGGAGGGACTGAAAGCCGAACCACAGCGCGACGAGGCCAAAGGAGAGCAGCATGAGGAGATCGAGCCACTCGGGGACGTTGCCGGGGTGCTCATTGAGATGCATCAGGTCGGTGAGGACATAGGGCGCATTGGGAAAGAACAGCAGCCATGCGGCAAGCACGGGCAGCGCCAGGATGAAGCGGTTGATGAGGCGCAGGCTAAGACTGAGGCCCAGGGGGATGGCGGCCAGGAAGAGATTCCACAGCATGAAGGCGTAGTAGTGATGGCCCGCGAGATGGAAGCGGAGATTCAGCACGATGCAGCACCAGAGGCAGGCGAGGAGATTTAGCAGAAAAACGCGGGTGGTCATGACGAGCGGATGATACGCCTCTTCGTGCTGCAACGGCAAGCGGTGGACGATTTATGAAGATGAATTCACGCTGGGTTCACGGGGAGTTCATGCAGCGCAGGAGCGCACGCGTCCCGCGTGCTGCATCCGGCGTCTCGCTGGGTGCGCTCTATGCTTTACACCTGTGGGCTGGGCATCCGCTGAAGAATGGCTGCCGAAGGGGCCTTGCCGCAGGCGGTGAGGTCTGTACCCGATGCGAGTGTCAGGAGACGGTCTTCCGCGAGACGCGGGAAGACGGCCCGCGGGACGCAGGGGCTCCATCTGACAAGGCGCTCAAGCCGTCGCCTTCCGCCTCGCGTTTTTCGCCGCCTTGAGCTGGCCACATCCAGCCGCCACATCAATGCCGCGGCGTTGCCGGATGGTGCAGGGGAAACCGGCTTCTTGGAGGATGCGGTGGAAGGTGTCGGCGGAGCTGTCGCTGCTTTCGGTGCCGGTGTAGCCGTCGGTGCGATTGAGGGGGATGAGATTGATGTGGGCATCCAGGCCGTGGAGCAGCTCGGCGATGCGCTGCGCATGCACGGGCGTGTCATTGACGCCTTCGATCAAGGTCCAGGCGAAGAAGATGCGGCGGCCGGTTTGTGCATTGTAGCTGCGGCAGGCGGCGATGAGATCGGCCAGGGGCCAGCGCTGATTGGCGGGGATGAGTTTCGCGCGCTCCTCCTCCGTGGCGGCGTGGAGGCTGACGGCGAGATTGTAGGGCCGCTTTTCCATCGCCATGCGCAGGATGCCGGGCACCACGCCGACGGTGGAGACGCTGATCTTGCTGGGGCCGATGTTCAGCCCACGGGTGTCGCAGATGATGTCGAGCGCCGTCATTACGGCATCGTAGTTGTGCAGGGGCTCGCCCATGCCCATGAAGACGAGATTGCGCAGGCCTTTGATCTCACCTTTGGCGCGCACGCTGCGCTGGGCATGCAGCACCTGGGCGACGATTTCACCGGGGCGCAGGTGGCGGACGAAACCCATCTGGCCGGTGGCGCAAAACACGCAGCCCATGGCGCAGCCTGCCTGGGTGCTGACGCAGGCGGTGTGGCGGCCGGGGTAGCCCATGACGACGGTCTCGATCTCCTGCGCATCGGCCATGCGGAGGAGGAATTTGTGCGTCAATCCATCGCTGCTAGGGGTGTCCAAAGTGGCGGGTGGCACATCGAGCATCCATGAGCCATCGCTCAGCACCTGCGTGAGCCATTTGCGCAGAGGCGGCGGCAGATCCTCGCGGGCGAGGGGATCGGCCATGGCTTTGAAGTGCAGGGTATTCCAAAGCGTGCCTGCATGGGCTGGGCGCAGACCTGCGGCTACGATGACCTCGCGGAGCTGGTCGAAGATCAGGTCATGGAATGATCGTGGCATCAGGGGGGGCTCAGGTGAGGAAGGGGTTTTCGCGGCGCTCGCGGCCAATGGTAGTGTCGTCGCCGTGGCCGGGGAAGACGCGGGTGGCATCAGGCAGGACGAAGAGTTTTTCCACGATGCCGCTGAGGAGCTGCTGTGTGGAGCCATTGGGGAAATCGGTGCGGCCCACGCCATCCAGAAAGAGTACGTCACCGCCGAAGAGGAGGTTTTGGGCCGCGAGAAGGAAGCAGAGGCTGTCCGGGGAATGGCCGGGCACATGGTAGAGCTTCCAAGTCTCGCCGAGGGCTTCGATCTGGCTTTGACCCTCGAGAATTTCATCGACTACGAAGGGCGTCACGGAGAAGGGGCTCCCTGTCACGGCTCCGTAGAGGATCTCCAGCGTCAGGTCGCGGGAGTAGGGGGCAAAGGAGTACACCCGGCAGCCGTGGTCGGCTTTCACGGCGGCGGCATCCAGGACGTGGTCAAAGTGTTGGTGGGTGAGGAAGAGAGCGTCCACCTTCACCTTTTGCTGCTTGAGCCAGGCGGCGATGCCGTCCGGCGCATCCACGAGGACCGTGCCGCCAGGGAGGGTGAAGAGGTGGCCGTTGGTGGCGGCGATACCGCCGGTATAGGTAAGGGGGTCGGACATGGGGGATGGCGAAAGACGGGAAAGCGTTGGACTTTTCAACATGGAAAAGCCAAAATCTCCAAGCAATTCTGGCCACGAGGCTCGTTATAGATCACGACACCCCATGAATCGATTCCTTCTCACCCCTGTCGCGGCTGCGGCTTCTGCCCTCGCGCTCCTCATTCCTTCGGCGCAAGCGGAGACCAATTTTGGCCAGGTGGCCATGCATGTGGCCTACATGCTGCAGAACCACCACTACTCGAAGCAGGACTTCGATGACAAGGTGTCCGGGGAGATGCTGCACAACTACCTGAACATGCTGGACTTCAAACACATCTTCTTCACCGAGCAGGATGTGGCGGGCTTCAAGGACAAGTATGAAACCACGCTCGACGACCATGTGCTGATGCGGAACATCAGCCCCGCCATCGAGATCTATGATATTTATAAGCAGCGCGTGAAAGAGCGCGTGGACTTCCTCAAGAAGGCGCTGGATGCCAACAAGTTCACCTTTGACTCGAAGCGCACCATCGAGATCAAGCGCGACAAAGCGCCATGGCCGAAGGACAAGGCCGCGCAGGACAAGCTGTGGCTGGAAATCATCGAGGACAATTTGCTGGCGGAACGCATCGCCGATGAAACCCACGAGCGTGATGAAAAGAAGAAGGCTGAAAAGGCCGCCGCCAAGAAAGCCGCTACTGCCGAGGCCAAACCTGACGCCAAATCCGAGGCGGTGCCGACGGATGAACGCAAGGTGATCGAAGCCCCGAAGCCGACCGCAGACGGAGAAACAACTCCCAAAGTGGCGGTCAAGAAGGAGAAGGACAAAGACAAGGAGCTGACGCCCAAGGAGCGCGTGCTGAAAGACTACACGCGTCTGCTTGAGAGCATCGACGAGAACGACACCAAGGAAGTCGTGAACTTCTTCCTCTCCAGCCTGGCCACTGCCTATGACCCCCACACCGAGTACATGAGCACGGATGAGAGCGACAACTTCAAGATCCACATGCAGCACCAGCTCGTGGGCATTGGCGCGCTGCTCGGCCAGAAGGATGACGGCGCTGAGATCCAGGGCATCGTTGTCGGCGGCCCTGCCGACAAGCAAGGGGTGCTCAAACTGAATGACCGCATCATCGCCGTCGCCCAAGGAGATGACGAGTTCGTGGATGTGAAGTATCTCAAGCTGCAGAAGATCGTCGATATGATCCGCGGTGAAGTGAACACCACCGTCCGCATCAAGATCGTTCCTGCTGACGATCCTTCCGGCAACAAGATCATCTCCATCGTGCGCGACAAGGTGCCGCTGAAGGAGAAGCTCGCGAATGCAGAACTCCTCGTCACCCCCCCAGATCTCGGCAAGACACTCAAAGTGGGGTGGATCAATCTCTCCAATTTCTACGCCGACATGGAAAACGGCACCGTCAGCACCAGTGTGGACGTGGAGCGCCTGCTGCGCCGACTGATGAAGGAAAAGATCGACGGCCTCGTACTTGATCTTCGTGACAACGGCGGCGGCTCCCTCGATGAAGCCATCAAGCTCACCGGTCTCTTCATTCCTGCCGGCCCCGTGGTGCAGGCCAAGGACTGGCGCGGCAGCATCACCTGGCGTGACTGCGAAAATGAAAAGCCCGTGTATGACGGCCCGATGATCGTTCTCACCAACAAAGCCAGTGCTTCCGCCTCCGAGATTTTGGCCGCAGCACTGCAGGACTACCGTCGTGCGCTCATCGTGGGAGACAAGTCTACATTCGGCAAAGGCACGGTGCAGACCATCCTGCCGGTGGAGCGTTACATGCCCTTCTTCAGCGACAAAAAAGGCGCTGGGGATCTCAAGGTGACGATTCAGAAGTTCTACCGCATCGCCGGTGGCTCCACCCAGCTCAAAGGGGTCGAAGCCGACATCCCGCTGCCTTCAATCCGCGACGTGCTGGACATCGGCGAATCCTCGGCGGAAAATCCGTTGCCGTATGACACCATTCCGGCGCGCAAATATCCCCTCTTCCGCAAAGAGCCGTTCCCGATTGAAGAGATCAACGCTCGTGTGAAGAGCCGCATCGCCGCCAATCCTGAGTTTCAAACCGTGATGGATGAATCCAAGCGACTGAAGGAAAAGATCGACCACAACACGGTCTCTCTGAATCTGAAAGAGCGTGAGCAGGAGCGTCTGGACACAGAAGCCCGCCGTGACAAGCAAACGGAGGAACGCGCCAAGCGTGCCAAGGAAGTGGCTGAACGCATCAAGGACAATGGCTTCAAGACCTACCACCTCACGCTCGACAACGTGGACAAGCCTGATCTGGTGCCCGAGTCTGCCTTCAGCAAGGAGATGAACTCCGGCATGCGCACGGCCTCCAAGGATGACGACAGCGGCAGTGACGAATCCAAATTCCCCTATGGCGTGGAGCCGGTGAAGCTGGAAACCATTCATATTCTGCGTGACCTGCTGGAGCTTGACCACAAGCCCACCACAGCGGCCAAGACCGGGGACAAGTCCCAGGCAAGCACCAAGGCGCAGTAAGCGGCGCTCCGGACTTCACGCAAATCACTGCGGATACATCGCAACGAATGCAGGTCGGCATCATCACTGTTTCCGACCGTGCCAGCCAGGGCGTCTATGAAGATCTGGGCGGCCCCGCGTTGAAGCAGGCGGCGGAGGGTTATGGCTGGGGGGTCGCTGCCGAGGCGATCATCCCCGATGACCTTCTGCGCATTCAGGAGGCCATTCGTTCCTTTGCCGCGCAAGGCTGCGCGCTGATCCTCACCACGGGGGGGACGGGCATCGCCGAGCGCGATGTCACCCCTGAAGCCATCCGCGGCATCATGCGGGTGGAGATTCCCGGCTTTGGCGAGTTGATGAGGATGAAGTCGCTGGAACTGACTCCGAACGCCATTCTCTCCCGCAGCCTGGCGGCGGTGGTGGATCGCAGCCTCGTCATCGCCCTCCCAGGCAAACCGCAGGGAGCCGTCGATTGCCTCAACTTTGTGATCGGGGCCATTCCGCACACCGTGAAGCTGGCGCAGCGGGTGCCGACGAGCTGCTAGTTCGTCTCAGCAGGCGTGTGCGCTTTGCGTTTTGGACTGCTCCAGTCCTCTGGAGCTTTCCGCTGGCCGATGGACGTTCGAAAGCGGCGGTGAACCGCACGCACTCCAGGACGCTCTCGCGCTTTAAGCAGGCTGTATCATGCACCGACAGCGCATTTGCGGCTGGACTTGCCCTCGGGGTCTCGATTACAACTCTGCTGTCAGCCAAACCACTCCCATGAAACGCATTCCTGTTTCCTCCCGCCGTCATTTCCTCGTCAAGTCTGCCGCTGCCATCGGCTTTCCCACCATCATTCCTGCCAGTGTGATCGGGCAGAATGCGCCTTCGAGCAAGATCACCATGGCCGTCTTCGGCTGGGGCATGATGGGGCCAAGCAACACCAGTAAATTCCTCCAGGAGCAGGACTGTCAGATTGTGGCCGCGTGCGACATCGACAAACGCAATTTGCAGAAGGCGCTGGACACCATCAACGGCGCTTACAAGAACCAGGACTGCAAACCTTACCACGACTACCGCGAAGTCATGGCCCGCAAGGACATCGACACCGTCATGCTGGCGCTGCCGGACAACTGGCATGCGCTGACCGCCATTGAAGCCGCGAAAAACGGCAAGGACATCTACGGTGAGAAGCCGCTGGCGCGCACCATCGCCGAGCAGCAGGCCATTGTGAAGGCTGTGCAGAAACATGGGCGTGTCTGGCAGACCGGCTCCTGGCAGCGCAGTGAGGACAACTTCCGCATCGGCGCTGAAATCGTGCGCAACGGACTCATTGGAAAGCTGAAGGAAGTGCACGTAGGTCTGCCGAGCGGGCACAGCGATTTCGCCAAAACCGGCGACAAGCGCAGCGTCACGCCACCGCCGCCCGAGCTCGATTACGAGATGTGGATCGGTCCGGCGACAATGCAGGACTACATTGAGTGCCGCGTGCATAAAAACTGGCGTTGGGATTACAACATCGGCGGCGGTCAATTGCTCGATTGGGTGGGCCACCATTGCGACATCGCCCACTGGGGCATGGACATGGACAGCAGCGGCCCGCTTGAGGTCAGCCCCATTCAGGTGGACATGCCGCCGCGCACGGACATCTGGAACACCGCCACGAAATACCGCGCCGAAGCCAAGTATGCGGGCGACATTGTCATGACCATCGCAGGTGGCCATGACGACATCAAGATGGGCACCAAGTGGATCGGTGCTGACGGCTGGGTCTATGTGAATCGCAGCGGTGCCTACGACTGCTCGAACCCGGCGTTTAAACAACTGGTGAAGAGGCGCAAGGACGAGAAGGATCCGAAGAGCGAGATCATCGAAGTGGCCAAAGCGCCGAAGCTCGGGGACGACATCATCAAAACGCGTCTCTATGAAACCAAGGGGCATCATCGCAACTTCCTCGACAGCGTGAAGAGCCGCCAGCCCACCGTTACACCGGTGGAGACCGCGCATCGCAGCGCCACTCCCGGCCATCTCGCCCTCATTTCGTTCCTCACCAACCGTGCCATCAAATGGGATCCCGTGAAGGAAGAGATCATCGGTGATGCGGACGCCAGCAAACTGCTGAGCCGTGAGTATCGCGGTCCGTGGAAGCTGGAGGTGTAGTCTGATCTGGCTGGTAGGCGCTTGCTCCGCAAGCGCCGCCTTCGGCCTTTGAGTTCTGTTCTTGTCCTTGGTGGCCGCAGGTGTTGAAGTTCACGCTGGCGGCCGGGCTGAGGACAGCCCGCCCTACCCCAGATGCTTACGCGATCACATCGCGCAGCACGTTGCCGTGCACATCCGTGAGGCGAAGGTCGCGGCCGCTGAAGCGGTAGGTGAGCTGCTCATGATCAATGCCCATGAGGTGCAGCACGGTGGCCCACATGTCATAGACGGTGCAGGCGTTTTCGATGGCGTGGTAGCCGAAGTCATCCGTGCCGCCGTAGATGTGGCCGGGTTTGACGCCGCCACCGGCCATCCAGATGGTGAAGCCGTAGGGATTGTGGTCGCGGCCATCGGTGCCCTGCGCGAAGGGCGTGCGGCCAAATTCTCCGGCCCAGATGACGAGCGTGCTGTCGAGCAGACCGCGTGACTTGAGGTCTTTGACCAGCGCGGCAATGGGCTGGTCCACCTGATGCGCCATGTTGCCGTGGCCTTTTTTGATCTGCCCGTGCTGGTCCCAGGGATTCGCCGCCTGAGCGCCTCCGAGTGTTTGCGGCAGGCAGCTCAGCTCCACAAAGCGTACGCCACGCTCCACCAGACGCCGGGCGAGCAGGCACTGCTGTGCATACGCGGTGCGTGGGGAGTCCGGGCCGTCCATGCCATAGAGCTGCTTCGTCGCTTCGGTTTCGCCTGAGATGTCGCACAGCTCCGGCACGGCGGACTGCATGCGCCAAGCCATCTCGTAGTTTGAAATGGCGGCCTCGACCTGCATGTCATGCTGCGTGGTGCTGACGAAACGGCGGTCCATCGCGCCGATGAAATCGAGCTGCTTGCGCTGCGTATCGCGCGATTGGTGAGGACGGATGTTTTTCACCGCTTCTTCGGCGTCTGCCTGCACAATGCTGGCCTGATGCTGCGCCGGGAGAAAGCCGTTGCTGAAGACACCCACGCCGCCATGTGGCACCTTGGCACCTCCGCTTTGCAGCACGATGTAACCCGGCAGGTCCCGCGATTCCGTTCCAAGACCGTAGCTGGCCCACGCGCCGGCACTCGGATAACCCAGGAAGGGGAAACCGCTGTGCATGAAGAAATTCCCCTGAGCATGCTCGCTGAACTTCGCCGTCATGCTGCGGATCACACAGAGCTCATCCGCGACTGTCGCCATGTGCGGGAAGAGCTCGCTCACCGGCATGCCGCTCTGGCCGCGCTGACGAAACTCCCAGTGGGAAGGCTGCACAGTGCCGTTGTTGTTGAACTGCGTCTTCTTCACCTCGCCGGGCATCGGCTGCCCCGCGTATTTTTCCAGCAGCGGCTTCGGATCAAACGAATCCAGGTGCGACACCCCGCCGCTCATGTAGCAGAAGATCACGCTGCGGGCCTTCGGCGCAAAACGCTTGGCACGATTCACCGGCGACTCGGCCTGCATCAGGCCGGCCAATGCGGCCATGCCAAAGCCGGTGGAGGCCTGGGAGAGGAGCTGGCGGCGTGAAAAGGGGGTGTTCATCAGGCGATAATGTCTTTGAGTACGTTTCCATGCACATCGGTGAGGCGCAGATCTCGTCCGCTGAAGCGGTAGGTGAGCTCTTCGTGGTCGATGCCCATGAGGTGCAATACGGTGGCCCACATGTCATAGACGCTGGAGATGTTTTCGACGGCGTTGTAGCCGAAGTCGTCGGTGGCACCGTGGACGTGGCCGCCTTTGACGCCGCCGCCGGCCATCCAGACGGTGAAGCCGTACGGGTTGTGGTCGCGGCCGTTCGCTCCCTGGGCAAATGGTGTGCGGCCAAATTCACCGGCCCAGACGACGAGCGTACTGTCGAGCAGGCCACGTGATTTGAGATCTTTGATGAGGGCGGCGATGGGCTGGTCGATCTGATTCGCCATCTTGCCGTGGCCTTCCTGAAGTGCGCTGTGATGATCCCAGGGATTGGAACCGTTGCCACCACCGAGGTTGTAGGCGAGCGTGCTGAGTTCGATGAAGCGCACGCCGCGTTCGACGAGGCGGCGCGCGAGCAGGCACTGGCGAGCGTAAGCGGCCTTTTTCGGCTCGGGGTCGTCGAGACCGTAGAGTTTCTTGGTTGCTTCGGTTTCGCCGCTGATGTCGCAAAGATCAGGCACGGCGGACTGCATGCGCCAAGCCATCTCGTAGTTTGAAATGGCGGCCTCCACGTGCATGTCATGCTGCGTGGTGCTGGCGAAGCTGCGGTCCATCGCGCCGATGAAATCGAGCTGCTTGCGCTGAATGCCCGGCGATTGGCGCGGGCGGATGTTGACCACCGCTTCGGCTTCATCCGCCTTCACGATGCTGGCCTGATGCTGCGCTGGCAGGAAGCCGTTGCTGAATAGGCCCACGCCACCATGCGGCGTGGACGCGCCGCCGCTTTGAAGCACGATGTAACCGGGGAGATCTCGCGAGTCAGTGCCGAGGCCGTAACTCGTCCAGGCGCCCGCGCTCGGGAAGCCGAGGAAGGGGAAGCCGGTGTGCATGAAGAAATTCCCCTGCGCGTGCTCGCTGAACTTCGCGGTCATGCTGCGAATCATGCACAGTTCATCCGCCACGCCGCCAACCTGCGGAAACAGGTCGCTCACTTCCAAGCCCGACTTCCCGTAGCGTTTAAAGTCCCAGTGGGAGGGTTGAACGGTGCCGGGATTGTTGAACTGCGTCTTCTTCACCTCACCAGGCATCGGCTGGCCCGCGAACTTCGTCAGCATCGGCTTGTGGTCGAAGGAATCGACATGTGACACCCCGCCGCTCATGTAGAGAAAGATCACGCTGCGTGCCTTCGGTGCGAACTTCTGCGCACGATTAACGAGCGGCATGTCTGCGAGCGCTTGCTCCTGCATGAGTCCTGCAAGCGCGGCCATGCCGAAGCCGGTGGAGGCGCGGGAGAGGAGTTGGCGGCGATTGATCGTATTCATTGCAGATAAATGAACTCCTTCAGGTTGATGAGTGACTGCGCGAGGCTGGTCCAGGCTTGGAGTTCGGGATCATCGCCGGCGGTTGAGTGCACGGATTCGAGCTGAGCGGCCTGCTGCTTACGCTTGGTGTTGAGTTTGGTGAGTTGAACGCGCTGCTCGGCGGTGAGGGTGGCGATAATGTCTGCCTCGGTGATGCTGCTAGATTCGATGCCGGCGGTTTGGGAGATTTCTTCGGGAGTCAGAGCGCGATCATAGAGGCGGGCGCGGAAGATGCGGCCGCTCAGGCCTTTGTTGCCAGCGGGCGAGCCGTGACGGCAGCCAAGGAGAACCTCGGAGGAATCGGCCTCAAAGATTGCGGCAGGAGCTTTGCGGTAGGTGCGGCCGTAGGGCTTGCCATCGCGGTAGCCGCTGATGGTGCCATCGGGCTGATACACGACGGCAATATGCACGGGGCGCGTGGCCGCTTCGGTTTCGGCGGTGCCTTCAAAGAGCTCGCTGCGGTCAAAGAAGTTGCTGCCAGCAACCCAGTGCTGCGGTGTTTTTTCGGCAAAGACGATGGAGTCAAACAGCACGCCGTCCTTGCCCTGCACGGTGATGACGCCGCCGCCGCGCTGGGCGAGATTGTCCAGCATGACCCAAGCTTCGAGGGTCTTGGCTTTGAGTTTTTTCGGCAGGGAATTGGATGTAGCCTTTGACTTGCCATCGAGAATGAGCGCGCCTTTTTCGACATGGGCATTGCCGACGAGTTCGAGATTCATGCGGCCTTTGGTGTCTCTGGCATCCTTGTCAAAGGTCCACTCGGCCAGTGGTTCAGGTGTATTCAAAGGCGCGGCAGGGACTTTGCGCTCGGCATGCAATTTGATGAGTGCTGGATCGAGGATGGCAGTGATCTGGCGGTTCAAGCTGGCAAGCTCCTGTTCTTGAAAGGCGAGCTCTTTGGAGCGCTCGTTGTTTTCCTGCTGCAAGGACGCCAGATAGGCGAGGCTTTGCTTCACCTCATCCACTGTGGCTTCGCGTGCGAAGGCTTCTTGAAACATTTCTTTTACGCGCGGCTCGTCAGCGACTTTGCTGGAACGCAGCGCCCATTCGCGGGACCAGCGGATGACGTTTTTGTCGTTGAGCAGGGTGAGCGACTGCGCGGGGACGTTGGTAGTGTCGCGCTTGCCACGGGTGCTGAAGGGCACGGGGGAATCGAAGGTGGTGAGAAAGGGGTCGAGCGAATTGCGTGTGACTTTGACGTAGATGCCGCGGCGCGGTATGCCGCTGGGGGCTGGTTCGCCGTAGAGCTTGTCCTCAAGCTTGCCGGTCAAAGTAAGGATGGAATCGCGAATGGCTTCAGCTTCGAGACGATGAATGCTCCAGTGGCTCAGCAGTTTATTCTCGGGGTCTTTCTGCATGGCGATGTCGGAGGCCTGCGCGCTGCGCTGAAAGGCTTTGGAACTCACGATGAGCTTCAGCATGGCTTTGATGGAGCCACCGCTGTCGATAAAACGCTGCGCGAGGAAGTCGAGCAGCTCGGGATGCGTAGGCAGGTCGCCGAGCTTGCCGAAGTTATCGACGCTGGCGACGATGCCGCGACCAAAGATATGATGCCAGAGGCGATTGACGATGACGCGTGCGGTGAGCGGATTGGTTTTCATGTCCGCCATGTGTTCGGCGAGCTGCAGACGACCGCTGCCCGTGGTGTTGAAGGGCGCGGGGTCGAGTGCGTCGAGGAAGTGGCGTGAGACGATCTCGGCAGGTTGTTTGTGTTCACCGCGTACAAACAGCGGAGCGTCTTTGGCATCGGCTTCGATGACGCCGGGCACACGGGTGGGCATGGGCAGCTTGGCTTCGACTTCGCGGTAGCGGGTAACCAGACTGGCGGCTGCAGGAATGTCCTTCAGTTGATTTGGCAACGGGACCGCTTGGACAAGCCGGTTGAGCGCCTCGGCCTGGCTGTTGCTGAGGGTGTTGTCTTGCCATGCCTTGATGACTTCAGCGGCGGAGAACTGTGTGCGCTCCTCTTTTGAGGGCGGTGTTTTGTCCTGCGTGATGACGACATCGGTGAGGCCAAACCACGAGCGTGCGTCGCTGTTGTACTCCGCCGGCATGTCGGCGGAGGTGGTGATCTGGAGGAAGATCTCGTCGCCCTTCCAAAAGTCGAGATCGAGCGAGCGCCAGCCGAGCTTCTCGTCCTTGGCCTCACCCAGCAACACTGCCTTGTGAATCGTGCCTGTGCGCGGGTAGTTCTCCACGACGTACTTGGCCTTCACGCCGCCATTGCCCGCGACGCGAAACCACAGTGTGCCGCCTTCGCATTTGAAGCGGTTGGTGAAAATGACCGCGCGTTCCTTGGTGGTGAGCAGATTGCTGAAGTAACCGCCGGGATAGATCTGCGAGACAATGCCATCGCCTTGAAGAGCGACTGAAAACTCGCCCGCCTTGGTAAGGCTGACGCCATTGGTGAACCACTGGTATTTGTCGAGGCCGGGGTGTGCGGAGTCGGAGGTGTCGTAGGACACGGTCTTGGGTGCCACCTTCAGCCAGTGTGCAGCTACAGCGTCTTTGATCTGCGCTTTGATCTGCGTGAGTTCTTCACGCTCCGCTTTGCCGGTGCCGGGTGCATTCACGTCGATGACGGCAGGGTGCGTGCTGGTGAAGATGCCGTAGAGGGAATAGAAGTCGGCCTGGGAGATGGCGTCGAATTTGTGATTGTGGCAGCGGGCGCAGCTCACGGTGAGGGACTGGAAGGCTTTGGTGATCGTGTCGATCTGGTTGTCCGTGAAGGTGACCATTTCATCGAGCGAATCGACCGGGGAGAAACCGTGCAGCACCATGCGGAGCTGCGCGATGCCGATGGCGCTTTCGTTGAGGCCGTTCTTGATGCGTGGATTGGGCAGGAGATCGCCAGCGATGGCTTCCTTCACGAGCTGCGGATACGGCACGTCAGCGTTGAACGCACGAATGAGGTAGTCGCGGTACTGGTAGGCGTAGGGGATGGCGGGGTCGCCCTCAGAGCCGTAGGTCTCGGCGTAGCGCACCCAGTCCATGAAGTGGCGGGCCCATTTCTCGCCAAAGTGTGGAGACGCAAGCAGGTCATCGATGCTTTGATCCCCTGAAGGGGGAAGGCCTGTGAGGATAAAGCTCATGCGGCGGCGCAGCGTTTGCGCATCGGCAGGAGGCGCGGCGGGGATGCCCTGCTTGGCGAGTTCTGCGTCAATGTAATCATCGATGGTCTTGTTCGCAGGCTGCTTCGAGACGGGTTGAAAAGCCCACCACTGCTTGCGGCGTTGGAGGATGCTTTTCCAATCGGTCTCCTTGGCGATCTCCGCTTTGGAAGGCGGCGTGTCGCGTGGATCGGCGGCACCCTCGCGAATCCATTGCTCGAAGTCGGCGACGACTTTGTCATCGAGCTTCGCTCCAGCTTTGGGCATCTTGATGTCTTCGTGCTGGTGCTTGATGGTTTGCACCAGTAGCGAGCCATCAGGATCACCGGGTTTGATGGCATCGCCAGATTCTCCCCCGGCCTGCCAGCCGGGGCGGGAGTCGAGCACGAGGCCGCCTTTTTTCTTGGTGCCGGTACTGTGGCATTCATAGCACTCCTGCGCGAGGATGGGGCGGATGCGCGATTCGAAGAACTCGATCTGTGCAGGTGTGGGCGCTGCGAGAAGCTTGCCGCCCAACAGCGCGACGGAGAGTGTGATAAGATGCTTGTTCATGCCAGGAGCCTCCGGGTGATGGCTGCAGCGGCTTCGAGGCAAAGCTTGCCTGCTTGATCAAACTGGTCGCGTTTCAGACGAAAGGAAGGTGACATGACGGTGATGGCGGCAACGGGGTAATGGTATTCGTCGAGGATGGCCGCAGCGACGCAATGGATGCCTTCGAGCCCCTCGGCGATGTCCGTGGCAAAGCCGCGCTTGCGTGTTTTAACGAGATCGGTTTCGAGTGAAATCTGCGTGGCGAGTGTGGTCGGCGTGTATTGTTTGAGATCTACGGCGGCGAAGAACTTCTCAAGCTCCGCTGATGGAAGATGCGCCAGCACCGCCTTGCCGGGAGCGCAGGAGTACATGGGCACCTGCAGGCCGACGGTGCTGCTGACCTTGATCGGCTGCGAGGAGATGCACTGCTCGAGCACGGTCATCTTGTGATTCACGCTGGCGAGGATTTGCGTGGTCTCGCCGGTTTCATCGCGTAGCCATTTGAGCGACTCCAAGGCGCAGACGACGAGGCTTTTCTCGCGCACCTGCGGGCGGGAGAGGTCGAAGAGTTTGTTGGTGAGCACGAAGCGTTTATCATCTTCGCGGCGCTGGAGGTAGCCGCGGCTGTGCAGCGTGCCGGTGATGCGGAAGACGGAATTCACCGGCAGATCCAGCTCACGGGCGATCTCAGTCAGACTGAGTCCGGCGCGGTGGCGGCCGAGGAGTTCGAGGATGGCAAGCGTGCGCTCCGTGCCGGGCGCGAGGGTGTCGTCAGTGAGTGGGATGGCGGCTTCTTTGAGCATTCTGGATTTAGAAACGCTCCCACATTTGGAAAACTATCACTCAGCCACTATCAGGGCGAAATGAGCCGCCGTAGCCCGGCTCATAAAGCGCAAAGCCGAGCACCGGAGCCATGGCCTCAAAGTGTTTGTCCTGCGCATACACACGGCACAGGAGGCGGACGGCGATGGTGGCGATGAGGACGTCGTTGGCTGGGGAGGTGATGCCGGCGTCGCGCAGTTTCCAGTTATGGCGGACGGCCGCGATGTAGTCCGCCTCCGTCGCGCGGATGTAGGGCAGGCAGGAGAAATCGGCATTGAGCTGCTTGCGCTCTTCTTTACGTGCACCACCCAGAACTTCGAGCATCACTGGGGAGCAGAGCGCGGCCTCATAGGCATTCAGCAGGCCTTCGATGCCGACCTTGACCTCCAGGCTGCCCGTGCGTCTGGAGGCCTCGATCCAGATGGAAGAATCGACGAGGACCATGGCCTAGATGATTTCGAGCGCTTCGACTTCGTCGTTAGTGGAGGGATAGTCGTAAAACCCTTCGCGGAGACGATTTGCGAACTCTTTCGCCCGCATTCTCTTCACATAATGCTCCACGGCCTTGGCGATGGCGGGACTTTTGTTCTTTTCCCCGGTCAACTCCATGGCGTCGCTGATGATGTCGTCTTCAATATCAACGGTGATTCGCATGAGGGAATATGGCTTCTATTTGAATCAAATCAACCCAGTAATAGATGAAAAAAGAATCCACAACTTCATTTTAATGCAGGTCGTTGCATTCTCCGCACTCTCCCGCATTCTGCACGGACATGAGTCAGGAAAAAGACCTTACATTGCTCGGACGTTCTGAAAATCGCCTCCCGGCCTCGCCGGATGTCGCGGTGCTGGAGACGTTCCCCAATCGCACGGCGGGGCGGAATTACCGCATCCACCTCAGCGCGCCGGAATTCAGCTCGATCTGTCCCGTGACGGGGCAGCCGGACTCGGCGCATCTGGAGATTCTCTACATTCCGGAGGCTACCTGTATAGAAACGAAGTCGCTGAAGTTCTACCTGGCTTCGTATCGCAATCATGCGTCCTTCAATGAGGCGATCGTGAACCGCGTGCTGGATGACATCGTGAAAGCCTGCGCGCCGAAGCAGGTGGTGGTGCGTGGCAAGTTTGGCGCGCGGGGTGGCATTCAGCTCACCTGCGAGGCCCGCTATCCGGATCTGGAAGAAACCCTGAGGCTGCCGGAATGAAAACGGTCGTGCTGCTCTCCGGCGGGATGGACTCCGTGACCGCGCTGCACTGGGCGCGGCGGGAGCATGAGGTGGTGGGCGCGGTGAGTTTTGATTATGGTGCCAAGCACAACCACCGCGAGATCCCGCTGGCCGCGTGGCAGTGCGCAGACTCCGGTGTGAAGCATGACATCATTGACCTGGGTTTTGTGAATCAGCTCTTTGCCTCCGACCTGCTCAAATCAGGCGGCGAGATTCCCGACGGTCATTACGCGGACGAAAACATGAAGCGGACGGTCGTGCCGTTTCGCAATGGCATCATGCTTGCCATCGCCTGTGGTCTGGCGGAAAGCCGTGAGGCGCAGGCGCTTGTCATCGCCGCGCATGCAGGGGATCATACGATCTACCCCGACTGCCGCGAGCCTTTCATGCAAGGAATGGCAGCGGCGATGCGTGAGGGCACCTATGCGCGTATCGAACTGCTGCGTCCGTTCATTCATCTCGACAAGACAGGCATCGCGAAGCTCGGTGCATCTTTGGGAGTGGATTACGGCAAGACGTGGTCGTGCTACAAAGGCGGGGACTTGCACTGTGGAAAGTGCGGCACGTGCGTGGAGCGCATTGAGGCCTTTGTGCTGGCCGGCCTTCACGATCCGACGATTTACGCGGCCGACTGAGGCAGCGTGACGCGGCGGCGGTGCGTGCGGACCATGTTGAGGTCCTTGAGCTTGCGCTGGAGCGTGCGGCGGCTCATGCCGAGCATTTCGGCGGCCACGGTGCGGTTGTTGCCGCTGCGCTGCAAGGCGGTGAGGATGAGCTGATGCTCGGCCTCGGTGATGTCGAGATCGCTCTTCGGCTTGAGCGTGGGATCGACGGGTGCCATGGCGGTGGCGGCATCCTTGGCGGCGATCAATGACGGGGCGCGCAAGCCGATGCCAAGGCCACGCGGATTGAGCAGGTAGGACGGCAGGTGCTTGAGCATGACGCGGTTGCTGTTGCTCATGACCACGCCATGTTCGATGGCGGCGCGCAGCTCGCGGATGTTGCCGGGCCAGTCGTAGTTCATCATCGCAGGCAGGGCGTCTTCGCCGAGGGGCTTGTAAGTCTTGCCGTTGGCCTTGGCGAGTTCCTTGAGGAAGTGATCAGCAAGCACGGAGATGTCGCTCTTGCGGGCGCGCAACGGTGGAAGCTGGATGGTGACGACACGCAGGCGCCAGTAGAGATCCTCACGGAATTTGCCTTCCTCCACCATCTTGGCGAGGTCGCGATTCGTGGCGGCAATGACGCGGACGTCGATGGAAATCGGCTTGCTGCTGCCGACGCGCTCGATGGTTTGCTCGCCGAGGGCGCGCAGCAGCTTCACCTGGGTGCTGGCGTCGATCTCGCCGATTTCATCCAGGAAGAGCGTGCCGCCATTCGCCTGCTCAAAGCGGCCGATGCGGCGCTCCTGTGCGCCGGTGAAGGCGCCTTTCTCGTGGCCGAAGAGTTCGCTTTCGAGGATCTGCGGGGAGAGCGCCGCGCAGTGCACGGAGACGATGTTTGCCTTCGGCCGACCGCTGAGATTGTGAATCGCGCGGGCCACGAGTTCCTTGCCGGTGCCGCTTTCGCCTTCGATCAATACGGTGGCACGGGAAGGGGCCACTTGCTGGATGGTGTCGATGATCGGTTTCATCACCTCCGCCTGGCCGAGGATGCCTTCGATGGAGAATTTGCGCTCCACCTGCTGCTTCAGCGCGACGTTTTCGTGCTCCAGCGAGCGGCTGCGCAGGGCGCGTTTGATGAGGATCTCCACCTCATCCAAGTTCAGCGGCTTGGTGACGAAATGATAGGCACCGCGGCGCATGGCCTCCACGGCGGTATCCACGCTGCCGTAGGCGGTCATCATGATGCACACCGGCGGCTTGGGCTGGGCCAGCGCGGCGTCCAGCAGCTTCATGCCATCGTCCTCGCCCAGGCGGAGGTCAGTGAGCATGACGTCAATGCGGTCATTGGTAAGGTATTCCATTGCCTCAGCCGCGTTGGAGGCCACGTAGCAGTCGAAGTCATCCTCCAGCGAGAGGCGCAGGCCATCGCGGGTGTGCTTTTCGTCATCGACGATCAGGACTGTGGCTTGGTCGGTCATGTGTGAAGGAATGGCACATTATGGAAGGTGAAGGCTACGGGGGCAAACGGGGAGGTGGAATAATTGTTGACTGACCGTCTAGTCTAATTTAAAGCTGGCCACCTTACCGAAATCTCCATGGGACGCACCTCGACCGCCAAAGACCGCCTGATTGATGCCATGATCGAATTGATCTGGGCGGGGAGCTATGGCAGCACCTCGGTGGATCATATTTGTGACAAGGCAGGGGTGAAGAAGGGCAGCTTCTACCATTTCTTTGAGTCCAAGACCGAGCTGGCCGTCGCTGCGATCGAGCACGGCTGGACTGAGCACCGCAAGGAACTGGACCAGATATTCTCGCCCGTGGTGCCGCCGGTTGAGCGCATCCTGAATTGCTTCCGCAATTTCCGCCAAGAGCAGGAGGAGTTGTTTAAAAAGCACGGGCGTGTGCTGGGTTGCCCGATCCATTCACTGGGGGCTGAGGTCAGCACGGTGGACGAGCGCCTGCGGGACAAACTGCAGGAAATTCTGAGCCAGTTCATCCGCTACTACGAGAGCGCCATCCGCGATGCGCAGGCGCAGGGCAGCATTGTCACGCATGATGCGATGGCCTTGGCACGGATTGTGTTTGCCTACAGCGAGGGGCTGCTGCTCCACGCCCGCATGTGGAATGACCTCGGTCGTCTGGATGAGTTCGAATCCGGAGCCAAGATCATCCTCGGCGTCAAAGGCTGATGCGGCATCATTTTTTGCTTTCAAACTAACCAACCAGTCAACTTTCCACCCCCAAAACCCACGCGCCTCTTGAAACTCCAAACCTTCCTCCCATTCCTCCTGCTTCTCGCTGCCTGTGGCAAGCCCCCTGCGGGTGGCCATGGCGGCGGTCAGATGCCTCCGGCTCCGGTGACGCTCGCCCCCGTCGAACAGAAAGAACTCGTCGAGTGGGAGGAGTTCACCGGACGTGTCGAGCCGATGGAGACGGTGGATTTGAAGCCGCGCGTGTCCGGCTACATCACGGAAGTGCACTTTCAATCCGGGGCTCTGGTGAACAAAGGGGATGTCCTCTTTACCATCGACCAGCGTCCGTTTCAGACGCGGGTGCGTGCGACGGGCGCGGAGGTGGCGCGTGCCGAGGCCAATGCCCAGGGCATGAAGCGTGAATTTGACCGCGTCAAGATCTTGCTGGATGCGAAGGCCATCGCCCCAGAGCAGGCGGAAACGCGCGAATCGATGAATTTGCAGGCGCAGGCCGGTCTGGAGGCCGCTAAAGCGGCGCAGCACAGTGCGGAGATCGAATTCGAACACAGCTCTGTCAAAGCTCCCATCGGCGGGCGCATCAGCCGGGCGATCACGACGACGGGGAATTTTGTCACGGCGGGAACCACGCTGCTGACGACCATCGTCACCGTGGACCCTGTGTATGTGTACTCGGATATTGACGAGAACAGCCTGCTCAAGATCCAGGCTCTGCAGCGTGACAAGAAGACCTTCATGAATGGAGATGGCCGCATGCCGGTGGAGCTCCAGCTTTCGAATGAAACGGTGTTTTCGCACAAGGGCCACGTCGAATCCTTCGACAACCGCCTCGATGCCAGCACCGGCAGCATGGTGCTGCGGGCTGAATTTGCGAACACCGACGGCATGCTCACACCGGGTCTCTTTGCCCGCATCCGCATCCCCATGACCGGCAAGTACAAGGCGCTGCTGGTCGATGAAAAAAGCATCCTCACCGATCAGGCGAACAAGTTTGTGCTCGGCATTGATGAAACAAAGACCCCGCCGATCTCGGTTTACAAACCCGTGGTGATCGGCCCGACCATCGACGGCAAGCGCATCATCCGCAGCGGTCTCGTGTTCGGCGACAAAATCATCGTCAATGGCATGGCACGACTGCCACAGCCTGGCATGCCGGTCGCGCCCTCGGCCCCTGCTGCCGCTCCGGCCAAGGTAACGGCGGCCAAGTAATGGCTCCGCGCTCAACCCCTCTCACGCTGCCATGAACTTTTCCCGTTTCTTTATTACGCGCCCTATTTTCGCGGGCGTGCTGTCGCTGCTGATCTTCATCCTCGGTGCGATCTCGCTGTTTCAACTGCCGATCTCCGAATACCCGGAAGTCGCGCCGCCGACCGTCATCGTGACGGCGACCTATCCGGGCGCAAATCCGAAGACGATTGCTGAGACGGTGGCTTCGCCGCTGGAGCAGACGCTCAACGGCATCGAAAACATGCTCTACATGTCGTCGCAAAGCACGGCCAACGGCGTGATGACGCTCACGGTCACGTTCAAGCTGGGCATCGACATCGATCTCGCGCAGGTGCAGGTGCAGAACCGCGTTTCCCAGGTGCTGCCCAAGCTGCCGGAAGAAGTGCGGCGCTTTGGGGTCACCACGGTGAAGTCCTCGCCGAATCTCACGATGGTGGTGCATCTGCTCTCGCCGAATGACCGCTACGACCAGCTCTATCTGCGCAACTACGCCACGCTCAATGTGAAGGATGAACTCGCCCGCCTGCCCGGCGTTGGCCAGGTGCAGCTCTTTGGCGGCGGTGAGTATGCCATGCGTGTGTGGATCGACCCCGACAAGGCCGCTGCACGCGGACTGACCTCCTCGGATATTGTGAACGCCATTCGCGAACAGAATGTGCAGGTGGCCGCCGGAGCAATTGGGCAGCAGCCGGTGAAGAACGACGTCGCGTTTGAGCTGACGGTGAATGCCAAGGGGCGTCTGCTAAGCGAGCAGGAGTTTGAGAACATCATTGTCAAAATCGGGGAGCATGGTGAGAAGCTCCGGCTGAGGGACGTTGCACGGCTCGAAATGGGCTCCAGCGAGTATGCTTTGCGCAGCCTGCTGAACAACAAGACGGCCCTGGGCATTCCTGTGTTTCAGCTGCCAGGAGCCAATGCGCTGGCCCTTTCTGAGGCGGTGCGTGCCAAGATGGACGAGCTGAAGAAGAAGTTCCCGGAAGGTCTCGATTACGCCATCGCCTACGATCCGACGGTGTTTGTGAAAAAGTCCATCGACGCCGTCATTCACACGCTCATCGAGGCGCTGCTGCTCGTCGTTCTCGTGGTGGTCGTGTTCCTGCAGACCTGGCGCGCTTCGATCATCCCGCTGGCGGCCGTGCCGGTGTCCCTCGTCGGCACCTTTGCGGTGATGCATTTGCTGGGCTTCTCGATCAATAACCTCTCGCTCTTCGGTCTCGTGCTAGCCATCGGCATCGTCGTGGATGATGCCATCGTGGTGGTGGAAAACGTCGAGCGTAACATCCGCAACGGCTTGAACCCGGTGGAGGCTACCAAGCAGGCGATGACCGAGGTCACGGGCCCCATTGTGGCCACGGCGCTGGTGCTTTGCGCAGTGTTCATTCCCACGGCATTCATCAGCGGTCTCAGCGGTCAGTTTTATAAACAGTTCGCCGTCACCATCGCCATCTCGACAGTCATTTCGGCCATCAATTCGCTCACGCTCAGCCCTGCGCTCTCCGCGCTGCTCCTGAAGGAACATCATGCGAAGAAGGACATTCTCTCACGCATCATTGATGCGCTGCTGGGCTGGTTCTTCCGCCCGTTCAACCGCTTCTTTGAGTGGTCGTCGAACGCCTACGTTGGCATCGTGAAGCGCATCATCCGCTTCAGCTTCGTCGCGGTGGTCATCTACTGCGGCCTTGTGTGGGCGACGTGGAAGGGCTTCGAGATGGTGCCGACGGGTTTCGTGCCGGGGCAAGACAAGCAGTACCTGGTGGGCTTTGCCCAGCTTCCGGATGGTGCCTCGCTGGATCGCACCGAAGAGGTGATGCGTAAAATGTCCGCGATCGCGCTGAGTCATCCCGGCGTGAAGGATGCCATCGCTTTCCCCGGCCTGTCGATCCACGGCTTCACCATCAGCCCCAACAGCGGCATCGTGTTTGTCGGTCTGGATGACTTCGAGGACCGCACGACGCCTGAGCTTTCAGGTGACGCAATCGCGGGTGCGCTGAACGGCAAGTTCATGGCCATTCAGGACGCCATGGTGCTCGTGCTTTCGCCGCCACCGGTGAACGGCATCGGCACCACGGGCGGTTTCAAGCTGATGGTGCAGGACCGTGGAGATCAAGGCTACGCCGCCACGTATCAGGCCACGCAGGCACTGATCGGTGCGGCGTATGGCAGCGGGAAACTGATGCAGGTCTATTCGGGCTACACGGTGAATGTGCCGCAGCTTGAGGCGGATGTGGACCGTGAGAAGGCCAAGATGCAGGGCGTGCCGCTAGCGAACCTGTTTGAGACGTTGCAGATCAATCTCGGCAGTCTCTACGTGAACGACTTCAACCGCTTTGGCCGCACCTACCAGGTGGTGGCGCAGGCGGAGCCGCAGTTCCGCGACGACGTGAAGGACATCACGCGTTTGAAGACCCGCAATCTGGCGGGCGAGATGGTCCCCGTGGGCTCGCTCATCAAGGTGAACGAAAGCTTCGGCCCGGATCGCGTGACGCATTACAACGGCTACCTCGCCGCAGACATCAATGGGGCTGCCGCGCCGCCGCTGAGTTCGGGACAGGGGGAGGCGGTGATGGCCGAACTCGCGAAATCGCTGCCACCGGGATTTGAGTTCCAATGGACGGAGCTGGTGTATCAGAAGATCATCGCTGGGAACACCGCCGTGTTTGTCTATCCGCTCTGCATCCTGCTCGTCTTCATGGTGCTGGCTGCGCAGTATGAAAGTCTGCGCCTGCCGCTGGCCATCATCTTGATCGTGCCGCTGTGCCTGCTGTTTGCCCTGGCGGGGGTCATGATCACCCACGGTGACAACAACATCTTCACGCAGATCGGCTTCATCGTGCTGATCGGGCTGGCCTGTAAAAACGCCATCCTCATCGTTGAGTTTGCCAAGGAGCGGTTTGACCATGGGCTGAGTGCGTTTGATGCGGCCATCGAAGCCTGTCGCCTGCGCCTGCGCCCGATTTTGATGACCTCCATCGCCTTCATCGCGGGTGTGTATCCTTTGGTGGTTTCCACCGGTGCCGGTGCTGAAATGCGCCGCGCCATGGGCACGGCGGTGTTTGCCGGCATGATCGGCGTGACCTTCCTCGGCCTGTTCTTCACGCCGGTCTTCTATGTGCTGGTGATGACCCTGGGCCGGAGAAAAAAAGCCGCCCCTGCCGCCGAGCTTCCCATCACAGCCCTTCCAGCTTCTCATTGATCCTCATGCGCCTTCTCTTTTCATTCCTCCTCGCGACCAGTGCCATCGCTCAAGTCGGGCCCAACTATGAGCGGCCGGAAACGGCGACGACGCCGAGCTATAAAAACAGCGTGAACTGGCGCGAAGCACGTCCGCTGGACACGCTGCCCAAGGGCACCTGGTGGCGCGTGTTTGGCGACACACGGCTGAACAATCTCATGGAGCTCGCCACAGCGCACAACCAGACGCTCAAAGCGTCGGTGGCGCGGTTTGACACAGCCCGTGCTGGCACCGGCATCGCCCGCGCGGCCTTCTTCCCCACGGCGGACATCAATTCCGCCTTCACCACGCAGCGAACGTCTCCAAACATGCCCAGCGCCTTCCCTCTGAACGGCCTGCACTACGTGGGGCCGAGTTATGCCGTGCCGCTCGACTTTAGCTGGGAGCTGGACCTGTGGGGCAAGATCCGCCGGCAGAACGAAAGCTCACGCGCTGATGCGGCTGCCGCTGCCAACGTGATGCAAAACGTGCTGCTCGGCATGCATGCGGATGTGGCCACGAACTACTTCCGCATTCGTGCTCTGGATGGCGAGTTGCAGACCGTGCGTGATGCCGTTGGCCTGCGCAGGCAGGCACTGGGCATCGCCACGGCGCGAGTCAAAGCGGGTGCGGGCAGCGAACTGGAGCAAGCCCAGGCCGAGACCGAAGTGGCGACTGCCGAGGCGGAAGTGAGCGCTCTGCAGAATCAGCGCGACCAGCTTGAAAACGCCGTCGCTCTGCTGACCGGCACGAATCCCAGCGCCTTCAGACTCAGCGGGAATTCCAGCCTGCTGCCCACACCTCCGAGCGTTCCTGCTGGAGTGCCCACCGACCTGCTGGAACGCCGCCCGGATGTGGCCGCCGCCGAACGCGCGCTGGCCTCCACCACGGCGCAGATCGGAGTCACCAAGGCGAACTTTTTTCCCAGCATCCGGCTCATGGGCCGCGCTGGTTACCTGAGCGGTGATGTGGAAAAACTGTTCGAGATGAGCAGTATGAACTGGAACATCGGCCCGAGCATCAGCGTGCCTCTGCTGGCCGGTGGCAGGAACCGGGCCTACATGGAGAGAGCGCGTGCCGCGCATGATGAAGCGCTGGCGAATTACCGGCAGGCGATACTTGTCTCCTTCAGCGATGTGGAAAACGCGCTGGCCTCCCTGCGCAATCTCAGCACGCAGACTGAGGCGCAGCATCGTGCACGTGCCAGTGCGCAGGAGGCGGCGAAGATCGCTCGTGCGCGCTATGAGTCCGGCACCAGTCCCTATTTGAATGTGATCGAAGCGAATCGCTCTTTGCTCACCACCGAACGGGCCTGCGCGACGCTGGCCGGACAGCGGTTGATCGCCAGCGTGAGTTTGATCAAGGCGCTGGGAGGTGGGTGGGATCAAAGCCTGCCGGTGATGGTGCCTGTGAGCACGCCTGATCCAGAAGCGCTGGGTTCCACCGCGCCGAAGAAGGGTTTTTTCACGAAGGTGAAGGGGTGGTTTAAGAAGGGATGAGGCGAAGGTGTGGGGGCTCCTGACTTCCTCAGAATCCAGACGGGGTCGGGAGACCCCGGCACCTTGGGGCGCTGGGTTCAACCGCGCCGAAGAAGGGCTTCTTCACGAAGGTGAAGGGGTGGTTTAGGAAGGGTTAGTTCGAAGCAAAGTAACCCAGTTGCGCCGCAACTGGAGTCTTTGCAGACCAGTTGCGGCGCAACTGGTCAACTTTGTGCGAGCTTCCGGTACAGCTTCTCCATCGCGGCGGCACTGCGGCAGGCGATGGCCGCCTGGGCAAGAATGCTCGCCACATCGAGGCGGGAGATTTTGATGCCTTGCTGGACTTTGTCCCACGGTGAGGCGCGCATCTTCGCGACGGTTTGAATACCGAGGAGGAGGGGCAGGGCGGTGGCGTAGCGGAGCTTGGTGTGGGTCACGTGCTGGACGTAGCGCAGGCCGCAGTCGAGGTGCTCGGTGCAGGTTTGCAGCCAGAGGCTCCACTCGGTTTGAATGTCCTCAGGCTGGCAGGGCAGGTAGCAGCGGCCATCGCGGGTGTCTTCGCCGATGTCGCGGAGGATGTTGATGAGCTGCAGGCCTTTGCCCATCTTTGCACCCCATTCCTGCATTTGCGCCGTGGTGACGGTGGGATCGAGCGAGCCGGGGAGTTCGGTGGCGCAGAGCTGGGTCCAGAATTCACCGACACAGCCGGCGACGAGCCAGGTGTATTCATCGAGTTCTTTCGCGCTGGCGAGGCTGCGCAAGCGGCCATCCGCAGGAAAGCGGCGGATGTCGAGCATCTGGCCGTCGATGATGTGCTCCAGCACGCTCTGGATGGCGGCGAGCGGTACGGGCGGCATGGTGCGCAGCCAGGCGATGCCGTCGGCAAATTTCTCCATGAGGCGGCGCTCCGCGTCGTCGCTCTGCTGGGTGCAAAACTGCGTGATGAGTGTGCTGGCGAGGGGTTGTACTTCGCCGCTGCCACGCACGAGGGCGCGGTAGCGTTCGAGGCAGTCGAGGCGGACCATGGTGCTGACGAGGGCGGTGTCGGCGATGGTGTCTGCGGTGCGGGCCAGCAGATAGGCGAGGGAAATGGGCTCGCGCAGCTCCTTGGGCAGCGCCTTGAGCGTGAGGTAGAACGAGCGTGAGACTGAGGCCAGCAACTGGCCGCCGAGTTCGCGTTCGTGATGAGTTTCGTCTGACATGTGGGGGAGGGCTAGATGGTAGATGCAGGATGCCGGAGCAAGTTTTCTCTGCTAGCATTCGCAGAGTGAAGCATCTTTACGTCCATATTCCTTTCTGCCACCGCATCTGCCCGTATTGCAGCTTTCACAAGCACACGCCGGGCGGCACGGACATGACGGCGTTTGTGGATGCGCTGCTGCGGGAGGCGGAGAAGCAGCCGCTGCGGCCGCAGACGATCTTTTTCGGCGGTGGCACGCCGACGATGCTCAGTGATGTGCACCTGGAGCGGCTGCTGCGCGGGCTCAAAGAGCGCGTCGATATGACTGAAGTCGCCGAGTTCACGATGGAGGCCAATCCGCGCACCGTGACGGCTTCCAAGGCAGCCATCATGCGTGCGATGAATGTGACGCGGGTGAGCCTGGGGATTCAGGCCTGGGATGATGAGACGCTGAAGACGCTGGGGCGCGATCATGCGCGTGCCGATGCTGAAGAGACGTGGCAGGTACTGAAGAAAGCGGGCTTTCCGAGCCTGAATCTCGACCTGATGTTTTCCATCCCTGGGCAGAGCGTGGACACCTGGCGCAAAACATTGGAGCACTCGATCTCGCTGAAGCCGGATCACATCTCGGCCTACAATCTCAACTATGAGGAGGACACCGACTTTTTCCGCCGGCTCAGGGCAGGGGAGTATCGCGAAGACGAAGGGCGTGATGCGGAGTTTTTCGATCTGGCCATCGATACGCTGGAGGCGGGTGGCTTCGACCACTACGAGATTTCAAACTACTCGCAGCCGGGGCACCGCTCCGTGCACAATGAGGCGTACTGGCTCGGCGAGGACTACCTCGGCATCGGCCCAGGGGCGTTTTCCACAGTGGGCGAGAAGCGCTGGCACAATGTGAAAGACACACCGCGCTACATGGCGATGACGCTGGCCGGTGAAGCCACGGCGGTGGAGATCGAGGAACTCACTCCGGATCAGCGCCGCACCGAGCGCTTCGGGCTGGAACTGCGCACCGCACGCGGCCTGCCGCTGGGATTGATCCTCCCTGAGTCACGCAAGATGCTGGAGACGCTGCGTGAACAGGGGCTGCTGAGCCATGATGAGCACCACGTACGGCTCACACGCATGGGCAAGCCGCTGGTGGATCCGATCGCCGTGGCGCTGATGGGGTGAATGAGGGCAGTGTAACGCCCTTCACCCTTACCTCTCCCCAAGGTTCATCTTGGGCCTTGCCATATCAGCGATGGGGAGAGGGGATCCGCTTTGTGTCGGCGCGATGTGAGCCATTGAGGCTATTCAATCATTCAATTACTTAGTGGGAGAAAGCGCCGGATTTCATGGCTGCGGTGGCACCCAAAGCGACGAAACCAATGATGGCGACGAGGTACAAGGAAAGCATGATGATGGTCATGACGCCGAGGAACTTCCAAAAACTACGCTGTTCATTCAGCGCGGCATCGAGATCGATCACCGAGCGGCTGGCGGCCAGCGAGCCAATGCGATTGGCGTATTTCCACAGTTTGAGGGCGGGGTAGATATAAACGAATGCCAAGACTCCGTAGAACGCGGCGAAGATGATGAACTGCGCCCCACCCAGGGGACCGGTCGGGAAGGATTTGGCCGCGCCCAGGGTCGAAAAAATGCCCATGCCGGCAGCGACCAACAGCATGAAGACGACGCCAATCCACATCAGCACGGACATGAAGCGCACCCAGGGCTTGGTGGCGGAAAGAACGGCGAGGGTACTGGCGGCGACGGCTTCACCCGAACTGACCGGAGGGGAAGCGTACAGGTTGGCGGCGGGCGTGGAGTAGGGATTGACGGGGGATTCCATGGTAGGTGGGATGAGGGGGAGTGAGTGAGCACCGGCAAAACGCCGGGCATTGATGAATCCTACGAAAACAATTCGGGGGTTGTCAAAACCAAATGGAACCGCTTCATTGTTCAACAATGGCAGCGGCACGCGCGGATACCTTGCAATCAGTTGAACTCGCAGACGGCGTGGAGATCCAGCTCCGTGTGGCGGGTCCGGCGGTGCGCAGCATGGCGTACATGATCGATCTGCTCATCCGCATCGGCATCGACTTCGCGGTGGGGATGGCCGTGTTCATGCTGCTGCCGCCGCTGATTGGCGCGGAAATGGCGGGCGGGCTGATGATGCTGTTCGCGTTTTTCATGGAGTGGTTTTACAACGTGTTTTTCGAAGCCGGTGCGAAGGGCGCGACGCCGGGGCAGCGCTCCATGAAGCTGCGGGTGATGAGCGTCACGGGCGGGCCGGTGTCGCTGGCACAGGCGGTGATGCGCAATTTCATGCGGGTGGCGGATTTCATGCCGGGGCTGTACCTCACGGGCATCGTGTGCATGCTGTTTACGAAGCGGTTTCAGCGGCTGGGGGATCTGGTGGCACACACCGTGGTGACCTATGCCGAAGTGCCGCCGGTGCTCACGCCGCAGGTGGAGATCCGTGCTGAAAGGCGCGCGCCTGCGCAGGTGCTGACGCGGGAGGAGCAGGCGGCGCTGCTGCAGTTCATCGAACGCGCGCCGCTGTGGGCGGATGAGCGCCGCATCGAGCTGGCCGCACTGGCGCAGCCGCTGACAGGAGTGGTGGGCGTGGAGGGGCTGCGCCGCCTGTGCGGCATGGCCCTGTGGCTGCAGGACCCGGAAGAGAAAAGCGGGACACCGCCACCGCTGAAAGGAGCCCGATTGTTCCACACATGACGCCGTCCCAGTTTGAAAAGCACATCGGGCCGCGCTGGCAAAAGCTGGAGAGGCTGCTGGATGAAGCGGAGAAGCCACACCCCACAGCGGCGGTGGAGGAACTGCCGGCCACGTTTCGCCAGGTGTGCCATGATCTGAGCATTGCGCAGCACCGCATGAGCCCGCAGCGCCTGACGCAGCAGCTCAATGCGCTGGCGATCCGTGGCTACCGCCTGCTGGAGCGCCGCAGCGCCGGGGGCTGGGAGACGTTTGTGCGCCTGTTTCTGGTGGAGTTTCCGCAGGCGGTGCGCGCGGAGTGGAAGCTCTTCTGGTGGTGCACGGCGCTGTTTTATCTGCCGGCGGTGCTGATCGCCGTCATCACACCTGCGCATCCTGAATGGGCGATGGCGCTGCTGGGGCCGGGCGGCATGGCGCAGATCGAGAGCATGTATGGAGAGGCCAGCAAGCCGTCTGACTATGTGCGCGACAGCTTTGGCTCTGGCTTCAGCGCGTTTTGTTTTTACATCATGAACAATGTCAGCATCGACTTCCGAACCTTCGCTGGTGGCATTCTGGGCGGGGTGGGCGCGCTGGGGGTGCTGCTGTACAATTCCATCCACCTCGGTGCGGTGTTTGGCTACGTGCATTACTCGGGCAATCCGCTGACGCTGTACACCTGGGTGGTGGCGCATGGGGCGCCGGAGCTCACGGGCATCGTGATCTCGGCAATGGCCGGCATGCGTGTCGGCTGGTCCGTGCTGCGGCCCGGCAGGCTGGAGCGGCGCGCGGCGCTGGTGCTGGCCGGGAGGAAGGCGCTGCCTCTGCTCATCGGTGCGGCGGTGCTGACCAGCCTCGCGGCGGTGCTGGAGGGATTTTGGTCGCCGATGGATTACCCTCCCACGATCAAGTTTACCGTTGGCGCTCTCTGCTGGCTGGCGGTGGCGATGTTTCTCATGTTCAGCGGGAGGAGGCAGACGGATGCGGCTTGAGGACATCACCGTCACGCTGCGGCCGCGCCAGCCGTGGGAGTCCGTGGACCTGGGCTGCGCGATGGTGCGGCGGGACTACGGCGGCATCATGGCGCTGTGGGCTTGTACGGTGCTGCCGCTGTGGGCGCTGGTGTGCGTGCTGCTGCGCTCAGCGCCGGAGTGGATCCCGCTGGCCGTGTGGTGGCTGAAGCCGCTGTATGACCGGGTGCCACTGTTTTTTCTGAGCCGCGCCGCCTTCGGGGTGCGGCCCACCTTCATGGAAACGTGGAAGCAGTGGCCGCGGCTGTGGATCAAGAACTGCCTGCCTGCGCTGCTATGGCGGCGGCTGTCCTTCATCCGCAGCTTTGCCCTGCCTCCGCAGATGCTGGAAGGGCTGCGCGGCGCGGCGGTGCATCAGCGCATCAAAACGCTGGCGATGGACGGCGGCGGTTCCGGCGTGTCCACGACCTTTGCGTTTTCCAACCTGGAGATGGCCGCATGGATCGGGCTCATGTGGGGCACGTATGGCATGCTGCCGGAATCTGCCCAGCCTGACTGGGCGGGCTTTGGTCAATCCTTCGACTTCGAGACGACGATTCCGAATGGGTTTTTCTGGTGGGGCGCGGCCTGCCACATGGTCGTCGTCACGCTGGTCGAGCCCTTCTATGTGGGGGCTGGTTTCGCGCTGTATTTGAACTGCCGCACGCGCATCGAAGGCTGGGATGTGGAACTGGCCTTCCGCCGCCTGGCCACGCGGCTGACCTCCACCGTTGCGGCGTTGATCCTTGCCTTGCTGATGATCTGCGGCGCGCAGTCTTCCGTGCAGGCCCTTGAACCCCCAGGGTCTGCCAAAGACGCGCGCACGGCGATCAAAAATCTGGAGGGCTATTTAAACAACCTGCCGAAGAACTCTCACGCGCAGCCTGCTGAGAAAGCAGACCCTGCGAAGGCCGTGCAGAAGGTGCTCAAGGAGCCTGAGTTTGAGATCCACAAGATTCAAACCCGGAGGTGGGTGTGGGATGAGAAGAAAGATAAAGACAAAAAGGGTTCAAGATCTGGCGGGTCAGGGGCTGGGGTCCTGGACTTTTTCGGACTCATCGGTGAGGTGCTGCTTTGGGGGCTGGTGATTGGTGTGGTGATCTGGCTCATCGTGTATCTCTGGAACAACCGCCATCTGTTCATCTCGCGCGGTGTCAGCAGGGCACCGGTGCGTGCGCCAAGGGTGCTGATGGGTATGAACATCACGCCGGAGAGCCTGCCGGATGACATCGTGACCGCTGCACGCGCCGCGTGGGCTGCAGGCGATTTCAAAGAAGCGCTCAGCCTGCTGTATCGCGGCTCCTTGTCCTGGCTGGTGAACCGCCGCCGGGTGCCGATCACTGACAGCGACACGGAGGAAGACTGCCTGCTGCAGGTGGTGCAGGCCGGAGAGAAACGCGAGGCCGACTACTTCCGCCAGCTCACGGGAGCGTGGGTGCAGGTGGCGTACGCGGTGATGCCGGTGTCGAACGAAGAAATGGGCGCGCTGTGCGACCAGTGGCCGTTTGTGGAGAAAGGAGGCGCGGCGTGATGACGCACTCCATCCGCGCCTTCATGGCACTTTCTGGTATGCTGCTTCTCTGCGGCTGCTGGGACGGCAAGTGGGAGGAGGTGGAAAAAACCACCGGCTTCAAAGGCAAGGCGCGGGTGAAGCCCTTCCTCGCGGCGGAGCGGCTGCTGGATGAGCTCGGGCACAACGCCCATGAAGCGAAGTCGCTGGGGATAATGCCCGGGCATGACGCGGTGATTTTCATCTCGGGTGAAGGCGGCCTGCCGGAGGCGCGGGCCAGGCAGCTCCTGCGCTGGACCTTCAGCGGCGGGCACCTCATCTACATTCTGGACGGCACACGGCCCTACAATGATTTTGAAACGCAGTATGGCGCCTTCATTTCCGCCATCCTGCTGGAGGAGCAGAAGGACCCCGTGCTGGAGCAGCTCGGTGTCGGTGTGCAAAAGCGTGTCCGGGAGGATGCGAGCAATGACACCCTGGAAAAATTCCATGGCGAAGAGTCGGGGAAAAAAGACGAAAACAAACCCGCTGCGGATGAGGAGGACGACGAGGACGGAGACCGGCATGATGTGTCCTGGCTGGAGTCCGAGCAGGATGTCGCATGGAATGGCAGGGCCTACCATCTCAGCCTCGGCGGCTATCGCAGCATGGTGCTCAAGCGCAAGCTGCGGCCGGGCGAGTTCTCGGCCGGGTCCAAGAACGAGTCGCAGGCGCTGCATCTGCAGCATGGCATGGGCAGCGTCACGCTGCTGGCGCATGCACGGCCTTTCCGCAATCACTGGATCGGCGAGCACGATCATGCGCGCTGGCTGGCGGCGCTGGTGGGGGAGCGTGGCGGCAAGGAGGTGCTGTTTGTCTCCACCATGACGGGGAGCTTCTTCGGGCTGCTCTGGCAGCATGGCTGGATGGCCGTGGTCACGCTGGCGCTGTGCCTCGTCTTCTGGCTCTGGCAGCAGATGCCTCGCTTTGGGCCGCTGGCAGAGGTGGAGCTGGACTCCACGCGCCATTTTGCCAGCCATATCGGCGCGCTGGGGGAGTTCTTCTGGCGCATGCGGCGCAGTCCGCTGCTGGTGAATGCCGCGCGTGAGGCCGTATGGGAGCGGGTGCGTGAGCGCCACCGCTCGCTGGACGACGGCAGTCGGCAGATGAACGACCAGCTCGCCGAAGAAATCTCCCGCCGCACCGGGCTTGCTGCCAAGCGCGTCTCCGCCGCGTTCGACGTGTCAACTCCAGACAGCGCCCACAACTTCGTCAATCTCATGCGCGATCTCCAGGCCATCCGCCGCGCGCTTTAAATCCTCACCCTCACCTCCATGAATCCGCTCCTCCCTGAACCTGACGTCTCCAGCCTCTACACGCCGCCGCCACCCGGCAGTTTTGCGCCGCCGTCCGTGCCACGCAGCACGGAGATTTTCCGGAAGATCCACGCGGCCGTGGCCCAGGTGTTTGTGGGGCAGGAGGAGGTGCTGTTCCAAGTCCTCGCTGCTTTGCTGGCGGGCGGCCATGTGCTGCTGGAAGGCAAGCCGGGCCTGGGCAAGACGCATCTCGTGCTGGCCCTCTCACACACCTTTGGCGGCACCTTCCGCCGCATCCAGTTCACGCCTGACCTGATGCCCTCCGACGTCTGCGGCCACACGCTCTTTGACATGAGCAGCAGCACCTTTCGCGTGCGCCGTGGCCCGGTGTTTGCCAATCTGCTGCTGGCAGATGAAATCAACCGCGCGCCGGCCAAGACGCAGTCCTCGCTGCTCGAAGTGATGCAGGAAACGCAGGTGACGATTGATGGTGAGAGCCACGTGCTCACGCCGCCCTTCATGACTTTTGCCACGCAGAATCCCATTGAACAGGAGGGCACCTACCCGCTGCCAGAGGCGCAGCTCGACCGCTTCCTGCTCAAGGTGCTCATCGACTACCCGGATGTGGCGAACGAGACGTGGATCGTGAAGGCCGTCTCATCCCGGGCTGCAGGGGGCGGCCTTTCCACCGAGTCGGTGCCGCAGATCTGTACCACGGCGGACATCCTCGCTGCGCAGGAAGAAGCCGCCGCCGTGCAGGCGGTGGAGCAGGTGGTGGACTACGCGGTGAAAATCGTGCGTGCCACGCGCCAGCACAGCGCCATCTCGCTGGGTGCTGGGACGCGCGGGGCCATCAGCCTGGTGCGCATCGCGAAATCCTACGCGCTGCTGGAAGGGCGCGGCTACATCACCCCGGCAGATGTGAAGCGCGCCGTGCTGCCCGTGCTGCGCCACCGCGTGCAGCTCGCGCCGGAAATCGCGATCAGCGGCCAGAGCGTGGATGACATGCTCAACTCGCTGCTCAAGACCATCGAGGCTCCCCGCGTCTGATTTGAATTTCATGCGCCCGACCGCCCTGTTGCTCCGACTCTTCATCGCCTGGCTCGTCCTGGCGGTGGCGGCATGTCTTTGGGACAGCTTCATTCTCGTCTGGCAGATCGGCGGCGGAGCGCTGCTGCTCTTCTTGCTGGTGGATGCCTGCACGCTGCCACGGCGCGGGCGCATCACCGGCCAGCGCTCGCTGCCGGGCCGCTTTGCCCTGAGCGTGGGGTCTTCCGTGACGCTGACGGTGACGCACACTGCCGGGCGCACGCTGACGCTGGAGGTGTTTGACGGCATTCCCACCGCAGCCGAGGCCGAAGGTCTGCCTCATCGTGTCAGCATCCCTGCGGGTGAGTTTGCCGCGATCTCCTATGAGGCGCGCTTTGTGCGCCGTGGGCAGCATGCCTTCACCCCAGCGCATGTACTGGTGCATTCAGCCCTGGGCCTGTGGCGGAGGCTGCATTTCATCGCAGGAGAGAGCCAGACGCGTGCTTATCCAAACTACGAGCCCGTGGTGCGCTTTGCCATGCTGGCCATGGCCAACCGCGTGGAGCAGATGGGCATCATCAAACGCCGCCGCATGGGGGCCTCCCTCGATTTCCATCAACTGCGCGACTATCAGGACGGCGATGTGCTTTCCCGCATCGACTGGAAGGCCACCTCCCGCCGCTCAATGCTCGTGAGCCGTGATTACGAAGAGACGCGCAATCAGACCATCCTGCTCGTCCCCGACTGCGGCCGCCGCATGCGCGCGCTGGACGGCGGGCTCAGCCAATTTGACCACTGCCTCAATGCCATGCTGCTGATCGCCTTCATCGCCCTGCGGCAGGGGGATGAAGTGGGTGTCGTGGGCTTTGGCGGCGTGCAGCGCTGGCTACCGCCGGTGAAAGGCGCGCACAGCATGCCGAAGCTGCTCAATCACCTTTACAACTACGAGGCCAGCAGCGAGCCCAGCGACTTCATCGAGGCCGCAGAACGCGTGATGACGCTGCAAAAGCGGCGGGCGCTGGTGATCCTGCTGACCAATCTCCGCAGCGAAGACGGTGCCACGCTGGTCTCTGCCGTCGGTGCCATGCAGAAGCGGCATCTCGTCCTCACCGCCACCCTGCGCGAGCAGGAGCTGGAGCAGCGCGCGGCGGCCCCTATCGACCACCTGCATGATGCGCTGCAATACGGCGCGCTGACCCATTACTTCGGCGAGCGCCGCAAGCTGATGGAATCCCTGCGCGCCCGCCGCGTACTCACCGTGGATGAATCCGCGCAGATGCTCCCCGTGGCGCTGGCCAACAAATATCTCGACGTGAAGGCCGGCGGGCTGCTGTAGGGAAGATGATCGCTGCGGAAATGAAAATCATATCTGCCTTCATGATTTCGCGGTTTTTCTTGCACGCTGACCGAGTCGCATAAGAGTCCTGCAAAGAACTCACCGCCTGCTGCTAGGCGAGGCATTTACCCAGTGTGGCATTTTCCGCCACGCGTAGCGTTATTTGCGACAAATGTGTCGGGGATGAAAATGGTGGATGTCATATTCCTCAAATTCCTGGTCAGTGCTCTATCCGCAGTCGGATCAGCGGGCGCATCGCGCTGAACTGGCGGGCGCACTGCAGCGCGTGTGTGACAGTGGCAGCTACATTCTAGGTGCTGAGGTGGCGGCTTTCGAAACGGAGTTTGCCGCTTTTCTGGGCGCGGCGCAGGTGGTCGGTGTGGCGAACGGCACGGATGCGATCGAGCTGATGCTGCGGGCGCTGAAGATCGGTGCGGGCAGCAAGGTGGTGGTGCCGGCTTTTGCCCCCTCGGCGGTGGCGTCAGGCGTGGCACGCAGTGGTGCGGAGCCGGTGTTTGCCGACATCGAGCCGACCACCTTCACGCTTTGTCCTGTCTCGCTGGACGCCCTGCTGCGCTCTCCGCAGGGGCGCTGCGTGAAGGCGGCGGTGGTCGTGCATTTGTATGGGCATCCGGCGGACTGGGGCAGGCTGCAGCAGGTGGCCGATGAGCACGGCATCGAACTGCTGGAAGACTGCGCGCAGGCGCATGGGGCCCGCTGGCAGGGGCGCATGGTGGGGACGCTGGGCCGGGCGGCGGCGTTCAGCTTTTATCCCACGAAGAATCTGGCGGCCATGGGAGATGCCGGTGCGGTGGTCACGAATGATGCCGCGCTGGCGGAGCGCCTGCATATGATCCGTCAGTACGGCTGGAGGCAGCGCTACATCAGCGAGCATGCCGGCGTGAACAGCCGCATGGATGAGCTGCAGGCGGCGGTGCTGCGGGTGAAGCTGGGGTCACTTTCCAAAAACATTCAGCAACGGCGGAAGCTGGCGGCGGAGTATGATGCCAGGCTGCGAGGCAGCGCGGTAGTGACTTTGCCGCTGGTGCGTGGCGGGTGCGAGCATGCTTATCATCAGTACGTCGTGCGTTGTGAACGCAGGGATGATTTGAGGCAGCATCTGCAGGAGGCTCAGATCCCGGTGGCGGTGCATTACCCGCTGCCGCTGCACCGGCAGCCTGCCTTTGGTGGCAGCCACGTGTCGCTCTTGGAATCGGAAAGAGCCGCCGAAAAAGTCATCTCACTGCCGTTGCATCCCTGCCTGTCCGAAGGGGCGGTGGATGCCGTGTGTGATGTCATGGAGGCGTTGGATCATGCAGGCCGCTGAATATGATCTCATGCGGGCGGTGGAGGACCGCCACTGGTGGCATGCGGTGCTGCGCAGTTTGGTGGTGAACGCTCTGTCAGGCAGACTGCCAGCGGGTGCACGGCTGCTGGACGCCGGCTGCGGCACTGGCGGCATGCTGGAGTTTTTGCAGGCAAAAAACGGCGATCTGGAAATGACGGGCGTCGATGCTGCGGACGCGGCGGTGAGCCACTGCCACCAGCGTGGCTTGGCCAGCGTGCAGCTCGGCTCGGTGGAGGCGCTGCCGTTTGCCGACGCCGCCTTTGATGCCGTGCTCAGCCTGGATGTGCTCTATCATGCCGGGGTGAGTGATGATCGGGCGCTGGTGCAAATGGCCCGCGTGCTGCGACCGGATGGCCTGCTGGTGCTGAACCTGCCTGCGTTTGAGGAGCTGCGCGGCGCCCATGACGTGGCTGTCAGCGGTGCCAGGCGCTATGCCGAAGGTGAAGTGCGGGCGCTGCTGGACCGCTGCGGGTTTGTGGTTGAAAACATCCATTACTGGAATGCCTGGCTGTTTCTGCCGCTGCTGGTGTGGCGGCACCTGAGCCGCCTGAAAGGCAGCCGTGCTGCGGCGGGGTCGGACCTGGCGCTGACTCCGGGCTGGATGCATTGGATGCTCGCGGGCATGGGCCGGGTGGATGCGGAGATGTGCCGTGAGTTTCGCCTGCCATTTGGGTCTTCGGTCTTTGCCGTCGCGCGCAAAATCCAACTGCCTGCCGGAGGGAAGCCAGATGGCAGATACTGAAGCTGCACCGGGGCTGAGCTTTGTGGTGCCGCTGTACAACACCGGTCCCGGCCTGCGTCCGTTGCTGGAGGCTTTCCGCGCTTTGTCTTTGCCGGAAAGCTGGGAACTGGTGCTGGTGGATGACGGCAGCACGGACGCGACTTTCATGACGGCGACGCGCATGGTTGCGGATTTTCCTATGCCGGTGACGCTGGTGGAGCTGGCGCGCAATTTTGGCGAGCACGCCGCCGTGCTGGAAGGCTACCGCCGTGCCCGTGGGGAATACGTGGTGAATCTGGATGATGATCTGCAGAATCCGCCCGCTGAAGCGGTCAGACTGCTGCAGCACCTGCGTGAATCCGGGGCCGAGGTGGTGTATTCGCGCTATGTGGAAAAGCAGCATCACTGGGCGCGCAATGCAGCGAGCTGGCTGGTGAACCGCTGCGCGGTCTTTCTGTTGGGCAAGCCGAGCGACCTCTACCTCTCAAGCTTCCGCGCGCTGCGGCGCTCATTGATTGACCGCATCGTTCTCTATCGCGGTCCTTACCCCTACATTGATGGGCTCATTCTCGGGGCCACCAACCGCATCGCCACGCTGGAGGTGGCTCATGTGGAGCGCAGCGGCAGCAGCAGCGGGTACACGTCGCGCAAGCTGATCCGCCTGGCGATGAACCTCCTCTTTGATTTCAGCGTCATGCCGCTGCGATTGGCCAGTGTGCTGGGCGGGCTGCTCTGCGCACTGGGCGCGGTGGTGCTGGCGGAAGTGGTGCTGGAAACCTGCCTCGTGGGGCAGCGGCAGCTCGGCTGGGGATCGCTGATGGGGGCGTTGGCAGTTTTCAGCGGTGCACAACTGCTGATGCTCGGGCTCATCGGCGAGTATGTCGGCCGTGCTTTCATGACCGTCTCCGGCAAGCCGCAGTCCCTGGTGCGTACTTTGATGACCCATGCACAACCCCTTTCCGCATGATCCACGAGACCACCATTGAAGACTGCACGGTGCGCGGGGTGCGCCTGTTTGATCTGCGCCATGTGGTGGACAGTGTGCGGGGGAATCTGGCGGCGCTGGAGTTCAACCAGGACCTGCCGTTTGTGCCGCAGCGCATCTTCATGACCTACGGGATCCCTTCGGAAAGCACGCGCGGGGAGCATGCCCACCGGCAGTGCGCGCAGTTTCTGATCTGCGTGCATGGGGAGTGCCACCTCTGCGTGGATGATGGGGAGAACCGCGAGGAGTTCTGCCTGAACCGGCCGACCCATGGCGTGCTGGTGCCGCCCTTGGTATGGGCGCGGGAGCACCTGCATTCCGTCGACTCGGTGCTCCTGGTGCTGGCCTCGCACCCGTATGAACCAGCGGATTACATTCGTGATTACAATGAGTTTAAGGGTATGGTAAAAGAATGGAAATCAATGCCATGAATGCCACCAGCAGCCCCAGCCCCCCGATCACCACCAGCCTGTCGCAGGACGCAGGCAGAAAGCGGTCAAAGCTGTGGTCGGGAGTCACGGAAACGATGCGCAGCCAGTCGATGTGGCTGACGATCGTGATAATGACGGTCATCGTTCTGGGCATCGGCTGGCTGGATTACATCACCGGCTTTCAGGTGACGTTGCTCATCTTCTACGGGGTGCCCATTTTCCTGGCGGTATGGTGGGCTGGCAACAAGCCGGGGATGTTCATTGCGCTCCTCTCCGCCGTGGTCTGGTGGCTGGCGAACATGAGCACAACCCGGCTTTCGGCGCAGGGCTACGTCTGGACACTGGTGAACCGCCTGGTGTACCAGTGTGCGCTGGTGTTTGCGGTTTCCGCACTGCGCAACAAGCATGAGACGGACGCGGCGCGCATTCGCATGCTGGAGGAGCGCCGGCAGCTGGAAAAGGACATCGTCAGCGTCAGCGAGCATGAGCAGCAGCGCATCGGCCAGGATCTGCATGACGGCATCTGCCAGCAGCTCGCGGCCATCGGCTGCGCGGCGCGCGTGCTGGCGGAGGATCTGCAGGCGCAGGGCGTGCAGTCCGCGCATGACGCCAGCTTGATCGAGACCTCTCTCCAGGAGGTGGTGCTGGAGGCGCGCAATCTCGCGCGCGGCATCTTTCCCGTGCATGTGGACCGCAGCGGCCTGGCGGCGTCGCTGGAGGATCTGGGGAAGGTGACCAGCCGCCTCACAGGCATCCCCATCGTGGTGAAGGACTGCGTGGACGTGCCGCTGGATGCGCCGGAAGTCTCCATGAATCTTTACCGCATCGCCCAGGAGGCGGTGGCCAATGCTGTGAAGCACAGCGGTGCGACGGAGATCACCATCGCGACCAAGATCACAGACGGCCGGCTGGAGCTCAGCGTGGACGACAATGGCCGGGGCATGCCCGCCGTGGCAGACCGGCCGGACGACGGCATGGGCCTGCGCACCATGTACTACCGTACGCAGGCGCTGCGCGGCGGCCTCGCAGTCGAGCCCCGGAGCCAGGGAGGCACGCGCGTTCTCTGCAGCGTGCCGCTGGACCAGTTCAAAAAATCTCAAAACCCATGAAGAAAAACGAATTAAAAACAGCGAACAGTTACAAGGTGCTCCTGGTGGAGGACCATCCCATGTTCCGCGAGCATCTGGGACAGCTCATTGACCGTGACCTCGGCATGTCCATCTGCGGGGAGGCGGACAACATCCGCGACGCCATGCGGCTGATCTTGGAGACCAAGCCTGACATCGCCATTGTGGACATCACCCTGCATGGCTCCAGCGGACTGGAACTGCTCAAGGATATCAAGGCCCAGGGGCTGGACGTCAATGTGCTCGTGCTCTCCATGCATGATGAGGAACTCTACGCCGAGCGCGCCCTGCGTGCCGGTGCCAAGGGCTACATCACCAAAAACGAAGCCTCCACCGAGGTGATCGAAGCCATCCGCTGCGTGATGAAGGGCGATGTCTACGCCAGCCGGCAGATGACGGCGAAGCTGCTGGAGCGCATGACGCAGAAGCGCGGCAACAGCGAATTGGCCGGCATGGAAACCCTCGCAGATCGTGAACTCGAAGTGTTTCAAATGCTTGGCCGTGGCAAGAGCACGCGCGAGATCGCGCAGACGCTCAATCTGGGTGAATCCACGGTGGAAACCTATCGCGCCCGCATCAAGGAAAAGCTGCAGCTTCGCAGCGCGGCGGAGCTCTATCTGCGTGCCGGGCAGTGGGTGCGCGACCACGGTGCTTAAACCACTCTGCGTGATTGCTTTAGCCCCTGTGGTGTGTGACACCACAGGGTGTGTTATTTGCTGGGATGGGCCATTGCAGGGCAAAGTACGCTTCGGAATTAAACCCCTGAAGCAATGCCAAAACGCAGCCGCAAAAAACACCCCAAAGAAAGACATGCGGTACGGCCTGCAACGACTCCTGCTGTCGATGCCATGCCATCACCTGCGCTGGCGGAAACGCCCGGGCAGACTTCATCAGTATCCCGGCTTTGGGTCCACGCTGTTCTGACAGTTGTGCTGGCGGGCCTTTGTGCCGGTCTGTATGTCTGGACGGCCGACTTCCCCATGGCGTTTGACGACCACACGTATCTCAAGGACAACCCCTTTTTCCGCGACGCCAGCAACTTCGACTATCTGAAAAACTTCGACGAGTTCGCGAACCGTCCGCTGAAAATTGGGACCGATCCTGACTATGCCGTCAATGCCATCCTGCGCCCGGTCGCCTACGCGAGTTTTCACCTGAACTACCTGCTGGATGATTTCAATCCGCACGGGTTCCGGCTCGTGAACATCGCCATTCACGCCCTGAATTCGATCCTGATCTACGCGCTGGTAAATTTGCTGCTCTGCCGCTCCGTGCTGGCCGCTCAGTTGCAGCGCGGCTCCGTGCTCTTCATCTCCGCCACTGCGGCGCTGCTGTTTGCGGTGCATCCGCTTGCCACGGAATCCGTGACCTACATCATCCAGCGCTTCACCTCGCTGGTGGTGCTGTTTTCACTCCTGAGCCTGAGCCTGTATTTTGCCTCTGCCTACATGCGGTCACCGTGGGGCAGGGGGCTGCTGCGTGGCGGGGCGGTGGTCGCGGTACTCCTGGCCATGCAGACGAAGGAAGACGCCTGCGTGGTGCCGCTGCTGGCATTGCTGCTGGACTGGCTGGTGGTCGGCACACGGCTGCGGGCCGCACTTCTCAGGGCGCTGCCGCTGCTGCTGTGCATGCCGCTCATACCGCTGCTCGTGTTTCTGACTGCCGCAGCGCAGCACGGCGGCTATGACATGCACGCCGCCGTGAACATTGTGAACTCGCGGGATGCGCCCTTGCATCACTGGCATTACATCGTGACCGAACTGACGGTGATGACGCACTACCTGCGGCAGTTGTTTTGGCCCAATGGATTGAACCTCGATCCGGAATGGCCGATTTATGGATCGCTCTTTCAAGGGCCGGTGCTGCTGGCGGTGGCGGTCTTGGGCGGGCTGGTGCTGTCCACCTGGGCGTTGTTCCGCCGTTTCCGTGGGGATGTGCGTTTTGTTTTGGGCTTTGCCTGCGTGGTGTGGTTTTTCCTCACTCTCTTCGTGTCATCAGGGCTGGTGCCGCTGCCAGATCTCGTGGCGGAGCATCGCTCCTACCTGCCCTCCATCGGCATCTTCATCCTGGTGGCCTGCCTGCTGGACCGGCTGCGCAGCAGAAGCCTGCGTCCCGCTGTGCTCCGCGTGGGTGTGCCGGTGTTTGCACTCCTGTGCCTCAGTGCCCTGTCCTGGAAAACCTGCATCCGCAACAATGTCTGGCGCACGCGTGAGAGCCTCTGGGAAGACACCGTGGCCAAGAGTCCCGGCAAATATCGCACCTGGGGCAATCTGGGCGCGGCCTACTCCGACGCGGGGAAGAACGAACAGGCGGTGAAATGCTTCCGCGAGGCGCTCAAAGTCGAGCCGCGCTTTCAAAATGGGCTGCTCAATCTCTCTAATTCACTGCTCAGGCTCAACCGCCCCAAGGAGGCGCTGGACACCACCCTGCAGCTCATCAACATGGACAAGACCGCCACCGCCAGGCCGCCGGTGGCCTTCACTCTGGGCCTCAGCCTCGCGGGTGTGGGCAGATACGATGATGCCGTAGCCGTCTTCCGCGACATCCTCACCACCATCCCCGACGACCCGCAGACGCACAAGGCCCTGGGCCTCGTCTATTACCAAACCGGCCTGCCGCATCGCGCCCTTGATCACTATCAGCACGCCGCCCGCGCCCAGCCGGAAGACCCGCAGCTTCTCAAGTTCATCGAGGAGGCCAAAGTTTCTTTGGCTGAAAAAGGCGGGGTGAGGTGAGATTCAGCGCGGCGGTGGAATGGGTGCGGCCTCTGCCGCTGGGATCCACTCGGTGACGAGTTTGAGGACTTCGGCGCGCTGTCGGAAAAACAAAAAATGATCTTCACCCTCAAAGCGGCGGGTCGTAACGTCCAGGCCGCCTGCTTTTAACTTCTCGGCATAGCCTGCGACATACTCCCACGGCACGCGGTCATCGCTGCCGCCCGAAAGAATCAGGATCCGGCGCTGCTGCAAACGCGCGGCGAGTTCGCCCGGTTTGATGCGGTCATGCAGCACTGCAGAGAGAAAAATCAGCGTGCGGAACTTTGGCCCGGCGGTTGATTCAGCCAGGCACAAACCTTTGCCGCCATTCGAAAGGCCCATGAGGTGGATTTGGTCAGGATCAATCGCTGCGTGCCGTCCGGCATCCGCAATCGCCCGCGTGATGGCTTCATACCCCCCTCGTTTCTCCCAGTTCCCCATGCCGAAGGTGGGCGCGATGACCGTGATGCCAAGCTCATCGGCGACCTTTGACAACAGCCAGACGTAGGCTTTGAAATTCCCGCCGCTGCCATGCAGAAAGACGAGTGTCGGCGTCGGTTTGCCGCGGTCCACGCCCGCCGGAATGTAGTGGAAGTAATGCCCGTCACGAAACTCTTCGAAGCCCATCTCTCGGTAGATCGACGGCAGTGCGGAGCCGACGGCAGTGAAGTCTGCGTCCGCCCCCATCTCGGCATACATCGTGTCGGTCATTGCCGAAATATCACGGCGCTGCTGCCGAGTGAACAAAGGATCGAAGGCCACTGCCACCGCGTATCCGAGATGAAGCTGATCAATCTCAGGCAGCAAGCCCCCAATGGACCACGCGATGTATTGGCCGCCACGGGGCGAGTAGCGCGTGTGAATTTTCGCACCTTCAGCGGTGTGCCCATCCGGTGCCAGCCAGCCCACCACCGCCAATCCGGCGACGCCCGCCACCAGCAAGCTTTTCCCCACACGCCCCTGAAGCAACGACCCCCTCTCATACCCGATGCACCACAACAGCGGCCCAAGGCCGATCATGCCGACGGACGCACTGAACAACCTGCTCTGCCAGGTCACCGTGCAGCACAGGCCGAAAAGCGCCATCGGCAGTACGGTCAGCGCCAGCAGCAGAACGAATGCTTTCAGGAGGACGAGAGGTGAAGACATGCTGCCATGCAAGCAGGCCGGAGATAGGAAGACAATGATGGATCCAGCAGGGAAGGGATCCCAATGATTTGAACGCCACAGTTCATGCTCCTTTCGCGCATGGGCCTGAACCCGGGGAAGACCTGTCGACTGGAGGGATCCGCCCCCTGCGGGTCACTCAGGCCTTGAGCCTTTGCGTTTGGAAGGGGGAGCGAGCGTGTGGCGGCTGCAATCACTGCATTCTAAGATTTTTCGAATGAGAAGGAAGGTATTATCCTTGGCACATTTCCATTATTGCGCTTCTCTGCTCCCATGCTGAATTCGCCACTTTTCATCTCATGAGCGACATCGCTTTGAACAGCCCGGAGTTCTGGCCGCTGCCTTTGCCCTTCAGAATGCGTTCGGGCAGCCTCACCGTCAAAATGCGCGCCAGTCCTCTCTGGCTTTCCCTTTTAATGCCCGTGCTGCTCACGGTGTCTCTTGGCTGGCTGGACAACATCACCGGTTGGGAGATCAGTTGGTTTATCTTTTACGCGCTGCCCATCATTCTGGCCGTCTGGTGGTCAGGTGCCCGCGGGGGGCTGTTTGTTGCCATCGTGGCCGGCGGGGTGTGGTGGGTGGCAAACAAAGACACCCACCCCTATGCGACACAGATGGGCTATGCCTGGGCCATGCTCAACCGAGAGTTCTACTTCTGTGTGCTCGTGTTTGCCGTGGCTGCCGTGCGCAGCAAGCAGGACGCTGACGCGTCCCACATTCGGATGCTGGAGGAGCGCCGCCAGCTCGAGCTGGACATCATCCAGGTCAGCGAGCATGAGCAGCAGCGCATCGGCCAAGATCTCCACGACGGTCTCTGCCAGCAACTGGCGGCCATCGGCTGCGCTGTGCATTCGCTGGCAGAGGAACTGCACTCGCTGAAGCTGCCGGTGGCGCAGGATGCCTCCCTGGTGGAGGTGTCTGTGCAGCAGACGGTGGCGGATGCGCGTGATCTCGCCCGTGGCATTTCCCCGATGCATGTGGATGAGTTCGGTTTCTCCGTCGCCGTGAAGGAGCTCGCGGCCAACACCAGCAGGCTGACCGGCGTCGCCATCGTAGTCCAGGAGAACGGCAAGATCCACATCGACTGCCCCAAGGCGGCCATGCATCTCTATCGCATCGCCCAGGAGGCGCTGGCCAACGCGGTGCGGCACGGCCGCGCCCGTGAAATCATCATCGTCTTGAACCGGCTGGGCGATGTGCTGGAACTGCGTCTGGAAGACAACGGCGTGGGCATGGGCGCAGGCAAGTCGCTCGCAGGCGCAGGCATGGGCCTGCGCACCATGCGCTACCGAGCCCAGAGCGTGGGGGCGACCTTTGAAATCACACCTCGCAGCGCTGGCGGCACCTGCGTCTGCTGCCGGCTAAGGCTGCCTGCGCAGGCGGCGGGGGCTCAGGGCTCAAACTAAGGAGGACATGCGACGCAGACATATCCATTGCCACACGCAATGGGCACGAGTGGAGTCAACCATGAGAGTCCACCGGCTGGCCGCTGTGCGGAGCTCTGATGTCGGGATGGATCAATGGATGCGGGTCTGGCTCAGGTTCACGCGGAAGTCGCGGAACTGATTCAATAAGAATTCGGACACAGAATTCGCAAGCGAGTTCCTGCTCGCGAAAGTGTGTGGCTCATCTCAGCGGAGTGAGATCGGTGCTTCAATAATACTTCACCAGCCCGTCCCGCCACAGCGGCTTGAGCTGATCAATCGGGGAGTCGATCAGGGTGGTGCCGTTGTGGGAGATGTAGAGGTAAGGATCGCGCGTGGAGTCGCCGATGATGGTGAGGCCGGCAGCTTCGGCGGCGCTGACGTGTTCGGGGGCAATCTCGATGAGCAGGCGGCCCGGGGTTTCGCCGAAGAGAAGCTCGGCGGTGGTAAGACCGCTGCCCGCGACGGGCATCTTGTCCGTGGCGATGCGCAGGCCGCCTTTGCCGCTGAAGGCCATTTCGGCCAGGGCGACGGCGAGGCCGCCCTCGCCGATGTCATGCGCGCTGAGGATGGCGCCCTGCTTCACGAGTTCAAAGTAGCGGCGGTAGGCGGCGAGGCTTTCCACTTCGCAGAAGTCGGGGCCGGCGTCCATGCCGATGCCCTTGGTGTACTTGGCGACGATGCTGCCGCGCAGTCCGGCGCTGACCTTGCCGAGGATGGCGATCTTGCTGCCGATGCGGCGCAGGGAGGCACCGATGACGTGCTTGGCGTCTTCCACGACACCGAAGCCGCTGAGCAGCAGCGTGACAGGGATGGAGACGGGGCCTTCATCCGTGATGAAGTAGTTGTAGAAGCTGTCCTTGCCGGAGACGAAGGGCGCAGCGTAGGCGATGGCGGTCTTGGCCATGCCCTTGGTGCATTCCACCAGGGCACCGAGCTCGCGCTCGTTGTCTGGGTTGCCCATGCAGAAATTGTCCAGGATGGCGATGCGGTCGGGATTGGACCCCATGGCGACGAGCTGGCGCACGCACTCATCCACCACGGCGCGGCCCATGAGATGCGGGTCGGTCTTGCCCCACTCAGGGAGCAAGGCACAAGCGAGGGCGACGAGCTGCTGGCTGCCATCCACACGGATGACGCTGCCGTCCTGCGGGGCGTCGCCTGAAGCGCCGGCGAGGGGTTTGAGAACGGTGTTGCCCTGCACTTCGTGGTCGTACTCGCGGATGATCGGCTCACGGGAGACGATGGAGAAATCGGCGAGCAGGGTCTTGAGCGTGGCCGTCCAGGATTCAGGACGCACGGGCACTACGGGCTTCACCGCAGGCGGGGTGCGCCATTTGGCCTTCATCTCGCGGCGCGGGGCCTCATGAAGAGCGGACACGTGTAGATCGCAGACGATGGTGCCGTGATGGGAAACTTTGAGGCGCTGGGAGCCATCGGCCTTGGCCAGCACGCAGAGTTCAGTCTGGTAAATGGCGGCAAGTTCGTGCATCGCAGCGAGGTCTTTTTCCTCGATGGCGATGACCATGCGCTCCTGGGACTCGCTGATGAAGATCTGCCAGCTTTCGAGGTCGGGGGCTTTGAGCGGGGCGTTTTCCAGCCACACTTCACCGCCAGTGTCGCGCAGCATTTCGCCTGCGGCGGAGCTGAAACCACCGGCACCGCAGTCGGTGACGAACTGGATGAGGCCCTTCTCACGTGCGGCGAGCACGAAGTCGGCAGCCTTCTTTTCTTCAATGGGATTGCCAATCTGCACCGCAGTCTGGTCTTCCTCGTGCGAGTCGGTGGTGAGCGATGCGGAGGAGAAGGTGGCGCCTTTGAGACCGTCCTTGCCGGTGCGACCGCCGGCGGCGATGAGCAGATGTCCTGGCTTCACTTCCTTGGCGATGTCCTTGATCGGGATGATGCCGGCGGTGCCGCAGAACACGAGGGGATTGTAAATGAAGGTGTCGTCAAACTGGATCGCGCCATTCACGGTGGGGATGCCCATGCGGTTTCCATAATCGCGCACGCCGCGCACCACGCCACGCATGACGCCCAGCGGATGGATGACGTCCTTGGCCTTGATGTCCTCCTGCTCGATGTCAGGCGGACCAAAGCAGAATACGTCGATGGAGGCCACCGGCTTCGCGCCTTTGCCTGCGCCGAGGATGTCGCGGATCACGCCGCCGAGGCCGGTATTCGCACCCGCGTAGGGCTCGATGGCGCTCGGGTGGTTGTGCGTTTCCACCTTGAGGCACACGGCCTTGTCGGCGTCCAGGCGCACGAAGCCTGCGTTGTCTTCGAACGCACCGAGCACGAAGTCCAGCTTGGTCTTGCAGATGTCCTCCGTCACGGCGCGGATGTAGGTCTTGAACAGGCCGTCCACGACCTCCTCCTTGCCATCGAGCGTGTGCAGAATCTTCGCGCCAAAGATGCGGTGCTTGCAGTGCTCGCTCCAGGTCTGGGCGATGACTTCCATCTCGACGTCCGTGGCCTCGCGGCCTTCGTCCTGGTAAATCTTCTGCACGGCGAGCATGTCGGCGCGTGAGAGCGAGAGCTTCATGCGCTTCGAGAGATCGAGGAGCTGGTCGGCGTTGAGTTCGCGGAGGGGGATGGTGCGGAAGACGGCTTGGGACATGGGTGGGACCCCCTGACTTGGCGAGGAATCCGCCGGGTTCAATGCCGGAGGGGGAGGAAAATGGAGGGGGTATTGCTTTGAGGGCTGCTGAAGGCCCCGCTCCGGGCCATCTTTTCCCCCCTATGCCGCAGGCAAGGCTTTCTCCGCAATGGCCATGCGCAGGCGGTTCAGAAACGCCTGGAGTTCCGCAGGCTCTAGATGGCGTATCATCCACGCCGGTAGTTCGGTGACGCGCAGCCCGTCCAAAAGCATGGCGACGACGGCAGGCTCCCAGCCGCCGTCTTTGGTTTGAGCATCTGGCAGGGAGGCGAGCAGGTCGTGGCCTGCCTGTTCCAGAAAGTAGAGGTCCACCACGTCCTTCAATTCGCTGCGACTGATCAGGGTGGTCAGCTTGTTGGCAATGATTTCCCGCAGCGTGTCCACGCGGATGCCATCGAAATCCACCTTCTGCACGTCAAGCTGTGGCGCACGGTCCACGACGACGTCCACCAGTTCACGCTCCTCGCCACGCGTAAGTCGAAAACGGTGAAAGTCCGGAGCCGTACGCAGGGCCTGACAGTCGGCTTTGATTTCAGCCGCGATACGGTGCACAAAGTTTTGCACTTCGATCCCCTCAACCTCGTCGCTGGTGAAAAGATCCAGATCATAGGAGCGGCGGTGATCGAGATAAAACAGCCCCAGAGCACTGCCACCGGTGAGGAAAAAACGCTGTTCCTGCGCGAACCAAGCGCGGAGAAAATCACGTTTCAGCGGTGTGCAGGAATTAGATTCTTCCCAGCTCATGAGCGGCGCGAAGGAGATGTTCCCAGACGGGGCGACGACGTCCAAGCATGGGGCTGAGCTGAGGGAAGCTTTCGGCGACTTGTTTCAGAGTGAGAAACTGCCAGACCTGGTCCACCCGCGCCTCACGCATGAGCCAGGCGGCGGTGTGCAGCCAGTCAATGCCCGTGCTAGTGGCAAGACGTGCCCGCAGGCTGGAAGCCGTTTCAGGACGGTCCCACGCAAAATCGAGATTGTCAGCGGGCATGGCTGCTACAGGCGGCATCCTGCGAGACTAATGGCCAGCAGTTGGCCCGTCAAGCCGGGTGCAGCCCGGATAGGAGGTGGTGTGAAACGGTTGCTGTTCTTCTGGCACCCGCTTTTATGCTGCCACCATGGCAACCATCGCAGTTCTCGGCACGCTCGACACCAAAGGTCACGAACACGCCTATGTGGCGGACATCATCCGCGCACGCGGGCATCAGACGCTTCTCATCGACACCGGCAGCGGGGATGTGCCGCAGGTAAAGCCGGATGTCACCCGCGAGCAGGTCGCGGCGGCGGGGAAGGTGGACCTGGCAGGCATCATGGAGCGTCAGGACCGAGGCGAGGCGGTGACGGCCATGGCAGGTGCGGCAGCGGCATTTTTGTCGGCGCTGGTCGCCAGTGGCAAGGTGCAGGGCGTCATCTCGCTCGGCGGCGGCGGCGGCACGGCCATCGGCACGGCGGCCATGCGGGCGCTGCCGGTCGGTTTTCCGAAGGTGATGGTCTCCACTCTGGCTGCTGGCAATGTGGCCCCGTATGTCGGCACGAAGGATATCGTGATGTTTCCGAGCATCGTCGATGTCAGCGGCATCAACCGCATTTCCCGCGTGTTGCTTGCCCGTGCGGCAGGGGCGATCTGCGGCATGGTGGAAACCACAGTGCCCGAAGGCGAAGACAAGCCGCTGATCGCCGCCTCGATGTTCGGCAACACGACAAGCTGCGTCAACATGGCCAAACAAATTCTCGAAGAAGCCGGGTACGAAGTGCTCGTCTTCCACTCGACGGGGACGGGCGGCAAAATCATGGAATCGCTGATCGAAAGCGGGATGTTTGCAGGCGTGCTCGACATCACCACCACGGAATGGGCCGATGAGCTTTTGGGCGGTATTCTCAGCGCCGGACCGACACGCCTGGATGCGGCCGCAAGGGCGGGCACTCCGGCCATCATCACACCTGGCTGCCTCGACATGGTGAATTTTGGCGAGCGTGCGAGTGTGCCTTCGAAATTTGAAGGACGGCACTTCTACATCCACAATCCGCAGGTGACGCTGATGCGCACGGATGCTGCCGAGTGTGCGGAATTGGGCCGCATCCTCGCCTTAAAGGCGAACGCCTATCGTGGTCCCGTCACTGTGCTGCTGCCGCTGCGGGCCATCAGCATCATCAGCGCTGCCGGCAAACCGTTCCATGATGCCGAGGCCGATGCGGCGCTGTTTGACGCCATCCGCCAGCACCTGCGCCCCGGCATTCCGCTCATTGAGATGGACTGCGAGATCAACGCCCCAGAATTTGCGGCGGCGTGTGCGGGGGCGCTGCTTCAGAGCTTGCCAGCCAAATGATTTCCTGATTGATTAGTTGAATGTGGGTTCGCTATAATTTCGACGATCCTCAAGAAGCGTATGCGGAAGCTTTACGAAGAATCGATGCGTGGTTGCGTGCTGGGGACGTGGAGGAGAGGCTTTCTTTTGCTGAGATCGGGTTGGAAGCCTTGCCGCCTGAGATCGGGCAACTGGGTGAGCTGCGGGTTCTTATCCTTTGGAATAACAAACTCACTTCGTTGCCTCCCGAAATCTGCGGGCTTGGCAAATTGAGGAGACTTGTTCTCGAAAACAATCAACTGACGACACTGCCTCCCGAGATGAGCCATCTCAGGGCATTGGAAGAGCTTGATTTACAAGGCAACAGGATCAAGGGGGTGCCGCCCGCAGTTTTTCAGCTTCCGGAACTGAAACTGTTGAATCTTGACAACACCCAGATTTCCGAACTGGGGCCAGAAATCGAGCGCCTATCGACTTTGGATGAACTGAGGATCAGACGAAATCAGCTCACATCATTGCCCTGTGAAATTGGCAACCTGCCAAAGCTGACAAAGCTCTTTGTTGATGACAATCAACTTGCCTCAATTCCGCCGGAGATTGGCAGGCTCGCAGCGCTTCAGGAACTTACCCTTGCCAAAAACAGACTTGTTACGCTCCCGGATGAAATTGCAGGGCTGAATTCGTTGACGAAACTTTCACTCGGAAGCAATGGCATGACACGCCTGCCGCGTGAAATCGGTCGGCTCTCTGCTTTGACAGAGCTTAGGCTGGAGGGCAATGAACTCACGGCGTTGCCGGAGGATCTGTCTGGGCTCATTGCATTGAGGGTGCTTGATCTCAGCAATAACCATTGCTCTTTGATTTCTTCGGGAGTGTGCCGGATCAAGAGCTTGGAGGAGCTGTGGCTCTGCAATAATCAACTCAGGAAGCTCCCGCCGGAGGTGGGTGAGCTTTTGGCGCTGACGACCTTGGATCTCTCTGATAACAAGCTGGAAACATTGGCATCCGAGGTCGGCCAGTTGCAGTGTCTAAGAGAGCTCAGTTTGCGAGGCAACAATCTCAACGAACTGCCGCCTGAACTGGGGCGGCTTCTGGCGTTGACGGATTTGCAGCTAAACAACAATCAAATTACACGGCTCCCCCCGGAGATAGGCGACCTTTGCGCGATGACTCATCTCATGCTGGATGAAAATCTTCTCACGGCCTTGCCTCCTGAGATCGGGCGGCTTGCTGCTTTGATGGTTTTAAATATTGATGGCAACCAAATTGGCGTGTTGCCGGAGGAGATCGGGCTGCTGTTATCCATGGAAAGCTTTAGCCTCAGAGGGAACCGGCTGCATGAACTCCCCAGAAGCCTGGGTGCGCTTTCGGCATGCGAGGTCTTTGTGCAGGGAAATCCGCTCCCTCCAGAATTGCTCAAGCTGGCCGGAGGCAGTGGGAAAAAGCTGCTGAAGCATTTGCGAAACGACCAAGGGGCTGCTGCGGCTCAAATTTCGCCTGCCTGTGACGCACTGCCACTGGATCGGGAGGCGCTGACCAAATATCGAAGGACCAAGTATTTCGACATGGACTTCGGATATGAGGATGTGATGAAAGCAGCGAAGCCTGTGTTTAACAAGCTTCTCAAAAATCTGGTCGCGTTGCCTGGAAGTGCCAGCAAAATGCAAGGACGTGAACTTTTTCAGACCTGCATCGAAGAGCTAAACGAGGTGAACGACGATGAGAACCTCGAAAACGGCATTGATACCGATGAGAGGGAATATTTTTGCTCACTTTTGGAGGAGATCGCAAAACTGGCCGGTTTGGAGAATATCGATGACATTCTCGATCAACGTGACTGGTAGCCTGCCCATGTTCGCAAAAGTGACTTAAGGGCATGCTGGGCGGCGATTCCAAAACCACGCCAGTTCTCTCATTGCAACCACGTCCCGTCCAGCCACCTTGGCCGCCTCATGAACTACCCGCTCACTTTCACCTTCAAACTTCTCGCACTCTCTCCGCAGATCTACGTGACGGATGCCGGCGGCAGAACGATCTGCTACGTGAAACAGAAGCTGTTTCGCATTCGGGAAAAGGTGGAGGTCTTCACGGATGACACAATGCAGACGCTGCTGGCGACGATCGAGGCGGACCGCATCATCGACTGGTCGGCGCGCTACACGTTTAAATCTCCCACGGGGCTGGTGCTCGGTGCAATCGGCAGGCGCGGGATGAAGTCCCTGTGGAGGGCGCACTACGATGTCTTTGCTCCAGGAATGCAGACGCCGACGTTTATGATTCAGGAAGCCAATCCGTGGACGAAAATGCTGGATGGCTTGGTCGGGGAAATCCCCATCGTGGGCATGTTCACCGGCTTCATGCTACACCCGAGCTACATCGCCACCCGTGGGGAAGCCGGTGCGCCCACGCTGCGCCTGACCAAGCAGTCCGCCTTTTTCGAAGGCCGCTTCGGATTGATCCAGGAAGGCCCGGCGGATGATGGCGAGCAACTCGCGCTGCTGCTGTCCTTCCTCATGATGAACCTGCTGGAACGGACGCGGGGGTGAGGAAAGGAGCCATGTTCCTGCGGAACAGGGAACCCTTGTTGCGCAGCAACAAGGCTACTTCGGCAGCCGCTCCATCATCGCCGCAGGCAGTTCCACAGTCTTTTGTCGGCTGGAAGTACCACGCAGCAAAGTGATCTGGCTTTTGGGACAGTCGAGAGCTTCAGCGAGGAAGCGCAGCAGTTCGGTGTTGGCCTGGCCATCGACGGGCTGCGCGTGCAGTTTCACCAGCAGCACGGGGCGGCCTTTCTCGTCGGCAGTCCATCCGGCGAAGGCAGATTTCTTCGCGTTGGGTGACACGCGTACAGCAAGCTGGGTGAGATCGTTGGAGGCGGCCATGGTCAGACGAGTTTCAGCCGCTTGCGCATGAGCCACTCGGCGGTGAGCAGCAGGATGGCGGTACCAAACCACCACCAGCTTGACCACAGGTTCGTCTCCTGGGTGATGACTTGTTTGCCGTCGATGCTTTGCAGCAGGCCGGGGAGATCGGTGGCGGCCTGTTCTTCGCGTAGGAAACGACCGCCGCTGTTGGTGGCCATGGTTTCCAGCAGGGCGCGGTTCATCGTGAGCGTGGCCCACTCGGGATTGCCGGTGTCGGAGACGTGCAAAGAAAGGCGTGCATCGCTGCGTGGCGCGCTGGGGCTTTCCGCCACGGCGATCTCATAGGTGCCTGCCTTGAGCGGTGGCGTGAGAGCGCGATAGACACCGATGTGGGTGGGGTCGGCTTCGAGTTGGAGTGTGGCGACTTCTACGCCATCGTGCAGGAGGTAGGCCCGCGGCTGCGCATCAGCAATGATGTCGCCCTTGTCATTACGCACGCGCACGCGGATTTCAGAGGCTTCGCCGGGCGAGTAACGCAAGCGGTCGGTGCCCACGGAGAGTTTCTTTTGGTCGATCTGAAACGGCGGCGCAGCGATCCATGCGCCAAGCTGCATCCACAGACGCTGATGATACAAATCCGCGACCTGGAAGCGCCAGCGCCAGAGCTCATCCGTGCCAAGATATAGCACCGCACCGGCACCGACCTGACGAAACACAATCGCGGGCTGCTGCGCCTTGGCGAGTGTGATGGCGGCAGGTAGGGGCTCGACGTTCGAGTGCCAGTTCACTTTGGAAAGCGTAGGCCACAGCGCGGTGTTCGCGCTGGGGCTATCGCTGAGGCGCAGCGCATCAAAGCGCTGGCCGTCCGAGGTGAGTTCCAGACTGGTGGGGGCGAGCTTGGTGCTGCGGGTGTTAAATTTGACCGGGATGAGAGGGGCGGTTTTCCCCTGGCTCCATTCGTGCAGTTTGCCGCGCTGGCCGTCGATCATGATCAGGCCGCCGCCGCGTTTTTCGACAAACTCGATGATCCAGTCGAGGGTGTCCGGCTTGAGGCGATTCAGCGCGACTTCACCGAGGATGATGAGGTCGTAGCTGAGCAGGTCGTCGCGTGTCTTGGGGAAGTCTTTTTGCAGGCTTCCATTGGCGGCGTTGTCGGCCATGTCATCAAAGATGAGGGTGGCCTGCCAGCGCTCATCGCGGTCAAAGTGGCTGTGGATGTAGCGGGACTCCCAGCGCGGGCGTCCATCGAGGATGAGCACCTTGCGCTTCTTTTCCAGCAGATGAATGGAGAGCTCGCGGGCGTTGTTGGAGCGGGTTTTTTCCAGCGCGGCGCGGTCGCCGCTGGCGGAGATGAGGATGTTCACGCTGCGCAGCGTTTTATCACGCTGACCAGGAGCGGGCGGTGGCAACTCGGTGACGGGGAAGATGAAATCGAAACCCTTTTCACCTTTGCCGTCCGTGGTGAAATCCTTTTTCCACAGCACCTTGCCTTGGCTCTCGATGCGCACATTGGCGGGCACACCGGCGGGCATGCTGTCATTGACCGTGAGGCGACCCTGAAAGTTTTCTTTGGAAAAGACGGACTCAGGAGCCGTGACGGCCAGCAGCGCCAGATCCGCTGGCGGGATTTCCGTGCCAAAGCCGATGGTGAAGATGGCCGTGCCGCTGGCCTTGAGCGCGGTACTGAATTCCTCGGGAGAGCCGCTGGAGTTGTGCTGGCCGTCAGTGAGCACGACGAGTGCGGTGCCAGGCGTGGCGGGGCCGAGCGCGGCGCGCAGCGTTTGATCGAGATTGGTGATCGGAGACGTGGCCGGCAGTTCAAACGTCGCCGGCATATCGCCGGAGGTGTCCTTGCCACCCTGGCGGTACCACCACAGCCGCTGCGTGTTCATGCCGCGCAATGCCACGAGTTCCACATCCTGCGTCTCGGCGAGTTTTTTCAGCAGCGGCGTCGTGCCTTTGAGCAGCAGATCCTCCGCACGTTGAAAGCGTGCCTTGGAAGTGCCTGCGGCAGCGCCAGCGGCTTCGTCCGTGAGCTGCATGCTGGCCGAACTGTCCACCGCAACAACCACCCGCCCAAGCTGCCGCAAAGTGGTGACGTGGCGCAAAACTGGACCCGCGAGTGCCAGGGCCAAAATGAAGACCGCCAGCGATCGCAGTACAGCGGGCACCTGCGCCGCACGACTGCCGACAAACTTTAACTCACGGCGGTAGAGAAACCACATCAGCGCCGCCAGACCAAACGCGAGCAGGATCACCGGCAACGGCGGATAGCCGCCGGTGAAGCGCAGGGTGGTTTCGGTTTGGGGGGACATGCTCAATTCATGCCGCGATGAGCTGCCAGCTTCGGAGCTTGAGGGATTGATTCGCGAACTCAATGCAGGCGCGCAAATCATCGCGTTCGAGATCGGAGAATTCGGCCAGCACATCTTCAAAGCTGTCGCCGGCGGAAAGATACTCCAAGATGGACTCCACGGGATAACGCAGGCCGCGAATGACGGGCTTCCCATGGCAGATCTCAGGATCAATCGTGATCCGTGATAGCAAGGAGTTGGCGGATTGGGTGGCAGTCGTCATGCTGTTAAATACAGTTCTTGGAGCTGTGTTTCAATAGGTCGTTCAGTCTCCTCAGCCTTTGGCGATGTGCTGTTGCAGCAGCACTTCGGCGAAGAGCAGCACCAGCAGGGCGATGAGCAGCGGCTGCCAGAGTTCGCTTCCGTGGCGGCGGGTGCGGTCGAGCGCCTGGTAGGCTGGCAGGGTGTCGGCAAAGGAGGCACCGTGACGCTGGGCTATTTTTTGTATGTCGGCGGCAGGCAGCGCTTTGAGATTGGATTCAGCACCGTCGATGTTGAAGGCGAGCAGCGTGGTCTTTTCCGTGCCGACCTTTTGCAGTTGGAAGATGCCGGACTGGGTGATCACGGGGCTCTGCACAAAGACGGACTCACCTTCCTTGATGGACTTGAGCGTCTGCGTCTGGCCGGTGGGATCACGCAGCGTGAACTCAGAGCCGAGCTCGGCTTTCTCAAGCGGCAGGCGCACCGTGGAACCCACGAGCTGCCAGGCGGGCGCGCTGCCCTCCGTGGCGAGGTAGGTGGTGAGGCGCTGCATGAGTGGAACGAAGAAAGGCTGCAGCGGCAGATTGCTCCACTCGGCATTAGCCGTGGTGGCGGCGGCGATGACGCGTCCGCGTCCGTATTTTTTCTCGATCATCAGCGGCACGTTGCGGTCGAGATTGAAGATGCGCTGCGTCTGGTCGCCCTGCACGGTGAATTCAAACCAGTGGCGGAACTCGGCGTCTTGGAGACGCCCGGCGCGGGCATCATTGAAGTACAGTGCAGCGGGATGCGTGAAGCGCTGCATGAGAATGCGCGCGGGCAGGGAGTCGGAATCGGCGCGGGCCTGGCCCCTGATAGCGGCAGGATACAGCCCTTCGCCTTTGCGGTAAAAGTCGCGGTTGTACCATTCCTGATCGCAGTTGGGTCCGGCGAAGACAAGCAGGCCGCCGCCTTCTTTGACGAATTTGTCGATGTCATTCAGCGTGTGGCCTTGCAGCTTTTCCACATCGGCCATGATGATGACCTCCTGCTGGCGGAGATCCTCATTGCGAATTTTGCGCAGATCGACCTTCTTGGTGCGGATGAGGTCCTTGAGGGTGGCGGCGGCGACGGTGTGCGGCGTGAGCGCGATCTCCAGGAAGTCGGTGGCGCCACTGAGCGGTTCGTTGCTGGGATTGCCGTCGATGAGCAGGACGTTGAGCTGATTGCGCACTTGCACGATGGAGTGGAAGGCGTTGTCATCAGCGAAGCTGTCGCCTTCGAGTCGGACGGACAGCGAATGGTCGCCGACTTTGTCAAACGCATGCGTGAAGGAGAGCACAGCTTCGCCTTCTGGTGCGAGAGAGACCCGTGCGGTGCGCAGGCGTGCGCCGTCGGCTTCGAGATGTACGGGAATGTCCTGCCAGGGGCGCTTGCCGTGGTTTTTGATGCGCACCCGCAGACCGATGGGCTGGGACTCGGCCGCGACGAGTGCGGAGATGTCGGCGCTGGCGATGCTCAGGTTCTCCGCGAGATCGCTGCCCACACGATAGAAAGTGATCTGCGGCTTGGGCTCCTGTTTGGAAAGAGCGTCGAGCGCAGGCAGCGCGGCACCTTCCGCGATGGCTTTCCAGTCGGCTTCCTGGAAATCGGAAACGATGACGACTTCGCGCGCAGCATTGGGTGAATCCTTCAAGGCCGACATGGCAGCCTGAAAGGCGTCATTCGCAGCCAATGGGCCGGACATGGAAGGCACCTCGCTGAGCTGCTTCGTCACCACCGTGCGATCCGTGGTGGCCTGGTCGAGCAACTTGCGCGGCGTGCCACCGGAGAGAACGACCTGTGTGCTGGAGCCGTCCGGCAGATCGGACAGCATCGTCTGCATGTCTTGGCGCGCCTGCTGCATCACCGTGCCACCTGGCAGCGTGGTCTGTGCGGCGGGGGCGCGCATGGAGAAGGAGTCGTCCAGCATGACGATGAGCGAGGAACTGCCGAGGCCCAGCGACCGCAGCGCCGTGAGAACCGGGCGGGCAAGGCAAAGCGCGAGCACGATGGGAATCGCGATGCGGGTGATGAGCAGGAGGAGCTGCTCGACCTTCATCTTGCGCTTCCGCTGGCGGATCACCTGGTGCAGCAGGTGCATGGCACCCCAGCGCACAGTGACGACCTTCCGCTTGTTCAACAAGTGGATGATCAGCGGGATCAAAAAAGCCAGGCCGCCCGTGAGGAGTATGCCGTTAAGAAAACTCATCGCATTCTCAGGGATAAATAATTCCGCAGCGCTGCAGAGTGTGATTCGTCGGTCGGCAGGCTCAAGTAATCCACCTGGTGTTTGCGGAAGCCGTCCTTGAGCTGCGCGGCGAAAGTCTGCTGGGCCTCGATGTAGCGCAGACGAATCGTGGCGGGGTCGAGCAGGAGGAAGTCGTCGTTGTTTTCGAGATTTTCAAAGCGCGCCCAGTTGCCAAAGGGGAAGTCGATTTCGTCGCGGTCCCAGAGTTGCAGAGCGATGATTTCGTGGCCTTTTTTGCGCAGCACGCCGATGGCCTGGAGCAGCGCGGCGGGATTATCAAAGAAGTCGCTGATGAGAATGACAAGTCCGCGCCGCTTCAGGCGTTGCGCGAGAGATTCGAGCACCGGAGCAAGGCTCGTGTCTTTGCCAGGCTCGGTTTTGACCATCGTTTCGAGCATCAGATGCAGATGCGTGATCTTGGTGCGGCAGGGGATGACGTCGCGCACTTTGGAGTCGAAGGTGATGAGGCCCACGGCGTCCTGCTGGCTCATGAGCAGGTAGGCAAGAGATGCGGCGAGCTTACGCGCATAGTCAAACTTCAGCACGCCCTTCTGCCCGCGGTAGCCCATGCTGCCACTGGCATCCAGCACAACGGTGGCGCGCAGATTGGTTTCTTCGTCAAACTCACGGATGTAGAAGCGGTCCGTACGGGCAAAGATCTTCCAGTCGAGGCGGCGAATTTCATCCCCCTGCACATACGGGCGGTGCTGGCGGAACTCGACGCTGAAACCTTTGTGAGGCGAGGCATGCTGACCGGTGGTGAAACCCTCGACCACCGTACGCGCAAAGAGCTGCAGCGACTGCAGGCTGGTGATGTCTTCGGCGTGAAGGATGTCGCTTAGAGTAGCCACGGGGAGTTACGGGAGAGCGGGGAAATTCAAGGAGTGGTCAAAAGGGTTTGTTTGCGGCGTCTTGACTGTCTTGACGATGGCTTGACCTCCTGACTTTGCTTTACAGCACTCGCGTTTCGCCCTTCTTCGCCTTCTTGATCAGTTCAGCGACGATCTGATCTACCGTGATGCCTTCGGCTTCCGCGTGGAAGGTGGGGACAAGGCGGTGGCGCAGGGCCGGGGCGGCGAGGGCTTCGATGTCGTCGGTGGTGACGTGGGTGCGGCCCCGGAGCAAGGCGCGGACTTTGCCGGCGAGGACGAGCATCTGGCTGGCACGCGGGCCGGCCCCCCAGCTAAGCATCGTCTTGACGTAGTCGGAGGCGTCTGGCTCGGTCGGGCGTGTGGAGCGGACAAGATCGAGCACGAAGTCGATGACGTGATCCGGAACTGGTACTTTGCGGGCGAGCTGCTGTGCGGCCTGCAGTTCTTCAGCGGTGATGACGGCTTCGATTTCCTGCGTCTCACCGCCGGTGGTGCGGGCGATGATTTCGCGCTCGTCGTCGCGCGTGGGGTAGTCTACTTTGATAAGGAAGAGGAAGCGGTCTTTCTGCGCTTCGGGGAGGGGGTAGGTGCCTTCCTGCTCGATGGGGTTCATCGTGGCGAGCACGAAGAACGGCTTGGGCAGTTCATGCGTGACCTGGCCGACGGTGACGTGCTTTTCCTGCATGGCCTCCAGCAGTGCGGCCTGCGTTTTGGGCGGTGTGCGGTTGATTTCGTCCGCGAGGATGATTTGCGAGAAGATGGGGCCCTGCTGGAAGACGAGCTTGCGGCGGCCGGTCTCGGCATCTTCCTGGATGATCTCGGTGCCGGTGATGTCCGCAGGCATCAGATCGGGCGTGAACTGAATGCGGCGGAAAGTGAGGTGCATCGCATCCGCAAACGATTTGACGAGCAGGGTTTTCGCGAGACCGGGCACCCCTTCCAGCAGGCTGTGACCACCGGCGGCGATGGCGATGAAGACCTGCTCAATGACGGCCTCCTGTCCGACGATGCGCTTGCCGAGGGCAGCTTTGAGTTTGTTGTAACCTGAGACGAGAGCGGCGGCAGCAGCGGAGTCGGACATGAGTGGGGATGACAGATGGGAAAAGAGAATGAAGCCGCAGGCGGCATCAACGGGGACGAATTGAACACGAGGACGGAACGCGACTTCTTTCCACTCTTGCGCACATGCTGGCAAGAAGACAAAAAAGGAGGATTCGCGAATCCGTCTGGATCAGATTTTGCTGATGCAGGCGACGGCCATGGCGGCGATGCCTTCCTCACGCCCGACGAAGCCGAGGCGTTCGTTGGTGGTGGCTTTCACGCCGACCTGATCGGGCTGGATTCCCAAGGCGGCGGCGATGTTCTTTTTCATCGCAGCGGCATGAGGATTCACCTTGGGTGCTTCAGCAACGATGGAGGAATCCACGTTTTCAATGCGCATGCCTTTGTCTGCGGCGATCTGAGCGCACTTTTCGAGAATCCTGAGGCTGCAGATGCCTTCGATGGTCGGATCGCTGGGCGGAAACCAGTGCCCGATGTCGGGCTCGCCAAGAGCGCCGAGCACGGCATCCGCAATGGCGTGGCTGAGCACATCCGCATCCGAATGGCCTTTGAGGCCGCGCGAATGCGGGATGGTCACCCCGCCCAGCACGAGCGGGCGGCCCGCTTCAAAGGGGTGGACGTCATAACCGATGCCGGTGCGAACCATGGGTCAAATCAGGCGTTGTGGTCGGCGGCCTTCTTCAAACTGGCGAGCACATCGGAGATCTGGAGATCAATGCGCTGGCGGTTGAGGAAGTAGCTGACTTGTTCATAGCCTGCTTCGGTCAGGTGGTTCAAGGCGGTGACGAAATGCTCGCCCACGCGCACTGGCCGATGTGAGTCGGATCCCAGGACGATGGGGATCTTTCGATCAGCCATCATGCGGAGCATTTCGAGGCCTGGATTCATCTCGGAGTAGCTCTTGTTGAGGCCGGAGGTGTTCAACTCCATGGCCACGCCGGTGGCCGCAATGCGGTCGAGGGCGGTGGAGACGGTGTTTTTGACAATGGCAAAGCACCAGGAGTCTGGATGGTAGTTTTTCACCAGATCGGGATGGGCCAGGCAGTCGTAGAGACCGGACTCGGCCGATTTGGCGAGGTGGTCGAAGTAGGTGCGGCGGAAGTTCTCGATGGTGCCAGTCTCATACTTGTTGAGGTATTCCTTGGCCTGCCAGTGGACGGCGCCGAGCACGTAGTGGAAGTCGGCGCGCTGGTGCAGCGCGGTGATGTATTCCTCACACCCCGGGTAATATTCGCTCTCGATGCCGAGGCGGATGTCGAGCTTGCCCTTGAAGGCGTCGGCGGCGCGCTGAACGAGGCCGACGTAGATGTCGAATTCGCTCTCCGACATGCGCACCGTAGGCCAGAAGCCATTGGGCATCGGGCAGTGGCACGTGAAGATGATGCCTTTCAGCCCGGCTTTGAGGGCCTGCTGGGCGTACTCTTCCGGCTCACCCCAGGCATGCTTGCACAAAGGAGTGTGCATGTGGGAGTCGTAGAAGAGAGCACCAGATTTCGTGGGCCCGGGAGGGGGGAGTGGCTGGGAGGGAACTCTTTTGACCGGCGGCGGTGGTGTCACTACCACGGCCTCCACCGGCGCAGGAGCCGCTTTTTTGGCGGGTGCAGCGGCGGCCTTGACTGCGGGCGCAGGCTTGGCGGGAGCGGGTGCTGCGGCCGCAGATTTGGCAGCAGCAGGGGCTGGGACAGATTGAGCGATAGGAGCCGGGGCCGCAGGAGCAGCTTTGGCAGGCACCTGCGGTTTGGCGGCTTTAGCCGCCGGCTTCGGGGAAGGGGGGGCGGCTGCCGGAGCGGACTTCGCCGGGGAAGTTTTGCCTTTGGAAGGGGAAGCCTTGGCTGCGGGCTTCTTCACCACCGCCTTGGTCGGAGCAGCCTTTTTGACAGGCTTCTTGGGGGCGGGCTTTGGCGCGGCTTTTTTGAGAGCAGGTTTTTTAGCGGGCACCGGCTTCTTTTGCGTCACAGCTTTTTTGGCTGGCGAGGCCTTGGCCTTCTTGGAGACCACAGTCTTTTTGGATTTAGCCGCAACAGGCCTGGCCTTACCTTGGGCCGCCTTTTTCGTGTTTCTTTTAGGTTTGCTCACAGTCTAGCTCCTGGTTCCATGCAATATCAGCCATCCTTTTCCCTCTACATCTGCGATGCGCGCATTTTTGCCACTGCCAAAGGGGCCGGGGAAACAAAGTCGCAAAGTTAGGGGTACATCTTTCCAATTTCCGGTCTGCAGTTGCTGGAGAAGGGGTTGGAATTTAGGATCTTTACGATCAAAGTAGGCATAGATGACGTCATTATCATCAGGATGTTTGATTTCCAGCACTTCGCTGCCCTGGGGGGAGGCCTCAGAAGGCATGTTCTGCGGTTTGGAGGCGATCACGCGGAATAGTTTGGGCACTGCGGGCTGGGTTTTTATAAACACCTCCCAGTCCAGTTCGCCGTAGCGGACGGAGCTTTCCCAGTCCACCCGAAAACTGCCGTCCGTCATTTCTTCAATGATGAGGCTCACAGGCTCGGCGTTTGTAAAGATCGCCTGGGCATACGCGAGGCGGTAGCCGGGCTCCTCAACAGGGAGGACCCAGCCAAGATTTTTCCATTCGAGAGGGGTCTGTGAATGGCTATGATAATAGTTCTCCATCAGTGGCCGCACCCGCTGGGGATCGCGGGCAAAAACAAGCCGCTGATCCATGCTGGCAGCTTCAAAAAAACCACGCACCGAAAGCTCGATTTTGGCTCTTTTGCTTTCAATGTCCTGAATTGAGGTGGGAGCCGTGACACTGGCCGGACTTTCGGCGATGACAGCCGAGGATTCCACGGGCTTTGGCTGGAAAATTTCAGTGGCGGGGGCGACTGCCACGCGAGGGGCACTGCTTGATTGCGGCTGGGACGCCGAGGGGTCATTCAGCAGGGATGGCTGCTCCTTGATGTTGCCCGACCAACGGTGCTCCAGATCATTGTCATACACCGACTGCACGTACTCAGGATTGACCCGGGCAGATTCCCAGAGCTTCACCATGACGACGCGTACGACCGTGGCGATCATCACCACCAGGGCCATGCAGCCTAAGACCGTGGCGATAGCGTTGATCATGGCCTCTCGCCGCCGGGCTCGGCTGCGGCGTGGCGGATCATTGTCAGCGAGGCTCGGATTCGTCATGGCAAACACGCGTTGATGGAGCCGAAGGCGGGATTTGAACCCGCGACCCTCGCATTACGAATGCGATGCTCTACCACTGAGCTACTCCGGCTTGAACGTGTGACTTTAAGCTTTCATTATATAAGGGGTGGCCAGACCTTGTCATTTGCTTTCTTTAGCAGGTCGAAGAAATCATGGGTGCCGGGGAGGGCAGAGAGCCTCTGACGGCGCAAACGCCGCAGTTCTTAAGGTGTCATGGCAGCTTGCACTTGAATCTTGCCCGGATCGCATGGATCGGTGGAAAATGACCAGTTCAACCCTGCCCGCGTCCCTTGGATCTCCCTATGGTGAGTTCCTTGCTGAACAGGAGGAAATTCTGCGACTGAAATGGATCGCCAGCGAGCACGAAGGTCATGACATCGGGTTTGAATATGCGCTCAATGACTGGGCGCAACATCACCGGGCCGAGTGGCGCCGCATGCGGAACAAGCCGCAGCGTCAGGCTGCCTGAGTCGCCTAGTAGTATGACCACACCCACGACGAGGCGGAGTGAACCATATTCTCGACACTATGGCTGATTTTGCGGCGCTCGAACCGGGGCGGCAGCTTCTGTACCGCCAGTTTCCCCCGGGAAAGCGATAAGCAGGCGCAACAAGGCTCTCAAAAAAGCGCAATTTAATGGTTTTAATGGTTGCCAAAGAGCCCCAAATTTTGTTAATCATCTTTAGACACATGAAAAATCGTTTTCTATTCCTTGCCGCCACCCTTTGCGCCCTCTCCAGCATTGCTTATGGTGACATCCAGTCTCCTGCCGGGCATCATTTTACCTGGAGCCGGAAGCTCAGCCGTGGCGTGGGCAATATCCTCTTTGGCTGGTTTGAATATCCTGCAGTTTGGCGCAAAACCAATCAGTCGGATGGTGCTGTCGCAGCCGCCTCTGATTTTTTAGTGGAAGGCACCAAGCGCACCTTCGTGCGGGCTGGCTACGGTCTTTATGAGATCGCCACCTTCCCCATTCCGAGCTGGAAGCGCACCTACCGCCCGCCCTATCATCACAAGGAAGCTTTGGACGGTTGGTGGGGCTACACGGAATTCGCACCCGAAGTGGGTTTCCGGTCGGAAATCCCGTATTCTTCGTTCCAAGGCTGGTAACAGCCATCCGGCGGGCTTTTTTCAAGGCACAGACTGCAAACAGTCTGTGCCTTTTGCGTTGCAAAGCCTGCTGCCCGCTGGCAAGAAAGGACTGTTTCCTCATGCCTGAAGCTCATCAGATCGACATCCATCATGTGGCCAAGCTGGCCCGCCTCGCGCTTACCGACGAAGAAGCCAAGCGCTACGAATCCCAGTTGAACGGCATTCTGACCTACATCGACACCCTGACGCGCTATGACCTGGACGGCGTGGAGCCCACGGCGCACGCCATCCCCGTCTATGATGTACTGCGGGCGGATGTGCCCCGCCCAGGATTGACGCAGGATCAGGCGCTGTCCAATGCGCCGAAACGCCACGCCGACCAGATCCAGATCCCCAAGGTGATCGAGTAACCGCCAACCGTCGCTGCTGCTTCCCGCTCTCTTTTTTCCTTATGCTCGCCTCCTCCACCATCGCAGCCTTGCGCAAAGGCATCACTGCGGGTGACATCACGCCCCGGGACATCGTTTTGGATGTCGCCAAATCCATCGAAACACGCAATGCGGAGATCGGCGCTTACTTGTCTTGGGACGTCGATGCCGCACTCGCTGAGGCGGACCATGCGGACATCACGAAACCGCTCGGCGGCATCCCCATCGCGATCAAGGACAACATGAATGTCACCGGGCAGCCCTGCACCTGCGGCTCGCGCATCCTGTCAGAAAACTACACCGCGCCCTACGACGCCGGAGCCATCCAGCGGCTGCGTGCCAGCGGTGCCATCCCCTTTGGACGGCTGAACATGGATGAATTTGCCATGGGCTCCAGCACGGAGAACTCCGCCCTGGGCGTGACGCGCAATCCGCGTGATCTCACCCGCGTGCCCGGCGGCTCCAGCGGTGGCAGCGCGGCGGCGGTGGCGGGAGATCTCGCCATTGCAGCCCTCGGCTCGGACACCGGCGGCTCCATCCGCCAGCCCGCAGCCCTGTGCGGCTGCGTCGGCATCAAGCCCACCTACGGTCGCGTGTCCCGCTACGGCCTCGTCGCCTTCGCTTCTTCGCTCGATCAGATCGGCCCTGTCACCAAGACGGTGGAAGACGCCGCGCTGCTGCTGAACCACCTCTGCGGCCATGATGCCCACGACTCCACCTCTCTGAATGTCGAGGTGCCCGATTTCACCGCCTCCATCGGGCGGGACATCAAAGGCCTGCGCATCGGCCTGCCCAAGGAATATTACATCGACGGCATCCACGCCGGAGTTTCCGCCAGCGTGCAAGCCGCCATCCGCCAGCTTGAGTCCCTAGGGGCCATCATTGAAGAAATCAGCCTGCCGCACACCGAGCTCGGCGTCGCCACCTACTACGTGCTCGCTCCCGCCGAGGCATCGGCCAATCTCGCCCGCTTTGACGGCGTGCGCTACGGCCACCGCAGCAGCAGTGCAGGGGATTTAATGGAGCAGTACACCAAGTCCCGCTCGGAAGGTTTCGGTCCCGAGGTGAAGCGCCGCATCCTGCTGGGCACCTACATGCTCAGCTCCGGCTACTATGATGCGTACTACATCCGCGCGCAGAAGGCCCGCACGCTGATCCGCAATGACTTCACCGAAGCCTTCAAAAAGGTGGACGTCATCCTTTCCCCCACCAGCCCCACGCCCGCGCACAAATTGGGCGAGCTCAAAGACAACCCGCTGGCCGCCTATCTCGAAGACGTCTTCACCATCCCCGTCAATCTCGCCGGCCTGCCCGGCATCAGCCTGCCCTGCGGTACGGTTGAAGTCGAAGGCAGCGCGCTGCCCGTGGGTTTGCAGATCATCGGCAAAGCTCTGGACGAAGCCACCGTGCTGCGGGTGGCGCATGCCTATGAGCAGTCACGCTGAAGTGTTAGCATAAAGTGAATAAAATGTGCCGGAGTGATTGACAAAAGAATGCATTGGTCTATTCTCGTTGCCCGCTGTTTCCAACGCAACGGGCCAGATAATTTCAACGCACCCGTAGCTCAACGGATTAGAGCATCTGACTACGGATCAGAAGGTTAGAGGTTCGAATCCTCTCGGGTGCGCCACTCATTATTAATGAGTTATTAGGATGGTAAAGAACGCGGATGCTTTCAGTTTCACTGCGCTGCCCTCACTTGCTTTGCCATGCTCGCACATCGTCGGGTGTGTCGAGATCAAGTTCTCCGGCGGGAAAATCGAATGGGGCGACTCGTGCCGGGTCGGCTTGGATGACCGATTTGGCTCCGCAGTCGTCGGGCAGGGCGTGCAATTCGGCCAGGCAGGCTTGATCAAACAAAGCGGGAATACCGAGCGTGTTGGCGTAACGGGAGGCAACGATGGGCATACCGGTGAGTGCATGCTGCTCAATGAGTGCGCGAATGACGGCGGCGTTTACGGCGGGTTGATCGCAGGCGATGAGGATGAGGGCGGAGACTGGCTGGATAGCGCTTACTCCGAGTCGGATGGAGCTGCCCATGCCGCGCTGCCAGTGCTCGTTGTGCACGAATTGTGGATGTAATGCAGCTACAGCGCGCTCCACGAGTTCCCGTGCGTGACCGGTCACGACGCAGACGACGTCACAGCCGCCGTCCTGAGCGGCATGAACGGCGTGGCACACAAGCGCAGAGCCGTGCAGGGAGAGGAGCTGCTTGGGCTGGCCGAGGCGGGTGGAGCCGCCGGCAGCGAGGATTATGCCGCCGATTCGTGGCATTGGGTGAATGCGGGGGTGGCGATCTGATGGATGGGGGAGGTGCGATGGCGGAGTTGTTGCGCTGTGCCGCCTCCGAATACGCTCTGAATCTCGGCGATGATGGATAGTGCAATTTCTTCGGGGGTGTCTGCACCGAGATGCAACCCGGCGGGGGCAAAGAGGCCGTCGTGCACCCTGATGCCGTCGTGGAGGACGTCGAAAAGGATGTCGTCGCGGCGGCGGCGGGAGCCGACGAGGCCGAGGTAGCGGAGGTCTGATGGCAGGAGGGTGCGCAGGGCGGCACAGTCGCGCCCGAAGTTGTGGGTGGCGACGACGACGGCGGTGCGTGCATCGATGAGATCTGGAGGGAGTGGGGGCGCATCCCAGTGCATGACGTTCCAGCCGAGGAGGGAGGCCTGGGCGTGGAGGGCGGCGGTGTCGGTGCTGTCGCCGATCAGGACGAGGCGGACGGGGGGCTCGATGGTGTGGACGAAACTGTCTGCGCGTGTGTCGGATTCGGCAATGCGGGTGCGTGGTGCGTCTCCTTGCAACAGGGTTTCGAGGCGGCAGGTCTGCCGATGGGCGAAAGAGTCGCGCATGTGGTTCATGACGTTGGCGGGCGCGACTTCGACGAGGATCTGGATGGTGCCGTTGCAGCCGAAGCGGAGGCGGGTGTCGAAGGTGAGGAGCTGGGATTCGCCGCTGCGGAGGACTTTGCGGGAGCAGGCGATGACTTCTTCTTCGATGCAGCCGGCGCTGACTCCGCCGGCTGACTGGCCGGAGGCGTTGATGAGCATGCGGGCACCGGGGCGGCGATAGCTGGAGCCTTGGGCGGTGACGAGGGTGGCGAGGGCGAGGGGCTGGCCGTTGCGCGCGTCCCAGAAGCGGATGAGGTCGCGGATTTCCTTCATGAGATGGCGGGGAGGTGATCGATAAGTTTGTCGAGAGTGATGGGGTAGTCGCGGACGCGGATGCCGGTGGCGTTGTGGATGGCGTTGGCGACGGCGGCGGCGATGCCGCAGATGCCGAGCTCGCCGACGCCTTTGGCTTTCATGGGCGAGGAGATGGGATCGGTTTCGTCGAGGAAGATGACTTCCTGATGGGGGAGGTCGGCGTGGACGGGGACTTCGTATCCGGCGAGGTCGTGGTTGGCGAAGAAGCCCTGGCGGGTGTCCACGGCGAGTTCTTCCATGAGGGCGGCACCGACGCCCATGGTCATGGCACCGATGACCTGGCTGCGGGCGGTCTTGGGATTGAGGATGCGGCCGCAGGCGCAGACGGCGAGCATGCGGCGGACGCGGGTGACGCCGGTGTAAATGTCCACGCCGACTTCGACGAAGTGGGCACCGAAGGTGGACTGCTGGAATTTTTTGGAGAGGTCGCCATACTCGATGTGGTCTTCGGCGGAGAGGCCTTCGTCGCCGGCGAGTTCGGCGAGGGACCAGCTGCTGGCTCCGGCGGTGACGCGGCCGTCATCGAAGGCGAGGTCTTCGGGTTTGACGTTGGCTTTTTTGGCGATGAGTTCGCGGAGCTTGGTGCAGGCGGCATAGACGCCGGAGGTGGAGTTGTTGGCACCGAACTGGCCGCCGGAGCCGCAGGAGACTGGGAAGGTGGAATCGCCGAGGCGGACGATGACGTCTTCGGGGTCGACGCCGAGCATCTCGGCGGCGGTCTGGGCGAGGATGGTGTAGCTGCCGGTGCCGATGTCGGTCATGTCGGTTTCGACGGTGACGATGCCGCGCTTGTCCACCTTGACGCGGGCGGCGGATTTCATGGGGAGGTTGTTGCGGAAGGCGGCGGCGACGCCCATGCCGATGAGCCAGCGGCCTTCGTGGACATGGGCGGGGGCGGATTTGCGCTTGTCCCAGCCGAAGCGTTTGGCTCCGGTGCGGAGGCACTCGGTGAGCTGGCGCTTGGAGAAGGGGCGCTCGGGTTTTTCGGGATCGACCTGGGTGTCGTTGAGGATGCGGAACTCGATGGGGTCGAGGCTGAGTTTTTCGGCCATCTCGTCGATGGCGATCTCGAGGGCCATCATGCCGGAGGCTTCACCGGGGGCGCGCATGGAGCTGCCTTCGGGGAGATTGAGCTCGGAGAGGCGGGTGGAGGTCATGCGATTGGCCCCGGCGTAGAGGAGGCGCGTCTGGGCGACGGCGGTTTCGGGGTCGCCTTTGGGGAGATTGCCGGACCAGCTTTCATGGCCGATGGCGGTGAGCCTGCCGTCCTTGCCCGCGCCAAGGCGGATGCGCTGGATGGTGGCGGCACGATGGGTGGTGTTGTTCATCATGAGCGCGCGCTGGAGCGCGATCTTGACGGGGCGATTGGCGGCGCGTGCGCCGAGGGCGGCGAAGAGGGCATCGGCACGGAGGAAGAGCTTGCCACCGAAGCCACCGCCGATGTAGGGGGTGGAGATGTGGATGTTTTCTTTGGGGATGCCGAGGGTTTCGGCCATGTCTGCCACGGCCCAGCCGACCATCTGGTTGGAGGTCCAGAGGGTGAGCTTGTCGCCGTCCCAGGCGGCGATGGAGGCGTGGGGCTCCATCATGGCGTGGGATTGATCGGGGGTGGTGTAGGTGGCGTCGAGCTGGACGGGGGCGGCGGTGAAGGCGCTGTCGAAGTCGCCTACGGCGGTGTCGGACTCGCCCGCGAGCCCGGCCTTGGGCTTGATGGCGGAGTCTTTGACGGCGGCGAGGTCGAAGGCGCCTTTGGCGGGCTGGTACTTGACTTTGATCAGGAGAGCGGCGGCGCGGGCCTGCTCGAAGGTCTCGGCGACGACGACGGCGACTGCCTGGTGGTAGTGCTGGATCTCGGGGCCGCCGAGGAGATTGGCGATGTTGTGGTCGCCTTTGGCGAGTTTGCCGGCGTTGTCGGCGGTGACGATGGCGAGGACGCCGGGGGCGGCTTTGGCGGCGGCGAGGTCGATGGAGAGGATGCGGCCTTTGGCGATGCCGGCGCCGATGATGTGGCCGTAGGCCTGGTTCGGCACGACGTCGTGGCGCTCGTAGGCGTAGGGGGCGGTGCCGGTGACTTTGAGGGGGCCTTCGACGCGGTCGAGGGGCTTGCCGATGACGTTGAGCTGGTCGATCGGGTTGGCGGCGGCGGGGGAGTCGAACTTCATGGCAAAGCGCGCTGTGGGCGCTTCTCTAATTCGGTGGGAGGGGGCGGGGCGGATGGGTGGAAGGAGGTCGGGGAGGGGCCTGAGTGGGGAGTGGGGGGAGGGGCTATTTATGATTTACGATTTATGATTTGGCGGAGGGGGCGGCGGATGGGACGCGTTGCTTGGGGGTGATTGAGGATGGCCACGGGAAAAGGGCAGAAAGATTTTTCCGGATGGCTGAGGAGTGGATGCGGGGAGGCCGGAGGTGAACCACGGGTTGCACGGATGTCAGAATCGGATGCTGGATGCTGGATGCTGGATGCTGGATGCTGGATGCTGGATGCTGGATGCTGGATGCTGGATGCTGGATGCTGGATGCTGGATGCTGGATGCTGGATGCTGGATGCTGGATGCTGGATGCTGGATGCTGGA
>JANYCZ010000034.1 GCA_025360015.1 Verrucomicrobiota bacterium | reverse complement strand
AGCAGCTGGCGGCCACCGGCAAGCGGTGCAAAATCGACGGCACCGTTTTGTGCGGCGGGCGGAGTATGGGTTGTGTTCACAAACTCCCATCGCACCGACTCCGCCGCGCAAAACGTCCTTCTTCAATCGCGGCGTTCGGGTTCAACGAAGCCAAGAATGCCTTCTTGGTAAGCGTCACATGGAGTGCCATCTGAGAGCTGGCATCATAAACGTCGTAGCAGATGAGCTACGACGTTTATGGATACGACTTCGATCATTTTGAAGACAGACAGCCGTGGACGAGTGCGCAGGCCGGTGTGTTTGCCGTACGCTGCTGGACGGGCGGGCTGTCGCCACACCCATCCTACGACCAAGCTGGATGCGAACTCTCTCCGAGAACAAGTCTAGTGGCAGTGGAAAGAGGGGACAAGAATGCCTCCATTACTTCAAGCAGAGACCTGAGGCACGAGGTGTTCGGCGGCTTTGGCGGCTTCGGCGCGGAGTTCGGGATTGAGGTTTTTCTGCTCGAATTCGCGGCACCAGCCTTTGATCTCGAGTTCGTTGAAGATCTTGCCGATGACGCGGCGGAGGAGGCCCTTCAGATTGGGGAGTTCGACTTCCTGGAGGGAACGGATGGCAGCCTCTTTGTAGCTTTCGAGGAGGGTCATGGCTTTCTCGTGCGCGCCGCTTTCGAGGGCCCAGTCGCGAATGGCGGCGTTGTCAGGCTTGGTTTTGGCGACGCCGTTCCAGAGGGCTTCCATCTGGTCTTTGACTTCGCCTTTGCCTTTCTCGCGCAGGAGTGAGAGCACGATGCTGGGGCGCATGTTCCATTCGTTGCCGGCGGCGGAGTCTTCGCCGAGGTCGTCGAGGTCATCGCGGATCTGGTAGGCGATGCCGAGATTTTCGCTGTAGGTGTGAAGCACGTCGGCGCATTCGTCGAGCTGGCCGGCGAGAGCGGCACCGACCTTGAGGGCGACTTCAAAGGCGGGGGCGGTTTTGCTGCGGAAGATTTCGAGCACCTGCGTGCTGCTGAGTGCCACAGGGTGGCAGGTCCAAAGGAGTTCCGCGCCCTGGCCGATGCACAGCTCACGCTGGCCTTCGGCGGCGACGAGAACAGCGGCGCTGCGGATGTGCGCCGCGGCATCGTTGTCGGCGAGCAGACGATAGCCTTCACCGATGAGGAGATCGCCGATGTTCAAGGCCACGGGGATGCCGTGCTCGGTGTGCAGGGTGGTTTCGCCGTAGCGTTCGGCGTCGCCGTCCTCGATGTCGTCGTGAACGAGGGAGGCTTTGTGGAAGATTTCGACGGCGATGGCGGCTTTTTTGACGGTGTCGGAGATGGGGCCTTCGGGGTCTTCGCGCAGGGCCTGATAGGCGGCGACGGTGAGGAAGGGACGCCAGCGTTTGCCGGCACGGGCGAGCCATTCGCGGGCGATGTCGTCGCTATGACCACGGGAGGGGCCCATGAGAGCGTTGAGGGACTCGATGGTGAACCAGGTCTTCACCTCATCATGCAGCGCGTTGAGATTGAGGCGGCGGGTTTTGTCGTCGCTGGTGAGGTGGATGTAGTCCCAGACCCAGTCGATATCGACGAGGGTGTCGATGCAGTCGTCCTGCAGCAAGGGCACCGCGACGGCGGGAATGGCCGCGGCTTCGATGTAGGGGAATGTACGCTCCAGCACGGCGAGGCAGGAAATGCCCACGATGGCCTCGATCTTGCCGGTCTGGATGAGCGACATGACGATGGCGCTGCCTTCCGCAACGAGCACGGCATAGCCGAGTTTTTCAGCTTCGTTTTGGAAATCCTGGATCGAGCAAAGGCCGCACTGCTTGCAGAGCAGGCCAAATTCATCAAAGGGGGCCGGGCATTTGCTTTCCACTCGGAGGCACTTCGGCATCAGCAGCAGGCGCTTTTCAAAGGGCACGGAGGCGAGAGCTTCACGCCAGGTTTCATTGGCAAGCAGCACGCCCACGTAGTCGCGGTGAATTTTGTCGATGGCATGGACCGCGAGGATTTTGTCCGTGTGCTCCTGCAGTTCCGGGATTGGCACGGGGGGGATCAGTTTGTTCTCCTCCGCGTAAGCGCGGACCCAGGCGAGGATCTGATCACGATCCTGCTTGGTCTGCGGGATGTTCTTCTTCGGCTGGCGGATACGGCGGTTCAGACCGGGAATGGGCGGCGGAAGAGCAGCAGAACGGACGACGGCAGCGGACATGAGATGAGGGGGCGAGAGGCAGGATGCCGGATGAAAAGGGTGGTCGTGTTAACCGTGTAAGAATGAGTTTGTCTTGCAGATATTGCGGCAGTGCATGCGAATCTTGTGCCGCAACAGGCAATGGATCAGTAGCGAATCGTGTTTGAGAATGAAGGAAACCCGCCTCAGACCACGGTGCCACGACCCCCTTTGGGCGTCTTGCCAGGTTTGCCCTCGGGCAGGCCCTCATCCTGGAGGATGGTATCCTGAGGGAGCGGCTCGGCACCTTCCTCCCCTTTGGGGTCAGGTTCGGCAAAGGGAGTGGACTTTTGGTAGAGCTTGAGGCGGGTGTCGAATTCGTCCTGCAGCTTTTTGCGATCTTCCGCAGGCAGATCTTTTTCCTTGTCCTCGTTGAAGAGGGTGATGCAGCGCTTCTGCCAGAGCTCGGCCTCTTTGTATTCACCGTTGCGGGCGAGCGCGGCCGCCATGGTGTCGATCATCTCATAAGGCTGCTCATCACTCTGCACGACTTCAGCGACGAGTTTCAAGGCACGACGGGCGAGCAGCACGGCGTTTTCGCCATTGTGGAGGTTGTCCTCCGGGCAGGTGGCGAGGAACCAGGCAAGATTGTTGGAGGCCCAGGGGTCTTCGGAGCGCGCAGCACGGCGGTACCAGGCACCGGCACGGCGATAATCCACCGGCACGCCCTGGCCGGTGTAATAGAGATTGGCCAGACGCGTCATGGCGGGCACAAAGTCCTGCTGCGCGGCTTTGAGGTACCAGAGGGCCGCCTTGGAGGAGCTTTTCGCAATGCCGTCACCACGTTCGAGCTTCGCCGCATAAGCGGTCTGCGACTGCATGTACCCCTGGTCAGCGGCTTTCTTGAACCATTCCGTCGCTTTGGCCGTGTCTTTCTTCACGCCTTTTCCTTCCTCATACATGACAGCCAGACTGTGCTGAGACATGGCAAAGCCGAGCTCGGCGGAACTGCGGTACCACTCCGCCGCCTTGGCGAGATCCTTTTTCACACCTTCTCCGTCTTCATACAGCGTGCCCAGGACATGCTGTGCACGCAGGTGCTTCTGCTTGGCCGCCTTCTCGACGGACTTCACGCCTTCTTCGACGTTTTTCTTCAAGCCTTCACCGGTGATCATGCGCACCCCCAGCTCAAACTGCGCATCGGCATCCCCACGATCCGCCCAGCTGCGCAGATCCTTTTCATCAATGCGCTGAGGCTGCTGCGCCGTCAGGAACGAAGATGAAAGCAGCAGCACAATGAGGAGGCCGGCGAGAAAAGATGTGGGGAGCGCATGCTTCATGGGTGGAAATTACGTCTGGCTGGAGCCGTCTCAACCAGCAAAATGCAGCCTCGCAGTAAATTGCCGACCCGCGAGGACTTTGCTGCAAAGCTCAAAATGCCGCCCTCTGTCAAGCCCGAGCCTGCAGTTTATCTGGGGCCGCCACTTTGACAAAACACCATCTCCATGCGTCAATAGGCATGCAGCCGAAGCTGCCACTCCTTCCAGAGTGGTGGCGCGGGGGACCCAACAACCCTGAGTCGAAAGACCCAGGGCGGGGCGAAGGAAGGTGGGTAACCACCGACCAGTCCACTTCCAAGGACCAGTCCGACAGCTAACCTCGCAGGCGACATTGGAAGGGCGATCCTATGCCCGTCGCGAGTGCGCCGGGACCATGGTCTCCCCAGAACCACCGCACCTGCGAGTGGGCGGGAAACCGTCCGCGAACTGGTGCCAGCGAGACCCATACCTATGAACTGCCAAGAATACCAAGGCCCCACCCCTGAGGGCCTGGTCAAGTCATCTGCCCGGCGCACACCGCCGCCTCAGGCATCCCCGCTCCTGAACTGGATTCAGGTGATCGATCATCCCGACCGCGAAAGGCAGGATCTCGATATCGAGCATGTCTTGAGCACGGCTTCTCAAGGAAGCGCCGCGCTCCTCCACGCATCATCCACCACTCTCTAATACACCCTTTCCCAAATCTGAAATCATCATGACTTCTCAACACTTCAAAGCCCCCTGGGGCCGCACCTTGTTCATCGCCTCCGCATTCACGACCCTCGTGATGCTGGGAGTTGCCTGCATGCTCATCCTGAACCGGCAGATCCCATGGTTTGTCAGCCTGCCTCTGCCGCCCGGTTCGTTTGGCCTCATGATCGCAGCGGTGCTGCTCGTACCACTGGGAGCGCTGCCGTTCATCATTCGTGGTTACGCAGTCACCGAAGACGGCATCCTCATCAAGCGCCTGTGGTGGAACACGGTGCTGCCCTTTGCTGAAATGCGCTCCGTCGAAGCCGAACCCCTCGCGCTGAGCCACAGCTTTCGCACCTGCGGAAACGGCGGCCTGTATTCCTTCACCGGCTATTACTGGAGCCAGCAGCACGGTCACTTCCGCGCCTACGTGACTGATCTGAACCGCACCGTCGTCGTGCACATGAAGAACCGCACTGCCGTGCTCTCTCCCGATGATCCGGAAGCCTTCGCCCGCGCCGTCACCACCCGCCTGCATGCCTGAAACTGCTTAACCCCTTCAATCTTGAATTTTCATCTCCTTCATGAACTCCATTTTCCTTTTCGCGTACGAGCACTGGCTCATCACACTCTCAGTTCTCGGTGTCATTAGTTTCTACTTCATCTCCTGCGTTTACATCCCTGAGAGCAAAGTGGGCATCGTCATCAAACGCTTTGCCTTCAAAAATCTGGCTCCCGGTGAAATCATCGCCCTCAATGGCGAAGCGGGTTATCAGGCCGACACGCTGGCCCCCGGTCTGCACTTTGGCTTTTGGATCGTGCAGTATCACATCGAAAAAGCACCGATGATCCGCGTGCCGCAGGGAGAGCTGGCCTTGATCGTGGCGAAAACCGGCACCGCCATTCCGCCGGGTCGCATCCTGGCGCGCACGGTGGATTGCGATCACTTCCAGGACGCCCGCGCTTTCCTCAAACACGGCGGTGAAAAAGGCCGCCAGCTCGGCGTCATCACTGCGGGCTCGTATCGCATCAATCCCGCGCTCTTCACCATCATCACGTCCGAAAACGCCGCCCAGAACGGGCTTGATCCACGGCTGCTCAGCATCCGCCATGTGGATCCTGATCTCGTCGGCATTGTGACCACTCTTGACGGCATGCCGATTGAGCAAACGGAGATCGCCGGGGCCATCGTCCCCGGGCACGACAACTTCCAGAATGCGCAGGCCTTCCTGGATGCCGGGGGCCATCGCGGCCTGCAGGAGCAGGTGCTGCTCAGCGGCCAGTGGAACATCAACCCGTGGTTTGCACAGATCGAGCAGGTGCCCATGTATGAGATTCCCATCGGCCATGTCGGCGTCGTGATCTCCTACGTCGGCAAGGCGCACCTCGACATCAGCGGTCCCGAGTTCAAGCACGGCGACCTGGTGGACGTGGGCCACAAAGGTGTCTGGGGCAAACCATTGCTGCCCGGCAAACACCCTATCAACACCCGCATCATGCGTGTGGAGCTTGTGCCCACGACGAACATCGTGCTGAACTGGGCGACACGCACCGAGGCGCATCATTTTGATGCCAAACTCAGCAGCATTACTGTGCGCTCGCGCGACGGCTTCGCCTTCAACCTTGATGTTTCGCAGATCATCCACATCGGTGCCAATGAAGCCCCCAAGGTGATCAGCCGCGCCGGGTCGCTGCAAAATCTCATCGACCACGTGCTGCAGCCCATCGTCGGCAATTACTTCCGCAACTCCGCGCAGGACTACACGGTGCTGGACTTTCTGAGCGCCCGCAGCCAGCGCCAGGGGGAGGCGGCCAGCCACATCGAAGCCGCACTGCGGGAGTATGATGTGGAGGGCATCGATACGCTGATCGGGGACATCATCCCGCCCGAATCGCTGATGAAAACGCAGACCGACCGCAAGCTGGCGGAAGAAAGCCGCAAGACCTACGAGATGCAGGAAGCCGCTGAAAAGCAGCGTCAGCAGCTTGTCCGGCAAACATCACTCGCCGACATTCAAAACCAAGTGGTCAGCGCCGAGCAGGGCGTCAACATCGCCGAACTCCACGCCACTGCCTCCGTGAAGAAAAGCGAGGGGGAGGCCGCCTCCACCCGGCTGCGCGCGAGCGGTGAGGCTGAAGCCATCCGCGCCACCGGCCAGGCCAAAGCAGATGCGTATCAGGCTGGGGTCAACGCTTTGGGCTCTGAGGTTTATGGGATGCTCCAGGCCTTCCAGATCATTGCTGACAAAAACCTGCGCGTGGTGCCGGATGTGCTGGTGAACAGCGGGCCGAACAGCGGCGGCATTTTGGATGCGCTGATGGCGATGCTGACCAAGCAGCGTGCCACCCTGCCCCATCAGTTGAACTGATATACAAAAGAAGCCTGCGGGCTGCGGACGCATTTCCGCAGCCCGTTTCGTGCTCATCTGTTCGCTTTCATTTCCAAATGTGGTATCGGAACAGCATGAAAGCTTTTCCTCACATTGCTCTGCTCATGTGTTGCAGCATCGGCCTGCTGCTCTCCGGTTGCAGCGACAACACGATCACTCCGGCCATGAGTTTTGCCTATGATGACTTTGGGCCAGAGCCGCTGGCCAGCCGCCTGCTGGGCCCCAAAGGCAAGGACACTCTGGTCGTTGCGCGTTTTGGCTCCACCCGCACCACACCGGCCCCTGGCAACCCTGACGTGCGCTATGTCAATATTGAGCAGACCATGACCTTCCTGCGCTTCCATGTGCGCAAGCTGGCCAGGACACCGGAGAATGCCGCGCTCCACCAGCGTCTTTCGACCACCTACGACCGCTTGTTCCCAGTCTATTCCACCAAACGCAATGCGTTTCTCTCCTCCCCCTCCGCCAGCTATGGCAGAGGCGGGATGAACCGGGCGCTGATGATGCCGCCGATGCCGCCGTCAATCTGAGTGCGACGCATTTGACAAGTCCGCTGCGGCCCGCCACACTCTGCGTCCTGTCTCCAGACAGTCGCGGGTGTAGCTCAATGGTAGAGCAGGTGCTTCCCAAGCATCATACGTCAGTTCGATTCTGATCACCCGCTCTCCTACGCAGGAGATTGTGACGAGGATAAACTGAATAAACCACTCCCCGGAACCGGCTGAAGCCGGGACTACAAAACGTGAGTGTGGCCTTGGTTGGGGCGTTTTTGGCGTTACCAATTGCCGATGTCGTCGGCGGTGCCTTCGAGGCCGTCGGGGCCGAAGGACAGGACGTCATAGCCGCCGACGTTGTGCTTGCCGGGATTGCGGTAGGCGATTTTGCGACCCCAAGGATCAAGCAAGCCGTCTGTCTTGATGAGCTGGTTCCAGCGCCTTGGCTTGGGCTCGGAACGCGGCGGACTGACGAGGGCCTCTAAGCCCTGCTCCTGTGTGGGGTAAACGAGGTTGCTGATCTTGTAGGAGACGAGGGCGGTTTCGAGGGCCTTGATCTTGCCGCTGGTGGTGACGGCCTGCGCGTTGCCTTCAATGCCCTGAACCATGATGGCGACACTGCCGAGGATGAGGGCGATGATGAGCAGAACGATCATCATTTCGAGCAGGGTGAAGGCGTTTGGGCGCGGTGATGGAGGAGCGGTGTGTTTCATAAGGTTGGAAGAGGGATCAATGCCGGAGCTGGCTGAGGGTGGAAAAGACAATGTTTACCATGGCCCAGACGAGGCCACCGACCAGCACGGCCATGAGCAGCAGAAGGATGGGCTGGATGAGGGCGGTGACGCGCTCAATGGTGCGCGTGAGCTGCGTGTCCTTGCGCGTGGCGGCCTTGCCGAGCACGACGGCGAGGTGGCCGGTGTCTTCGCCGATGCGAATGACATCCACGGCCTGGGGATCGAGCACGGCGGCTTTGAGCATGGCATGACTGAGTGAGGCACCTTCTTGAACCATCGCCTCGGCCTTCGCAAGGCCGTGTTTGAGATGGATGTTTGTCACGGCGCGGCGCACAAGCTCCAGCGCAGGCAGCAGCGGCACGCCGCCGCGCAGCAGGCTGCCAAGCGTCTCAAAGTACTGCAGTTCAAAACGAGCCTGGGTGATGTCCTTGATGCCAGGCAGCGTGATCATGAGGCGATGCCACCAGGACACGAACGCGGGTGTTTTGCGCACGACGAAGAGGATCATCACCAGCAATCCGAGGAAGATCAAAATGGCCCACCAGTAGTTCCGGAGGATTTCAGACAGGGCAAGGCTGGCCCGGATCATCAAGGGCGGCTCCTTGCCTGTGCCGGAGAGCAGGGTGGCGAGCTTGGGCAGCAGATACGTCACCATGACGATGGAGAGCGCCGCGCCCGAAGAGATCAAAAACGCCGGGTAGATGAGAGCGCCGACGACTTTGCTGTGGATCTCCTCCATGAGCCGCAGATGCCGCGCCTGGCGGTCCATGATATCGTCCAGTGCGCCGCTGTTTTCACCGGCGGCGATCATGTTGCAGTACAGCTCATCGAACATGGGCGAGGCCTGACGCAGCGCTGCGGACAAGGGAACGCCATCGCGCACCAGCTCACGCACATGCTTCGCCAGCCTGCCGAGCTTTGATGCGCTGCGGTTTTCCATGGCCTGCAGCGCCTGCTCCACCTGCAAGCCGGAGCCCAGGAGATCGCCCATGTCTTCGGTGAAGCGAATGACATCCGCCTTCGTGAGATGCAGCGTTGTTTCAGCAGCAGCTGCCGCGACTTTTTTGGCCTTCTCCGCACCCTGCGCCTGAACTGAGCGCGCCTGCAGGCCACGGCGTGCGAGCTGACGCACGGCATCGCCGCGATCCACTGCCTCGATCGAGCCGGTTTTGCTCGATCCATCCGCAGCCATGGCATGATAGACAAAGGCGGACATTATGCGAGCTCTTCGCTGGTGACGCGGGCCACTTCCTCCAGCGTGGTGATGCCTTCCAAGACCTTTTGCAGGCCGTATTCGCGAATGGTGCTGAAGCCATCCTTGCGCGCCTGCGCCTGAAGTTCCGACTCGGAGGCGCGCGCGGCGACGAGTGCCTGCATGGTGGGTGTCATGACGGCGATTTCATACAGAGCGACACGGCCTGAGTAACCGGTGCTACGGCACTGCTGGCAGCCGCCGCGTGCGGCACGGTAGATCGTTTTGCTTTTCAGCTCGGGAAAGCCCAGCTTTACCAACTGATCGAGTTTGTAGCTGGCCAGCTCTTTGCAGGATGGGCACAGGCAACGCACCAGGCGCTGGGCAATGAAGGCACGAACTGAGGAGCTGACGAGGAAGGGCTTCACGCCCATTTCAATCAGACGCGTGATGCCGCCGATGGCGTCATTGGTATGCAGCGTGGAGAAAACGAGATGCCCGGTCAGCGAGGCGCGTACCGCGATCTCCGCTGTCTCGAGGTCGCGAATTTCACCGACCATGACGACGTTGGGGTCGCCACGCAGGATGCTGCGCAGGCCGCTGGCAAAGGTGAGGCCGATCTCGTTTTTCACCGGGATCTGCACGATGCCCGGCAGCTTGTTTTCAACCGGATCTTCGATGGTGACAATGCGGCGGTGGACGCTGTTGAGCTGTGAAAGGAAGGTGTAAAGGGTGGTGGATTTGCCTGACCCCGTCGGTCCGGTGACGAGGACGATGCCATTGGGCTTTGCGAGCAGCAGCTCGATTTTTTCACGGTGCTCTTCGGTCAAGCCCAGGCGGTCCAGCGTGAAGCGCTCCTGCCCGAGCAATCGCAGGCTGATGGATTCGCCTTCGACACTGGGGATGCAGGCGACGCGCACGTCGATGGACTGGCCCTCTGCCTTCAAATGAATGCGCCCGTCCTGGGGCAGGCGCTTTTCGGCGATGTCGAGCTTGCTCATCACCTTGATGCGCGCAATCACCGAGGCCTGGAGGGTTTTGATGTTCTCCGGCACGGGGACTTCATGGAGGAAGCCGTCAATGCGGTAACGGATGCGCAGGCTGTCTGGCTGCGGCTCGACGTGAATATCCGTGGCCTTCTGGGCCAGGGCTTCGCGGATGATTTGATTTACAAATTTGACCACCGAGGCGTCTTCGTCCTCGTCGTCGATCACGTTGGCCTCGTCACGCAAATGCATGTCGTCCGAGCCACCGCCGCCAGCAGCGATGAGGGCGTCAAAAGTTTCCGCGCCCACGCCATAGAGCTGCTGCACAGCATTGAGCAACTCGCTGCGCGGAGTGAGGCACCATTCCACGGGCAGCTCGGACTGACGCGCCACGGCCTGGCGTGCCATGAGATCACAGGGATCGTGGCAGGCGAGCACGAGCTTGCGCACCGCATTCGTCTCGTCATCGCGACGAAAGCCAACGGGGAAAATTTGATGCTTCACCGCAAAGCGCGCAGGAATCAGCCGCTTCATCTCCGCCGCTTCCTCTGCGTTCAGTGGCGGAGCTTCCAGCCAGCGCCAGCCGAGGCTGTCGGCGAGATGATGGGTGAAGACATGCTCATCCACCGCGCCGCTCTCAATCATGGCCAGGACTGGCGAAATACCGCCGGCCACGGCTGTGCTCATGGCCGCCTGCACATCCGCCTCCGCCACACCGGCGGCGCGGGCACTGGATTGAAGAATGGAAATCATTGGGAAGGCGGCTTCGATTTTTGAAACAGGCCTTTCATCTTGCTGAAAAAGCCTTTCTTCGGAGCGGGCTCGGCAGCCGCTGGCGGTGGCAGGAGGCTGTTGGGACTGCCTCCGTTGGCCGGAACCGCAGGAGGAACAGCGATCTCCGGCATACCGGCGAACTCGGAACCTTGGATAAAATTGGCGCTGTAGTCACCAAATTTCGCCTGCTCCAGCCTGTGGGACTCTTCATCCGGCATGATGCAGGGCTGGACGAAGATCATCATCTCCCGTCTCTCTTTGTTCTTCGCGGTGCTGCCGAACAGATACTTGACGAGGGGGAGGCGCATGAGAAAGGGCAGGCCGCTTGAGCTGTTGTTATCGCGCTCAGTGATAAGGCCGCCGAGCATGGCGGTGGCATGGTCGCCAATGATGAGGCTGTTGGACATGCCCTGCTCGGTGATGTTGGGGACCTGATTGCCGCTGATGGTGGTGAAACCGGAGACGTCGTTGTTCGTCTGCTTGAATTCGAGCATGACTTCACGATCGTTGAAAATGTGCGGGATGATGTCGAGTTGCAGACGAATGGGGATGTACTGCGTGGTGCTGGTGAAGCCAAGGCCGCCCACGGCACCTGCGCCGCTGGTGTAGGTCTGGCCCGCGATGGCGAGCTGCTGGCCTATGTAGATGCTGGCGGACTGGTGATTGAGCGTGGTGATGGTGGGCTTTTGCAGGACATGGAACTTCTTGGTCTTCTCCAAAGTTTGCAGAAACGCACTCAGGTTCTTGTTGATCTGGCCGTAGGCGGTGAGGCCACCAAGAGAGGCGGGACCGCCAGCACCGAGAAACCCGGCGATGTCCTTCAAATTCGAGGGGTTGGAGAAGGCGGTGCCCTGGGTGTTGAGTACACCGCCGACGAGACCGTCGTTGCCGACTTGCTTGAGTGATTGAATCCAGTCGAGGCCAAAGTTGAAATCATCTGACAGGGTGAACTGGCCGATGATGGCAGACAGCAGGATCTGACGCGGACGGACATCGAGCTCTTCGGCCAGCTCTTGAAGCGACTGGATTTGATCAGGCGGGCCACTGGCAAAAAATTTGGAACTGGCAGGATCTGCGATGACGAGGGTGTTGGCGATGAGAACGCTGATGGCTTTTTTGGTGACGTCGAGACGCGCCGTGTTGGAGAGAGGATTGCTCAGCCCCCCGCCGCCGGAGAGCGATGAACCACCCAGGCCGCCGCTGGAGCCCAGGGAGGAGCCCACTCCTCCGGTACCTGTGGAGGAACCGAAGCCGGAGGAGGTGGAGCCACCAAAGGGAGAGGTGGAACCGGAGGAGGGCAGTGAGCCGGTGTTGTTGCTGCTGGTGTTTTGGCCCAGGGCACTGGTGCGGCTGGCGGCCTTCGGGTCATTGCGAAGCAACGCTTTCTCCGCGATGCCGAGAAACACGGTGAGATCCAGGTAGTTCAACCGACGGGAAAAATAGCGGGTCGAGGAAGACTCGGCGTCGAGTTCAGCGACAATGGTTTCGATTTTTCGCATATCCACGGGACGTGCCATGATGATGATGCTGTTAGTGCGGGTGATGGCCTGGAGGATGGGCTTGGCATTGTCCGGGGTGGAAGAGCCGAGGGTTGCCGAGGAGCCTCCGGCCGCCTGGCCGGGGACTGGGGGGGCTGAGGCGGGTCTGGAAGGCGCTCCGCTGCCGCTACCACCACCACCACTCCCACCCAGTCCTAAGAGGGCACTCAACTGGTCAACGGCCTCCTCCGCCGTCGCGCGCTGGAGCTTGATCGTTTTGCTCACCATCGCCATCGGGGGCTGATCCACCTGTTTCGCCAGTTCCAGGAACGCACGGATGGTTTGCGAGGCCTCCGTGATCACCAGTGCCTGGGAGTTTGGCACGGCCAGCATTTTGCCATAGGGATGCAGGGGGATGAGCTGCTGAAATGCGGTGGAGGCATCGTCAGGGCTGAGGTGAATGAGCTGGAGCACATGCGTCACGACCTGGTCTGACTCCGGCAAGTCTTGAGGCAGCAAGATCATGGGAACGCCCTGAGATGAAGGCACGGTGCCCATTTCGGTGGCGACCAATTTGAAGAGGTTCGCACCGCTGGGCACGAGCGCAAAACCATGCATGAGCAGGCCTTTTTCAATGATGCTGCGGTATTCCTCGTCACTGAATTCGCCAGGCACATCAATGGTGACGGTGCTGTTTTCCAGGCCTCGATCACGCAGTACCTTGCGGCCGGTGACACGGAAGTACTCGGTCAGCACTTCGGAGAGGGGCGTGGCAGTAAAACCGATGACGTTCTTGCCAGAAGCAACTCCGGGGGGGGCGGGAGCATTCGTTGGGGGGAGCACTCCGGGTGGCCCTGCGGGAGGCACCGGGAAGGTTTGCGCAACCAGACCCGCATGGATCATGGAAAAAATGGCCAGGTAGGGCAGAGGGTTTGCGCGGAACGTTTTCATGATGGACGAGAAGCGGGTCGGTCGAACTTAATTGCCGGCGGGAGTGATCAGGCGGCGGCGCTCAGGCACCAACTGCGCCACGGGTGAGGACGACGAAGCGGGCGAAGGGGATGGAGAAGCGGACGGATTGGACAAAGAAATAGATGGAACTCCCGGGTTGCCTGGTCTGCTGAAGTTTCCTGGCCCGCCCATCCCGCCGTTCATGGGGGTCGGCGAGTTTGAAGCAACGCCAGCAGGTCTGCCGCCAGGTCCGCCAGGACTACTTGGCAGAGGGATTTTCATCTGCTGACCTGGCACCTGAACATTGGGGGGCATGCCGGGATTTGGGCGGCCTTGCTGCTGTTGTTGCTGACCTTGAGGCGCCTTCACGCCTTCGGAGGCGGCCACCTGTTTGAGGTAAGCGTCATCATAATGGATCTGCGAGGTTTCCGCACCCATCGTCACCTCGGCCGTGATGTCCTTGCGGCTGCCGCCCAGCTTCACCTCGCCCAGCTTCATGCCATTGGCCCCAGGCTTTCCTTTCCTGAGCGGGATGCGCTCATGGGTCTTGGTATTGACGAGAACGACGGTGGGATCGGCGGCGTCGCCATAGTAAGTGCCGATGGCGAGATCTTTGGCGAAGGAGGCGGACTCCAGCAGCACGGGGGCAGTCTTCAGAGTGAATGGATTTTTGTTCCACCCGGCTTCGTAGCGCGACACTGGGTACGCATTCGGAGGCGTGAAGACGGCATCTGACTGCGCACACACGAAGCTGCGGGATGCCAAGACGAGGATCAACAGCGCGAGCCTCATAAGTCTGACCTCCCCCGTGCAGCGTCGTTTGCAGTGATGGCTGGAGCGTGCCGACGATTGATGCGCACGATGACGAGGACTTTGGAGCTGTCCTTGACGTCCGGCATGATTTTCAACTGGGCCACCAGCCTGAAGGAGTCCGGCATCAGCAGATCGTGCATCCAGCGAAAGACGTCTGGCAGATCTCCCAGGACGGTGAGGGTCACACCCACCTCATGATAAAACGACTGCCGCGTGGACTCGTGCAATTGCTTCTTCTGGACCGTGAGGTGATGCTTGTTTGCGAGGGAAAGCATGGCATCCAGCAGCTCCTCGCTGGCTTGATTCTCACTCGTCATGGTGGGCTGATGCTCTTTGAGCCATTCCAGGCGAGCTTTCCAAAGCTCCTCCTGGGCGAGCATGGCGTGCGCTTCCATCTGCTTGAGTTCAAGCGCCTGCTCACGCCTCTCGACGGCATGTTGAAGGCCCAGCAAACGCTGCACCAGAATGGCCGTGCCGCATAGCGTGGCGAGAACGCTCAGAATGAGAAGCAGCCTGCGCTCACTGGGCTTCATGGGCAGTTCCTCCGTTCAAGGTTCCTTCGGCACGAAAATCCGCCCGGTTGTCTTCACGAATTGTGGGCACGGGGAAGTTCCAGACATAACGCCTAAGGGGCTCGGAGCCCGCCAGACGATCTTTGAATCCGAGCGCCTGATTGACCGTCGCGGCCTCACCGCTCACGATGAGCCGGCCGTCGTCGATTTGAAACTCCTTCAAGCGAATGCCTTCTTCAGGCAGCAGCGACACGATCTGATGGAAGAGCTCGACCGGATAGAGGTCGGGATTGATCGCAGTTTCCATCTCCAGCCAGCGTGTCTGCGCCTCGCGCACGAGATCAATCTCCGGCTGTCTGGCCGCCATCTCGGCATCCGCACGGTTCAGCCCCGAGTCACGCCACTGCAGCCGCAGCCACCACGCACCGAAGAAGCACAGATATGCCAGCGCGGCCGCCGCGAGCATGAGCATGCGGCGCTGACTGCGCTGCTGCTGCAGCCGCCGCACGGCCACCTGCACTGGCAGCAGACCGCTGGCGACTGGTGGCAGACATGGATCAGGACGCGATTCCTTGGCGACACTTGATTCTGCAAACAAACAGGCAAGCTGTGGCGCAAAATCCGGTTCGCAATGCGTCCACACATGAATGGCGGGCACTTCGCCGATGAAACCGTGGGTTTGCAGCGCGGCGCACACATCGCGCAGTTCAAAGGCGGCATCGGCATCGAGGATGCGTGAAGTGAGCACGGCCACATGCAGCAGCGATGCGTCACGCGTGAACGCTGCTACATAACGTCCGAGTTCCCGCCACACGGCGATGCCATTCCCCGGCAGCGACAGCATGCGCGCGCTGGGTTCATACCCGGGGGAGTCCGACAAGGATGATTCCGCTGTCAGCGCCAGCGTGCCCACAAGCACTTGTTTGTCCTTGCGCGTGACCGGCCAGTGCGTCCACAAACGGGCTCCGCTCTCAGCGGACAGACCATACCCCTCCCAGCGCAGCGCCACCGCTTCATCTAGAGCGTCCGGGTTCAGCGACCAGAACGGAGCGCTGTCAAAGTCGATGGCCTCGATGCCCGTCACGGTGCCTACGGCATGGTCCACAAGCTTCCAGCCGCCATCGGCACCACACAGCCACGTCTCCCTGGCTTCTTCTCCAGGGAAGCTGAGCGCGGGGGGGGATGGACGTTGAAAAGGCATGAGGCTCAAAGTCGTTGTGCTCCTTCCACGGGAAACTCGCTCCACTCGGCGATGCGTGGTATGCCGCTGTCCGCACGAACGATCACGGAGATGCCGCAGTTAGAATCACCCGCGGTGCCGATGCTTTCGATGCGCAACGTGGTTCCGTGCAGTGTCAGCAATGGCTTGATGCTATCCGCCTGCGGCCCGGCGATGCCCAGCATGGCCAGTGCCTCCTCCAGGCTTTGGAGGGGTGTGTCATCCAGCGTATTTTGCACACCGTCCGGGCCATTGCGCTTATGCACGAGCTGGTTCGCATTTTCCAGCGAGGCGCTCGTTGCCATGGCAAGAACTTGGGCGGAAGCCATGTTGACGTCCAGCTGGCCGTTGCCTCTCAAAGTGAAATAGGAGCGCCAGTCCGGCTTGGCGTTCTGGATTTCATCTGCGCGCAGCACCAGATTGACTTCATCCAGGCTGATGAACTTGCGGTTTAGGGGCCGGTCGGAAAAGCCCTTCTGCGCATAATCCAGTTTTTCGGCGCTGTCAGGGCGGCGCTTTAAATCGTCCGCATCGGTCCAGTCCATCAGCATTGCAGCGATGGACTGTGCATCACCGGGTGAAATGCCCCAAGAGATAAAAATGCGCTCCAAGATCGGCAGGCGATCATCTGAAAGGAGGGCATTGAGGTTCAGCCTGCTTTCCTCCGTGCTCAGATTCACCGCAAATTTTTCGATGCCTGAAACGGTTCGCTGCAGCAGCGGGTCTCCCGGCTTGATCTGCGGATTGACGGCCACGGCAACGCCCATTTCCGCGAGCTGCCGCGCCCGCATCATGCCCTGTCGCGCCAGCTGCATGTTGCCATGCTGGTTGGAGATGGCCGCTGTCGTGATGATGAGAAATGAGAGCACCGCCACCAGACAAAGAATCGCCAACAGAACAGAACCTTTGCGGCTCCCTTCTGCAAAGCGAGGGTGGTGATGTGAGCGGTTAGGTTTCAAAATGGAAATCGGCGGCGTTCAGGGGGGCGAGGCGGTCAAAGATATGACAACCAAAAAAGCCCTGCGCGTGAGAATGAGCCGACAATGTAACAAAGAACGTACAACAAGGTCTCGTGAGTTGTTATTTTGGTGGCAAAACTGTCATGATTGACCCTGAGGATGGTTTTGCGTGGTGAACTCAAAACTGAAATCAGTGGTCCCTTCCATAATCCTCAATTTTAAGTCTATTGTCAAAGCTGTTCGGTGATAAATTAGCCTAATCGGATGAGTGATTCAGGCCGTGCAGTACTCCGGGCACGATGCCCTTTCACACGATGGTGAGGCACAAGGCCATAGGTCACGTTCGTACGTGAGTTGGCGAACTTAAGCAGAGAGAAAGATGGCCACACAAAAGCCCTCCACCGTACTCCGCAAAATTTGGGCTGAGTGGGTGCCTCCGGAGGCCCTTTTCCGCGACTTACACCCATTCACCACAAATTTCAGCAGTGTTTATAATCAGGCGCTTTGAGCGAACCCCTGAGTCCTAACTGCCCTACAGTTTCAGCCTTTCAGCGGGGTGCCCTTCCTTCCCCCCTCGAGTCTGCGGCCGACGGCGGCATGCCGACCGCATCTGGGTTAGGCTACATGATGGCTCTGATCTTCGGCAGCTCGAAGGTTAACCACAACGAACCCTCAATGCAAAAAACATCCAAGTGCCGAACACCTAGATGCTCTGGCTGACGAAGAAGAGCCGGAAGTTGCGATGCCGCAGCGCGTGCCAAGGGGTGGGTGACACCCAGGCAAAATTGAGGCAGTGTGGAGAGATGCGTTTCTCGAACTCCCGCTCCGGCCTTGTGCTGCGAACACAGCATGTGCGCATGCTGCTGCTGACCTGTGGGTGGTGTGCTTTGGCGTTGACCAGTGTGTGGAGTGCTGAGCCGTCCAATCGGACTGCCGAGCTTCTGGTGGATGGCAAAGTGTTTCCAGTGACGGGTAACGTTCGCATCCCCGCTTCTCACCGGACAGTGAGTTTCCGCCTCGGAAAGTCCGCGCAAGAAGATCCGGAAGGGTGCCGGCGCATGCGCTTCAAACTGGTGGGAGTGGATGAGGAATGGCGGCAGATTGCCAGCGAGATGTGTGTGCTGGTGCGGTTTGCTGACGCGCTGGGCGACCAGGTGGGACAGCGGCTGTTTCCTGTGGATGGCGCGAGCAGCGGCTGGGGGGGAACGATTGAGAACTCCACCTTCACACGGCGGCTTGAGACGGTGCGAGTTCCTGCGGGAGCAGTCTCGGTGACGATGGCGGTGTCTTCTTCCGGACCGCCAACAGCCATGGGGGTGTATGTGGTTCGAGGCATGAAAATCAGGGGTGATGAGCTAGATAACAAGAGCTGGGGCCGCACTGGCACGCGGCCTTCGATGGCAAAGATGGTACGCACCAAAGAGGGTGAGGCGTTTTGCATTGTGGATGATGATCCGGGTGCGCACGCCGAGTGGAGTCTGACGCGCGCTGCGGCACCGCGCGTGGCACCAGGTGAGGTGCTCAGCGTGGAATGGTCTGAGATGCATGACATCGGCATGGGCAACCGCTTTGATGTGAATTATGGGCGGTTGAATGCGGGTGCTTACACTTTCTGGAGCGAAGAACTGGATGCCACGGGCAGGCCGCTGGCCACTGCGCAGGCATTTGCGATCAAGGTGCCAAAGCCCTTTTGGAGAAGTGTCTGGTTCTGGCTCGGCGCATCTGCCGCCGCAGGGATGCTGCTGTGGCTGGGAGGTCGCGCCATCATTCAGTGGCGCATCCGCCAGCATCTCGCCAAGATGGAGCAGGAGCGCATGCTGGAGCAGGAGCGACTGCGCATCGCACGGGATCTGCATGACGATCTGGGCGCAAGGCTAACGCACATCTCACTGGTGAGCGGGCTGGCGGAGAATGATCCGCAGAGCGCTTCAGCGCGTGAGAGCTTTCAGCGCATCTCCGGCATGGCACGGGAGCTGGTGGCGGCGCTGTACCAGACGGTGTGGACCGTGAATCCGGAGCATGACAACCTGGAGGCATTGGTGAACTATCTCTGCCAGCTCACGCAGAATTTGTCCGAAGCGGCACGGATCCGCTGCCGCATCCACTCATGCGAGGTGCCGGATCAGCGCCCGGTGACCAGTGAAGTGCGCCACAACATCACCCTGGCCGTCAAGGAAGCGCTGCATAATGCGGTGAAGCATGCGGAAGCGACGGAGATTGTCGTGCGCATTGAGTTCGAGGACCCGCGTTTGAAGATTTCGATCACGGACAATGGGCGGGGGTTTGATCCGCAGCGTGCACCGCAAGGAAATGGAATGAAGAACATGCAGCGCCGCATGGAATCGATGGGAGGCGGGGTCTCCATTCAAAGCTCGTCAGCTGAGGGAACTGCGGTTTGCTTTGAGGTGCAGATTGCGGTGCCCCATTTTTCCAAGCACTCTATCACGTAGATGAAGGACAAGAAGACCGTCGTGATCGTGGAGGATGATGCGGGGCTGCGCGAGCAGCTCATGCTGGTGCTGAAAAGCGCCCGCGACATTGAGTGCCTCTACGCGGTGATCTCAGGCGAGGAGGCCATGCGCCGCATTTTGGCGCAGCCTCCGGATGTGGTTTTGATGGACATCCAGCTTCCAGGCATGTCGGGGATCGAATGTGTGGCGGCCTTGAAAAAGAAGCTGCCGGATTTGGAGTTCATCATGCTCACGGTTTATGAGGACTCGGACCGTCTCTTCAGCGCGCTCAAGGCGGGTGCCAGCGGGTATCTCATCAAATCGGGGCCACCCGAAAAGTTGTTTGAGGCGATCCGGGATGTGCACTCCGGAGGATCGCAATTTTCAGCGCACATCGCACGCCGTGTGGTGCAGTATTTCTGCAGCCCGGCCAAGCCGAGCGCTGAGACGAACAAGCTCTCCCCAAGGGAGCTGGAGGTGATCGAACTGCTGGCTTCGGGCTACATCTACAAGGAGATCGCTGACAAGCTGGGCATCGGCACGGAGACGGTGCGGACCTATGTAAAAAACATCTGCACCAAACTGCAGGTGAAGAACCGCACCGAGGCGGTGGCGAAGCATTTTTCCTGACCGGAAAGCGCCACGAGGGCTCTCCCCGCTTTAGGGGATGCGGGAGTATTTGTCGGGCTGCGAGAATGCGTGCAGCGTGGTCTGGGCGCACTGCTGGCGCCTCCCACTGACTCTTTTCTTATGATCAAAACTTTGATTCTTATTCCGCTGATCGTCTTTGCATGCGTGCTCGCCCCTTTGGCAAATGCTGCTCCAGCTTCCAATCCCATTTCAGTGCTCGTGGTCGGCGGGCAGAACAACCACGACTGGAAAGTGGGGAATGAATTCCTCCTGAAGCTGCTGACCAGCTCCGGCTTCGCTCCGGTGGAATCCAACACGCCGCCCAAGGGTGCGCCTGCGGAGGCGTGGACCGCGTGGAAACCGGAGTTTGCAAAATACCAGTGCGTGGTGCTCGACTACAACGGCGAGATGTGGCCTGACGCAGTAAAAACGGCCTTCGAGAAATATGTGGCGGATGGAGGATCGGTGGCGCTCGTCCACGCGGCCAACAACAGCTTCACGGGCTGGGTGGAGTATGAGAAAATGGTGGGCATGCTGTGGCGTCACACGATGTATGGCGCGAGCCTTTACCTGGATGACAAGGGCGCTGTGATTCGTGAGCCAGCTGGCAAGGGCCGCCCCTGCGGCCATGGCAAGCAGTGGGAGTGGCAGGCCACCGTGCGTGATGCGAAGCATCCGATCACGGAGGGCATGCCACCGGTGTGGAAGCATGTGAAGGACGAGCTTTACCACGGGCAGCGTGGCCCTGCGGAGAACATGAACATCCTCCTCACCGCGTATGATGATGCGAAGTATGACGGCACCGGGAAGCATGAGCCGATCCTGTGGTGGGTGCCGTATGGCAAGGGCAAGGTGGTGACCAATGTGATGGGCCACGTGGGAGAAAATTCGGGGCCGATGGCTTGCGTGGGATTTCAGACGACGCTGCTTCGCTCCATCGAATGGATGGTGAACGGCCGCTGTGAGACGCCGGTGCCGGCGGATTTTCCGACGCCGGAATTGACCAGCAGGCGATTCCCCGGCGGCATCCCACGGGTGCCGCTTCTGGATCTAACGAAGGAGGAAGCCATGGCGAGGATCAAGGTGCCAAAGGGTTACCGGCTGGAACTGGTGGCCTCGGAGCCTGACATTGTGCATCCGGTGATGTGTACCTGGGATGGTGATGGACGCATGTATGTAGCGGAGATGCGAACGTACATGCATGACGTCAAGGCCACCGGGGAGAACGATCCGCTCTCCCGTGTGAGCAGGCTGACCGACACGGATGGCGACGGCATTCTGGACAAGGTCACGACGTTTGCGGACAAGCTCGTGCTGCCACGCATGGTGCTGCCGCTGGATGATCGCATCATTATCGCAGAGACTTACACGGGAAAGTTTCTGACCTATCGGGACAGAAATGGTGACGGTATCGCGGATGAGAAGAAGGATTTTTATAACGGCGAGCCGACCAAGAACAATCTGGAGCACCAGGACACCGCACTGCAGTGGGGGATCGACAATTATCTCTACAGCGGCAATCTCGCCCGACGCTTCCGCATCAAGCATGATGGCAGTGGCATGGAGCCGAGCCCAATCTTTGGCCGCACCTCGCAGTGGGGGCTGGCCATGGATGATGAGGGGCGCTTCTTCTGCTCCGCAGCGGGTGGTGAGAACCCGGCGTTTGGATTTCAGCAGTTCCCGAGTTACGGCAGTTTGACGCTGCCGGATGAAACGGAGCCGGGATTTGCGGAGACGTTTCCTGGGGTGCAGACCTTCGATACGCAGAGCGGGCTGACGCGCATTCATAATACCAAGGGGACACTGAACCACTTCACGGCCTGCTGCGGGCAGTCCATCTTCCGTGGCATTGGTGAGATGCAGGGAGACTACATCCTGCCTGAGCCTGTGGGTCGTATGATTCGCCGCGCTAAAGTGAACAATGTGGAAGGCAAGCGCGTGCTGGCTAATGCCACGCCTGGGGATGAATTCATCACTTCCACGGACATGACCTTTCGTCCTATTTGGACGGCGACGGGGCCGGATGGCTGCCTTTACATCGTGGACTTGCACCATGGCATCGTTCAAGAAAGTGCGTGGGTACCTGCGGGCGGATACTTGCACACGTCCGTCCTGAACGAAGGCTATGACAAGTATGTGGGCCACGGGCGCATCTACCGCCTCGTGCCTGAGGGGTTCAAACCCAGCGAACAGCCGCGCATGCTGCAGGAGACGCCGGCGCAACTGGTGAAGCACCTCTCGCATGCAAACGGCTGGTGGCGTGATACGGCGCAGAAGCTTCTCGTGCTGAAGGGGGACAAAAGCGTGGTGCCTGCGCTCATCGAACTCGCGCGCAAAGGAGATGCACCACTTGGCCGCACGCATGCGCTGTGGACTCTGGATGGGCTGGGAGCCACGGACCGGCAGGTGATCCTGGATGCCTTCAGTGACAGCGATGCGCGGGTGCGCGCTGCGGCAGTGCGCATCAGTGAATCCTATTTGAAGCAGTCCGACAAAGAGGTGGTGGCCAGACTGGAGCCACTGCTCAAAGACCGCAGCCCAGATGTGGTGGTGCAGGCGGTGAATTCTCTGCGCTACATGCCGAACAAGGGTGGACACGTGGCGATTCAGACGGCGGCAGCGGCTCACCCATGGAATGAAATCATCACGGCCTCGGCGCAGCAGAGCCTGCAGTTTGACCCGGCCAAACCCAGCGGCATCGGCGTCAAGATCGACCCCGTGGGGATGGCGCTGATGCGCAAAGGGAGCGACCACTACGCGCAGCTCTGCTTTGCGTGCCACGGACCTGATGGCAAAGGCATCGTGACTTCGGACGGCATTCACCTTGCGCCTTCGCTTGCCGGTTCGTCACGAGTCACGGGCAGCCCCGATGCGGCGGTGCGCATCGTGCTTCATGGCCTGATGGGTGAAGTGGATGGCAAGACCTATGCGGGTGCCATGGTGCCGATGAAAGCGAATGATGATCAATGGGTGGCTGAGGTGCTGACGTTTATCCGCAACAGCTTTGGCAACACTGCGCCAACCATCATCCCTGCTGAGGTGGCAACAATCCGCGCGGCGGGAGACAGGAGCGTGCCTTACACGCTGGCTGAACTCGCGCCATTCCTTGCGGTGTCGCGTGATGCGATGAGCACCTGGGCTTTCAGCGCATCCCATAAGGACAACGAAACCAAGCGTGCGTGGGATGGCGATGCGAAGTCTCGCTGGTCCAGCGGCACAGCGCAGCGTCCCGGCATGTGGTTCCAGTTTGACATGCGCAAGCCGCTGCTCCTGACCCGCGTGACCTTGGACTCGCAGGCCTCCAAGGATGATTATCCGCGTGACTATGAGGTCCAGGTGAGTGACGACGGTGAGAAGTGGTCCGCGCCTGTAGCGAAGGGCAAGGGTTCCGCGATGACGAGCATTCATTTCCCAGCGCACATGGTGACCCGTTTTGTCCGCATCAGGCAGACGGGTTCTGACAAGGGCTGCTTCTGGTCATTCAATGAACTGGCCGTGTATGGGACGGCGGAAAACAAGGCGAAATAGCGGATCAAAGCCGTGCTTTAGAAAGGAGCATCAACATTTCACCGCGCGTTTTTCTAGACGGCGGCGAGGGTGGTGGGATGCCCGTGATATTCTGCTGACGGCCCCTGGGCAATGACGCCTGCATGGAAGTATCCTGAGCCAGACTCGCCGTTTGTGGCTGGTCAGCGGCGTAGAGAAACGAAATGGCAAGCGTGCTTGTGCAGCGGTGGTCAGAAGGCGCATCCATTCAAGACGTCAGACAGCCCGGTTGTTGCTGGTCAATTCAGCAAACCATCACACTGCCGCGATCACTTCGAAGCTGTGGCAGGCAGATTTTGCAGCAGCGAATCAGTCACCGATTTGGCGAGCATCTGATAGGCCTCGGGCTTCCAATGGAACTGGTCGCCGCGTGCGAGATCCAGCTTTGGTGCCAGCAGTGCATAAAGGTCGTCAATGGGCACATGGGCTTCCCGCATGACTTCGGCGGCCATGCGATTTTGCTCGATGATGACCGGATTGATGACGGGGTCGGCTTCGCCGGGCTTGCCTTTGACCGTGACGGGCGTGCTGCTGGCCCAGATGATTTTCGCCTTTGGGAGCTGGGTGTGGATGACCTCGATGAAGGCGAGCGTGAGCGGCTTGAAGGTGCCTTCTTTAATACGGCCCGGCTGCCAGCCGTGCAGCCCCATGTTGAAATGGACGACATCGTATGGGCCATGCTCCTTCAAATTTTCCGCGAGGATTTTGTTCAGATTTTCAGACTGCGCGTGCGGATGCATCCAGGCATCCACATAGGCTTTGCCCTTCATGGCATCGATCACCCCGTTCATGTAGCCGCCGAGGATGGAATCGCCAATGAGAAGCACGCGTGGACGTGTTTGATCGGCGATGACGGCCTTGTTGTATTTCCAGCTTTTGCCATCGGCATGGAGACGCTGATCTGTTTCGACTGCAGGGGCTTCAGCCTGAAGAGGAAGACTGGCAGTGAACAGGAGCAGGCCAATGGCCCTCGATAGAAGATGAAATTTAACAGTCATGGGCAATTGCATACGGACTTGAGCCATAATCCTTCCAGACGCTACGCCGTCATGCGCGCCAGCACGTCGTCATCCACCGGCTTGCAGGAGCGATAGCCTTCTCCGTGCTCAGGCAGTTCATTGAGAAAGGCGCTGCGAGCCTCAGCGGCTTGAAAATCTAGCCCGATCAAGGCACGACCGATACGTTCGCCGGACTGGCGGTAATTGAAATAACAGAGGCTGGCGCGATCACGGATCAAACGGGAGAGGAAATCGTGCAGCGCGCCCGAGCGCTCATAAAAATCCAGCCGGAGAAAGACGGGGTGAGTTAGCAGATCTCCTCGCAATGGGATGGCGCGGAAGGCGACATCCACGGCTCCGGTGAGGTCTTCCCAAGGATAGCCGCCGGACTCGAGGCGTGCGGGCAGCGCGGCCAGCTTTGCGGCATTTTCAGCGGTGACGGTGAAGACCGGCCAGGCCTGATCGGGGCGATGCAGGCCGTATTGAAAATCGGCGATGTTGAGGCCTTCGAAGCAGGAATCCAGCAGCGCGAGCATGGCACCGGGCCGCTCAGGAATGCGCACACGCAGCGCGCGTGAGGCGTTGTTGCTGGAGCCTTCGGATTGGGCGATGAGGCCGAGTTGGAGGAAGTCGATGTTGGCACCGGTGATGACGATGAGCACTTTTTTCCCTGTGAGTGCAGCGCGGTCTTTGAGCACTGCGGCGAGCCCCATGGCACCGGAAGGCTCCGAGACGCAGCGCAGCGTCTCCCACAGCACCCGAATGGCGGCGCTAACTTCGGCATTGGTGATGGTGCTGACGCGATCCAGCGTCTCCTGGCAGATGCCAAAGGGCAGCGCGCCGGCTTTGCGCACGGCGGTGCCATCGCAGAAGATGTCGAGGTCGTGAAGTTCGACCGGCTTGCCAGCTGCGAGCGCAGCCTTCATGGAGGCCTGGCCGACGCCTTCCACACCGACAGCTTCCATATTTGGCCAGTAGGTTTTGAGCCAGCAGGAAACCGCCGAGGCCATGCCGCCGCCGCCGATCTGCAGGTAGGCGGCATCGAAGGGACCATGCCCGGAGAGCACGACTTCATCTGCCAAAGTGCCCTGCCCGGCCATGACCTTAAGGTCATCATAGGCATGCACGTAGGTCGCGCCGCTGCTGCGTTCGTCTTCACGCGTGGCGGTCACGGCCTCATCATAGCTGTCGCCCGATAGCACGATGCGGACGAATTCGCCGCCGTGGTGCAGCACGGCGTTTTGTTTCACCTTCGGCGTGGAGCGCGGCATGTATATGCGCGCGTGAATGCCGAGTGTTTTGGCTGCCAGTGCCACTCCTTGCGCGTGATTGCCCGCAGAAGCAGTAACAACACCCTTCGCGCGCTGCTCGAGCGTGAGCTCAGTCATGGCATTGCAGGCACCGCGCCACTTGTAGCATTTCACGGGGGAGAGATCTTCGCGCTTCACCCAGATCTCAGGGCTGGGCTCGGAGCCGGGCAGGATGAGACGCTCCATCGGCGTGGGCTGGCCGAAGCGATACACTCGCTCCCGGGCAAACAAGATTTCCTGCCGCAAGCGGCGATCTAAAGGCAAATTTTCGCGTTCCATTCGTGACGCATACATTCCCGCCCCTTATGCATCAGCAAGAGGTTTCGCCACCTCAATGCGCCGTCTTTCGCTTGGAAGCAGGGTGCTTCCATTCCAGTATCTGCCCGTCCCTTTCCAGACGTGCTTTGAGCTTGGCATAATCCACCTGCTGCACGGGAATTTTGTCATCGATAGCCATGCAGGCGGCCGTGGCGGCGCTCTGACTGGTACACATGAGCACGGGCTCCATGCGGATGCTGCTGAAGGCTGTATGACTGGCACTGAGGGCGAAGGTGACGAGGAGATTGTCGCACTCGCTCTGCTTTGGCACGATGGCGGCGTAGCCGATGCCGTATGGGGGTGCGCCGTCTCTGCCGCCTGCGGTTTTGCCTTCGCGGACGACGACGCCGTCTTTCACGATGCGACGAATCTCATGCGTGTCTGTGCCGTAGCTGCCGAGGCTGATGGGCTTCGCGGCGTTAGTGCGGCCAAAGGTGTGATGCTCCGTCAATACGAGATCGCTGACCATGCGGCGGGCTTCACGAATGTAGATTTGGTGCGGCCAGCCGCATTTGTCGCTGAACTCGTCCATGGGCAAACCGAAGCGCTGCATGTCTTTCCGCACCTGCTCTGGCACGCGCGCATCGGTGGCAAGGAAGTGCAGGAGGCCGCGATGGTAGTCTTCGTGCTGCTTCGCGATCTTCTCGCGCTGCGCATAGGAGGCCTCAGGCCATGCATGGGAGGCACCGGGCAGATTGCCGCCGAAGGTTGCGGTGTTGAAGTCCCACTTGTCGTTTGGCAGTATATCGTGCTTCGAAAACCAGCGCAGGTCCATGGCGTCGCCATTCGCCAGACAGGCTTCGATGAAGCGGACGATGATCTTGTAGCGCTTTGGATCGTAGTCTGAGGGCGGCGTGATGGGGATCATGTTTGCCGGGTTCGTGGTGAGGCACAGGCGGAAGCAGTAGGCCTGCACACCGGGTGCGGGGTCGCCAGGGGTTCCTGGCTCGCCAGGCTGGATCAGCGGCAGCAGGCCGCTCTTGGGATCGCCTTTCACCACATAGGGGTCGAGAGGGAAATCGCGATCCCACACGCCTTGGCCGCCTTTGAGCCGACCGTTGGCTTCGGGCTGTGCGTATGAGGTGTGGGGCATGAATTTCTCCACGTAGTGGATGCCATTGTAGGTCTCGCCATACTTCGCATTGCCCTCGCGTAGCAACGTGTAGGTCACGCCTGCTTTCGCCATCAGATCGCCCTCATAGGTGGCGTCGATGAACACTTTCGCGCGAAAGACGGTGCCGTCTTCGGTTACCAGTTCGGTGATGCGTGCGCCGTCTTTCTTCACTGTAGCGAGCCGTGCGTTCAAATGCACCTGCACATTGGCCTCACGCGCCATGTTGTTGAAGACTTGCTCTGCCTTATGGGGCTCGATGGCATAGGCACCGCCTGTGGCGGGACCGCCGCCTTTGCTTTCGAATGCTTTGTCCCAGGCGAGGGTGACACCCGCTGTTGCTGCGAGTTTGGTGAAGTATTCGCGGGCGATGCCGCCGACGGAGCGAGGATCGCCGATGTCCACGGCGCTGAGGCCACCGCTGGTCATGCCGCCGAGATGGCGGCCGGGCTCGGCGATGACCACGGTTTTACCCATGCGGGCCGCCTGCACTGCGGCTGCGACGCCTCCGCTGGTGCCGCCATAGACGCAGAGGTCGGATTCCACCACGGCGGCAGCGGAGAGCATGGAAGAGCAAGCAAAGGCAAATAGAAGCGACTTCATGGGTTGTATCAGAACAGACGCACCCAGAATGAGCGACTTGCTGGTCAAGAGGCCTGACCAGCGGCGAGATCGACAAAGATCACTGACAGGGGCTCTCCCGCTTTGAGGGTGACCTCAAGGGTGTTTTTGCCTTCGTGCAGGAGTTTGGGGGGGAGGGTCCAGGCACGCAGTTCGGCCGGTTTGCCGAGCAAGGACGGGTATGGCACGGGGAAAGGCTCGGAGACATCGTGTGTCGGATTCAGCAACTCGCCGTTGAAAGTGGCGGTCCATTTGCCCTTCCCGATCGGCTGGTCGGTCTGAATGCGGATGCGGGCATCCTGCTTCCATCCGCCTGTGGGTGGGGCGAGATCGAAGTTGAATTTCGCCGGCTTGTCTGCCTCGATTTTGCGCGGCACGGGCAGTGGATTCATGCCGGGTGCGCGCCAGCCTTGGGCGATGAACCAGTGCTGCGGCTGTTGAGCGGGTGCTTGCGGATTACGCAACGCTTTGAGGGCTTCAAATGGGGGCTCGCCGAATACTCCGCGGCCTTCGCCGTGGCCGTGCTGGCGGTAGTAGGCGAAATTGAAGAGGCTGATGCCGTCTGCGCCGCGTGCGTAGGCGAGGTGAGCGGACGTGTGCAGTTGCTCGCGTGTGGCGCGGCGGAAGGGGAAGACGTCGTAGCCTTTTGCGACTTTGTCGCCCTTCCAGATGGTGTGGCAGAGTTCGAAGTAGAGGGCGGCTCCCTGGGTCTGTACACGAATCGCGGCCAGATCATGCTGCTGGGTGGTGAAGTAATGCTCGGAGGCGTTGACCATATCGAGGCCGGCAGCTACGAGGGATTTTAAGTCGAGGCCCAGCACATCCAATGCAGGAAGGTGGCAGGGTACACGGGCGCATAGCCAGCGGCGCTTGCCATTGCGGGAGGTTTGATCGAGCAACTGGCGCACTTCGCGCACGAAGCTGGTCATGATGATGATGCGCTGTTCCAGCGGTGTTTCTTCGATGCGGAAGCAGCTATAGAAGCGGAGGAAATCGAGTTCGAGGCCGTCGATGTCGTAGTTCTCACACAGCTCGCGAATGAGCGCAAACTTCTGTGCGCGAACCTCGGGCACGGCCCAGTTTTGCACGAGATCGACTCCACGCAGCGAATCGGGTTTGAGGCGATATTCGGGATGCTCAGCGTAAAATTTAGTCACGCTCATGCCGATGCTGCCGCTGGGTTTTTCACCGGGTTTGGGATCGCAGAACTCTTTGTTGTGCGCATCGTTCATGCGGAAGGAAATGAAGGCAGCCTGCTGGCGCTGCCGGCAGCGGTCGATGAAGACCTGCACGATGTCACCGCCATCCAGCACAAACTGGCCGAAGGGATCGGGCTTCTGGCCGTAGCGCTGCTTGATCCAGGCGTAGTGCTCGGCCAGTGGCAGCACCTTGCTGGGCCACATGGGCACCATGCCGAGACCAGGCTGCAGCATGTGTGCATCCACGAGTTCTGTGACTTCATCTACAGTGGCTTCGAGCATCTCCTTTCGAAACGGTTCCCGATCCTTGTGAAACGGGCTGATGCATGACGTGATGTTCGTTGTGTCGTTGCTGTAGAGCACACGTGGGGGAGTGCGCGATGGGTCCGCCGCATGTGAGAGCCAGGGCATGGCTGCGGCAGCCTTGATGAACTGGCGGCGCGTTGTTCCTGACTTATTCATGCTGATTTTTTCTGCGGGTGTTATTTCCAATCATCTGTGCGAAATGGCGAGGCGGGCAGATTGGCGGCATTGACAAGATTGCCTTTCGGCATTCCGGCAAAGCTGTAGTGGACGGCTTTGGGCTCGGTGATCTTGTCGTTCCAGACGATGACTTTGCCACCTTCGATTTTGGCACTCGCCCAGGCGAATTTTCCCTCGTCACCGGCGATGGCGAAGCCTTCGAGTTCGCCGGCTTTGGCTTTCAAGCCATTGGCGTAGTCGAAGGTGAGGATCATCCGGCCTTTTTCGACGGCTGCGGTTTTGAACAAGGGGCCGGTGGGCAGGGCGATCTTCTTTTGATACACGTCGTGCAGCACGATGGTGGAGATACGCTTGGCGTAGTCCGACTTGTTGGTCGGGTGGCCGTTGACCTCGCCGCCGAGGTCTATGGTGATGGCCATGCTGGTGTGGGGAAGGCTCAGCGTGCGACGCTGTAAATCCCGCACGGCAACGCCCCAGCCTTTAGGTTCTGAGGGAAGCTTTTGCACGCCTTTGACGGCGGGGAGCTGGACCCAGGCGAAGTGAAAGTCATCGTTCCAGCGTGCGCGCCAGTCGGCAATGAGAATGCGTAGCTGCGTGCCATACAAGGTGGTGAATGGGCCGGCGGCATTGCGCTCGCCCTGATACCAGATGACGCCGCGAATGGTGTAGGGAATCAGTGGTGTGATCATGCTGTTGAACAGGCCGCCGGGTTTCATCACGGCGATGTTCTTGAAGGGGAGTGGCGCTTTTGGTGCGGGCTGCTTGGCTTTGAGAGCGGAGGCGCGCATCTTTAACCATGCGGCTTTGTCTTCGAGAAATTTCTTTTCAGCGGCTGCGGGGTCAAAGTTGGTGAGGCGCTTGTTCCAATCTTCGAGCAGTGGCTGGAGTTCTGGGGAGGCTTGCTGTGCGGAGGCGCTGGTCCAGGCTTCGATGGGGGTGCCGCCAACGGCGGAAGTGAGGATGCCGACGGGTTGTTTGATCTCGGCGAGGAGATCGCGTGCGAAGAAGTAGCCCATGGCAGAGAAATCACTGACGGTCTCGGGGGAGCAGACGCGCCAGGAACCGGAGCGATCTTGGGCGGGTTCATCGGCGGGGACTGGCTGCTGGTAGATTTCGAAGGGTGCGTCATGCACAAAGATGCGAATATCGGGATGCTTTGCCGCAGCGATTTCTACATCCGCATGGTCCACCATGCCGTGCAGCTTGTCTTTGATGCGCATCTCCATATTTGACTGACCGGAGGCGAGCCAGACTTCGCCGACGAGGACGTCTTGGATGGTGATCTTGTTGGTGCCGGAGACGGTGAGTGTCTGTGGTGGAGCGCTGGCCTGAAGCCTGTCGAGTTTGACCTGCCATTTTCCGTCGGCGCTGGTCTTGGTGGATTTTGTTTGTCCGGCGAAGTCCACCTGCACCTGCTCATTCGCATCTGCCCAGCCCCAGATGGAGACCGGAGCATTTCTCTGAAGGACCATGTGATCTGAGATGACCGCTGGCATTTTCACTCCGGCGAAGGCGCAGGAGGATGAGAGAAGCAGAACGAGGACTGGTTTCATGGTCGCATGATGACGTGCGGTGAGGGGCGATGTTTCTGGTAAAAGCAGGTAACCAGCGGGGGATGAGGTTGAGGTGCGGGCAGCAAATGGCCCTGATTCAATGAGGCTCACTGGAGCATTGGAGCGCTGGATAAAAACGGCGCAGGGCGCGGCGGGACGGATTGCAGACGCTGCTGTTGGGCGTGAGGTGTGGCGCAGTGCAGGGTTTGCTTTACGGAGGCGCATGGCAGTACCCAGGATCGCCTCGCTGAGGCTTCCTCCTTCGCTCTGCGAGCTTCGGAGGACAAGCTGGCTGACCCTTGGCTGAAATACGCAACTCCGTTGGAGCTGGTGGGCGAAAGGCGTGTCGTGCGAGGCACCGGTAATACTTAGTTCATTTAAACTATTTTTTAGCCGTGTGGTATTTGCTAGAATTCGCGAGCTGAAGGCTGGCGCACATAGTGGTCCGCTCAGTCCTTTGTGGGCTTCCAGCGGGTACGAATGCCCAGGGCCGCACAGAGGACTGTGCGGGCCACTTACTGACGTCCTCGCGATGGCCTTTGGACATTTTTCGTCGTGGGTTGGCATGTAATTTTAACATGCTCTAACGTAGGTGTCTTTGATGGCGGGGTTGGTGGTCGTAAAGGGGTCGGGTCGCGGCCTCGCAGCCGGACCCCGTCTCAAATTTTGAACGCATAGGGCGCTCCAATCCCTGCTGGGGGTCAGGAGTCCCCCACACCTTGGGCTGGAGGGTCGTGCGGAGAGGTGGGTGCAAGCGGAGTGCTGCGGACTGGAAGTCCGCGCTCCGGGGCGCTTTGTGTCTTGGGCGCGAACTTTCGGCGATGCAGCCCTTGACTGAATGCATGCGTGACTGCGGTTACTTGGTCGGAAATGGATTCCGTTCGTCGAAGCCTGCCTGATGCCAGTAGGGGTAGATCTTTGGTTTTTCGCTGGCGGTGTCGAGTTTGGCCACCTGATCGGTGGTGAGGTTCCAGCCGACGGCACCTAGGTTTTGGCGGAGCTGCTCTTCGTTGCGAGCACCGATGATGACGCTCGAAACGGTGGGGCGCTGGAGGAGCCAATTTAGCGCGACTTGGGGGACGGTCTTGCTGGTTTCGGCGGCCACTTCATCGAGGGCATCCACGACTTTGTAGAGATATTCGTCGTCCACCTGCGGGCCCATGGAGGAGCTGAGTTTGTGATTGAGACGGCTGGTTTCAGGGCGTGGCTGATTGCGACGGAGCTTGCCGGTGAGGCGGCCCCAGCCGAGCGGACTCCAGACGACTGCGCCGACTTTTTGATCGACGCCGAGCGGCATGAGCTCCCACTCATACTCACGACCGATGAGGGAGTAGTAGGTCTGATTGGCGACGTACTTCGTCAGGCCGAATTTTTCGGCATGCGCGAGTGATTTCATGAGGTGCCAGCCGGAGAAATTGGAGACGCCGATGTAGCGGATTTTTCCGGCGCGCACGAGATCGTCCAAGGTGCCGACGACTTCTTCCACTGGCGTCATGGCGTCAAAGCCGTGCAGCTGGTAGAGATCGATGTAGTCGGTGCCGAGGCGCTTGAGGCTGTTTTCCACGGCGCGGATGAGATGCCAGCGGGAGGAGCCGACACTGTTCGGGCCTTCACCAAAGCGGAAGGTGCCTTTGGTGGAGATGAGGACGTCATCGCGGCGGCCTTTGATGGCCTGGCCGAGGATTTCCTCTGCCAGACCGTTCGAGTAGATGTCGGCGGAATCAAACATGTTCAGGCCATTTTCGAGGCAGATGTCGATGAGGCGTGAGGCTTCGGCGACATCGGACGTGCCCCATTCTTTGAAGAATTCTGTGCCGCCGCCAAAAGTGCCGGTGCCGAGAGTGAGTGCGGGGACTTTGAAGCCGGAGCCGCCGAGTTGTCTGTATTCCATAGGAGTGTGGGTAGGGTTGAGTGGGTGAAGTTACGAATTGAAATGCTGCAGGCTTTTGAAAACTTGTGCGGCGATTTCGAATGAGTGCAGGCGTGCCTCCTGATCGTGGATGTGCGCGGTGGCGATGATTTCATCTGCACCGGTGTCATTGAGCAGGACTTCGATCTGCCGACGGAAAGTGTCGGGGCTGCCGACGGCGGAGCAGCGGGTCATGCGAGATACTTGTGATGCCTCGACGGGATTCCAGAGGGCGTTGATGTCATCGACCGGGGGCTGCAGTTGCGTGGGCCTGCCGCGAATGAGATTCAGAAAGACTTGCTGCAACGAGCTGAAGAGCCGTTTGGCTTCTGCATCTGTGTCGGCAGCGATGACATTCACACCGATCATCACATGCGGTTTTTCCAATGCGGCGGAGGGTTGGAACTGGCTGCGGTAAATGTCCAGCGCCTGATGCAGCAGCTCCGGCGCAAAGTGGGAAGCGAAGGCAAACGGCAGGCCCATCTCTGCGGCGAGAGTGGCGCTGAAGGTGCTGCTGCCCAGGAGATAGAGCGGCACATGGAGCCCCTGCCCTGGCACGGCGCGGACGCTTTGCCCGGGCAGCACGGGGCCGAGGAAACGCTGCAGCTCAAGCACGTCTGCCGGGAAGGTGTCACCGCTGCTGCCGAGGCCGCGACGCAGCGCACGGGCTGTGAGTTGATCGCCACCTGGAGCGCGGCCGAGGCCGAGATCAATGCGACCAGGGTAGAGTGACTCCAAGGTGCCGAACTGCTCGGCAATGACCAGCGGCGCGTGATTGGGCAGCATGATGCCGCCGGAGCCGACGCGGATGGTGGAGGTGCCACCGGCGATATGGCCGATGACCACGGAGGTGGCGGCGCTGGCGACGCCGGGGATGTTGTGATGCTCGGCCACCCAGTAGCGGTGGTAGCCCCACTTCTCCACATGCTGCGCCAGACTGAGCGAGTGGCGAAAGGACTGTGTGGCAGTCTCTCCCTTCAAGATCGGGGACAGATCCAGTACGGAATAGAGGAGGCCTGGAGGAGGGTTCATAATGCAGGGTAATCGGTGTAGCCCTTGGCACCGTCCGCATAGAAGGTGGATGAATCGGGGGCGTTCAAGGCGGCACCTGAGCAAAAGCGCTTGGGCAGATCAGGATTCGCCAGGAAGGGCACGCCAAAGGCCACGGCGTCGGCATCACCGGCGGAGAGAATGGCGTTGCCAGACTCGAGGGTGAACTTTTCATTGGCTACGTACACACCGCCGAAGGCCTTCTTGAGCGCATGGCCGATGCTGTCCGGTGCCTGGTGCTCGCGTGCACAGATGAAGGCGATTTTGCGACGGCCGAGCTCACGCGCGACGTGGCTGAAGGTCTCCAGGGGATTCGCATCGCCCATGTCATGGGCATCGCCACGCGGTGCGAGGTGCATGCCCACGCGATCGGCACCCCAGACGGAGATCACGGCATCTGTGACCTCCAGCATCAGACGGGCGCGGTTTTCCAAAGAGCCGCCGTAGTCGTCGGTGCGCTGATTGGTCTTGGTTTGCAGGAACTGATCGAGCAAGTAGCCATTGGCACCGTGGATCTCCACACCATCGAAGCCAGCAAGCTTTGCATTTTCGGCGCCTTGGCGGAAGGCTTCGACGACACCGGGGATCTCAGACAGGTCCAGGGCGCGGGGTGTTACGAAGGGTCTCTCAGGGCGCACGAGGCTCACATGACCTGCCGCAGCGACGGCGCTGGGGGCCACGGGCTGCGCGCCATCCAGAAACATGGGGTCTGAAAGACGTCCCACGTGCCAGAGTTGCAGGAAGATGCGGCCACCGGCCTCATGCACGGCCTGTGTGGTGAGCTTCCAACCTGCCACCTGCTCCGCCGACCACACGCCGGGGGTGTTGGCATAACCGACGCCCATGGGCGTGACGGAAGTGGCCTCGCTGATGATGAGCCCGGCGCTGGCACGCTGGCGGTAGTACTCGGCCATGAGGGCGTTTGGCAGGCGCTGCTTCCCTGCGCGGGCACGAGTGAGAGGGGCGAGAAAAATGCGATTCGGGAGAGTCAGGGCGCCGAGCTGAAGGGGATCGAAGAGAGTAGGCATGATCTGTTAGTTCTATTGTTCACAATTACGGAACAATAGAATGATTGAACTGCAAGTGAAATTAATGTAGCGTGCGCGCATCAGACCTCTTCACCATCCTCCAGCCGAAAGTTTCACCGTCGCGGGCATCATGCACGCCCTGTCAGATCCGGTGCGGCTCAGCATTGTCGCCGAACTACGTAAAGCGGAGGAGGGACTGAACTGCGTGGAGACGACCGGCCGCCTGAAGTGCAGCATGCCGAAGTCCACCTGCTCCCAGCACTACCGCATTCTGCGTGAGTCGGGCATCATCCACAGCGAACGCCGTGGCGTGGAGCTGACGAGCAAGGTGCGGCGCAAGGAACTGGACAGCCGATTTCCCGGACTGCTGGATACCATCTTGAAGTCATGGCGGCGTGAGCATGAGGGGTGAACGTCTCAATCTGCCTTCCGCAGGCTGAGCTCTCCCTTTCATCGCAATGGTCATCGGCAACCCGACAGCACGGTGAGAAGAAGTAGGCGCTGCATGTGACGGATTGTGTTTAGAAGTCACTTCAACTCAAAAAAGGGCTGCTTCAATGCAGTGGCGGTGTTGTGGAGCAGGGGGCCGAGGAGCACCGGGATGTCGGTCTCAAAGATGTCGGCACCGAAGCTGAGGAAGGAGCGATAACCTTCCTCGATCTCCTGAATGTCTGCGACCTCGCCTTTGCTCACTTTGAGATCGAGATTCCGTGAGGTGCCTGCCATGCAGCAGGTGCCTTTGCGATGGATGAAATCATACAGGGCCACGTCTTCAGGCGGCGTGTGGCCGACGAAGGCGATGACATTGCGCCAAGGGATCCCGAGCTGGTCAAACTCCGCTGCCTTCGCGACGGTGGGGATCATGACTTCCATCATGATGTTGGGATTCAGTTGATGAACGGCCACCGCATCTTTGAAGCTGGACACGATCAAGATGACATAAGCCTCGGCCTTGTGATGGGTGACGATCTCGGCGCGCTCGATGGGGGTCACCTCTTTTTGATCAAGCACGAGCACGGTTTTGCCGCGCGCCCATTCGATCGCTTCATCGAGTGTCGGCATCTCGTAGTGAGTGGCCTGAGCTACCGTGTCCTTCAGGTGCAGTTGTTTCAGCTCCGCGAGGGTGAAATCGATCACGCGTCCTGTTCCCGTCGTGGTTCGTTCCAAAGTGGCGTCGTGCATCAACACGATGGCTCCGTCCTTGGTGCGGCGCGGGTCGATCTCCAGCATGGCGAAGGTGTGCTGAATTGTGTGCTCGAAGGTGGGGATGCAGTTTTCGGGAAAGCCCTTCATCGATCCGCCACGATGGGCGCTGACGAAGGGAAGGTGCTGGCCTTTGAACTGGAGGACGGACTGCAAGTCCTGCGCGGTCTGCGGACGGATGCGGTGCAGTGGGATCGGGGCAGGCTCCTTTCCGAGAGCAAGCACGGCTGCGAACAGAAGCAATGAACTTAGAAGTAACAGTCGATTCATCATGGTTGTTTCGTTTTGCCGTTGCTAAGCCATTCCAGATTGAACCGGGCGAAATGCAACTCATCCCAGTAGTGCGTGCTGCCTTTGTCCCCTCGCTCATAAATGTAACCGATGGTCTTGTCGTCGAGCACTACGATGTCTGAGTACGAACCGGGATGCGGCCAGATCGTTTTCCCTGCGGTCCAGGTTTCGCCATCGTCATGGCTCAGCCGGACGGTGAGATTGTAGCGACCGTACGGATGCTCCTTCTGGCGGAAGGGCGAGGCAGGGCTGGAGAACAGCAGCGTCTCCGCATCAAAGCGCTCCACGGGACCGGGACAGCGCGGCGTGATGAGTTCTTCGAGACGATGCAGGCCGCCCCACGTCAAACCGCCGTCTTTGCTGATGGCGGTGAGGTGGCGGAGATTGTCAGGTGCATCTTCGCTGCTTTCATTGCGGGAGATCACGCGCACGTCGCCGTTGGTCAATTCGACGAACTGGCACTCGCTGGTGTGGATACCGATGGTGCCGCCGAGATGCCATGAGGCACCGTGGTCATCGCTGTAAAAGGAGTGGGCAAAGCTGCGCAAACGACCTTTGCCGATGTCTTCACGGTGCCGCCCTGGCACCAGCAGCCGACCAGATTTGAGCTGGATCATGGCATTGCCAGGGCCGCAGCCATAGCGCTGCACCCAGCCTTTTTCCCACTGGACGGCATGGCTCTTGGGATTGCCGCGCGGCTCGTCGTCATCGCCTGTGCCTTGCAGGGTCTGCCACTCGGGCTTGATGACTTGATCGTGGATGATGACCGGCCCCTGCCAGGTCAGGCCGTTGTCTGTACTGGTGAGATGAGCGTATTGCTTTTTATCTTTCAGGAAGAAGAGCCAGAGCTTTTTGGTTTCGCGGTCGAGGCCGACGGTGAGGTCTGTGCAGACGCGGTTTTCGTCATCGAGGATGGTGATCTCTTCGCTCCATGTTTTGCCCTTGTCGGCGCTGCGCTTCATCACGATGTCATGATTGCCGATGTCTCCGGGGCCGTCGTTACGACGTTCGCAGATAACGAGGATGTCGCCATTCGGAGCCTGGATGATCGACGGGATGCGATAGTTTGGCTTGTTCTTTGGTGTCAGCGGGAACAGCAGCGTCGTCTCAAACAGCGGCTCAGCAGCAGCATGAGCAAAACAGAGGCCGAAAGCGAGGATGGCAAGGGAGGTTTGCGACATGGCCTCCTGAACGCAATCAGCCTCCTTGTTCTGGCAGAATCCGCCCGAGGAATATCACTGGGGAGATGTCAGCCATTCCAAATTGAAACGGGCCAGGGTCAGGCGACCACCGGCAAAATAAGCCAGAGCGGAGTCGCCGCCGCTGCGTCCGTAGAAGCAGAGGATGGTGCCGCTCTTGGTGACGGCGATGTCTGAGTACATGCTGGGACCGGGCTCGATGCTTTTGCTCACGGGCCATGTTTTGCCTTCGTCGCGGCTGATCTTCACGCTGACGTTTTTGCGGTCGCGGTTTTTGCCGGGTTCGGCTTTACCTTTTTCTTTCTCCAGATTGTGAGGATTGGAGAAGAGGATGAGGTTCTGGCCGCCGTGGTCGTAGCGCACGATACCTGCCATGCAGATGGATTCGAGCAGGGCTTCGTCAAACTTCGGGGTGCTCCAGTTTGTCGCGCCATCTTTGCTGACGGTGATAAGACGGCGATGGGCTTTTGATTCGCTGCGCACATTGAGCATGACGCTGCCGTCATTGAGTTCGATAGCGACAGTTTCGTTGGGGTTGATCCATTCTTCGGTGCATGGCACGGCGATGTCGCCTGCCTTCCAGGTCTTGCCTTCGTCATCGCTGAAGATGGTGGCGGTGACGCTGGGGCGATGTGCATTGCCACCAGTGCCGGTGGAGAGCCAGACCGGGACGACGAGGCGACCGTTCTTGAGCTGAATGCTGTGGTCGGGGCCGGTGGCCAGCACCTTCCAGTCGTAGCTTTTCTTGAAGGCCTCAAAGGCGGAGGTTATCTCGGAGGGTTTGCTCCAGGTGAGTCCGTCGTCCTCGCTACGCTGGTAGAAGCAGCGCTCGTATTCCAGGCAGAAGAGCATGTGCACCGTGCCGTCTTTGCCCGCGATGAGCACGGGGTTGTTGTAGGTGACGTCGTTGGGATCGACGTTTTTCATCTTGAGGGCGAAGGGGTTTTTCGCTTTTGGGCCATCGACGTTGGCGATGCTCTGCGGCGCGCTCCAAGTTTTGCCTTCATCCGTGCTGCGGCGGAGCAGAATGCGGATGTCATCCCAGTCGCTGACACCGGCAGCACGCTTGCGCGCTTCACACCAAGTCAGTACGGTGCCCTTGGCGGTCACCACGATGCCGGGGATGTGGTAGAGCTGGTAGGCGGGATTATCGCCGACGATGAAGAGATCTTGTTTTTCGATGAAGGGTTCAGCAGCGGCGAGAGAGCCACAGAGGAGCAGGAGGGAGGCGAGGCGTTTCATGGTTGGTTTCAGATGAAGATGGGTGGTGTTGGGAGCAAAATCGTGAGGTCTCTTATGGGGCGACGGAAAGTGAGTCACGGCCATCGGTGAGCCATTCGAGATTGAAACGCGCCAGTGTGAGGGCCTTGAAGGTGTAGCCGCCGAAGTCGGTCCCGTTCTGGCCGCGACTGTAGAAGCAGAGAATCTTCCCGCTCTTCGTCACGGCGAGATCGCTGTAACTGCTGTAGCCGGGATCGAGGGGCTTGCTAATGGGCCAGGTGTGCGCCTCATCATAGCTGAGCTTCAGCGTGAGATTTTTGCGATCACGCACCTTGCCTGATTCTTCCTTGCCATCGGCGCGGCTGAGATTGTTGGGATTGGAAAACAGGATGCGGTTCTTACCGCCCTGATTAGCGAGCGAACAACGGACGATGCTGCCCATGCAAATGGGTTCCAGCAGCGCGTCGTCAAACTTGGGCGTGCTCCATCCGGTGGCACCGTCTTTGCTGACGGTGACAATGCGGCGGTGCGCTTTTGATTCACTACGCACATTGAGCATCACGCTGCCGTCGGCCAGTTCGATGGCGACGGTTTCGTTGGGGTTGATCCACTCTTCGGTGCAGGGCACTGCGATGTCACCCGCGTGCCACGTTTTGCCCTGATCGTCGCTGTAGATTGTCGTGGTGACACTGGGGCGGTGCGCATTGCCGCCGGTTCCGGTGGAAAGCCACACCGGCACGATCAGGCGACCGTTCTTGAGCTGAATGCCGTGATCCGGCCCTGTGGCAAGGACCTTCCAATCGTAGGAGTTGCGGAATTTTTCAAAAGCTCCGGTGATCTCCACCGGAGTGCTCCAACTCACTCCATCGTCGTTGCTGCGTTGATAGAAGCAGCGCATGTATTCGAGACAGAACAACATGTGCACGGTGCCGTCAGCGTCGGAAATGAGAACGGGATTGTTATAGGTCACGTCCGAAGGATTGATGCCTTTCACGGCGAGTGAGAACGGGTTTTTCGTCTTCGGTCCCGGCACATCGGCGATGTTGCGCGGTTCATCCCATGTTTTGCCCTCATCGGTGGAGCGGCGCAGAAGGATGCCGATCTGTCCCCAATCGGTGCTGTTGAAGCGAGCCTCGCACCACGCAAGCACCGTCCCCTTGGCCGTCACGACGATGCCAGGAATGTGGTAGAGTTTATAACCGCCCGTGTCGGCTGTGAACAGATCCTGCTTCTCGATGAAGGGCTCGGCGGCGGCGAGTGAGCCGCAGAGCAGCAGGAGGGAGGCGAGGTGTTTCATGGTTGGAAAAGTTTTCAAGGAATCGTGGTGAATTGCAGGGCGTAGAGTTTGGCGTTGCGCAGGGTGATCTGCACACGGACGGGGTGGCCGGCGAGGGCGGCGACATCGGCACCGATCTTCCAGCGGACTTCGTGATCGATGGCGTCCGCATTGATGAGTTCGCAGTCGGCGGCGGAGAAACCGGGCAGAGGTTTGCCATCTGAACCGAGCAGGGCGACGCGCGCGCTGCCGCTGCCGGCGGTGTGCAGATTCAGGGAAAGGCGATTTCCTTTGAACAGGAGCAGCCGGGTGGTGAGCACGCCACCGGTGCTGGCGGCATCCATGGAGACGAAGCCATCCACACGCTGGGTGGCGCAGTAGATGCCGCCGAAATCCCGCCCGGGCTTCAGCCACTCGGCGCGGTTCACGAGATCCTTGTCCCACACCGCAGGGCGACCATGGGTGAAGGTGTCGCCGACAAAGTACTGATAGAGCAACCTCCCGCGTCGGACCATGCCAGGCCCCATGCTGACGATGCGGAGATCCAGCCCCTCATGGAAACCGGCGCTGATGTAGGGCTGATGCGAACGATTCCACGCGATGCCATCGCGGCTGGTGGCAAACTGGACATCAAAGGTGCCGTCGGCCGTATTGCAGGCGCGGGCTTTCCAGGCGTCGCCTTTCCAAAGCTGGAAGGCGGCGGGAAAGGCAAAGTACACATCAGGTGCGAAGGGGTACTTTGTGACGACGCTGGTGTAGAGATCCACGTGCTCCGCGTCCTTTTCATCAGCGGCCATGACGGTGGGAATTTCGCGGCTGGGAACGGGGATCTTGCCTTTCCCCCAAACGAGATTGGGCGGCACCGAGGCATCGTAGGGCCAAGGAGCGAGAAGATCGCCGGTGGCTACGCGTGCAACGGTGCGCACGGGATTCCAGGCGCGCAGGTAGATGGAGTACTGCTGCGAGTGCTCGTCCCACGTGGCGGATGGCTGGCTGTCTGGCACGAATGGAAAAAGGCGCTCAGGCACGGAGGCCCAATGCACGCCGTCGTTGGATGAAGCGACGAAGACACCGGCCTTGGCGGGATCGGGCCAGCCTTTGGTATAGATGAGCCGGTAGCGCTGATCCTTCGGCGCGTGCGGATCGAGAAACACAAAGGCCTCCACCGCTTCGATGGGGAGGATGTTGTTGTCTTTGCTGCCTTGGAATGCTTTTGCGCCGAGCTTGGGCCGCTCGAAGTGGATGCCGTCACTGCTCGTCGCGAGGCTGAAGTGCTTCTTTTTTTCCGCATCGTAGCTGCCGTGGTAGAGCTTCACCGCACCGCCATCGTCCACCACGCAGCAGTAAAAGATGAAGCCGAGCGCTTCCCATGGCTGATCGGGTGTGAGCACTTTCCGAATGCTCTCGGGGGGATTCTGTGTGCGGGCGAGGTCCTTGGTGAGGTTTGTATCAACGATCCGGTCGTCGATGAATAGCTGGCGGTCGCTGTCGATGGCAAGCGTCCCGGCATCATCCGCTGCCAGCAGGGCCGCAGCAGCAGCAGGAAGAAGCAAAAGGCGGAAGAGACTAGGGATCATCAGGGAGGACTTCATTACCGTTGAGGCTGGTTTTGACACCTTGATCACGAATGGCTGAGGTTGTCACGTTGTTGCGGACGATGTTGCCCTTGGCGGCGCTGTCGAGTTCGAGGGTGCCTGCGGAATGCGTGTTGTCCGTCCAGATCCAGCTGCTGGCTTTGAGGACTTGGTCACCTGAGCGGAAGGTGTTCCCGCGAACGGTGATGTGGGAGGAGGCCATTTCAGACGCGGGAGCAGTCAGTATTTGCCCTTCGCAAACGTTGTCGGCGAAGACGATGTCCTGGATTGTCGTCCTGCCAGGTGTCGTCTTGTCGAAAAATTGTATGTCTCCATCAAACACATTCCCGGTGAAAGTGATGCCGTGATAGGCGCAGGAAATCGCTTCCTTCCTGGTCTGGAATCGCACGGTACATTTGCTGAGGGTGTTCTGATTGCGAAAAATATTTCCAGTAACCACGACATCTGCGATCACCGAGTTGTTTGCCTGGGGTTCGGTGCGGAAAAACAAACAAGGAGCAGGTGAGCCCTTGTTGATCGTCAGCACCGGCTCGACGTGGTTGCCGCTCACGCGGATGTGATTCGAACCTTCGGTGACATTGATGCCGGTATCCGTGAAATACACGACATTGTCGCGGATTTGCACATTGCGGCTGCCGCAGATCACCTGCGGGCCGTCCTTGGTGTTCGTGATGTAATTGTCCGCGATGAGCCCACCGTTGCACTCCGCGAGTTCGATTGCTTTGTTCCCACAGGTGTCGATGTAATTGTGGCAGACCTGCCAGTTGGTGAACTGAGTTGCGAGCCGGTCAGCATCCGCATAAACGTGGACATTCTCCTTGGTGCAGCCAGCAGCCTGCTGGGCATCATAGATCCAGCAATTTCGAACTGTGACATTGTTCGAAGACAAGAGCCTGGCTTCAGGAGCGCCGAGGCGGGCATTGAATCCCATGATGGAACCACCCCCAATTTTGGCATTGTTCCCGGTGTAGCGCAGGTTTTCGATCAGCACGTTGTTTGCGGGAGTCGTCTCAGTGCCGATCCGCACCGGGTAATAACGCAGGGGATTGGGCGGAGTCGTGGGGTCCAGGTAGATGTGGGTGGCGTAGCCCTGGCCACGCAGGGTCACATTGCTTTTGATGATGACGGTTTCGTCACCGGATTTGCGGGAGAGTTTGAAGTCCCCTGCCCCGAGAATCACGGTGCCACCACCAGCTGATGCCACTTTGTCGAACGCCTGCTGCAGCACGTCATCCGCGAAAGCATCTGCTCCGGGAGCAGGCACTTGCAGGCCGAAGCCGGTCTCTTCAGCTAGAGCTGTGACTTGTACGACGAACAGGCAAACGAGCCCAAGGATTGTGATCGGCTTCATGCGAATCAAATGAGTATGGCTGATGCAGAAGAGGCATCTAGCGCAATGTCTGCTGCGGAACGAATCGCCTTTAGTTCGAGACGGAGGTGCTTTTGGAAGAGTGAGATGTCGGCGCTGTGGATGAGCATGTTGGCACCAAGTTTCAAGAAGCGCGCCTGCTGTGCCACATCGCCCCAGAAGTGAATGCCGGCACCGATACCGGCAGCGCGTGCTTTGCGGAAGATGGTTTCACAAGCGGTGATGAACTCGGGGTGATCCCACTGCTCGGGAATGCCGAGGCTGCAGGAGAGGTCATGGGGACCGATGAGCACGGCATCGAGGCCGGGCACCGCGAGAATATCGTCCAGTGCGTCCATGGCTGGGACGCTTTCGATGTTCACGATGAGAAGGCGATTGGCGGCACCTTGCTGCATGTAGGCGGCGAGTTCGGGCTCTGGGGTGGCACCATCGAGCATCTGCTGGAGGCGCTGGCCTTTGATGGGGCGCAGTTTCACGGCACCACGCAGGGCCTGGACTTGCTCGACGGATTCCACGTAGGGCGCAATGATCCCTGCGGCTCCGCCATCGAGCACCATGGTCGCGGCATACGGATCGGGCGCGGGAATGCGCACCAGGGCCGGGAGGCCGAGTGCGGCGTAGGTCTGGCACATCCAGCTCAGCTCCGCGCGATCCAGCGCGATGTGCTCGGTGTCGATGAAGACGAAATCGAGACCGCAGCCACGCACGGCCTCTGCCCAGCGCGGTGAGGGGGAGACAATGAGGGTGCCGAAGACGGGGCGGTCCTGGCGCAGTGCTTGTGCAAGTTCAGCAGCGGTCATGGCTTGAGTTTGATTTTGCCGAAGTGGATGTGCGTGCGGGTTTTGTCAGCCGTGCCGCTGTCCCACACCGCGCGGAAGTCACCGGGGGCGACCTCGATCAGCGTGGGGTAGGAATTTTTGATCCCGGCTTCATAGAAGGTCTTTTCTTCGCTCCACTGACCGCCTGCAGATTGGACCTTGTAGCGCAGTGATGAGCGCGCGGCTTTGGCGGGCATGGCAGGGCCGTCGTTGTAAACGTAGAGATGGCTGCCGTCGGCATTGCGGCTGAAGAAACCTTTGGAGCGCGAATTCCAGAGGTCGGGCTCCTGCTTGGCGGGTGTCCAGGTGCTGCCGCCGTCTTTGCTTATGCTGGAGAAAGCGCGTGGTGGATCGAGCGCAGCTTTTTCCTCCCAGTTGCACGTGCGCATGACGAGCTTGAGTTCATCCTGTGCATCGCCCACGGCAATGCCGCCTTCGTGCAGGAAGACCTTGCCGGTCTCCGGCTGCGGAATGTAGCCCTCAAACTTCCACTCCAGCAGGCTGGTACTGCTGAGCATGAATTGATCGCGTGATCCGAGGGGATCGTTGCGAAGGGTGTTGCGGTGCGCTGGCAGCAGGTAGCGCTTCTGGCCTTTCACTTCGGTTTCCATGATTCCGGCGACGACGATCAGCGGGCCGGTGTACTGCATGGACAGTTCCACAGGGGTCCATGAGCGGCCGCCGTCCGCGCTGTAGGCGGCGACGAGCTGCGAGTCCTCGCTGTGCTTGAAATTCATGGGGCAGCGCATGGCAAAGCACCACATCACATCCTGATTCGAGGGCTTGAACAGGATCGCGTTCGCATAAGCAAAGTGAATCGCGCCCTGCCAGTGATTGTGATCAAAGACGGGAACGGGCTCATTCCAGGTGTCGCCGTCGTTGGTGGAAACGCTGGCGTAGATGCTGCCCATATCGACCTTGCCGGGAATGCCCACGCCATAAGCCGCCACTAGCTGCTTGGGCTTCCACAGGGCGATGTAGGGTTCCCAGACGAGGGATGCACCGGGGTGCTGATCCATGTGGCGGATGACACGGACGTCTTTGACATCGCCGCGATAGTCTTCGGCAATGGCAAGGCTGGCCACGAAGAGCGTGGCGAGGGTGAGCAGGTGCGTTTTCATGGTTGGTTCCAGATGATCTTGGCGAGCAGGATGCGGTTGTTCTCACCCTGGCGATTTTTTGGAAAAGCCATCTCGGTGCTGATGACCCAGGTTTCTTTTTCGTTCACATCCACGGGGGCGTAACCGCCGCCGAGATCGACGCCTGTTTCGGGCATGAGGATTTGCTCGGTGGCGCGGATGACGTGCAGCTTTTCCGGATCGACCTGGGCGATGAAGATGGGCGCGCGATGACGAAAGACGTGGTCGTTGCTGGCTCCCTTTCTCGTGTAGATGAGATACAGGGCGTCGCCATGCGTGATCCAATGCTGCTGGGTGCAGTAAGTGCCGACCGGCTTGCCGTCGTCGAACTTCCATTCGATGCTGGGTTCGTAATTGATACCGTCGATGCCGCGCGCGACGTAGCCGGTTTTCTCGCCGCGCATGGTGAGGAAGTAGCGGCCTTTGAAGGCGATGACGGAGGGCTCATAAAGACCGCGCATCACTGCGGTGGTGAGCTCGGAGCCGTGTTCACGGTAGGTCAGTGTTTCGCCATCGAAGGTGCAGCGTGCCACAATGGTGGTGTAGGTGCGGAGCTTGGGATCAGCACGGTAGCGCACGGGCAGCAGCACCTCGCCATTGGGGAGATCGAAGCGCTGATTGCAGCCCGCATTCGGCTCGATGATGGGATGGCCCGCGTGGTCTTTTTCAGGCATGGTCATTATTTTGAGGCCGCTCCATTCGTTTTTGTCGGGTGAATACGTGGTGTAGGCGACGCGCTCGTAGGCGCGGTCGTCCTTGGCTTCGCTGGGCTTGGCGTCTTTGCGGAAGCCGAAGGTCTTGCCGGTGACGAGCACCTTGCGGGTGACGGGGTGCCACTGCGGGCAGAGATCTCCCATGACCATCTCGACGCCCAGTGGGCTCATTTTTCGGCCGAGGCTTTCGATGCGCTGCGGGGTGCTCCAGGTTTTAGCTCCGTCGGTGGTTTCGAGAGAGTAAATGTCGCGATAGCCGTGAGATCCCTGCTTCTCAAATTCCTGCGTGGTGACAATCACACGTGCCGGATTTCCTGGAATCACCGCTGCACGGGATTGTGCCCAGTGATAAGCACCTGCACTGGTGAGCACGGTGCTGTTCTCAGTGTGGAAGTCAGCGGCGGATGCACTGAGGCAGGCAGCGAGGAATGCAAAGGCGGTTTTCACTTCTACCACTCTCCTTCGCGTTGGAATTTGGCTTTGGCGTTTTTGCCAAACTGCGCACCTGCGGCAGCGAGATTGGCCAGCACTTCATCGCTGCTGAGACCGGCGCTGCCACGGGCGGCGGGGATGACTGTCAGGCATTCGTTGGAGTCCATGAAGCGGGAGGCTTCAAGGATTTGTGGCTGGGCTTCGGGCTCAATGACGAGGAAGCCGTGCTTGTCGGCGTGAATGAGGTCACCGGGGGAAACTTTGCGGCCAAAGACTTCGACTTCGCAGTTCCAGCGCACGGGATGGACGTGCGCGTGACCGACGCAAAAGCGACGGGCCAGCGCTTTGAATCCGGCGTTGGTCATTTCATCGACGTCGCGAATCGCGCCATCGACGATGGTTCCCACACAGCCGATGGCGCGGTGCATGTTGCTGTTCACCTCGCCCCAGAAGGCACCGATGGTGCGGGGTTTGTCGAGATCCTGTACGCAGACGATCTTGGGGCCAGGGATGCTGGCCACGTAGCTGCGGTATTCATTCCATGCGTTCGCATTGGCTTCGCGATGCGCCTTGTTGCTCGGCTCCACCACGACGGTGACGGCGTAGCCGACCATCGGCCCCATCTGCGGCATGAAGTCGCGGGTTTCTTCGAGGTTAAAGCCGTCGGCGGCAGGATCGCGTTTGGTGATCTGTTCCCAGCCATTGTAGATGGTGGGGGTGTTCCAGCGTTTGAGTTGAAGGAGGTCGGAATGAGGAAGCATAAGATGCGAAGGGTGGGACATCATGAACGCTGCGACATTTAAAATCTCTGTGGTCATTTCAGCTTACCATGACAGGATGGACGACCGACCATGCACGCCGTTCCTCCCCGCCCTTCGCTCATCACACACAGCGCCGACTTTCTACGCGAGGCGCTGCTGCGCGGGGAATGGCAGGAGGTGCTGCCATCGGAGCGCACGCTTTGCATTCGAATGCGCATCAGCCGGCCAACGTTGCGTGCGGTGCTCACGCAACTGGAACGCGAAGGCGTGATCGGTGCGGTGGTAAACAAGCGCCGGCAAATTCTGTCCCAACCTCAAACGCGTGGCAAGGCCGTGACATCACGTGTGATCGCGCTGCTGACGCCTGTGCCGCAGCAGGCGATGCCGCCGTTTGTACTGTTCTGGGTTGATGCGCTGCGTGAGCTGCTGGCGGAGGCGGGGTATCAACTGGAGGTGCATGCGAGTCCGCACTGCTTCACCGCCAAGCCTGCGGGCGGGCTGAAGAAACTCACGCAGCGGGTGCCTGCTGCCGCGTGGGTGATGTTTCGCTCCACCCCGGTGATGCAGAGATGGTTTGTGGAGCAGCAACTGCCAGCGGTCATTGCGGGATCATGCGCTGATGATATGAGACTTCCCTCGGTAGATCTGGACTACCGTGCGACCTGCCGGCATGCGGCAACCATGCTGATGCAGAAGGGGCACCGCCGCATCGCGCTGCTGCTGCCGGATTCAGCGCATGGTGGAGATGCTGATAGTGCGCTGGGGTTCCGCGAAGCGTTTGCCACATGTGATGCCACGCCTTGTGTCTTGCCTCATCATGAGACGGCGGAGCAGGTGATCGAGAGTCTGAATGAGGCGCTGAAGCGGAAGCCTGCACCGACGGCATTTTTGGTGGCGCGTTCGATTCACACGCTGACGGTGATGACGCATCTGCTGCGGCTTGGCCACAAGCTGCCGTGTGACTTCGCCATCGTGTCACGGGATGACGATGCGTTTTTGGATCATGTGGTGCCTAAGGTGACGCGGTACTCTGCGGATGCGGCGAAGTTTGCGAAGCGGCTCGCCAAGCTAGTACTGGAGCTGGCGCAGACCGGCCACACGAGCACGAAGCCGGTGAGGTTGATGCCGGATCTGCGGCGTGGGGAGACGGTGTGAAGTTTGCGGTGGTGGGACCCTGACGGGGAACCGCACATGGAATGTGCGGACCACTTCACGCTGGGTTGGCCCTGCGCGTGTCGGGGAGGACGGGGCTGGCAGGCTGTGATTTGGAACTATTCGAGTCGTGGGTGGTGGGGGACACGCTCGCAGACGGGCGGGCTGTCGCCACGCCCGTCCTACGAAGACAAGTGGGCGTCGCTGCTGGTGAAGGCTAACGTGAGAGAACGAACATGGATGTTCGTTTTAGACTGCTACGCGCCGAAGGCTTCGATGAAGCATACTTCGAGCGCGAGGCCTTCGTTGACGTTGGTGTGGAGATGGCTTTCGAGCTGGCGCAGGACGCGGATGCGTTTGGCGACATCGCCCGGCTCCCACTTGGTGGCGAGGGTGGCAGTGGCTTCTTGAAACTTGGGGAGATCGAGATGCTCGGCCCCGGCCTGCTGGCGGGCGACATCGCCCATCCATGAGAGAAGGAGTTCCATGAGCGAGGTGCGCTGCTGGAGGTAGTCGGCTTCGATCTGGGCTTCGACCTGTTCTTCGCGCTGCTTGAGCCAGGCGCCGTCGGTGGTTTTGGCGTAGTGGTCCTGCTCGCGTTCGAAGTCGGCCTCCTGCTCCTTCTTGATGGCTTCATGCAGGGCTTCGAGGATCTCTTCGAAGTCCTTCTTTAAGGAGAGCGCGGCGGAGATGCTGCCGCCGTCTTTTTTGGACATCTGCTTGAGCACGTAGAGCAGCTTGCCCTCTTGCTCGGTGAAGATGCGCGCGCCATCGGGAGGCATCAGCGCGACTTCGAGAACGCGAGACTGGATGGTGGGCAGGAGCTGCTGGGGCTGGGTGCTGAGCAGCAGCAGCAGCGTGTTTGGCGGTGGTTCTTCGAGTGTCTTGAGGAAGGCATTCTGCGCCTGGGGATTCATGCGCTCGGCATCGACGATGACCGCGAGCTTCCACCCGTTCGGCGCGGCGGTGCGGTGGATCATTTTTTCCAGGAAGCGGATGGTGCCGGGATCGTCGCCATCCTCACCGATGGTGATGCGGCGTGATTTGCTCTGAGGGCGCAGGACGATGGCCCCCTGCCCTTCCCAGGCTTCGAGCGTGCCCATTTTCGTGCCGACCATGAGATCGAGCACTTTGGCGGCAAAGACTTCGTGCTGCGCCTCTTTGGGGCCGGTGATCAGATAGGCGTGGCCGAGGCGGCCGTTGTCACGGGCACGGGCGAGGAGCTCCAGGGCATGGTCGCTCTTAAACGGCATGGGATTGGGCGGTGATGGTCTGCCAGACGTTTTCGTGCACGGCTTCAGGCGTGGCGGAGGCGTCGATTATTTTCACGCGCTCAGGTTCAGCTTGAGCGACTTCGAGATAGCCCTGGCGGACTTTTTCGAAGAAGGACTGCGGCTGGCTTTCCATGCGATCCAGTTCACGGCCGCTCTGATGGATGCGCTGCCAGGCGGTGGCGCTGTCCATATCGAGGACGAGGGTGAGCTGCGGCAGCGTACCGCCGATGGCGAAGTGATTGATGGCGCGCACGCTTTCCAGCGGAAGACCACGGGCGATGCCCTGATAGACGGTGGTGGAGTCGAGGAAACGGTCGAGGATGACGAAGGTGCCGGCCTCCAGCAACGGGCGGATTTTTTCGCGCACAAGCTGGGCGCGGCTGGCGGCGAAGAGGAGCAGCTCAGTTTCAGGAGTCATGGCCGCGCCTTCTTTGGCATGCTGGAGGAGATGGCGGATGCTTTCGCCAAGCTCGGTGCCACCGGGCTCACGCAGCACGACCACGCTGCGGCCCGTGGCTTCGAGCCGGGCGCGAAGCAGAGCAATCTGCGTGGATTTGCCGCAGCCTTCAGAGCCTTCGAATGAGAGAAGGAAACCTGCGCTCATGACATCACTCCCACTCAATGCTGGCGGGCGGCTTGGTGCTGATGTCGTAGAGCACGCGGTTCACGCCTTTGACGCTGTTGAGGATCTTGTTGGAGGCGTTGCGAAGCACGGAGTAGGGCAGCTCGACCCAGTCGGCGGTCATGGCGTCTTCGCTGATGACGGCACGCAGGGAGATGGCCTGCTCATAGCTGCGCTCGTCACCTTTGACACCGACGGTTTTGACGGGAAGCAGCGCGGCGTAGGCCTGCCAGGTCTGCTCATACCAGCCGCTGCGGCGGAGCTCGGCGATGAAGATGGCGTCTGCCTGCTGGGTGATGGCCACGCGCTCGGGAGTGATCTCACCCGGGATGCGGACGGCAAGGCCAGGGCCCGGGAAGGGATGACGCCACAGGGCCTGATGGGGGATGCCGAGGCTGGCACCGAGAGCGCGGACTTCGTCTTTAAAAAGTTCGGCGAGGGGTTCGAGCACCTTGCCCTGCGCCTTGAGTTCCATGATCTTATCGACGCGATTGTGATGCGTCTTGATCTTGCTGGCGATGCTGCCGCTGGTGGCGCTTTCGATGACGTCGGGATAGAGCGTGCCTTGGGCGAGAAGTTCGACGTTATCGGCGACTTTCCAGAACTCTTCGACAAAGAGCGTGCCGATGATGCGACGCTTCTGCTCAGGATCGGTGACGCCTTTGAGCGCACCGAGGAAGATTTCGCTGGCGTCAATCTGCTCGATGGGCACACCGACTTCGGCAAAAAGCTGCTTCACTTCCACGCCTTCGTTGAGGCGCATCATGCCGGTGTCGATGAAGATGCAACGGACTTTGACGCCTGCCTTGGCGAGCAGGACGGCGAGCACGGTGCTGTCCACGCCGCCGGAGACGCCGCAGATGACCTCGCGGTTGCCGACTTCGGCTTTGATGCTCTCCAGCATCTGAGCTTTGAAGGCCTGGATGTCGAACTTGGCAAGGACGGCCCCGCTGCGTGTGAGGAAGTTTCTGAGGATGGCGGTGCCTTCGTGTGAATGCGTGACCTCCGGGTGAAACTGGATGCCCCAGCAGCGATCCGACCACTTCAGCGCCACGGGGACGGCGTCCTCATTGGTGGCGATGATTTGGGTCGTACTAGCGAGGCCGGCGCAGGTGTCGCTGTGGCTCATCCAGACCTGGGACTCATGCGAGATGCCGCTGAAGAGGTCTTCGTGATCGGTGACGACGAGCTTGGCGGGGCCGTATTCGCGGGTGACGCCGGGTTTGACGGTGCCGCCGTGCTTGATGTTGAGCAGCTGCATGCCGTAGCACACGCCCAATACGGGAACGCCGAAGGACATGAGCTTTTCGTAATCGACATCCGGCGCATCGACGTCAGAAGTGCTGCGCGGACCGCCCGAGAGGATGATAGCGCCGGGGCACTGCAGATTGGCAAGCTCAGCGGGCGGATAGAGGTGCGAGGCAAATCCGAGCTCGCGCACGCGACGGACGATGAGCTGGGAATACTGGGAGCCGTAATCGAGAACGGCGACTTCTTGGGCGGTCATGAGGGAGGGAGTGACAATGCAGAATGACGAATGATGAATGCCTGAGACATCAATGCGTCTCGTAGTTCACCGGCTCTTCGGTGATGACGACGTCATGCGGATGGCTTTCCTTGAGACCGCCGGCGGTGATGCGAACGAAGCGGGCTTTGGCACGCAGTTCATCGAGAGTGTTGGCACCGACGTAGCCCATGCCGGAACGTAGGCCGCCGATGAGCTGGAAGACCACCTCTGCGAGAGGGCCCTTGAAGGGCACGCGGGCTTCCACGCCTTCGGGGACGAGCTTGCCGCTGGAGTTCTGGCCGTAGCGGTCGCCGGCACCTTTGCGCATGGCTTTGAGACTGCCCATGCCACGGTACTCCTTGAAGGTGCGGCCCTGCGACTTGACCATGTTGCCGGGGCTTTCAGCCGTACCGGCCAGCAGGGAGCCGAGCATGACGAAATCGGCACCGGCGGCGAGGGCTTTGACGATGTCGCCGGAGTAACGAATGCCGCCATCGGCGATGACGGTGACGCCTGCGGCACGGCAGACTTCTGCGACCTCCTGAACGGCGGTGAACTGCGGCATGCCGACGCCGGAAATGATGCGCGTGGTGCAGATAGAGCCGGGACCGACACCGACTTTGACAGCGGAAGCGCCTGCTTTGACGAGATCACGCGCACCTTCGGCGGTGACGACATTGCCAGCGATGATGGGGATGCTGGAGCCGAGACTTTCACGCAGCCGGGCGATGACCTGCATGACGCGGGTGGTGTGGCCGGTGGCAGCGTCAATGAAGACGGCATCCGCACCGGCAGCCTGCATGGCGAGGCCACGCTCCACGCAATCGTCACCTACACCGACGGCGGCCCCGACGCGAAGCTGGCCGTTGGCATCTTTGGCGGCGTTGGTAAACATCTGGCGCTTCACGATGTCCTGCTTGGTGATCAGGCCGGCGAGCTGGCCGTTGGAGTCAACCAGTGGAAGCTTTTCAATGCGTCGCGTGTAGAGAATCTTGAGAGCATCCTCAAAGCTGGTCTGCGGCGTGCCGACCGAGAGCTTGTCACGCGGCGTCATGATGGCCGAGACGGGGGTGTTTTCGTCTTCGATGTACCACATGTCACGGCTGGTGACCATGCCGGCGAGTTTCCCCTGCGCATCCACCACAGGGAAGCCGCTGACGCCTTTTTCGTGCATGAGGCGCTGCACTTCGCCCAGGCGTGTCTCGGGAGAAACGGTGTGCGGCTGCTGGATGACGGTGTTTTCCGAGCGCTTCACCCGCGCCACATGCTCGGCCTGCTGGTCGATGGGGCAGTTGCGGTGAATGACGCCGAGGCCGCCCTCCCGTGCGAGGGCGATGGCGAGTTCGGACTCGGTGACCGTGTCCATGGCCGACGAGAGAATCGGCACATTCAGGCCGATGGCGGCCAATTTAGTGGAAACATTGACGTCCCCAGGCAGCACCTGGCTCAGTCCGGGAAGGACAAGGACGTCGTCGAAACTTAAAGCAAGAGAAGGCAGTTCACCCATACGCCATTCAAGCGATGATCAGGCGGCTGTCATGTGGAAAATTGATGGAAGTTCCAGCCGCATCTGACCCAACAGCTAATCAGAACCCCGGTTTATAGCTTCGAGCTTTGCCAGTGTAGGGATCTATTTGAATGGTGAAGAAATTCTTGGGCAAAGAAGCCAGCGTCACTGCTGTGCCAGAGCCAAAGGTGAGGGTTAAAAAGTTCTTGGGCAGATTCTGGAAAGTCAGAGTCGCCATTCCGTTTTGGGTTTTACCCACTGTGCGACAGGTGCCGTCAGGCAGAAAACGGATGGCGCAGTAGTTAGCCCCGTTGACACCCGAATAACCTACCGCCGAGTTGTCTTTTATATCTTGGATAGAGCCAGCCTGCCCATTAATATCATAAAAAACATTCGAAAGCGTAATATCCGTGGGAATAATGATGCCTTCCGGCAGTCTAACTAAATTTCCCACAGGCAGGATTGTTTCTTTGATCACCGCAGCAGCTCCAGCGCCCTGACTCACGGTAGTGATTTTAAATAACTGGTACGAGTGATAAACTGGAGACTGGTCGACGTCTTCCATGAAACTGAAAAAACGCAGTTCGACAGGAGTGTTGCTGGAAAAAGCTGTCTGCTGCGCCTCTGCAATGGAACCCATGAGAAATTCACCCGCCGAAGACAAACGACTAGCCTGCATGGTGCGCGTGAGCGCCGGTGTGGCCAATGCCAGCATCAACGCGACGATTGTGACCACCACCATCATTTCGATGAGGCTAAAACCGCGGTGGAGTACTTTAGAAGAAGAAAATTGTCTCATGATATTGTGAGGCTCAAACACTCAAAAACTACAGCAAAATAGGTAAAGCTGCTTCCTCATGCTCAATTGCTACTCCAGCGTCCCTGCTTGAGGGCAATGGTTGTGGTATAGACACGGTAATTGAGTTTGGCAGCCAGCAAAAGCGTTTTGAGCTTGCCTGGAGAATCTGGCGTGCCCTCCAGATCACTGGTGTAGCTGGCAGCCGACTGAAATAAACCAGAAAATCCCTGCAACACCTGACCCTGCACCGCTGAATTCGAAGGTGATGCCAAAAACTCCGCAGAACGATCATCCAAGACAATCATTGTAACCCTAAGCAGTGGGGGCAGCAAGTGCTGCGTGCCTTGAGGATTGTTTGTCACTATTCCCACCGTGGACGAATCATAAAGATAATTGGGTGCGATGGAATAAGCAGAAGCCGATACGATTCCATTAAGACCCGTGTTTTCCAACTGCGGGGAAATGACCAGGGCAAGGACGTTCTCTGCCACGGGCCGGGTAAAAAAGCGGGTAGCCGATGTTTCGTTCGCATTTTGCACTTCCTTTGCCAGCGCCCCGACGGTGGCATCCTGATACCAATTTTTGATTTTGGTGGGATCCGTTCGATAGCTTGCGCTATAAATGTCATTCATTTCGGCGGTCGGGCTGTATTCCATCAAGCGCATGCGGTTATGGACTGGAACAACGGATGTGTAAGGTGCCTGGTTTAGAAAAGCAGGGCGAAAGGACGCGTCACTGCCCCATTCAACGAAGTAACCGCGGCCACAAAGCAAATTGACCATGTTGGCCGTATTGACCATGCTGCCATTAGCGGGGACGAGGCTGACCACTCCAAGCGGAGCTTGAAAAAAAACAGCATGCCCAGGATAATTATTACCAGTGGCGGCGGCGAGCACTTGGGAGGTGGGGCCGCAGATGAAGTGCAGTTCAGACTGCCGTTGATAACTCTTCGGGGCGCTGATGGCCTGCCCCAGAGCATCCGAACCGATTTGGGTCATCGTTGTGTTCCAGTAAGTGTTCAGAGTGGCCTGGCTGAGAGTGTTGGTAATCAAATCAAAAGCCTGACGTGCTTCACGAAACTGCGAAACCCGCGAATTAGTCCGCACCCAGGTGCGCTGTACGAGGCCAACAACCTCGGTCACCACCAGCATGAGAATGACGAGGAACGTCATGGAGACGAGCAGTTCGATCAAGGTAAACGCATTGGCATTCCTGCGCCTGAGATTTGTGTCACAGACGGAGCACAACCTAGTTTTGAACATTGGAATTTTCATTTTCAAGAAGCGGTTGAATCAGCGGCTTTTTGCTATGAGATGATTAAACACGGCGTATGAAGGCCGGTTGTTCGTAGCAAACTGAAACGAAGGACTGCTGCTAGACGCAATTTTGATTACAATTCGGCGGAGATATGGCTGGTTCGTGTCGGTCTGCGGCAAAGACGTCTGCTGATTAAAATCGACGAGTACGACATAACTCAGTTCTTTGGAATCAGATCCGACTTCCAGGCCTTCATCAGTATAATATTTGGTGACAGTTCCATTCGCAGGAATGCCCGTCCACTGCATGTTTTCATAATTGCGAATTACCTGATCCAGAATGCTGCTATTGGTGGTGAGCTGTGAAGTCTTGCGAGCCATATCCAGCCCCTGCGGCAGCAGCCCCAGCAGTGTGATGATGGCCAAGGAGGCAATAGCCACAGCCAAGGCAACCTCAACGAGTGAAAACCCTGAATGCCATCTTCCTTTAGGTTGATGATTCATTGTTGGAACAAGGGTTGGAGGGTGGAATCTCATGGGTTGAAGCGCTTGGTCTCCAGAACATGAAAGCGATAAAAGCTATCAAGCGGAGCCTGCGTGATACTGCCTGCCGCATAGTCAGGAACGCCGAGGGTGGCGTCGCTGGGATCAATGTAGCGTTCCAGCAGGGTTGAGCCGCGATATTCGCTGATGACCGCATCTTTGAGGGGATCCACAATGGTTGGATCAGTCGAGCGCGCCTTTTTGAGGACCTGCGCACGCACATGCACACGGAAGGTGTTGCTGCGGGTGGTGAGCCGTGCGTAAAGGTTGGAATAGGGACGCTCGCGGACATTGTCACCCGTGGGGCGGTTATTGCTCCAAAAGGTGTTCATGCTCTGATTGATCTGGTCCTGATTGCTGGCGGTCGTGACACCCGTGACATTGCTGACGAAGGTCCCGTTGTTGACTGTACGTGGGATGAGGTGCATTTCACAAATCTGACTGGCCGAACGGAAGAGCCCTTGGTATTTGGCCGAGCCACCCGACTGATGAGCAAACTTGAGATCAAACTGACGCAAAGTGGCAGCAGGGTCAACTGGGCGGTGCCAGTAGAACCCGTCGTTTTTATCGTTGAAAAAGTTTTGCTTCCAGACAGGATTGCCGGAGCCATCCACCTTGTATTCTTTGGCGTAGACGATTTGGTTGTTCGGCACCGCCGTCATGAACTCTCCTTTCATTACGGCATGCATGCCGGTGGCACGGCGAATGTTGGTGAAGGGCATGATTTGGTAGTTCATGTTGATGCGGCCTGCAATGGAAAGAGGCTCGCTGATGGCGTAGGGCTCCACCACTGGCATAAAGAATAGATCAAGCAGGTAGTGGTCGCATGGATTTTCCATACCCGGGTGGTACTGCTGGGAGGGAATGGAACTCTGTGTGTTGTAAATGTGCGGGCGGAAGAGCAGCGTCTGCCAAGGAGCAATCGCAGACGTGGATGACAACCCTCCCCAAGTGCTGTTTTGCGCTGCATTGGGCAAGTTATTACTGCCCCAGACTCCTGTCGGCAGGGATCCAAACATCACTGGCGAGGCAATCATGCGGTTAGGAGTCATGAAAATGCCACTGCGCCAGTCATCCGCATTATTCCAATCATTATAGAAATAAGCTGACCGATAAGTCTGGTTGCCCCCCGTGCTTTCCTTACCCACATAGTAATTGCCTTCGTCAGGTTTGTTGATGTAAGGCCCCTCACGTTCGCTGGCAATGCCGGTGTCGAAATCACCATAAGCATTGGCAGGATAAACGTAGTCCTTCTGATCAGGCGGAAGATCTGCCTGCATCGGATTGAGTGTCGTCCGTTGCTGCCCGCCATTGATTGCAGGAAGATTCATCCCTGCATCCGCAACCAGTTGGTACTGGGGGTCATTGGCCGTTGCGGTTGGTGAAGCAGTCGCAAGCATGCACCCGGCCTCCGCACCAGCCTGATAGGAGGTGAAGCTGTGAACTTTGAAATTTCCATTTGAACCCAAAAACTTTGTGAATGGGTGCGGCTGCCACCAGTCCGACGGCACATGATACTTAGCGGCCAGCGTGCGATAGTCGCCAGCAGCCGGCACCAAGGTACAGACGACGTCGCTGATACCATCGGCGATAAGGTTGACCGTCTGCGGGAAAAGTGAGGTGCTTTGCCCACGTTGGTCCACATAGAGACCTGCTCCTGAGTCCAACCGCCCGTGCAGCGCCTGGCTATGATTGTCATACGACAAAACTTGAGGTTTAGGGGGCACACTCCACAGCGGTGTTGTGTATTGGCCGTTAGCTTGATTAGTTGTATTAAAATTGGGATTGGGTGTCCCTTGCAGGCGGTTCACACAGCCGGAGAAGTTCGCGGCCCAGTAGTGCGGCCCCAAACGAGTGCGGTGGTAGGTGATGCGACCATATTGGTCGATTGTCTCGGTGTAGGGAGTGGAACCAGCCAGACGCGGTACTGGCACCGTAGCTGGCAGCTTGGAGAGATCCACGTCTATAATCTGGACAGGTTTCGCGGTCTGGTAATTATGAGTGTCATAGATACTAACCGAAATAACACCCGGATAGCTGACTGACAGATCGCTAGTATTCGGTACGGTGATGAAATCGCTGCAAAACGCGTAGTTTTGCAGCGCATTATGCCCGCTGGTATTGCCGTTGCCATAATACGTGGGAGTGAGCTGTGCGTTGTATGATTCATCTGAGGGCATTTCGACAGTCACTGGTTGACTACTGATTGTATTGGCTCCCGTATTACCGCCTGAAATGGTGCGGGACAGCCTGCCACCTGCGATAGCACTAGGACCTGCATGTCCACCAACAGCATGGGCCCCTGCGGAGTTGTCATAGACATTTCCATTGGACTTGATCTCGACTCCATCAGTGGTGTTAAACAGACGCTGACCCGCGACCTGCATATTCCCAATATTTTTGTCCAGCACAACCGTCCACTCTGGATTGAACCCAGTCCAGCCAACACTGGGACAGAAAAATTCCAGCATCAGGATGACCTGGATGCGCCTTTCGGTCGGCTTTAGGGGGGTATCCTTGATAAGTGTCATGTTCCAATTTTGCGGATAGAAGCCCGGATGTTTGGCAGGATGCAGTCTAGGGTCTGAAGAAGTTCTTCCAGTCGTGGCCTGACAACCATAGAGGGCCATGTAGAAGTCGATCTGATCTTTAGTCGGCGCGGCGCTTAGCGGAGGAAAATTGGACCAATAAAATGGACCTCCTGGCGGCAGCGTCATCGAGGCGCCATAGAGATTGGCAACTTTATCCACGAGCGTCTGGGGAGTGCCGGTTACGGCTTGGGTCCCATAGGCAATGGCTGCTCCCCCACCATCCCCATCATACTGAGGTACTGCTTTATTGGGCGCTGCAGTGGTAAAAACCGTTTTAAGCGAAGGGTTGTTAGTCCCGGTATTGAGTCCGTTGTTATCCACCAAATGACTGGCTCCATCACCCGTGCAGATGAATTGAAAGCCGATCTCCGAAATGGTAAACATCCTGCCCAATCCCTTGTACTGAGTTCCCCCGGTGTTCCAAATAGAGGGGCTGACTTGGCCATGACCTGCCAGAGTGCCTGTGGTGGAAGCCGCGGTGTTACTGGAGGCATCCCCACTGACGGTGATTGATGTAGGCGGCTGCGAAAGGCGCGGGTTGGTAAAGGTATAGACACTGTTATAGTTTTTGTCAGCGTAATCAGCTTGTAAAGCCACAGACTGTCCTATCACGCTCGTGGCATTGTTATTGCGAGACTCGATGCCGTCATAGAGGTTGGTGCAGCGGATGTAGTCAAAAAATTGCACCGCCAGTTGGTTCACATTGTTGCTGCCGTACTTACCACTGAAATTCTGTGATCCAGTGCTGTTGGGCTGGTAGGAGGTCTGCGGCCAGCTTAACTGCGTCATCTGATTGACCAGATAATTCAGGAGCGTTTTATTCCTGGTGATATCGACATCAGGAGAGGCGCCGGATTGTTGTGCCACATAATCTTTGGCATAGGCACGGCGGAAAGAATAGCTGTAGCTGCCGTTGCTGGCCCCCTTGAGAAGGGTGGAACAAAAGGCCGTCATATTGTCGAAAGTTGTGCGCTTTTTGTTTCCCATCGACTCATCCGCAATGGGCCAAATGCAGACACGTGGCAGGCCGTGAATGCTGAATTCGGGTGAACGGCTCTGTGATGTCAAAAAGAAGCGGCTGCGCTCCAATGTATTATGGTCGAAAATGGTGTTGCCATTCGGCAGGGTAATGCTGGCCTGGGAGCGTCCCCCGGTGCTGGTGTTGAACAACAGATCCTTGAAGAGCAACTCATCGACGCTGGCAAACAACCGCTCCTTGGAGACCGTGGTGAGGTCGATCGCAGTGGCAGGCTGACTGGTGCTGCCAAAAGTTTGATCAGTCGTGAGCTGATCGACAGCAAATGGCAGCGTCCCCTCTTTGGAACCACCGCCGGAGATCTTGGGCATCAGTGCATAGATCTGCTCTTTAAGGTTGACGACATCAGAATAACTGCCGATGCCGCCTGCACTGTCCCAGTCAGGCTTCATCGGGTCGAGCGTGTAGTTGGGAGCCAGAACGGCACTGAGTGCGACAGTGGCCGGATGCCCCGGATAGCGCTGATACTCACCCGTCACAGCCGGGAAGTGCGCCCATTTGACGTCACGCTCATGGAAATAGAAGGGTGACGACATGAAGGTCGGCTCAGAGGCGGTGTTGATGTTGATCTTACAGGATTCATCATCAGTCCAAAATGCGATCCGCCCGACAATGGGGTTGTCCGCACTGGCGGGGGTGCCATTGGAACCGACAAATGTATTGGCGGCAGTCAACGCACCCACGGTGCCATCTTCCAGAACGTACAGCCACTCGACCGGCATGGGCAGACGCAGACTGTCAGGATTATCGGTATCCGAAGGTGTCACGACCACTGTGGAATAATTCTGCCCTCCGCCCGAGCCGACTTGAGCGGCGGTCTTGGTGTATGAGAAGCCCTCCACCTGCGTACCGCCAGGCTGCGTGCCGACACCCTGCCCGCCATTCCCATAGTTCCAGGCAGCCCTTGGATCAATGATGGGAAAGTAAACCGCATAGCTGCCCGCGTTCAAGCCTGCACGAACGACAGGATCATTCAGATCCACGTAGCGCGCAGTCTGGGTATTCCAAGTGGACGGCGGAACGTGTTGGTCGGTATAAAGAGAACTTTCCGCCCCACCGACTTTCATGGCAGAACTGGAATAGAGCTTGTAGGCCGCATAGAAGCCGCCGGTGGAGTCATAAGTGCGCACCATGCCAGGCTGCGTGGCATGCGTGTACATCTGACTCGATACAGAGGTGTTGTTGCGATCCGGGTTCTGCGCGTTTTCAATCTGCCCCTGAACGATTGCGGTGGCAATGTCCCCCAGTTGTTTGGCATTCTTGCCAGCCACGTAAACCTGGGTGGATTTATACTCGGTGCGGGTGATGGAAAAAATGGCCACCATCAAAATGGACATCAATGCCACCATGGTAACGACCATGATCAGCGCCATGGCTTGACGGCGTTTGCGCCAGGAGGAGGTAAAATGTGCTGCTTTCATAAGACGATTCCGATAGAATTTTTGCGATTTATTTGATGCTACGTAATCGCCCAAAAAACATCAAGGTATTTATTTTGTAACTACAAACAGCCGAGGTGACTGTCTGGTTCAAAACCCTGGGTCACGAATTATTTCATGCCGCCGCGACGACGACGCCTCCAGCCAAGCAGCGCCAGACCAAAGATGATGAGCAGCAGGCGTCCAGGCTCTGGAACAGCCACAATGATGTTTCCCGTGCTGTAAAGCTGGCTGATATCCCACTTGTATCCATTCTGAAGCATAGGCAGGTCCGTGAAATCGCTCGTATAGTTGCCGGTGACATTGGTGAATGTGAAGGTGCCCGTTGGGGTCAGGCCCGCCCAGTCAATGAGCTGCCACTTGTCTCCCACAGCAAAGCTGGCAGGAGCGAGATTGTTGACGTTGGCAACCGTAAGCGTAGCACCGGAGGCGATGGTGATGGCCGGGGTGCCCGTTGATGTTATCACCAGACGGTCCGCCTCAGCGAGGGGGGTGCCGGCTTGATTGGAGAAGAGTCCCAGTTGCAGGACACCCGACAAGGTAAAGGTGCTGCCCGTCTGCAGGCTTATTTGGAAGGTCTGGCCTGAGGTGTGGCCTGGCAGTCCCACACTGAGAGCAGCCCCAGAGTCGATCAGCACATTGTTGCCTGCGGCAGGAGCAATGGTGCCGGTACCTGCGAGAGTGGCCCCAGAAATGACCTCAACAGTGCCGGAACCGGTGCCCGAACCTGCAGTGTTGTTCACGAGAAGCATTCCATGGTTCACTGTGGTGCCGCCTGAGTAGGTGTTCTGGCCGGAAAGGGTCACTGTGCCTGAGGAGATTGGATTGATGCTCAAAGAGAGAATGTCAGAAGTGGCCAGGCCGCTGGGCGAGGCCTCGCTGATTACGCCGCTGAACACTGCCCCGACACCACTGGCCGCAGAGTCGATGACAAGGGTCTGGGCCTCTTGCACGCCCGGTTGGAGATCCTGCAAGGTCACCTTGCCAGAGAAGGTCACCGGATTGTCCACGAAGATGCTGGTGGAGCCTCCGCTGTTGTAATTGATGTCAATGTCCTGCACAACCGAGGTGACAGATGCACTCGCGATGTAAAGAGTAGAGCTGGCATTGGTGGTGCTATCAACCAGCCAATGGACAGGGGCGCTGCCTGCGGTGTTGGGAGCGGTCACCGTAGGTGAGGCCATGTAGAATGTCTTGCCTGCAGATGTGCCGCCATTGGTGGAATTGACGGTTACCTGCGTACCGTACTGCATGTTGGCGGCGGTGCTGAAGTCGGCGACACGCACCATGTTCATGGTGCCATCCGCATTGAACTGCGTGATCTGATAGATGCCATTGCGCTCAGGGCCTCCCACTTCGTCCTTCACCAAAATACGGTTGCCAATGTTTGCCGTGGTAAAGACTATGCCATCAATGGTGGTGCCGATATTGTAGAAGGCTCCCGGTCCCGGCAGAGCGCTGCCATTACCAGCCAGCAGACCATTGCCATTGGCCACAAAACTGCCACCTAGAGAGCCTAGATTATCCGCATTGAATCCCACAATGTTGCGATCCACACCGAGAACGGACGCTCCATTTGTAGCCACGGCAACGCTTGCCAATTGAAAAGTCGCGTCACCCAGTTCGATTGTGGAGCCGCCAAGAGCACCTTGGGCGGTAACCATGACCATGCCATTGCGAATGACTGTCGCTCCATTGATAGCTGCACCCGTGGCTCCTGTAGCGGCACCATAGCTGTTGGCACTGTTGTTGAGATTGATGGTGCCTCCACCATTCAATGTGAACCCACCGCCGCCAGAAATGGCCCCCGCAATGGTGACCCCACCACTGGAAGTGTTGAAATTATAACTATTGCCGGTCTGAATCACCACATTGTTTCCTGCGGCGCGATCCAGCAGAAGATTGCCGGAAAGGGTGTTTATGTTGCTGCTAAGCTGGAGAACGCTGACACCCTCGTAATTGGCCGATCCGAACGAAATATTATTGGAAACAGTATTGTCGGGATCGGCAGTGCGGAATTCCAGCGTCAATGCGGCGTCCGGTGAGTAGGTGTCCCCCGTGGTGCCGACAAAGATGCCGCCGGAGCCAAAAACGGTGCTGCTCAGGCCCACGAGAGTGCCGCCTGCAAGGTAGGTGCCGCCGGAATAGCTGTTGTTCGCATTGGTGATTTCAAGCACGCCTAGATCCCCTTTGATCAGACTGCCGCCATCTCCCTGAATGACCCCGGTGAGACGAGCATCGGAGATTGCGGCCGCGCCATTGCCGGAAACCACATCAACCATACGGGACTTACGCCCAAGATCGATCGCGTTGGCAAAGATGATGGTATGGTTGGCATCCTGCGCGCCCAGAATAAGGGAGTCATTGTCCGGCACAAAGCCGCCGCTTCCCCAGGTGAGAAGCGCCCCAGCACCACCGATGTTGATGCTGCGGTCAGCGCCATAGGCGGCAAAACCGCCACTGCTAACCCACTGCAACTGCCCCGCTCCGGAACCCAGCGCCAAGCTGAATGAAGCATTGTAATTGATGCCAACGACCCCGCCTTCAAGATGAAGATTGGTTCCGAGCGGCAACGCCCGCAGTGAGTCAAGCCGGATCACACCGCCCTGCAGATAGGTATTGCCAGAATAGGTGTTTGCCGCAGAGAGCGCCGTGGTGCCATTACCGTCCTGCACCAGATTGACAATCTTGCCAATGGCCGTGTTGTCCGAGATGACGGAGGAGATGGACAAGGGTTTTGACGGATTCCAATTGTGAATGATGAGGTCGGCGGAAACACCATCGGTGTTAACCAGCCCACTGGTAAGAACGCCCCCGGAAATGGAATTGTTGTGATTGCCAGCGTGCGTGGTCTGCAGGATAGCCCCGCCATTGATAGTGAGTGTGTCTGTGATGGTTACGGAGCTGTAATTGAGAGCATCCACATAAAGTGCATCTGTGGCAGTGGTTTTCAGGGCGTTACCGCTCAGGGTGATGGTACCGTTCACGGAGTCAATGCTGGTGATGGTGTAACCAGTCGCCAATGACAGGGTACTGTCCGAACTACGTACTACCTGACCGACCTGAAGACCGGCGGTGTTGACATTAGTCACCACATTGCTGCCGGCGGTGAAGACGGCGGATCTGGAAATGTCGCTGTCAAAAAGACGAATCGTATAGACAGAGGCATTGGATGCCGTGGCTCCAGAATAGGCGTCGGCACTCTGTGATCCGTCAGTAACGTTCAAGTTTGACTGCCAGTTGGCGGGATTGCCCTGGATGGTATGCGCAGCAGCACCACCAATGGCAATGTTGTCAGAAGGAATAACGTGGTAAGCTGTAGCGTCCACAAATCCGAAATAGTTCACGCCTGGATTTTGCACATCAATCGATGTCTTAAATGTAGTGCGAGGCAGAATCACCTGCACGTCAATGCCGAACAGACCGGCAAGCGTGATGTAGGCATTTCCTGTACCATTGGGGTTTGTCGAAAAGAGTAAAGTGCTGCCTTTTTGAAAGTCCACCTTGGACGGATTGTTGGAGTCCTGCAGGCTAAGCGTCGTGTCCACATTGGAATTGAGCACATTGGAGACGCTGATGACTGACGCGCCCTCGGTGGCGGAAAAAGTTCCGATGATGTTCTGCGAGGTGCTGCGATCCGGCGCACCCACCAGAGAGAAAGTACCGCCTCCTAATTTTAGGCTGCCGACGTCGTTGCGAACAAACTGGTCGGTGTAGGTGGCATTGAGGACCAAAACACCATCGTTGACGATCACGCTGGTCAAACCATAGCTCCCAGCGTTCGGTGTCAGGGTGCCGCGCAATTCCAACGATCCCGCACCGTACTTGATCAGCCTGTAATTGTCTTGAGCCAGAGGTGTCGTGATGCTGCCAGCCAGGATCAGCTTGGTGTAAGCATTGCCGACATCGAAAACACCATCTGCACTGATCGTGAAGCCGCGGTCAGATGTCGCACTCGCTCCATTGTATTGAAAGATACCGCCGTTGAAAAGCAAATTGGAGGCAGCATTGGTGGAGGCTCCCAATGTGCTGGCGCTGCTCGCAAAGACAAGTGAATTGGAGGTCGAGGTAAGATTGACCGGATTGGAAAGAACAATCTGCGTACCGCTGAGGATGGAGGCAATGGTGGTGCCAACGGGTATGCCAGCTCCGGCAACCAGCTCTCCGACAGTAAGCCCCGCAACGGCCGATGCGAAATTGACCGTGGCACTGCCGCTGCTGGTAGTGGCCGCCAAGGTTCCGCCGAGAATCGTCGGCGCAAAGGTCAGCGTTGTAGCGGAGCCTGTGTTCGTTACGGCATTAGAGAGAACAATCTGCGTGCCACTAATGATAGAGGAGATCGTGGTACCCGTAGGAATACCCGTTCCTGAGACCAACTGCCCGACGACAAGTCCGGCAATGGACGACGCCAAGGTGACGCTGGCGCTGCCACTGGTGGTGGCAGCGACTGCCGTAGGCGCATTGAACGTGATGTTATTCGTTCCCGTGCTCGTGACCGGGGCGCTGATATCGAGATTGTGCCCATCCAAGATGCGAATGATTACGGCTCCAGCTGGAATACCACCGCCACTGACGGGCTGCCCAAGAGTGAGTCCCACGGTGCTGGGCACCACGAGACGTGCAGAACTCGTGGTGGTAGAGGTAAGCGCTACTCCACTTTGCAGCAGCGAGGTGGGGTCCGCATAAGTAATGTTATTGGTACCATTTCCCGCGGCGGTCAAGCTCATCGTAAAACGGGTGCCATCGATGATCGTGGCAATGACCGCTCCAACAGGAATGTTGGTGCCTGAAACCGACTGCCCGGGAGTAAGCCCCGCAGTGCTGCCCGACTGGAGCGTGACAGTGGCACTGCCGTTCGTGGTAGTGGAACTGAGAGTTCCGCTAAAGCCAGCAATCTGCCCATAGTTCAGAGTTTCAGTGGCCGAGATGGTTGCTCCGTTGGAAAGTGTGATCTGCGAACCACTGTTGATGGCAGCAATGGTGGCTCCGCCATAGTTGAGCGAAGCACCACTTGCCGTGGCGGTAGCGACCGCACTGATCGTTATATTGTTACCATTGATAGACTGAATTACCGCTCCCGCAGGTATGCCGGCCCCCACCACTGGCAGGCCGTTGGACAATCCGGTGGTGTTGGATACCACGATCACATTATTCCCCGCGGTGGTGTTGGTGCTAAGGCTCAGCACTGGGGGCAACCCGGTGCCAGTCACCGTCTGGCCAAAGGTAAGTCCATTTGTATTCGTGCCAACCAACGTAACGGCCTTGGTAGTTGTGGAGTTGACGGTAGTGATGACTGAACCGTTGGCGAAACCTTCGACCGATAACTGGCGCACCGTAAGCGTGCCGTCGTTGAGCGTGTTAACGCCCGTGTAGGTGTTGAGACCGGAGAGGATAAGATTGCCCAAGCCCATCTTGTTCAATCCGTTGGCCACGGCGGCAAAGCTCAGTGTCGGCGTGCCGCTGGCGGTTGCATTGCCGCTCAGGGTGATCGTTCCGTTCACTGAATCGATGCTGCTGATGGTGGCACCCGTCGGGATTCCGGTTCCCGACACCGTAAGCCCAGGAGCAAGCCCGGCGACGTTCACGCCGGTAATGATCGAAGTACCAGAGACAGACATCCCGGCGCGGTTCGTCGGAGCCAGATTGGCGATTACTGCGGAGATTTCCATCGGGGCCAGCGTGTTATTCTGGTAGATGCGCAAATCAGAGTTGATGCCTGCACCGCCGCTGAGCGTGCCTGTACCAGAGATGACCGCCACGTTAGATCCCAAACCTGGAGTGACAAGAATGCCGCTGCCCTGCAGGACATTGGTGCCTGTCAGGGTAACCGTCATGTCCGGCAGACTGTTGTTGGGGGTGTTGAACCGCAGGGTGTTCGGCGTGGCGTTGTTCTGCGTGGAGGGAGCGATGATGTCCATGTTGGCTCCAAAGTTTGCCGCCGTTGGCAGCACCCAGTCATTCGTCGCGCTGCTTGGAATGTAGTTGGTGAAAGCCGTAATGAGGCCGTCCTGCCCGGTGACGGCCGATGAGCTGCCAGATGTAGTGGCGACAGCGGCGGTGCTGTTGGTAAACAAAGTGGCCGCTCCAAAGGTCAACGCAATGCCAGATGCTGTCCCAGAAGCAGGCTGGCTGATCACAACGTTATTGCCATCCACGATGCCCACAATCACCGCCCCGCCCGGTATGTTCGATCCACTTACCGACTGACCAATGGTCAGTCCATTCGTGGCATTGGCTCCAGTCAGATTAATCGTCGTGCCTGCCGCCGTGGTTGCCCCAGTGCCTGAAGTCTTGAGTGTGGCGGCTCCGAAAGTAAGGTTGCTCGTCGCTGTGACTATAGCAGCATTGGACAACGTGATGTTGACGCCGTTGGTGGACAACGCGACGATGGTTGTGCCGCTGGGAATCCCCGTTCCAGACACCGTCTGGCCGTAAGTAAGCCCTGCTCCAGTCACGACCGCCCCTCCCTGATCGTTCGTGGTACTTCTTGTCGCCCAATTGGAGCCCCCCACAGTGGCCCATCCGCCAAGGATGCCATTGATGTTGCCGGTGTCCGTGCTGGCGATGTTGTTGGAGCTTAAATTCAGAGTGCCGCCAGACTGGATCCCAATTCCATTGAGACGCAGGATGGAACTGCCACTCAACCGACTGATGGTGTTTTCACCGGAGGAAATGGTGGTGCTGGAGACAATCTCCGTATTCGAACCCCCAACAAGCACCACGGCACCGCCAAGGCGGCTGCCACCGAGTGTGAGCGATCCGGTGGTCGACAGCTTGGAAGTATTGTTGAGAGTGTAATCAAGCTGGAGAGTGCCCGCCTGCACCGTGTAGCTGGGGACCATGGCACCCGAAGTGACGCTGCGCGTCGTTGGCTCTGATGAGCCCTTGAGGATGAGCGTGCCGCCGCCCAGCTGGGTTATGGCTCCGCCACCAGCGATGCTGCCCGTCAGCGTCAGCGTGGCACCGGTGTTGACCAAAATATTTGAATTCGCAGAGACTGTAACCTGGCCTGCCCAGGAACTGTTGCCTGTGGTTGTGGCCAATGTGCCCCCGGACAGGAACATCTGTTCGAGGGTGGAATAGATGACGTTGCGCAGATCCAGTGTGGCATTCAGGCTGCCCAGCACCGTGCTCCCGTCGGTGCCCCCACCCACCACAACTCCGGCACCGCCCTTTGCACCAAATGCACCATCAACCGTGGTGGCAAGAATACCGGCCAGCACCATGGTTTCACCGCTGTAGCTGTTGCCCATGACCGCCACGTTGGTGTCACCGCTGCCAGTGGCATTGGCGCTGATAGTGATGTTGACACCCATATTGATGCTGACAACCGTGCTACCGGCGGGAATCCCATTGCCGCTGACCTGCTGGCCAACGCTGATTCTGGAGGTGTCGCTCATGGCGATCACGTTGCTGCCACTGGTGGTGATACCGTCTTTGCTGACAGAGGAGGCAACAATCCAGGTGCCATTGCCAATCTTTGACAACGAAGTCGAACCGCCTGTGCCGTCACCAAGCACAAGGTTCAAGGTATTATCCCCGCGGTTGGAGCCGCCGAGGGTCAAAGTGCGATTGCCAGATCCAGTAAAGGCAACGGCAGGAGAGAAGGTATCCCCCATGGTGAGGGTGGCGTTGAGACGCGTGCCGTCCGCCACCAGAGTGCCGGCAGATTCACCCACTCCCAGGGTGAAAGAGCGGTTGGTAACACCGGAAGAAGTGCTGTAATACCTCAATCCACCGCCATTAAGCACCAAATTGGCCGGATCGTTGGACGCATCGCCAATGCTGCTGCCAAAACCGGCGAATGACAGGGTGTTCGCATTGATGATGCCGCCATTAATGACCGTGGGTCCCGAGTAAACGTTGCTGCCAGTCAGTCCAAGGACCCCCTGGCCGTTTTTGACCAACGAAACATTGCCTTGGCCGGATGCACCATCACCGATAATGCCGGCGAAATTGAAGCTGGCATCCGAACTGACAGTCAGCGTGGAGGTTCCAATGCCGCCATTGGTAATGGTGCCAGATCCAGTGAGGCTGGCTACCGTGGTGGTGTATCCATTGAGATCAAAGGTCCCGCCCGCAACATTGAGCGCATAGCCATTGGTGGACTGAAGGGCGGTGGGACTCTGCAGCAGGACCGTACCTTCGACTAATGTCAATGTGCCGTTAAACAGATTGGTCCCGCTGCCTTGGTAGCCCAGTTTAAGCTGACCGTTGTTGACGAGAATGTCGGATTCCAAGATATTGTTGCCCCGCAGTTCGATGGCAGACCCAAGCACGCGGATCAAACCGATGTCATTGTTGCCCGTGAGACGCATCACATTGAAGCCGCTGTAGGAAAGATTGACGTTGGTGCCGCTATTGGTAACAGGCTGGGACAGCGTGATGGTGTCGTTGTTGGTATTAACGGCAACAATGGTGGTGCCAGCGGGAATGCCAAATCCGGCAGCACTGGTGACCGTGGCGCCCACTTCCAAGGCATCCACCAAGCCTGCACCAAGCTGCACGATGGTGCTCCCCTGGGTAAACGAGGAGGCCATGGTGGTAGTGGCAGTGGTGGTAGTGCCATTAGTCTCCAAGCCACCCGTGAGATTGTTGTTGCCAGCAATCTGCAAAACGCCTTCGTGAGTGGCATCTGTCACAAAAATTAGCCTGCCCAGCCTGCCATCGATGGTGTTCGTGCGCGCCATGGTCAGCATGCGGTTTTCTGACACGGAGATCAGGCCATCCGTGGCACCGATGGTCACACCACGGTTGGTGTCGTCAAAGGACATGGTGTCATTGACCACCAATCTCCCCCCGTTGAGGAAGAGCTGGTCGGGCACAAAATTGGAAGGATTGGCTCCGAGATCAGATTCACGGGTGATTTGTACAACACCTTCGTTCAAAATGGTTTTACCAGTGAACGTATTGACCGAACCATAGGTAAGAGCAACGTTCGTACCAGCGACGGTCGGAGGAGCAGAAAGCGTGATTGAGCTGCCATTGATGACATTAATGGTGGTGCCAGCCTGAATGCCTGCGCCGCTCACCGTGGCCCCTACCCGCAGGTCGGCAGTTCCACCTGCGGTGACGGTAACGACATTGTTGCCCACAGTATACGTCGTATTTTTGGTGGAAATTGGATTCATCACGAGTGTTGACGCCCCTGATTTCACCAGCGAAACCGCGTTAGGGCCGTTATCGGTCATGATGGCATTGACGGTAAGCTGGTTGGACGGCGTCTGGAATATCATCTCATAATAACCGGAGGCTCCCGCACCTGCTGTGATCGAACCCGGCCCAGCAATGATGTGATTGTTACGGCTGGAGAGCACCCCGCCGCCATCGATAGTCAGGACACTGCCGCTGGAGAGGGTGAGTGTCCTTGCATTGGTGTCTTGAATGTTAAGGGAGTGAATGATGTAAGTCGTATTCGCGGCAGATGTCTGATTACCACCAGACATTTTAATATTGAGCAAGGCATTGTTCCACCCGCCGATGCCAACGGTGTTATAGCTGCTGTAGCTCGATATGGTGCCACCAGATATGGCAGCCCACTCGAAGAGCTGAGTGCCGTTTGAACTGGTATCGCGAACCGCCCAACCGCCCAAAATTCCGGCGGAGTCATTGGCCAATCCGTTGATTTGGATGACGCCACCAGAATCATTACCGCCATTGAGCGAGTCAAAAAACGCCGTGGCTCCGGCCACACGTGTGCCAAAGCTGGTGAAGGTGAGCTTGTTACCTGCCCCATTGTTCAAGAAGCTGCCGATGAAGTTTGAGCCACCGAGGAGTGTCAAGGCACCAAGGGTTTCAGCAAAGGACGTGGTGGGTTGCGTGGAATCTCCCTGGCCGATCAGGAGCAAACGCCCCGCATTCATGTTGATGGCTGCAGCATCTGGCAGGCGGTCGGCCACATTAGCGCTGTTGTCCAGTATGCCGTTCACCACCGCGGCACGGTTGATAATATTCAATCCTGGCAGGGTATTGTTGTTATTGGCCGTGTTACCGCTGCCGGTAAGGTTGATGGCAGTGACGCCGGTCAGCGAGCCAGTGGCACTACTAAGGCGGAGATCCCCACCTGCGATGGTCACCACCCCGGAGACGTTGCTGTCCGAAGTAACGTTTAGCACCGCACCGTTGATGACGTTGTCGCCCGTGCCCTTGAGGAACAGCCCCCCGGCTGCGACATTCACCGGCTGGTTCCAGTTCACCGTCGAGAGGTTTTGCAGACCTTTGATGTAGAATCCTGTGCCTCCCACGGTGGTCGGAGTGTTGAAATTGGTGATGCTGCTGGCGCTAGGCCCGTCGATGACCTTGAAACCGCCGTTGAATGAAACCAGGCTGCCGAAAGCATAGTTCTGCCCATTGTTGTTAGCGGTGGCAGGGGCGGAAATGACAAACTGCGTGCCGTTGGTGATGCTGCGGATCACAGCACCAGAAGGAATGCCTGGACCGGAAACTGCCGTGCCAGCGGTTAATCCCGTCGTGTTTGCCACAGTCACCGTCGTGCTGCCTAAGACCGTGGAATTGGAGGCAGCGCCAGCCTGCAACGTGCGGCCGGCGTAATTGACATTGGCGAGCGTGGAACTTGCGGTGGGCGCGGCGCTGAGCGTGTACTGCGTGCCATTGAGGATGCTGGCAATGGTGGATCCACCTTGAATCCCGTTGGCACTGACCGGCATGCCAACGACGAGTCCTGCGGTCGTTCCCACTGTCACGGTGGTGCTGCCCGAGGTCCAGGTGGCCTGCTGGGTGGGTGAGTTGATGGTCACCGTGCCACCACTGCCATCCCGGAAGCCGGAACCTGTGCCTGTAACTACTTCATTGAGGTTAAAATTGGCTCCAGAACTGCGCAGGCCAAGGGTGCCGTTGTTGGTGATGAGGCTGGTGAAGCTCGTGGTGGAGTCGAGCACCAAAGTGGCATTGGTATTGATGGTGGTGAAACCGGAGTAGTTGATGTTTCCAAGGCTGAGGATCTGCGTGCCAGAACCGCTGACAATGAGGTTCAAAATACCCGTGCCGTTGTTGTTGGCGCGGTTGCGCAGGAAGCCATTGAAGCTCTGCGTACCGAGGGTGTTCAGTGTCAGCGTGCTGTCATACGGGTTGGCCTCACCTTCGGTGTTTTCGATGACGCCGCTGGCGGTGTAGTCGGAGATCCCTGCCACCGTTTCGTTATAGCCCTGGAGCTTGAAATAGGAGTTGTTGCCGCCGTTGCCGGTCGAGGCGGAGCCGATGCCTGCATCAAAACGGATGATTGAAGTGTCTGCAATCTGGTCGCTGCCGGCGAGTGCGACCACGGCATTACCCACACCGCCCAGGCTCACATTGCCGATGATGAGATTACCGGCAATGGCGCCGTTGGACACATTGCTGCCATAGACCGTGGTTACGGCAGTTCCCGTCCCATTGGCAGCAGCAGAGAGAACAAACTGCGTGGCGTTGAGTACGGAGGCAACGGTGGCCCCGCCCGGGATGTTCGCGTTGCCAGAGACTGGCATGCCTGGGTAGAAACCGGCAGTGGAGCCAACCGTCACCGTGGTGCTGCCGCTGGTGGTGGTGGCGAAGGTGCCATAAGTGGTCGCCACGCCTGTGGCCGTGCTCAGGGCATTCACACCGGAACCCGTGATGTTGGAGAACATGCTGACGGAGGTCGTGTTGTTGCCGGAGTTGTAGCTGACCGCGCCCACCAGAGCTCCCGCAGGAAGATTGGGGTTGCCCCCCAGAGTCATTCCTGTGACCAGCTGATTGGTGACATTGCCGGAGATCGTGAGTGTGCTGCTGTTGGCACTGCTGTTGAACGCCAGAGATCCGAAAGCCCCAAAAGTCCCAGTTGCAATGACACCATTATTTGTGACTGGTTTGGAGAGCGATATTTCAGTGCGGTTAAGAGCTGCGTTGTACACCACGTTGGTTACTGTGGTAGCTGCAGGAATAGCCGACACTCCGGTGATTGACATGCCAGGGTGTATCTGCGTCGATATGTTGCCGCTGACTGTCACGAGATTGCCACCGCTAAGAGTGCTGAAGGTTGCAGTGCCACCGTTGATGGATTGCGCTTTGCCAAGCACCAGTTCGGCGTTAGTCGGATCACCGTAACCGCGGGTGAAGACACGGGTGTCACCGGTGTAGGTATTCGCGGTGAGACCGCTGTAGGTGACACGACCGGTGCCCATGATGGTCACACCCAAGCCGGCGGTGCTCTGCGAGATGGCTCCGCTGATGTCCAGTCGTCCGGGCTGATTACCGGAGTTTACATTGATGTTCAGCCCGGCATTCAGCAGTACGGGAGCGGCAATGACATCCACTCCAACGGTCCCACTGTTGGACTGCACCTTGCTGAGCAAGGACCGGCCAAAAGCACCATTGTCAAACACCAGGCTGCCGCCTCCGCTGCCCTGGGCCAGGGTGAAGAAGTTGGAGTTGTTCTGATCCCCTATGATGAGCTTGCCCACCGTTTTGGTGCCATCCAAGGTGACAATGGCATCCGAGGTAATGTTAGAAGCGAGGACAGCGATGCCAGCGGTCGAACTCGGCACAGCGGCAGGGGACCAGCTGGTAGAGAGATTCCATGAACCATTGCCAGCCAGATTATACGCACTGATTTTGACCGGGATCAATGGCGGGGTGGTGATGATGACAATGACACCATCCGAAAGGAACTTGCTGACGTCATAGACCAAGCCACCGTTGAGCGTGGGCAGATTAAGATTGCCCCCACCCGTGCCACCCGTGCGGTAGTTGGTGCCGACATTGAAGGTGGAACTGCCATCAACGGCGAGCCAGTTGCCCAGATTGAGCACTTCTCCGACTTGCGCACTGGCAACAAGACCATTGTCTATCACATTAAAGGCGGTCTGGTTGAGTGTGAGCGTGCCGTTGACGTTGAGGTAGGCATGCTGTCCAGAAGTTGGGAGATAACTATTCCACAATGCGAGGGTGCTGACGCGAGTGTTATAACCGCCCAAGCTGTCATAGGTGCCGCCAGCCAGCTGGGCCGCAATATTACTGTCAAAGCCTGTATAACTACTGACCTGAAAATTGGTAATCGAGCCAGTCGCAAGCTGCAGATTGCCATTGAATGTCAGCGTCCCGCTGCCAGTGCCGAAATTATCCCCAGGAGTGAGGATTGCGCCGGCATTGAAGAGCGCCGCACCGTTGACAATGCCGGTGCCCGAGACCGTACCGCCTGCATTAACGATGAGGCCGCCAGGGCCAGTCATGCCGATGCCTGCTGCACCGACTTGCAGGTTTCCACCGTTTACCGTGGTGGTACCAGTGTAGCTGTTGCCGGTCACAAAGGCGATTCCGGCCCCAGTCTTGGTGGCCGTGGCCGCCTGAGACAGGGTGATGGCGTTGGAGCCAATGGAAGTGACAGTCGTCCCAGGTGCAATGCCTGCGCCATAAACCGCCTGTCCCACCACCAAGCCCGAGGTGCTGATACTGGCCACCGCAGTGCTTCCGGAGGTCGTGTTGCCTGTTGTGGCGGCGGAGCTGCTGGCAAATGAGAGCGAAACTCCCGTGGCTGCCGCAGTGGCAGCCTGGGACAAGGTGATGGTGCCGCTGGTTCCTGGAGTTGGGATAGCCACGATGGTGGTCCCCTGTATGATTCCAGGACCACTGATAATCTGACCCACGGCCAATGAAGTTGTATTGATACCAGTGACTGAAGTGGAAAGCGCCGTAGTCCCTGTTTGGGTTGTCATCGCAGGTGCCAGCACCCAGTTGCCAGCATCGGCATTTTTCACCAGAGACGTCGCGCCACCATTGTCTCCGATGATGGTGGCAATCGAATTGGCTCCGGTGTTGGTGCCCCCGAGAGTCAGCGTGCGGGCTCCCGTCTGGCCGTTGAATCCCATGGTGCCCATATTGCTGAATGTCAGCGCTCCGGTTCCGGAAGAGTAAAGGCTGGCTCCAGCCGTGCCAACGCTGAACAAGCGGTCAGTGGACTGTGCAGCACCGGTGTAAACCAGCGCACCGCCGTTGAGCACCAGGTTGGCGGCTGCGTTAGAGGACTGGCCGATGTTGCTGGCCACGCCCCCGTTGGCAAGCGCAGAAACCTGCAAGGTGCCGCCGCTGACCGTCGTCGTGCCGGTGTAGTTGCTGGCCCCGCCAAGCACCCAGGTGCCTGCGCCAGTCTTGGCAAGATTTGTGACGTTGGAGCCGGTGCCATTGCTGATCGTTCCGGAGAGCGTATTGGCCCCGGTGTTGGCACCGGTCAGAGTCAGGGTTTGCGTGCCGGTGGCGGCCGAGGCAGTCATGCTGCCCGTGATGACCAGCGGTCCCGAGCCACTGGCATCAATCGTCCCACCATTGGCAGTAACAGTGAAGTTACGATCTGTTGAAGTACTCGCTCCGGTGTATTGCAACGTGCCGCCATCCAGCACCAGATTGGCGGCAGCATTGCTGGATGCACCAATGGCACTGGTAATGCCGCCGATTTTGATGTCGGCCACGCTCAATACGCCGCCCGAGATCTTCAAGGCTCCCGAAAAGCCATTTCCTGAGGATGCATTGAACGCGATGTTCTGGGTGGCGGTGCCGGGCTTGCTAATCACATAATCATCTGAATCCGTGATCGAACTCACCGTGTAAGGCCCGCCTGGCGTTGGATTTCCCAGCGCATCGGTGGTCGCTCCCACATAGATTTGAGACGTGTTAAAGGCAGGGCTGTTAATGGAGATGTTTTCCGGCGGTGCCGTGGCTGTCGCTTGATTGATGGTGAAAGTTCCCGCCACGGTATTGATGCTCGTAATGAATGAGCCTGCCTGGATGCCCTCCCCTGTAACCAGTTGATTGACCGTCAAACCTGTAGTGTTGGCCGTGATGGTGGTCGTGCCGTTAATGATGGCGGCGACCCCGGTAAGGCCGTTGTTAGGTGCCAGCACCCAGGTTCCTGGACCCGTCTTGGTGACCGCGGTGGCCCCGCCATTGTCACCGAGGACCGGAACAAAGGTGTTGGTCAGCGCAGCCGTTGTGGCGGCCAGCGTGAAGGTCCGTGCGCCACTGCCGGTCAAACCCACTGAACCCGTGTTGATGAAGTTCAAGGCTCCGGTGCCGGCGGAATCCACGGTGTTGCTGCCCGAAGTGGTGACCCCAAGCGTGAAGAGGCGGTCCGTGCTTACACCAGTGCCGGTGTATTGCAGATATCCTGTGCCAGCGCCAGTGCTGTCACCCAGGACAAGATTGGAGGCTGCATTGGACGAAGCACCGATGCTGCTGCTGACACCGCCGAGGCCGATATTGGGGGTCATCAGCGTAGCGGGTCCAGCTGTCGTTCCACTGTCCACAGTGACCACGCCGGAGAAGGTGTTGGCTCCGGTGAGATTCAATGCGCCGGTGCCCGCCACCGTGAGCGCATAGCCCACATTGCCATCCGTGATGGTGCCATTCACGGTAAGATAGTTGGCGGTGGAGTTGCTGATCGTCCACTTCTGGTTCGCCACCAGTTTCACATCTGCATTGATGGTGTGCTTTGCGGAGCCAGAAGCCACGTTGATCCCGCCCGCGTTGATGAGCAGTTTGTAATTGAATGCGCCGCCACCAATCGTGACTGAACTGGTTGAGGCAGTACCTGATCCGGTGAAGTTCAAACTTCCTACTTCGAAGTTGCCGCCCAGCACCACGCCCAGATTGGAGGCGGTGGTGGCGGTGAAAAAGACATTGTCGACCACTCCGGGATTGCCGCTGGTGCCCCCACTAACAGTGCTAGACCAGTTGGTCGCAGTATCCGTGAGGGTGTTGGTGGCGCCAGTCCAATACCAGTTCTTTACAGTGGCAGCCGTGATGGTCAGCACTGCACTGTTGGCGGTGCTGGACAAAGCGTAGGTATAAGCGTTCGCGCCCAGGATCAGGCCGTTGGCGGTCAGACTGAGGTTGCCGCCGCCGGTAAGGGAGCTGCCGGAGATAAGTGTGTATGATCCAACAGCAATGGAAGTGGCGGTGCTCAGCGGAACAATGGCTATTTCAGCGCCGCTGGCGTTCACCAAAACACCTCTGCTGACCGCAATGGAGTCCACCTGCGAAGTCCCGCCGGAGTTGATGTCAAAAGACATGGTGACGGGCACCCCCGAAGCACTACCGATGACCAGCCCATTGGCGGGGCCTGTGGCGTTTTGCTGCAAGGTTAAAGCACCAATGGTGCCGTCAGACAAATTGAAGGCGGAACCGGCATTGAGAGTCAGTGACGCCCCTGCCCCCGCTGCCGTGGTGGTGCCGGCGTAATAGCTTCCCTGGACATTCAGCTTGGCACCTTGAGCCACGGTGATGGCTGTGTTTCCCAGACCCGGCGTCGTCGGCGTCGGCGTTGCCTGGTTCAGCACCACGGTGCCAAGATTGATGTTCGTGGCACCGGTGTAGTTGCTCATGCCGCTCAGTGTCCAAGTTCCGGTACCGGTCTTGGTCACGCCGCCGGTGGTGATGGCAATAGAACCCCCGATGGTACCGCTGCCACTGCCCTGCAAGGTGAGATTCTGACCGGCCCCAATCACGCTGGCCCCCGCATAAAGGGTGTTGGCATTGGTTAGCGCCGTGCTGGCGTTGCCAGAGAGCGTGACGGTCGTTCCGCTGACCGCAGTCACCGTCCGTCCCAGCAAGGTGGAACCGACGACCAGGGTCGAGGGGGCGGCAGAGATCAAAGTCACCGTCGGGGAGGTCGTCAGACTGGAGGCCACGCCCACGGTGCTGCCAAACGGCACGACAGTGCTGGTGCTGACCGACTGATTGGCGCTGCCGCCAAGTGTTACCTGCGTGCCGTTGACGGCGGTCACGGTCTGACCAAACATTTGAGTGCCCACCACCAGGGAGGAAGGGGCCGTAGCAGCCAGAGTGACAACGGGGAAGCTGCTTGCATTACCAGTGCCCGACGGAGCTATGGTGCCACCTGTCTGAACGCCACCGGCGAAGGAGATGCTCGGCGCGGTGGTGAAGCTGTTGCCGGGATTGGTGATGGTGATGCCAATGACCGTGCCGGAAGTGCCGCCACTCAAGATGGCCGTGGCCGTGGCCCCCGATCCACCACCCCCGGAGATGGTGACTGTCGGCACCGATGCATAGGTGATGTTACCACCATTGATCGTGAAATTTGACGTCGTCAGCCCGTTGCTGGCAGTAACAGCCACGGTGGTGCCGGCGAAGGTGTTGGTCAGCACGAAGGGCGTGGTGCCAGAGGCATCCAGGATGCTGGATGCCGTCAGATTAATCACCCGCGTCGTGGTGCTGCGCGTAGGATCCAGGCCATTGAAACTCAAGGTGCCGCCACCCAGATTGACCTTGGAAAAGAGTGCTGCATAACCCAATGAGCTGGGAGCCAGATCCCCCACAGTATTCACCGAAAGAACCCCACCATTGACCGTGGTGGAGCCGGTGTAAGTATTGGAGCCGTTCAGCGTGGTCGTGCCGACGCCGTTTTTGACCAGGGAAACCGCGCCTGAGGATGTCCCTTGAGAGAGGCTGCCACCGAAAATGGTGCTGGTATTGTCACCGCCAATGGTCAGCGTCAGCGGGCTGGCGGAGGAGTTGGTCACCAAGCCACCTGTTGTAGGAGAGTCACCCGCCAGCGAACCGATGATGTTGGAGAATCCTGCCAGGTCCACCACGCCAGTGGCAGCGACTACCAGTGCCGTGGTGGAAGGAAGAGCTCCTGCCGCCCCGAGTTTGAGCAGACCACCGTTCACTGTGGTAGCACCTGTATAGGTGTTCCAGGTCGTAACAGCCGAGGCACCGCCAAACGTCAGATTCTGGCCGGTGACATCTGCCAGCAATGCAGTGCTGAGGGTTACCGCACCTGTGCTGGTGTTGATGGCTGAAATCGTTGTTCCAGCGGCCACGCCAGACCCCGTGACGCTGGCTCCCACGACCACCAAATTACTGGCGACCTGTGCAGGGGAAAGGCTCAGAGAAGTTGTCCCCGTGCCACCCGCAAGAGGTGCGTAAACCTGGGGGCTGCCAAAGGCCACCGTCGAATTGCTGGTCGTCGTGAGCGCCGCCCTAGAAAGGGTGATCACAGCTCCAGCAATGCTGGAAATGGTCGTGCCATGGGCGATCCCGGGACCTTGCACCAGCATCCCGGCTGCAAGACTGGCATTTGCAGCCGCAAGAGTCAAAGTGGTGGAGCCTGAAGTGGTCGTGGCAGCGGCACCTGTCAGGCTGATGGCTCCCGTTGATTGCGGAGCCAGCACAAGAATGCCATCTCCTGCCTTGGTGAGGCCTGCTCCCGAGAGCACTCCATTGAGCGTCGCGGTCACCAGAGGATTCGTCACGGTCAAGGTGCGAGTGGCCGCCCCCATGTTGATCGTGCCATTCAAAGTGAGGCCGTTAACGGTTTGATTGCCTCCAAAGGTGAGGTCACGGTTAAGCGTCAGAACATTGTTCAAAGTGCGGATTGAGGTGCCCGATTGGAGGGTGATGGGGACGGTGTTGGCCGTGGTGGCATCACCGATCACCAAGGCTCCGGAGCCGATGGCGTTGTTGCTGTCCACGATCACGGTGCCGTCAGTGATTTTTATCCCGCTGGTGAATGGGTTCACCCCCGTGAAGCTAACCGCGGCCGCAGTGCCCGCAGCCGTCGGAGTCGCCGAAAGCGTGAAGGCTGTAGCGCTGGTGATGCCGGTAATGGTTGCCCCGGCAGGAATGCCCGTCCCGGTCACGACCTGACCAACCACCATCCCCGCTGTGCTGGCAACCGTCACCGAGGTGCTGGAGGTCGTCCAGGTGCCGGTAGGGGCCGTGGCAGCGAAAGTGGAAGAGGGATTGAGAATCAGCGAGCCGACGCCCGTTTTATTGATCTGGCCTGCGGCGCTCAAGATGGGTGCGCTCAGAAGCAATCCCATCGGCGAAATACCGGACACATTGATCACCGGCGCGGCATTGCTCAGAATGATGCCCTGGGAGCCTGCACCGATGGCAACCGTTGGCGTAGTGCCGTAGTTGTCATTCACAGAAGTGATCGCATTAGCGGCCGACAGCGTCAGGCTGCCACCAAAGGTGAGATTGCTGGTGCCAGCCGTGGCATTGTTGGAAAGGGTGATGACATTGGTCGCAGCATTGATGCCGGTGATGGTGGTGCCCGCTGGCAAGAAGTTACCGCTGCTAGTCACCAGCTGGCCAATGGCAAGACCCACGGTGTTCTGAACCGTCACTGCATTCGTTGCAGTCGTGACAATGTTGCTTTGGATCAGCGTGTTGATGTTGACCGTAGGAGCCGTGGTGCCGCCATTGCCAGCGAAGGTGAGGCTGGCGAGTGTGTTGGAACCAATGCGGTTGAGCACGCCGGTGCCGTTAAGTGTGACGTTGCTGGCGGCGGCGATCTGGCCTGCAAAGACGTTCTCCGTGACGGTGGAACTGTTGATCCGCAGATCCCCTGGAATGGCGATCACTCCCTGCAAGCCACCCAGAGTCAGCAGGCCGCTGTTCAAAGTGCCGCCGCCGTTGACTGTTGTGACTCCGGTGTAGGAGTTGGAGATGCCAAACTGCAGTGTGTTGGTTCCAGCAGCGGTCGCGTTCTGCGAGAGGACATAAGAAGTACCTGAGCCGCTGACAATCGTTGTCCCCGGTGCGATGCCCGCTCCACTGATGGGCGTACCAGCCGCCAGAGTCACGCTGGGTGCCGTGGCAAAAGTCAGCGCCGTCGATCCGCTGGTCGTCGTCGCCGCCATGCTGGCGGAAGGCTGCAGGTTCAGGGTGCCCGGACCAGACTTCACCAGACCAATGGCACCGCTGATGACGGTGTTTAAATTGGTGGTGTTCGCATTGATCCAAGTAAACAAATCCGTGGTGCCTGATGTGATCGAAGCACCCGAATCCGCCCCTGTGAAGTTGACCACACCGGCCACATTGGTGAGGAAGCCGCCGCTGGAGATGTTCAACACCACCCCGGTGCCAAGACTGCCTAGCGTGTCCGTAATGGCACCTGTTGTGCGGAAAGAATTGATCGTCTTCGACGCGGCGATCGTGCGGGACGTGCCATCATTCACATTCTGTACATTGTTAGCTGCCGTAATATCACCACTGTAGTTGTTCAGGTAGCCAGCGGCGGCGTTGCTCAACTGACTGACGCCCAGCGCATCCGTGTAGGAGGCAAACTCTGACCCGCCTACAACCGCCCAGCCGCCGATGATGCCATTGACCATGCTTGCCTGGTTGAAGGAGGTGCCGTTGATCTGGCTGATGAACACCTGCGGCTGAGCACCGGCACTGGTGGTGCTGGTGTTTCCAGCCAGAGTCAGGCCGCCGCCTGCCACGAAGTTAACCACTCCCCCATTGGCGGAATTGCGCGCCAAATTAGTCAAGGTGAGCGCGTAGGCGCCGGAGTTGGCATTGCCAAATTCATTGATCTGAATGGTCGATGTGCCCTGCACCAAAGTCACGGTGCCGAGGGTCTGCGCGTCAAACACCTGTCGGCCATTGACCGAGAGATTGCCGCCCAGAAGGTTGATCGGGACCGAGGACGACAGACGTGTCGAGCTGTCGGTCAATCCCTGGTTGTCCAGCACCAGCGCACCGTACTGGATGTTCACCATGGTGGCTGCCGTGATGGCACCGTTGTCACGCAATGTCAGCGTTCCACCCAGCACATTGGCGGAGCCGGCAAAGGTTTGCGCGCTGGTGAGAATGAGGTTGGAGGGATTGGCTCCTGAAGCTGACTGCTTGTAGAAATTAATGGCCCCTCCAATGACGCCGCCAAAGGCGTCTGTGACGTTGTTGGGCTCGTCCATGACGAAATTGGCCAAAGCGCCGGTGTTGGTGATGCTGCCTCCGGAGTTGGGCAGTGCCGTGGTTGTGCCTCCCACATTGGCCGTGGCGTTGCTGGTCAAATTCCCGACTGCCTGCGCATTGCCCTTCAAGTCCACCAAACCGCCATTGAGGCGCAGGTCATACACCGTGGCAATGCTGGCGGTAGGTGTCACCAGCAGTGTGTTGTTGCCGGCATTGAGCACCAGTGTCCCCGCATTGACCGTGGTCGTTCCGGTGACCAGGCTGGCTTTGCCCAAGATCAGCGCACCTGCGCCGGACTTGACCAGCCCTTGAGTCCCACCATTGAGATAACTGCGCACGGCAAGATCGCTCACCGTCTGGAAGATCAGTTGATTGTTGGCGGCAGCGGTCACAATGCCACCGGTGAGGCCGGTGTTGCCCGCCAGTGCCAGAATGCCACCACTGCTGACCGTGAGGGTTTCCAGTCCGCCATTGGCATAGTAAACGGTTCCCGCTGGATTGCTGGTGGAGGAGATGTTGCCACCCGCAAAGAAAACGCCGCCGCCAGAAGCCAGAACGAGACTGTTAATGGTGGTGCTCACCGTCATGCGCTGCGTGGAGCTCAGAGAGACGTTGGTGTTGGGAGAGATGGCGGTGAAAGGAGCCACCTGTGGCTGCGTGCCCAGGGTGGTCGCCAGTTCCGTAGTCGTCAGCAAGCGGAAGCCGTTGCCCCCTGTGCCGCCGACCGCGCCAGCACTGCCAATGTAGGTCACAAAGCCGGTTCCACTTCCGGTGAGCGACACATCTCCAAGGATGTCCGGGCGAATGCTGATGGTGGTCGTGCCTACTGTTCCGCCCGCGCCAATCAAGGCAGGTGTGGTGGTGACCACAGCAAAGTTTGCGACACCTGCCGCCGCAGTTGCCCCCAGGCTGGTGCCGCGCAACAGCAAGGTTCCACCCAGAGCGCCATTGTTGCTGATGGCGTTCATGGCGTTAAACTTGAGGATGTTCGTGCCGCCCGCGCCCGGAGTGATCGTGAGAATACTGGCACCGTTCTGGATGTTCACCAGGCCCAGGTTTTCTGTCAGCAGTCCTGAACTGGACCCTGTCACATTCAACTGGCCACCCTGCAGATTGGTGGTGCGATTGGTGGAAGTCGTGCTCACATCCGTATAGAGACCCGCCACTCCTGCGGCATTGACTCCCAGACGGTTGGAAACATTGTTCGTGCTGTCGTCGATGTTGAGAACGCCCCCCGCATTGAGCGTGTAATTGCGGAAGTTGAGCGATTCGTTGGCACCAGCATTCAGCGTAACCGCCCCCTGGTTCACCGTGAACGTGTTGGACACCACAGTGCCGCTGTTGTTACCAGCCAGATTCCAGTTGCCGCTGCCGACCTTCGTCACATTGAGCAGGCCATTGACAAATAGACTGTTGAAGAGGCCTGAGAAGGTGCTGCTGGTGTTGTCAAAACCGGTCACGACGGTGCCCTGCGAGTTCAAACTGTAGTTGGTGACCGTGCCGGTTCCGGTGATCGAACCCACCGTGGCGGCCAGACCACGTGCGTCGAGGGCCGCCGCTGCGGCCAGGTTCACCTGCGAATTTCCGATGAAGGCACCGTTTTGGCCGAACGCCAGGGTGCCGGAATTGACCTGGGTGATGCCGCTGTAGAGATTCTGCCCGCCGATGCCCAGCACGCCCGTGCTGTTCATGACGATAAAGCCGGTGTTCATGGCGGCATTGAGTTCGAGCCCAATCTGACCAGGAAGCAGGGTGGATGAGACGGGATTGAATGTCACTCCGGCGCTGGCGTCCAGGAATCCATTGATGACGGGAATGCTGTTGGCATTGGCCACGTTGCTGCTGGAGATGATGCCACCAATCACCGGAGCACCGCTCACGGTAGTGGTCGCATTCTGCGAGAGCACGTAACTGCTGCCGGAGCCGCTGGCAATGGTGGTCCCTGGCGCAATGCCAAGACCACTGACGGGGGTGCCCGCAGCAAGGGTGCCCACACTGGGTGGAACCGCAAAGGTCAACACATTGGAACCCGCCGTCGTAGTGGCATTAACGGCGATGGAGATGGAACCCGTCGCAGTGGCGGCGTTTGACAAGGTGTAGGTAGAGCCAGAACCGCCTACGATCGTCGTTCCAGCCGGAATGCCCGGGCCATTGATGGCCGTGCCAGCAGCAAGCGTGGCACCCGGTGCGGTGGAAAACGTCAGCGTGGTGCTGTTCAAAGTGGTGCTGGCTACCAGTGGCCGCGTGGCCACCACGGCCAGCGTGCCGGAGCCGGTCACCACACCGGGGCCGTTGTTGCCGTTGCCACCACCATCATTGGTCAGGTTCAGACTGGAGATGATGTTGTTGAAGTTGTTCAGGTTGAGCTGTGAACCGCCATTGATGGTCACCGCAGAGGTCGCCGCAATCTGGTTGCTCAACTGCAGGACAACGCTGGCATTGGCAATCGGAAGGGAATCCGTGCCGGTGGTGCCACCGGAAATGGTCAAATTGCCCGCGATGGCGGAACCGGAGGTCGATTTCAGGTTCAAAATCACCCCGTTCACGTAGGTCGTGCCAGTGTAGGTATTGGCGTTGGCGAAGGTGATGGTCGGGGTGTTTCCTGTCTGGCTCAGGCCGTCGAGCACCACGTTGAGCGCGGTGTTGTTGTTCGCGATCACCGAATTGATGGTCAGGATGTTCGCACCATTGTGGATAAACAGCTCCGACTGACCACTGCCGGCCGTTAAGACCCCTGGGAGCAAAGCGGTGCCGATGATACGCGCGTTGTTGTCGAGGCCTGCCAGGATGCCGCCGCTGGTCAAAACGAGGGTGTCCGCCGCATTGGTGAAATTCACCGTGATCCCCGCATTGTTCATGGTCAATGAATTGAACGTAGCACCGCCTGAAGCCAGGGTGACAGAACCGCCCAGGCGAACATTGGTGCTTTGAAGGGCTGGACTAGCGGAAATGAAGCCGCTGTTGAAAACGGTGGCATAACTGCCCGCCAGCCGTATGCCAGAGGCGGGATCATATGTCGCAAACTCGGCATTCGTGCCACCACCAGAGATGGGGTCAATGCCAAGCGCCACGACCCAACCACCGATGATCCCATTGGTCAGAGCCGGTGCGGAGGACATGACGATGCGCCCATTGTCACCCACATTGCCGGCAAAGGTCAGTGTGGCTCCCGTGGCGCGTGAGGAGATGGTGCCAATGTTCAAGGTCGCCGTACCGTTGGTCGGATTGGCTGCCAGATAGGAGGATCCACCCGCAAGTGTGATGTTGCCAAACTGGGCGGTGCCATTCGTGCCCGAGCGTGCATTGAAGACAAAGCCGCCGCCATTGAGGGTCATGGTCGCGGTGCTCAGGAGACGGGTCGCAGCCTGCAGCCCTGTGTCATTCCAAACCAGGCCGGCGCGGTTGATGGTGACGCCAGTGGCAGAGGCAAAAGCGCCCGCGTCTTGCAGCACGGTGGAACCGCCCTGCAGCGCTAGCGTGCCGGTCATCGTATTGGCAGATTCCACCGTCCAGACAGAGTTGCCATCACGCACAAGGTTGATCACCCCGGTGCCACTGCTGAGGTTGCCCGCCCAGGTGTTATTCGCGCTGATGCCGATGCGAAGAGTCGCCGCAGTGGCGGACCCGTTCACAATGGTGCCACCGGTGCCAGGGAGTGTTCCGGCACTGTTGAGAATGGCTGCGGACTGATTGATGCCATTGAGATCCAAGGTGCCGCCATTGTTGACCTGCAACACCTGGGTCGAAGGGCCTGAGGTCAGGCTGCCAGCACTGGGCGCGGTGGTGAAAGGCGAGAACAGGGTCTGCCCGGTGAACGTCAGCGTGCTCGTGGCCGTGCTCGTGGCATTGGCCGAAAGGGCTACATGGGTACTGTCAACGATACCAGTCACTTTAGCACCGACGGGAATACCCGTGCCAGTCACGGTGTCACCTATTAGCAGTCCAACGGTAGAAGACACGCTTACAAGGGGACTGCCGTTTGTGGTGCTGGAGGAGGCAAGCGGCGTGGAGCCCCCATTCAGGCGCAGGGTGCCGCCGTTGACGGTCGTATTGCCCAAATACGTTTCCTGCGCATTCAGCACTAAGGTTCCTGCATCCGCCTTGGTCAGACCACCAGCCGACAGGTAAATCGAGGGGCTGATGGTGAGGGTGCTGCCACTCATGGCGTGAGCGATCAACTCCGTGTTAAGGCCGTTGGTAGTTGCGGTGGTCAAGGTAGCACCGGTGGATCCGGTGATGTTGACAGCCGCAGCCGTTGCAAGAATACCGCCGCTGGAAAGAATCAGCTTGGAGCCCGCAGAAAACGCCAGAGTGCCGCCCGTGAAGGTCAATGAATTCAGCGTGGTGGTCGTGTTGGCCCCAGCGGTTGTGGTGCCGGTGGTGAAATACACGTTGGCATTCGCCGTGGCGAGTGTGTCATTCACACGATCTGCGGCACCCAGTGCCTGCAGGCCGAGGCTGGCGGCAAGACTCGGAGCCGCAAAGCTGAAGGTGGTGCCATTGTCGGGTGAAATGACGGCCCAAGGGAGGATGCCGCGAGTCGTTGTCCCTGCTGCGCCGCTTTGTCCGGTGGGACCGGGGGCGGAGGTGAAAATGATGTTGCTGACATTGTTGGCTGCAGCAGCGGTGCCCAGATTTACGCCTTGGAACAAGACCGTACCATTGCCACCGCGTGCCAGGCCTGAATTGGAAAACACCGTACCCCCCGTGGTGGATGCACCACTCAGCACTACCAATGAGCCACCCGGGTTGATGATCAAGGTCTGGCCCGTCACTTCCGTCGTCGTGGCGGTGGTGCTGCCTTTGAGATTGAAGCTGGCACCACTTAATGTCAGCGGACGGCTGTTCAAACGATTGTTCTGACTGGTGCCGGTGCTGTCCAAGTTGAGCGTGGCGGTGGGATTGACGGTGGTGGTGCCGCCGCCGCCAGACAAAATGCCCGTGCCGCTGACCGTCACGGTTCCCGCGTTCACCGTCAGTCCACCCGTCATCGTGTTGACGGCGGTTAGGTTGAGCGTGTTGCTGCCATACTTGGTCAGCAGGCCCGGGCCGCTGACAATACCGCCCAGAGTGATGTTCCCACCCGAGGTATTGATGCTGGAAGCAGAAACGAGGGCGATGTTGCCGGCATAACTTGCAGCAGTGGCGTTGCTGTTGATCAACGCACCCAGCGTGCTGGATTGGGCCAGCCCTGTGATTCCGGCGCCGTTCAACACAAGTGCCTCCAGATTGGTGACAATGGAACCGTTCAGGTCCATGGTGCTGCCGCTAGCGACAACCGTGCCTCCCGTTGCGTAATTCAAGCTGTTAGCTCCCGAAGCCGTTGCATTGGCAGACATCACAAAAGTGGTGCCATTAGTGATGCTGGAGACAAATGCACCCGCAGGAACACCAGTACCACTGAGCTGCTGGCCCACATAGAGTCCACTTGTCGAGGTGACCGTGACGTTCGCACTTCCGCTGGCCAGAGTGGAACTGATGCTTGTTGTGCCAAACCCACCGAGAGCGCCGGCGTTTCCCAACTTGAGAATGCCGCCGCTGATGGTCAGCAAACCCGTGAAGGTGTTTGCACCGTTTAAAGTCAGTGTGTCCGACCCCACCTTGCTCCATGCCACACCCGCCGTGCCGCCATCCTGAACCAGCCCGTTGAGGGTGATGTCCCCAAAGCCCCCGATGGCCGTGGCCAGGGGTGCGGCGGCGGTACCGATGGAGATGCTGCCCGCCACACTGGCGGCGGTGGAACTGCTATTAAACAAAGCCGCCGGAGTGGTGCTGTTGCGGAAGATGGGGGACACACCATTCAAAGTGATGTTCCCCGCCACACTGCTAACTCCGTTTAAATCGAGCGCGCCATAAGTGTCCGTGTTGAAGGTAAGGCTGACCGTCGAAGCGCCCACATTTTGGGTGAGTTGTGAGACCAGGAATGTGGTGCTGCTCGTGATGGAAGTGATATACGATCCGGGGGTGATGATGCCCCCTGAAACCGCCATGCCCACAGCAAGACCTGCCGTCGAGGACACGAGGACCGTTTGTGAGTTTTGTGACGGCGTGCCGACGATGGTGAGCCTGGAGGGGTCATAAGTAAGGGTGCTGCTGCCAGCAGCGGTGGCATTGGCAGAAAGGGTATAAGTCGTGCCACTGGTGATGGCGGAAATGAAAGCCCCAGCATTAATGCCGGTGCCAGTGACAGCCATCCCCACTTTCAAAATCGAAGTGTCGGCCACGGTTACGACGTTATTGTTCAACACGGTGGTGGAGGTAACAGCGGAGACAGGCTGAACGAACCGGGTGATGATGTTGCTGCCGGTGGAAAGGGAGGTTGGATCCGTGAGCTGCACGAAGCCTTGTTTCACCGTAAATGCTCCGGTGAACGAACTGCTCGCCCCGAGGATCAATGTGCCATCGCCGACTTTTGTCAGTCCGTTGCCGCCATCAGAAATTCCACCTATCAGGTACAATTTACCCGTATTGGGAGAGACGGTCACACCCGTGCCAACCGTGGTGGTTCCAAGTACGCCCATCCAGCCCGTTCCCAACTGGTTGTTGACGTTCAATTGAGAACTGTTGCCCAGATTGAGGCTGGCCACCGTACTGTTGATGTCCGTACCCTGACCATCAAGCGTGACGATGGCCGAGGCCGGCGTGATGAATGCGTTGTTGATCTGGGCTGCGCTATTGTAATTGTTGGCGCCGGAAGCTGCAGCAGTCGTCCAGTAAAGAGCCGAGGAGGGAATCGCCTGTAGATTGGCCGCCGGAATCGTCGGCACGGTGTTAATACCGGTGGCCAGATTATTCAAAGCGGTGTCGGGTCCACCATACAACAATTGCACGCCACCGCTCGTGGTTGTGCTGTTAAGGGGATTATTGGATTTAAGCACGATCGTGTGGAAACCCGCAGACAAATGGATGGAACCCGTACCAGCCGCACTCAGCGCCATACTCCCCGCTGTACTGGTGAGATCAGCATTGACGCCAGCCACCGGAACACCGTCAATGATCAGCATGCCCTGCTTAGCAGTCATCTGGAAGTTATAATCACCTGCCGCAGTGATTTTCAGCAGTCCGGAGAACACTTCCTGCGTCCCAGCGAGTGAGGTCACAATCGCAGGCCGGTTGTTGAAATTGACATCCGTTGGCAGCACGCCCGTGAGAACCGCGCCAGGGGTCATGCCTGAGCTAAACGCAGAATTCAGATTGCTGGAACCACCCGAATAATAGCTGACCGTCAAACCGCCCTGCGTGTAACCAGGGGGGGGGGACCCCTGCTGTGGCAAGCCACCAATGGGCACAATAGGGAAACTCACTCCGCTGTTGAGCGTCACTGAACCGGTGCCAAACGGAGTGTTCACGGTGTTCACAGTCGGAGCAGCACCGATCAAGGAGGACGGTGTGATGATGGTGTTGCTGGAGTTGATGTTGTTGCCACCGAGCAGCAGCGTGCCCGCACCGGTGTTGGCGTAGCCCAGCGTGCTGGTGAACCCCCCTCCAACTGTCAAAGTTGTTCCCAGTCCTGGCGCAAAACTGATGGTGCCGGATCCGGTATAATTACCCCCGGTAAAGCGCAGATTATATCCGCTCGAACCACTGGCGACCAGGGTCTGCCCACCCGCCATTGCAAGTGTTCCCATCTGGACAGTGTTGTTGGTGTTGGCCGGTGTGGTTGCATAGTTTGGCAGATTCGTCGTGTGGTCCATTGAGATGGTGGCCGTGGACTGCGACGCATCCACGCTGACGTTGTTGCCCAGCAGAATGCTGCCGTAAGATGAGGCGCCGTTGCTGCGCAGATCCAAAGTGCCGCCTTTGAGGACGATCGTCATGCTTCCAAGCGGACTCGGACTCGCCGCACCGGTAGGTCCGATGAGGCGCAAGGTGCCGTTGTTCACATTAATCGTACCCGACATCGTGCTGCTGTTGAGCACACCGCTGGGCAAATACGCATTGGAGAAAGCCAGCACGCCAAGACCGTTTTTATTGATCGTATGGGCCCCGGAGATTTTGCCGCCAAATGAAGCCGTCATCGTCGGCAGCGCCACGGTGATATTGGCCGTGGCTGCCAGCGTGGCGTCACCATTAAGCGTGAGACTGTTCGCGCCATCGAACAACAGATCGCCAGAGGAAACAACGGTGTTGCCCAACAGGTTGGTAGCTGCGGTGGAAACCAGCGTCGTCCCACCAGCGAGCGACAGTGTTCCAGTCCCCAGCGGCCCACTAGTAACAGCAGCCCCCACGGCTGATCCAATGCTGCTGCTGCCGATGATCAGACCGCCGTTGGTGACGTTGATACCTCCTGCGAAAGTGCTCTGGGCGTTGAGTTGCAGCAGCCCGGCACCGCTCTTGGTGATGGCGCCATTAATGATCGGAACGTTGAGGTTAAGCGTGGCCTGCAGCGGTGCCACGTTCACACCATTCACCAGGATGGGAGCAACATTGAAAGTACTCGTGCCGCCGTTAAGATCAAGGCGGCCCAAACTGGAATACGTCAAGTTGACGGTGCCTGGCGAAGTGGCGCTGGCGGAGAGCACAAAAGTCGTGGGGTCAATGATCGCGGCAACGGTGGCCCCCCCCGGAATCCCCGCCCCTGAAACCCCTGCACCAACGAGCAGTTTCGCCGTGCTGGACACCTTCACGACAGGGCTGCCGCTTGTCGTCGTGGACGAATAGACAATGCTGCCGTTGATGATCTGCGAGACATTCCCCACACTGGAAGCAGTCGCGGTGATGCCGCCATTGAGCGTGAGCGTGCCGACGCCGAAGTCAAGTGCCGGGGCCGTACCGCCGGTGTTGTTGAGCACCACCCCCGCCAGGGTTTGATTAAATCCGTTAAATGCCACCGAAGCCCCTCCGATTAACGTCATCACGGCGGTGTTGTTGATCTGACTCGAAGCGCCAAAGTTCACAACACCCCCGTAAACGTTGTTCTCTTCATTGATGCCCCCACTGATGGTGATGTTGCCCGGAATCGCATAAATGGAAGTGCCGTTGGCGTTTGGATTGTTCAGCGTCCAAGTGCCGGAGTTTACAAAGGTACCGCCGGAGTAGGTATTGTTGCCAGTGATGGTGGTTCCCGCAGTTACTCCCGTCCCGAGCACCCCGGTAATATTGCCCCCCAGCACCAAAGTCACCGAGCCGCCAGCGCTGTTATCGACCACATTTGCGCCCAACACCTGAATACGATTATAGGTGGAGCCATTCGAGGAATAGGGCAGTGCCCAGTAATAAAGATCGCTTGCGGCGGATGTCGTGCCACTGGTCAGATTGCCATTGGTGATCGTGAGCACCGTGGGGTTCGCACTTGTAAAGCTGCGGGTGGTGGGTGTGATAATCGCCGTAGCTGGTGCGGAGCTGAGCGTTATGATGTTGTTTACATAGTCAATTGCCGTAACAGTTTTGCCAGTATCGCTGAAGTTGATGGACCCGACCACCAAGCCCGCCGGAATGGACTGCACCAGCACCTGAGTGCTGGAGACAGAGGCGTTGAGCACTACCACGTTGGCAGTGTTGTCAGAGGTCTGGGAGGCAATAATGCCACCACCGCCGAGCGTGAGCGTATGTCCGCCGAGGTCAAGCGTGGCAGCTCGGCTGGTGTCGAGATTCAGGGTGCCGATCGTCCGGTCAGAGCTCAGGGTTTGATAGGCGGCAATGGTGGGGTTGTTGCCGGTGAGATTGTTGCTGAGCAGAAACTGTGTGCCGTTGGTGATGGAAGCAATCGTGGTGCCGATGGGAACCCCCGGTCCGCTGACCACCTGCCCTACCTGAAGGGACGCCGTGCTGCCGACCGTCAGCAGGTTGGTGCCTGCACTGCCGGTGGTCGTCAGAGCCGAAAGGGTGACGCGAAGGTTGTCCGTAGCGCCACCGGTGTTGATGGTGTTGAGCGTGTTAGGAGCATACCCTGCATAGCCCACCTGATTGAGCGCCCCCACACCCGTCCCTGCGGCATAGCTGGCCCACTCACGGTCCACCACCGCCCAGCCAGTCTGACCAGCGGCATTGGCGAGCAGGTTGTTGCTCAAGGTGGGAGCCGTGGTAAAAAACACCCGCCCATTGTTGCCGATCAATCCTGTCGCACCACGGAAAAGCATCGTGGCTCGGGATCCGGCTGTTTGGGTCAGACTGCTGAAGGTGAGATCCGTGGAGTTCAGGTTCACCCCGTTGAGGAAAGTTTCGACAATGTTCTGGGCACCGTTGAGCGTCAATGTGCCGAACGTTTCGCTGGAGGTCGTTCCCTGACGGTTGCGGTACTGAATCATGCCCCCCAGCATGGTGATGGGCGCGGCATCGTTGATGCGGTTGTTGTTGTTGTTGCCCAGGTTGGAACCGTTTTGAATCAACAGGTTGGAACTGTTGATAGTTATAGAGGAAGTGTTGAGCAGAGTTCCCGAATCAGCCAACTGCGTAATGCCCCCCGTAAGGATCGTGGCTCCTGTGTAGCCCTGGGCTGTATAGATAGTCCAGGCATTCCCGCCCGAGCTGGAACGCGACACTGCAATGTTGCCATTGATCTGTCCAGCCCAGTTGGATCCGGCGTTGCCCAGCACTAGAGTGGCCTGTCCAGCCGCGCTGTTGATCACCGTACCGCCGTTTCCAGCGACAACGACATTACCATCGTTCCGCAGGAGATTGACATTCAGAATGCTGCCGTTCATGTCCAGCGTGCCCCCAGCATTGATGGAGAGGGCATTGTTGAAATAGATGGAATTGGTGCTGCTGGCGGCCAGTTGCAGCGTGCCTTGATTGATGGTGGTGGAACCGGTGTAGGTGTTGCCGATTCCAAGCGTCAGCGTGCCCGCGCCTGATTTGGTCAAACCACCCGATGTGCCGATGATGGCGCTGCTGATGCTGAGATTGTCCAATGCAAATACGACCAAGTCACGGTTGCTGTTCACACTCAGCAAACCACCGCTGATACCGGTGTTACCGGTGAAAGCCAGCAGGCCACCGCTGTCCAGGGTCAGCGTTTGTGCCACCCGGGTGACGATGCCACCACCACTGTTGAGAGTAAGCGAGTTGATCGTGAGCGGCGAGATCAGGGTCCCCGTAGTGCTCAAGGACACGTTGGCCAGCGTGGCCAAGCTGGTGCTCATCTCTCCTGCCGTTAGCGGGCGCAGTCCATTGGTTCCGGTGGTGGTGGCGGCACCAGTGGAATCTGCCGTGGCAAATGAAATGCCATTGCCCGTGGTGCTAGTGTCCACCAGCGCCCATGGAATGATGGCCTTGTTGGTGGTGCCCGTCACTCCCGCCTGGCCGAGAAAGGTGAGGCCAGTGGCTGCTGTCGGCCCGTTGAGCGAGGCGATGCCGGAATTATAAAAACCCAAATTACTCGCACTGACGGTAGTTGCATTGGCATTGGAGGCTAGGGTGATGGTGTTTCCAACGATGTTGGTGATGGCTGACCCGAGCAGAACTGAACCCACTGCAAGTCCGGGCGGTATCGCGGAAACCGTCACCGAATTGGTGCTGGTGCTGCTGCTCAAGACGCTGACTGTGCCAGCCCCAATCCTGCCAAGAGAATCGATGCCACGGATCAAGACTGTACCGCCCGCACTGCGAAGCGCCGCAGTCGAAGTGCCGAGCGTCAGTCCCAGCGCCGTGTTTGCCGTGAGGGTAATCGTGCTCGCTCCCCCGCCCTGGGTATATGTGCCCGTCTGCTCCAACGCCGCCGCCGCAGAAGCGCTGCCATTGATGTTCAGGGCGGCCCCGTACAAGGTCAATGGACGACCGCCAAGACGGTTGTTGGTGTTGGTCGCGGAGTTATCCAAATTCAGCACGGCTCCCGGCAGAACCGACACCGTACCGGTGCCGGGTATGGTGCCCGCCCCGCTGAGGATCAGCGTTCCCGCGCTCACATTCACAGCGTTGATGCCCGCCGTGCCGGAACCGAAAATGGTGGCATTTGACCCGATGACAGTAGAGCCAAGAGAAATGGTGAGCGTATTGTCACTGTTGATGGCCGTCACCGTGGCACCAGCTGGTATGTTGGCGCCTGTGACGTTTTGGCCTACGTAGTAACCCGAGGTGCTGCTCACTACTACCCTGTTGGTGTTTAGAAATGTTGTGGCAATCCCGGTTCCGGAGCCAGTCGCGGGCACGGACAGCACAAAATGAGTGCCGTCGGTAATGCTGGCCACAGTGGTTCCGGCCGGAATGCTGGCATTACCGGAAACCGGCATCCCCACAAAGAAGCCCGAAGTGCTGCCGCTGGTCAGAGTGGCGAGAGTCGTTCCATTGGTCGTTACATTGAGAGATGAAGCGGTTACAGCGGCTCCAACGCCAGTATCGACCCCCGAAAGCGTCTGTGTCACTGGAGCGGAAATGACAAAGTGGGTGGTGTCGGTGATACTTGTCACAGTGGCTCCTGGGATGGCGGGATTGACCACTTGCATGCCCACCGTGAGTGCCGCCGTGGTGCCGCTGGTCAGTGTGACCGTCGTGCCCAGCGTCGTGGCGGCGGTATTGGCACCACTTGAGACGGTTGTTGCCCCATAGGTCAAGTTCCCGCTCACTGCCGCCGTGGTCGCCTGCGACAGCAGCACATGGGTGCTGTCAATGATCTGACTGATCGTGGTACTGGCGGGGATGCCTGTCCCGGTAACGGTCTGCCCGATGGTGAGCCCCCCCGTACCACCACTCACGGTCGCCGTCGTTGTGCCACTTGCTGCAGTCGTGGCGATCGGGCCTGACTTGGCAGAGACGACACCAAAAGTCAGGCTGGCATTGGAGGCCGACACGGTGGCATTGTTTGACAGCACCAACTGTGTCCCATTCAAAACCTTGATCACCGAGGTGCTGGCAGGAATTCCGGTGCCCGTCACAGTCTGTCCATAGGTGTATTTTCCGCTGCTGACCACAATGGTGTTGGCGGCCACCAGACTGGCATTCAGCACTCCTGAAGTAGAAGCGGTGAAGCTGGGAGTAAAGGCATTCGCCGCGGTGATGTTCCAAGTTCCGGTGCCAATCTTCTGAAAGGTTGCCCCAGCTGGATTGTTGCTCAGATTCACCAGGGGTGCGGAAAGGGTGCCGACGCCGCTGCCTGTGGCTGAAAGATAGAGGTTTAGGAATTGTGCGGAACCACCAGCGTTCCACAAATAGTTTACTCCTCCTGCCAGATTGAGCGTCGAGCCATTGTCCACTCCCGCGATAACCACACCCGAGGTGGTGTTGTCTGCAGGCGATCCCGACAGGTAAACCGGGGCCGTGAGGGTGTTGTTGCCGGCCATGTTGTGGATGGCACCCAGGGAATTGATCCCAGAGGTGTTGCGGCCACTAATGACATTGATCTGGAAGGTTTCGTTGATGCTGTTGGTGCCGCTGAGCTTGAGCGCCACTTCGGACGTGATGTCATTGATAACGGTGCGCAGCGCCGCATTGGATGAACCTGAGTTGCCCAATGCCGCAGCATTCGTGACCTGCAGGCTCCCCTGACCGACGGTGATCAAGCCATTCCAGCCGGTCTGCGCCTGCGTCAGCACCAAGGTGCCCTGGTCGTTCTTTTGGAAATTGTTGGCGGCATTGCTCAGGGTGAACGGCGAATTGAGAGTCAGCGTGTTTCCTGCCGTCACCTCGATGGCGTTGCTGGCCTGGTTCAGGATGATGGAGCGGCTGGTGCTAAAGGTGCCGGTGGCGCGCAACCCGGCTCCAGTGGCGGCATTGGTGTTAAGCAGAATCTGATTGTTCGAATTGCCGAAAGCACCGTCAGAAGCTGCCGCCAGAATGCCGCCGGCAATGTTAATCACAGGCGTTGCGGTCAACCCTGTGCTAAGAGAAGCGGTGAGATTGGAACTCAGATTCACCTGCTGGAGTACCACTGTTGGATTGGCGGCGGTGGTCGCGTTGTTCAGGGTGATCTGGTAGCGTTTGATTGTCGGATTCGCTGCCGTGATATTTTGATTGAGAGTGAGGACGCTGCCGGAAATGCCAATGACCGTGGTGCCAGCAGGAATACCAGAGCCAAAGACGGGATTTCCGATCTGATAGGTGCTTGCCGCTGAACCACTGGTGATCGTCAGCGTATTAGTTCCGGAACTCCCCGTGGTGACTGAAGTCACGTTGTTGTTCAAACTGCTGACGATGGTGTTGGCGGCGATGCCGGTCCCGGTCACGGGCATGCTAGCGGCGAACACCGTGGTGGGATCCACGGAGAGCGAAAGAGTGGTCGAGGCCGCGGCTGAACTCGCCGCAAAATTCTGCACGTTCACCGCCGTGATGGTGGCCCCGGCGGGGATGCCGGTGCCGCTGAGACTTTCACCAACGACGAACGGCGCCACACTGTAAGCAGTGATGACTGCCGAGCCACTGGCACCATACAGATTAGAACTGGGGAGCGTCACCGTGCCGCCGAAAGTGTTGCCTGAATTTCCGAGCACCAAGGCACCGTTGCCGCTTTTCACCATGCTGGAAGCCCCCGAGACCACACCCGTCAGGGTCAAACCTTGAACAACATTGGATGCTGTCGCATTTGCAACCTGGAAGGTGGGCGCTCCAGTGAGCGTGGTGGCTCCAGTGACTTCCAAGCCATAGCCGTTGTTGTTGGTCACATTGAGCGTGGCCTGGCTCGTGTTGAGTGTAGTGATCTGCGCCGTTTTGTTCGCCGCCTGTGCAAAATATGGGGCGTACAAGGTGCCAATGCGGCCCACCTGGATGGTGTTGCTGTTATTAACCGTAACATTGAGATTGAAATTGAGGCTTTGAACTCCGCCGGTGCCGGTGCCGTCTTCAGCAAGGATCAGGGTGTTAGCATTGTTCAGGGCAAAGGTCCGGCCATACAGAGCATTGACACCTTCGACCCGCAGCCCGGCATTGGCTTCAAAAACCAATGAGCCCAAGAAACCCGAATTGTTGCCACGCAAGGCCACAATGCCCGGAGTTACATTGGTGGTGCCAAAGGTCTGGGGTGTGCCTGTTGCCTGCGCCTGGGACTGGCTGACGGTGGTCCCGGCATTCATGACGGTAGAGCGTATGATGATGGTCGATGAGGCATCCCCCGTGATGTTGGAGGCCACGGTCAATGTGGCACCGGGATCGGTCGAGAGACTGGCAAGGTTGTTGTTGAGGCCGCCCGAGATCGCATCCAGCACCAGAGTAGTGCCGTAAGTCAGCGCGGTGCTGGTCACGGCCACCGTTGGCGTGCTGGAAAGGGTGATGTGCGTGGCGTCAACAATGGATGCAATGGTGGTGCCCGCAGGAATGCCCGTCCCGGAGACCACCTGCCCCGCATGCAAGTAGGCCGTGCTAGCCACCGTCGCAGTCGTGCTGGATGTCGTGGTCGTAGAAGTGACAGGCTGGGAGGTCACGGTGATGGTGTTGCTGCTGCTGCCCAGAATGGTCGTCGCCGCATTCGCCACTGATTGAATGGCCCCGTCTTTGACGACCTCTACATTATTGGCAAAGGTAGGTCCGACTCCGGCCAGCGTTGAACCCTTGGAGTCCAGCATCAGATTCCCCCCGTTGAGCCTGACTGTGGCCGAACCAATCGGATTAAAGGCTCCGGATGCCGTGCTACCTGTCAGCACCAAAGTGGGAGTCGCAGAAATGTTGAGCACTGGGGTTCCACTGGCCGTTGCATTCGCCGAAAGAGTCAGCGTATTGCCAGTAATGGAAACAATGAATGCTCCGCTTGGAATCCCGTTTCCGCTCATAGTCATGCCAGGCACCAGGCCTGCCACACTGGGCAGAGTGACTTGGTTCGAACCTAAACTGATAGGGCTGGTTGGCACCACCACCGTATTGGTGGCCTGCATTTCGATGTAAGTCGTGTGGCCAGCTCCCAGATTGTTCGCAACGCTGGTCTGATTGAAGAACAAACGCCCGGTCCCGGTCTTCACCAAGGTCATCGCGAGGCCGCCATCAGATACAGCCCCATCAAAAGCCACACTCGGATCAGAATTGATGGTGACCGTGCCTGCTGTGGACCCGAACAAGGAGCTGCCCGCAAAGCGCAATGTCTGGCCGAAGCCGCCACCACCACCGGCGATTTCAGTGCCGGTGTTATCAACAGCCTTCACGGTCAGCGTTGTGCCGGTGTTCAATTGCAGAGCCCCGAGCTGAATGGAGGAAGCCAAATTCCCCTTGAGATTGATGGACGCGTTGCCAGACAAACGCACGTCGTTCCCCAAAGCGATGGCGTTGCTGGAACCAGCGGCGGTATTGGTTTCCGCCTGAGTCAGCACACCTGCCAGATTGGTCCTGACATTATTAGTATCCGGTCCAGAATAATTAAGATCAAGCGAGCCACCACCCGTACCTTGCAGATAATCCACCCGAATGTCGTGATAACCAGGCCCCAACTGCACCAGAGTGCTGGAAAGATCAACGGCACCCTTGCCACCGTCATTGTTCAACACCAGCACACCATCAACATAAACCCTTGAGGCATCGTCTGGTTTGGCAAAAAAGGAGTACCCCCCAGCACCAGAGGATGAGACCAAAATCTTGCCCACATACTGAACAGCATAATTGGGCAGCGTCTGAATGACATTGTTCGCATCGACATAACGAATCGAGGTGCCGGCCGAGCCGTCAAGCCCATTGCTGGTGAATGTCGGCGTCAATGGCAAACTAGGAGAAGGGGTCGCCGCCTGGGTGGTCAAAAACGGCGTCACCGTTAGGGATGAAATGGTAGAGGTCAGGTTGTCTGCCAGATTGTTGGAATCCACCAAGGTAAACTGCGTTCCGCTGAGAATCTGCCCAACCACGGCGTTGGACGGGATGCCAGCCCCTGAAATCGACTGACCAATCGCCAGCAGGGCGGTATTTGCGACGGTGACCACATTCTGACCATTGCTTCCGCTGGCAACGAAGCTGAGCCCCGGCAGTGAGGCTCCAGTGGCCGTAGTCGTGAAATCCACGCGGCTAGTGTCCGAAGTGGGTGTGATGGTAAACAGCCTCCCGGAGATGCCGGAGGCACCATTACGGGTTCCGGTCAGATCCAGCTCGGAACCTGCCTGCAAGGTAACCGCATTTGTCCCCAACGGATTGTTGTTTCCTGTACGCGCCACTGCCTCCAAAATGGTATTGTTCGCCACCGTGATTCCGCCAGTTAAGTTGTTGGCAAAGGTGGCACCCGCAGCCAAGGCCCCAAGCACCAGCCGCCCCGAGGAGCCACCAGTCGTCACGGTCAGACCCGAAGTGCCGTTCAAGACTGCATTGATGGTGGCGGAGCTGTTGCCCGAAGTGCCGACGGTGATTGTCGGCGTGGTTCCTGCCAAGGTAAGGCTTCCCGTTGGAGTTGCCACGGTTCCTGCGCTGGTGAGCGTAAAGCCGCTGGTGCTATTCAACCGCAGGCCATTGGCGGTACTCGCGCCTCCGAGTGTGATGGTTTGGTTCGTGGTATTTCCAGCAGTTCCAAACAACGCCACGTCTGAGGATGAATTGGTCCATGCCACCTTCGTTGCCGCTGTGCTCGTGGGCAGAGTCGTTGTCCAGTTGGGGGTCGTGTCCCAGGTTCCGCTGATTATCTGGCCAGTCGTCTTTCCATCCGTAGTCCAGTAAATGGTCGCAGATTTTAAGGGCGTGGCGACTTGCATGGCGAACACCAGCACGGTCATGAACCAGCCGAGGAGGATGCGGTTGTGTCGTAAAGTTTTCATCAGGAAAAGGTCTTGTTCAGGGGAATCGCGGGAAGTTTTAAAAAAGGCGGAAGAAAGGGGCACAAGAAAACGGACGGGCGGCGTTCAAACACTGCTTTGAGTCATCCACAGGAAACCCTGAAACAGCGCCAATGTTCGACCCAACGAGCGTTTCGTTTGGGGTCGGGGCGAGGGGACAATTTCTCATGGGATGGCGGCGGCGGTGGTTGAATGCGGGAATGGGTGCCAAGAGGTATGACACGGATTCCAAGCGTAGCGTTCAGAATAGCGAAACGGGATCTGTCCCGTCAATGCAAATACATCGACTTTACGAATTTTCCGCTCTGAGGAGGTTCAGGGCACCGCTACCGCAGCGCCGTCTAGGATTTCCACGCGTAATGCAGCAAGTTCCCCAGCGTCACGGGTTATGAGCACGCTGATTCGGTGGATTCCGGCGCTCAATTCGAGCTCCTGCTGACTCAGGAATTCCTTTAGCTCAGCACCATCCACGGCTACGACAATTCCCTTCACGGTGCTGAATCCCAATTTTACTTTTCCAGCGCTGTCCAATTTGAGGCCAAATTGGACGATTTTCGGGAACCAGGGATACATCTTTTGCGCGGCGGGCAGATCGGCCAGAGGGAGGTCGCCGTTCACCTGACTGATGGCAAGCTGCCAGGGGTAGGCGATTTTGTCGTCGTTCAGGGCAAAGCTGCCCACGTGGCGGACGTGGTCCACGTCCTTCTGCTCCATCTTGCCCATGGCCTTCCAGGTGCGGACGTAGCGGTTGGGCTGGGTCTTGTAGGGCCCTTCCCGGCCGAGTTCGGAGAGGAAGCGGACGAGATCGACGAATTCGTCCTCCCGGAGGCTGGCGGTGAGGCCGGGCGGCATCATGCTCACGGGGCTCATCTGGCGGCTGGCGATGCTCGCCTTGGCCACTTTGACGATCTGGTTGGCGGGGTCACGAATCGTCAACTCCTCGGCACCGTCGTTGATCAGGCCGCCGGAGATGACCCCGCCGTCCTTTTTGCTGATGACGACCATGTGGTAGCCTTCTTTGATTTTCTTGCTGGGCTCCAGCAGGCTCTCGATGAGGTAGTCCACCGGGGCGCTGGCACCGATGCTGACGAGATTGGGCCCGAGGACGCCGCCGGATTCGCCGATGGCGTGGCAGGTGGTGCAGAGCATCTGCTGGCGGCGGTAGACGGCCTCGCCCCGGGCGGGATCGCCCTGGGTCTTCACCTTGGCGACCATGGCGCTCATTTCTTCAGGGGTCAGGGGGCGGTCCATCTGCTTGACGCCACCGGCTTTCTTGAGGGCGTCGGCCAGGGGGCCCTGGATGCCACGGGAGGTGACCATGCGGATGCCTTCCACGGCCACGGAGTCAAGAATCGTCTTGCCTTCCAGCTCCTTGGCCAGCACGGCGGGGAGCTGCTTGTTTTTGAGGAAAACGGTGAGGATGGGCTTGGCGGTGTCCACGTCCGCCTTGGCGAGGAACTCCACGGCGCGCTTGGCGGCGAGCTGCGGGCCGACGCTGGTGAGGCCGTCGATCATGAGGGCGCGGATGCTGGCGTCCTGGGATTCGGTAAAGAGCTTGTCGAAGAGATCGCGGGACTTCGCGCCGCCGAGGGCGGTGAGGCCGCGCATGGCCCCATCGCGAATGGGTGGAAGGGTCTGGGCGTCGGTGAGCAGGGCGACGAGTTTGTCGCGGGCGGGCTCCACCTTCCAGAGTCCGGCGAGGAGGGCGGCGCGGTGCTGCACGTGGGGCTCGGGGCGGGCAAACCAGGCCATGACGGTCGCCGCCGCGCCTTCCGGGATGACTTTGCGGTCCGTCGCGGCTTTCACCAGGGCGTCCTGCAGGCCGATGTAATAAGAGGCCATGGCGGGGTCATTGACCATGTCGGCAAGGGTCTTGGCCTGGGCGGCGTCAGCGGCGGCACCGGCCATGCCGAGGACGGCATCTGCGTCATCCTGGCTCAGTTTACCGCTCTTGAGAGCGGCAAAGAGGGGTGGCAGGGCATCGCTGCGGCCGGTGCTCTTCATGGCATAGACGAGGTGCTTGGGGCGCTCGTCGAGCTTGAGCTTGCCGCTGACGACGGCGGGCATCCAGATTTCTGCCTGCTCGCGGCAGGTCTGCTCCAGCAAGAAATCGAGCGAATCGTCCATGGGGTGGTCCAGCACCTTGAGAGCCATGCTGACCGCGCCGGGCTTGCGCATGTCTGCCAGCACGGCCAGGGCCCAGAGGCGGACTTGGGCGTTGTCGTCGGCCACGGCCTGGTCCAGCACCTTCATCACTTCGGGGTATTCCTTCCAGCGATGGGTCAGGATGCGCAGGGCTGCTGCGCGGATACGGTAGTCTCCGCTCTCCCAAAGCTTGCGCCAGATGCTGGGGGCGAAGGAGTTCACCCCTTCACGGGCCCAGGCGGCCTCCAGCAAGGCGTGGCCATCGGCTTCATGGGCTTCGGGGTCGAGCTGGGCGGCCCAGGCTTCGATCTCGCGGGAGGCCTTGGCGGCACCCTGATCCCGCAGCTCGCGTTTGGCAAAACGGCGCACGTAGTTGCGGTCGGACTTGAGCATTTCCAGCAGGTCGGCGGTGGAGGCTCCGGCGATCTGGGGCTTGGGGCTGAGGGGTTTGCCCTTGGCGGTGATGCGCCAGATGCGGCCGTGCTCGTGGTCGCGGCGGGCATCGCGGAAATCCACCTCGCCGTGCTGGATGATGGGATTGTACCAGTCGGCGATGTAAATCGCGCCGTCCGGGCCCATCTTGACATCGATGGGGCGGAAGGCGCGATGCGTGGAGGCAAGCAGGTCGGGGAGCTGCTTGGCGATGTAGCTGCTGCCGCTGGGGGTAAGCTGAAAACGGTTCACGCGATTGCCCCGGAAATCGTTCACCACCACGGTGCCCTGCCAGTCTGCGGGGAAGTGAGGGTCTTCGATGATTTCCAGGCCGCACTGCTTCGGCTGGCCGGGGCTGAGGCCGTGGACGATGCGCTTGGCCCCCGGGGAGGTGGCGAAGACGGAGCCGGGGAAGATGAAGTTCACCCCTTCCCCGCCCGCGCCATCGCACGCGAAGCTCTGGCCCCAGCGGTCAAACTCAAAGCCCCAGGGATTGATGAGCCCCTTGCTGATGACTTCCGCCCGGCGCGTCTCCGGCCGGAACTCCCAGATGCCGCCGCCCATGAGACGGCGCACGCCGTGGGGGGTCTCCATGTGGGTGTGGATGTAGATGGACTGAGCGAAGTACAGCATGCCCTCCGGGCCCCAGCGCATGGTGTGCAGCAGGTGGTGGGTGTCCTCCGTGCCAAAGCCGCTGAGCATCACGGTGCGCTCGTCTGCTTTGAGATCGCCATTGGTGTCCTTTAAAAAGAGCACCTCGGTGGAATTCGCCACATACAGACCGCCGTCTCCGGGGGCGAGGGCGGTGGGGATGTGCAGCCCCTCGGCGAAGGTGGTGGATTTGTCGGCCTTGCCATCGTTGTCCGTGTCTTCGAGCACGACGACTTGGTCCTTGGCCTCTTCGCCGGGTTTGATGTGCGGGTAGGTGGTGCTGGTGACCACCCAGAGGCGGCCCTGGGCATCCCAGTTCATCTGCACGGGCTTCTGGATCAGGGGCTCCGACGCGAAGAGATTCACCTCAAAGCCTTCCGGCACCACAAAGGCCTTCAGCTCCGCCTCAGGATGCGCGTCTGGCAGATCGGCCAGCGAAGTCGGCTGCGAAGCATGGGCGGCGAGGCCGATCGAACCAACAAGAATCAGGGCAAGGCGGGTCATCATAAAAGGGAGGCGCAAGATACGACGCTGCGGCGAGAGTTTGGCAAGCTTTCTCTCGGGGGAAATGCGGGGGGGGCGGGGAGGGGGGCGGTTGTTGGCAATGGTTTGCGATTGTTGGCAGTGGTTGCCGATCTGGTTTAAGCGGGAGCGATTGCGCCAAAGCTTTTGAAGGATGCCGCCCTTGGAATCGGCTCCGGGATTGGTTAGCGTGGCGCATGCTGAAGAACGACGGTGGATCCATGCCCCTGCAGAGCCCTGTTTTGATGAGACGCCCCTTCCCCTTCCACCTGTGGCGGCCTGCGCTGAAGAAGCTGCTGGGGCTCACGCCCTTGTTGATCATCGGCTACTACGGGCAGCGGTATCTGACCCACGGCAGGCTGCCTCCAGAGGGGGTGGTGGAATTCGTGGCCGCAGTGTGGCTGGCGATTGGCCTGATTCTTTCGCTGGGTTTCTTCATGGACTGGCTGCTGATGCGGAGATTCACCTGGATGCTGGAGCCCGAGGGCGTGCACATTCAGGAGCATGGGGTCACCGTGCAGGTGGTGCGCTGGAACGAGATCTCCGGACTGAAGCTCAAGCCCCTCGGACTGATGATGTGGGCGGGAAAAAAAGTCCTGCGCTTCTCCTACCTGTCCCAGGCTGAGGCGAAGCGGCTACTGGGAGAGACAGAAGCGCGGATGAGGGAGTCGGGGAGCGGGCGATGACCGACCGCATCCCCGGTTGAAACGGACGCCACTAACATTTAGAATCTGTGCATGAGCACCGCCGCCCTTTCATACGATCATTTGTTGGAAAGCTCGATGAACCTGCCGCTGCAAGACCGTTCTCGGCTGGCGACCCGCCTGATCGAAAGCCTCGACGATGCGGATGATGATATTGAAATCAGCGACGAATGGCGCAAGGAACTCGACCGCCGGGTAGAGGCCGTCCGCAACGGAACCATGCGCACCATTCAGCACGAGGAAGTCATGAGTGAAATGCGGACGCTGCTCGCCAGCATCAAGGCCAGTAAACAAGCCAAATGAGCCTAGTTTGGAATGATGGCGCCAGGCTGGATCTGGTCGAAGCAACCAGTTATTATGGCCAGATTGATGACGAACTCGGCGGACGCTTTGGTGCTGCAGTGGAGTCGGCCACCTTGAGAATAGGCAGCAACCCACACATGCACCGCCGCTTCAAGAGTGAAATGCGCAAGGTCCGGGTGGAGAGGTTTCCGTATGCGCTCGTTTACCGAATCGAAGAAAACGGCCTTCATCTCGTTGCAGTCATGCACCTGCACCGCAGGCCGGATTACTGGAGCGGACGCGTGGATGACTGAAACACCGCGCCCCCCTTCACCGCCACGCGCTGACCGGCGAGGAATGCGTGCGGTAAAACTTCTCAAACGCCCCATGCGAGCCGTTGAAGAAATTGCGGTCGCAGAAATGGCGGAGGGAGGCGCTGCCGCCGCTGCGGGTGTAGGCACCGCCGACGTTTCCGGAGAACTCGGGGCCGAGCAGCGCGGTCCTGGGCCGACCGCCGATGTCGCCGCAGTACTGCCAGAACGTCCAGGTGCCAAAGACGCGGGGCACGCTGAAGGTCATGTGGGTGGAGGTTTGCTCGCCGTAGCGGGGGACCCATAGTCCGCAGCTCTTGAGGATCTGGCTCTGAGCCCCGCTCAGCGCCTCCAGTTCACGCTCCTGCTGGGCAAAGGCGGAGGTGCCCGGAAGCGGCACGCTGCAGTAGAGCAGCGGCCACACGCCGGTGTGCGCCCGCAAGTGCTGCGCCGCCCAGGCGAGCTGCGACCACGAGACGCGGTCCCGCCCTTCGTTGTCCAGCACCATCATGACGGGGTAGGTCGTGGTGCCATTGCGCCAGGCCGTGGCGGACACTTCGTGGATGAAGCGGTCGATCTGCGGCTGCAGATTTCCGGCGCGGTTCACATAGTGGTACGCGCCCCATTTGAGCCCGGCCGTGCGTGCGGCATGCTCGCGGCGCGAGTAGTCCACATCGCTCTTCGTGCCGCCACGGGTGGCGCGGTGGATCATGAGATCCACGCCCATGCTGCGCAGGAGATCCGGGCGGACGGCGCCGCCGTCCCAGCCGAAGTCCACGGTGTTGTTGAGCAGGGAGGACCGCGCGTGATGCACAGAGACGGTCTCGGTGCGGATGGGGGCGCACGCCGAAAGGAGAAGCAGAGTTGCGACAGCGATGATGGAGCAGATCGAGGCGCGTGTGTTCATGCGGCGATGTAGAGGGAGGAGGGCGGTGGCGTCAATGGGGAAGCGTGTCCGCGATCTGCGCAGAGGGAGATTGGAAGCCCGGAGGGCTGGCACAATCGTAGCCGTGGGTGCCAACCCACGGTAGGCCGACAAACCGCCGTTGCTAGGACGGTGGAACCGCGTAGCGGTGACACAAATCTCCGCATACCCAGCGCATTCGCCATGGCCAGTACCTTACCTACACGCAGATCCTGTATCACATCGTGTCCTCCACCAAGGAGCGTGCTACGGTCCTGCGGGAAAGCCGCCGGGAGGAATTTTTCCGCTACGTCTGGGGCGTTCATCAGCGGCTGACTGCCACCTTTTCCGCATCAATGCGATGGATGACCACGTGCACATTCTGATGGGGCTGCACCCATCGCTGTCGCTGGCGGATTACATGCGCGAACTGAAAACGGGCACCAGCCGGTGGATCAGCCAGGAAGGCATCTTTCCCGGATTCAATGGATGGCAGGATGGTTATGGTGCCTTCACGATTTCGGTTCGCGAACAGGATGCCGTGATCCGTTACATCAAGGAGCAGCAGATCCATCATCAGCAGACAGATTATCTGGGGGAATTGCGGAGCATACTGGATGAGGCCCGAATCAAATACGACGAAAAATACATCGCGTGATCTGGGGCGAATGGGTGGCACTGAGACGGGCGGAGGTTTGTGTCACCGCTATGCGGTTCCACGAAATGCCACAGGCGGGGGCGGCACCTTTCCGTGGGTTGGCACCCACGGCTACGGTTGTGTCAGCCCTCCGGGCTTGCGGAGTGGATCACGTGCGTCGATTTCCGGCAATCGAGTTCCCTCGAAGGCTTGAGGCGGCAAACGATGCCCGGAAAACCATGAGACTCCCGACGTTAAATAAAATGTGACTTTTCTGCACAACCATCTTACCCCGTTCCCATGGCGATCTTGGTAACCAAAGAGCTTCTCGATTTCTACGACGAATACGAAGGCGACCTTGGATTGCTGGATGAGCGTTGGGCACCTCAGAAAGACCGAGACAGGTACGACAAGCTTGGCAGGGAAGCAGCGTCATTGCTTGGCGAGTATGTCGACAAACTGCACTTCGTTAAAGTCGAAAGACTTTCCGACAAGTTGAGAGCAGACACGGTGAAAAGAATTACTGAACTTGAGAGCGTGATTGATTCGGAAGTCGTTGTCATTTTGAGAAAAAGAGAGTCGCTGACTCCGCCGACAGGAGGGCATGCCTGCGAATGAAGTCATCAGCCAAGGAAGACCTTGCCACCTGATACCTGCCATCGCATCCTTGCCCCCATGAGCGACATCACTGAGACCATCCAGGAAACCGTGGAAAAAGCGGGCGAGAGCAAGCTGAATGCGAAGATCGCGCTGCTGGTGGCGATCACGGCGACGGTGATGGCGCTGTGCAATGTGAAGGATGGCAACGTGGTGCAGGCGATGACGCAGGCGCAGTCTCGTGGCGTGGATGCGTGGTCCTACTACCAGGCGAAGAGTACGAAGCAGGCCATCGCGGAGGAGGCGCTGGACCAGCTGAAGGCGGCGAACAATCCCGCGAACGCGGAGGTGATCCGCAAGTACGAGGAGAAGATCTCCCGCTATGACAAGGAGAAGGCGGAGCTGAAGACGAAGGCCGAGGGCTACGAGCAGGAGTACGATGCCATCAATGTCTTCGACGATCAGTTCGACATGACGGAGGCGTTTCTGACCATCGCGATGACGTTGTTTGGCATCACCGCGCTCACGCAGAACAAGCGCCTGTTTTATTTCGCCTGCGTACTCAGCGGCGGCGGCATCGTGCTGGGGCTGGCGGCGTTTTTAAAGATCCCGCTGCACTCGGATTTCATCTCGAAGATCTTGGGGTAGCTCCCAAGGAGTGAATGCAGGCGTCAGGTGAAATGCGGAGCCTTGGGATGCTGTGGAGTGCTGCGGAATAAATTCCGCGCTCCTTGGCCCAAAAAAAACGCGGCACCTGTGAAGATGCCGCGTGTGGGTTAAATGAATGATTCAAACGAGGTCGGCTGGGAAATCACCGGCCGTCTCCGGCTTAGCGATGGAAGAAGCCATGGCGGCCTTCGGCATGATTGATGCGTTGGGACTCGCGGTTTTCTTCGTGATTGAGGCGCAGCTTTTCACGCAGGGTCAGGTGGCCGCCGTTCCTGGCCAGGTCGCGAGATTCCTGCCGCTGGATGTGCTGCTCGCCGCGTTCCAGACGAATGGCCTGCCCGGGATTGAGCCGGCCGGTGGCGACGCCGTTTCCGATGCGGCGCTGTTCGTTGTTCAGGCGACCGTTCACTTCATGGACGCGGGGACGACCCAGGTCGATGGCGCTGGCGTTGTTTGTCACGGCGAGGGAGCCCAGCACGGTGGCAAATGCGAGAGTGAAAAACGTTTTCATGGTGTTGGAGGGTGAGGGGTTGTTTCAGTGTTGTGAGTTCGTTCGAAAATCGAACGTCAATGGCTGAGACGCGGCTGCGAATGGGTGGATTCAAAAGAATTCAGAGGGGGCTGCAAAATCAGCATTGAGGTGGAGCGCGCCTCGGCAGAGCGCCTAGCCCTATGGAACAACCCCACTCGTCTTATCAGCGGCTGCCAGATGGCGGCCTCGATGAGATCTGGTCTGACCTTCCGTCACCCAAGACAGTCGGCTGCGGGCATACCGTCTGCGTGAACGCTTCCGCCTCCAGCGCGAACCTCTCGCCCTGTGGAGCCCAGAGATCACCCCCAATGGTCGCAGCTAGGCTCTTGGCAAATACGGCTTCTTCTTCCGGCCCATCAACCATGGCATCGAAGTCATGCGGGTGATTCATTTCGCGTGTGATCTCGGCCCCATCCGAGCTTCCCGAGCGATGCCTGCGATGTCATGCCCGGCAGCCCATAAAAAAACGCGGCACCTGGGAGATGCCGCGTTTTTTGAGATGATGGATTCAAACGAGTGCGCCTGAACCGCTGCCGGTTAACGGCGACCGAACAGGCGGCCAAAGAAGCCGGGGCGGCCGCCTTGGGCTCGATTGATGCGACCGGACTGGCGGTTTTCAGCGCGATTAAGGTTCATCGTTTCACGACCGGTCAGATGGCCGCCGTTCATGGCCATGTCCCGCGTCTCCCGCTGCTGGATGCGCTGATCGCCACGCTGCAGGCGCCCGGCCTGCTGCGCATTGAGCCTGCCGGAGGCGACACCATTGTTGATGCGGCCCTGCTGGTTGTTCAGACGACCGCTCACTTCATTGACGCGAGGGTGCGAGCGGAAGAAGGGCAGTCCGGCGCTGGCGCTGTTTGGCACGGCGAGGGAGCCCAGCATCGTGGCACAAGCAAGGGTGAGAAACGATTTCATGGTGTGGTGTGTCTGGTTGTTCCTGTGGTTGAGTTCATTCGAGAATCGCTCGTCGGCTTTTGACGCGCGGCTCTGAATGATCGGATTCAATCCATTCCGAGGCTGCTTGGAAATCCGCCCTGAAGCCGATTTTTCATGGGCGGAGCGCCTATGCGCAGGAGACAATCCACCCACTCACTCCCCGCCCACAAACTTCTCCACCAGCGCATCCAGCGCGGTCCAGAGGTCATCCGTGTCCATCGTGTCGCGATTGCTGAGGATGACGGTGCTGCGGTTGGTGCCGAGGTGGCGATAGTACGTATTTTCAAATCCGGCCCAGGTGCCGTCGTGGCCGTAGCCGTAGACGGAGCCGTCGTCATTGGCGTAGATGAACCAGCCTTTGCCGTACTCGATCACCTTGCCTTTGCGGGTGGTGGAGGGCGTGAGGGCTTCCTTCCAGGTGGCAGATTTGAGGAATTTCTTGGCGCGCACGGCGGCGTCCCACTTGGCCATGTCTTCGAGGTTGGACCACACGCCGCCGTCTCCCACGACCATGACTTTCTGCGGCCACTCGGGCGGGGTGCCCCAGCTGGGCTTCCACTGTTCTTTTTTCTCGTGCCACTCGTAGCCGAAGGCGCGGTTGTATTTGTCAGCGTCGTCCTCCTGCGGCACGGACTGCGGGCTCTGGCAGATGAAGGTGTGCTGCATGCCGGCGGGGATGAAGATCTCATCCCGCACGAAGTCACCGAAGGGCTGCTTCGCCACGCGCTGCACGATGCTGGCGAGGAGGAGGAAGTTGCTGTTGGTGTACTCAAACTTGCTGCCGGTGCGGAACTGCAGGGGATAGTCCTTCTTCACCTTGGCGAACATGCCGATGTAGTCTTCGTTCACGGCGTAGGTCTTGTGGCGCATGGGCACGCCTTCATCATCAAAGTCGAAGTACTCGGGCAGGCCGGAGGTGTGCTGGAGGAGATCGCGGATGAGGATGGGATTGTCGCTGTCGTACTCGGGCAGCTCGGGGATGTAGTCGCGCACGTCGTCATCGAGCGTGAGCATACCACGATCTACCAGGATGAGGAGGGCGGTGGCGGTGAAGGGCTTGGAGCAGGAGGCGAGCTCAAACAGCGTGGTGGGGGTGATGGCGGTCTCGTCCTTCACGCTGGCGAGGCCGTAGCCTTTTTGGAAGTGCAGCTTTCCCGGCACGCGGATGAAGATGGCGACGCCGGGGCTGTCGTCATCGATGCCGTTCTTGGCCACGAGCTTGTCGATGGCAACGACGAGCGCCGCGCTGGCGTGCGTGTCCTGCGCGAGGGCGGTCGTCGTGGTGGCTGCGGCTGTGGCAAGGCCGAGGAACGTGGCGGCATGGCGAAGCATTCGATGCAGAGCGGAGCGGGCGGGAGTCATGGGTGCATCCGTGCGCGAGTGGCGGCGCGGCGGCAAATGGTTTCGCGTCGGCGAGGGGATTGAAGGCATGCCCAGCGCTATACTGTAGTACCGGCTTTAGGCGGCTCTGATCGCGCTACCCAGAACCGGCTAAAGCTAATGCCGCTAAGCAAAAGAGGAGGCGTTGAAAAAGAGCGCTGTACAAATGAACTGCACGGTTAACTGAAGGTGGATGCACACAGCATCCATCCATGATTCTCAGCCCGCAGATTTTGAACCCTCTCTTCAGGCGAGGCT